>NZ_CP036264.1:6047640-7247640 GCF_008035925.1 Stieleria maiorica
GTTGGGAGTTGGGAGTTGGGAGTTGGGAGTTGGGAGTTGGGAGTTGGGAGTTGGGAGTTGGGAGTTGGGAGTTGGGAGTTGGGAGTTGGGAGTTGGGAGTTGGGAGTTGGGAGTTGGGAGTTGGGAGTTGGGAGTTGGGAGTTGGGAGTTGGGAGTTGGGAGGCTATGGACCCGTCCACAGGTTCAAAAGGTAACACGAGCTGGACAGCGCTGAGTCAGACAAAAGAGATCGTGATTCGCCGACCCGACGTTGTTACCTTTACCGGGAGTAGGCACCGGCGTTGACCACGCTCTGGCGAGCGTCGCTACGTCAAGCTGACGTGATGGACCTAAACTCCATCGATCACCGAATTGCTGTCGCCGAACTGGCCGGTCTCCACGCCCATCTTCTGTGCCATCAACAGCAACAGGTTGCTCATGTGTGCGTCCGGGTTTGCGGGGCGACTGCAGAGTGAGTAGTGATCACCGGGCTGGTCGAGCCGGTATCCATCGAAGTGACCCTGGTTGAAGTCGAGATGGCTGCCGTGATTGAGCCCCAGGTCTGAACCGCCGGCGAGCACCAGCGGCAGGTTGGCATTGCCGTGGCTGTGGCCGTAGCACATGCCGCTGCCGAACAGCGCCATCGTGGATCCCAGCAGCGGCCGGCCGTTGACGTCTTTGGTCTCTTCAAGCCGCGAGAGAAAATAGCTGAACTGCTCAATCGCGAACGTGTCGTAGTTGGTGAGTTTCTCGATGTAGCCGGCATCCCCGCCGTGATGACTGAGTTGATGGCGTGACTCGGTGATGCCGATTTCCGGAATGGCGATCGCCTGGCCTTCACCTCCCAAGCTGAACGTGGCGACGCGTGTCACATCGGTCTGAAACGCCAGCACCATCAGGTCATAGACGGTTCGGAAGTAGTCGCCTGCCTGGGTTTGGGGGATGTCGCGGTTGGTGCGTTTGCGATCGGCCGGGGAGATCGCCGGCAGCGGCGTATCCAGCCACGCATCGGCCCGCCGCGTGCGGATTTCTGCTTCACGGACCGAAGTCAGGTATTGATCCAGACGTCCTTTGTCGGCCGCTCCCATTTTCTGCTTCAACCGCCGCACCTCCGCGAGGTTGTCGTCCAGGACACTCGCTTTTCGGCGCAACGCCCTTCGCTGGGCAGCGATGCCGCCTTTGGGTTCTTCGAACAAGGACGCAAAGATTTCACTGCAACGACGCATCGGCGGCAGCGGAACACCATCGGCCGTCCAGGCGAGCGACTCCTGCGTGATCGCGATCTCCATCGACGGGTAACGCGTGTGCGCCGCGGTGACTTCGGCCATCTTCTGATCCACCGAGATCGTGTTGCGGTCCGACGGGCCGAGGTTTCCGCCGGTCAGCCAGATCTTGATGCAGTTGTGGTGGTGGCCGAGGCTTCCCGGGTGGTGCAGACCGCTGATCGGCGTGATGACCTGGCGATGTTTTTCCAACGGTTTGAGCGACCGAGAGAACTGGTAGTCCCTGCCCGGCGTCGTGATCTGGTAGTTCAACGAATGAACCCCGTTGGCGAGATAAATGAAAGCACTGCGCCGGGGCGCCGACGACGACTGCTCAGCCGCCCGCAATGGCGTCATGCATTCGAGCATGGGCAGCGCAATGCAAGTCCCCAGTGCGCGAAGCGCATGGCGACGGTCGATCAGCCAGGATTGCGAGAGGTAGTTCATGGTTTTGGGGGCGGTTCTTAGTTCTTAGTTCTTAGTTCTTAGTTCTTAGTTCTTGGTTCTTGGTTCTTGGTTCTTGGTTCTCAAGAGATAGCGGATGAATCCGCCGACTTTCGCGTGTGTCTTAGCCGCCTGTTTATAGATGGCGTCGAACTCACCTTGGGAAATGTAGGACTGGTCCAATGCAACGTAGAGCTGACTTTGGACCTCCGAGCATGAACGCTGTGAGTAACGCAGGAATTTGACAAATTCAGCATTGCTTCCCCCGTCGAACCCTTCCGCGATGTTGTGCATCACCGATCCTGACGCTCGCGTGATCTGATCCCTGAGTCCAAAGTCCCTCGCAAACGCTCCGCGGCTCGCCACCGCGTAAACCTGATTCGTCAACTCCCGCGCCAACTGCCATCCTTCAATCTCTTCGAAGCGTCGTATCGACATTGTTGGTTGTTGGTTGTTGGTTGTTGGTTGTTGGTTGTTGGTTGTTGGTTGTTGGTTGTTGGTTGTTGGTTGTTGGTTGTTGGTTGTTGGTTGTTGGTTGTTGGTGCGTGGTGTCAATTCCACGAGTTGCGGCAAGGTGTAAACAAAGAACAAAGAACAAAGAACAAAGAACAAAGAACAAAGAACAAAGAACAAAGAACAAAGAACAAAGAACAAAGAACAAAAACTACCGCTTCCTCATCAGCTGTGACAACGCCACGGCGCGGACGATGTCCTTGACGCGGTAGCCCCTCCTTTTCGCCTCTTCTTCAATCAACTTCAGGTCGTCTTGGTCGTCGACGGTCAGGACTCGGCGGAGCGCGTAGGTGCAGAGGTGTTCGATGAAGGCCCGTGCGACCTTGTCGCGGTCCTCGATCAGCAGTCGTTTGAATTCGACGGCGTCGGAGAACGGACGGCCGTCGGGCATCACGCCGGAGGCATCGACCAGCGGGTCTTCACCCATCCCCGTTGGCACTCTTTCGCGGGTCCGCCACTGGCCAATGGCGTCATAGTGGTCAAACGCCAGTCCCAGCGGATCGAGATTACGGTGGCAAGCGGCACAACTGGGATTCTTGGCGTGGGCGTCAATTCGTTGGCGGATGGTCACCTTGGTGCCCTCGGGCGGTACGGGCTCGATCGGATCGACGTTGGCCGGAGGCGGTGGCGGAGTCCTGTTGAGAATCACTTCGCTGAGCCAGACGCCGCGATGCACCGGGCGGTGGCGTGTTCCGTCGGAAGTCAACCCGAGCACGGCGCCCATCGTGAGCAGTCCGCCACGATGGTCGTCCGGATTAAGCGAGACGCGCTGGAAGCCACTCGTCGATGGTTCCGGCAGACCATAAAAATCGCACAGCCGAACGTTGCCCATGGTCCAGTCGGAATCCAGCAATTCATCCAGCGGCAGATTCTTCGTGAACACCTCTCGGAAGTATTCGACCGGTTCGGCCCGCATGCTTGCCTCCAACCAATCGTCGTAGTCGGGATACAGCGTTTTGTCGGGTGGGAACATGCCGACGCGGTGCAACTGCAGCCACTGGCGGGAGAAGTCGTCGATGAAGCGATCGACCCGGCGGTCGGTCAACATTCGGTCCACTTCACTTTCCAGCCCCTCGCCGTCCAGGTTGCCGGCCTTGGTCGCAGCAAATAGCGGATCATCGGGCATCGAACTGAACAGGAAATATGAGAGCCGTGATGCGAGTTCCCAGTCGGTCAGATATTCGCGAGCGGCCGGATCGCCTTCGACCAGGTAAATCAAATTTCTGGACGTCAGCACGCCGTGCATCGCGACCCGAAACGCTTCGGCCGGCGATTCCCCCGCCTCCCGTTGCTCATGGTAGGACTGCAGATAGTTTTCCAGTTCGTCCTTCATCACCGGCCGTCGCCAGGCGCGCTCGGCGAAACGCCCGAGATGCTCGGCGACCATCTCGGGCGTTGCGTCGTCGGGAGGGATCACACCATTGCGTCGCGACTGTTCTGCCTCCGATACCAGCGGTCCTTCCCACTGGATCCAATCCAGGATGACTGTGGAGAAGATCCCGTTTCCTTGGTCATCGAACATCTGCGGGGCGTTGGGATTTAGCAACAGCGTTTCGCTGCTGTGGGTGAAGATATGACCGCCCCTGCTGGCGAGTGCATTACGGAAGGCGGCGCCGGCCCTCCTGTCGACCACATCGGTGGCGACCACACAGAAATGAAGGTTGACCGGCATTTCGAGAAAGACTTCAAACTCATAAACCTGGGGATGGTCCTCCGGCGCTGTGACGTCAAATTCCACAATCGCGTCGACCGTCTCCTCACTGGTCTGTTTCCCGATGCTCAGGTGGGCCGGTTGGCCGCCGGGCGGACGGATCCCGCTGGCCTGCAGGCGAACCTTGTACAGCCCACTGTGTTCGGCGCCGGTTTTTCCAAACCAGTGCGGCGATAGCGCGCTTTGGACTCGACCGGGGAATAGCAGGTAGCGAAGCGGTCGTTGGATACCGAACCTGTCCAATGCCTCCTGTTGATTTTTCCCGCCGCCGTAACGCAACTCCGCGGCCGTCTTACGAACGTGACGCGGCTCAGGCTGCGCGGCGGGAAACGCTCGGGACAGCACGATGTCGGCGGCGCGATAATAGCGATCGATATGCGACGGCGAGAGTGACAGTTGCGACCCGATGCGTTCGAATCCATGCCACAGCGTGTCCTCGTTCAGCTGTCCCGGTTCAGTCGGATCGTAGCGCACGCCCAAGAGGTCATAGACCGTATTCTGATATTCCTTGCGACTGAGTCGATAGTGTGCCACTGCCGGCCGCGCTGCCATCCGAGACGCACGTCCGTCCTGGAGCCGGGCATCAAGATTCGCCACGAAAGTCGCAATCTCGTCTTGAGTCGGTTGCGGTTCTTCCTTCGGCGGCATCTCGCCGCTGTTGACCTTCTCCAGTGCCTCCGCCCACTGGTGCGTGTCCACGCCTGCGTTGAATTCTCGCGAAAGCCGGTCGATCCGAAGGTCGCCTTCCTGCGTTTCAGGGCCATGACAGCGGACGCAATGCCTCTGTAGAAACACTTCAAAGGGTTCCGCTCGGCAGACAGCACTGGCACAGCAAAGACCAATGAGGAGGAGCAGTCGAGAAGGCAATGATTCTTGGAGGTAGGGCATTGTCGTGCCGGATGTCATGCTGCAAGCGAACGGTTCTGTTGAACCCGCTTGCTTGCCAGACATCCTAATAGGCTGCGCATCGCCGAGCAAGCGAATGGCCAATTCGTGTCGATTCGCCGGTTTGCCTGTCAGGCTCTGCTAGATCCCCCCTGTCAAAACTGGCTGCCAGCCTGTTGCGTGGGCGACACGATGACGAACGACTGTGACCGTTGTCTTTGAACCGTGTAACGCTTCTTTGTGGACAATCCGGTATGGGCTTTGCTCGTGATCCCACCACAAAAATGATTTCCGCCCAACGATTCAAGATCGATCTCGAATCGCGTGTTCTTCCCAACTGATTGTTTTGCTAATTATCTCAATCTCACATCAGAGTCTGATCCATGCGTTTCACAATCTGTTTCCCCCTTTTCATCCTTCTGACGGCCGTCCTGGTCGCTCAAGAATCATCCGAAACGAACGACATCACCGACCGGGTCGAGTCAGCCATCGTTTCGCGGACGAATGATTTTCGCAAGGAAAATGAATTGCCACGTGTTTCCAGCAATGAAAAGTTGACATCGGCGGCAAAGAAGTTTGCCGAATTCATGGCGGAAACCGAGAAATACGGCCACCGGGCGGACGGGCGGACCCCGGCCCAGCGGGCGAAGGCTTCCGGATACCAATACTGCGTGGTGCGCGAGAACATCGCTTACCGAACGAATACCGGCGGCGTCACGGCGGACAGCTTGACTGAGGTGTTCGTGCAGGGCTGGATCGATTCGCCGCCGCACCGTGAAAACTTGCTGGCCGACTATGTGACGCAAACCGGCGTCGGCGTGGCATCAAGTGATGGGGTGACGTATTACGCTGTGCAACTGTTTGGACGCCCGAAATCAGCCGCATTCAAGGTGGAAATATCCAATCGATCGGATCAACCCCAGACGATCATCGCGGAATCCAACAACAGTCAGGACGAATTCGAACTGCCACCCAGAGGAGTTGTTCGTATGAAGCGGTGCTTTCCAGCAACCATCACGACCAAGTCCGGGGAGCAGACGATCCTGGTAAAGGATGCAGCCAATCTTGTCATCGACGACGAAGGCTTGGAAACTGCACAGTGATGGATGCTCGAGTCCCGCCGAAAGACGTCGATCGTGCGACTGCAACTTTCTGGATTCAATCGGCGTTCCCGGACAAATAATCGTAGCGATAATCGAGTAAGCGGGTCGGTTGCGATTCTGATGCACGGAATTGAATTTTCGCAGACGTGCATTTTCTAGGGCTGAACCGTACCAGCGGGACGCTCCCTGTCACGCCGCGTTGCGTCGGCGATCCCGTCCAGGCAATTCCGGGAAAGCCAACCGTGCTCGACTGCGATTTCGGCGGCTTGGCTGCTGTCACTGACCAAGTACATCGGCACGCCGACTTCGGCGGCTTGGCGGACGTATCGATCGACCTTTTCATTGTGGTCACTGACAACGTCGGGGTCGATGTCACGAATAAAGATCCCCGCGATGCGATCCGGAAACTCGCTTGCGGCCGCTGCATACAGTCGAGCGTCTTCTTGTCCGGAATCACCGAAAAGCAGGAATGGCAGATGATCGAATGTGTTGATCAATCGCCGCGCCTTGTCGAGTTTGTGATCATGGCCGGATTTCAGAAAAATGTTTTCGTCAAACCCGAGATCTCGCAGCAGCAATGGCCCACGCGGGATCGCGTTCAGTTCCAAGAAATCTTCCAGCAGATCGTAGAGATTCCAGGGAGAACTGGACACATAGAAGATCGGATTGGCGGGGCATTCAACACCGCCGCTCTGCAATCGCTCGTAGAGTTCCGCAACGCCGTACAATGGCGCCCGGGTGCGGGCATTGCCGAAGAAGGTCAGTTTGGCCATGGTGGCGATGTCCGTCGCCCCGGTGTGTAAGATCGTGTCGTCAACATCACTGATGATTCCAAACGCGGCATCATTGGGCACCGCCATCACACCACAGGTGGCGCGACTCGGTTGCTGCGCTGCGTCTGCGGGATTGAGAATTCGGAAACTGGCGACGTCCCAAAAGACGTCGTCTCCGTCCTGAGGTCTCGGTAATGTCAGGTGGAAATACCCTTCGTCATCGCTGACTGCGGTCCCGCGTCGACCGTTGAAACTCGCCTCGATTTCTGCGCCGGGGACTTCGTTGGTCGCAAATCGCTGGACGGTGTGACCTAAATTCTCCCACCACTGATCGCGATGATAATCCGAATCGATGGGAGGATTCGTCAGGATACGACCGTGCAAATGCGCCGTATCAGTTGAAGCATAGCCCATATAAGGCTGGATTTGGGCGATACCCGCCCGACCGAATCGTTTTCGCAGCCGACGAATGCCGGCATCGGCCAAGTCATCGGCCGCCGACGCCGCACGCGCCAACCAAGACTTCAGTTCACGCTGCCATGCCGATCCTGGGGTGGTTGCCATGGTAAAGTGATCCTTTTTTCTCTCACCTCGACCTGCATCGCTCATTCGAATTCGCCGCCACAAGATCAGCGATCAATCCGCTGATCTAGCGGCGTGCGCCTTCGACTTGGACAGGTAACATTAGCGATTCTTGTATGCGTCTCGAAGATCCCGAACCTTGTCGTGCCCGGCCTTAACCTCGGCATATTGCCTAGTCAAGACATCGTTGATGGCACTGCCGGCAGTCTCCTTCAACACATCCTCATAAGCTTCCTTGATGTGATCTTCGCCTCGCTCGGCTTCAATCAGGATCACATGGGGATCGCCGCCATTGAGCTTGCCACGGATGTTGATCCAGATGCGGTGCGTTTTGGCCGCGACACTGCCATCGTCCTCCGCTTCCTTGCCGTTGAATTCGACGAACTCTTGCAATTGCGTCGCCATGGCGGATCGCTGATCGCCAAGCTTTTTAAACAGCGCCGTTAGCTCGGCGTCGTTCAACTCTTCTGCCGATTCGTGAAACCCATTGTACGAGTCGATGTTCGCGCGAATCAGCTTTTGAATCTTGTCGATCGTCGTTTGATTCAGGTCAGTTTTCGTTTCCAAACTCATAATCTTGCTTTCTCCATTTGGTGACGTGCGGCGAGCGAGCAACAATGCTCGCAGTAGACTGGAAAGGTTGCAAAAGCCATGCCAGTCATATCTCAAACTCGCACAAGTCGTTGGCCGCACGACTCGACGATAGCGATCATTCGGCGATCAGCATGCCTGCGGTGCGGCAATGGAAGCTGCGGGTACCGTTTCTGCAATCACGATTTGGACGGCAAGGATCAGGTCACCGATTTGCCGTTGCCGGTCAGCACCGGTTCCATGCTGCAGAGCGTTCTGCACGAACCTATCAACGCACTCTCGTTCTCCTGATCGTTGCAGCGCACCGTTCAATCCATCGAACACCCGATCCGCCATGTTGGCGACTGCAATCTTGTCCCCGGCTGCCGGATCGATCAGTTGATCGGACACTCCGAAGCGGGCAGAATGCCAAAGTGCATAGGAAAGGATGTTAGGATGGATGTTCTTAAAGGGAGCGTCACGCCTTTCCTCGTCGATCGCTGTCATCACCATGGCTCGCACCAAGCCAACGTATCCGACCGTTTCCTCGACCCGCGTCATCACATCCGCTCCTCTAAACTCGATCGTCGGCACCTTCGCTGGCAGGCGAATATCCCAGTAGATAAAGCTTTCGTCTTTGATCGCTCCAACGAGTTGCTGATATCGATCCATCATCACTCGATAGCGATTCTTTTGGGGTCGACTACAGCACAACCGAAGCGTTCACACTTGCATCGGTTTCGGCTCGCTCGCCCTGCAAGTACGCCTTCCCTGCCTTGATCAGGTACTTTATCCCTGCCACACCACTGTTGTCCCAGTACTCCCCGCGTTGTGGATCAACCTTCAACAGAACAATCGAGGGGTCGGATTGACCACCAGGAAACCAAACCTTCCAAATCTCATTCCAGACCTCTTCGATCTTTGCACGATCATCGACAACGCGGCATGTGCCGGAAATCGTGACAAATTTCCGAGAGCTTTGCATCGTCACTGCGACGTCTTGATCATTCATCAAGTCGGTGATCTTTCCTGAGTTGCGATCGGTAACAAACCACAACCGGCCATCGTCGGTCGCCTGGGCAACCGCCATCGGGCGCGCGTCGAGTGCCCCGCTTGGGGTTTTCGTTACTAGCATCGCGTTGTCGAAGCCATGGATCAGGTCGAGCAGCTTTTTTTCGGTGTTCATATGGTGTCCTTGTTTGATAGGCGACGAATTGCCATCGGTTCGGCCGTCACGAAGTCGCAAACACCGGGCCAAACCCAAAGCCGTCTTCGAATTGGCTTGCGAATTGCTTGAGGAGGCTTTCCGGCAATTGAATCCGGCAACGCTAAACCTTTGACCGATGCAACAACCCAAAAAAGACACTGCACCGCTGAATGAAACGACCTGCACGCAGTGTGGCAAACCAGTCGACGACCGCGCGCCAGCTTGCCCCTACTGCGGCGAAAAAGTCTATGTTGAGCACCCTGGCGATATCACTCCGACAAGGCACGAGCCTGTTGAGGCGAATCATGGGCCCCAAGAACCGAAGTCGCCGCGTGGTCGAAGGTAAACCAGGCCGGCTGGAAACCGACCGGCAAGCAGGTCCAATTTTCGTCACAGTCTTTGCTGGGCCTTTGTCTGAGCGCAAAACCCAAGGCAATTGCGCGGCAAACAAAGATTGCCCCACTGTTGCACCGGATTGTCCAAAGGGGAAAGGATCTAAACTGATCGACCAAAAGAATTGGCGACACGATTCTGATTCGTGTCGCCATCGATCGCCTGCCTGGTCGGCTGGCCGCTCTCATCCGTGATCAACGACTCATCGTGACTTTGCCGTTCCCGGCTCCAAACCGCTTGGCGGTTCGGCGGCATCGCGATCGGGAATCTCGTCATCTTGATTCAATTCCGTTTGTGGAATACGGCTGACACCGACGACGGGGTAGGAAATACCATGATTGGTTTGAATTGGCGTTTGCATCGCTATACCTCAATTTGAAGTGATTGTTGGCTTGAAGACAAAGGTGGATCAACGCAATCCCTGTGCCAGACTTCTCGACCTCGGCAGCGTCTGGACTACGTCGCACAATGCAGCGTGAACATCGGCGAATTCGAGCAAACGGGCTGATCAATGTTCGCCCAGCTCGGTTCGCCCAGCTTGCTCGTTCAGAGAGCACTCCCATCGGGTCAGTGCCGCGACCATCAATCTCGTGCCGTTGGCGCAGAAATTGCGGTGCCCCCGAAGTTAGGTCAACCACTACACTCAAATGGACAGAGCGAAAAACATGGGTCAGAAGTTCCAAGTCAAACAGTACGTTCAATGGAATTACGGAAACGGAACGGCGACGGGAAAAATTCAAGAGGCATTCAAAGAGAAAGTCACACGTAGGCTTCAAGGGAACGAAGTGACTCGCAATGCAACCGAGGACGATCCAGCCTACCTCATTGAGCAAGAAGATGGCGACCAAGTGCTCAAGAGCGAAAGCGAGTTGAGCAACGCGTAGATTATCTAATCGCGAATTCTCACTGAGGGTATCTCACTCGATCAGGTTGGCTTCATCCGCGACCGTTTCATCATTAGCGGTCGCTCGCATGACTTCGGCCTGTTCGCTCGTCAGTTCGCCTTCTCCGACGCTGACTTCCGGTTCATTCTCAACCGACATGAGACGTGGTGGGCCGCTGGATGCGGCGCCCACTGCTTCGCGTTCCGCCTGGTTGGTTCGCGTGCGGTCCAGTTGCACGGGGACACCTTGTGGAAACACCAATTCGCGGGCTTCGTCCGGCATGGTGATCTTTGCTTCAGTGAGATGCTGCTTCGCCTGCCGGATCACGCTGCTGGTGACCTTGAAAACGGAATGCTGTTGTTGGTCCATCCAATAATAGGCGCGTAGGTTGACCGTCGCCGAACCCAGTGATTCGACGACCACCACGGGGGCCGGGTCCTCTACCACGGCGATGTGTTCGCGGAGCACTCCCATCAAGATCGCCTGTGCTTCGACCACCGAATCATCGAACCCGATTCCGACCGAAAAGTCTTTGCGGACGAGTGGTGTCGCGGTGTAATTGATGATCTTGCCTTTGTAGACCGTGCTGTTGGGAAGCTGCACTTGGTTCCCTTCCATCGTATTGAGTACGGTTCCCCGCGTGGTGACTTTACGGACATAGCCGAGGGTGCCTTCCACTTCGATCAGGTCACCGACGCGGAACGGGTGGTTGAGTGAAAGCAGGATGCTGGCAAGGTAATTCTCGGCGATATCTCGAAACGCGAACCCGAGCGCGAGTCCAACTAATCCTGTTCCTCCAAGCAGCGTGACGGCAAGACGCGTGAGTCCCGAGACTCGCAGCGCTAAATAGAGCCCGATTAAGAACACCAGCACTCCCACGGCGTTCCCGCCAACCTGACGCAACAATCCGCTCTCGATGCGTCTACGGCTGACGTAGCGTGTCGCTCGTGCGGCCAACCGAGCGGCGAAGTAGGCAACGATTCCGATGAAGATGGCCACGATGATCAGCGGCAACACGCTGGTTGCTTCACGGCTGAGTTGTTTGACGGACTCGATCGCGGGCGAAAAGTTCCACAGCGGACGCTCCGCGACTTTCACTCGATTCACGACCGCCACCACATCAGATGTGTTGATCGCGGTGGACTCGATCCACTGTTGATGCTTCAGCGTGTCTGCGGTGCCGCTTAGAAACACGACGCCCTGGTCCACTTTGACCGCGGGCGAATCGAACCAATTCGTCGCCGCCATGATTTCGGACAGTCGCTCGGCAATTTGTTGGTCACTGGTGACCGGATCAACCTGCACCTCTTTAGCAACTTCGACATTTTGCGTGGATGTGTCGCCGGTCACCTCCGCCGCCACTTCTTCCGCCGTCGGCACGGGGTTTTGTGCGACCACCCCGGTGGAGTAGAACGTGAACAAGATTGCCGCGGCTAAACGGCCGGTCAGGGGCTGTGATCGTGCACAAACACGATTGGCGAGGTAAAACATTCCGATCGATTGGGCTAGCGGAACCTGTCAGTGTGCTCCCGGAGGAATCACCCCAACGCAAATTGTGTTCCAACCGCCGGATGTTGTTGCGGATGCGACTGCGGGGCCATACCAATCCCCCGAAGTATACTTTCGTCAAGAACTCAGTCCTGATCGGTGAACACATCTTCGGCAGGCGATTGATTTATCGGTAACACCATGATGACCAAGCAACGATCGACATGGCTGGCATTTGTGCTCATGCTGCTGGTGGCCACCTTTGGGCTGGCTGACGATCGGCCCAATGTGATTTTGATCGTGACCGATGACCAGGGCTACGGCGACATGTCGTGTCACGGAAACCCGTTCTTACAGACGCCCAACCTGGATCGTCTGGCCGGGCAGAGCGTGCGGTTGGAGAACTATCACGTCGATCCGGTCTGCACGCCGACCCGCGCCGCGCTGATGACCGGGCGATACTCGACACGCGTCGGGGCCTGGGACGTCGTGCAGGGGCGGCAACTTCTGGACCCCGATGAAGTGACCATGGCGGGCGTGTTCTCCGCGGCGGGTTATCGCACCGCGATGTTCGGCAAGTGGCACCTCGGCGACACCTGGCCGTACGCCCCGCGGTATCGCGGGTTTCAGGAAGTCGTCCGGCATCTGGCCGGCGGCATCGACGAGATCGGCAACCCGATCGGCAACGACTACTTCGACGACACCTACTACCGAAACGGAACGCGGGGAACGATCGAGGGCTATTGCACCGACGTGTTTTTTGACCAGTGCGAACGGTTCATCGGCCAGTCGTCCGAATCGCCGTTCTTCGTCTACCTGCCGCTCAACGCGATGCACAGCCCACACACGGTGGCCAAACGGTACTACGAACCCTTCTTGGCGGA
This sequence comes from Stieleria maiorica, assembly GCF_008035925.1. Classification (NCBI taxonomy): domain Bacteria; kingdom Pseudomonadati; phylum Planctomycetota; class Planctomycetia; order Pirellulales; family Pirellulaceae; genus Stieleria; species Stieleria maiorica. The sequence goes on from NZ_CP036264.1 coordinate 6,060,319, forward strand.
GGGACACAACGAGAAACGAGCAAAGTTTTTCGGGCAAATCATCAACTTCGACAAAAATTTGGGAAGGCTGTTGGAACTGCTCGACGCCCGCAAACTTGCCGAGAACACGATTCTGATTTTCATGAGCGACAACGGGACCGCCGAAGGAGTCGATCGCGAGGGTGGCAGCGGATACAACGCGGCAATGCGCGGCAAAAAGGGTTCGGTCTACGAAGGTGGGCATCGTGTCGCCTGCTTTGTTCGTTGGCCTGCCGAGTTGCAGGCCGGTCGGCGAATCCACCAACTGACCTGCTGCCGCGACTGGTTGCCGACGTTGATCGATTGGTGTGGTCTTTCCAAGTCGAAGGACGTCACGTTTGACGGCCGAAGCCTGCAGCCGTTGATCCGTGGCGGCGCTGATTCCTGGCCCGAACGAACCCTGTTTATTCAACGACAACCCGACCGCCCCCGGTTGGTCAGCGTGAACCAAGGTCGGTCACGCTACGCAGTGCTGACCCAGCGGTGGCGTTTGGTCGGCGATGAGCTTTATGACATCATCAATGATCCCAGTCAGACGACCGACGTGGCGGCGAAGCACCCCGAAGTGGTGCGCGAACTAAGGTCGCAGTACGAGCGGCATTTCGCCGACGTGTTTGCCGATGGCGGAGCCTACACGCGGTTTCAGATCGGCGCGGCCGAAGAGAACCCGACGCTGCTGACCGTACGCGATTGGCATCCGACCAACGGGAACGTGATTTGGAAACAAGACCAGCTGGGCGACGACGCACTGACGATCAACGGTTTTTGGGCGATCCATGTCGTGACGGCCGGCCGCTACACCATTCGACTGTCCAGGTTTCCCGACGATGCACCGGCGCCGATGGGAGCCGATCGGGCGGTGCTGAAGATCGGAGACAAACAGTGGTCGAAGCGACTCGGCGGAGACGAAACCTCTGTCACGTTCAACGTCGAATTGCCTCAGGGGCCGGCAATCCTCTCGACATTCCTAACCGATCAACAGGGCGAGGTTCGCGGGGCCTACTTTGTTCATGCGGAACGACTAGGCGTCTCGGGTGACGACGACGACACACTCGCCGTGACCCATCCAAGGTGATCTTTGCGAACGGAAAGGACGACGTGTGGTACACCGGTCGAAAAACGCCCGTGAAGCCGTTGGGTCTGTCGCGCGCCGAAGAGGTGGCCGAGACGATCCCTTCATCCGTTTGGGGATCTATTTAAAGTTGCCTTTGACGTTAGGTTTATAGCCGGACTCCTTGGCTTCCTCAGGGATCGCCTCTGAAAAAAAGACGTCGCGCTTTTTGTGATAGTCGATGTAACCCATCAAGCGGCAAGGCACGTTTTCTTCGTCCCAACGCTCGAATGTTTCACGGAGCTGGCGTGCACGTTCTGGCTTGTCGGTGATCAAGTCGTTCGATTCCGAAACATCGTCGGGCAGGAAAAACAGCTGCGCTGACTTGCTGTCGTTTTCTTGAACGTGTTTGGTTCCGTCGGCGGCGAGCACCGACCACCTTGGCCCGCTGCGCCAGTACAAATTGTCATGTGGGGCGCCGGTTTTCTCGCCGGTGACAAACGGAATCAGGTCGACGCCTTCCATCGCGTGTTTGTCTCCGGGAGTTGCTCCTGCCGCGGCGATCGCGGTGCGTGAGATGTCGATCGAGATGACGGGCGAGTCAAACGTCGTTCCGGCGGGAATCTTGGTCGGCCAGGAGGCGATGAAGGGGACGTGAACGCCGCCTTCATAGAGATCGCCTTTGCCGCCACGAAACGGTTCGTTCGATGATCCGTTCCATTTACCCGGCTTCTGCTTGGTTGCCTGCGGACCGCCGTTGTCGCTGAGGAAGAAGATCAGGGTGTTGTCGCGAAGGCCATTTTCCTCCACCGCCGAGATCACTTCACCGATTCCGCGATCCATCACATCCACCATCGCTGCGTAGACGCGCCGCTTCTGATCTTCGATGTGTTTGTAACGCTCGATGTCCTCGTCGGGTGCCTGCAACGGGCCGTGCGGCGCGTTGTAGGCGAGGTACAGAAAGAACGGCTTGTCCTTGTTGCTCGCGACAAAACCGGCTGCATCGCGGCTGAGTCCGGTGGTCAGGTAACCGTCGAAGGTTGCGGGTTTGTCGTTGCGGGTCAGGCTTTGCAGGTAAGCTTCCTTGACAGGCTGAGTTAAGTCGATCCGAAAGTAGTCGTGACCTCCACCGAGAAAGCCATAGAAGTAATCGAATCCCCGGTTGTTGGGGTGAAACGGTGCGGCTGCACCGAGGTGCCATTTGCCGACACAACCGGTGACGTAGCCGGCTTTTTGCAACCGCTTTGGAAACAGCGTGACATCGGGATCGATGCCCATGATCGGGTTGGCCGGGTCGTAGGCCGGGTTGGTTTCGAAACCGAATCGATGCTGATAGCGGCCCGACATCAGCGCGGCACGCGTCGGTCCGCAGAACGGATGGTTGGCGTAGCCTTGGCGAAAGACCACGCCGGATGCGGCCAGCTTGTCCAGGTTGGGCGTTTGGATGTCCTTCGCGCCCGTGAAGCCGGCGTCGGCATAGCCCATGTCATCCGCCATGATGACGATGATGTTGGGCCGGTCGTCGGCGAGGGCGTGGACGGATCCCAGCAGGAGGACGAAGGAGAGGAGTGCGAAGGGCTTCATGTCATTGCTTCAAAGGGGGGAAGGTTTGAATGCACGGTGCAGGAAAATGCGTTGGGCTTTTCGCGACACGCAAAGCTTCTCGTTCATCGGCTTGTTATTGTGACGGCAACTCGGACGCGTCAGCCTTGCCGACAAACTCGACGAACCCAAAGTATTCGGGATGGTGGAAACGCGGGAAATTGCGATCGCCTTGCGACCATTGGCTCTTAATCGCCATTTCATCTTCAAGCCGGCTTAGGTTCAGCCGCCATCGGTCGCCGATCACCGGGCGGCCGTTGGGCAGGACTTTTTTGAAGAGCTTGAACGGAATGGCGGCTTCGAGTGTCCAGCCCCTGTCCGAATCGTTCGAATCATTCAGCGTTCCATCGATCGTGACCGCGATCTGTATCCCGTCAGGATTCCAGTTGTCCTGCATCTCGCCTCCCGGGCGGTACTGGTCGAGTTGCTCACCGAGCGCGTTCATTTCGATATTGAAATAATTCTCGGGGTGCTCCAACTCGGGCGATGCGAAGATTTCAACGCAGTCATCGCGATAAACCTTGCTGTCGCGACCTCGCCGGGTCGCGCGGACGTCTTGGTCCACGCAGGCGTACGAGACGTAAAGGAACTGGTCGTCCCATAACAATTTGGCATCGGTTTGTTGTTTCGGCGGATCGCCGTCTTTCCACCAGGTGAACACGAAATCGCCAAGCGATGGAGCGGTGGCCCAATCTGTTTCGTCGCGTTTCCCATCGATCCTCATCTTCGCTGACGTTCGATGGACCATCGCCTGTTTGTGTTGCAGCGGCCCGATCTTGCGCTGTGACGAAAGGTAGGCCAGCAAGTCGGCGGCGTTTTGAGGTGTCATGCCGGAAAGCAGCTGATCGGGCATCGCCGACTTGGAGGCAAAACGCAGGAGTTCGATGTCGTCGGCCGCTATCTTGTGTACCTTGCCCGACGCATCGGCGATCTGGATCGACTCCCTTGTCTCCTCCAAAACAATTCCAGACACCGCCTCTCCGTCCACCGTCAGGATTTGTTTCGCGCGATACTTCGGATCGATTTTTTCAGACGGCCGGACGATGCTGCCGAGCAACTCGGCGGGCGTCTGCTGTGTCCCAATACCGCTCAGGTCGGGGCCGATGTTTTGTCCGACCGCACCGATTCGGTGGCAATTGCGACAGTTGACATCGGTGGCTGTTTCAAACAGCTTCATTCCGGATTCGACCGATCCCTCGATGGCCAACAGTGCTTCTTCATCGACACTGGGACCAAGACGCTTGGTGCGTTGATCTTCTGGCAAATAGTGTTCAAACAGGTCGCGAATCGGAGCGTGCGGGTGTCTTGCTCCCATCCCGACGATTTTTTCCTTTCGTTCATCATCCAGAGAATCGCTGCCGCAGGCCATCGAGAGAATCATCGCACCTTCGACGGTGGAAAGCATCGACTGAATCGTCGACTCCGAAACGTTGTTCAGATCCAATGACTTAACGCCCGGCGGGAGCGATTTGATTTCGTTGGATGGAGCTTCCATCGATGCGATCCAGTCATGAATCAATCGGATGCCATCTCGATCAATCACGTTGGACCCGAATTGTGGCATGTGTCCCCGTCCAGACTTGAGCAATCGGTACATGAGCACGCTACGGGACGGATCGCCTGGTGCAATCACTCGTGCGTCCTCGATGCCGAATGAGCCTTGAGACGGAAACGCGTCAAGGTACTTGCTGTCTTCGAGCGGAACGGTGATGTCGAATGTAAAAATCGAAGTCCCGCCTCCCAAATTGCGATGACACGTCGAACAATTCATCGCCAGATAGGATCGCGCTCGATCCTCCAGGGACGCCGCTGCATCACTTGGAGAGACGACGGGTTCGGGTCGCGGAACGGGTTCGGAGAACAGGCCGAGGGAAGCCAGTTGATCGAGCTGGTTTTCGTCTCCGAGATTCAAGTCCAACTGCGGCGGCCAGAATCCTTGCACCGTGCCGGCTGACCAGATGTGACACAACAGACATTCGCTGCGGCTCGCATGCCGCCAGAGTTGCGTCCGCTGTCCACCGTCTGCGGTCAGGTCTTTGATGATCAGCTTGCGTTCGGTCGCTTTGTCGTCCTGTAGGATCGCATCGGTTTGCTGATCATTCCAGATGTAGTTGTACGCTCGCCATTCGTCTCCGTTCTTATGCAACAGCTGTGTTTCCAGATGCTGTTCGGACTGCGGATTCTGGGCGTCGGCGTAATAGCTGACCGTTTTCACGGCGACGGTGTCCGAAGGGAAATTGAACCTCCCCGCCGATTCGCCGGTCATCCAGTTGAACCGTTTGAAAAGTTGCAGTTGGCTCGAATCCGGAAGTGCGATCCATTGTCGCGAGTGCGTTCCGTCGGCCCAGCGATGAGCATTGATCTTGTACTGGGCCACTCCTTGGGCGGGTTGTTGCAACGGAGTGTCGGCGAAAATCCCCGTTTCGCTGAGCTTGGTTGGAAACGGTTCGTCGGAGGGCAAGACCGTGTTGGGCTGGAGCTGCAAAATCGTTCCGTCATACCCGACGATGAACACTTCTCCTGATGGGTCCAGCATGAAACAGATGACGCGATGCGGTGTGTCCACCAGTTCCTGTTGCCACGTCACCTTGTCGTCCTTGAACCGAAGCCCCCAGACTTTTCCTGTCATCCAGTCACCGTAGATGTAGGCTCCCTTCAATTCCGGAATGCGATCGCTTTGCCAGAAATAGCCACCGGTGATGGAACGTGAATCCAGGTGCGTGTGCTCGAACAGCGGTGGTGTGATGGGGACCTCGGGTTGTTCGTCGGGTTTCACCGGCTGGCTTCCTTCCATGATGCTCCAGCCGTGGTTGCGACCGCGACGAACGCGATGAATCATTTCACGCATTTCCCAGCCCACGTCTGCGACAAGCAGCTCCTCGGAATTTGGCGCAAAGGCCATCTTCCAAGGGTTGCGAAACCCGTAGGCCCAGATTTCTCCGCGGGCACCTTCCTGATGAACAAACGGATTGTCGGTGGGGACTCGGTAGGGCTTGTCGGCCGTCGGATCGTCGACGTCAATCCGCAGGATCGATGCTCGCAGGTCGCTGAGGTCCTGACCCGTTCCATCACCATCTGGCGGGTAAGGCGGTTGGCCATCGCCGACGGAGACGTAGAGCATTCCGTCGGGGCCGAATTGCATGCTCGACCCCACATGACCATGGCTTTTCCATCGCGCCAGTTCCGTCAGGCTCTCCAAGTCGAAGGTCGGGACACTCGGGTCCAAGACCTTCACCCGTGCCAAACAATGCCCGTCGGGTAGCTGTCGCTTGGTGGTGAACGTCAAGAAGCACCAGGGCTGATTCTCGAGATCGAAATGGAACTTCGTTGCGTATCCGGTCTGCACCGGCTCGTCAGATAACTCGCTCAGATTCAACAGCGGCTGCGCGACTGCGGTCTGGATGTCGTTGGTGAACGTAACGATCTTGTTGCCGGCATGGTTCGCCACCCACTTTTGTGCGGTCGGTAACCAGGTGATGTCCGTCGGGCGATCCAATTCAACGCGAGTGAAAACCGGATTCGTCGTGTAAGGCAACGGTGGGTCAGGGCTGCCCTTGACGCGCGAGTCTGTCCAAGGGTGAACCCTTGAACTTGCGGTCTCGGTCGCCGTGGTCGCGACGATGCCGGGTCGCTCGGCAGCCCGACATGGAGTGACCGCTGCGAGAACACCAATGCTCAGAAAAACGAAGAATCTACACATGATCGATTGGGCCTCCGGCAAGTCCCGCATGATCGAAAGGTTGCGGAATCGAATGGGATTGCCATGGTTTTGGGGACGCTAGGCCTTTTAGTTGTAGCCGATCCGCTGCCGGGCTGGACGAATCCCCGTTGCGCGTCGGCGTTCTTCAATGCGAATCATTGCGCCGACGGTTGATCGACGGATCGATCCCCCACGGCACGGGGCGATGGTTCCAGCAGCGATTGGGGCCGCCCTTCAGGATATACCCGGGTAAAATCCTGGACGTTCGTCGAGCGTTCTCCATAGCCAAATCCGAACTTTCCATGGCTTTTGTTAACCCGCGCAGCTGACAGAGGGTATTCACGCGCCGCCGGGGCGGCCGGGGGAACAATTGGGACAATGGTTCTACACTCTGCCAGTGTAGAATCGCTGTCTCAGCTGTTCCCGCTGGCAGCGCAGCTGACAGAGGATATTCACGCGCCGCCGGAGGCGGCGTGGGGGAACAATTGGGACAATGGTTCTACACTCTGCCAGTGTAGAACCGCTGTCTCAGCTGTTCCTGCTGGCAGCGCAGCTGACAGAGGATATTCACGCGCCGCCGGGGCGGCCGGGGGAACAATTGGGACAATGGTTCTACACTCTGCCAGTGTAGAATCGCTGTCTCAGCTGTTCCCGCTGGCAGCGCAGCTGACAGAGGACAGGCACGCACCGCCGGGGGGAGACCCACCGGGACAAAGGGTCTACAATCGTGCGATGGGCACGAACGATAAACCGATCTTTCGCAGCTTTGATCCGCTTGCGGAAGTTTTCATCACCGAGCGAAACCTGCCGCATTGGTTCCAGGTCGGTGCCGCGATGTTCATCACGTTCCGAACTGCGGATTCGTTGCCCAAGGAAGTCGTGCTGCGATGGCAACGAGAGCTGGAACAGTGGTTGGATGCAAATCAGCTTCCGATTGAATTGGCAGAGTCAACGGTTGTTCAAAAATCAGCGCGACACGACGAGCTTCTCGGATCGCTGAATACAACCCAACGCCGCGAGTTGAAGAAGCTTTCCGACCGCCTCTTCCATCATTCGCTCGACGAGTGTCACGGTGAGTGCTTATTGAAACGCTGTGAATTGGCGGAGCTCGTTGCCAATTCACTCCTGTTCTACGACAACGTCAAATACGACCTGGATCGATTTGTCGTGATGCCGAATCATGTGCATGCCATCGTGCAGTTTCGCGAAGGAGAGAGCTTGGACGTTGTTAGTCAAAGCTGGCTGCGGTACACGGCACGACAAATCAATGTTTCGTGCCAACGCAGCAGTGCTTTTTGGCAACCGGAACCGTTCGACCACATCATCCGCAGCCCCGAACAATTCGAGTATTTGCGGCAATACGTTTTCGACAATCCGAAGAAAGCGAACTTGAGCAAAGGCGAGTTTCTGTACTTCGAGCGCGCAGTGTAGAACCGCTGTCTCAGCTGTTCCTGCTGGCAGCGCAGCTGACAGAGGAGGTTCACGCGCCGCCGGGGGCGGCGTGGGGGAACAATTGGGACAATGGTTCTACACTCTGCCAGTGTAGAACCGCTGTCTCAGCTGTTCTCTCGTGGCAGCGCAGCTGACAGAGGGTATTCACGCGCCGCCGGAGGCGGCGTGGGGGAACAATTGGGGACAATGGTTCTACACTCTGCCAGTGTAGAACCGGTGTCTCAGCTGTTCTCGCTGGCAGCGTAGCTGACAGAGGGTATTCACGCGCCGCCGGAGGCGGCCGGGGGAACAATTGGGACAATGGTTCTACACTCTGCCAGTGTAGAACCGCTGTTTCAGCTGTTCTCGCTGGCAGCGCAGCTGACAGAGGGTGTTCACGCGCCGCCGGAGGCGGCCGGGGGAACAATTGGGACAATGGTTCTACACTCTGCCAGTGTAGAACCGCTGTTTCAGCTGTTCTCGCTGGCAGCGCAGCTGACAGAGGGTGTTCACGCGCCGCCGGAGGCGGCCGGGGGAACAATTGGGACAATGGTTCTACACTCTGCCAGTGTAGAACCGCTGTTTCAGCTGTTCTCGCTGGCAGCGCAGCTGACAGAGGGTGTTCACGCGCCGCCGGGGCGGCGTGGGGGAACAATTGGGACAATGGTTCTACAGTCTGCCAGTGTAGAACCGCTGTCTCAGCTGTTCTCGCTGGCAGCGCAGCTGACAGAGGGTATTCACGCGCCGCGGGAGGCGGCGTGGGGGAACAATTGGGGACAATGGTTCTACACTCTGCCAGTGTAGAACCGCTGTCTCAGCTGTTCCTGCTGGCAGCGCAGCTGACAGAGGGTGTTCACGCGCCGCCGGGGGCGGCGTGGGGGAACAATTGGGACAATGGTTCTACACTCGACAAGTTTCGAACCGATCACTCGCTGCGGTGAAGCAAGACGACCTTGCCTCGGTCCACTCCCGATTCCGCGCGTTGATGAGCTTGGGCGACCTGGGTCATTGGGAAACGGCTGTCAATTGTGACCTGGAGTTTGCCGGCCTGGTAGAGTCCGATCAATTCTCGCAAGTCGTCAGCCTTCGGTTTGGCCAACATCACCGTTCCCGATTTCGAAAGCGGCCAAGTCAACACGGTCGTCAACATCCCTTTGACATCTGGCTCGGTCGAGACGTAGCGTCCGTCGGCGGCCAACACATCGCGTGCTTGCAAGTAACTCGACTTTCCAGCGGCGTCAAAGACCACATCCCAGCTTTCTTGGGACTGTGTGAAGTCAACGGTTGCGTAGTCGAAGAAGCGTTCCGCTCCCAGCGACAAGCAGAATTCGCGGTTGTCTTCGCTGGCGACCGCATCGACGTGACATTCCAACGCCTTTGCGATCTGAACGGCGAACATGCCGACGCCCCCACTCGCTCCGTTGATCAACACGCGATCACCACGGCTTAGTTTGCCATGGTCGCGAAGTGATTGGAGCGCCGTTGTTCCAGCCAGTGGAATCGCGGCGGCTTCATCGATCGGCATTTCGTCGGGCAGTTTTGCAACACAATCAACCGCACACACGGCGTATTCGGCGCAAGCGCCGCCTCGAACCGAATCCAAAAACGCCATGACCCGATCCCCGACCACAAATGGCGCGTCAGGTGAGCATTCGGCGATGGTGCCGGCGACGTCGTACCCGGGAATGCGAGGGAATCCGCCGGGTAGAAACCCTCTCATTTCACCGCTCCGCAAACGATAGTCGATCGGATTGACACTGCTGGCCCAAACTTCGATCAAGACCTGTCCGGGAAGGCGACGAGGGATCGGCCGCGGAGTCTGGTGCAAGACCTCGGTGGCGCCATAGTCATCGTACACCATGGCTTGCATGACAGACGCCGGCGCCATGTCAATCGTTCTCGGTTCGGTTTGTTGTGTCATGACTGGGGTCCTGGTTGAGAGTGGTGTTTGTTCATTCCGTGTGGCGTCACGGTCGTTATTGCGTCGTGCAGCGACAACGCTCGACGGCGTCGACAATGCTTGCCGCCGAGATTCCTTCGAATTCGAGCAGGTCGTCGGGCGACCCGCTGATCGGTCGCTTGCGAACGGCCAAGCAATTGACCGGCGTTGCATGGTCGGAAAGACTCGTCAAAACCGCTTCACCAATGCCGCCTTCGGGGAAATGGTCTTCGACGGTGAAAAGAAGCGGCGTCTCGTCGGCGGCCCGCCGGATCGTGGCATGGTCCAGGGGCTTGATGCTGTACAAGTCGATCACACGCGCGCGGACTCCGCGATCAGCCAGGGTGGCGTGAGCTGCCAAACACTCGTGCAGCGTGATTCCCGCTGCGATCAACGTGACGTGATCATCGTCGCTGCTCCGCAGCACCTTGCTACCACCGATGCCGAAGGATTCATCGTTGTCATAGATCACAGGGGTTTTGCCACGTGTCGTTCGCAGGTAAGCGATCCCTTCGTATTCAGCCATGGCATTGACGAGGGCTTCTGTCGAAACGGCGTCGCAAGGGTACAGCACGACGCCGTTTTGAATCGTTCGAAACATGGCTATGTCTTCCAGCCCCATTTGTGAGGGACCGTCTCGGCCGATCGACACGCCGCAGTGTGAACCGACGAATTTGACGGCGGCATCCGAATAGGGGCACATTCGGATTTGATCAAACGCACGCGTCAGGAAGGCGGCGAACGTAGAAACGAAGGGCATCTTGCCGCGCAACGCCATTCCCGTGGCCACCCCGACCATGTTCTGTTCGGCAACAAACATTTCGAAAAAACGTGCGGGCAACTCGTCACGGAAGCGTTTGGTACGCGTCGAATTACAGACCTCGCCGTCCAATGCGACCATCTGCGGAAACTTCGCCGCCAATCGCAACAACGCATTCCCATAGGCGTCTCGTGTGGCAACGGTGTCGCCGATTTCGTAATCGATGCGTTCGGCTTGCCGGGATGCGGGCGGATCCGGCTGATACAAGATCGGCGGCGGGATCGTCCCGCGGATCTGCTCATTCGCCGCTCCGAAACCCGCCAGGATCTCATCGACGTCGTCTTCATCGACGGGCTTGCCGTGATGACCGCCTTCGTTCTCCAAGGACGGAATCCCTTTACCCTTGATCGTGTGTGCGATGAACATCGTCGGCCGATCGGATCCCCCATGGTCGGCATTCAACTCGTCAAAAGCGTGCAAGATTTGGTCGTTGTCGTGGCCGTCGTCGATCAAGACGCATCGCCAGCCGAATGCCTCGATCCGCTTGCGGTAGGAATCCAGGTCGTGTCCATACATCGTCGCACCGCGCTGGCCCAATCGATTGACATCCAGGATGCCCACCAGGTTGTCCAGCTTGTAATGCGAGGCGATCTGGATCGCTTCCCACTGCGCCCCCTCGGCCATCTCGCTGTCGCCCAGGAGTACAAAGGTGCGGCTGGGGGATTTGTCCAGGTAGCGCGCAACCATCGCCATGCCGAGCCCGATCGACAAGCCTTGGCCGAGTGATCCCGTAGCGGCCTCGGTGAGCGAAAACCGCGCAGTCGGGTGTCCTTCCAGCCGACTGCCGAACTCGCGATAGCTCAATAAGTCGTCGGGTTCAATTTTTCCTGCAGCTGCCCACAACGCATAATAAAGAGGTGACGCGTGCCCCTTGGAAAAGATTAATCGATCGTTGGCAGGATGATCGGGCTGGTCAAGGTTGAACCTGAAATGCCCGCCGAAAAGCAAATCCACCATCAACTCAACTGCCGATAACGACGAAGTCGGATGCCCCGACCCCGCTTCGAACGTGCAGCGGACGATCCACCGACGGACTTGTCGAGAAATTTGCTCCAGGTGTGAAGTGTCGCATTGCATTGCCGTTGGCATCAAAAACTCCCCGTGATCAGCTGCGATTCGTCGTGTGGTAAAGATGCCAGACCGTGCTGCAAATCACGCGCCCGGAGTCGCAAAAAGCCGAGCGACATCATGCTTCACGTGGAATGCGAGTTGCACACCCAAACACAGTCTTTGTGAACGATTAACCGACAACTTTCTTGGAGACTTCGAGAGGGCCGAGACAATGAAAACAGTGACTACAGAACGATTGAAAACGCTGAAAGCTGAAAATAAAGACTTTTTGCTTGTCAACACGCTTGATGCAAAGCATTTCGCACAGACCCGAATCCCCGACTCAATCAATATCCCATTGTCCCAAGGGGGATTCACCGACAAGGTTCTCAACACGGCGGGATCCAAACAAAAGCTCGTCGTGGTGTACTGTGCCAGCGATGACTGCGACTCTTCCACGAAGGCCGCAAAAGAACTCGATGACGCGGGGTTCAACGTTGCAGATTACGAAGGCGGCGCGGCGGCCTGGAAAGCGTCCGGTGAACCACTCGCGGTTTGAGGGAAATGCGATGTTTGTGAAAGAAAAGAAAACCGGTCACCTGATTCGGGTAACGCAGGCCGACAAGCTGGAAAGCCCCTTGGAAGCAGAGGTCACGGGCCGAATCCAGGCCGGCGAAGAGGAGCAAGATGAAGCTCGGTTCGCCAAATCGGACCTCGCATTCCCATCCGGTGAATCACTACCGAAATGCTGGACGGATGCGAACTACCAGCTTCATCGGTGAATTGCCGTTGGCACGCAACAGCCGCACTCCGGTGGTCTCGCAAATAGGCTGGTGCGATGTCACTCGGAACGTCGATTGGTTGAGTGCAACTTTGGCCCGCATCTTAAGGTCTCTCCCTCTGGCAGAGACGGCGTTTGCGCAGCAAGCAAACGCCAGAGAGGGCCCGCGCCAGCAGAGTCGCTTCTGCCCCGGAACTCGAGAGTCTTGGCGACTTCCGCAACAAACAAACTCGGCACTTCAACAGTCGACGCCCCCGTGGCAGCCGACGTCATCGGACAAGACGCGATCGGTCGCGTCTGCAATCACCGGGATTCATCAAGTGTAAATCCGATCTTGACCGTCACTTGCCAATGTTCGATCTTTCCGTCGCTGATGTTGCCGCGAGTTTCAGCAACTTCGAACCAGCGCATGCCATGCACACTTTTGGCGGCGCGTGCGATCGCGTTCTCGACGGCATCTTCGATCGACTTCGTCGATGAACCAACAATTTCAATCTTCTTGTAGACGTGATCGGACATGATCAGGACTCCCAAGGTGGAAGAATCGGATTCGTTACTGCTCGTGGAATCGGCCGCAATCGCCATGCCATTGTAGCGGACGATTTTGGGGGGAGCGACGCCGCGTTTTATGGTGTGCGCGCAAATGCAGCCCAGGGTGTGTATCATTGGGTGCCGCGTTCGTTGTCCAGCATGGAGTCCAAAGTATGAATGATTCTTCAGCCCCGGTTGTCGTCGAGCAATCGTTTGACGCTTCCACCGAATTGGTCTGGAAGGCCATCACGGAACGGGAACACATGGTTCAGTGGTTCTTTGAGAACATTCTTGAATTCCGAGCCGAGCCTGGGTTCGAGACCCAGTTCGACATCGACACCGGCAGTCGAGTTTTTCGGCATCTGTGGAAGATCACCGAAGTCATCCCGAAACAGAAGATTGTTTATGATTGGCGATACGAAGGTTTTACGGGCCAGGGCAAGGTGACCTTCGAAGTTTTTGAGGAGGCCGAGGGTTCGAAACTGCGGGTGACCAACGAAGGCATCGAGTCGTTCCCCAATGACATCCCCGAATTCACGCGCGAGAGTTGTGAAGACGGGTGGACGTATCTGCTGCAAACCAGCTTGAAGCAATACCTGGACGGCTGAGGCCTCCAACGTGCTGCAACACTTAACAAGTGGTGAAAGATGATTCGCAACGTCGTCGCCATCGTCGCAGGTCTGGTCGCCGGCAGCATGTTCAACATGGCCCTGGTCAGCGTGTCCCATGTCGTGTATCCGTTGCCCGACGGGATCGACTCGAACGACTTCGAAGCATTTCGCACTTATGTCGAAGACAGCGGGATGCCGACCGGCGCGTTATTGATCGTGTTGGCCGCCCATGCCGGTGGCAGCTTTGTCAGCGGTCTGGTGTGCGGATTGATTGCGAAACGAAATTGGTACATCGCAGCTGGGGCGATGGGCATTCTGTGGATGTGCGGGGGCATCAGCATGTTGATGATGCTTCCGGCCCCGATGTGGTTTGCGGTCGTGGACACCATTTTGTACATCCCCGCGGCGCTGCTGGGTGTTAAGCTGGGCGGCGTACGGAACGGCGAAGTGCATCAACCGCCCGCGACAGCCACGAATTAATCTTGCGTTGAATTCCCCAAAAGGCCGATCGAGATGAGATCCTGTGTTTTATTCGCCTTGCTTGTTCCGGTTGCGATGGTACTTGCCGCCCAGTCACCTTCCGGTGACGGCTATTTTGGGCCGGCCGATGACGACGGATTTCGCCCGGTTTTTGACGGCAAATCGCTGGCAGGTTGGTCGTGCGTCGACATGAGTTACTGGTCCGTTCGCGACGGAGCCCTGACGGGTGAATCGACCGCGGAGAACCCCTGCACCAAGAACAAGTTTCTGGTCTGGCAGGGCGGTGAACTGTCGGATTTTGAGCTGAAATTGAGATTCCGCGTTCAAGGCAACGGCTGCAACTCCGGCGTGCAGTTCCGCAGCGTCTTTCGACCCGATGGCTTGGCCGTCGGATACCAAGCCGACATCTACAACAGTGGTCCGTACCTGGGCGGGGTCTGTGACGAAATGCACGATCGCGAAGGCCCGGAACTGCTGAGCGCCAATGGAAAAAAATCTGTCATCGACAAGGCCGGCAATCGAACCGCCACTGACATCGGCCCCCAGGTTAAAATGAATCCCTGGCCCGAATGGAACGATTACCACATCATCGCCAAAGGTACCCGGATCACGCTGCGGATCAACGGTCAGACGGCGTCACAGTTGATCGACGAAGAAGAAGCCCACCTTGATTTGAAGGGAATGCTCGGTTTGCAATTGAGATCCGGCAAACCCATGACGGTCCAGTTCAAAGAAATTGTCGTTCGTGATTGACGCGGTGACGTCTGAAAGAATCGCCGAGCGACCTCCCTCCTGTCCGCCCCGCCGAAGAACCTTCCATGATCCGTGTCTCGACGTTGCTTCTTTGCGTGTCGTGTCTGTGTGCAAACGCACTCGCCCAGCAGCTCGACACGCCGCACGCGATCAACACGCAAGCCGCAGGCGAACACCCACCATCGGCATCCGAGGCAGCCGATCGGATCGAGGTCCCTACCGGTTTTGGCGTCACGTTGTTTGCCGGTGAACCCGATGTTCATCAACCGATCGCGATGGAGATCGATGATCGTGGCCGATTGTGGGTTGCAGAATGTTACACCTATGAAGGCAGCGAGTATGACCTGAACAAGCGGGACCGCATTTTGATCTTTGATGACACCGATGGTGACGGACGATTCGATCGGCGGAAGATCTTTTGGGACCAGGGCCAGCGGTTGACCGGATTGACGCTCGGATTTGGCGGTGTTTGGATCACCAGCGCGCCGAACTTGCTGTTCTTGCCCGACCGCGATCACGATGATCGGCCCGACGGTCCGCCGCAAGTCATGCTGGAAGGGTTCAGCGTGTTGGCGCGGCACAATATGGTCAACGGTTTGCGGTGGGGACCCGACGGATGGCTGTACGGTCGACACGGAATCACGGACACCTCCCACGTCGGCACCCCCGAGACGCCGCTGGGCAAACGCACGCCGCTGAACTGTTCGATTTGGCGGTTTCATCCCCAACGGCATGTCTTTCAGGTCGTCACCCATGGGACGACGAATCCTTGGGGGCTGGATTACGATGATCACGGCCAATGGTTCTTTACCAACAATGTGATCAATCATCTGTGGCACGTGATTCCCGGTGCCCATTACGAACGCATGCACGGTGCGGACTTCAATCCGCATCTGTACGGATTGATCGAACCCACCGCGGACCACTTTCACTGGGACACTGCCGGCGGAGTCGGCGATTCGGACAACAAGAATCGCAAACAGTACGACGGGCGTCATGACGACCACGGCGGCGGCCATTCGCATTGCGGAGGCATGATCTATCTGGGCGACAATTGGCCGGCGGAGTATCGCGGGCGGATGCTGATGTGCAACACGCACGGACGACGGGTCAACGTCGACCGCTTGGTACGCCGCGGCAACAGCTACGCCGGCGAGCACGAAGCCGATTTCCTCATTGCCAACAACCCGTGGTTTCGCGGTGTCGAATTAAAGTACGGCCCCGACGGAGGCGTTTTTTTGACCGACTGGTCGGATCTGGGGGAATGCCATGACCGTGACGGTGTGCATCGGACGAGCGGGCGAATTTATAAGATCACCTACGGGGAATCGCAGCCGCAACGTCCCGATCTAAGTCAGTCGTCCGACACGGAATTGGTGCACTGTCAGCTGCACCGCAATGACTGGTTCGTCCGTCATGCCCGGCGCCGACTGCAGGAGCGCCACGTGGCAGGTGAAGATCTGTCGCAAGCGGCGGACGCGTTGCGTGCGATCGTTGCGGATCACCCCGACGTCACGCGACGGTTGCGCGCGATGTGGGCCTTGTACAGCATCGACGCGGCAGGTGCCGATTGGTTGGTCGGTCAATTGAACGATCCATCCGAACACGTTCGCAGTTGGGCGGTTCGTTTGCTGGTCGATCGAGGTCACCCGGGGGCGGAAACGGCTGCGCGATTGGCCGAACAGAGCGAGCATGAAGGCTCGGGCTTGGTTCGACTCGCGTTGGCGTCGGCCCTGCAACAGCTCGATCTTGCGGATCGTTGGCCGATCGCCCATCAACTCAGTCAATTTGCGGCAGATGCCAACGATCGCGTCCAACCGCTGATGATTTGGTACGGAATCGAACCGGCGATCACGAGCGATCCGGAACGAGCACTCCGATTGGCGTTGGCGACAAAAATCCCGTTGCTCCGGGAGTACGTCGCGCGTCGCTTGGGTTCGTCGATCGACCACCAGTCGTTGATCGTCGAAGCGTTGATCGATCAGGCTTCGACGTCCGACGTGGAGCACGCGTCGGACTATCTTTCCGGGTTGGCCGCGGCATTGAAAGGCCGGAATCGGGTCGCGCCGCCGGCGAATTGGCAGGTAGCGACAAGGGTCTGGGCAACGATGAACGACGCCACGGTTACGGAACTAACTCGCGAGTTGTCGGTCGTGTTCGGTGACGGCCGAGCCGTGGACGAATTGCTGGCGATCGCCAAAGACACCGCTGTCGGCCCGTCGGCGCGGCGGGATGCGTTGTCGGTGGTGTTGGAAAGCCGGCCAAAAGGATTGTCGCCGACGCTGCTGAAACTAAAGTCCGATCGGGTCGTCGGAGCGTTGGCGATCAAGGGCTTGGCTCGCTACGAGGAGCCGCAGATCGGGAAACAGTTGCTGAGCTACTATCACAACGCGAAACACGAACACCGCCCCGCGATCATTAGCACATTGGCGTCGCGTGCCAGTTACGCGGCGCTGCTGCTTGCCGCCGTCGAGGCGGGCACGATCGATCGTCGGGATATCTCCGCAGCGGTCGCCGGCAACATCGCAGGACACGGCGACCAGGCGTTGACGGAGAAGTTGGCAGAGCTTTGGGGGGCGGTCCAGACCAGCCCCAAGGAAAAGCTTGAGTTGATCGAATCTTACCGTGCTCGATTGACGCCAACGCATTTGGCCGAAGCGGATCTGGCGGCCGGTCGACGGGTGTTCGCAAAGGTCTGCGGCACTTGCCACAAGATGTTCGGCGAAGGAAAATCCGTCGGACCGGATCTAACCGGATCCAATCGTGATAATTTGAGCTACTTGCTGGAAAACATCATCGATCCCAGTCGCATCGTCCCGGCCGCGTTGCGACAGTCCGCGGTCTTGTTGTCCGATGGCCGCGTGATCAGCGGGTGTATCACCCGGCAAGACGAGCATACCGTGACGATCCAAACGATTGATGACGTGCAGCGTGTCTCCCGCGAAGACGTCGAGCGGATCCGCCCATTGACGCAAAGCTTGATGCCCGACGGAATCCTGCAACCGCTTACGGAGACACAAGTCCGCGACCTCTTCGCGTTTCTGCAATCCAACACCGCCCCTCCCGACAGGAAATAGGAATCCACAATGAAACCCGTTCTCCATGCCGCCTTGCTCGCGCCGCTGCTGTTGTTGTCGCAAGCTTGGTTTGTGGTGTCCTGTAACGCTGCAGACCAGCCCAACTTCATCGTTTTTCTGGCGGACGATCTCGGTTGGGGCGACCTGGGATGCTACGGACACCCGATAATCCAGACGCCAAACCTGGACCGATTCGCGTCCGAAGGAGTGCGTTTCACACAGGCTTATGCCGCATGCGGAGTTTGCTCGCCGAGTCGTTCATCGATTTTGACCGGCCGCACTCCCTATCGAAACGGCGTCTGGCGTTGGCTGCCGGTGGGCAACGAGGCCCATTTGCGGGAGAGCGAAATCACGATCCCGGAGACCCTGCGCCCGCTCGGTTATCAAACCATGCACAGCGGCAAGTGGCATTTGAACGGCTATTTTAATAGCGACGAACAACCGCAGCCGGACGATCACGGATACGACTGGTGGTTCGCGACGCAGAACAACGCCTCGCCGTCGCATAAGGATCCGATCAACTTCGTTCGCAACCGAAAGGCGGTCGGCCCGCTCGAAGGCTTCTCGGCTCCACTGGTTGCCGAAGAAGCGTCGTCGTGGTTGAAGCAGCAGCGCGATCCGAACCGACCGTTTTTCATCACCGTTTGGACTCACGAACCGCACCTGCCGATCGAAAGCGATCCGAAGTTTCAGCAACTGTACCGCGAGATCGACAATCCCGGCGTTCGGCAGCACCACGGCAACGTCACGCAACTGGACCATGCGTTCGGCAACTTGATGAAGACGGTCGATGAACTCGGATTGCGCGACAACACGTTCGTGATTTTCACCAGCGACAACGGGCCGGAAGGATCTGGCAAAGGCAACCTGAAGAATCCGCAATCCCAACAGAATCGCACGTGGGGTTCCACGGGAGGCTTGCGTGGTCGCAAACGCGACAGCCACGAAGGCGGCATTCGTGTGCCGGGGATCGTCCGTTGGCCTGGAAAGATCCGGCCGGGCACGGTCAGCGACGTTCCCGTCATCGGCTCGGACATCTTCACGACGGTGTTGGAGATCGCCGGCGCGCCGGTGCCGAGTGACCGCACGATCGATGGCGTGAACCTGTTGCCGGCTTGCGAGGGCAAAGAACTCGAGCGCCCCGTGCCGCTATTCTGGCGCACCCACATCGCCCCTCCGGCCAGTCATGCGGCGATGCGGATCGGCGATTGGAAGATCGTTGCCGACCAAAAATTGGAGCGGTTCCAGCTGTACAAAATCGCCAAGGACTGGAAAGAAGAGCACGATCTGGCCGATCAGATGCCCGAGAAGTTGGCGGAGATGAAAGCGAAGTTCATGGAAGTCTGGGAAGGCGTCGAGTATGAAGGGCCCAAAGAATGGTGGATCAACCAGCCCGATGGCGGCAAGCGCAAGAAAGGCCCCAAATTGTCCGAAGGCACCGATAAAACCGGAGACTTTGACGTGGTCAAGGGCGCGACGGTTTCCCGCGGCGAGCTCGGCTACCTGTTGGACAGCGGTCAAAGCGAAGGGTTTGCGCTTCAAAAGCTGGACGCTCCGGTTCAGGAATCCGCGACCTTTCGAATCCAATACCGCTCGGCGACCGACAGCGTGACCCAAAACGCCTGCTTCTGTTTCGGGGCGGAACCGGTGAACGATCGCTTGCATAAAGCCGGCACGTTGATCGGGATGGGCCGCCACGGGGCGTTTGACGGCAGCTGGGCAAATGTCGGCATCGGCGCGAGCAAACAGGGTAACTTTGCTTCCACGGACACATTCGACGCCACGGTGACGATCGATTTGGACCATGGCAAGTTGATCTTGAAGGTCAACGACACGCGGATCGAACATCAATTGCCCAGCAACTTGGAAAGCGTCGACTACGTCGGCATTTACGCCAAGAACACCAAAGCGGAGTTCTCCGAGATCACGCGCGTGAAGTGATCACCATGCGAACGTTAGCAACGATCTGTCCGATCATCCGATCGGCGTTGCGATGCCCTGGTCGAACTGGTCGATCTGCATCCGACGCTCAGCGAACTGGCAGGATTGCCGATCCACGCCGGTGCACAGGGGGGAGAGCTTTGCCGCCAATGTCCGCGACCCAGTCGCCGCGGGCCAGGAGATCGCGATCAGCCAATATCCCAAGGCCGGTTACATGGGCTATACGATTCGGACCAAGACGCACCGCTACACCGAATGGCGACCGGTAAACGCGACCGACGAAGACGCGGCGTTTCGCGAGTTGTACGCCTACGGAAGCGACGGGGTCGAACGTGTAAATCTCGCCGACCGACCGGAGCATCACGCGGTCCAAGAAACGCTCAAGCAGCGGCTGGATCAAGCGATTGCCTCGGCTACCGGGGCCACGCCTGCATCAGCCAAACGCTAGGCTTTGTCCCTAAGCCTGTAGCGGAAGCCGCCAAGGCTTTCGACGCGCAGCAGTTCACACGGGAAAAGCCGGAATTCTTGGCGAATTCCGCTACCACATACGACTCTTGCCGGGTTTAGGGACAAAGCTTAGCCGTCCATCTCGCGTTAAGAGTCGAGTAAACGTAGGACGCAATCCGAATGGACTCGTCGCCTCGTCCACTACCCGGAAACCAAGCTGCGGCGGAATCCCAGAGCCTCGACCAAGCACTCTCCTCTGGATGCGGCGTCGAGGGTTTTGCTAGGTTCGCGACAAAACGACCAGAACCAAGCGTCTCCCGCACGTCCCGGGAGGATTTCGCGGCTGCGGGCAAAGGATTGCAATGAGCGACTACGATCAACACCCCGGTGGCGGATTCAGTAGCGTCGACGGTTACAACGACCCTGCGGGATCGCAAGCCGAAGAGATGCGGCGGATGCAGGAAGACGAGCTGAACCGGCAGCGTCAGGAGCAAGCCGCCGCCGATGCCGCCGCGGCAGCGGAGCAAGCCGCAGCCGAGCAGGCCGCAGCACAGCAAGCGGCCCAACAACGAACGCTCAGCCGAACGGATCGCAACGAGCGTTGCGGCGCGGCCGGTCGGCAGTCGACGAGGTCGACCGGCGGCACGAGCAACGCCTCGCGAGCGTCCCGATCGACCCGACCGGCGGGGCCGAGCGACTGGAACCCAGCGTTCGCAACCTTGGGGTTCATCGCGGCCGGGCTTTGGGGAATGGGGCTTTTGGAAGGAGACGGTCGATTGTTCAGCGGGGTGGTCACGGGGCTGGTCGGCGGCTACATCGCCGGGCACTACTACAAGATGCTGATCGCCGCGACGTTGGTCGGGGGCGGTTGGTGGTTGATCAGCCAGCACGAAGCCGCGAAATCGCGATCCGAAAAAACGTTGGTGACGGCAGCCGACGTCACATCCACACCGCGCCCCGCGTTGGATACACCAGCACGGCCTGCGACGAGTCCTCGCAAATCGGTCGACGCCCGGTTTGCAAAGTCGACGCTGAAGACTCCGCGACAAACACTAGCGACTCGATCTTCCTCGACCGACACGCCCGAGTTGCTGCAACGCCCGCATCAAGAGTTGGTCACCGATCCGTCGCGGATGCGAGCGTTTCGGCAATCAATGTTGGACTTTGAAACGCGAACCGGCAAGTCGTTTTTGAACGATCACCGATCGATGAAACCGGCAATGCGGACGCACTTTGACTACTTCGCCTGCTACGCCGACGGCGAACTTCAAGATGGTCAAGAAACGATCCCCGAACTGCAGCCGATCCAAGGGGTCTGGGACTATCGCAGTCCGCAATTGTGGGAGTTGGATTTGATCGCCACGGTCGATCAACACTTTCTCTTCAAATCGACGCGGGCCAACGGGACCAAGCGTGATGGCGTCTTTCGAACCTACAGCGGTGACGGCCTGTGTTATCAACCGATGACGCGTCCGCTCCGTCGCTCCGGGGCCACGTACGCTGACTTTCAATTGCCGGTCCGCGGCGGTCGCGTTTGGCGGGAGTTTGCCCGTGCGGTCTATCAGGCAAAGACTGACGCGGAGTTGCTGGCTCTGGACCCGATCAACCAGGCGGTCACCAAGACGCATCAAAGGGTTGCCGGTGCGACGGCCCGTGAAGCATCCCCCGCACAGGCGATGTCGCCCGGCAAGATCCGGCACTGATTCGCCGCCACTGCCATGCCCTCGGTTTCGATCGCAGCGGTGGCGAGCGGCATGTGCGTCCAAGGCAAAGTGATTGACAATGGAGGCAAATTGTTGTCGGCGCTGCGCAGCCCTGCTATTCTGGCGGCACTCCTGCCCCCAGTCGAAGCACCTTGTGGAAATCATCATGAACCGCTGTTTGTTTGCACTTTGTCTGCTGTCGTTATTGGCGATCCGTGAAACGCCCGCGGCGGTGGTGGCGTCGTGGGATTTTAATGACGGCGATCTATTGGTGGATCAAGGTGCGGGAAGCATGTCGGTGGCGTTTCAGCTGAATCCCGGCCTCGTCCAAACCTTTGGAACGGGCACCACGGTGAATGCTCTGAGCGGTGTAGCGGCCGGATCGGCATTTGCATTGGAAGCCGAGCCCGACAACCGAGCCAACTATGACATTCGCTTCGCAGTCGACATGACCGGGCTGGAAGATCTACGGGTCAGCTGGGCGTGGCGCGGGGATCCGTCGTGGCGAATCGGGACCGGAAAGCAATCCACGTTCGGCTGGTCGGCCGATGGGGGCGCGAGCTTCACACAACGCTCTCAAACCACGCCGCCGGACCAGTATTTGACGGTGAATTACGTGTTCCAGGGGAACACGGACGACAACAATCCCGACGTCGTCTTTCAGTTCTTCCAGACCCCGGGCGATCTCACCACCGGGGAACAATTCCTGCTCGACAACGTCACCTTCGAAGCCACCTCGATCGTCGCCGTTCCCGAGCCGTCCGTGTTCGGTTGGTTGACCGGATCGGCCCTCGCCGCCACGCTGCTCTATCGCCGCCGCGCATGACGCCTCGCCCGAAGAATGATCGCATCTTGAAATCGTTTTGCCCCCATTGTTTTGCCACCTTTGCTACAAATGGTTCCGTCGAACGCAACATGACTCCCAGGATCTGGTCCATGGTCCGCCGATCTGGATTATGATTTCTCGTTCGAGATTGCGATTCGTTCACGAGGGACAGCGAGGAATAGGAGATGCGTGGTTTATTGATGTGCCGCCGATGGGGCACGCTGGCGGTCGTCTTGGTGGCGATCGTTTCACGGGCCGTCATTGCACGGGCTGATGAGCGGCCGAACGTTCTGTTGATCACGGCGGACGACCTGGGGCTGCAACTGTCGTGCTACGGGGATTCCTATGCCGACACGCCGAACATCGACCGATTGGCGAACCGATCGGTCCGCTTTCGCACCGCTTACGTCAGCCAAGCGTCGTGCAGCCCCTCGCGTTCGTCGATGTTCACCGGCTTGTACCCCCACGGCAACGGGCAGTACGGATTGCTGAACGCCAATGTCGGGTTTCGCGTCCACGAGCATCTGGTCGACTCGCTGTTGCCCAACGTCTTGAAAGACCACGGCTATCGGACGGGGATCATCGGCAAGCTTCACGTCGGGCCGGAAAAGGAATTCGCGTTTGACGTGCGACACGGCGAAGGATTCGGCAGCCGCGACGTCCGGTTGCAAGTCGATTTTGCACGCAAGTTCCTGCGGCAAGACGACGACGCGCCGTGGTTTCTGATGTTCAATCTGTTCGATCCCCATGTGGCCAGACAGCGAATGCCGGGCGGTCGGCGTGGACCGCAATTCTTTCCCGACACGGTCAAGGGGTTGCCGAAAAACGTGCTCGGCCCTGAGGACGTCGTTCCTTGGCCCTGGCAACAGATCGACACGCCGGAGCAGCGCACCAAGATCGCCGGCTATTACAACTGCGTCCACCGCATCGATGCGGCGATCGGGATGTTGGACGACGTGCTGCAGCAAACCGGCAACTGGGATAACACGCTGGTGGTGTTTCTGGGCGATCACGGTCCGCCGTTCACGCGTGGAAAAACCAGTTGTTACGAATCCGGGCTGCGAGTCCCGTTCCTGGTCCGCTGGCCCGGCATTTCCCAGCCGCATGTTTCCGATCGGCTGGTGAGCAGCGTGGACATCTATCCGACGATCCTGGATGCAGCTGGCATCGAACTGCCGTCACCCCGCCATGGTCGCTCACTGCGAAGCGTCTTGGCAGCGCAGAACGACGCAGCCGATTGGCGGCAAACGCTGGTCGGTGAATTCCACTACCACGGTGCGACACCGTTCTTCCCGCGCCGGGCGATCACCGACGGACGGTACAAGCTGATTAATAACCTGCGAGCCGGTGAAGCATCCGCGATCGACTCGGTCGACGGAGACAGCGCCTACGCCCAAGCCCAAACGCTGCCCGAAAACCACCCGGCCCGGATCGCGATGGAAAGGCTCAAAAACCCGCCCCAGTGGGAGTTATACGATCTGGAAAATGATCCGATCGAGTTCCACAATCTGGCCGGAGACGCCGACGTTTCCGACGTCCAATCGCGACTTCAGCGTTCGTTGCATCAGTGGCAGAAACAAACGGAAGACCCGTTCGGTGACGTCGAATTCCGGAACACGATCGAACAGCGTTACCAGGCGAAACCGTAATCCAGCGTCCGACACCAGCGAGCGGCACGATTGGACGAGCAAAGGACCAATGCGACAAATAGGACATCTATGTCAGATTGGTCCCATAGGTCCTATTTCCCCTGACCAACAATCGTTGGGGCGTTGTGATCCACTGTCGCAGGCAACGCCAATCTGACACCTCTTTTAAAGCCGCAAGCACCGGCAGCTTCACTCTCCGCGCTGCCGCTGCAACACGGCGGCCGATCGTAGCCGCTTGATCGGCAATTCGGCTTCGGCGGGGACGATCTCCAGCACGGTTTCGTGCGGCAGGTGACGTGCGTCGATGACTTGTTCGGTGCCCGTTCGGATCCGCCATTGCCCGTCGAAGTAACTCATCTCGTTGCGAATGCCGCCGGTGATCCACATGCGTGATGATGGTTCACCGCCATGCAGACGCGATGCGAACGAGACACCGTCAAGTTCGATGCCCGCTGGCAGCGTGATGCCGGCCAGATCGCAAAGGGTCGGGAACCAGTCGGCCATGTCGATCAGGTCGTCGGCTACCGTACCGGACGCGATGGTGCCGGGGCGCCGCACGATCAGTGGGATGTGCGTTCCGGCGTCGTTGAGGTCGCGTTTGCCACCGGACACGGGACCAGCATTCGTTTTGCGGCGCGCTTGCGAATCCGTGCCGTTATCGCCCATGAAAATGACGTACGTCTGGTTGGCGATGCCCAGTTGGTCCACTGCGGCGATGATGCGGCCACACAGGGCGTCCATGTAGTGAATCATCCGGCCCAGGCTCGCCGGCTGGCCGCTGGCACGTTCGGCGGGCGTGTCGATGATCGGCACATGCGGCAGCAGCATGTTGTGGTGAATGTAAAACGGCCGTCCGGCATCGACGGCGGACTTCATCTGGTCGATCACGTAATCGGCCAGCACGTCTGGACCGAAACGATCGGCGATGTCGTCGCGAATCCGGCCGTCGTGGTTCAGACACGGATTCCAATAACGCGTCGTCTTGGCACCCCGCCGCCAGATCTGCCAGACGCACCACGAATCGAAACCGGCGTCGCGACAATGTTCGGGATGAAACTCGAGCGCCGCCAGCTGCCACTTGCCCGTGACCGACGTCGCATACCCGGCCTTGCGTAACAACTGCGGAAACGTCGCAAACCGCTCGCGGAAATCCACCGCCTGCTTCGTCCCGACATGCACCGGCAGGACGTTGTAATAACCATGCTGTGATGCATACGTTCCCGTGTACAGACTCATCCGCGACGGCGTGCAGACGGGGCTCGTGTACGCCCGTTTGAACCGCATGCCGCCAGCGGCCAGACGGTCCAAGTGCGGCGTCTGGAAATCCTGTCCGCCGTAGCACCCCAATGTTTCGTACCCCAGGTCATCGGCAAACAGCAGCAGGATGTTCGGGGGATCGGATTCGGTCTGCGCGTGCAGGGCGGCGGAAAACAGAACGGCAAGGAGGAGGGTGGGGGCGGATGCCTTCATTGGATTGCCAATTATCGATAGTCGAATTGGACGGTTGCGATGGTTTGCGTGTCACAAACGGCTCGAATCCAACACGCCGAAAACCCTTTGGGGAACGGATATCGTAGCGGCTTTCCGGCGGGGACGTCGAAACGTTTGTGGTCCACCCAGCGACCGTCGCCATCCAAGTCGATCTGCAGGGTCATGGTGACCGCCACGGTGGCATCGTGCGACATCGTGACTGTCTTGTCGTCATAGCCCTTGATCAGGTAGGGATCCGATGGAATTTCCGGCTTGACGTGGGTGTTCCGCCATGGACCGCCGCTGCCGGTTGGCTTTCCCAGTTTCCAGAGGTCGTCGATTCCGCCGAACCAGAGCCCCATGTTGTGCTTGGCGTCGCGGAAAACGTGGCCATCATTTTCCGCATCCGGTCGGATTCCACACAGCACCAACAACCCGTTCCAGGAGCAGAAATCCGTGATCTGCTTGCTGTGGCTGGACACGGGGCGCATCAGGTTCCATGCCGGCGGCGCGCCGTTGGTGACCAGCGGAATTTCGTAGAACGTCCCATGGATGTTGGCGAGATGGCGTTCGGATTGGACTTCCCGCGAGGCCCGCGGCCAGCGCGATGCGAATGGTTTGTCGTAGGCGGCGTCGCCCTTGGGCAATCGGAATCGTTTCCCGTTACTTGTAACGATGACCGACGCTTCGTCGACCGAGATTTCCGGTTCGACGTGCAGCAGCTTTGCAAGTTTCGCGTCCGCTTCAGCAGGTTCAAACGCGAATCCCGACTTGGTGAACTCAAAGTGCTGTTGATCGCCGCTGATGACACGCAGATTGCGGTTGCGTTTTGCCGGGTAGACGGTACCGGCGAGCGCGTCATCGCCGACCTCGGCAATTCCTGCGAACAATGCCTTGTTCGCCGCCGATTCGCCGTCGACGAATCGGCTGGTTGTTTGGTGCAGGACGGCGGTTGCCACACAGTCGCGGTCCGTCATCAAACGCAGCCACTCCGCGTCAAGGTCCTTGGGAAGCAGCTCGGCGATGGGTTCACCGACAGCCAAATCGATTGTTTTCAGGTCGGTCCAGGAACCGTTGCCTTGCTTGTCAATTTGCAGCGTGACTCGAACCGGAGTTCCGTTGGGGGCCTCTGGGGCGGTCTTTGTGTTCGGCAGCACGACACTGGCTTTTCCGACCGCGGCGGCGGAGTCAACGGATCCGTCCTCGGATCGAACAAATACCAAGTGTGGCGTTCCGAACGCACCCTTGGAGTGTTCGAACACATTGCCCGGGATGGAAACTTTCCCGGCGGGAAACCGGCGAACATAGATCGGGTCCTTGACCTGTTTGTTCCACGTCAACGTCAGGTCGGACGGTTTCCATTCGGGCGGCAGCGTCGATTCGCCACGACCGTCTACCGCCAAGTAGACCGTTGCGGGCTTGTCGAGGATGAATTCGAAACCGGCCGCGGGTTTTCGCCAGTTGCCGCGATCAATGGTGACCCGGGGAAGTCCGGCCAGCAGGTCGGGCAGGTCGCTGATCGGCAGTTGGTCAGCAGTACGCAGGATCGGGGCGGAGGTGGGTTTGATGGGACCGATCGCAAGGTGCAGCATGCGATGATCGAATCCGGCAATCAGGAAAGGGTCGGAGGGCGTGTCGGCCATGACCGCGTCGTCGATCCACGGTCCGCCATAGCCGCTGGCCGGGCCCCAGTGCTTCAGATCGTCGTAGTTTCCGAACCAAAGGTTGCTTTGCGGTTGTCCGGCCAGCGGGTTGCCTTGGATGCTGGTTTCGTCAGTGGCCAGCACCAGTCGTCCGTTCCAATCGCAGAAATCGGGGACATAGCGCAGATGGCTGCCGATCGGTCGGATGCCAGCCGAATTCGTGGCCGAGAACGTCTTGGGAAAATCAAAAAACATCCCGTGCATGTCCATCATCCAGCGGCCGTCGGTGATTTGGCGAATGCGTGGCCACTCGGTGTACCAGCCATGTTGGGCGTCGTTGCAATAGGCGGCTTTGGGCAGCAAGTACGTGTGCCATGTGCCGTTGTCCAGAACCTTCAGCCGCACGCTGCGTCGGTCCCAGCCCATCGTCCAAATCGGATCGTTGCCGTCGCTGCCGCCGGTGATCCCCTTGGGGCCGGTGACTTCGGTGAACTGACGCCGTTCGACGATCCGCCAATTCGTTCCGTCGTATTCCGCCAGCACGCCTTGTTCTTCCGGCGTTTTCGCTTCGCCACCGACCAGGACGTCTTTGTAGTCACCGACGTGCAATTCTCCGTTGTTGGAAATCACCAAACGTCCCTGCGAGGTGTAGCCGCCCTTGCCGTGCCATCCGGGAACCGGTTTCTTGAACAGCCGATTGACTGCCAAGGTGTGCACGTCGGCTTCCCAAATCGAACCTTCCATGTCGATGTAGTAGACCATGTTGGCCGGATCGCTCAGGTGGCGTGCGATGGCCGTCACGCGGATCGGCATGTCCGCCGGCTGGATGGAGCGGACGTTTCCATCGGCGTCGACCAGGTGATGCCCGATCAGCAATTGATTCGATTCCCGGTGAATCATCCGTCCGGCCGGTGTGCCGCCGACGCTTTCGGGATGAATCTTCAGCGGCTTGGTCAGGTCCGGATCGACCGAATACAGCTTGTGCTCGCTGCCCCGAGGCATGTGGGGGGCATAATTGACCATCCACAGCTTGCCGGCCCAGGGGACGATCGCACCGATGCCGCATTCGTTGTGTCCGCTCTTGTCGTGGGCGCCGTTTTGGCTGTAGACGCCGTAGGTCGTCAGGTGCGGGTAGACGCCGCTGATGAACAGGTCGGTGCGGGGACTCTGTTTCGCACCACCGGAGGTCGCGTTCGCAGAACCTTGCCCGGCTTTTGCGATGTCTGACAGAGCGAAAAATGCCAGGCCAGCCGCGACCCAAACCACCCACCAGGCGTTACGTTTGAGCGTGCAAGATTCAATGAAATTTCGTGTCATGGGTGCCTCGGCCTCGCAAGAATGGTCTGTCGGGATAATCCTACAGTGCCGTGGGCGGAGGCTTTGGACAGCCGGCGCAGGGATTTTCACAAAAAAACGCATTCGGTGTCCAAATCGCCGGCGACGGGCACTGTATCGATGTCAGGATCTGCATGGCAAACAGAGAGAAGTCAATGGTTGATGATGATCGAGCCGAACAGTTCATTCAGCTGCTCGCCCAGCACGAGCGTCGTCTGGCTGCGTACGTGCTCACCTTCGTGCCTCGATCGGCCGATGCGGACGACATTCTCCAGGAGACCAAATTGGCGCTGTGGCGTTCGTTCGATCAATTTGAGATCGGAACCAACTTTGGTGCCTGGGCGAGACAGGCGGCGCTGAACCGAATCTTTGATTTCCGCAAGCGAAAGGGGCGTGAGAGCCAACACCTGGTTTTCTCCGATGACTGTTTGCAACAGTTGGCCGACGCGTTTGAACAAGACGCCCCTCGGCGAGAAACGCAGCTGGAACGATTGTCCGACTGTGTCGCCAAACTGTCGCCGAATCACCGTCGGATCCTGTCGCTGCGTTATGGAGAAGGGTTGCAGATGCAAGCCGTTGCTGATCGGATCGATCGCACCGTGCCGGCCACCTACCGCGTTCTCAGCCGGATTCGGCTGGTTTTGCGTGATTGTGTTCGAGGGATTAGTGACGGCGTCCTGCCAGCGTCGGAGTCGGCACGATGAACAACCATGATCGGGAACAGCTTTTTCTGTGGGTCGAAAAGCAACTGGACGATTCGCTGGATCCGGGAGAAAGTGATCAGCTTCAACGCGTGCTGATGGCGAATCCGGAGGCGCGCGAGTTGTACCTTGACTTGATGCAGCAAAACGCCCATTTGCAACTTGAACGTGTTCATCTTTCTGCGGTCGGCAGGGGACCGGTTGTCGCGGAGGATGAGCCCCCGCCGTTACGCGGTCGGCCGGGCCGACGCAACGCGTGGCTGGCCGCGATGATCGGTTTGGCCGCGATGGTCTTGCTGGCGGTGTGGTGGAACTTTCCCGACGACGACGCACCAGCGACCACTCCGTTCGTCGCGCAAATCATCGATTCGTCGGATGCAGAATGGGGCGACAGCACGTTGCCGACAGCGGTCGGGTCGAATCTTCACCGCGGACGACTAAGGATCGAGCGTGGTTTGACCACGATCCGCTTTGCTTCGGGCGCCGAAGTGACGTTGGAATCACCTGCCGAATTGGAAATTCAATCGTCGTTTCGCGGGCGACTGCTGGCGGGAACGGCCGTGGTCCAGGTGCCCGAATCGGCTCATGGATTCACGCTTTCCACACCGACCGCGGTGGCGATTGATCATGGGACCGCGTTCGCCGTGACGATTGAGCGTTCTTCCCAGGTGTCATCGATCGAAGTTCTTGACGGCGAGGTGGAAGTGCAGCATGTCGGATCCGACGCCATGCGTCGCCTGAGCGGTCAGCAACGCGTCGTTGCTACTGTGGCCGGGCTTCGCGATTCGCCAACCCACAGTGGCGAGCCGGAGTTGATGGAAGTGGATCGTTCAGATTCCCAGCATCAAAAGCTGCACCGGATCACCACTGCAGATGGCCGTGGCAGGGACGGTTCGATCAGTCGCAGCCAAGCGGACGAGGTGAAGAACAACAGTCGCGACGGGCTGGTGCTGGTCAAGAACCCATATGACGGGTATGAACGATACAGCCGCAAAGGATACTTCGCCTTTGACCTCGGTTCGCTCAACGGTGATGCGATCGCCACAGCGAAGTTTGTACTCACTTTGCAGCCGAGTGGATTCGGATTTGCAAGCCAAGTGGGTGATTGCGAGTTCGTCGTTTACGGACTGGCCGACGAATCAGGCGACGATTGGTCGCCGCAGACCTTGAACTGGCAGACTGCACCAGCCAACGCCGAGGGGGCTGCTGACGTCGATGCCGGTCGGGCTCGCGAATTAGGTCGATTCGTCGTCCGGCGGGGCAGACAGCACGGCCAGGTTTGGATCGCGGGCGACGCACTGGTCGACTTTTTGAACGCGGACACCAACGGAATCGTGACACTGATTGTCGTTCGCGCAACCAAGGAGCGTTCCCCGGGTGGATTGGTTCACGGCTTCGCCAATCGGTCCAACGCCGTTGCCGCGCCCCCGGCGCTGCTGGTCGGACCGAATTCTCCGTGATGCCGGCTCCTGCTTGACCGTCCGCTATCCTGCTTCGGCGAACGCGTTTGAAATAACGTCAGGGGAAACAGGACCATGAAACGACGAATGATCTATTGGGCAGCGACTCTGGGGATCGTCGGGGTCGCGATGGCGGCCTGGACGATGACGGCGCGGGCCGGGTACGAGTCGGCCGAATACGAGGTGATCGAATCGGACGGCAACATCGAGATCCGCGAGTATCCGGATTTGATGCTCGCGGCGACCGATTCAAAGATGGACTCCCAGGGCCGCGACGGCAGCTTCATGCGGCTGTTTCGATACATCAGCGGGGCGAACCAAGACGACCAGAAAATCGCGATGACGACGCCCGTGTTCATGGAAGGCGAGATCGGCAAGTCGGACGTTTCGATGGGGTTTGTGATGCCCAAGGAGGTGGCCGCCCAGGGCGTGCCGGAACCCAAGGGTGAAGGCGTCGAGATTCGCAAACGCGAGGGCGGGCGTTTCGCCGTGATCCGCTTTCCCGGTCGGCTCGACACGCAACTGGCCAAGCAGCAAGAAACCAAGCTGCGCAAGTGGATGGAAGCGCGGGGGCTGAGCGGCGCGGCAAAAGCGGAGGCGGCCGGCTACGACCCGCCATTCACGCCGGCCCCCCTGCGTCGCAACGAGGTCCTGATTCGCTTGACGGATGCTGAGAACTTAGAGGCTGCAACCGTCCGCGAAACGAAGACGGACGGGTGAAGTCAACCGGACCGCGAAAAACATGCGTTCTACTCTGACGCGAGTGATCTGACGACCGCTTGATCTGCGGTGCTCAATCTGGCGATCGGAACTCGCAGCTCCTTTCCATCGGCCCTTTCCAAAACGACGTTTGCACCGTCGATACGAACAAATTGAGCTTCGACTTGGAAGGAACCCGTGTTGTCGCTCCATTGACGCATCCCTCGAGCGCCCTCCATCTTCTCCTCTGCCGTAGCGAACGGGTTGCTCGTACCGGTCGGAGCGGCCGGTTGGTTGGTGGTATCGATCACGGGTTCTATCCCCTTCCAAAGGTTTTTGGCCGCCATGCTCACTCCGATCACCTTGTGCGATTGCAACTCTTTGACCCGCATCGCGACGTCAAAATCGTCCGGGTGCGGCTTGTAGCCTTTCATCCGCCGCAATCGGTTGGCAATGGTCGGCCATTGTGACGAGTTCAAATCGGCCATCACTTCGCGTTTGACTTGCTCCGTCAAGGGCTTCCCTTCTTGTTCTTTGGCGGCAGCCGCCTGTCTGGCTCGTCGTTCGGCCGCCTGTTTTTGCAAATCGGCGATGCGTTCCTGACGCGCCTTGACGTGGGCGGCATACTCCTCTTCGGGCATTCGCTCGAACGCCACCGTCACGGGGATCTTGACCTCGGTGTTATTGGATTGGATGGCGAGATCGGCCTTGAAATCCATCGATTCGGTGACGCCGAGTTCGCGATGGAAGATCCACGTGCCGTTTCCTTGCATCTCGAAACCGGTTTCCTTGCTGTTTGCCGCGGGTGAGGAGAGGGAATACGTCTTGCGGATGGTCACCAGGTTTCCATCCTGACGCTGAATTTCGTAGCTGGCTGTTTCACCGCCGCCGGTCTTGACCGATTCGTCATTGTCGTTGGCGAAGGGGCCGAATCTCGGTCCGAATCGAGAGTTGTTTGATGACCGCGATGTGATGGTCAGGCCGCTACCGTCCTGCCATCGATTTGTCTCTTGTTCGGGGAGTGCATCGAAGGGTAACAATGACAGGTTGCCCAACAGGAACGGCAATTGGGAATCACCGCGCATGCTTTCGACCCCGCCCGTATTGGTCAAGACCAGGGTGCTGGTGGATTGGGTGAGCCCGCGGAAATCGGGGCGATCGAAGGGGCCGCGCGGGATCGGGGGGCCACCCCGGCGCGGACCGAATCCGCCTCTCCGCGGACCGCCACCGGAGGACTTGGTTTTGACCGACTTGCTCAGTCCACCGCTGTACTCGACCGTCATCGTTTCGCCTTCGCTTCGCTTTCCGGTGAAGGCGATGACCCCTTTCATGGTATCGACCGACGATGGCGTGTCCGCAGTGATGGTCACCGTGTAGGCGACCACCTCGTCGGGCTGGAGTTGGTACCGCAACGGTTCGGCTTTCGCGTTTGCGCCGAACACAAACGCAATGCCACCGATCAAAAGCAAACGAACTGTTGTGAACGTCATGTATTACTCCACTTGTCGAAACGGGTTGAGTTGTTCGGGAGGCATCTTGTCGACCAGACGCTGGGCGATGGTGCGGAATGAACCGTTGGGGTGACGGCTTAGCACGGCAATCGCATCGGCCACATCGCTTGAGAAACTGGCGACGGGACGGCGATTCAAGTCGTGAAGCCAATACAAGAGTCGACGGTCATTTTGCAGGTCGGCCAATAGACGATCCTCCTGATCCGACGTCAGCGGGACCGTCTCGCGAGACGGCGTGTGACCTACATCGCCGCGACCGCTTTCCCATGCTAGCCGCTCCGCCGAAGTGATTCGGATAACTTCGGCATGAATCGGTACCCGCTGCACTGTGTTGTCCGAAACCAACGTGATGGTGCGATCAAATCGTACCGAATCGATCATTCCGGCAGCCGCGTCAAAGTCGACCTGGGCATCACCGGATACAAAGCGGACAATTCGGCTGTCGGAATGAATAGGGGCTTTCGGCACCTCTGAATCGATACGAAACCTGTCTTTTGTGCCCGGCAAACCGACCTTCGATTCGACCGGCAATACCGGCAGTATCAATTCCGGAAGTGACGCCAATGCGAAGGGTAGCTCCAGGTTGCCTTGCTGTGAGATCAATTCACCGGTCTTGCGGAGGACGGCGTGACCGGTTCGGCGGCCACTCCAGCGTCGATAGTGATTTCCGTAATGACGCATCCCGACGTCATTGACGATTCGATCGTCGTGCCGGTCGAACGTTTCAGTCAGTTGAAGATCGCTTTCGATTCTCAAGTGATAGTCAGCGTCATCGGTCGCAAGAACTTTTGTGACGACCAAACCGTCGACCTGAGTATCCACGTCGGGAAGCTCCGAGTAAATCGTAATCAGAAAAGCATGCTCCTGATCCGATTGCATCTGATAGCACAGTCGGTCCGAGGCATCCGTTGGCGCCATCGTTGCGGGGGAGATTGGATCAGTCGCGATGGTTTGTGTCCGCGGCAGACACCACATCGTTACGCCGATTAAACCGAGTGCTACTAAAACCGTAAACGTTCGCAGCCACAGGGGCATGTGCGACCACGCGACCGAACGACGTGATTGTGGGATCGTTTCGGGCAGCAGGTGAACGTGGGGCTGTTGCACGTGGGCCAAGCACTGCTCCAGTCGGCGAGCGACTTGATCTGCCGATTCGTACCGATCGTTCGGGCATTTGCGGTGCAGCTGACGAATGATCTGGCACAGCCATTCGGGAATGGCGGGGTTCAAATCACGAATGTTACGAGGGGTCTGGTCGGAGATTTGTTGCAGGACCCCATACGTGGTGTTTGCGCGAAACGGTGGGCGGCCCGTGCAGAGCGTGTACAGGACACTCCCCAAACTGAATAAATCCGATCGCTGTTCGATCAATTCGCCTCGTGCCTGTTCAGGCGACATGTACTGCGGGGTTCCCGCAATCACTCCCGTCTTGGTCACCGAAGCGTCATCGACAGCCCGCGCCAATCCGAAATCGGTGATGACCAATCGGTCGGTCCCATCGCTAAGCAGGATGTTTGCCGGCTTGATGTCGCGATGCACCAAACCTTGCGCGTGAGCGGCGGCCAATCCCGCCGCGATTTGGTGTCCGATTCGCAGTACCTCTTCCACCGGTAACGCGCCCTGACGGTCGATACGCGATTGCAGCGATGGGCCGCGTACGTAGGGCATCACCAGATACGGTAGTCCATTGGCTTCAGCGACACCGTAGATCTCGATGATGTTGTCATGAGTCACAGCGGCGGCAGCCTGGCACTCGCGTGCGAACCGTTGACGCGACGCACCGCTGGTCGCCAAATGGGGTGCCAGGACCTTGATGGCCACCACGCGTTTCAGTGACGGATCGAACCCTTTCAGCACAACTCCCATGCCGCCGTATCCGACCACGCCGCTGATTTCGTAAGTGCCCAGTCGGCCGAGCATGTCGGGCTGATCCGTCGGAGCCAGTATTTCCAGCACATTGCGAATCGGTTGCGAGTGATCCCGCCATGACGACTCGGTGAGCAGGTCGCGGGCTTCGTGCCAACACGAGGGAGCTGCGGCACATTCTTCCAGACGTTGGCGACACCAGGAACAGTTCTCCAAGTGTGATTCAAACGCTGATTCTTCGACCGCACTCAATCGATTCTGAAGATACGCCTCGATCCGATTCGAGCCGCAAACATCAAAATGTGGGCTCATGATTGGTCGGCCTCCAAACGCGACACCGCTTCGCGCAGCTGACGCATGACGCGACTGCGAACGGCGTAGACGCTCCCGATGGTACGATCCGTCTGGCGAGCCGCGTCCTCGATCGAGCCCCCGTCCAAAACGGTCATCTGGAAGATCTGCCAGGATTGAGGCTGAATCTTGCGTCGGACTTGATCGGATGCCGTGAGATAGAGTTGACGTCGGTATTCCAGATCGAACCGTTGGGCCGTTTCAGAATCCGGATCGGGACACTCCTCCAGCCAGTCCAGCATTCCGGTGCCTCCGACGGCTACATCACGAGGCCCGCGGGTCATGAATTTAACCACCGCGTTTCGCGTGATCCGGCTCAGCCAGTGGCGAAATTTCGTCTCGGCGCATTGTTTTTCCCAGCGACCAATGGCCGATGAAACGGCCAGAAGCACCTGTTGTGCCAGGTCCTGCGCGTCGGCGTCCTGCATCCCGCGGGATTTCGCCACACGATAGATGACGGGGCGATACATGCTCGAAAACTCTTCCCAGGCGCACCGGTCGCCCGTGTCTTTGACGCGACGGATCAGGCTTTCTCGGGTTTCTGGAAAATCAGTCATCGTGGGCTCCAAAACGGTCCACTATATCTAATCCAGCATCACCGGAATTCTGACACGCGTCGGGAAAAAAATCCAAGAATCGCGGGCGGTTTGCCTCGGAGGGGGCGGCTGTTTAATCTGAACCGCGGGCGTTCGTTTCCCTGAACAGCGGGCTGTCCACCACTGCCGCGATGGTTTCGACGATGCGGTAGTCGTGGTCTGCGGATTGACGGACGATGGCTTCGACTTCGGTGAAGTTCTCCGGCTCGATGCCGTTGGCGTACGTCAGCAGCTTGGTGATGAAGCAGCGGACGAACCGCTTTTGGTTGACGTCGCTTTTCATCAGCTCGCGGAAATCGGTGATGTCCTGGTACTGGGCACCGCTCAGGAAGGTGGCCGATGCATCGATCGGGATTGCCGAAAAAAACTGCTTGCGTTTGCCCGGTGGACCGGACGGATCGACCGACTGGGACACATCGATGTACTCGTCACGCCATGCCCCGATCGGATCGAAGTTTTCAAAGGCATAGCCGAACGGGTCGATGTTCTGGTGGCACGCCGCACATGTGGCATCGCTTTGGTGCGCCTCCAGGACTTCTCGAATCGTTGTCGCCGAACGAATGTCCGGTTCCTTGATCTCGACATCGGCCGGCGGCGGGGCGGGATGAATCCCCATGAAATTCTCCATCACATAGATCGCGCGGTGGATCGGCGAGGTGTTCAACGTGTCCGCGGTGAGCGTCAAGAATGCTCCCATGCCCAGGAATCCTCCGCGACGCCCGTCGTCAAACACGTACTTGCGATGCACCGAATCGCTGGGGACGTTCTCCAGTTCATAGACTTTGGCCAAGTCTGCGTTGACGAAGGAGTAGTCGGCGGTCAGCAATTCCGGCAGCGGCCGATTGTGTTCGACGGCATGACGAAAGAAGGCGAGTACTTCGCGGACCATGTCCTCGCTGATGGCTTTCTTTTCATAGAGCGGATAGCGATCCACATCGGGAGCCATGAAATTGATGCGGTCCAATTGCAGCCATGCATAAGGAAACTCGCGAAGAAACTCGTCTGCCTGGTGACTTTCGAGCCGTCGTTTCAGCTCCTCACGCACCGCATCGAAGGAAGCGAGCCGGCCATCTTTGGCTTTGCCGATCAGCGTTTGGTCGGGGGCCGTGCTGCCCAGCAGGTAGCTGAGTTTTGTCGCGAACAGATTGTGTGGGGACGATTGCTCGGGATTGAGCATCAGGAACGACGGCGAGGCCAAGACGGCGACGATGCCCTCTTTGATGGCGCCGACATCGCCCAGGGATTCCTGCTGCGATTGCACTAAAGCCACGATCGGTTCCAGTTCTGTTTTCGTCACGTCGCGACGCCATGCCCGCTCGGCGATCGGGGCGAGGATTGTCGCGGCGTCCTTCACGTCAGGTTTCTGCCCGATCAACGCGACGTGACGCTGCGGCGGCCAGGATTCGTACAGCGGACCTTCGATCGTGACGCTGGCGATCAACGGTCTTGGTCCCTGCCAATAATCCACCCAGTGACTCCAGTGTGATGGATTGTCACGACGGAATTTCGACTTGGGAACCTCCTCGGTGACGACGCGCTCGTAGAGCTGCGGATCCGCTTCCTTCAGGTAGTCGTGAGCGATGCGGTACTGGAATTTGAAGTTTCCGTTCCCGATCATTCGCAAGCCATCGGTGTGGTGCGAAAACTCCAGGGGCGTTCCTTCGGCCAACCAGAGGTTCGATTCGAATTCCTGTAGTTCGCCCTCGTGCAGGTTGAAATCGATGTTGCCGTTGCCCAGATGCATGCGTAGCGTCAGCGGATCATCGTCGTGGATGCCGGTCTGGTCTTGCCGGTACACGTGGCGATCGAGTGCTTTGGCGCGAACGGTGATGCGATAGTTTCCCGAGTGCGGGGCACGGACGAAATTCTTGCAATAAATGCGTTGTCGTGTGTCGCGGATGTCGACCCCCTCGTCGCTTCGGCTGGTTCGATCGGCGCGGGAACGATTCGAGGTGTCGACCACTTGCAACTGTTTCGGGCCGTTGCGGGAACGTTCGGATGCCGGGCGATCGCCTGTGAAAACCACATTGTCCAGCACCTGCCGCACGGCGGTGACGTACTGGTCGAGATGAAACTCGCTCATTCCGAGAGTTTCACCGTGCGTGTCGAAGCCGTCGTGCAGCGTGTCGCCCAGCAAGTTCGCCAGCGGATCGTGCGTCCCGACGTGGTCGATCAACAGCACGTCACACAGACTGTTTTCGAATTCGCGATTGTTTAACCGGCGGGGTGGTGTTTGGTTCGGCCGCTGGATCTGCGACTCGTACCGTGTGATCTGTTTTCGCAGAAATGCGTTCAGGGCTGATTTTTCTTCGTCGGTCATGCGGTTGTGCTTTGCCGGTGGCATTTCACCGGCTTCCACACGCTCGAGGCAGCTGACCCAGTGATCGACGTTCTCGGCATCGGCAGAACTGCGCAGGTCGTGCAAGCTGAAGTCGCCCTTCGGCTCCGGTCCGGTGTGGCACTTGGAGCAATGTTGTTTGATCAGCGACAGGTCCGCGTGGCAAGGCATCGCGACGGAGGCGGCCAAAGCAAGGATCAAGTAAGAAAAATAGCGATTCATGGACATCTCCTTAGGCCTTTGCGGTTGCGAAGTCAAACGAACCGCTGCTCTGGTTGAATTGGTCGTATTCCAAGCCGAATCGCTGGAGCAATGTCAGGAACAGGTTGCACAACGGCATGTTGTCACCGCCGGCATCACGGGTGTCGACGTGCCCGCAATGTTTGAAGCCGCCGCCGGCGACCAGAACCGGCAGGTTGCGGTTGGAGTGGGTGCCTCCGTATCCCATGCCGCTGCCGAACAGGACCACGGTGTGATCCAGCATGCTGCCGTCGGCGCCGGGCTCGGGGATTTCATCAAGCTTTTTCAAACATCGCGACAATTGCGAGATCTGGAACGACTCGATCGCCACCAGCTCCGCGACGGTGTCTTCCTTTTTCCCGTTGTGCGTGCAAGCGTGGTAACCGCGAGTCACTCCGTTCACGTCGGTGTACGACAACTCGGGTGAAAACCCGATCGTCGCCACGCGTGTCAGGTCGGTTTGGAACGCGTAGGCGACCATGTCGAACACGGCGTTGTAGCGGTTGTCGATCGTGATGTCGCTGCCGGTAAAGTAGCCCGAGAGATCAAACTTGGGCTTGTCGCGATCGACCCATTGCTGGCGATCGACCAGGTTTTGTTCCAGGTCGCGCAAAGCGTTCGCGTACAGATCCAGCCGCACCTGGTCGTTTTTCGATGCCCGTTTGCGGACACCGGAAAACTGTTCACGCACGGCGTCCAGGACGCTGCGGTTTTGCTGCAGCAACTGCCGGCGCTGCTGCCGCTGCTGTGCGGTCAGGTTCAAAAACAGATGGTCGTACATCCGTTGTGCGTCGGTGAACGGTTTGATGTCGACACCATTGGCGTTCCAGCTGAGTCGGATGCTGCGTTCCAAACACGCATTGACCGAAGCAAAACGCGTGTGGGTACCCGTATGCCGGGCGACGATCTGGTCGATCGACATGTTCTTTTCAGGAAACGCCGCGCTGGTTTCCGGCAGCACGCCGCTCAGAAAGGCGATCTCACGACCGTGACCGCTTTTCATGTTGTGGTCGGTGTGCGAAAGAATGCTGATTCGGTCACGTAGCCACTCGAGCGAACTCAACGTTTTCGGGAATTGAAAGTCGGTCCCAAACTCGGTTGGAAAGAAGTGTTCCGGGTGGGCGCCGAACGGGTTCGCCACGATCAACAATCGCGTTGGTGTTGTGGCGGACGCGGGGGATGCGGCGGAGGCCGTCGATTCCAGCATCGGCAGGGTCAGTGTTCCGCCGAAAGCTTGGAGGATTGATCTGCGGTCAAACATCAGGAACGATTCTCGAAAGGGAGGGCATGGGGAAGGTGCTGCGCCGCCGGACAGAATGCAACACAGTTAGCGATCGGCGGCGACGAGGACGCGGACTTGATCGCTGCGGGAACGGATCCGCCAACTGAATCGGCTCCTCGGCCTGAAAGTACTTCGTCCACAGCGTTTTCGCCGTCTCTTGCATTAATTCGTCGGCATCCGGGCGATGTGGAACCGGCGACAGAATGAAGCGGTACACTTCATTCTACCAGCGGGAATATTCGGAAACGAAATCAAGTTCGGTCGGCATCGCGGGCAGGTAAAAAGGCGGGGGCGTCACGTATTAGCCGCCGAAATCCAGCGATCTGCCTCAGAAAAATCAGTTTTCGAGGCAGGTTCTGTCAAAATGGCTCGCTAATTGGACAGCGTCCCTTTTGATGTAGTGGAAAACACCGGAGTACCACCTTCTGGCGAAGGTAGCTACATTCACACGGCGATTCACGAAGTATTTTGTATCAAGTGACGCTGTCCAGTTCAGCAGCATCTGAGCACTACTACGGAGAGCTTCATCACTATGCAACCAATCGTCCACGGCGCCCTTCCAGCCCTCGTTCTCCTTAGTTTGATCACTCCGACAAGCACCCAAGCCACCGACCAGATCGTCGGTGACTGGTCGCTCCAGTTGGAGTCGAAGACGCCCGCTTGGATGAGCGTCAAACAGTTGGGTGACAAACCGGAGGTCACGTTCCGATTGCACGTCGGTCCGGAAGGTCCTCACCAAGACGTCAAAATGGTCGACGGACGTTTGACATTCACCTTGCGTCAGAACAAGAAAGCGACGGATGTCAAAACCGTCGACGTCGGGGTTGAGAATGGAAAACTGAGCGGCGTGATCATTTCCAGGGCAAAGGACGGCACGGTGCATCGCGACACGTTCACCGGCAAGAAGATTCCTCCCGTTCCGTCCACGCCGCCCGATCTGTCCAACGTTCGATTCGGGCACCCGATCCGGCTGTTCAATGGGAAAGACTTGACGGGGTGGCGGGCCCACGAGCCGGAGAAAATCATGGGCTGGAGCGTTCAGGACGGTTCGCTGGTCAACACGACCCCGAAGACCGATTTCAGTGCCACGGGGGCCTACGCCAATCTACGCACCGAGGCGGTCTTTGAAGACTTTTGGCTGCATATCGAGTTTAACATCGGCGAGGCTCGCAATAGTGGCGTTTATTTGCGCGGCATGTACGAGGCGCAAGTCGTCGATCGTGACAGTCGGATGCAGGGCAAGCAGGGCGTCGGGGCGATCTTTGGACAGATCGCGCCCTCGATCAATGCGGGCAAGCAAGGCGGTCAATGGCAGACCTATGACCTGACGCTGGTCGACCGCCACGTCACCGTTTTCCTGAACGGCGTCAAGGTCATCGACAACCAGCCCGTCGTCGGCCCGACAGGCGGCGCGGTGTTCACCGACCCCACGCAACCCGGACCGATTCATCTGCAGGGTGATCACACCAGCGTGAAGTACCGCGACATCTATCTGGCTCCGGTGATCGGTGAGTAGCTGGATAGTCGCCGTCCTCTCCGAGGTCGGCGCGTGGGGCAACGCTACGCTTTTGTCCGCCGAGTTCGGAGAACACGGCGACGCTCGGTCGGGCGGGAAAGGGGTCGTGGACGACGCGAGGAGTCCTCGCGGTGCATGTTTCGAATGGACTCGTCGCCTGGTCCACTACTCGAAAAGCAAGCTGCGACTCTCTCGCTTGCGCTTCGAGCGTGGATGGACCGCGAGCGGAAAAGGGGAATTGTTTGCCCCTGTGAAATCAGCGACAATGCCCGCGTGGACGGACGGGCGGGCGCGATCGATTGGTTGAAACAACGGCCCGTTCAAACAA
This sequence comes from Stieleria maiorica, assembly GCF_008035925.1. Taxonomy (NCBI): domain Bacteria; kingdom Pseudomonadati; phylum Planctomycetota; class Planctomycetia; order Pirellulales; family Pirellulaceae; genus Stieleria; species Stieleria maiorica. The sequence continues at coordinate 6,102,065 of NZ_CP036264.1, forward strand.
CGATGCCGATCGGGTGCGGCGATGTCATTGACGACCAGCAAGATCACGGAGCTAGCGCCAGATCAGGCTTCGCTCAATGCAGCGAACAAACTGATGAAGCCGAGCAAATGGCCCGCGCTGACTCGGCACGGCGATCTGGTCTGGGGCGAATGCCAAGGCAGCGGCGCCAATCCCTATCGCACGGTCTTTGACAACTCCAATGCGGGTTACAAATGCACGTGCCCCTCACGCAAGTATCCTTGCAAGCACGTGCTGGCGCTGATGTGGATGTACGTCGAGGATCCAGCGCCGTTTGCCGATGGAGAAACGCCTCAGTGGGTGAACGATTGGTCGGGGCGTCGCCGCAACTCGAGCGGCAGTGCGCCGGGCACGTCGGACAAGAAGTCCGTCAGCAAAGCCGGCAAGAGTCTGGCGGTCGCCCAACAAACGGAGGAGAACAAACCGCTCGATCCCAAGGCCGAAACACGACGCAAAGCCGCCGCCGAAAAACGCGCCAAAGCCACTCGTAAATCGATCGCTGCGGGGATCGACGAGTTGCAACAGTGGATCGACGATCAAATCCGCGGTGGACTTTCGGCATTCTTGAGCGATCCGAATGCGCGTTGCCGAACGATCGCGGCGCGTTTGGTGGACGCCAAAGCTCAAGCGATGGCAAGCCGACTGGACGAATTGCCGTCGCGGCTGATGCAGGTCTCCGGCGATCGGCGGCTCGATCTGCTGATCCAAGAACTCGGACGCATCGTGCTGATTTGCCGAGCTTGGAAAGCGAATCAAGACGATGCAGAGCTGACGCGGTTGGTTGGAAGCAGCGAAACCCGCGACTCGATCTTGGAGCTGAAGGGCGCAACCCGACTGGCGGCGATTTGGGAGGTGGTCGGGGAGCAAGTGACGACACGGCGCGACGGTTTGGTCAGCCAGGCGACTTGGCTGATGAATCTGGGCGAAGGAATTCGGTTCGCGCTGTTGCTGGACTTCTTTCCGGCTTCACTCGGCAAACGAAGCAGCACGTTTGCGGTCGGGGAACGGTTTGAAGCGGAGCTTGCGTTTTACCCGGCGCGGAGGCCGATTCGTGCGGTCATTGCCGAGCGAAAACCCGGCGACCCTGCCAAAGCCGTCGATGAAACACCCTGGCCGGTCGCAACGACACCGCCGCTGGAAAGTTACCGTGAAACGTTGCGGTCGGCGCCGTGGATGGACACCGTCCCGTTGCTCTTTCCCAGCGGTCGGATCGCCCAAGCGGATGCCAGGTACTGGTGGCAGTCCGACGACGGTTCGCTGGCACTTCCGATTGCCGGAAAGCCCGCGAAACAGATCGCCGGCGTCGCCATGCATCAGACGATCGCCTTGTGGGACGGATTGACGCTCACGCTGCTTGCGTCGCAGTCCGACTGGGGGAGCCTGTCCCATGGCGAGTGATCTGCTGCAGACATTGAACGAACTGAAAGGATGCTGGATGATCGGTAGTTCGGCGGTTGGGAAAACGCCAGCGTCATGGCGTGCGGCGGTACAAGACGATCCGAATCCAGATCTGGCGTTGTTGGCATTGGCCGGACAGGCGATGCAATTTGCACTGCGAGCGACGCCCGGTGGCGAATTGAAAGTCACGCCGACGCTGCCTGCATTGAGTCTGCCGACACCGCCACCCCAAGCGCGCCAACACCTCCGGCACTTGATTCGCATCATCAAGCTCACCGAGTCACAAACCCGGGACGTGATGCACTTGCTCGCGGCACGCGGGTACGTCGTTCACCCGGCCGACTACATGCCGAAAAGTTTCGATCAGCTGCCGGACGTCTATGCGCCATGGGCTTCTTGGCAAAACGCGGAGCAGGAAGGTGACACGACAGGGGAATACGATCAAATCAACGCCGACAATTGGGACGCTTGGATGCCGGCGGAGCGTCGCGCCGCGCTGTCGACTCTGCGTCGCACGCAGCCCGAGGCGGCGCGGCAGTTGGTCGCCGACAAGGCAGCATCCGTTCCGGCGGGAGAGCGGCTAAGAATCATCGAAACATTTGGCGAGGCATTGTGTGCGGAAGACCAGTCGTTGTTGGAAGGTTTTGTCAAAGATCGGTCTGCCAAGGTCCGTCGGCTGGTCGAACAGTACTTGGCCCGTATCGGAGCGGCCGAGGACGAGGCGGCTGACGTCGCGGAGTTTGCAGACTTTTTTTCGGTCGCCAAGAAGCTTCTGCGCGGTGGATACAAGATCACGGCCAACCGGCTGAAGACGACTGCCCAGCGGAAACGTCGTGATGAGTTGGCTGCCAAACTGAGCCTGAAGAGTTTCGTGCAGGGTTTAGGATTGTCCGACGAAACCGAATTGATCCGCGGCTGGGAACACGTCGACGAAGAGGCGTCCGATAGCCTGGTGCGAATGGTCGCCGCGACCGGCAATGAGTTGGCCGTCGCGACGATGGCGACGTGCATCACCTCGCTCGATGGAATCTCGGCCGAAGGATTCCAACAGTTGTTCGACCGATTGGGGAAGGACAGTCGCGGCATGTTGCTCCCGCGTGTGCTGGAGAACGACGACGCCAGCCTTTCCGCTGCGGTCGTTTGTGCGCAGGGGCTGTGGGGCGAGATCACGTTCGAGCAATTGAAACCGCTGCGAGCACTCAAGGAACTGAAAAAACTTGCCGGTCAAGACACGACGAAGAACACGGTCGGGCAGCAGACGCTTCGTCGGGGTCTGTTTTCGCTGGGGCTGTTGGCGGACCAGGCTGCCGCGACGGAGCTGCTGGCGATGTTCACTGACAGCAATCTGTTTGCATCCGACCCGATGCTTGGACTACTTAAACTCAATGCGTGCTTGCCACCAGGAGAGCCTCTGTGACTGAAGTCTTACGCGAGCCGGTCGAGAAGACCTACGCCGATGATCTGGAAGCGTTGAAGGCGGAAGATCACCATCCCAAGCCGGCCGGTTGGGTGCTCAGCCCTCAAGCCGTCGTCACCTACATCGTCGGCGGCAAGGTGGGCAAGCGACAGATCGATGCCAAGTATGTCGGTGATCGTCGTCTGATCGAAACGGCCGTGGCGACGCTGGCGACCGACCGGGCATTGCTGTTGATGGGCGTTCCGGGGACGGCCAAAAGCTGGGTCTCGGAGCACATGGCCGCCGCGATCAGCGGTGATTCGACAAAAATCATCCAGTGTACCGCCGGCACCGACGAGAATCAGATTCGGTACGGATGGAACTACGCACAATTGCTGGCCAAAGGACCCAGTCGCGAGGCGCTGGTGCCGACGCCGCTGTTTCGTGCGATGGAAAGCGGCAGTCTGTGTCGATTGGAAGAGCTGACGAGAATGGGATCGGACGTGCAGGACACGCTGATCACGGTGTTGTCCGAGAAGATGCTGCCGATCCCTGAATTGAACGATGCGGTCTACGCACAACGCGGTTTCAATGTGATCGCAACCGCGAATGATCGGGACAAGGGCGTCAATGAATTATCGGCCGCGCTGAAACGCCGCTTCAATGTCGTCGTGTTGCCTTTGCCAGACGATTTAGATCAAGAAATCCAGATCGTCACCCGGCGTGTCGGCGAGATGGCCCGGTCGCTGGATCTGCCCGCACCGAAGAATGTGGTCGAAGAGGTCACGCGGGTGCTGGCGATCTTTCGCGAGCTGCGAGGTGGCGAAACCGCCGATGGAAAAACGACGCTGAAAAGCCCGTCGGCCACGCTTTCGACGGCCGAGGCGATCGCGGTGATGGTCAGCGGGTTCTCCCACGCGGCCTACTTTAATGACGGGATCCTGAACGCCGAAGGACTTGCGCCTAATGTGCTCGGTGCGATCGTTAAAGATCCGGTCCAGGACAAAGCCGTTTTGGAAGAGTATTTGGAAACGGTTTTGAAGAAACGCCGTGACTTTGCGGATTACTACACCACGTTGACCGAGTTGGTGTGATGCAAGGGCAAGTCGAGTATTTCGGCATCCGACATCACGGCCCCGGGTCGGCACGGCGATTGGTCGAGTCGCTTGACGCCTTGCGGCCCGCCGAGGTGTTGATCGAGGGGCCTGCGGATCTGTCGGAATTGATTCCGATGTTGGCGGACCAGGACATGGTGCCGCCGGTCGCCTTGCTGGCTTACCCGGCGGGCGAACCGGAGCGATCGGTGTTCTGGCCGTTTTCGGTGTTCTCGCCCGAATACCAGGCGATTCTTTGGGCGGCAAAGCACGATGTGCCGGCTCGCTTTATTGATTTGCCGGTGTATTGGCGGTTGCGCGTCTCGGCTCCGGCGGCCGAACCCGTCGCGGCACCTGAAAGCGAAGACACGAGTGACGAACACACGCAGGGATCCGATGACGTAGCGGAAAATCCATTGGCAAGGATTCGATGGGATCCGATCGGGGCACTCGCATTTGCCGCCGGCTACGAAGACGGGGAAAGTTGGTGGCAGGATGTGATCGAAGAAAACCCCGAGCCGGGACCGATTTTCGCCGCAGTCGCCGATGCCATGCGGGCGTTGCGCGAAGATGTGGCGCCGCCGCAAGACGACGAAGCGGCCCGCGAGGCACACATGCGGCTGGAGATTGCCAAGTCGCGGAAACGTGACGAAGGGGCCGTCGCGGTCGTCTGTGGTGCTTGGCATGTCCCCGCTTTGACCGAAAAACACACGGCCAAGGACGATCGGGCACTGCTGAAGGGCGTCGCCAAACGCAAGGTCTCGGCGACGTGGACTCCGTGGACCGCGCCCCGTTTGGCCCTGTCCAGCGGCTATGGTGCCGGCGTCCGTGCGCCCGGCTGGAATCGGCATCTGTGGGAAACGCCACGCCGGGAACAAGCGACACGCTGGATCGCGCGAATCGCTCGTTGCTTGCGAGAAAACGGACAAGTGGTTTCAACCGCATCGCTGATCGAAACGGAACGCTTGGCGGTGTCTTTGGCGGCCATTCGCGGACGACCGCAAGTCGGGTTTGAGGAACTGACCGACGCCACCGTGGCCTGCATGTGCTTTGGGAATCACAAGCTGTGGCAGTCGATCGCCGTGGACGTGTTGATCGGCAGCGCAGTGGGCCGTATTCCTCGCGGCGTTCCGCTGGCTCCGTTATTGGAGGATTTGCAGCGACAACAGAAGACGGCTCGGCTGAAGCCCGAGGCACTGGAGCGTGAACTGTCTGTGGACTTGCGATCCGACAGCGGGCTGTTTCGTTCGACGCTGCTGCATCGGCTGGCTGCCCTGGATGTGCCGTGGGGGAAACTGGACGATCCGGGACGCAGCCGCGGGACGTTTCGCGAACGCTGGGTGTTGCGTTGGGAGCCCGAGTACTCGGTCTCGCTGGTCGAGAACCTGGTTTACGGTGCTACGATCGCCCAGGCGGCCTCCGGACGCATCATCGCTCGCTCGCGGCAATCCAATCGTTTGGGCGAGTTGTCGGATCTGGTCTTTGAAGCCCTGACAGCACAATTGCCCGAGGCCGCGGCCGAGGTCAGCACGGCGCTGGAGCATCGTGCCGGACAGGCCACCGATTGTCTGGAGATGCTCTCCGCATTGCCACCGATCGCGGACGTCCTGCGTTACGGGAAAGCCCGGCACGTTGACACGGGCCAGATGAATGCCTTGTTTGATCGCATTGCCGGCCAAGCCTCGATCGCCCTTCATCACGCGGCGCGCGGATTAGACGAAGAAGCCGCGGGGCTGCTGCGCGATTCGATTGCCGCGGCCGATCGTTCGATCCAGCTGATCGAGTCGTCGGCCCTTTCGATGTGGATCGATGCGCTCGGCGAAGTGATCCACGATGACCAGGCGACCGCCTTGGTCGCGGGGCAAGCGGCCCGGTTGCTGTATGAAAGCGAACACCTGGACTCCGATGATGCCGTCGATCTGTTGAGTCGAAAACTGTCCCCCGGTACGACCACCGCAGATGCGGCGTGTTTCTTTGAAGGATTTCTTGAAGGAGCCGGGAATCGTTTGATCCACGACGCGGATCTTCGCCACTGTGTCAGCGATTGGATCATGAGTCTGGACGAAGAAAGGTTTGTCGAATCGCTGCCATTGTTTCGACGGGTCTTTTCAAACATGGACAAAATGGAACGCCGCCGATTGCTCGATGCCGTACTCGGTCGACAGACCACACAGACCGGTTATCAGGTCATCGAATCCGTCGATCCGCTTTGGTCCGAACACATGCGGCGGATCAACGAGATCTTGAGCGGAGGTGCAATCGATGGATGAACTTCAGCGGCGATGGCAAATGATGCTCGGTGGTCAAACCGAGGAGCTCGGCGAAAACGACGCGCGTATCACTGCGGCACTCGACGCGTTGTACGAACCGGGCGACGGATCCGGCGGCGGAAGAGGTTCGCGTCGGGGCGGGTTGGGGCGGTCGGCGCCTCGCGTTGCCAAGTGGATGGGGGACGTCCGCGAGTGCTTTCCAACCCCGGTCGTCCAAATCATCCAAAAGGACGCGTTTTCTCGGCTGGGATTACAACAAATGCTGTTGGAACCCGAGTTTTTGGCGGCGATGCAAGCCGACGTGAATCTGGTCGCCGACCTGATGAGTCTGCGAGGCATGATGCCCGAGAAAACGAAACAGACGGCTCGCGAGGTGATCCAGAAAGTCGTCGCGGAACTGATGCAGCGGCTGGAGCGAAGGACGGCCGAAGCGTTGCGCGGCGCGCTGGATCGTAGCAAGCGGACGACGCGACCTCGGGCAGCTGACATCGATTGGCCGCGAACCATCCGGGCGAACTTGCACCAGTACCTTCCCCAGTACAAAACCGTCGTGCCCGAGCGGCTGATCGGATTCGCCAGGAAACAACGTCGGCTGGTGGATTTGGACGAAGTGATCTTGTGCGTCGATCAATCGGGATCGATGGCGCCCTCGGTCATCTATTCCTCCATCTTCGCCGCGGTGATGGCTTCGTTGCCGGTCGTGCGAACGCAACTGGTTTGCTTCGACACCGTGATCCTGGACTTGACTGAAAAACTTTCGGATCCCGTCGAAGTTCTGTTCGGCATCCAGCTGGGTGGCGGCACCGACATCAACCAGGCGGTCAGCTACTGTGCCGAAAAAATCCAACAACCTCGCAAATCGCATTTGATTCTGATCACCGATTTGTGCGAAGGAGGAAACGCCGACGAGCTGATTGCGCGACTGGGCCGGCTCGTTTCGGACGGCGTCAACGTGATCGTCTTGCTGGCACTCAGCGACGAAGGGCGTCCCTACTACGACGCCAATCTGGCCAGCACCGTGGCCGCCATGGGGATCGCCGTTTTCGCCTGCACGCCCGACCAATTCCCGGACCTGATGGCATCGGCCCTGCGTAGGGAGGACATTTTTCAGTGGGCGGCACGGGAAGATCTGAAAACCATCGTGCCGGGCGAAACCCCCTCAGCGACTCGCTGAATCGTGGCTACCTTCGCCAGAAGGTGGATCCTGGGCGCTTTCCACGCTCGCATCGAGCGCAGCTACGTCAAAGCTGTGGTCCCACGAGAGAAATCTCTTTATTCCGCGCTTCGCCGGCCACGGTCCAGGATCTTTATTGAGAGTCACTTCGAATCCTACGCCCCGGAGCAACTCTCATCATGACCGCTCATTCAATAGACACCCGATGTCGATCGATCTGGTCGGCTGTGGGCAGATCGTTCGTCGTCCTGGCATCAGTCTGCCTGTTCTGCCCCGTCGCACAGGCGGGGTACACGGTGCTCGATGGGGCCCCGGTCACGCAGGGCCAAATGCGAGTCGCCGAAGATGACTTCGACGAATTGAAAGCGACGTTGCCGTCACCAAGCCAATGCTTCACTTTGAAAGAGACGCGTGTGGAGGCCGATGTCTCAGGCGTCCTGGCACGGGTTCGAGTTTCCCAGGTTTTCAAAAACCCCTATTCCGAGCGACTGGAGGCCTTGTACGTCTTTCCGCTGCCTGAAAACTGCGCCGTCGACGCCTATTCCTTTCAGATCGGAGAACGTCTGATTGTCGGAGAGGTCAAACGAAAGGAAGACGCACGTCGTGAATATGAGCAGGCCCGAGACGAGGGACGAAAGGCGGCGTTGTTGGAACAAGAACGGGCCAACGTGTTCTCTCAGGCGGTCGCCAACATCCCTCCCGACGGCGAAGTGACCGTGAACATCGAGTACGTGCATCCGCTGGAGATCGACGAAGACCGCTACGTCTTTCGTTTTCCGATGGTTGTTGGGCCGCGCTATATCCCAGGAGAACCGTTGAGTCGTCCCAGCGTCGGTCGCGGTTGGGCAGCCGACACCGACCAAGTCCCGGATGCGTCACGAATCACGCCGGACTTTCTACCCGAGGGGATGCGAAACGGCAACGATGTCTTTGTCACCGTGAATGTTGATGCGGCCATGCCGATTCAGGAAATCGTGCCGGTCACACACGAGCTGGACATCCAACGGACGTCGGAAACTCAAACGGTCGCGACCTTGAAGAACCAGTCGACGATCGCCGACAAAGACTTTGTCATCGAGTACCGTTTGGCGGGTGAGCAAAGCACGTTGGCGTCGCTGGTACACCGCCCGGCAGAATCCGAAGCAGGTTACGTCATGTTGGCGCTGCAACCGAAATGGTCCATCGAGCCGGCCGAGATCACGCCGCGCGAGGTGATTGTGGTCTTGGACACCAGCGGATCGATGAACGGGCCGGCGATCAGCCAATTGCGATTGTTTGCCCAACATGTGCTGGATCATTTGAATCCGCAGGATGAATTCCGGATGATCGCGTTTAATAATCATGCCACGGCGTTTCGGCAGGATTCGGTTGTGGCAACTGACGCCAATGTCCAAGCCGCAAAACAATTCGTGCGTGGGTTGCGCGCCAGCGGCGGAACAAAACTGCTGCCGGCACTCCAGTTGGCGTTGGGGGGCAACGCTGATGAACAGGCTCGCCCCCGCTACATGATTCTGCTGACCGACGCCCTTGTTGGCAATGATCATTCCATTCTGCGCTATCTACAGAACCCGGAGTTTCAGGACGCTCGGGTGTTTCCGATCGGGTTCGGGGCTGCACCAAATGACTACCTGATCAATCGCGCCGCGGAGATGGGACGGGGGTTCTCGATGCAAGTCAACAACCAGGACAACGCGGGCGAGATCGCTCGGCGTTTTAACGAACGCACCAGCCAGCCCTACATGACGGACTTGCAAATCGACTGGGGAGGACTTGTCATCAAAGATCAGGTTCCTTCGCGACTTCCGGATCTGTATGCCGGAAAGCCGCTCGTCGTCTTGGGACGGTATGAAACATCGGCAATGGGGACCGTGCGATTGCAGGGCAACGTGCTGGGGCAAGCCGTTGAAATGGAACTCGAACTGGACCTGCCGACGCAAGAAGTCGCCCACGATTCCATCGGTCCGATTTGGGCCCGCCAGCGAATCCGACAGATCTGGAACCGCGACGTCGGACATGAAACCCCGCAGGGCCGCGAAGAAATCACCGCGCTGGGGCTGAGGCATCAACTGATGACTCAGTACACATCGTTCATTGCCGTCGAGAAAGAACTCTCCGAAACGCCACAGGGGTCACTGATCAGCGAGTCCGTCCCGGTGATGATGCCTGAGGGGATGACCGAAAAGTCTGTCGGTCGCTCTCGGGCCGTCGCGAGGAGTGCCCGGAGCATTCCACCGGCAGCCTCAGCGGTCGCCGGGGGCACAGCGCCGCAACGGCCAGTTGCGGTCGACAATGCGGCTCCCAGCATGCCGCCTCCGTCGGGACCGTCGTCTTCCTCCTCACGGCCTCGCCAATCGCCCAGCGGCGGAAGCAACTTCTCAGGTGCTTCAGGCGGTGGCGGTGGCGGTCCGATCGGACCGGTCACCGCGATCTTCTCGATCGGTGGTGCGGGCGCGGCCGCGATGATGCGGCGTCGAAAGGCACGCAACGCGACGGAGCGGACGCGATGAGCGCAGGCGAATCACTGTTTCCGACGCTTCGCCGGCGACGCGAGATCGGATATCAACGCATCTGCCGCAGGTGCCGTTCATGGTGCATGGACCATCGCGTGACCCTGGCCGTTTCGGCGATCGCGATTCTGGCGCATGTCGTCCCCAACCTGGCCGCCGTGTTGCAGTTGGATTTTGCGTCCGCCGCCGCCGGACAATGGTGGCGTCTCCTGTCCGGTCACCTCACGCATTATGACAGCCAACATTTGTTTTGGGACGTGTTGATGTTTGTCGTGTTGGGCGCGGCCTGTGAACGACAGCACCCCAAGCTTTTCGGGGTCTCGCTGCTGGTGATGGCGCTGGGGATCTCGGCGACGGTCGCCTTGGTGTGCAAGGATGTTTCGGGATATCGTGGCCTGAGCGGGATCGACACCGGGCTGTTCGTTTGGTTCATCGGCGATCAGATTCGACACTGTCTTGCCGGTCGCGATCGTCTGTTCGCCGGCTTTTGGATCTCGATGGCAACGTTGCTGGTCGCGAAGCTGCTGTATGAATTCGTGACCGGCGCGGTGCTCTTTGTGGATGCCGATGGATTCAAGCCCTTGATCGAATCCCATCTGGCGGGCGCCGTCTTCGGTGGCTTGTTGGTGGGGATAGGTTGGTGTCTAGCCTGTAGGCGATTCCCCTCGCTGCAACGCAGCGACTCCGGCGGCTAAAGCCCAATGCCACTTAGTTTCGATCACAAACTGAGCCGTAGGCGCTAGCCTCGGGCCCTACAAGTCTCGAAGGGCAATCCAAGGCCCGCGGCTAGCGCCGTCGGCTCATAAAGTAAGTGGTATTGGGCTAAAGCCTGAACACTGCCGCTATCGCCCCGACTTTCAATCCCCGAATCGGTATTCGACCCATCCGGAAAGGCTTTGGCCGGGTTGGCAGATTTGCAGGTGCGACTCGGCCGTCTTGCCGGCGGCATGCAGGTTGTGGGCGTCGGTGCTGCAGGTCTGGCTTTCGATGCCAAAGTACGGCCGGTCCGGTGTCCAGACCACCAGGTGCGTGAATGCCTCGGAAGCCTTGATCGTGATTCGACGATTCACGTCGCGGTACTCGATGACGGTGGGCTGGTCCGGCGTCAGGCCCCAGAACACGTCGTCAAATGAAGTTCCCTCTAGCGACATAAATTCGCCAAGCGGATAGTCTAACGCTTCCTTCGGAACCAGCGCTCCCGATGGCAACTGGTTTTCGGATTCCATCCAATGCGTTGCCGGGATCTTCAGGTACGTGTTCTCGCGGCGGCCTTGGTAGACGAAGTACGGATGCAAGGCAAATCCGAACGGCACGGCGGTCTTCCCTTCGCTATTGTCCACCGTGTAAGTCCAGCGGACCGCAGCGTCGGTCACCGTGACGGTCAAGAACAACTGATGTGGAAAGGGGAACTGCGAATGTAACTCGGTGCCGTCGCGAAAATCGGCCACACACGTGACCGAGGCGCTGTCGGAATCGGATCCGGACCGCACGAATTTCCAAGTGTGTCGATTGACCAGACCGTGAATGAAGTTCGCGCCCGCGTTGGGTTGAAAGCGAACCGTTTTGCCGTCGAATTCGAACGCGGCGTTCTTGACGCGATTCGGCGTCGGATACAAAACGGGGTTTCCGAAGCCGACGCCGGGCAGCTTGTCCAGCGATTCGGGTTGCCGCAGGTATTCGACGTCGTCGACACGAATCGAATACGCGTTGGCGCCGGCAGCCGGAGCGAATTTGACGACGGTCGTTCCCTGCCGCAACGTGAACACCTGGGTTCCGGAGTCGTTGCCGATCGAGATTCCGCCTGCCAATGCGGAGGGTGCCATTGCCAAGAAGGTGAAACAACAAAGGAGTGATCGGATCATCGGGTTTATACTCAAACGGCGAGAAGGCTCATGCGTGGTCAACACCAACTCCTAGGGTAGCGGAACCCGTCGACAGCCTGTTGACCTGTCCTTAGTCGAGTCATCCAAGTCGGTGTTGCAAGATTGGATGGTGCATCGTTCTACCTTAATGCGTCGATTGCGCCCGATCCAGCGGGATGGTCGCGACGAGGACGTTGGCGCGATAGTTCTCGATCTGCAGCACCGGACGTCTGTGCTGGTCCCAGACATCGATGTTGAACGTCGCATATTTGTCGGTCGATTCGAGCGGCGTGATGCGGGCGGTGACCTGCTGGCCGACGACGGGGGGCGAGAACGTCCGCAATCGTCGAATCGAATGTGGCAAGGCGATCGACGTCCGGTCGATCGTCCATTCATGGACCCCCGCCGAAAACACGCAGGTGTCGATCAACACACAGGGCAGCAAGACCGAATCGCCGCTTTCGGCCGATAGAAACTCCGCCGGGTCGGCGATCCTGATTTTCGCCCACGATTCCTGCCGGGAATAGTAGAACTGTTCCAACTGGCGATAGATCGGGCCGTGATACACCGACAATTTGTGATCCAAGTAATGGACCGGGACATAGGGCACATCGGGAAATTCAACCGTGTCGATCGCAGCGCCATCGGGCTGGTCGGATCGGATGACACATTCGGCATGCACGCGGTCCTTGCGAAGCACTTGGCCTTTGCGGTTTTTGAAATCGCTGAGCATGGAACATCGGATCTGGTCGCCCGATCGCTCGGCGCGGACCCGAATCTCCTGCGGTTGATCGGTAAAGAAACGCATCGATTCGACAATGCGAAAGTTCTCGATCGTTGTCACCGCCAGCCCGTTGACTGCCAGCCCACCGGTCAGCAGGCTGGCCGTCTCGGCACAGGCTTCCGCGGCAGCGACGAAGGGCAAGATCGGTCGGCCGCGCAGCAGGTGCTGGGATAAGAAGTTGTCGTTGACCGGATCGACGTCGCGCGCGGTCGTGATGCCGTGGCCGTTTGCACCATCCAGGTCCTGGACGCGATCGATCATCGGATAGGGACTTAGGGAAGAGACGTAATGGTCGGTGTAGTAGCGTTTGTAGCGTTCCCAATCGGTGACCAAGACCTCGCCTTCGGGACAGCCGCGCTGCAGTTCGTCGATGAAGTGCGCGACGCCTTCATCGACGGGCATGTACTTGGCGTCGACGAGTGTCTTGGCGAGTCGCGACTCGGGGCGGACGGCCATCCCGACTTCGTCCCACGACGGCCAGTCAAAGGCAACCGCATGAACCTCGGGGCGAGTCTTGCGAAACCAACTGACGAGCTTGCACAGCAGTTCGTTGGCCAAGCAGTAATCGGTTTGGCCGACACCGCCGAAGCGCCCCGAGATGGATGCAAACGCGGCGAAGACCTTCAAGTCGTCTTGTCGGGTTAATTCCATCAGCGAGACGGCACCGTCGACTTTTGATGCGATCGTACGCTCGACCGACGCGAGTTTCTTCTTGGCGAAACTGCTCGCCTTTTCATAACCCGCACCGTGGATGATGCCGTCGATGCGGCCGTCGGTCTGTCGGATTCGGTCCAACAAGCGTGCCAGTGCCCGGTGGTCGCTGACGTCGCATGCGTGGTAGGTGACATCCAAACCCGATTTGGCAAAGGCACGCAGGTTTTCGTCGATTTCCAAGGCCTTTTCCACACGCGACCAGGCATCGATCGGGACCTCGCCCGCCTGGAGGGCTTTGCGAACGACTTCGGCACGGAGTTGCTTTCGCTGATCGGAACTCAAGTTTCGCCAACCGTCTTCGATTTCCGGCAGGGGACTCGATCCGATCAGGTGCAGTTTGACGCCGAATTGCTCGCCGATCGCTTTGGCAATTTTGGCGGTGACCCCGCGGGCGCCGCCGGTGATGATCCAAACCTCACCGAAGTCAGGGTTGACGCTGGGGAGCTGATCGGCCGGTTGATGGAGGGGCGCGACGACGTGACGTTTCCCGCCACGATAGGAGACTTCCGCTGTTCGTCCGGCCGACGATGCGGCTTCGTCGATCAATCGAGCCGCGATAAAATGCGGATCAGCATCCTGGTCAAAATCGACGACGCGGGCGCGGAACGATGTTTGTGCGGCGAACCCAAGTTCGATCAACAAACCCTTGACCAGTCCGGTCGCAAATCCACCCTCGGGGGAGATCAGGGAATCATCAAAGCCCAGCAACCCGCCCAGGCGGACGCCGCCGACGATTCTGCCTTCACCGACGAGCCCGTTTTCAGCGAGCAGCGTCATCCAGCGTTGGCAGAGTTGATACGGCACCAACAGGCCGCTCTGACGGCGTCGTTGCCAATCGTCCACCGAGGCGCCCAAGGCGGCGTCTTTGTCCCACGCGGTCAACAAGAAGACATTGGTCGGCACACCGGTTCGGCAAAAGTCGTCCAGAAAGGAAGTGGCGGCGTCGACATCGTCCAACCGCCGCAGATGAAGACAACGCACGCCAGCACGTTGCAGCGATTCGGCAAACGCGTCGGCGGCGGCGTTGTCGCCCAACAGCAAAACACCACCTTGCAGCGTCGCAGCGACGTCGGCTTGTGGTGCAGGCGGCGTTTGGATGCATCGCAGGACGAATCGGTCGCAGACCTTCCCGGCACCAACATTCGCCGCTCGCCCGCCGAACGCGTGCGAACGTTGTGAGAATTCTTGCCAGGTGATCACTCGGTCGCTTGCCCGCGCGGGGGCGTTCTCCGTTGCTCTCGTTGCGGTGACGCGAGGTCGGGTTTGCGGGGCCGGCTGGAACCCGATCAATGTCTCCAGGTCGAGTTCGAAAAACTGGTTCGCGTCCGCCGAGGGTTCATGATTGCCCGGCGTCGTCCAAGCCCGTCCCGATCGCACGTCAAAGAGAACGCTGACTTGGTTGTCGACACGGCGGATGGTGTTCATGGTCGCAAAACGGACTTCCCTGCCGCGGCCTTCGTCGTATTGATCCCTCATCCATCGTTGCAGCATTGCGGTTGACGGATCCTGGTCGTCTTTCAGCCGCCACAATGACTCAAGCCGTTGTTGGCGCAGGAGCGAGTGCCGCGGAGTTTTAGCGACCGCGGGCAGCAACTGGGCATGATTGCTGACCAGATGACGGTCATGAATCCGCTTGGATTGAAACGTTCCGCAATCGTATTCGACATAGGCCGGTTCGGTACCAATGGCGTCGGAGATGCAGATGCCCCAGCCGCCGGTGGTCCGTTCGCGGCGCAGCAGACTAACGGCGTCGTCGACCGACTTGCAGGATTCCAGGACGCGACGGATGACGATCGAGTGGAGTAGTCCGTCGGCCGTTTCGGCGCGGCGGGGACGGTCCAACAGCATCGAGCTGGTGACGACCACTCCGGCCGCGTTAACGCCATTGATCCCCAAAACATGACCGGCGGCGGAAAACAGCAAGTGCGGAAACCCAGCGGTCGGTCGCCGGATTTGAACGCAGCGTCGCATCGTGTCACGAAGAAACAATCCCAGCGGCATGTCTTCGTTGGCCGCGTGCAGCCACTGTGTCTCTGTCGGTCGGGCGGCGGGATGCGATGTGGATGATGGCCGGCCGGCGAGTACTTGCGTGCAACCGGCACCGATTTCTGGATAGGCGTACAGATTGTGTTCCAGCAACGCTTCGACGGGGACACCCGCCCCGTCGGCCATCCCACGCACTTCCTGCAACGCCGAGTCGTCGACCAGCGTGTCCAGCATCGATTTCGCCCGTGACAATTCGGGCAGGGTTCGACCGAACTTGCCGGCGGCGATTTCCTTGTAACGATCCAGCATCCGATGAATCGCTGATGTCATGGATTGACCGTGCGCGGCGCCCATCTGGCGGGGTGAACCTTCCAGGAACAACAGCGGAAGTCCCGCCTCGGCATTCGCCGCCGATTCTTGGACGTTGATGCTGGAGCCCGGACGCTGGCGCGAGCCGGCTGATGTCGTTTGCAGATCAGTCGTTTGGCGCGAGCCTACGGGCGTGTCGGGAGTCGGCTCCGCTTGCTCGATGCCACTGGTGCTGCCCGGACGCTGGCGCGAACCGGCTGATGTGGTTTGCAGATCAGCCGTTTGGCGCGAGCCTACGGGCGTGTCGGGAGTCGGCTCCGCTTGCTCGATGCCACTGGTGCTGCCCGGACGCTGGCGCGAACCGGCTGATGTGGTTTGCAGATCAGCCGTTTGGCGCGAGCCTACGGGCGTGTCGGGAGTCGGCTCCGCTTGCTCGATGCCACTGGTGCTGCCCGGACGCTGGCGCGAACCGGCTGATGTGGTTTGCAGATCAGCCGTTTGGCGCGAGCCTACGGGCGTGTCGGGAGTCGGCTCCGCTTGCTGGCCGCCACTGGTGCTGCCCGGACGCTGGCGCGAGCCGGCTGATGTGGTTTGCAGATCAGCCGTTTGGCGCGAGCCTACGGGCATGTCGGGAGTCGGCTCCGCTTGCTCGATGTCACTGGTGCTGCCCGGACGCTGGCGCGAACCGGCTGATGTCGTTTGCAAATCAGCCGTTTGGCGCGAGCCTACGGGCGTCGCTGTATCCGATACGGTCAGCCTCAACCGCGTTTCCATGTCGTCCGATTGACCGATCGGGACACCGGCGGCGCGCAATGCGGCATCCAGCCGGGCCAGGGATTCGTCGTGGTGTCGCTTCTTATTGTCCGTTGCGATCCACAACAATTCATCACCAACGATCTGCTCGTGCAACCGAGTCAGGACGGGGCTAGGTCCAATTTCCACCAGCACATTGACGCCCTCGTCGACCAGCCGTCGAATCTGATCGGTGTACAGCACCGGTTGCACCAGTTGCCGGACCAGGTTTTCACGGATCGAGTCGGGTTCAGCGACGTAGCGGTTGTCGACACTGCTGAGCAACGGGGTGCGCGGCGGGGCGATTCCTAAACGGTCGAGTTGTTGTCGAAACGCCGTTTGGATCGGCGCCATCAGCGGCGTGTGATAGGGGCGGGGCACGTTCAGGATTCTGGCGTGGACCCCGGCGTCGACCATCCGCGATTTCAGATTCTCAATCGCGGTGCGGCTGCCGGCGATGACGGTTTGTCGGTCACTGTTGCAATTGGCGACAAAGGCTTCGCCCGGAGTAGCGTTGCAGTAGGTCTGCGCGCCGTGTCGATCGAGGTCGACCGCCAGCATCGCGCCATCGATTTCCTTGGACTCGGTGATCAACCGACAACGATGGTACGTTGCCACAGCCGCGGTGGTGAAATCCCATGCGCCGGCTGCGACCAAGGCCGGAAACTCCCCATAACTGTGGGCCGAGATCCGGTCTGGACGGATCCCCATCGCATCGACCACTTCCATCAAGATCGAATCGGCGACCAACAAGGAAAGTTGCGTGCGCCAGACGTCTTGACCGAGAAGATCCGCTTGGTCGACGACTAGATCTCGGTAGCTGGGAAACTGCAGTGATTTCAGGATCGCATCGATTCGTTCAGCGGCCGCGGAGGCGACGGGATGCGTTTGGACCAATTCGGTCAGCATGGACGGGTACTGTGACCCTTGTCCGGGAAACAAAAACGCCACCTTCGGCCACCGCGATCGCTCGACGCAGTAAATGCCTTGGCTTTGGAACAGTGCCTTGCGTTTGGGATGCGCGTGTGATGAAACAAACAGTTCCGCTTTCGTGCGAAGCTCGTCGTCGGTGCGGTAGACGATCGCCAGTGAATGTCGTTGATCGCTGGGAGGGCCGATGTCGCGCGATGGGTGGATCGGGTCGATTGCCCCGCCCGCGGCAACCTGTGTCGCGATGTCGATCAGACCGGACGGTGAGTCGGCTTGGCAAATCCAGCTTCGATAAGCGTGATCGCGATCGACCGCAGGGCGAGCCGTTTGGTCGCGACCGGGTTGTGCGGTCGCCGCTGGGACGGGTTGCCCACGCTCGATCACGACATGAGACGCCATTCCCCTGGCGTGGCAATGGAGGGTGGAATAGACGCGGCCGGAGGGATCAACGACCGGCAGGTCCCGGCTTGTCGCGGGGAACTCACACCAGGATTGATTAGACACGCAATCGATCGGCAGTTCTGGTGGCCGACCGACCGGCGATTGAAGGTGCGAGAGTGCCAACGACGATTTGACCAACGCGATCATTCCCGCCGCGCTGCCGGTGTGCCCGAGTTGTCCGGCGAGCGAACGCAGATGCAACGGTTGCTCCCGCTCTGCCGCGTACGCTTGGGCGATCGCTTGGAATTCGTCACGGTCGTCGCCGGCAACGCCACCGGCCGACAACTCGACGGCCGAGATTTGATCGGCAGTCACGCCGGCTCCTGCGAGGGCCCGGCCGATGGCGATTCGTTGCGAGGTTTGTTGATCGTCGTGACGTGCGACACCGATTTCACGGATCACCGACAGGATTTCGTCGCCGTCGGCTTTCGCGTCACGGAGTTTTTTCAGCAGCACGACCGCGACTCCTTCGGCCGGGGCCATGCCGTCTGAATTCTGATCCAACGATCGGACACGACCCGACGGACTCAACCGCCCGGACAAGCGGAGACATTCAAACGCGTGGGGGCCGAGGTCGCGTTGGGCTCCGGCGGCGATGACCATCTTGCAGTCACCACGCAGCAGGAATCCACGCGCCGTGTTGACCGCCATGATGGAGGAGTTGTCGCTGCTATCCAAAGCGAACGCACCGCCCATCAGGTCATAGGTCTTGGTGATCCGCGAGGCCAGTGAGCTGTTGCTGAAGCCGCCCGTTTCGTCCAACAAGGCCGGCATTCGTTCGAGCAGCACCTCGGCGAATCGCCGAGAGGTCCGGGCGATCTCTGCCGCGGGGATGCCTTTCTCTCGCAAGACCGTTTCGATGACTTCACGCAGCACCGGCAATCGCAGCCCGACCAGGAGCTGGGAACTGGCTTCGCCGCCGACGAGATTGCCGACGATGACCGCGGTGTGCTCGCGGTCCAGCTTGGACTCGTATCCGGATGCCTGGAGCGCCTCGGCGACCGTGTCCAGGATCATGAACTGGAGCGGATCGGCGTTGGCGACTTGTTTCGGCGGAACGCGATGCCGTCGCCAATCGTATTGGTAATCGCGGATAAACCCGCCGACCCAATGTTTGGCGTCGTCCCCATGATCCAGCGTGACATCCCAGCGGTCGGCCGGGACGGGGATCTTGGGATCTCGACCCGATGACATCAGGTCCCAAAACTGATCGATCGTCCGTGCTCCGGGCACCAGCAGTGCGGCACCGACCACGGCAATCGATCGGTCCTCGGGCGCCGTGTCGCGGCGAGATCGTAAACGGATGGACGTGTCCGGCAAATATTCCTCCAACACGACATGCACATTCAAGCCGCCGATTCCGAACGCGTTGACGCCGGCCCGCCGTGGTCCGTCCGGCGGCGGATCCGGCCAGGGGATCGCGGTGGTCGGCAATTGAAAGGGCGCGGCCGCCCAATCCACGTTGGGGCTCGGCCGGCGCAGATTGATCAGCGGCGGGATCATGCGGTGCTGCATCGCCAGCACCGTTTTGACCAGCCCGGCCAGTCCGGCGGCTTCCAGCGTGTGGCCGATGTTGGCTTTGACGCTGCCGAGGGGAATCTTGCGATCCGGCGGTCGCCCGAACGATTCGTTGAAGGCCTCGGCCAAGCTATTGATCTCCGTCGAATCACCGACCGGCGTCGACGTCGCGTGGGCTTCGACATACTGAACCGAGCTCGGCGTCACGTCGGCCGAATAGGCGCGGCGGACGGCAGCGATTTGACCTTCACGTCGCGGCGCCCACAGGCTTTTCCCTTTGCCGTCGGAGGAAACGCCGATGCCGCGGATCACCGCGCGGATCGGATCCTTGTCCGCCAGGGCGCGCTCGAGTGTTTTCACAACCGCGACGACGTAGCCTTCTGCGGCGACCAGCCCGTCGGCGTCGGCATCAAAGGGACGTGAACCGGTGGCACTGACGGTTTGCGCCTGCGAAAACAGAATCAAAGCGTCCAGCTTGCAATAGGACAGGCCGCCGATCACGGCCAAGTCGATGTCGCCCGTTTGCAGCGCGTGGGCGCCGGCGGCCAACGCGACCAGCGAAGAACTGCACGCGGCGTTGATCGACAGACAAGGGCCGTCCAGCCCGAAGGCTTTGGAGATCAGCCGCGCCGCTTCGGAGCTTTCCAGCAACGGCCCGCCGCCGGGATTCCGCTTCGGTAGATCACGACGCACCCGAGCGGTCGTCTCGGCGACCAACGCTGCTTGCTCACGAGGAGCCAGCCTGGAAACGTGGTCCGTTTGACGAAGACAATCCATCGCCTGGGCAGCCATGACGCCGAGCGTCAATTCGCCGATCAAGTTGGAACCGCGCTGATGGCCGACGAACACACCGCCTCGTGTCGACTCGGTAGCGTGCGGATCCAGTCCGGCATCGCGAATCGCTTGACCGGCGACCTGGCACAAGTCCAAATGCGAGTGATCGGCGTTTTCGATGTCGTGATCGGTCAGACGAAACGGTTCGATGGGTGCCGTGCGGTCGCCGACAATCCCGCCGATCTTGGAATAGGTCTTTCCGAATTGTCCCGGTTCGGGATCGTAATACCGCCGCTGGTCCAGTCGCTCGGCGGGAAGTTCCGCGATCGCGCTGCGGCCTTCGATCATCAGCGACCAGTATTCGTCCAAATCGCTCGCGCCGGGCAAACGGCAGGCCATCCCGATCACGGCCAAGGGCGTGTCAGCGGATCGGTTTTCCGAGGGTGGATGGTTGGGGGCGGAATTCATCATTCGGTTCTGCTGCGACAGGCACGCGGCGGTGCGTGTTTGGCTACTCGTGCGCAGCTACACGTGTGCGGCTACACGTGTGCAGCGGCTCCCCCATCGACGGTGAGGGTCGTCGCTTGAATCAGATCACTGATCGGGCTGGACAAAAACGCGACGGCGTTGGCGACGTCGGACGCTTCCAATTGCCGTTGTCCCATCATCGTCTTGGCCGTTCGGGCGGCAAACATCTTTTCCGCATCCGGAATGCGACGCGTCGAATCGGTTTCGACCAGACCGGATTTGACCACGTTGACGTTGATGCGACGATCCCCCAGTTCCAAGGCCAAGTGTCGCGTGATGCTTTCCAAGGCCGCCTTTGAGCCGCCGATCAAGCCGTACATCGGCAGTGCCAGGTGTGACCCGTGGCTGGAAATCGCGATCACTTTGCCACGGTCGCGCGCGTTTTCCAGCAGCGGCACGGCGGCTTTGACCAGATGGACCAGCGCGAGCACGTTGGTGTTCATCGCCGCGGCGAAGTGTCTGGGGTTGGAGGCCAGCAGCGGGCGGAATCCGCCGGTCGCGGCGTTGCTGACCAGGATGTCCAGTTGCCCGATTTCTTGCTCGATGAATTCGAACATCGACTGCACATCGTCTTCTTCGCTGACGTCGGCGCGGATGATCCAACAGCGTCGCCCCAGCGACTGAATCTCTTTGGCGGTCGCCAACGCTTCATTCTGGGACGTGACATAGTTGACGATCACGTCACACCCCGCTTCGGCCAACGTGATCGCCACCGCGCGACCGATCCCCCGCGAGCTTCCGGTGACGAGGGCGACTTTCTCTTTCAGATCAATCATGATGGATTCTTAGTGTGGTGCTCGGTGTTCTCAACCTTGTAGCAGACATTGGCGGCTGCCCGTTTCACACTGGCTCCCTTCTCCCCCGGCCTTGCGGGGGAGAAGGGCTGGAGATGAGAGGGCCAGCACTGTGATTTGTGTGGACGCTGAGGCCCGACGGACACGCTGCCAACGAGCGAGCTCGTTCGTGCGATCGCGATGATCGCGTCATCGTAAACCCTCAATCGCACGTCCGCCGTGCGTCGGGTTTCGTAGTCAACGGTGCAGCCCTCGGCAGTGACTCGGGCAATCTGAACGTGGCGGGGGCGAAACGGTTCGCCGTCATTGCATGCTTTGAACGCTGCCTCCTTCGCCGCCCATCCCGCGGCGATCGTCCATCGGCGGTTCTCCAATCGGTGACGTTCCGCGGTCGAGAACCAGGCTTGCGCGAAACTGTCGGGCAAGGCGGTGCGATCGATCGCATCGACGCCGATTCGACACCCCTCGGGGGGATCGAGGTCATGATGGTTGTGGCCTACCGCGGCAACCGTGATCGACGCACAGTGGGCGAGCGACAGATCGATCGGTTGCCGGACGTCATTTCGATAGACGACCGGACGGCGACCGCGTCGCGCCGATGCGCGTGAAAGGATCTGCCACTTCAGCGGCGAGTCATCGGCATCGGAGAACATCTCAACGAGCAGTTGTTTCGCGCACCACCGTCCGCCGATCCAGTCCCGGCGTCGATTCGGCGCCCGAAAGCAATCCAGTTCGTCGATCTCGGGCGGTGTCAGCCACGACCGGAGCGTCATCGGCCAAGGGGGAGTGGACGCGGTCGTGCCCCGTCGCGCGGTCACCGTCATCCACGATTCGCTGCAAGAGATCCTCATACGCCGATTCCTATTGCATCGGCGATGTAGTCGAAGACGTCCTGCAAGGTCGGGAAATCGTCCAGCGTTAATGATTCGTCCGGCGTGATCTGAAAGTGCTGTCCGAGTTCGCCGAACAGTTGTGCCTTCTTGATCGAATCGATCCCCAGGTCGGCTTCCATGTCGGCGTCCATCTCGACAAACTCCGGCGGGTACCCGGTCTGTTCGACGATGAAATTGACCAGGTACTCCTGCAAGTCCGTTGTCGTCCAATCCTGTGGCCCGTTCGATTCAGATGGTGATGGAACGCTTGCCTCGATCGGTTGAGATTCGTTTGATATCGGCCGGATCATGCCAGCGTCCGCGATTCCAGCTGGATTTGCGTCCGATGGCATGGGGCTTTTGCCAGACAACACCGATTGCCACTGGGCGATCGGAACGCTCTCGGCTTGGACGGCGTGCAGGTCTTCGGCCAGGGCATCGATCGTCGTGCGGATTTGTTCTTCGCTGTGCCGTGCGGTGATCATGAAACGCAGTCGTGCCGCGTCGTTTTCCACCGCCGGATAAACGATCGGTTGAATGTCGATGCCGCGGTCAAGCAGTCGACGAGACAGCAGCAACGCAGTGTGCGAGTTGCCGACCATGATCGGGACGACCGGCGTGTCGCGGGCCGGACCGGTATCGAGCCCACGCTGTCTGGCCAGTTCCAGTAGCAGCCGGGCGTTATTTTGCAGCTTGGCAACCCGCTGGGGTTGTTGTTGCAGCAGTCGCAGCGACGCCAGGGCGGCGCCGGCACTGCCCGGTGACAGGGCGACCGTGTAAATGAATCCCGGCGTGCTGTACTTCAGGTATTCGATCAGCTCGCGGCTGCCGGCGACAAATCCTCCACCGCTGCCGAACGCTTTGCTGAGCGTTCCGACCCACAAGTCGATTTCGCCGGAATCGAGACCAAAGAACTCGGGGCTGCCGCGGCCGGTGGTTCCCATCGTGCCGATGGCGTGGGCGTCATCGACCAACAGAAACGCGTCGTGTCGCCGTTTGATGTCCAGAAATGCCGGCAGGTCCGGGTGATCGCCGTCCATGCTGTAGGCACCTTCGATGGCGATCAACGTGCGCCCGTACTTGTGCCGGATTTTTTGCAGTTGGCGATCCAAAGCCACGCTGTCGTTGTGCGGAAAACTCAGTCGCTGTGCCCCCGACAGCTCGGCGCCTTGGATGATGCAGTTGTGGGCGAGCGAGTCGTGAATGACCAGATCACCGGGGCCGAACAGATGCCCGATGATCGATTCGTTGGCGGCGTAGCCCGACGAGAAGACCAACGTCGCTTCGACGCCCAAGAACCTGGCCAATTCGTCTTCGAGTTCGCGGTGCAGCGGTTTGCCCGCGATCAGACGGCTGGCGGAAACACTGGTGCCGTAGCGATCGATCGCCTCTTTGGCGGCAGCCGAGACGATCGGGTCACCGGACATGCCCAGGTAGTTCGAACTGCAGAACGTGACGACCTGTTTGCCGTCGACGCGCGTGGTGTCTTGGGTGACGCTTTCGTGTTCGGCGAAATACGGAATCGACAACCCCGCAAAATCGAGCAAGTCTTTCGTGCGGTTGATCCGCTTGGCGTCGGGGATCAGATCGAGGTTTCGATCCGGGCGATCTGCGGTCGTCGTGATTGAATCGCCCGCGCGGCGGTCGTGGGGGGATGGGGTGTTGTGATGGAGCGGTTGGTTGGGTTCCGGCACGTCGGGAAACCGCAGGCTAGCGCCATGCGGCTGATCGGGTGCCCGCACGCTGGCGGCATGCGGCTGATCGGGTGCCCGCAGGCTGGCGTCATGCGGCTGATCGGGTGCCCGCAGGCTGGCGCCATGCGGCTGATCGGGGGCATGCAGGCTGGCGCCGTGCGGCTGATCGGGGGCTGGTGTTCGGCGGCTGGGTTCGACCGGCGGAGCGGATGTAGCGTCCGATGCGGCAAGGTAATCGAAGATATGTTGCAGGGTGGGGAAATCGTCCAGCGTGAGCGTTTCGTCGGGCGTGATCGCGAAGTGTTCGCCGAGCTCGCCGAACATCTGCGCTTTCTTGATCGAATCGATTCCCAGGTCTGCTTCCAGGTCAGCGTCCATCTCGACGAACTCCGGCGGATAACCGGTTTGTTCGACGACAAACCGGTTCAGGAACTCTTTCAGTTGGTCGTCGGACAAACCGGTCGAGACGGAGTCAGTCGGGGCGGCATGGAGGTGGTTGCTGCGAGTCGGGGCGGGCGTTTGTGTCGGCGCAGGCGTGTTTGTCGGGAGGGTCAGGCTCTCTCGGGCGTCGCTGGCCGCAGCGGGAACTTGCGACGGCGATTGGGCAACCTGCGACGGCAATTCCGTCGCGGAGCGTGACTGACGCATCGCCTTGTCCCGCATCGCTTCCTTTCGCCGTCGCGTGGCGTCGACGACCTGGATGCCGTCGACGAGGCTGGAATCGTAGGAGGCCTTGGCGGTCACGGGAGCGGTCACTGGGGCCTTGGGTTTGCTGGGAGCATGCACTTTTGCATCTCGCTGGAGAAGAATGTGATAGGCGGTTTGACGTTCGCAATTGTGGACGGCGGTGACAAGGCGTCCGCTGCGGTCGGCCGCTTCCAGCGGCTGGGGCTGGGGGGCGACATCAAACAACGGGTTGGATTCGATCAACGGCAACGGGCGGGTCAGCCCGAACGTGGCCGTTGTTTTCAAGTGCTCGAGCTCGAGCGTCGACTTGATCAACGCGGCGACCGCCGACGCGGCGCCCAGGTGACCAGTTTGGGTCATCAGGCAATCGAGGGAAATGGGACGTTGCCGGGTGCGCTGGGCGTAGGCATGGTAGATCCCATCGAGTTCTTCGGCGGTCCGCCGCTGGCAGGCGACCGAGGTGGTTTCGATCCGAGCGACGTCGCCCGCGGCGAGCGGCCAGTCCTGGCGGGCGGTCCGCCGGAGCGCATCGTCGACGGCGCGCTGGGAGGCTTCGGATTGGCTGTCGGCGGTGGCGACCCCCACACCTTGGATGATACCCCAAATTTTGCGTTTTTGTTGTTTCGCGTCGGCCAGCCGCATCAACAGCAACGCCCCACAGCCCTCCGCCGGGACGATCCCGCCGGCCGCGGCGTCCAACGGCGATCTTGGCGTCCCCTGGGTGAGCAGACCGGCCAACCCCATCCGCTCCAGAAACGTCGCGCTCAGGTCTTCTTGGCCGCCAACGCAAACCATCATGTCGCAGGCAGCGGTGGCCAATTGGTCGACGCAGCACATCAAGGCGGCCGCCGAGGAGCAGTTGCCGGCGTCAACCGCGACACCCCCGCCCATCAGGTCGAACGATTTGGTGATCCGCGACGCCAGGCTGCTGCTGGTGAAGCTGCCGGTTTCATCCAACAACGCGGGCATCGCCTGGATCAACGCCTGGGCGTACTGTCGGCTAACCTCATCGCACTCTCGGGGGTCACAGCCGAGCCGATCGAGCAGCCCAACAAGACGCCGTTGAAATTCGGGCAATCGCAATCCCATCAGCAATTGGGTTGCAAACTCACCGCCGAACGGCGAACCGACCACCACGCCGATGCGGCTGGTCGACTCGCGGTCCAAACCGGCTTCGCGGAACGCCTGGTCGACCGCATCCAGAATCATGAACTGCAACGGGTTGGCGTTGGCGATCTGCTTGGGCGGAATCTTGTGCGTCCGCCAATCGTATTGAAATCCCTTGACCACCCCCGCAAGATTGTTGACGCAGTGCCAAGGTCTCGGCCCGGAGGGATCCAGGTAGATGTCGGGATTGGTGCGATGCGCGGGAATCGGCCCTTTCGGATCGTCTCCGCTGATCAGCAACTGGGCGAATGCGTCGACGTTCAAGGCGCCCGGCAAAACCGTCCCCCGTCCGATCACGGCGACGGCGTCGGCAGGGGAACGGTCGGTCAATTGAACTTGGCCGACACGTTGCCGATGGCCCTTGGTTTGTACCACGTCGACGCCGGCATGCACTGCCGTTGGGTCGGTGCCGGCGGGGAACTCTTCCAGCACCACGTGGACATTCAATCCGCCGATGCCGAACGCATTGACGGCCGCGCGGCGCGGCGATCCGCCGGCAGGCTCGGGCCAGTGCTCGGCTTGCAAGGGGACGTAGAACGGCAGCGAGTCCCAGTCGATCGACGTGTTCAAGCGATTGACATTGACGGCCGGGGCGATGGTCTGGTGACGCATGCAGAGCACGGCTTTGACCAGCCCGGCCAGCCCCGCGGTCTCCAGCGTGTGGCCGATATTCGCTTTGACGCTGCCGATCGGAATCCGACGGCCGGGCGGCAGTTTTAATGCTTCGGCCAGCGCCACAACTTCGGTGGCGTCACCGAGTTGGGTGGAGGTGGCGTGCGCTTCGATGTATTGCAGGTTCGCTGACTTTAGATCTTCGCCATAGGCACGACCGATGGCCACCATTTGTCCTTGCTTTCGCGGTGCCCACAGGCTCTTGCCCTTGCCGTCAGAGGAGACCCCGATGCCACGAATTACCCCGTGAATCCTGTCTCCGTCGCGGAGTGCTTGCTCGAGTGTTTTGAGAATCACGACGACGTATCCTTCACCGACGACCAAGCCATCGGCATCGTCGTCGAAGGGCCGCGACATCACACTGCTGAGCGACTGGGCCTGGGAAAACATCACCAGGGTTTCGAAGTGACAGACCGACGCTCCGGCGACCATCGCCATGTCGATGCGGCCTTGCTGCAATGCCAACACCGCTTGGTGCAGGGCGCTCAATGACGACGCACAGGCGGAATTGAACGTCATCGCCGGACCGCCCATGGCGAACGTCTGGGCCAGCATCGCGGAGGCCACGTGCGGCCCCAAAGCGGGGCGTCCCTGTTGGTCTCGATGCGGCATTTCCGATCGCACCTGGGAGACGAGTTCGTCGATCACCCCTTGATGATCAACGTCCAACTCTCGAAAGCCCTGCACCTCGCCTAGCAGCCGCGCCGATTGTGCGATGCAGGTTCCGTAGGCCAAGTCGCCGGCTAAGCCGCTGCTGCGGGAGTGTCCCAGGTAGACCCCGCCGGATCGCCGCCGGGCGGGATACAGCTCGACTCCGGCATCGTCCAATGCCTCCGCGGCCACATCGCACAAGTTGCGGTAGGCCGCTTCGGGGCACTCGTGAACCGCGGCGGGAAGCGAATCAAAGTGCCGCCCCCGGGCGCGTTGATTGACCAGGCAACCGATGTCGCAATAGGAACGGTTGGGGATCCCCTGGCGCGGGTCAAAGTACAGGGACCGGTCGAAGCGTGATTCCGGCAGCAGCCCGGCCGTCGCGACGCCATCGCGAATGATCTTCCAATAACCCTGCAAGTCATCGGCCCCGGGCAGGCGGCAGGCCATGCCGACCAGCGCGATCTGCTTGTTTGGCGACGAGGTCTGCATGGGCTCTCGATGGGGCTGCGAGCAATCTTGGCCTCCATAATAATGGGGGGGCAGGTCGCGTCAATCAAAAATGCAGGTGCGCGCCCGCTGGTCACATCTCGCTCCCTGCCGAGTCTGCGACGTTAGAATCACGGGCGAGCGCGCTGGTGTTCAGGCTTTAGCCGCCTCTTGTCGCTGCTTCGCAGCGAGGGGAATCGCCTCATGGCTAAACACCAGCTGTGGTACCGTCTCGTCGAGCCCCTTCCTGCCCCCGCAATGCGTTTGACCCTTTTTCATCGCAGTCTGATCGCGCTGGCATGCATCCTGGTCGCCGCACCACTGGTCGTCGTGGGAGCCGGCCGCAGCTTGGAATCGATGTACAACTCGCCGGTGATGTGGATCCCGCCGGAGAGCGAGGAGCGACGCCAGTTTTTCGACTTCGTCAACGACTTCCGTACGCCCGATGTGATTTTGGTTTCCTGGCAGGGGTGTACGGTCGATGACGAGCGGTTGGATCGGTTTGCTGTGACGCTCGCTCGCGCCGACGGCGGGCACGCCGGTGTCCATTCGGAAGCCCTGTTTGACCGAGTGTTGACCGGCCGGTCGTCTCTCGAGTCGCTTCAGTCGCCGCCGTTGGAACTGAGTCGTCGACAAGCGATCGAGCGACTCCGCGGATCGCTGATCGGCCCCGGCGATGTCAGTTGCGCGATCGCGGTGCTGACGGTCAAGGGGGCGGTCCGCCGCGACGAGGCCATTGCGATGATCCGGTCCGTGTTGCAGGACGAACTCGGACTCTCTGCCCAGCAGTCCCACATCGGGGGGGCGCCGGTGATCGGCAAAGCGATTGACGATGCGAGCGTGCATTCGATGCTTTGGCTTTCGCTTCCGTCGACCGCCGTGATCGTGCTGCTGTGCTGTCTGTTCCTCCGCTCGTGGCGGATGATTTTGCTGGTCTTGGGCGTCGGGTTCTTTGGGGAGCAGCTGGCGATCTCGCTGGTCGACCTGACCGGCAACACCATGAACGCCGTGTTCGTGGTGATGTCGCCGCTGGTGTTCGTCTTGTCCGCGTCGACGGGCATTCATCTGTGCAATTATTACCGCGACGAAGTCGACGCGCGCGGGCGCGCGGGGGCGTCCGAGCGGATGTTGCGCATCGGCTGGAAACCGTGCCTGTTGTCGGCGACGACGACGGCCGCCGGGCTGCTTTCGTTGTTGGTCAGCGAGATCACGGCGGTGCGGCAATTTGCGATGATCTCAGCCGGTTGTGTGTTGCTGACCACCTTGTTGATGTTGCTGACGCTTCCCGGCGTGCTGCAACGTTGGCCGCCTGGAACGCGTGTCCGGTCCGGATGGACGGGGAATTGGCTTTCCCGGTTGGCGTCGGTGGTGAACCGTCGCCGGTCGCTGATTGCCTTCGTCGGCCTGTCGCTCATGACCGTCGCGGCGCTCGGTCTTGGTCGATTGAGAACCACGGTCCAGGTGTTCGATTTGCTGACGGCCGACCATCCGGTCATCCAAGACCATCGCTGGCTGGAATCACAGGTGGTCCCGTTGGTCCCGGTGGAAACGGTCGTGCGATTTGACGCCGCGTCGCCGTTGACGCTGTTTGATCGACTGCGGTTGGTCCGCCAGATCCATGCCTCCGCGGCCAGCCAACCGCCGGCTCGTGGCGCGACGTCGGCGCTGACGTTTCTACCATCGTTGCCGACCTCCAACAGCGTGCGTGCTTCGATGCAGCGGAGTGTGATCGCCGAGCGGTTCCAGAGGGACCGTGTTTCCCTGGCAGAACTAGGGTACTTGCGTGAAACGCCCGAGACGCAATCGTGGCGGATCACCACGCGTGTGCCCGCGTTTGAACAGGTCGACGCTTCGGCCTACCTGTCTGATTTGACCGCCGCCCACGAAGCGGTCATTGATCGGGGATTGGCCCGCCGGGACGATGTCTCAGTGACGGTGACGGGCGTGATGCCGGTCATCGAAGGGGCTCAGCAGATGTTGCTCAAGGATCTGATCGGCAGCTTTTTCACCGCGATGTTGGTCATCGCCGCGGTCATCATCATCGCGCTTCGCAGTATTCGTCTGGGGCTACTTGCCATGATTCCCAACGTGTTCCCGATTTTCGTGCTGTTCGGAGGGATGGGATGGATGGACCGGCCGCTGGATATCGGCGTGATGATGACGGCCAGCGTGGCGTTGGGGATCGCGGTGGATGACACGGTCCATTTCCTGCTTTATTGGCGCCGAGAGCTTTCCGGCGACACCGCACCGGCCGTTGCGGTCGCCAGGACGATGACGCACTGTGGAAACGCGATCACACAAACCACGGTCGTTTGTGGCTTGGGGTTGCTGGTATTCGCGTGGAGCGATTTTGAACCGACGCGTCGATTCGCTTGGATGATGTTCTTGCTGCTGTCGGCGGCGCTGGTTGCCGACCTGGTGTTGTTGCCGGCGCTGCTTTGCGGGCGGCAGGCGAAAACGGGGAAAAGGATGGCAGAATGATGCGGGCCAGAATGATGGTACGATGCAGTCAGGCAGCGGATCTCATGAGAGTTCCGCGGCATCGAAACCGTCAGAATTCCGTGAGCAAAAAGACGGACGTCTTGGAACGCCCCCCTAGGCGTTTCGTCGTGCGACGACGGCGTCGCTGAGGTCTTGCAGCAGGGTCACACTTTCGTCCCAGCCGATGCAGGCATCGGTGATGCTCAATCCCGGCACCAGCTCGCCGTCGGTCAGGCTCTGTTTGCCTTCGAGCAAGTTACTTTCGATCATCACGCCCATGATCCGCAGATCGCCGTCACTGAGCTGGCTGCACACGTCACGACAGACATAGCGTTGGCGTTTGGTGATCTTGCGGCTGTTGGCGTGGCTGCAATCGATCATGATCCGTGCCGGCAGCCCGGCTTGAGTCAACAAGGCGGATGCCTCGTCCACGCTGGCCGCGTCGTAGTTGGTGTGGATGCCGCCACGCATGATGATGTGACAATCGCTGTTACCCGCGGTTGCGAAAATGGCCGACGTGCCCTCTTTGGTCACCGACAGGAAGTGGTGCGGTTGTCGGGCACTGCAAATCGCATCGACGGCGATCTGGACGTTGCCCGAGGTGCCGTTTTTGAACCCGACCGGACAGGACAAGCCGGAGGCGAGTTCGCGATGCCCTTGGCTTTCGGTTGTGCGGGCACCGATCGCTCCCCAGCCCACCAGGTCGGCCACGTACTGCGGGCTGATCAGGTCCAGGAATTCGGTTCCCGTCGGCAGCCCCATCGCATTGATGTCGCGAAGCAGTCCCCGTGCGGTCCGCAGCCCGCGATTGATCTCAAAACTGTCGTCCAGCCCCGGGTCGTTGATCAGTCCTTTCCAGCCGACCGTCGTGCGTGGTTTTTCGAAGTACA
This sequence comes from Stieleria maiorica, assembly GCF_008035925.1. Classification (NCBI taxonomy): domain Bacteria; kingdom Pseudomonadati; phylum Planctomycetota; class Planctomycetia; order Pirellulales; family Pirellulaceae; genus Stieleria; species Stieleria maiorica. The sequence goes on from NZ_CP036264.1 coordinate 6,132,957, forward strand.
CCCGCATCACGATCAGCAACTGGTCTTCGTGCTTTTTCTGTTCGACGGCCAGACGCCGCGCGTATTCCAGTGCCGCGTCGGGATCATGGATCGAACAGGGGCCGATCACGACCACCAGGCGATCGTCTTGTTCGGCCAGGATCCGCTGGATACCGGTTCGGGCATTGAACACCGTTTCCGCGATGTTTTCGTCCGCCGGGATCTCCTGCATCAATTCCTGCGGCGGCATCAGTTGCTTGATCGCGCCGATCCGTAAGTCGTCAACGGCGAACGCTTGGGTGTTTTGTGTCATCGAGCGGTTTGCGGGGGGAATTCAGGGTTGTCGCTTACCAAACCGGTTGTCGGTTTGAACCATTGACCATAATTAAAAACATCGGGTTCGGTAGGGACAAATCGGCCGCCGGATGATTGGGAGACGCCCCGATCGAAGGAGACGCGACGAGGAATCGGAGTCGGCCTAGAGGAAGAATTGCACCCCAAGCCGCCGGACCCGTCAACCCCCGGCGCTGGTGCCTGTGCGGCGGCTGATCTCCGTGTGGTCTCGGCCCAGCTGGTCTGCTCGACCTCGACGTAGCTACGCTCGCCAGAGCGTGGTCCCCCCCGGGATCCACCTTCTGGCGAGGGTAGCTAACTTTGCACGACGATCCACTACCAGACGTTGCCCGCGCCGGGATCGTACGATTCGGCGTCAATGAAATCCGTTTCGATTTCATCGGCATAGAAGTTCCCGAACAATTTCAGGTCCGAATCGACTTGAACCATCCCGGCATCGATTGACAGAGCGTCCGTGCTGATCGCGATGGCTTCAAAGTTGATGGTCAGTGTTGTGCCGGAAAACGTGAACACCTGCTCGAACGCGGCCACGCGGTCGGAGACCGATTCGGTGTCGGTGGTTAACATTTCGATCGCATTGGCCTGGTCGGTCAGCTGTTGCCGCAGGGCGTCGATTTGCGATTGTTGCTGGGTGACCAGTTCCGTCAACGCGGCGATTTTTTGCTCCAGCGTGGGTGGTGGTGGTAGCTTGATCTCCGCCGTCGGAACCTTTGTTCCCACCGAATCCAGCCGACGGATCGGTTCCGCAGCCGGAGCGGTCACAACAGCAAACGCGAGCAGCAGGAGTGCGAGAAGGGGGCGTCGTTTCATCGGATCGAATGGGGTGTGGAGGAAAAGTATCATGCGGCGGGCATGCATTGCCGTGGATCCAAGCGGACGTTGGTCGCCATTGTTACCGGCGAATCCGGCGAATCCGGCGCTCTCGGCGAATCGGTATGCCGATGGTTGGTTGTAAATTGACGGGGGAACGCCGGCCGCCTCTGTGGACGGCTAACGTGCCCCTGAGAGACCTTGTTGGCGGCAAACCTTGACGGGGACGTTTCAGGCGACAAGGCTCAGGCAACCACTTCGTTCCTTGACGCGAACCGGCCGGGCGTTTCATGAATGGGTCCACCTCGATCAACAAGATGCGACTGGGCATGGCTGTCCTGGCCGGCACCTGTCTGATCGCGGTGACGGGCTATGTGATCGCCGGTTGGTCGCTGTTGGACGCGGTGTACATGGTGGCGATCACCATCTTTGGCGTCGGCTATGGCGAAGTCCGCCCGGTCGTTGATCCGGGGTTGAAACTGTTTACGCTGGTGGTCGTGGTGGCCGGGTGCAGCAGCGGCATCTATGTCCTGGGCGGATTCGTTCAGATGATTGCCGAGGGGGAGATCCAACGTGCTTTGGGAGCGAGACGAATGAGCCGTGGTATCGAACAGACCCGGGATCATGCCATCATCTGCGGATACGGACGCGTCGGACGCAGTCTGGTCGCCGAGCTGCGCGAGGCCGGCATCGATCTGGTCGTCGTCGACCGCGACAGCGAACGGCTGGCCGAGGCGGAGCGAGACGGCATCCTGGTCGTCTCCGGCGATGCGTCCGAGGAAGATATCTTGCGACGCGCAGGGATCAGCCGTGCCAGCGTGCTCGCCTCGGTGCTGCCCGGTGACGCGGAGAACGTGTTCGTCACGTTGACCGCGCGCGAGCTGAACGAAACGATCCAAATCATCGCGCGTGGGGAATCCGAAGCGACCGAACGCAAGTTGATCCGCAGCGGTGCCGATCGGGTCGTCCTGCCGACGATGATCGGGGCCTCCAAAATCGCACAGCTGATCTCGTGCCCGACGGTCGAGACGCTCGTCAGCGATGCCAAAGCGTTTTCGCGGATGAACCAGGACCTGGAAGCCTTCGGGTTGGGGATGATGGAGATCCCGATCGGCGCCCAGTCGGTGTTGGTCGGTTGCACCATCAAAGACATCGAACTGACCGGCGATGGCGGGAACGTCGTCGTCGCGATCAATCGCGCCGAAGGCGAAGTGATCCGCAACCCGAAAATGGAAGACGTCGTCGGCGCCGGCGACCGGCTGATTGTGCTGTCGCACAAAGAAGATCTTCCCGCCGTCACCCGTCGCGCTGCTCAGAAAACCGAGCAGATGTCGTATCGCGGCAGCAAATATTGAAGACGGGCTGAGCTACAATCCAGCTGTTCTTTACCTCAGGAGTACAGTTATGGATCGTCGTCAGTTTGCCGTCACCTCCGCCTCGCTGTTGGCCGCCGCGTCAGCGCAGTCAGCAACCGCCCAGGATTCGCCTGTGTCATTCCCGGTCGCGGTCATCGGACACACCGGTCGCGGCGACTACGGGCACGGCCTGGACACCGTTTGGAAACGCATTCCGGAAACCCCGATTCTTGCGGTGGCCGATGCGAATGCGAGCGGGCGAGCCAAAGCGCTGAAAAAACTCGCCCTGGACGATCACGCCGGCTACGCCGACTACCGAGAGATGTTGGCCAAGGTGTCACCGTCGATCGTTGCCGTCTGTCCACGTCACGTCGACCAGCACCGTGACATGATCCTGGCGTCGATCGAAGCAGGGGCGAAAGGCATCTACGTGGAAAAGCCCTTTGTCCGAACGCCACGCGAAGCCGACGAGATCTTGGCCGCCTGTGCCAAACACGGTGCGAAAGTGGCCGTCGCGCATCGCAATCGATACCACCCGGTGCTGGACGTGATCGCCGACTTGATCCGGCAGGAACAGATCGGTCGTGTGTTGGAGATCCGCGGCAGGGGCAAAGGTGACCGTCGCGGCGGTGGCGAAGACCTGTGGGTGCTCGGATCACACGTGCTGAACATGATCACCGCCCTGGCCGGAAAACCGCAATCGTGCTCTGCGGTTTTGCTGCAAGACGGTCGCCGGGTGACGAAGCAGGATGTCCGCGAGGGCGCCGAGGGCCTGGGGCCGCTGGCGGGCAATGAACTGCACGCCCGGTTTCTGTTTGATCATGGGGTGACCGTTTATTTCGATTCCATTGCCAACGACGGGACCGCCAATCATGGGTTTGGGTTGCAGATCATCGGCAGCAAGGGGACGATCGCCATCTACGCCGATCGCACTCCCCTGGCGTACCTGGTCCCGGGCAATCCCTTCGAGCGTCATGATTCGCCCTCGCGCTGGTTGCCGATCACCAGCGGTGGCGTCGATGTCCCGGAACCGAACCCGGCATTGATCCACCGCGTTCAGCATCATGACGTCGCAGCGTCGGATCTGATTCAAGCGATCCGAGAAGATCGGGAGCCCCTGTGCAATGCCGCCGAAGCCGCATGGACCGTCGAAATGATCTGCGGCGTGTTCGAATCACACCGCCAGCACGGCGCCGCGGTGACGTTTCCGCTTCAACAGCGGGACCATCCGTTGTTGCGGCTGTGAATGGGGCGCCGAGCGTGTGACCGCGGGGCCGCTCGCTGACCGAGCTGTTGATTTAGCCTGATCAGGGTACCTATGCCAGCCCGACGCGTGAGCGAGGGGCAATGCGGGCCCCTCGCTCACGCTTCGGGCTGGCATTAATGCGCGAGGTACGGTTTGTCGACTAACTCAACAGGCCGTGACGCTTCCCGCTGGCATGGGCTGGCAGGCGCGCCGCGAGGGAATCATAGCGTTTTGTGGCCTTCGCCGGCCGCGATCTTCGCCTCTTCGACGTGGTAAAAACGCTTGCAGTTGGTGCAGAACAGATACCAGGCGAAGTGGTACGCCGCGTTCGCTTTGTGTTTCTTTGGGATGCGTTTTTCCAACGGGTGCCCGCAGGCTCGGCAGGGATCGCCAGACTTTTTGGGCTTACCGACCGACGTCGCAACAGCGTTCGTCGGAGGCGGGGCGACGCGGGCGGTGGCCACGACGGGTTCGGTTTTCCGTTGGGCTTGTTGGGACCGGGGTTGCTGCGATCGGGCCTGTTGTGATCGCGCCTGTTGCGATCGAAATCCGTCGTCGATCGCCAGTGAGGTCGATTGTCGCGCTTCACCGGCCAGCTGATCACAGCGGTCGTTGTCTTTGATCCCCGAATGTCCCTTGATCCAAATCACCTCGATGTCGTGCTTGAGGTATTGTTTGAGAAACCGTTCCCACAGATCGACGGCACGTGATCGTTTTCCTTTCCATTTCGCCGAGGCGCGGCGGAACAACAGTCCGGTGTTGACGGTGTCGACCAGGTAGCGTGAATCGCTATGCAGCCGAACGCGACAGGGGCGCTTGAGTGCTTCGAGCCCGACGACAGCGGCCATCAATTCCATCCGATCGACAGTCGTTTGCTGAAACCCGCCGCTGAGTTCTTTGTGGTGGTCGCCGAATCGCAGCACGACGCCGTAGCCCCCCTTTCCGCCTTCCTTTTCCGCACCGCCATCGGTAAAGATCGACACGCGGCCGGTCGGGTCGCTGTCGTTGTTTTGGGGCAGGTAGATGAGTTCCAGTTCGGGGGACCGCGCGAACGAGTAAAGCAACTCGCGGCGGATCTCGATCGCATCCATGCCGCGGCCGACTTCAAACGGCAAAAAGGCCAACGAATGAAATCCGCGCCGCAGCGTTTCGTCCAGAATGGCCTTGGAGAGCGTCTTGAAGTCTCGGGTCCGCAGCTCGCTCTGGGGATGGACCCGCGAGGGGGCCAGGAACAGGGCCGTGGGACGCTCGGTCGTCGGCGGCACGACCAAGACCTCGCCCGGACGAATGTCGCCGGAATCGAAAAAATGCTGGTAGGCCGGCATCAGATCCGCGAATGCCGCCGCACACCGACGCATCGCCTCGGTCGGTTCCCCGGCGATGCAATGGATGTCCACCACCAACGCGTCCGTCGGCAGTTGCGTCAATGCAGTGCTGGAGAATCGGAGCATCGGCGAGGGCGGACGTGGAAGACGTCGGCAACAAAGTGATCGGGGAAAAGAAGAGACGTGTATTGTTCGGCGCCGGCGAGGCGATGTCCAGGCGGATCGGATTGATGGGGCCGCGGATGTGGCAGAAAGTTCGCCGGCAGGGCGTCGAGAGGATCGTGGTTCGCTTGCCGCCGTGGATCTGGTTATGTTGTAGTGCCAAGCCGCGGGGAATGAATCAATACGCTCGAATCGACCATGCACGTTCTATTCGTCCATCAGAACTTTCCCGCCCAATTCGGTCAAATCGCGAACCATTTGGTGCAGCGGCACGGCTGGCAATGCACGTTCGCATCGCGGCACGGAGGCGAAATCGAAGGCATCGGCCGGGTGCTGTACGAGCCGCAGAGCGGGGCTCGTGCGGAGACGAATTATTGCAGTCGGACCTTCGAGAATCAGGTCTGGGATTCGACGGCCCTGTATGACGCGCTGCGCCGCCGCCCCGATGTTAAACCCGATCTGATTGTCGGGCACAGCGGAATGGTGTCCACACTGTACCTGCGTGAGCTGTATGACGTGCCGATCATCAACTACTTTGAATTCTTCTATCGCACGCACAACAGTGACATCGACTTTCGAGTGGATCTTCCGCCCTGCGACACACGCACGCTGCTGAGGGCGCGCACGCGAAATGCGATGCTGTTGCTGGACCTGGAAAACTGTGACGCCGGATATGCGCCCACCGCGTTTCAAAAGGCTCAATTGCCGGCGGAGTTTCAGCCCAAGGTGCGAACGATCTTTGACGGGATCGATACAGATTTCTGGAAACCTGTGGAAAATCCGTCACGGCGGATCGGCGGGGTCGAGATTCCGCCGGACCATCACGTGTTGACCTACGTCAGTCGCGGTATGGAGTCGATGCGTGGGTTCGACATCATGATGCGAATCGCCGACCGAGTGTGCCAGACGCGATCGGATGTGACCGTGCTGGTCGTCGGCGAGGACCGCATCGCCTACGGGGGAGACGCCAGATTCACCGGCGGCAAGACATTCAAACAATGGTTTCTCGACCGGCATGCGATCGACCTGTCACGCATTCATTTCCTCGGGCGTGTTCGTCCGTCCGATCTGGTGCAGGTGTTTTCCCTCTCGGATGTTCATTTGTACCTGACGGTGCCGTTTACATTGAGCTGGTCGTTGCTCAACGCGATGAGTTGTGGGGCGCTGGCGATCGGTAGCGAGACGGCACCGGTCCAAGAGTTGATCGAGGAGGGGAAGAACGGACTGTTGGTCGACTTTTTCGCGATCGACCGCTGGGTGGAACGTGTGCTGGAAGTGCTGGAGGATCCGTCCGCATTTGATCCGCTGCGCCGAGCGGCTCGGCAAACCATTTTGGATTCCTACACGTTACCCAGGTGTTTGGACAAGATGCTGGATCTCTATCGCCAGGTTGGGGTGGGCGTCGACGCGAACCCGGGTGCGCGCCCATGATTCTCTTGCTCGGTGGCAGCGGGTACGTGGGATCGGTGTTTGCCAAAGGATTGACGCAGCGGGGCATGGCTTACCGCGTGGTGTCGCGGCGACAGTGCGACTACACGCGGCGCGATCAGCTGGTCGCATTGATTGATGACACCCGACCGTCGTTTTTGATCAATGCCGCCGGCTACACGGGCAAGCCGAATGTGGAAGCCTGCGAACAGCACAAGGCGGAATGTTTGCTCGGAAACGCCGTCCTTCCGGGAATCGTCCGCGAGGCCTGCCAGATCCGAGGGCTCCCGTGGGGGCACGTCTCGTCGGGATGCATTTACAACGGCGTGCGCGCTGACGAATCCGGTTTTTGCGAAACCGATCCGCCCAACTTTTGCTTTCGCGGGCCGCCGTGCAGTTTTTATTCTGGCAGCAAGGCACTCGGTGAGGAACGTCTGGCCGGTGCGGAGGACGTGTTCGTGTGGCGGTTGCGAATCCCGTTCAGCCACCGCGACGGCCCACGCAACTACCTGTCAAAGTTGATGCGGTACGATCGCTTGCTCGACGTGACCAACTCGCTTGCCGATATCGATGAATTCGTCGACGCGTGTTTGCATTGCTGGCTCGATCGCGTCCCCTTCGGAATCTACAACATCGTCAACTCTGGCAGCGTCTCGACCCGCGACGTCGTCGATCTGATCCGCCAGCGACGAATCACCGATCGGCGATTTTGTTTCTTTCGTGACGAAGCCGAGTTCATGGAGGCGACGACGGGTGTCCCGCGGTCCAGTTGCGTGCTGGACAACTCAAAACTGGTGGCGACCGGTTTTCCGATGCGAGAGGTTGGCCAGGCGATCGATGCGGCGCTGGAACGCTGGCAGCCGGCCGCCTAACTGGACCGCGTCACTTTGACGTGGCAACGCTCGTCAGAGCGTGGAACCCCCGGCATTCACCTTCTGGCGAAGGTAGCGACGATTGACCGTTGTAAATCGCCTGTCGATCAGTATCCCCACTCTTCCGCAGGTCCCGCTCCCCAGGGCGTGATGGTGACGCAATTCTGCACCGTGTGGACACCACCGGCGGACCACGCCGTCCGCTCGACTTCCGCAAGTTCGCTCAGGGAGTGGACGTCGCCGGTGATGGTCACGGTCGAATCTTCGACTTCCACCGTCAAGGCTCGGGCGTTCAGCATGGCGCTGCGGCGGAAGGCCGATTCGATAGTTTCTTTGATCCCGCTGGTCGCTTGAGGCGGGGCGACACCAACATCATTGGTGATCCGCTGAACGCCACGGAGGTGTCGCAGGACACGATCGACGGCTGCTTTTTGGTAGCGATGCTCGACCGCCCCGGAGACCTTGATCCAGCCGTCTTCGACGGACAGTCGGAGCCCCGATTCGGGCACTTCGCTGTCCCACTGCAGGGCATGAACCGCCGCGGCGGCGATCTCCGCGTCATCGCGAACCTGCGTGTCCGACGGCCGCACTTCGATTTCGTTGGCAACCGCCCGCACGCCGTGGACCCGTTTGGCGACTTCTTCGGCGGTATGTTTCAACGAGTACACCGGGACGTGACCGGTCAACGTCACCACTGAGTCCCGTGCGGTCACACCGATCTGTGCGGCATCGACACTCGGTTCCCATTCCAGTTCGTCCAACACGTCACGCTGCAGATGCGCGTCCGTTTTCACTTCGATGGTCTTTTTCATGGCACGTTCCTCTCGTTCGGGCAATGAATCTTCGCAAGCCACTGACGCAACGAAATGTCCGGGAGTGGGACTTTCGTATCCTGAATCGGCATAGCGATGATCAACACGCTGATCGGCAGACTGAAACGCCGCAAGTCGTGTGCCAACCGCAATCGTCGTCGAGCATTTCGACGCTGCGGAGCAGGATCTCTGACCTAACCGTCGAGGCCGTTGCTGTGTGGCGGTTCTGATTGCAGCAGGTTCGCCAACGCATCGAGTCGGTGCTGAGATTCGTTGGTCCTACGATCAAAATCGTTTAAATAACGATATTCATCAAGAAGCACGTCACGGAATTGAGGCTCCCAGCGCCGGATCAACAGCGGCCCAAACAGCAGTGCTGCGTCGCGGTCGACCGATGCGTAGGCCGGGTCGGGGCAGGCATGGTTGCGTTGAAACCGCAGGATCTGGTAGCGGAGGCGTCCGATCACCAATTGCTCGTCGACCAGATGATACCCGCTACCCAGGGCCCACCGTCGGACCGCCTCGGGACATCGATTGGGTTGCAAGACCAGGTCCGGCGGAACCCGGTCGGGATACGATTGCAGGATTCGTGCGATCAGTTCCCCGCCCATGCCGCAGATGCTCAAGCTGTCCGCTTCACCCGGATTCAAACCGGCCAGTCCGTCGGCCAGGCGAACGTCGGCGTTTAATCCGGTCAGCGTCGACCGCGAATTCTCAAAGGGACGTTGATTCACTTCGATCGCGATGCCCCGCTGGATCCGTCCCGCGGTGAGCAACGCTTTGATCAGATGCCCGTGGTCGGATCCGATGTCGGCGTGCACTGAGCTGCGAATCTGCACCGCCACCGCTTTCAGACGGTCATCCAATTTCGGCATCGCGTCACTTTCCGCTCTGCTGGTCGGCGGGAATCACGGTGATCGAATTCGACTGGACAGGATTCCAATTGACGGAGCGGCCCTTTTGCTGCGCGGCTAGCCAATTCAGTGCGGCCTGATGAACGATTTCGTGTCCGCCATCAAAGATCGTCAGTCGCGTTGTTCCAGCAGTTCGCCGGAAAATCGGAGCATGGTCGCCGTACAACGGATCCGGCATCGCCTCGTTGATCGGGCGGAGCGATTCGGGCACGGAGCGTGTTTGATACATCGCGTCGATCGCGTCAACGGTGATCCTGGCCTCGGCTAGAACGGCGGCATTGAAGGCGTGCATCGAATGCGTGAAAGGCACGCTGCCCTCGCGTCCATCATGGATGCCGTGGTTCAAGTCCAGCGGAGGAAGACGTTTCGCTTTGCCGATCCAGTTCAACGGAGATCGATGCCAGGCGGCATCGCGAGACTCCTCGGAAACATCCGGTGCGCTACCGAGCACGGATTCGATCATCGTGGCGTAGCGATCAAACGGTGTACCCTTGCATTGGCTGTGCCAAGCCGCGATATCCGAGATGCCGCACCAGGCCGACACCCCCGCCCACAGCTCCGGCTCACGTGCCGCCATCAGCATCGATGCGTGGCCGCCACCAGAAACACCGACACAATAGATTCGGCTGGCGTCGATCGATGTCTCGGATTGAGCGAATTTGACAGCGCTGCGGATATCGGCGACGACAAGGTCCGACCCCATCGCCGGCGGCGTTTTATTGATGCCGCGAAAATTGGGATGGATGAAGGCCCAGCCGGCTTGCTGGCACCATTTCGCATACTGAGCTTCACCGCCAGCTTGACGGTAGTCACTGGACCAAGTGTGCAATGCGACCAGCAGAGGGACCGGCTGATCGGACCGGGGAGTCCAAATCAACGTCGGCTGCATCGAATCATCGCCATCGGATCGATAGGTCGTTTCGCGGACCCCCTCGGGATATCCCGGGACCTGCGCGGCGGCGTGCAAACCAAAAGGAACCATCGCGACGGCGATCAGGATGGCAGCGTATTTCGAAATCAACATTGAAACGGTGGGGCTCCGGGCCGTGTAAACTGCAGGTCACGCCATGATGTCGGCTTGCGATTGCCGCCAGAATCACTTTTAAGTTCAAGGTTTGGATATGCTACACCGTCCAGCCCGATTCATGTCCCTGGCATTGATTTTTCTGGGCTCGATTTCGTTTGCAAACGATCCGATCGACGTCTGGCCCGGACCGGAGGAAAGCCACGCGAAAACGCAAGGCGGCCAAGCCGCAAAGAGGTCAGGTTGAATCGAGTCTTGACCCAAAAGCCATTTGCACGCGCGGCTTCGAGTCTTTCTTCTTTCCTGCCCATCCTTTGCGCCGTTGCGTGAGACCTGCTCCCGTGCCATCCATCCGGAGAGTGCCTGTTTCGCGGTTTTGGTTTCGGGGCACTCACCGGCGGTCGTCGGGGCTAGAATGAAACGCAGCAATGCACCCCGAGCATCTCGATTTTTCTTGAAATAGCATGCCATTCAAGCTGCGACGACCTCTCCCACTTGTCATCCATTGTCTCCTCTTATTCGCTTCGGTTTCGTCGTTGATGACCACGGTTGCAACGGGCGAAGACAGGCGTCCCAACGTTGTGATGATCATCGTCGATGACTTGAACGACTTGCCGCTGTCTCCGGACGGAAAGCCGCGGATCGAGACGCCGAACATCGACCGGATCGCCCGGCGCGGTGTCACGTTCACCAACGCCCACTGCAACGATCCGATCTGCGCACCGTCACGGGCCAGCATGCTGCTGGGGCTGTATCCGCAAACCAGCGCACTGTACTGGTTTGAGGACTGGAGAAAAAATGGTGTGCTCAATCAATGTGTCTCAGTCAATCGACACTTGCAAAACCACGGGTACTCGGTCTTCGGAACCGGCAAGATCTATCACGGCGGTCAGTCCGACGGGGCTTTCGATCGCCGAGGCCCCGGTCCCGATGTCGGCCCCTGGCCGTGGGACGGAAAGTCAAAGCAAAGTCATCTTCCGCACCCGGCAATGATGTACCTGTATGACACCGATGGTGATATGGATTACAAGTGGGAACACCACTTCGGTCCGCTATCGATGGTGCCCGATTGGAAACCCGACCCGCAAGCCGGCATCCCCGGATACAAGGGCTGGCGATTAGGCGGAAAACCGTTTCGATACAACGGTAATGATGACCGGGACAAGTTGGCGGATGAATTGTGCGCCGAGTGGTCGGCCGACATGATCACCAAAGATCATGACCGGCCGTTCGCCATCTTCACCGGATTGGTGCGGACCCACACGCCGCTGTACGCGCCCCAGGAATACTTCGATCGCTTTCCGCTCGATTCGATCGAATTGCCTGAAACGATCGACGGAGACCTGGACGATTGCGCAACGGCCCTGGCGGATCGATCACTGTACGGCTTTCGTCGCTACAACATGTTGGTCCGCCACAAAGACCGCCAATTGTACCGGCAGTGGTTGCAAGCCTATCTGGCATGTGTCTCCTTCGTCGATGATCAAGTCGGCAAGATCCTGGACGCAATTGACGCGAGCCCCCAGCGGGACAACACGATCGTGATCTTCACCAGTGATCACGGTTTCCACATGGGTGAGAAGGAGTTTCTGTACAAGCAGAGTTTGTGGGACGGCGCGACACGCGTTCCGTTGATCATCGCCGGTGTCGACGGAATGCCCAAGGGAGTGACCTGTGATCGGCCGGTTTCCTGGATCGACCTGTATCCGACCTTAAACCAGTTGTGCGGACTGCCGCCACAGCCCAACGCGGCCTCAGGCGGTTACAATTTGGAAGGGCACAGCCTGGTTCCCCTGTTGATGTCTCCCGAAGGTGATTGGAACGGTCCCGATGTCGCGATCACGGCATTGCCGGGCAAGGACCACAGCCAGCACGAACGACACGGCGGCACGTGGTTCCCGCATTTTTCGGTCCGCAGCAAACAGTACCGTTACACTCTTTGCTCCAGTGGCGACGAAGAACTCTACGATTTTGAATCCGATCCACGCGAGTGGAAGAACCTCGCTGACGATCCGGCATACGCTTCGGTCAAAGCGAATTTGAAGGAACAATTGATCGCGTTGCGTGACGGTTCGGCTTGGCAATCGCTCGACGATCTCCATCGCTGGACCTACGGGGCACAAAAGGGAGGCGTTGTTTCCGACGATGGAACGTTGACGTTCAGCGGTCATTCGTCGTCCTACTTGGCAACGATCGCCAAGTACAAGGACTTTGAATGGGAATTTGAGGCAAAGTCGCCGAACACGCAACGCATGCGGGTCAGCTATCACGCCCGCGTGCAAGGCAACCGCGTCGTCGGGACGGTCGCCAATGTTCCGCCGACGCAATCCAATTTGGAAGGCACTGCGGTCCCGTTTGATTCCGGGCAGTGGCATCGTTATCGCATCCGCGTGGTCGATGGGCGTTGCCGCGTCTGGATCAATAGCAAATTGCACAGTGACGTGGTCAATGCCTCCGATACAGACGTCGGGGTGATCGGTTTTGATTTCCCCGGAGTTGACGAGCCCACGCTAAGTGTGCGAGCGTCGCGCGTGCGAAGGCTGACGTCCAATTGACGCTCGCTTTGTGCGGCCGGGGTGATCAGCGACGTGAGATGAAAGCGGACGGCAATCCGTTCCGGGTTCCAGGTCCGTTGGTAGAGCTTGGGGGACAGAAGAAGGGGGGCAGGAAAATGGAGGCTAAGGCAGGAGACACCGACAAGAAAATGGGAGATAAGAAACTGTCGGGCAGCTAACGTGGCAAGTCTCTCGCTTCGGCGTAGGGGCGTCGTGAGAGCGCTGCTTCACCGACGCGTTGGATGGCCAAGACGAACGCGGCGGTGCGCAGGTCGACGTCGCGTTGCTTTGCTACTTCGGCGACCGATTCGCAGGCCTTCCGCATGTGGGTGGACAGCTCGTGGCGGATCCGCCCCAGTTCCCATTGGAACTGTTGAATGTTTTGCGCCCATTCGAAATAGCTGACCGTCACCCCGCCGGCGTTGGCCAAGATATCGGGGACAACCAGGATGCCACGTCGGCGAAAGATCTCGTCGGCTTCCGGCGTGGTCGGTGAATTGGCCGCTTCGATAATGATCTTTGCCCGCACGTCTTCGGCGTTGTCTTTGGTCAGCACGTCACCGAGTGCGGCGGGGACCAACACGTCCGCCTCCCAGGTCAGCACGTCGTCGCTCTTGAAGGCGTCGCCGCCGGGAAACCCAGCGACGCTGCCGTGTTGGGCGGTCCATGCGGCCAACTGGTCGACGTCCAGCCCTTCTTTGTTACCGACCCCGCCGGCGTGATCCCCGACCGCGACAATCTTGGCGCCCAGTTCGGCCATCGTCCGGGCCGCGTGACTGCCGACGTTCCCGAAGCCTTGCAGCGCGACGGTCACCTCCGAGATCGAATTGTCTTGCCAGCGGAGCACTTCCTCCAGCACGATCGTCACGCCGCGGCCGGTCGCCTCTTCGCGGCCTTCGGATCCGAACAAATGCAACGGTTTGCCGGTCACGACTCCGGGCGAGAATCCGGCGTACTTCGAATACTCGTCCATGATCCAGCCCATGATCTTGGCGTTCGTGTTGACGTCCGGGGCGGGGATGTCGATGGTCGGACCGATAACCTCCTTGATTTGGCCGACGAAGGTCCGCGTGATCTCATTCAGCTCGCGCTCACTCAAGTCGCTCGGGTCACAATTGATGCCGCCTTTGGCGCCGCCATACGGAACACCCACCACCGCCGTTTTCCAGGTCATCAGATTCGCCAGCGCCGTCGCTTCGTCTTCATCGACCGACGGATGGTAGCGCAGCCCGCCCTTCATCGGCCCGCGGACCCGACTGTGTTGGACACGGTAGCCGGTGTGTTTGATCAGCTTGCCTTCGTCACTCTCGGTGACCAGGCCGACTTTGACGATCCGCAGCGGGCAAAGCAGGATGTCACGCACCCGGTCGGAAAGTCCCAAGACATTGGCGGCATGGCGAAAATAGGCGCGGCTTTCTTCTAACATCAAAACGGTCCCGGGGAGTGATACACGGTGGTTGCCCTCTTAGTCTATTCACTTTGGGCGAGCGAAAATGGCATTTCGGTACCCCACTGGGCCAAGCAAATCAAACAACTGGCCGTTTCCGTCCGCGGTAGTACCGCCACAGTTTCGAGTTACAATCGAGTCATTCCCTGGAACCGATTTGATGAGCACAGCCCCCCGTTACGTTCCGCACTACACGATCGACGACTACCGTCGCTGGGAAGGCGATTGGGAGTTGATCGACGGTGTGCCGGTGTCGATGAGTCCGTCCCCGTTAGGGCCGCACGAGCGCATTGTCGCCGAACTGTCGCGACAAATGCTTAATCAGCTAATCGAGAACGAGTGCGACTGCCGCGTTTACACCAATCTCGATTGGATCGTGAGCGATGATACAGTGGTTCGACCGGATTTAATGGTCGTTTGTGGCATTCAGCCCGACCGGCATCTGGAGCGGCCACCCGCCGTCGTAGTGGAAGTGCTTTCCGCAGCAACGCGGCAGCGCGACTTGACCGCGAAGCGAGCCATCTACCTGGAACGCGACGTCACACGCTATTTGATTGTCGACCCGGACGACCAAACGGTGCGAGTTGTGATGAAGCATGGAGAACAATCGTTCGGGGCCGGCGAATCGATGGTTTTCGACGTTGATGCTGGCTGTCGGGTCGAGATCCAGTGCGGGCGATTGTTTGCTTGAGGCTGTGTCGGGGGAAGGAAGGCAGAACGATTCGGGGCAGAATGATGCCAGTGGAGGATTGCCGCCGGCGGCGATGCATGGGTGAACTGGCAAAACGATGGGGGCAAAACGATGGGGGCAAAACGATGGGGGCAAAACGATTGAGATCAATGCCCCATCTTACTCCCAACTCCCAACTCCCAGCTCCCACCTCTCTACTCCCCCCCATCAAACCCTTTCCAACGGACGAAGCCTTCGATGGCTTGGTACTGGGCCAATCCCAGTCGGTCATAGATCTGTGCCGTTTGCGCGTTACGCGCTTCGGCACGTTGCCAGAACTCGCGCGCGTCGGACCCCGGGAACAGGGCGCGGTCTTTTTGCGATTCATGTTTGAAGATCGCATCGCGTTTGCGGTCGACCTCTTGGGGGCTGAGCGGCACGGCCATTTCGATTTCGTGCGGCGCCCATTCCTGCCAGGCACCGCGGTAGAGCCAGACGGCGGTTGAGGCGAACCAGTCATCGTGGCGGCATTCTTCGCAGGCGGCAAAGATGACGTCCAGGCAGGTGCGGTGGGTACCGTGCGGATCGCTCAGGTCACCGGCGGCATAAATCTGGTGCGGCTGCACGTGTCGCAACAGGTCAACGGTGATTTCAATGTCTCGCTGGCCGATCGGCTTTTTACGCACCGTTCCGGTTTCGTAAAACGGCAGATCGAGGTAATGCAGGTGTTCGTCTCGAACGCCACAAACGCGCGCCCCTGCGGTCGCTTCGCCGCGTCGGATCAGTCCTTTCAGTCGCTGGACTTCGTTGATGTCGATGCTTCCGGACGCCTTGTCGCGGATGGCGTGAATCATCATGTCGGTCAGCCGTTGAATGTCGTCGTTGAACACGTCGAATTCGCGGCAGAAGTCGGCGGCGAATTCCGCGAACCGCAGCGCATCTCCGTCGAAAACGGCCAGATTACCGGAGGTCTGGTAGGCGACGTGGATTTCATGGCCCTGGCCGGCCAACCGCGTCAGCGTGCCTCCCATCGAGATCACGTCGTCGTCCGGGTGCGGCGAAAACAGGATGATGCGTTTGGGGAACACCGTCTCGGGGCGATCCGGTTTGCCGGCCGGCCAGCCCGTGATCGTGTTTTGCAAATGACGAAAGACGCTCAGGTTGATTTCGTAGGCCGTTCCGTATTCGGCCAGCAGTCCCTGTAATCCGTTGGCGTTGTAATCGGCGTCGGTCAACATCAGCACGGGCTTTTGGACCGATTGTGAAAGCGCGATCACGGCGCGGCGGACCATCACGTCGTCCCAGCAGACTTCGCCGACCAACCACGGCGACCGGATTTCGGTCAGATTCGCCGCGGCGGCCGAATCCAGAAAGAACTCGACGTCGTCGTGTTGTTGAAGAAACGTTGCCGGAACGGCAGGTGCGACTTCGCCTTCGACCGATCGGGCGACGATCGACGCTTTGCCTTCGCCGAAGGCCAGCAAGATGATCCGTCGCGCATCCAAGATGGTCCCGACGCCCATCGTGATCGCACGTCGCGGCACGTTTTCGACGCCAAAGAAGTTGCTGGCCGCATCGATCCGCGTCATCGCATCGAGTGTGATCGGCCGGGTGCGCGAATCCGTGCCCGAACCGGGTTCGTTGAAACCGATATGACCGGTGCGTCCGATGCCCAGGATCAACATGTCGATGCCGCCCAATTCGGCGATCTCGTTTTCGAACTTCAGGCAATACTCTGACAGATCATCCTGGGGCGTCAGGCCGTCGGGGATATGGATCTGGTCGCGTGGCAGGTCGATGTGATCGAACAGGTGTTCGTTCATGAATCGCACATGGCTCTGCAGCGATTCCGGCCCCATCGGCAGGAACTCGTCGAGTACAAAGACGGCCACGTTGGCAAACGAGAGGCCTTGTTCGCGGTGCATCCGGACCATCGCGGAGTAGACGTTCACGACGCTCGATCCGGTCGCCAGCCCGAGCACGCACGTGCGTCCCTCGGCGGCACGGCTGCGAACGAGCGTGGCGATTTCGAGCGCCGCCGCTTCGCTGGCGTTGCTCGCTTCGGGGAAGACTCGATAGGGAATCGATGATGCGGGGGCCGCGTGTGAATACGCTTTCAATCTGCGTCTATCTCTTCTCATGCTGTCGTACTTTGATGCAGTTCAGTGTTCGTTGCCGTGCCAGTTGTCTTGCATGTTGGGCCGCGCCGAGCATCCCGGCGTCGTTGCCCAGGGAGGCAAAGTCGATTTTTACGGTCGATCCGGTTTGGACCAGTGACAAACGTGCCATTTCGTCATGGATCGTTTTGAGAAATCGCCTACCGGTACGTGATCGGTTGCCGCCAAAGTTGACCGCGCCGCCGAGCAACACGACCGAGGGGTCGGCGATGTGGGCCAGCATGGCGATCGCCCGACCCAAATGCACGCCGGTCCGGCGAACGGTTTCGATCGCGATCGCGTCGCCGGCTTCGGCCGCATCCGAGATGCATTCCGGCGTCAGGACTGCGGCACTACGGCTCGCACTGCGGCTCGCACTGCGGCTCGCACTGCGGCGCGCCTCGCGAAGCGACGACGGTTGGTCGGATTGTTCGAGCAGCTCGACTGCGGTTTGGACGATGCCCGCGGCGCCGGCATAGGCTTCCAGGTGTCCGTCGCGTCCGCACCCACATCGCCGCGCGTCGGGACCATGATCGATGGTGACGTGTCCGATTTCGCCGCCACAGCCGTGGCTGCCGTTGATCGGCCGCCCGGAAACGATGATGCCACCGCCGATCCCTGTTCCCAGCGTCAAAAATGACAAAGAATCCGTCCGGTGCTGGCCGAAGCTGGATTCACCGAGTGCCGCGGCGTTGGCATCGTTGATCACGGCCACCGGTTTTTCAAACACGCGCGCCAATTCCTGATGGAAACCGATACCGTGCCAAGAATGCAAGTTGGCCGTTTCCATCAACGTTGCCGTCGCTTCGTCGATCACCCCGGCCATGGCCAGCCCGACCGACTCCAAATCGTCAAACGTCGCATCGTTCTGCCGCAACGCGTCGATCGCAAACTCACGCGCCTGGCGAAAAGCGTCCGACGGTTCTTCGCAATGAGCGGTGGAAATCTGGTCGCGCGCGACCACTTCGTCTCCGTACAGCAACCCCAGCTTGACGGAGGTGCCACCGAGATCGATCCCCATGACGAACGATGGGGGAATGAAGGGAGTGTTTTCGTCTGGATTCATCTTCGGTTGCGATCGACTTGGCAAAGATTTTCGCGTTCGGGGCTCACCGGGCTTCCGTTCAATTGGCGATGCAAAACAAGTGGTTTTCTCCGCGGATGAACAATTCATCGCCGGACGGAGCGGGAGTCGCATCGACCGTTTCGCCGAGCGAATTGGACGCCACGATCTGCAGCGTCGGATCGTCTTTGATCACGACCGTGGTACCGCTGCGGCCGGTCAAATAAACGTGCCCGCCGGCGGCCATCGGTGACGCATAGGTTCGGCTGATTCCAGGCAACCGGACCGCTTGGTAATACGGTTTTCCCGTTGCCGCATCCAGGCAGGTCAGGTTGGCCGATTTACCCTTGTGAAAATACAGGCGGCCGCCGCTCAGCAGCGGTGACGCGATATCCGGCGTGTCGCGGTTGGTCGTCCACACGACGCGATCGGTGCCTTCGATGTCGCCTCGGCCGTCGGGCCGGAACGCGCCCAGGAACGAACCCTGGTAGCCGCTGCCGACGAACACCAACCCATCGCCGGCGACCGCCGAAGCGACCGGACGCGTCGTCTGGCCGCCGCAACGCCAAAGCTCTTCACCTGATTTCAGATCATAACTACGCGCGCAGGTTTGGCCATTCATGACGACTTGTTTTTGGCCATCGACGTCGATCACCAGCGGCGTGGCCCAGCAGGACGGTTCGTCACGTTCGGTCTTCCAAATCGTCTCGCCGGTCGATTTGGCGAGTGCATAGAGCGCCGAATCACCCTCATGATCCCACGGCACCAGGATCATATCCCCGTGCAGCGTCGGCGAACTGCCTTCGCCGAACCCGCTCCGCGTGATCATCTTTCCGAAATCGTCGCGTTTCCATTTCAGTTCCCCGTCCATCGTGTAGCAATACAGGCCCCGGGATCCGAAGTGTGCGTAGACGTGGCTGCTATCGGTGCAGGGGGACGCCGAGGCGAATCCGTTGGTCGCATGGGTTTCTTGGTGCGGGATTGCCGTGACGGCCGTCTGTTTCCAAAGTTGCTGGCCGGTTTGCCGGTCGAAGCAAAGGACTTGAAAGTCCAGGTTGGGGATTCCGGGCGCCGAACCGCGTTGAAACTGATTGCGATTCTGGGGGGCCGGCGGCGCTGGCGGCGTCCCCGCACCAACCGTGACGGCGGTGACCACGAACACGCGGTCGTCCCAGATCACGGGCGATCCGGATCCACGTCCGGGAATCGGCACCTTCCATTTGACGTTCTCCGTGTCCGACCAGTGCGTCGGCGGATTGCCGCTGGTCGCCGCGCCGTTGCCTGTCGGACCGCGCCAATGAGCCCAATTGTCCGCACCAGCGAGATTCCCGGGGGTGGTCAATGCCAACGCGACCACCAGTGAGAGGGTGGGCGAAAGTTTGCAAAACATGCGACGTCGTTTGTGAAGGGGGGAAGGGGAATGTGGACGGCCCGACGCAACTTTGAGGGGAATTCATTGGTCGGTGGCGTACCGGCTTCGCCCTATTGTAGCTCGTCCATCCCGAACGCGCCTCTGGACGTCGACGTGACCGGACAACGTGCGGAAAAACTTTGACAGCGTCCCGCCCATGCGACATCTTGGGGGGCCGGACGCGACGTTCGGGGCCGTTCGTTGTTCTCAAATCGTTGTTCTCAAATCTCGGCACGGCAGATGTCGGCACCAAGACTTCGGCAGACAAGGTCTTTGGCATGTTAATCGATCAGACAGAACTCATCCAAAAAACTCCGGTTTGCGGTGGCCTCCGCCGGGAGACGCTGCGATTGATCCTCGGCCAATCGGAAGAGTTGGACGTTCCCGCGGGGGAATTCTTTTTCCGCGAAGGCGACGCCGGGGACTGCCTGTACGTGATCAAATCCGGAACCGCCGTTGTCCAACGAATCTGGCAGGGTAAACCGATCGTGCTGGCGCGGATTGGGCCCGGTGACTGCTTTGGCGAGATGTCGCTGATCGATCTGCAACGCCGCTTCGCCGCCGTCAAAGCGGAAACCGATTGCAGCGTGATCCGCGTTCCCTACACCGCACTGATGAAATTGTGCCAAGTCGACATGGAACAATATGCCATGGTAATGATGAACCTGGGACGTGAGGTCAGCCGCCGGCTGCGGATCGCCGGAGAGAGATTGTTTCGCTATCAACAAGAACTCGGCCAGCAGGCGTTTGATGAGGAATTGGCATTTGATGCCTAGCGGTCGGCTCGGCAAGCGAAACCCAATTGATTCAACAGGCTGTCAACGGTCGTCGGCGAGACGCTGTTCGATGACCACCCCCGAACCCCGTCCAGGAGAAAACTCTTGAACTGCCGCGTTGCTTTTGCCGTCTTCGCCCTTGCGGCCCTGTCGGTTTACTCCCAGCCGTTGACCGCCGACGACCTGCCCGAACAGCCGAACTTCATCGTCGTCTTTTGTGATAATTTGGGCTACGGCGACATCCAGCCCTTCGGGTCCACGCTGCACCGCACGCCGCATCTGAATCGTATGGCAACCCAGGGGCGAAAGTTCACACACTTTTGTGTCACCGCCGGTGTCTGCACGCCGTCGCGCGCCAGCCTGATCACCGGATGCTACTCCCAGCGCGTCGGCATGCATCAAAACCCACGCGACGGGCACGTGCTGCGTCCGATTTCACCTTATGGATTGAGCCCCGATGAAATTACGATCGCCGAATCGCTGAAAGCCCAAGGCTACGCGACGGCGATCATCGGCAAGTGGCACCTGGGCGACCAAACTGAATTCCTGCCGACACGCCAGGGATTCGACTACTTTTTCGGTGTGCCCTACAGCGACGACATGACGCAAGCGGTCGGCAGGCGTCTGGGCGACCGACTGGACGGAAACGACTGGCCGCCGCTGCCGTTGATGGAAAACGAGGTCGTTGTCGAAGCCCCCTGCGATCGAAACGGACTGACCAAACGCTACACCGAGCAGGCGATGCGGTGGATTGACGAACATCGCGATGAACCGTTCTTTCTGTATTTTCCCCAAGCGATGCCCGGCAGCACCCGGGCGCCGTTCTCCAGCGACGCCTTTCGCGGCAAAAGCGAAAATGGGCCTTGGGGCGATTCGATCGAAGAGCTTGACTGGTCGATCGGACAACTGATGGAACAATTGATGAAATTGGGCTTGGCCAGCAAGACGCTCGTGATTTGGACCAGCGACAATGGGGCTCCGATCAATCGCGATTTGAATGACCTGTCGCGTGGTTCGAATCGGCCGCTGCACGGACGCGGCTACACGACCAGCGAAGGGGCGTTTCGAGTTCCTACGCTGATGTGGCAACCGGGGCACGTGCGGGCGGGAACGGTCTGCGATGAACTCGTCACGACGATGGATCTGTTGCCGACGCTGACCAAACTGGCCGGCGGTGAGGTTCCGGACGACCGAACGATCGATGGACATGATATAGCGCCGCTGATCTACAGTCGCCCCGATGCGACGTCACCGTACGAAGCGTTTTACTACTATCATCGGGACCAATTGCAAGCGGTTCGCTCCGGCCCGTGGAAGTTGTTCCTGCCCATCGACACTTCCGGCGGGCATCCGCATCTTGCCAAGTCTGACCCGCCGCAGACGCTGTTGTTTCATCTGTATGATGACGTGTCTTGTCAACGTAACGTTGCCGTCCGGCATCCCGATGTGGTGCAGCGATTGATGCAGATCGCCGATCAGGCTCGCGAAGACCTGGGCGATCAAGGACGCCCCGGCAAGGGGCAACGAGCGATCGGTAAGATTGAGGGCCAGCCCCAGCCACAGGCGATGGCACGTTAGCCAGCGTGAACTGTCGGTCGAACGTAGCTACCTTCGCCAGAAGGTGGATTCCAGTGTTTCCACGCCCTGGCGAGCGTAGCTACGTCAACGTGGCGGTGGCCCGCTAAACCAAAATTTCCTTGATCACATGCCCGTAATCTTGCTCCAGGCGTTGATGTCCCGGGACATTCAAACGGTGCGAATGCAGCCCCAATTGGTGCAACAGAGTCGCATGAACATCGGTCACATAGTGCGGATGTTCGACGGCATGGAATCCGATTTCGTCGGTGGCGCCATGCACGATGCCGCCCTTGATGCCGCCGCCGGCCATCAAGACACTGAAGCCGAAGGGATGATGATCGCGTCCGTCGGAATTCTGTGACCCCGGCGTGCGTCCGAATTCGGTCGCGAACACGACCAGCGTTTCGTCCAACATGCCGCGTTGTTTCAAATCCTGGATCAACCCCGCGACGGGCCGGTCGACCTGCATTGCCAGCTTGGAATGATTCGCCTTTAGTTTCGAATGTTGATCCCAAGCCCCCGCGGCGCCGTCGCCATGCATGATTTGGATGAAACGCACGCCCTGCTCGGCAAATCGGCGCGCCGCCAGCAATTGCTCGCCGAATGGGCGTGTCTCCTTTTGGTCAAATCCATACAGTTTTTTGGTCGCTGCAGTTTCGGTATCGAATCGAATCACGTCCGGCACGGCCGTTTGCATGCGATAAGCCAGTTCGTAGGACTTGATCCGCGCTTCCAATTCCGGGTCATGTGGGTATTGCTCGGCCGCCAAATGGTTCAAGCGACGGACCAGATCGAATCCCAGACGTTGTTGAACGCCCGAAACATCACCTTCGGGGCTTGCGTAATCGAGCGGGTTTTCGGGATCGACCTTCAACGCGACGCTATCGTAGGCCGGCCCCAAGTAGTGCCCGTCGCGTTTGTCAAAAAAACGCGGCCCCATACCGATGAATTGCGGCAGGTTTTCGTTCAGCGTTCCCAGACCATAGTTGACCCAGGCACCGATCGTCGGCACCCGCGGGTCCAACATGTGGCGACCGGAGTGAAATTGGACTTGAGCGCCGTGATTGTCGTCGGTCGTCCACATCGATCGGATCACGGCCAAGTCATCGGCACAGGATCCCAGGTGTGGAAACCAGTCGCTGAATTCGATCCCGCTTTGGCCATGTTTTCGATAGCCGACTTGCAGGGGATAGATCTTGTTGCGTTGTTGTCCGTTGGCATCGTTGACGACGACGACCCGAACGCGTTTCAGTTTTTCGGGGTCTTGGACATCCGCGAACGGGGTTTCGTTGATCGTTTTGCCCGCGTACTTCGTCAGCGCCGGCTTGGGATCAAAGCTCTCCATGTGGCTGACACCGCCGCGCATGAACAACCAGATCACGCTTTTGGCTTTGGGGGCGAAGTGCGGCAATCCGTTCGGCGGCGACCAGGTTGTGCTGCCCACGGTGTCACCCGGTGTGGCGGCGAAGCCGTCACGGCTGAGCATTGCGCCAAGTGCCAGACTGCCAAAGCCCAGTCCGCCCGACAGCATCGCTCGACGATTGACGGTGCGATTCATCACTTCCTCCTCGAAAGGACTTGCGGATTCGCCTCGACATCATCCCAGGTGTCAGTACGAAACACCGACGCGGGCAATCCTTCGCTGTTGACCAGATTGGCGCCCTCGGGATTGGACGCCCAGGCGTAACGCACCGCGACCGGATCGGGCACTTCAGTGCTGCCGACCAGGACGCTCTGTTTGCCATCGGTCTTGGCGTCGGCCCAGTGCCATTGCCGGTCCTTTCCTGCGATCTCGAATCGTTGCAGCGGTTCGCCGTCGCGTGACGCCAGCCCATCACCGGCCTGATCAAAGGTCACGCGGATCGCGTCGACTTCGACCTTGCTGCTGCGATACAGCGGTCCCGAATAGACGATGTCGCGTCCGTAATCCTTGGCCAGTGCCCAGCGGGCCAAACGCTCGCCGGGATCCTTCTTGTTTTTGGGGTGGATGTCATTGGCGGCGCCGACGTCATTGATGATCGCCATTCCGGTTTTTGGCGTGGTGTCCAGGATCAATCGCATTCGATCTTGAAGCAAAGCCCAGGGATCCGGGGTTCCGGGTTGCGTCGACGGGGCGCGAAAGTTTGCCAGTTGGACGAAGTAGAATGAAAAATCGTCGTTCCAACGTTGACGCCAATCGCGAATCATCAACGGCAGCGTCTGGTCGTACGGAACGTGTCCCGGTTTCGCGTTCGCTTCGCCCTGGTACCAAATCGCCCCGCGCATCGCATAACCGACGAAGGGGTGAATCATGGCGTTGTACAGCACGCCGGGTTTGCCTTCGGTGTTCAAGGGGCGTTTGGGCGAGGCGGGTTTTCGCGGCGCACGGCCACGTTCGTCTGCCGGCTTCTTTCGCCAATCGGCCATCGCGGCTTCCCACTGGTCCAGCCGTGCCCGATATGCCAGCTTGGCTTTTGCGGGATCATACGCCTTGTCCGCTTCGATCGCGGCATCGACCAGCTTTTGGGTTCCCGGTAATGTGGCGAGTGCTTCGCGGCTGGTGAAGGTTTCGACGGGTTTTCCGCCCCAAGCCGACTTGATCACGCCGACCGGTACGCCGAGTTCCTGATGCAGCTTTCGAGCAAAAAAGAACGCGACGGCGGAGTAACTGGACAGTGTTTCGGGCGAACAGACGCTCCATTGTCCGGCGATGTCGTCTTGGGGATCGACCGCCGTCGTCGACGCGGCATTGAACATTCGGATCGCGGGCACGTCCGACCGGGCGACTGCGGCGTCGTAGCTGGCCGCACCGCGCATCGTGAACGCCATGTTGGATTGTCCCGACGCAAACCAGACTTCACCAATCAGCACATCGTCGATCGAGATCGTTTCACCACCGCTGCGGATGGTCAGTGTCGCGCCTGACGCGTTCGCTTGTCCCGTCTCGATCCCGACACGCCATTTCCCATCGGCATCCGCTTTGGTCGACGCCGATGTACCGTTCAATTCGACTGCGATGTCGGCGCCGGGCGTTGCCGTGCCCCAGATCGGCGCCGATCGTTCGCGTTGCAGCACCATGTGGTCACTGAAGAAACGGGGGACCGATAGTTCGGCGTGGGCGGTGATCGGGGTGGCCAGGCCGAACGCGAGAAGCAGTAAAAAACGATGCATGGTCGATTGAGGTGAAGGAAGGGATCGGTCGTGGTGTCGTCGTCCTGCCGACAGGTCACTCTATCGCAAGCAGGATTCGCACGCCACAGATTTATCGGATGGTGACGAAGTCATTGTGGTTGACAATGGCCTGGGTCAGACGCGCGCGGATGGCGGTTGCCCGCGCTGCGGCGTCCTGTGTTTGGAACTCGGGGAGGTTCGCCATGGCATCCCAAAAAGCGTGGCATTCGGCCCGCTCGGCTTCGGTCGGTTCACGACAGAGCAGGCGAAAGAACAGTTCGTTGATGAAGTTCGTCGGCGAATCGTCTTCAAGTCCGGTCGTGATTTGTGATGCGATCTCAAACGCCATCTCGATCGCCAGCTTGCTGTTGGAAAGCGCGAGCGCCTGTTGGGGAACGATGCTTTCGTTGCGCCGGTAACACTGCAAGATGTCCGCATCGTCGAACATCGACAGGAACTTGTCTTGCTGGTCGCGAGAGTGTTTTAAATAGACACTGCGGCGCGTCGCGCCCGGGCCCGGATCGACCGAGGGGCCAGCCATTTTCGGGTCCAGCTTTCCACCCAGCGAGAGCAGGCTGTCGCGGACGAGTTGTGATTCCATTCGCTTCGAATTGGCACGCCAGTAGTATCGGTTCGTCGGGTCGCTGGTTCGCGTTTGTTCCTCGGCCTTGGCTGTCGAGGACGACAACTGGTACGCATCGGAGGTCACGATGATGCGGTGCAGGTGCTTGAAACTCCAGCCGGACTGGATGAACTCGGTGGCCAGAAAATCCAGCAAGTCCGCGTGCAGCGGTTTCTCGGCACGCAACCCGAAATCAAACACCGACTCGACCAGCGGGGTACCGAAGTGCCGCATCCAAACCTGGTTGACGGCGACGCGGGCCGTCAACGGATTCTGATCGGACGCAACCCATTTCGCCAGCGTGAGCCGTCGCCCGGTACTGGTCGACGGGTACACCGCCGGGTAATCGGGCCCCTTGTGTTCGGGTGTTTCGAGTGCCTTTTTCGATCCGCGCAGTGATGCATAGCTGGGCGGCTCATCCGGCGACGCTTTCTCCAGTTCTGAAAGGCGTTTCTCGGCGGCGGACTTTTGATCGTTTGCCGCTTTCAACTTCTTTTCATCAGCGGCGTCGGCGACCGCTCGGTATTGAGCATCGGCGATTTTCGCCAGCAGCTGTTTTCTCGCCGCGGCGCCGGCCAGTTCGCGAATTTCCGCAGTCGATCCGGAGCGGACGTATCGGGCGTTGTCGGCTGCGATGGTTGCCTTGACCGATTGCAGCGCGGCGGTTGCCGAGGCCAATCTGGTTTCGGCGACGATCACCGCGCGTTGCGGATCGACCGCGGGCGCGGACGGGGCGCCTGCGTCGGCCAGTTCGACCTCCGGCGGCAATGACTTGATCGAGATCTCGTCAAAGGCGACCGTCGCATCGAATCCGCTCAAGCTGAAGAAGCCCTCGCGCCGATCGGGAAGCCGGTAGGCGACCACAAACTGGTCGTCCAACCACACGTTGACCAATGTGTCACGGACTGCGAACCGCAGGTGGTACCGCTGTGAGACATTGATCGGCATCGCCTTTCGGCCTTGGGCAGGGTACGTGTTGTTGCCTTCGCGTGTGAAAGCAACCTGGACCTTGGGCCCGGGAGCATGGGCACTGGTGTAGACGTAATTGGCGTACGCCGCATCTTCGGATTGGTCGAATCGGAATGTCACCGATTTGTACGTCGATCCGCCCGTCGTGGTGTAGAAACAGTCGACTTGAAAATCGCGTGGCAACGTTTCGGTCAAACGCGCCATCTGTGGCTCGCGGGTGGAACGCGTTTGATGCAGCGCGCCGTCGCGGTACTGCCAGCCGTCGCCGGTCAATTGCCAACGCTTGTCCGAAGGGGCGTCGAAGGTCTCGGTCAGCTCAAACGAAGCTGCGTCGGCGGAAGGGGCCGTCGGTTCGCTCGACGGCGATTCGGCCAGGCGCGTTTTTGCCGCGGCCAATTCCTGTTCGGCTTTCGCGACGGCTGATTCGGCATTGCGAATCGCTTGCTGCTGCACGTAAGAACGCGTGCCGGGGGCGAATGCGGACGGCGGCAACGGCACCGGCCGGACCGGGTCTGCAAACTCGGCCAGGATCTCGGGCACGCCGGGGCTGACCGGATTGTCTTTGTCGGGGTTTGACGGGTCGCCTCGCAGGTGCACGAACGTCGGTCGGTCCACCGAATCGTCAAACACTCGTGGCAGCCCGTCTTGTTCGAAATCCGTCACGCCGGGGATCGGATCCAATCGAACCTGATGTGGTTCAAAGATCGCTCGAAAACGGTAGTAATCCAGCTGCGAGATCGGGTCGTACTTGTGGTCGTGGCACTTGGCGCAATTGAGCGTCAGCCCCAGAAACGCTTTGCCGGTGTGTTCGATCGTGCTGTCCAACCAGGTCGTTCGATTGAACAGGTAGTAGTTTCGTGCCAGATACCCCGTTCCGGCGATCGCATCGGGATCGGAGGGAGCCAATTCATCACCGGCCAACATCTCCAAGATCATCCGGTCGTAGCCCTTGTCGTCGTTCAGCGACCGGATGATCCAATCGCGCCAGCGCCAGAGATGTTTTTGGCTGTAGCGAAGTTGTTGTCCTAATCCGTACCAATCGCTGTAACGCCAAACGTCCATCCAGTGCCGTGCCCAACGTTCGCCATGTTCGGAGCGGGCCAAGAGGTCGTCGACGATTTGTTCCCAGGGACGGTCGTCACGCAACTGGTCTGCCGTCGGCGGCAATCCGATCAAATCCAGGTACAGACGTCGAATGATGATCGATCGCTCGGCCGGGCCGACGGGGTGAACGTTGCCATCAATGCGTTTGGCCGCCAAGAACGCGTCGACGGGATGATCCGGTTGGCCGGGCACCACAGGCAGCAGCGGCATGGTGATCGGCTGGAACGCCCAGTGCTGGGTCGGTGCCGGTGGCGGCGTTTCGTCGGGCGCCTCGGCTCCTTGACGGATCCAACGTCGCAGCAATTCGATCTGGTCCGGTTGCAGTGGGGCGCCGTCTTCGGCCGGCGGCATCCGTTCGCCCGCATCCGCGGTGATTCGAGTCAACAACTCGCTGGCGTCCGGATCACCGGGAATGATGACATCGCCCTGAATCATCAGCGTGCGTGTTTCCAGCCGCAGGTCGGCTTCTTGTTTCAGCACGCCGTGACAGGAGTAACACTTTTCTGCCAACAGCGGTTTGATCTGCGTCAGATAGTCGACGTCGTCATTGGCACCTGCCGAGGGCAAAGTCAACGCCGTGACAAATGCCAGTGTGATCGACAGCCGCGAAACGAAAGGAGGGTGGGGATTGGGGCGCACGGGGACACGCATCGGTAGGAGGTGGGACCCATTAGTGTAGCCGAACCGGCACGAGCGTGTGGTTGGTTGGTGTCTAGCCTTTAGGCGATTCCTCGTTCGCTGCTTCGCAGCGAGTCCGGGAGAGGTGGTCAGTGAAGCGCCCGTACGACGTCCATTGGAGGAGCGTCGCCGCAGAGCCCCCACGGTCGACGGCCCGGAAGGGCCATCGTACTTGTTAAAACAGGCGGCTAGAGCCTGGACACCGACGGGGGAACACAAATTAGCAACCGCCGGTGGCATCGGCTAAGATACCCCCCATGAACCAATCTCCATCCAATCGATCGCGTCGTCGTGACTTCCTGCGATCTGCCGGCGGCGGTGCCGGGATGATCGCGCTGGCATCACTGCTTGCTGGGGACTCGCTGGCCGGGAACGCGGCCGGGTCGGGACAATCCGCTGCGATTCGCCAGCCCCACTTTCAACCGCGTGCCAAGCGGATGATCTGGCTGTTCATGCACGGCGGTCCCAGCCAAGTCGATTTGTTTGACCCGAAACCCGAACTGATCAAGTACGCCGGGAAACCGCTGCCGGAAAGTTTCGGATCGGTGATGACGCGTCGAAAGGTCGCTGACAATCCGCTACTCGGCCCGGTCCGCCGATTCCGCCCACGGGGCCAATCGGGATTGCCGATCTCCGACTTTCTGCCGCACCTTTCCACCGTCGCCGATGACTTGTGCGTGATCCGCTCGTTGCACGGTGACAGCGTGAACCATCCACAGTCGGTGTACCAAATGAACACCGGCAGCATTCTGATGGGGCACCCCAGCTTTGGCAGTTGGCTGGCCTATGGACTGGGCAGCGAAAACGCCGACATGCCGGCCTTCGTCGTGTTGCCCGATCCCGGCGGTGGACTCAAGGGTGGACCTTCGGCTTGGGGCAACGGCTACTTGCCGGCGACCTACCAGGGAACGACGATGCGGCCGGGAAAAACGCCGATCCTGAACCTGGCCCCGCCCCGTGGAATCTCGGACGTTCGGCAACGCGAAACGTTGGATTTCGTTCAGCGACTGAACCAAAACCACCTGGTCGGTCGTGAAGACGATGACGACTTGGCGGCCAGAATCGATGCCTATGAACTGGCGTTTCGCATGCAGTCGGCGGCGCCCGAAGCGGTGGATTTTTCGCAGGAGTCTGCCGCGACGCTTTCGATGTACGGGATCGATGACAAGACCACACGCGATTTCGGCGAGCGTTGTTTGTTGGCCCGGCGGATGATCGAACGCGGTGTCCGCATGGTTCAAGTCTATTCGGGGGACACCAATGGTTGGGACGCCCATCAAGACGTCGACAAGAACCACAGCGAATACTGTGCAAAGACCGACAAGCCGGTCACGGCGCTGTTGAACGATCTGAAGCGATCCGGTTTGCTCGATGAGACGCTGGTCGTGTGGTGCGGCGAATTCGGACGGATGCCGATGAGCGAACAGGGCAAGGGCCGCGATCATAACCCGTGGGGATACTGCGGTTGGATCGCCGGAGCCGGGATCAGTGGCGGGCGGGCTTACGGATCGACCGACGAAGTCGGATTGCGAGCCGCCGAAGATCGGGTGCACGTCAACGAGTTCCACGCGACGCTGTTGCATCTGATGGGGCTCGACCACCGGGACCTGACGTACTTTCACAACGGGCTGGACGAACGTTTGACCGGACCCAGCGAAGTCGACATCGTCGAGGGGCTGCTGACATGATGTGTTTTCTTGCGAGATTCCCGTGGACCGCGCGGCTGCTGGTGCTCGGCTGGTTCGCCACGACGCTGACGGGCGCCGTCGCGGACGATCCCGGTCACGATGCAGTCACCGAGGTCGAAGAGGAAGAAATCTCGGACTTTGATCGCAATCATTGGGCGTTCCAACCGATCGTGCGTCCCGCGTTGCCTGCGGTCAAACAGATCGATTGGCCGCAGACGGCGATCGATCGATTCATTCTGGCTCGCTTGGAAAAAGAATCGCTTGACCCGGCTCCGATGGCCGATCGCGCCACCTTGATCCGCCGACTCTGCTGGGACTTGACCGGTTTACCGCCGACGGTGGACCAGGTGCAACGTTTCGTATCCGACCCGCGGCCCGGTGCCTACGCGCGGCTCGTCGATTCGCTATTGGCGTCTCCAGAATACGGAAAGCATTGGGGACAGTTCTGGTTGGATCTGGCACGTTATGCGGACACCGATGGATTTGAACACGACAAGATTCGTGAACAGGCGTGGAGGTACCGCGACTGGGTGATCGATGCGATCAATCGTGACTTGCCTTACGACACCTTTCTTCGTTGGCAGCTTGCCGGTGATCTGGATTCATCCGGCGGCGAAGACGCCACGACGGCCACGGCGTTTTGTTTGTCGGGGCCCGACATGCCCGACATCAATTCGATGGACCAGCGCCGCCATGTGCTGCTGAACGAAATCACGTCGACCGTCGGGTCGGTGATTCTGGGGCTGCAATTCGGCTGTGCCCAATGCCATGACCATAAGTATGATGCGATCAGCCAGGCTGACTTTTACCGCTTGCGGGCGTTCTTCGATTCGTCGATCCGGTTGCGTCAAAACCAGTCAGTCAGTGTCTTGGCCAGCTATGACGATTCGCCGCGAACCCACTTGATGATCCGCGGCGATTGGCGGCGCAAGGGCTCGGCATTAAACCCGGCGTTTCCGCGGATTGTGAACGAGCCCGACGCGACGCCCTCGTCGGACGCATCACCGCGCGGTGAACTGGCCGATTGGATCACCGATCGATCCAACCCGCTGACGGCACGCGTGTTTGTCAATCGGATCTGGCAACAACACTTCGGAACGGGGCTGGTCGCAACGCCCAGCGACTTCGGTGTGATGGGGGATAGCCCGACGCATCCGCAGTTGCTCGATTATCTGTCGGACGAATTGATGCGCAGTGATTGGAGCATCAAACGGCTTCAGCGGATGATCGTGATGTCCGGCGTGTATCGGGTTTCCGGCTCACGCCCGACAGAAGGCCCGGAGCGAGGATTTTGGGATCGCTCCTTGGCGGCCGATCCGGATAACCGCTGGCTCAGCCGGTTTCCTCGCCGCCGATTGGACGCCGAAGCGATTCGGGACGGATTGTTGGCGGTCAGCGGTTCACTGAATCACGAAATGGGTGGCCCTGGGGTTCGGCCGACGTTGCCCGCGGAGATGATCAAAACGCTCAAGTCGGGACAGTGGAAAGTGACGCCCTCGGTGGACGACCATCACCGTCGCAGCATCTACATCTTCGCCCGGCGTAATTTGCGTTACCCGTTTTTCGCGACCTTCGATCGCCCCACGGCCGACCAGCCGTGTGCGCGAAGGAACCAATCCACCACCGCCATTCAGTCGCTGACGCTGCTCAATTCTGAATTAATGGTGAAGTCGTCCGAGCGGTTGGCGAGTGCGGTTTCTGCCGGAGATGCCGACGTCAACTCACAGATCGATTCGCTGTATCTGCGACTGTATTCGCGCAGCCCAGGCGCGGCGGAAGTGAAGGCGGCGACAGCCTTCTTGGCCGGCGGTGCATCGCTGAGAGACCTTTGCCGGGCAATGTTGAACTCGAACGAGTTTCTGTATGTGGATTGAAATGCACCCTCCCTTCTGATTGACACAATTTTCTTACCTCCAAAATCTTTTTCGCTCCCCAATCATGCCTCGTTCCCAGGCGGAGCCTGGGAACGGAGATTTCCAGAGGCTCCGCCTCTGGTTGCACGCAGTGTGTGGCGGGAGCCACACCTGCAGTGCGTTCCCAGGCGGAGCCTGGGAACGAGGCATCGCTTCCTCCCTCTCCGCCCAACCGTACACTGTTTATGCGGCGGAAATCAGAGGAGGGATGGCAGCATGATGGGACGCATCGACTGGACCGTAACCGCTGATCCGGTTCACGACTCGTCCGAGTCACCGGCGCGCAAGTAGGCCGAAATCGGCACGGCCAGCACGGCTCCGATCACAGGCGCCGTCAGGTAGATCCACAACGATTCCAGCTGGTTTCCGACGAACGCCGGGGCGATCGAACGGGCGGGGTTCATCGACGCGCCGCTGATCGGTCCCCCGCACAGCACTTCGAACGAGATCACGCCGCCGATCGCCAGCCCCGCCGTGATGCCTTTTTCTTTCGCCCCCACGCTGACGTTCAGAACGACGAACAGCAAGATCAGCGTCAGCATGATTTCAAAGACGAATGATTGCCACCACGGACCTGCCGGCAGCGTCGGTCCCAAGCTGGATTGATCGGGAAACAGAACTCGCAGCAGCGCACTGGCCAGAATCGCCCCGATGCACTGGCTGGCGATGTAGGGGATCACGTGTTTGCCTTCGAAGCGTCGCCCGACCCAGAACGCGATGGTCACGGCGGGATTGATGTGGGCCCCGGAAATGTCCCCGATCGAATAGATCATCGCCGAAACCACCAGCCCCCAGGCCAAAGCGATGCCGACCAGCGAGACGCCGCCTTCGGTGACATTGTTGACCACGACCGATCCGGTTCCGACAAATACCAACACGAAGGTGCCGATGACTTCGGCGATATATTTTTTCATCTTCCTGGACGCTGACCTGACATGAGGGGATTCGGTAATGGGTTCGGCAGATGATAACAATCTGCCCGGGGAGATGCGCGGCCGGGTGGCCGTGTCGATCGACAGCGAGAGACACCGTTCAATCGCTACGACCGGAATATTCCCGTCGAAAGCGTGTGACAGATCCGTCAATCGGGGCATCGCAGTGGGGCGTGGAACACCACCACTGACCTAGCTTTGCATCGAAGTTGAATCCCCCCCCTTTTGTCTTTCCCACCCGACATTGACGTGAATCGTTGTCTTCGAACGCATCGCCGTGCCAACAGTCGTTCTCGAAAGGGCGCGGCGATGATCGAATTCGCCGTTTGTTTGCCGGTGTTCTTGCTGATCACAATGGGGACGATTGAAACCTGCCGGATGATTTATTTGCGACAGTCCCTGAAGATCGCCGCTTACGAGTGCGCACGACTTGCGGTTGTGCCGGGGATCACTCCGGCGGATTTGCAGGATCAGTGCGATGTGATCTTGCTGGGACGAAACATTAAGAATTACGCATTGAATTGCACGCCGTCGGACCCTTCGTCATTGGACTACGGGGAGATGTTTGTTTCAACGGTTGACGCACCGGCGTCGGAGAACGCTCTGCTCTCGACATGGATCTACGGCAGTGCATCGGTGTCTGAGTCTGTATCCATCATGATCGAGTATTAGCCAATGGTCTGTCGGGCGACGATTGCGAATCAAAAGACGTTTCCGGCGAATCGGCGTGGAGCGACGATGGCGATGCTGGCCGTGTTGATGCCCGTGATGATCGCGGTGGCTGCGTTTGCAATCAATGTCGCGCACATGGAGATGGCTCGTACCGAGTTGCAGATCTCAATGGATGTGGCGACTCGTGCGGCGGGCCGTGTGCTTGCTGTCACCGGCGATCAGCAGCAAGCGGTTCAAATTGCCGAGCAGCTGCTCAATGCGAATCCCTATGCGAACCAAACATTGGCGTTGAGCGAGGCTGAGATCACTTTCGGTGTTTCAACACGGCTGTCTGAAGTTGAGCGTTATGATTTCGGAATGGGGAATAATCCGAACGCGGTGAAGATAGAATCCAACGGAACGAACCACGTCCCAACGCTTTTTCCGTCCATGGGCGTTCCCATTCAGATTCGACCGATAAAAACGTCCATCGCCACCAAGGTGGAGCTCGACATCGCGCTTGTAATCGACCGCTCCGGGTCGATGGCGTATTCGACGTCCGAAGAAGCCGACGGGAGCGGTCCGGACGCCGCAGATGATGATTGGGAATGGGGGGATCCGGTGCCTCCGAATTCACGCTGGCTCGATACCGTCGCGGCGGTGGATACGTTTTTGCAGGTGATGGAACAGTCGCACCATGACGAGAGAGTGACGCTGACCACGTATGCATCCAAGGCACACGTTGATCTTGATCTGACCAATGACTACAACGCCGTCCGCCACGTGCTGGATGGTTACAGCGCGGCGTTCGGTGGCGGAGGCACGAATACAGGGGAAGGGATTACCAAGGGCAGCGCCGCGGTACAGAAAAAGAACCACGCTCGCCCATGGGCGGCGAAAGTGTTGATCGTCATGAGCGACGGGCTTTCCACGACGGGGACCGAGCCCGTTTCTGCGGCACAGATGGCTGCCGAGGATCAGGTCATGGTGTACTCCGTCAGCTTTTCCGACGAAGCGGACACGGTCACCATGGGCGAGATTGCCGAAGCGGGATCGGGGAAACACTACCACGCCACCGACGGTACGCAGCTCATTCAGGTTTTCGAAGACATCGCCCGCGGGCTTCCCACACTCATCACGTTCTAGTTCGAGTATTCGATGAATCTGGATCGATCTTTCCGTCGCAGAAAAGCCGCTCGAGGAGCGACGACGGTCGAGTTCGCACTCGTCTTCCCGCTGATCATTCTGTTTTTCACGTTCACCTTCGAGGTCTGTCGCGTGTTGATGTTGCAACACACCGCCGATACCGCCGCCTATGAAGCGGCTCGGTCGGCGATGGTCCCCGGTGCGACGGCCGCCGAAGCGGAGCAGGTCGCACAACTACTGCTCGACAACGCGGGGCTGACACTCGCAGACATCCACGTCACTCCTGTCGACATTACGGACGAAACCGCATTGATAACGGTCGAAGTTTCGATTCCGGTGAACGAGAATTCGTGGATCGCACCTTCGCAATTTGCCAACTTTGTGGTCTCCAGTGAGGTGACGTTGATGTGCGAGCGACCGCCATTGGTGAAACTTGCCGCAATGACAGACTTGAGTGCAAAAAAAGACCGGATGAAGAACAACACCGCTGGGCTTTAGTCGGGCAATTGTTGGGGATGGTGGTCGTGCCCTTCACCAAGCGACTCGCAAACAACCACCGATGATTCCCTGTGATCGACCCGCCCGCGCCCCCTCGGACGCTTGACCCCACCCTTCGCGACGTCGCTCGATTGCAAGGTCGCTCAGCGCGACGCATCTTCGACGGAGATGTCATCGGAAGTAAGCCCACGGATGGCAGCGCGAACCCACGGATGGCAGTGGAGTAGTTGTGTACGTCGATTGCGGACAGTCAGCCCTACTGGCGTCTCAATCCCACAATTTCCACCAGCGACTTTCCAAAATTGGCTGCAATTCCCCACCGAGAGCCCAACGCCTTCATGTACGACCGACAGCGATTCATGTTGAAGCTGTTGTCTTCAAACAGCGCAGTTTGACACAAGACGACTTCGTCTTCGATCAAGAAACAACGCAATGAAGACTTCCGCAGTTGGGTGTCCGTGTACCGTGCTTCGGCAGTCGGATTCACGGTTACTTTCATTCCCTGGTGCCTGAGCCCAAACAGCAACAGCTTTTCAAAGACCTCTTCGCCATAGCCGGTTCCGTGCTCTCGATAAACATCTCGTAAAACGTTGCGTACTGATCGACCGATGTCCCGAGTTGCGCCAGAAACACTTCCTTTCCAGTATTTCCAATCTTCAACGAGTCGTGGCGGCGTTGGAGTGTATGCCACGCGTTCGACAATGACGCGGTCAAGTCCCATGTTGACCAATAGCCCCAGCGAATCCCTTCGGCATTTTAAATAGTCAAATAGCTGGACGAACTCTGCGGGCGAGGGATGACGTGGAACAGCTTTTAGTTCGATCGTGATCTTGCCCCAAACAACGAAATCTGGGATCAACCGGTAGACTTGTTCACCGTATAAAAACAATGGGTGAATCGGTTTGCTAACAAACGGGACGTCATTGTTTCTAAAGCAGACGACTAATGCCTGGTGATAATCTTCTTCGTCACGCCCTACTCCGACGTTATTCTGAACATCAAAAAAGCAATGACGAATTGCGTGCGTGCGGTCTTCGTAAAGAATTGCCATGAATAGCCACCCCCAGATGAGAGCAGCGAGGGTACTTCCCGCAGGTAGCTGCGCGAACCCTCGAATCTAACATTCCACTGTTATCCGTGGGTTCGCGCTGCTATCCGTGGGTTCAACACTCTTACACGCATTCGGCTACTTTGAATTGTGCTAGCAAAGACAAAGGAAAACCTTGTATGACACCCGAGCTGATTGTCTGTGTCGAAACGATTGTCCGTGGGCGGAT
Source organism: Stieleria maiorica (assembly GCF_008035925.1). Lineage (NCBI taxonomy): Bacteria > Pseudomonadati > Planctomycetota > Planctomycetia > Pirellulales > Pirellulaceae > Stieleria > Stieleria maiorica. The sequence continues at coordinate 6,169,522 of NZ_CP036264.1, forward strand.
GGAGGGTCAGGGGGCGGGGCATGGGTTTGATCATGTCGGGCGTGTGCTTCGTTCGGCGAGGCACATCCGGGCGGAAGTCGGGGGTGACCGGTCGATCGTCGATCTCGCCGCGCTGTTGCATGACGTCGGCGACGCGAAGTTTCATGACGGGATCGAAAAGAGCGCGGAGCTGAGTCGCGAAATCCTGGGTGAACTCGGCGTCGATGCGCCGGTCATCGATCATGTCGCACACATCGTCGACAACCTGTCCTTTCGCAAAGGCGATGCTGCGGCGCCGTTGTCGATCGAAGGGCAGATCGTGCAGGACGCGGACCGACTGGATGCGTTGGGGGCGATCGGAATCGTACGGACGATCGAGTATGGCGCGGTGTTCGGTCAACCCTTTCATGTCTCGGGCAATGGCGACGGGGCGGAAAAAACCGGCCTGCGCCATTTCGACGACAAGTTGTTTAAACTGCACGCCCTGCTCAACACCGAACCGGCTCGCCGCATGGCCCGACAACGTGAGGCGTTCATGAGACAATTCGTCGATCAGTTTTTGGACGAATGGGGCGAGGGTGACGGTTGAGCGACGACTGAATCCCCACCGATGGCAAAGCGTACCGACGGATGTCATAGTGGTGATCGTAGTTTTCGGCCACGAACCCTTCGCCCATGAGTTTTCATGAATCATTCGCGAAACGTGATCCACCCGCGTGACGAGATCATGCAGACGATGGATCGGATCTATCGGTATCGGATGACGACCACGTCCGGCGGCAACCTTTCGATCCGCGATGCGTCGGGCGACATTTGGATTTCACCGGCACGCGTCGACAAGGGGAACTTGACGCGGCGGGACATCATTCGTGTGCGCGGCGATGGCAGCGTCGACGGTCCGCATCCGCCGTCTTCGGAGTTTCCGTTTCACAAAGCGATCTACGATGCCCGTCCGGATGTTCGATCGGTCGTCCACGCGCATCCGGTCGCCCTGGTGGCGTTCAGCATCTGCCGCCAGACGCCCGACACGCGACTGTTCCATCAAGCGTATTCGGTCTGTGGCAAACTCGGTTTTGCGCCCTATGCCTGCCCCGGCAGCAAGCAGCTGGGCGCGAACATCGCGGCCTCGTTTGCCGAAGGGGCTGACAGTGTCATCTTGGAAAACCACGGCGTCGTCGTCGCCGGCGATTCGCTCTCCGACGCCTTCAAGCGATTCGAGGCGTTCGAGTTTGCCGGCAAGACGCTGATCAAGGCTGCGGCATTGGGGAACGTCAATTTGCTGGACGATCGTCAATTGGCACAGGCCGCCGGTCGCAGTGTGGATTTCGAGAGCTTTGATCCACCGACTGCGGGCGCCAGCGAGTGTGAGTTGCGGCGACAACTCTGTGACTTTGTTCGCCGCGGATGCCGCCAGCGTCTGTTGATCAGCACCGAAGGCAGTTTTTCCGCTCGGGTCGATGGCGAGGCGTTTTTGATCACGCCGACTCAACAGGACCGCGAGCAACTGGGGGTCGACGATTTCGTCTTGATCGATGGCGACCGACGCGAGGCGGGAAAACTGGCCAGCCGTGCCGCCAAGGCGCATCAAGCGATCTATCGCAAGCATCCGCACGTCCAGGCGATCGTGTTTGCACATCCGGTCAACGCGACGGCGTTCAGTGTCACCGACAGTGACTTTGATGTTCGGACGATCCCCGAAAGCTATGTGTTCCTGCGCGACGTCCGCCGGGTCCCGTACGGCGTCCAGTTCGGCGACGGCGATCAGATCGTCGACTATGTCAATGAGAAAACGCCGGCCGCGATCCTGGAAAACGACGGCGTGGTCGTGACCGGACGCAGTGTCTTGGACGCGTTTGATCGTTTGGAAGTGCTGGAGTCGACTGCTGAAGCGGTGATCAACGCCCGATCGATCGGTTCGGTCCAGGCCATGTCCGACGACGTGATTGATGAACTGTGCCGCGAATTTGACCTCTGACCGGTGCCAGTCGGTAAAATGTCGTCATGGTCACCAAGATTCTTTCCTTTGCGTTTTTGTGTGTCGCGTGTCTTCTGACGTCGGTTGTCGCGGCGGATTCGCCTTCAGCGACAGTCGACGCAGGCAAGCCGATCGCTCAGGACAAAGCAATCGATTACCTGAAGCGAGAAGGCCAGCGGTGGATCGACAAACAAGGCTGTGTGTCATGCCATCAAATTCCCGCGATGCTGTGGAGTTTGCATGCGGCCCAATCGCGGGGGCTGGGGGAGTCCGAGAGGCCGGGCGTGCCCGATCAGGATTTGAAGCGATGGACACAGTGGTCCACCGACGCCGTCAACTTCGTCAAACCACACCAGAGGAAAGACGTCGACGTCGAGAAGACGTTGGCGGGGAACATCGACACGATGGCGGCGTTGATGTTGGCGATTCCCGACGACGCTGAGACAAGTTGGCGGGATCAGTTTGCGGCCAAGCTCTGTAGCGAGCAGGCCGACGACGGATCATGGAAAGCCTGTGGTCAGCTGCCCGCTCAGAAGCGGCCGAAGTTGGAAACCGCCCAGGCGACGACGCTGTGGGTCACTTTGGCACTGCTGCGACATGGCAGCGAGGCGTTTGATCTCGCGTCGGCGATCCGGTTCGCCGACTCCGGCCCCGAGGCGGTGTCGACCGAGTGGTATGCGGTGCGGATGATGGTCGCCGCGGAGCAGGATCCAGAATCGACCGACGGGTTCCGTGACAAGCTTCTGTCACGCCAGCGCAGCGACGGTGGCTGGGGGTGGATCACCAGTGAGTCCAGCGATGCGTTGGCGACGGGGCTCGCGCTCTATGCGCTCGCAGAGAGCGGAGAAACCGAGTCGCGGGAAATCACACATGCCCGCCGATTCCTGCGTGATTCCCAAGGTCCATTGGGGGAGTGGCAGGTCCCTGGAACCAAGGCGTCGGCTAAGGGAAAGCCGACACCGACGTCCACCTATTGGGGAACCGCCTGGGCGTTGGTTGGGTTGCTCAGCACCCGCTCGTAGTCTGCCGCAGCTTCATTTTCGATTGGGCTGGACAGTCGCCGTCCTCTCCGAGGTCGGCGCAGGGCAACGCGTCGCTGTTTCGCGCACGCCGAGTTCGGAGAACACGGCGACTCTCGTTGCCAAGCGAAAAGGGGGCATGTCCCAACAACCAAATGGCTCGCAGGGTGCTGCGTTTTTTTGGGTGCCTGCCCCCCTTTTTCGCGAACCACAACAACAGATCGTCATCCGTCTCCCGCGCGGCCGGCTTCTCAGATGTCCACTGTCGCGATCGACGGATCGAAAAAAACCGCTGGGGGTGATTTCCGCATCGTTTGGGGCGGCGATTTCGCTGGAAAACGCCTCCGAACCGCCTAGATCCGCCGTCACAAGCCGTTTCAGCCGCAGAACGGCCGTAAGTCACGTTTTTTCAATGGCTTGCATGCATTGGATGTCCGGGCAAATCCGGCGGAAAATCGTAGTTTTTAACGACGTGACGATACAATAGAGCACACACGCGCAATCCTCTTTCTTTCTCGGGGATGTCCGCTTACGGGCCCCCCAGCACTCGAAGAAACGCGATCGCATGCGACTCCGATCGATTCCTGGGGATTTATCTTGTGCGTCCATTTTTCGGCTGAGTCGGCAGGCCCATTGCAATGACGAACACGCCCAATCTTCTGCAGCTATATTCGGAAACCTACGAACGCGAAAAACAGGTTCGTTACACGCTGAAGGAATATCTGGAAGCGGCGCGCGACGACCCGTCGCTCTACAGCAGTGTCGCCGAACGGATGGTACAAGCGATCGGACCACCCAAACAGATCGACACGTCCGGCGATTCGCGTCTCGGACGGATCTTCATGAACCGCACGATCAAAGTGTATCCCGCCTTTGATCAGTTTTACGGTTTAGAAGAGACCATCGAACGGATCGTGGGTTACTTCCGGCATGCCGCCCAGGGACTCGAGGAACGCAAACAGATCCTTTATCTGCTCGGTCCGGTCGGCGGCGGAAAGAGTTCACTGGCTGATGCCTTAAAGCGTTTGGTCCAACGCCAGCCGGTTTATGTCCTCTGCGCCGGCGACGAGATGAGTCCGATCTTCGAGAGTCCGTTGGGGCTGTTCGATCCGAATTCGATGGGCTTCTTGCTGGAAGAAGAATACGGCATCCCGCGGCGACGCCTGAACGGTTACATGTCACCCTGGGCGATCAAACGCTTGGATGAATTCGGTGGCGACATTTCGAAATTCTCGGTCGTGCGTGTCATGCCGTCCGAGCAGCGACGTTGCTGTGTGACGAAGACCGAACCGGGTGATGAAAACAACCAAGACATCTCTTCGTTGGTCGGAAAGGTCGATATCCGTAAACTGGAACACTTCTCCCAAGACGATGCCGATGCGTATGCGTACACCGGCGGATTGAACCGCACGACCCAAGGATTGCTTGAATTCGTCGAGATGTTCAAGGCGCCGCTGAAAATGCTGCACCCGTTGCTCACGGCGACCCAAGACGGAACCTACGTGGGAACCGAAAACGTCGGCGCGATGCCTTACCAAGGGATCATTGTCGCCCACAGCAACGAATCCGAGTGGGAATCGTTCAAGGCCAATCGCAACAACGAAGCGTTTCTGGATCGGATCTGCGTGGTCAAGGTGCCCTATTGCTTGCGCGTGACCGAAGAACGCAAGATCTATGACAAACTGATCCAGAGTTCCAAACTAGGCGAAGCCCCTTGCGCGCCCGACACGTTGGAAATGATGGCACGGTTCTCCGTCTTGACGCGGCTGAAGGAACACGAGAATTCCAACCTGTATTCCAAGATGCGGGTCTACGACGGCGAGTCGCTCAAGGACACCGACCCCAACGCGAAGACCGTCCAGGAATACCGCGACGCGGCCGGCGTGGCCGAGGGGATGGAAGGCGTTTCGACGCGATTTGCCTACAAGATTTTGTCCGAAACCTACAACTTTGACACCGACGAGGTCGCTGCCGATCCGGTGCACTTGCTGTACGTGCTGGAAAAATCGATCCTCCGCGAACAGTTGCCCGAGGAAACCGAGCAGCGTTATCTGGAGTTTGTCAAAGAAGATCTGGCGTCGCGATACGCCGAATTCATCGGCAATGAAATCCGCAAGGCGTACCTGGAATCCTATCACAGTTACGGCCAGAACCTGTTCGACCGTTACATCGCCTACGCCGATGCTTGGATCGATGACCAGGACTACAAGGACCCCGACACGGGGCAGCTGATGGATCGCGATGTTCTGAACGAGGAATTGGAAAAGATCGAACACCCCGCGGGAATCGCCAATGCCAAGGACTTCCGCTATGAGATCGTCAAATTCGCGCTGCGTTCGCGGGCCAAGAACGACGGCCGCAACCCCGAATGGACCTCGTACGAAAAGATTCGCGAAGTGATCGAAAAGCGAATGTTCTCGCAAATCGAAGAGCTGTTGCCCGTGATCAGCTTCGGTGCCAAGAAAGACAGCGAAGCCGAACAGAAGCACAGCGAATTCGTCGAGCGGATGACCCAGCGTGGTTACACGCGACGCCAGGTCCGTCGGCTGGTCGATTGGTACATGCGTGTCAGTAAATCTGGATAGGAAGACGATCCCCATGCAAGTGATTGACCGTCGGCAGAACCCCAAAGCCAAAAGTCTGGGAAACCGACAACGCTTTCTCCGTCGCATCAAGTCACAGATCCGCAAGGCTGTCAATGAAGCGATCGAGAACCGTAGCGTTGCCGACGTGGACAGTGGCGAGAAAGTCTCTGTCACCACCAGCGATATCGGCGAGCCGACGTTCGGATTCGATTCCTCCGAAGGCGATCGCAGCTATGTGATCCCGGGCAATCACGACTACCAGCGGGGCGACCGCATCCGCAAACCCAGCGGCGGCGGATCGGGCAGCGGTTCCGGCGGCAGCCCCGACGGCGACGGCGAAGACGCTTTTGTGTTCATGTTGACACGCGAAGAGTTTTTGGACCTGTTCTTCGAGGACCTGGAACTGCCGAATCTGGCCAAACGAAAGCTGAAGTCGATCACCAGCACCAAGTGGCATCGGGCCGGTTACGCCAACGACGGCTCCCCGCAACGGCTGAACAAGTCCCAGACGATGCGACGCAGCCTGGCGCGGCGCATCGCGCTCAAACGCCCCCGGTTGCACGAACTCGATCAGCTGGAGGAAGAGCTCGAAGCCGCCCGGGCCGAAGGCAAAGAAGCCGAGCACGACGAGGAGGTCACGCGGCTTGTTCGGCGGATCGAACAGCTCCGATATCGCATGCAGGCGGTCCCATTTTTGGACCCCGTCGACTTGCGCTACAACCGTTTCGAGCAGACGCCCAAACCGACCACCCAGGCCGTCATGTTCTGCCTGATGGACACGTCGGCGTCGATGACCGAATCACTGAAGGATCTCGCCAAACGGTTCTACATCCTGCTGCATCTGTTTTTGACTCGCCATTACCGGGCCGTCGAACTGGTCTTCATCCGACACACCTACACGGCCGCCGAAGTGGACGAAGAAACGTTCTTTCACGGCCGCGAGACCGGCGGAACGGTGGTCTCCTCCGCACTGGAGGAAATGCTCCGCATCGTCCGTGAACGCTACCCCGTCCAGGATTGGAACATCTATGCGGCACAGGCCTCCGACGGCCACAACTTTGACCACGACATGCCGCGGACGATCGCGCTGCTTCAACGCGAGATCTTGGATCTGTGCCAGTACTATGCCTACATCGAGGTCGGTGAAGAAGAATCGTCGTACACCAGCGCACTGTGGAACGGGTATTCGCAACTGGAATCGCATCCCCAATTCGCCCGCGCCAAAGTCTTGGATCCCACCGAGATTTACCCCGTCTTTCACAAACTGTTTGCCAGCACCCGGCATGCGTCTTAGTCGATCATGGAAAATCGAAAGCTACTGTACCAAGGCTCGGAGTGGAATTTCGAACTCCTGCGACGCGTGCACGATGCGATCGAGGAGATCGCGATCGGCGAGATGGGGCTGAACGTCTATCGCAACCAGATCGAAGTGATCACCAGCGAACAGATGCTGGACGCCTACACGTCGCTGGGCATGCCGCTGATGTACTCGCATTGGTCGTTCGGGAAACGGTATTCCCGCGAAGAAATGCTGTACCGCAAAGGGGCTCAATCACTGGCCTACGAATTGGTGATCAATTCGGACCCCTGTGTCGCCTACGTCATCGAAGAAAACAGCATGACGATGCAGACATTGGTCACCGCGCACGCGTCCTTCGGCCACAACCATTTTTTCAAAAACAATTATCTGTTCCGCCAGTGGACCCGTGCCAATCGGGTGTTGGACGATCTGGCCTATGCGAAACGGTTCATCGCTGAATGTGAAGAACGGTACGGCTTGCAGGCGGTCGAACGGACGCTCGATGCCGCACACGCGTTGATGTCGCAGGGCGTCAGCCGCTACGCCCCGAAACATCCCGCCCGCGCCAAAGACATCGCCGTCAAAGCCCAATCGCGAAAGTCTCATCAGGAGGCAACATTCAACGATTTGTGGCGGACGTTGCCGAAACCAAAGGAGCGTCACAAGTCGGATCGGGACGACGATCAGGATGACAATGATAGCACCCTGCGGCTGCCCGAAGAAAACTTGCTCCGATTCCTCTCGTTGCACGCCCCCAAGTTGAAGGATTGGCAGCGTGAGGTGCTGGACATCGTTCGAAAGACCGCACAGTACTTTTACCCCCAGCAGCAAACCCAGTTGATGAACGAGGGCTGTGCGACGTTCGTGCACTACCAGATCATGAATCGGCTGCACGAAACCGGACAGGTGGATGAAGCGGCGATGCTGGAGTTTTTGCACATGCACACCGCCGTCGTCACGCAACCCGATTTTGATGACCGACGATTCCGGGGCATCAATCCCTATGCGCTGGGGTTCGCGATGATGAAGGACATCGAACGAATTTGTGAAACACCCGAACCGGAGGACCTGGAGTGGTTCCCCGAGATCGCAGGTCGAGGCAACTTCATGCAGGTGTTGCGCGACGCTTGGGCGGATTACCGCGATGAGAGTTTTGTGTTGCAGTTTCTCAGCCCGCACCTGATTCGAAAGCTGCGTCTGTTCGCCGTCAGCGATGTCTCCGGATCACCGCACTTGTCCGTCGAAGCCATTCACGACGAAGCGGGCTATCGTGAGATCCGACGTCGGATGGCGCATCAGTACGATTTGTCCAAACGTGATCCGGAGATCGAAGTGACCGAGGCGGATCTGAAGGGCAACCGACGATTGGTGCTGACCCATCGTGTTCGCGACGGCAAGATCCTGAGTTCCGATGATTGCAATCGTGTGCTCCGGCACGTCGCCAATCTGTGGGGCTATCGCGTCCGCTTGATCGAAATCGATGCCGACACCGGCAGCACGCTCAACGACTACGACGCCGTCGCCCTGCCATAAGGAATGTGGGAGAGGCTTGATGACGGCCCGTAGTCCACCGCAACTCAATTTGCGAACCTGACGATGCGTTCCGAGGGTCGCTGTGTTCTCCGAACTCGGCGTGCGCGAAAAAACGAAGTTCTGCCCCGCGCCGACCTCGGAGAGGACCGCGACGATCCCACGGCGGTCACGCACCCGCCGGGATTTCGAGTAAATTGGTGCAGCACACGATGCCCGCCCACCGCTTCAACCGAGTCCACTCTCTTGCGTACTTCGGCCACTCCCCCCACGCGAACCGGTTTGTACCTCCTTCGATTGACCTGTTTGGTTCTTGCATTCGTCTTCCTCCCAGTCCGCGCGCACGCGCAGGAGACACTCGAAGCGGAGTTGAAAGAATGGGATGCGGACGAACTGGCTCGCCATGCCCACATCTTTGGCGATGCGACGCGCGGGGCGATTCGGTTCTATCAAACCGGACTGAGTTGCGTTCAGTGCCACGTGGCCGATGACGGCGAAAACCGGCTCGGCCCGGATCTGTCGGAGATGAACGAGCGGGCCACGTACCGGCACGTGATCGAGTCGTTGCTGGATCCGTCCAAGGTCGTCCGGCCCGGTTTCCGCGCCGAACGCTTGTTGCTCGAAGACGGACGTGTCGTCAGCGGAATGATCGCCGCAGAAACCGACCAGACGCTGACCGTTGTGGTCCCCGGCGAAGACGAGTCGCTGACGGTCGCCTTGGACAGCGTCGAGGCACGGGCGTCTTCGGGATCCATCATGCCGAGCGGGTTGATCAACCAGCTCGACGACGAAAGTGACTTCTATGACTTGGTCTGCTACTTGGTCGAATTGGGACAGGCTGGCCCTGAGCAGGCGGCATTGATGAAGCCCGATCCGTCACTGCTCCAACCGCCCCCGCTGCCGGCGTATGAAAACGACCTTGATCATCGCGGATTGATCGGCCGTTGGAATGACCGATCCTTTGAAAACGGCGAGCAGATCTATAAGGGGCTGTGCATCAATTGCCATGGGACACGCGAGCAAGCCGGCTCGCTTCCCAACGCGCTGCGATTCGCGAGTGGGAAGTTCAAAAACGGCGGCGATCCACTTTCGATGTACAAGACGTTGACCCACGGCTTCAAGATGATGTTGCCACAACGTCAATTGGTGCCGCGAGAAAAGTACGATGTGATACATTACATCCGCGAAGCGTATTTAAAACCACACAACGCCTCGCAATACACCCAGGTCGACCGGGCGTACCTGGACTCCCTGCCCCAAGGCCGTCTCCGCGGTCCCGCCCCGATCCGCAATCGACCGTGGAGCGAGATGGACTACGGGCCGTTCTTGACTCGCACGATTGAGATTGTCGGCGAGCATTCAAAGCCGCGGCCGGAAGTCACTGACGAAGACCGGCGGCGTGGTCGTCGCGAGAACCGCCCCGCCGAACGGACTTGGCCCGCCGAGACGAATTTCGCCTACAAAGGCATCGCAATTCAACTGGATCGAAGCCCCGGCGGCGTTGCCCGTGGTTCGCATTTCGTGGCCTTTGAACACGACACCATGCGGATCGCCGGTGCCTGGACCGGGGACGGGTTTATCGATTGGGAAGGGATCCTATTGGACGGGAAACACTGGCGTTCGCCACGCACTGTGGGTGAATTGCACTTTCAGAATCTGCTGGGGCCCGGGTGGGCGGATCCGTTGACGGGGACCTTCGATGATACACGCCGGCGTGCCCGTGACGGACAGGCCTATGGGCCCTTCCCGAAATCGTGGATGGATTACAAAGGGCTGTATCGAAACGGCGATCGCGTCGTCCTGTCCTACATGATCGGCGACGCGGCGGTGCTGGAGTCGCACCGGGTGGCGGAGACACAAGGATCCGAATCCGGTGATGTTCCGGGCACCTGGGTACGCGTTTTGAACATTGAAAAGTCGTCGCGGGACATGGCGGTCCGAATCGCTCCCCAAGACGCCGTTTCCGTCGCGATCAACGGGCCGGAGGGTTTGGTGGCAGAAGACGCGGATGGACTGACGATACTGCGAATCCCGGCCGAACGCACGCCGGTCGATCTGGAAGTTCACCTCACGCGTCGCGGCTTGAAACCCACGTCCCAGTTCTCCGCCGTGCCGGAGAACTTGCGGCCACTCACCCGCGGCGGGCCTGCCCAATGGCCGCAAACGCTGATCACCCAGCCACAGATCGGCAGCGATTCCGGTGCCTTTGCTGTGGATGAACTGACGCGTCCGACGACGAATCCGTGGAAGAGCCGGCTGAGAATGTCGGGATTGGATTTCTTTCCCGATGGCGATTCGATGGTCGCCTGTTGCTGTGACGGTGATGTCTGGATCATCCAGGGGATTTCGCAGCCGGGCGGAGAACTGCGATGGCGGCGGATCGCGTCGGGGCTGTTTCATCCGCTGGGCATCAAGATCGTCGACGGCAAGATCTTTGTGGGATGCCGCGACCAGATCGTGGTCCTGAACGACACCAACGGCGACGGGGAAACCGATTTCTACCAGTGCTTTAACCACGACCACCAAGTCACCGAGCACTTCCACGAATTCGCGATGGGATTGCAAGCCGACGACGAAGGGAATCTGTACTATGCCAAAAGCGCACGACACGCCCAGGACGCGCTGATCCCGCAGCACGGCACGCTGCTGAAGGTCAGCGCCGATGGTCGCCAGACGACGATCGTGGCCAACGGATTCCGGGCCGCCAACGGCGTCTGCGTCAATCCCGACGGGTCGTTTTTCGTCACCGACCAAGAAGGGCATTGGACACCGATGAACCGTATCAATCGCGTGGTCGAAGGTGGTTTCTACGGCAACATGTACAGCTATGGTGCGCCCGACGACACCCGCGATTCGGCGATGCAACAACCGCTGTGCTGGCCCAACAAGCCCTTCGATCGCTCGCCCGCGGAACTGCTGTGGGTCGACAGCCGGCGCTGGGGGGCGCTCGACGGCGGACTACTGAGCTTGTCCTATGGTTACGGTAAAGTTTTCGTCGTGCCGCATGAACAAATCGGCGGTCAGTGGCAGGGCGGGATGTGCCGGTTGCCACTGCCGGAGTTTGAAACCGGCATCATGCGTGGCCGATTCCACAGCGACGGACACCTCTACGCGTGCGGGATGAGCGCCTGGGGCAGCAACCAAACCGCCAACCCCGGCGGGTTGTACCGGATCCGAGCCACCGGCAAACCGATGCACTTGCCCACCGCGATGCACGCCCATCGAAGCGGCGTCACGCTGACGTTTTCCGATCCCGTCCAGGTCGATGCCGCTGCCGATCCGAGCAATTATCTGGCCGAAACTTGGGACCTGCGACGATCGGCCAATTATGGTTCCGACCGATTCAATGAGCGAACAATTGACGTCACCGAGGTCAAGGTTTCCGAGGACGGCAGAACCGTACAGTTGCAGATCCCCGCGATCGAGCCGACGTGGACGATTCAAATCGCGTACAAGCTACGAGGCGAGTCGGGACGATCGTTCGGAAGAGTGCTGCAGGGTACCATTCACGCTTTGGCGGAGTGATGGGGAGAACGAGGCGACCGTTGGTGGTTAGGTTTGAGTACGATGGCCCTTCCGGGCCGTCGTCCGTGGGACGTTGAGCGACGACCTAGAAAGGACGTCGTACAATCATTCCGCCGTTCCGATGCGAACGAGCTGTTCGCGGCGTTCATTGCCGTCGCCGATTCCGACGCGAAGGTAGATCGAACCGTCAACGATCGCCGGGCTGGCGTAACAATCGTCGCCCAACCGATTCTTCGCGACCTGCCGGTACTCGTCGCCCGACGCTTGGAAGACGTAGGTGTTTCCGGACAGGTCTGCGGCGTAGACATTCCCGTTGCACAGCACGGGTGAGCTGCTGAAGCTGCCGCCCAAGCGTTTTTTCCATCGGATCGTCCCGTCTTCGGCCGACCAGCACAGTGCGATTCCGTCATCGTTGACGGCAAAGACGTGTTCCCCGTCGGTGATCAACGAGGGTTCATAGACCTTCGTTCGGTCCGACCAGATTCGCTCGCCCTTCGCGGACAAGCAGACCGTTTCCTTCTCCGGGTACCCGCCGGCGGCAAAGATCCGATCGTCGGTCGTTACGACCGTGCCACAGGTCGCTTCGGCAATGCACTGGGTTTCCCACAGCTCTTCGCCCGTCGCAGGATCGTAGCTGGCCAAGCGATCGCCGCCGCTGATCAACACTTGATCCACTCCACCTACGGTTGCCACATGGGGACTGGAATAGGAACTGGCGTTGCCGCGTTTGGTGCGCCATGCGATCTCGCCGCTTTTAAGATCCATTCCCACCAGATAGCCGCCGCCGAAGTTGTCTGCTGCGATGATGACCAGCGACTTGTACAACACGGGCGAAGGGGCGTAGCCGAACTTTGACGCAAACGCACCGATGTCACGTTGCCAAACTTGGTTGCCCTCCAGGTCCAACGCTGTCACAAACACTCGCTGGCTGTTCAGGTGCGCGGTCACCAGCAAGTCACCATCGGAAGCCAACGTGCCATTCGCGTTGGTTGCCTTGTGGTGAACGTCACGATCACTGGGAAAGCCGCCCTTGTGAACCGTCGTTTGCCAGCGCTGATCCCCGGTTTCGCGATCATACGCGACCACGATCTGTTCCGATTTAGAATCGATCGCCGAACCCACCACGACCAGATCGCCGACGACAATCGGGCTGCTGTGCCCGCGTCCCGGCACGTCGCTCTTCCACACCACATTGGTCGCATCGTCCCAAGTCGTCGGCAGCGGTTGGGCATCGGAAATTCCGTCCCCGTTCGGGCCACGCCACTGGGGCCACTGCCCGGCCAAATCGCTGAAGTCGCGTTCGGAGACGACCACACCGCTTTGGCTGAGTGAGACTTCGTCGACCGGCGTCTGCTTGCGACAGCCGACCAATGCGACAAGACCAATGACCAATAGTTTGACCGGAGTTTGAGTCATAGGACCGCGATTGAACAGGAGGAAATCTGTCAGCCAATAAGAAGCGTTCGCTGAAAGGTGAGTTGAGCTGAATTGATGGCAGGATTCAAGTTCCACCTCGTCAGTCGAAAGATTTCCTCGACGTTTTCTTGTCTAAAGCTGCTCTCCTACGCTCTGTTTTTCTGCCCCCAATTTTTCTGTCATCTCTCTTCTGCCGTCGATCCCACGAACGGATTGGAATGCGAAACATTGCGGCGCCGACCCGAGTGCTCGGTGGCCTCCACCGACAAGGCATCAAGTTCCGACCCTTGCTGGACGATCGATCGAACTTCCGCCGCAACCCGTTCGGGTTCGTAGCCGATCGTTGACAATCCGAGCCAGAACACGAGTGCGCAGAAACCCGTGGCGGCCAGACAGATCGTACTGTGGGCCAATCCGATCAGGGCAGCGGAGAAGCGATCACATCTGGCCGAATTCGAGACCATCATCAACACCACGACGAACGAAGCCGGCATCGCCAGAAAGCCCAGGGGACCCAAGAAGCCGTATCCCACCAGCAGCGTCGCCCCGATCGCGACGATCATTTTTAATTTCAGGACGGCACACCCCGCATAGCTCGGAACGTCTTCGCCGAAGTACGCCATGCACAGTTGCAAGGAAAAGACCCAGCACGCAAGAACCGTGACCAAAAACGCCAACGCACCCGCGATCAGAATCCAACCGGTCGAGCTAATTTGAATCGCGTCAATCATTTGAACCTTTTCTCCCCGGCACGCGGCAAAGCACAACCGTTCGTGCCGCGCGAGGATGCGTGCCACAGTTCGCCTTCTGGAACCTACAATGCGTTTTCCCGGACGCCGCCGCCGATGCGGCTAAAAAACGATAGAACGGAATCCTCTCCCCTCCCCAGATCCTGGCGTTGCAACGCACTGTTTCTGCGCCGTGAATGCCGCGGCAACCTTCACAACCACCCCAAGTACTCCCCCACCATCATTGATAATCATGCTCACTGCCCGATTCGGATCGATCATCTTGGCTGTTTCTCTCGCAACGCTCACGGTTCACGCAGACGTTCCCAAGGGGTTGGTTGGCGATGGCGTGGCCGACGACACCGCGGCGATCCAAGCAGCCGTGGATGCAAAGACCGGATTGATCGAATTCGGCCGCGGCGTTTACCGGCTGACCAAACCGATCACGATCGACTTGGACCGCGTCGGCTGGACCAGTTTGCGAGGTGACGGGGTGGCTCAGTTCAAGATGGAAGCTGCCGGCCCGGCGTTTCGGTTTATCGGCACGCACGACGGGACGGCCAGCCCGCGGACGGTCAAGCCGAACGTTTGGGATCGCCAACGCACGCCGATGGTCGATGGCATCGAGATCCTCGGCGGTCATCCAGACGCATGCGGGATTGAGGCCAACGGAACCATGCAATTGACGCTGACCCGCGTGGTCGTCCGCAAGGCCAAGCATGCCATTCACCTGATCGGTCGCAATCGCAACGTCACGTTGTCGGAGTGCCACCTTTACGAAAACAACGGCATCGGCGTGTATTTGGATCGGTTGAATCTGCACCAAATCAACATCGCCAACTGCCACATCAGCTACAACGCCGGCGGCGGAATCGTCTCGCGCGGCAGCGAGATCCGCAATCTGCAAATCGGCACCTGTGACATCGAAGGCAACATGGGTGATGCGTCCTCGCAGCCCACCGCCAACGTCTTGCTCGACTCGACCGACACCTCCGTCGGCGAAGTGGCGATCGTCGGCTGCACCATCCAGCACACACACGACGCGCCCGGATCAGCAAACATTCGCATCAACGGTTGGTCCGACCGGCGCCCGTTCACGGACGAACGCCGAACCGGCAACATCACCATCGCCGACAACGTGCTGTCGGACGTCCAAACCAACCTGGACATCACCGCGGTGCGCGGGATCACGATCAGCGGCAACACGATGTGGAAAGGCTACGCAGCAAATGCCATCATGCGGGATTGCAAACAGGTCGTCATGACTGGAAATCTGTACGACCGCAATCCACGCTATCACTACGGAGATGGCGGAAAGGCCAAACTGGGTGTGATCATCGAAGATTGTCGCGACGTCACCATCAACGGCGACCACTACGGCGGCGAGGTGATCGAGCATCCCGCCGCATTGCAACTGCGCCGCTGTGACGGGGTCAACATTCACGGATGCTCGTTCTCAGCTGTCTCGCAAGCCGGCATCCGTGTCGACGGCGTCCAGTTCGGATTGATCGCGAATTGTCTGTTCACCGCGATCACCGGCGATGCGGTCGATGTCCAACAGGCCGGCGGCAGCGACGTCGATGCCATCTCCAATCGCTTCCGCCGGTTGGACTAATGCCCGGCGTCTTTGTCGAATCGAACCTGACAAGTCGACAAGAAACGGCCGATCCATGCGGCCCCCCATCGTACTGCCCCCATCATTGTGCCCCGCATCATTCTGCCTCACCCTTGCCGGTCCGAGGGGCAGATCCAATGCCCTCCGCTGCTACGCTGACGTTGCCTGACGATCCGTGAAAGTACGGGCTGCGATCGGCATGGTGGTCCGGATTGAGCCTGAAAGAGGGGGGCGAAAGAGATTTTGGGCGCGCGGGGCAATCGTATCGGATACCCTGGTGTCCGCCGATCTCGCCGGTCGGCGCCCTCGCTCATCTTACTTTTCGTGATTCGCTCTTCGATCGTCCCAATGCCACTGCTTCATTCATCCCCGGCCGCTGGAAATCGGCGTCGGGCAGACCGTGTGAATCGACGTCGACGTCTCGCATCGTTGATCGAGCGATTGGAACGTCGCGAACTGTTGGCGTTTGACGTCGGTCTGTTGGCCGACATCAATCAGCAAGGCGTGTCTGCGGCGATTGATTCTCTGGTTCAGTTTCGTGACGAAGCCTATTTCGTTGCCGATGACGGGCGGAGCGGAAGTGAGTTATGGAAAAGCGACGGTACGGCCGAGGGGACCCGAATGGTCGTCGATCTGCTGCCGGGGCCGGACGGGTCGTTGCCCGAAGAATTGACCGTGTTGGGGTCGGAGCTGTTCTTCACGGCGCTAGATGAATTTGGCGAAACCGACCTTTGGAAAACCGATGGCACCACGGCGGGAACGACCTTGGTGTTCGACGCCGATGTCAATGAAGCCTACTACTTGCGCGATCTGACGGCATCGGGGCAAAAACTGTTCTTCACCGCCTATCAATACCAGACCGGGTACGAGCTGTGGGTTCACGATAACGTCACCGGCGGGACGATGCTGGTCAAAGACATCAATCCCGACCAAAGTATCATTGACCGTCCGCAAGAATTGACCGATGTCAACGGAACCCTGTTCTTCACCTCCTATGAGAATGGGTATGAAAACCGCGAGTTGTGGAAAAGCGATGGGACTGCGGCTGGGACCGTGATGGTCAAGGATCTTGCGATCGACACGAGCGATCCGTTGAATCCTGATCCTTCGATCAGTTCGTATCCGACTTCGTTGACCAACATCGACGGCGTGTTGTTTTTTGTTGCCGAGGACCCGGAGAGCGGCGTCGAGTTGTTCCGGAGTGATGGGACGTCTGGCGGTACCGTGCAAGTCGCCGACCTGAACCCGAACGGTTCGTCATACCCGGACGATTTGACGGCTTTCGATGGGCATGTCTTTTTCTCGGCCGATGACGGTGTGACCGGCCGACAGTTGTTCAAAAGCCACCTGACGTCCGGTGATACGATGATGGTTGCAAACACCGCCGGCGGCCAAGACGCCTCGAACCCGACCGACTTGGAGGTCGTCGGGCAGACCCTGTTCTTCGCCGCCGAAGGTGTCGTGCCGGCGACCACCGTCAGTGCTGCGATCCCGACCCTGTCGGCCGACAATTCCATCTTGAACGGTTCGGCTTATGCAGGCGTCGTGGCGGAGGTCACCACCGGTCCCGATCGCGGCAACCTCGCCATTTTCGGCAGCAACGGCGTCTTCACCGCAAAGCCGCAAAACGGTTCCAACGACGGCCCCGGCTGGGTCGCCGCCGGAGCCAAGATCGGTGACGCGGGCGTGGTGCTGGATACATTGGCGCCGAACGACTTTTATCTCGCCGACATCGATTCGGGTGACTTGGTCGATGACTTCTGGGAATGGACGATCTCCGACGCCGCGGGGCTGACCAACATTAACTTCTCCGGATTTGCATCAGGGAATCAATTCGACGAAGCCCACGAAGGCTTGGTGTTTGAATTGTTCCTCAACAACTCGCCGACGCGAACGGCCGTGTTGGAGTTGGCCGGCGACGAACTGGACAACTGGTACGCCTCACGTGCGGCGGCTAACATTGCGATCAGCGATCCAGGGGGCGCCACCGTCACGACGGCAACCATTCGCATGACGCTCGGGCGTGACGGAGCGGCCACGTTTGCCGACGGAGGTTCCGAAGCGATCGTGGTGGGCGCACAACTGACTGCGGACCTGTCACCCCAGACGACGGCGCGCGTTCCCGTCGGTCGCGAATTGCACCAGACCACCGGTACGGCTGCCGGAACGGAGCTGGTCAAGGATCTGGTTCCCGGCAGTGGCTCCAACCCCAGCGATCTGACGCAATCCGGCGGCCTGCTGTATTTTTCCGCCGATGAACCGGTCGGTACCGGACGCGAGTTGTGGGTCAGCGACGGAACGTCCGGCGGGACGTTGCGGTTGATCGATTCACGGCCCGGCAACGATGCATACGGCGCACCGCTGGACGGAGATCCGCAAAACCTGGCCGACGTTGACGGGACATTGTTCTTCACCACCGTGGATGATTTCAATGACCGCGAACTGTGGACCAGCAACGGCGCTGCGCCCACCACTCATCCGGTTGCCAACATCAATCCCGGGACGCAATCGGCCGGCATTCGCAACGTCACTCCGGTCGGCGATCAGATCTACTTCATCGCCGAAGATGGCATCAACGGCGAAGCGGTGTGGCAGGCCGATCCGGACAGCGGCTCGGTCACGATGATCGCCGACATGACACCTTCGGCGATCGACAAGGTGTCGGGGCTGGCGAAATTCGGCAGTGGCGTGGTGTTTTACAATTCGATCGCGGGATCCGGTGGCGCGATGTACTACTACGACGGTTCGAACGCCGTCGAATTCTTGGCCAGGGCTCCGGTCTCCGTCGACTTGGAGGGGACGATGTTCGTCGAGAACCCGGCGGAGGGTCGTGTGTACTTCGTCGTCAATGATGCAACGATGGGCGAGGAACTCTGGAGCAGTGATGGAACGTCGGCAGGGACGGCGATGGTCCAGGATCTCAACGGCGGAAACGTCGGCAGCGATCCGAGGGATCTGACCGCGTTCAACGGCCGGGTCTACTTTTCCGCCGACGATGGCGTCTCGGGGCGCGAGCTGTTTTCCGCCGACGGCGGCGGGATCGGCATCCAGATCGAACGGGACATCAATCCCGGCACCGTCGGTAGCGACCCCTGGGATTTAACGACCAGCGGCGGACGCCTGTTCTTTTCTGCCGACGATGGCACCAATGGTCGCGAGCTGCACACGTCGACCGGAACGATGTTTGACATCAATCCTGGCGGTTCCTCCGACCCCGGCGCACTGACCGACATCGGCGGCACGCTCTATTTCGCCGCGGACAACGGAGTCGATGGTTCGGAACCGTTCCTATCCGACGGCACGGTGGCCAGCCAAGTCGCCGACATCGGCCCGCTGAGCAACAGTTCAAATCCCGACGGATTCACCGAGGTCGGTGGCAAGGTCTACTTTGCGGCCGAACAATCCAACCGTGGCGCCTTGTTGGAAGTCTTCTCGGGCATCGCCGGCACCCAGCTGACCGACCTGACCGGCGCGCCAAATTACCCGGATGCTCCCGATTCGGTGGCCCTGCTCGACGCCTTCGAGATCCCGACCAATGCGGGCAGCAATTATGGCGCTCGGGTCCGCGCCTACCTGACGGTTCCCACGAGCGGCGACTACACGTTTTGGATCGCGTCGGATGACCAGGGATCGTTGCTGTTGAGTTCCGACGAGAATCCTGCCAACGCAACTCAGATCGCGTCGGTTCCGGTGTGGACCAGCGCGCGCCAATACGACAAGTACCCCGCCGATCAGCAATCGGCTGCGGTTTCTTTGGTCGCCGGCCAAGTCTATTACATCGAAGCGTTGATGAAGGAAGGCAGCGGCGGTGACAATTTGTCCGTCGCCTGGGCCGGTCCCGAGATCGCCGGTCCGACCGTGATCGACGGACAGTATCTCACCCGATTCGGCGTCAGCCCCACCGACTTGGGCACCGGACGGGAGTTGTGGATCACCGACGGAACCTCCGCCGGGACGGACTTGGTCGCGGATCTCCAGCCCGGCATCCAAAGCAGCGATCCCCAGCTCCAGGCGTCGACCGGATTGAGGCTGCTGCTGAGTGTGACCGATGACGGAGCGGTCGGTCGCGAGCCGTGGAGCAGTGGCGGCGCGGCGGCCAACACCGCCTTGATCACAGACTTGAACCAAGACCTGCGTTACGGAAGCAATCCGGAACAGTTTCAGCGTTTCGGCGACGGCTTCATCTTTGTCGCTGACGATGGCTTGGTCGGAAACGAATTGTTCCAATTGACGATCAATGCCCCGCTCGCGCCGACGGTCGAAATTGCGGCGCCGCCGGGAGTGTATCCGCCGGTCGGGCAAATGCAGCGTTCGATGCTCGAATCGGTCAGCCTGGTCTTTGAGGAAGAAGTCTCGATTACCGAATCCGGCATCGAACTCGTCAACCGCGACACCGGGACGGAGGTGACGTCGTTGATCGTGAATTCTGTGTTCCGTAACGGACAAACGATCGTCGAACTCACGTTTGGCCCCGGACCCTCGGTCGTTACCCGCGACCAAGCCGGCACGACCGGATTGCTGAATTCGTTGGCCGACGGGAACTATCAATTGACGGTGCGTTCGACTGCCGTCGCGTCGCTGCAGACGGGATTGAATCTCGACGTCGACTTCGTGCACGGTGAACTGGCGGCCGATCGCTTCTTCCGCTTCTACGGTGACAGTGACGGAGACCGTGATGTGGACGGGCAAGACTATGGACGTTTCGGCACGACGTTTCTGCGCACGTCACCGGACGAATACAATCCCGATTTGGACTTCGATGGCGATGGTGACGTCGACGGTCAAGACTATGGCCGGTTCGGAGTGCGGTTCCTGAAACGCCTGGATCATTCATGAATCGGATTGCCGATCCGGCTCCGCGTGACCGGGGGCGTCGGCTGCGGCAATGATCAGCTGATTCGATGCGACCCCCAGACCCAAAAACAGCGGCGGGATCAATATGATCCACGGAAACCGAGCGGCATCACTGGCGAATGCTTTCAATCCGAGATCAAAAATGATCGGAAGAGCCATTGCCGCCACCCAATAGAACATGTTGGCTTTAACGAGTTTTTTTGTGTGCATCGATTTCATCGCAGGGGCCTAAGGTGGGGAAGGTGCTTAGGGAGTTGGCAGTTCCCGGTCGATCCGGCAACGGAGCTCCGCGATTGATTGAACGCCGGCTCGGCGTTCGTGGGCTGCCGAAAAGGGGCAGGAATCCTTGTTTTCCGTCGGAATGTAATGCTCGTCTAACGCACGATCAGTCCGAATCGCCATACGCACCGGCGGAGTAGGTCAGTTCGTAGCTGTGAGAATAGATTTCGATGATGTTGCCGAAAGGGTCTTCGCAGTACACCATCCGGTAGGGTTTTTCACCGGGGTAATATTCGCGGACCGGCATTCGTTGCTTGCCGCCGTTTTCGACGATCCGCTTGGCGAGACCTTCCACGTCGGGGTCCTGCACACAAAAGTGGAACACGCCGGTCTTCCAGTACTCGAAATTGTTTTCCGGCTTTTCTGCATTCGCAAACTCAAAGAGTTCGACACCGATTTTGTCGCCGGTCGCCAAATGGGCAATCCTGAACCGTCCCCAGCCATCGCCGAAAACGTCGTCGCACATCACGCCGATCGCAGAATCATCGGAGACGATTTCGGTCGGCGGCATGATGACATACCATCCCAGCGTTTCGGTGTAGAACTCAACGGCGCGGTCGAGATCCGTGACGGAGATGCCGATGTGGGAAAACGATCTTGGATAGGTCATTGTGTGCTCAAAAGTGAATAGGACCGCGAGATCACCGATGCCTGGCGAGAGGCTGACGCCGGCTGATCGACGACGCCGTCCAGATCATTGGCGTTTCCGCGGCGGGGCGTATTTTTCATAGCTCGGGGCGTCGTAGAGTGACCGCAGGTGGTCGTAGGTTTGGTGAAGCGTTTTCCGCACATCCGCATACCCCGGGTCCGCATAGACATTCCGCATTTCTGCGGGGTCGTTGACCAAATCGAACAGTTGCCATTCATCGGTCCAAGGCAAGTAGAACAGTTTGTGCCTGTGTGTCCGTACACCGAAGTGCTGCGGAACGGCGTGTTCGCCCAGTTCGTAATAGGCATAGTAGAGCGCATCGCGAATCTGTTGCTCGCTGTCTCGCAAAACCGGAACGATGGACTTGCCTTGAACTTCGTCGGGTGTTTCCAGTCCGGCCATGTCCAGAAACGTGGGGGCATAATCGATATTCTGAATCAACGCGGTGGGCTTCGAACCGGGATCGATCACGCCGGGCCAGCGGATCACAAACGGCATCGTGAAGGATTCTTCGAACATCCAGCGTTTGTCGAACCAACCGTGTTCGCCAAGGTAAAACCCTTGGTCGGAGGAATAGATGACGACGGTGTTGTCGGCCAGTTGATGGTCGTCCAAGTACTCGAGCAATCTCCCGACGCTCTCATCGACCGCTTTGACGGTTTCCAGATAGTTCTGCATGTAACGCTGGTATTTCCAACGGACCAACGCGCGATGATCGATCGACCCGGTTTTGTACTCGTCGATGAAGGCCTTGTTTTTCGGAGCAAAGTGCGCGTCCCATTGGGCTTTTTGCTCCGGGGTCATGCGGTTGTATTCCGGTGTTCCGTAAGACCGAAATTCGGGCAGCGTCACCCCCTGCATCTCTTCCTTGCGGAGTTTCAGATCGTAGGCCCATGTCATGTGCCGATCGATTTCCATCTCGTTGGTCGGCAACGTCTTGCTGCGCGTCGCGTAGTCGTCGAACAGGTTGTCGGGCTCGGGGATCGTGACGCCATCCAGTGCGCCCAGGTGGCGGAGCGCCGGTGAAAACGTCCGGTGCGGTGCCTTGTGCTGGCACATCAGCAAGAACGGTTTTTCGGCGTCCCGTTGATCCAGCCACTCGATGGCTTTGTCGGTGGTGATGTCGGTCGCATAGCCTTCGAACTTGCGTTGCTTGCCGTCCATCGAGATGAACACCGGATTGTAGTAGCTGCCCTGTCCTGGCAGGATGTCCCAATGGTCAAACGCGACGGGATCCGTTTTCAGGTGCCATTTTCCGATCACGGCGGTCTGGTACCCGCCGCGCTTGAGCGATTTGGCGACCGTCCATTGGGATTGATCAAATCCCGTGCCGGTGTTGCGCAGGAACCCGTTCTTGTGGCTGTGTTTGCCGGTCAGGATGCAGGCCCGCGAGGGGCCGCAAATGGAGTTGGCGCAAAAGGAGTTGCGAAACAGGGCGCCTTCATTTGCGATCCGATCAATGTTGGGGGTCGGCGCGACCTCCGCCAGTCGTCCGCCATAGGCAGAAATCGCGTTCAATGCATGGTCGTCGGAAAAGATGAACAGGATGTTCGGCTGCCGGGCCGTGACGTGAGGGGCGATGCACGATAGGGCGAATACTGTCAGCAAAACTTGGGGCAGTGCAATCGGTCGTTTCATCAGTCGGCGGTCGCGTCGAAAGGTGGGGCGTGCGTGAAATCAAAGTTCGATCTACCCAGTTTAGGGACGATCGGAAGACCGGTGTGAGAGGTTGGACAGGTGGTTCGTAACGAAGGTCCGTTTTACCCCCTTGGTCGGCTTTCTTTTTTGAGCCATATTTCCGGGAACGCGTTGCGTCCGACCGGCGTCTGATCAGACTCTGCCGCTGATTGATTCGCCAACGGCTGGCGGATCGGGGACAGCAATGCCATCAAATGAGGAATGAAGCTAGAATGGATGCCGACAAGATTGACGCTATCGTCCGCTCGGTCGTTGTTTACGGAATCGGGCTGGTCGCGCTGGTGCTGGCCGCTCAGAAGTTTCTGTTCTGACTAGGCGTCGAAAGCATCAGCCTCGACTTGGCGAAGCACATCGGCGAACGGGATTTGCTCGCAGACGCCAAAGCTGGCGTGGCGTGAAAGTCGCGAACGCACCATCTTGGGTGACGACAAACCACACAAGAATCGAGCTCGCTGCCGGGCGGTCGAAAAGTGGTCCGGATACTGCTTGCAGACTTCCTGCAGCGAACGACGCACCCCGTCACCGATCTCACGTCTGGCGATGGCGGGAATCGTGAAGGGGCCTTCGCCGATGCAGTGGCTGCAAATGCCACAGGGATCATCCATCGTCTCGCCGAAATGTTCGGCCAGCAACCGTGATTGGCAACTCGACGCACGGGCGATGGTGAACACGTCCTCCAGCCGGGAAACTTCCGAGTGTTCGCGGCCCGACACTCTGTCGAAGTACTGGTCGGCGATCACCTTGGGCTGTTCCAGTCGTCTTTTCCAGCGATAGCCGTGAACCAGATCGCTGACGTTGACTTCGATCCAATTCTGGGCGGCCATGAAATCGACGGCTTTGACGATCCGTTGCCTGTCCTGCCCGAGTGCCTTGGCGGCGGTCACGGTATTGAGTGAGAACCACTTCCGCGCTTTGGTCAATTGCCCCAGCAACGCGGCCAGGAACTCACGCCGCTCGCCGTCGAAGTTGTTCAGGATGGCGCGAGAGGTTACCAGGGGGCGGATCTTGTAGGTGTCATAGCGCGGCGAGGTCGCTTGCAAGTAGCCGTCCAATTCCAGGTAGGTCAGCAACGTGCGGACGACCAGGATTCGAATGTCGGTTTCGAACGAAAGCTTGTAATGCGAAACAAAAAATTCGTTCGGTTGGCCGTGACAAAAATCGATCATCCGTCCGACGCTGTGACGACTGGGCGTGTCACCGTACGTGAAATTCTCCAGCACGACGCGGTCTTCGGGCAACAACAGTAATTCGCAGACCGATGGTTCGCCGTCGCGTCCCGCCCGGCCGATCTCTTGGGCATACGCTTCCAGCGATTTTGGCGGGTTGTAGTGATAGACGTAGCGGATGTTCGATTTGTCGATGCCCATCCCGAACGCAATCGTTGCAACGATGATCCCATCGCCGGACGCCAGAAACTGTTGTTGAATGTCCGTGCGTGTCTCGGCGTCCATTCCGGCATGGTAGGCGGTCGCCGGCAGTCCGTCGTCGCAAAGTTGCTCCGCGATCGTCTCGGCCGTCTTCTGTTTGGAGACATAGACCAGCGTGGCGCCGCGCTCGCGCGACGCAATGCGTTCCCGCAGCGTCGGGTAGTGATCGGCCGCCGACACGATGGTGCTTTTCAGTTGCAGATTGGGTCGGTGAAACGGTGTGCGAATCGCATCGTCAGGTTCGATGGCAAAGGCCTTGCGAATGTCGTCCAGCACCGCCGGTGTCGCGGTCGCGGTGAGCGCCAGGATGCGGTCGGCGTTGAGTTTGCCCGCCAGTTCAGCCAGTTTCAAATAGTCGGGGCGAAAATTGTGCCCCCATTGACTGATGCAATGGGCTTCGTCGACCGCAAACAGCGAGACGTCCAGTGAACCGACCGATGCCAGAAATCGTTCATTGAAAAAACGCTCCGGAGCCACATACAGCAGCCGGATCGATCCGTCGCGAATGCCCCGCATGGCGTCGCGGAATTCTTGCTCGGTCAACGAGGAATCCAAACGTGCGGCGCGAATCCCGCGGGCGGCCAACGCGTCGCATTGGTCTTTCATCAATGCGATCAGTGGCGAGACCACGACCGTCGTTCCGGTCAAGATTTGGCTGGGCAATTGGTAACACAGGCTTTTGCCGCCGCCGGTCGGAAACACCGCCGCGGCGTTCTTGCCGGCCAGTAGACGCTCAATCACCTCGGCTTGGCCGGCACGGAATTCGTCCAACCCGAACCGATCCCGCAACACCTGACCGGCTTCTCGACCCAAATCCGTTTCCGCCAATGCCATCCCGATTCCCTGTTTATACTGTGACGATCGGCTGCTGGCCGGCAGGCTTGCCGCGTGTACCGATGCCCAATTCCCCGATGTTGCTAAGGTTTACCAACACTGTCATGAAATCAATCCCGCTTCATTTATTTT
The DNA here is from genome assembly GCF_008035925.1 of Stieleria maiorica. Lineage (NCBI taxonomy): Bacteria > Pseudomonadati > Planctomycetota > Planctomycetia > Pirellulales > Pirellulaceae > Stieleria > Stieleria maiorica. Next base: position 6,195,067 of record NZ_CP036264.1, read on the forward strand.
TGTGTCCGCTGGTCGTCTGGACGCTGATGTGCTGCTGCCAGGTCGGGGGCTGGGCGCAGGAAACACCGCCCAATGTCGTGGTCATCTTCATCGACGACATGGGCTATGCGGACATCGGCCCTTTCGGTGACACGGGGTACCCGACGCCGAACTTGGACCGGATGGCAGCCGAAGGTCGCAAATTCACCGATTTCTGTGTGTCATCGGCCGTTTGCAGCGCCTCGCGGTCGGCGTTGATGACCGGTTGCTATCACAAACGGATCGGCATCTCGGGCGCTCTCGGCCCCAAATCGACGATCGGGTTGAATGCGAACGAGACGACGATCGCGGAAGTGTGCCGCAGCAAGGGGTACCGCACGGCGGTTTATGGAAAGTGGCACCTCGGGCACCATCCCAAGTTTCTGCCCACCAACCACGGCTTTGACGAGTATTACGGGATTCCATACAGCAACGACATGTGGCCGCTGCACCCGCAGACCGTCGCGCAACGCCGCATCGACCCCAACGCACCGAGCAATTGGGCAGAGTTGCCGATGATCGAGGACACCAAGATCGTCATTGATCGAATGGGGCCGGCGGACCAGGAGCAAATGACGAAACAGTTCACCGAGCGCGCCGTTGAATTCATCCGACGCGACAGCGACCAACCGTTTTTCCTGTACCTGCCGCACCCGATGGTGCACGTCCCGCTGTTCGTCTCCGACGCCTTTCGCGGCAAAAGCGGCCGCGGACTGTTCGGCGATGTGGTGATGGAAGTGGACTGGTCGGTCGGGCAAATCCTCGGCGCGATCGAAGACATCGGTGCCGAACGCAATACCCTGGTCGTTTTTACCAGTGACAACGGCCCTTGGCTTTCCTATGGCACACACGCCGGCAAAGCCACGCCGCTGCGTGAGGGCAAAGGCACGATGTTTGAAGGCGGCTATCGCGAGCCGACACTGATGTGGTGGAAAGGAAAAATCCCCGCAGGAACGACCTGTGACACCTTTGCCAGCACCATCGACTTGCTGCCGACCATCGCCGCATTGGCCGACGCCGAATTGCCCGATCACAAGATCGACGGACACGACATCCGCCCGTTGATGTTCGGCGATCAAGGTGCCAAAACACCCCACGAGTCGTTCGCGTGTTTCTACAAAGGCGAACTCGAAGCGGTGCGAAACGAGCGGTTCAAGTTGGTCTTTCCACACAAGTACCGCACGCTCAACGGACACCCGGGGGGGACCGCAGGCTTGCCGATCGCTTACCAACAACAGATGGCCAAACGGGCACTCTATGATTTGGACAACGACATCGGCGAAACCACCGACGTGTCCGAGGCGTTTCCCGAAGTCGTGGCCGAGTTGGAAGCCGCCGCGGCGCGGTATCGCAACGAGCTGGGCGACAAATTGACAACGACCAAGGGCTCCGAAATCCGCCCGGCCGGGAAACTGGAACCGGGCGACGAAGAGTTGCCCCTGGTGTGGTAGCCGACCGGTCGTCGCGACGGGACAGACTGTTCTCAATCACCGCTGGAATGTCCACCTCAAACGATTCAGGCGACCAGGGCAAAACGATGGGGGCAAAACGATGGGGGCAAAACGATGGGGGCAAAACGATGGGGGCAAAACGATGGGGACAAAACGATGGGGGCAAAACGATGGGGTGGCAGAATGATGGGGTGGCAGAATGATGGGGTGGCAGAATGATGGGGAAATCGGCGGGGCCAAATTGTTTTGCCCCCATCGTTTTGCCCCCTCAACTCTCAACTCCCAACTCCCAACTCCCAACTCCCAACTCCCAACTCCCAACTCCCAACTCCCAACTCCCTGAAACTTGAAACTTGAAACTTGAAACTTGAAACTTGAAACTTGAAACTTGAAACTACACCGACCTTACCGATGGTGACGATTAGCTTCCGCACGGCAAATTCCCGCTGACGATCCGTCGATAAGTGCACGACGCTTCCATCCGCTTGCCTCCAGAATCATTACTCACGGGATCGTCTATGCCATTCCTTCGCGGTAGCCTCGGATTTCAAAGATTCAGTGTCACCGGTTTCGAGGCGGATAGCTTCGGCGACGATCAGATCGAGATCCTCTCCAATCACGCCGCCGGAAAATTCCAGACTTCTTCGGAAGAAAACGTGTCCGTCGGATTCTTGGGCGGCGAACACCTGTTCGACCAGGACTTTGATCAAAGCAAGAATGTGATCAACGATGCCGTCCATTTCTCCGCCCGATTTGACACCAATCAAATCCCCGCGGCCTACCGCGCCGCTTGGCTGCAAATGGAGTTGGCGGGAATCGCCAAGGACAGTGAGAACGGCGGGGTCACCAAGGCGCAGCGCAAGGAGGCCAAGGAGGCGGTCGAGCAGCGGTGTGAGGCTGAAGCGGCGACGGGCAAGTACCGCAAGATGCAGTCCTTTCCCATGCTCTGGGATTACCCCAACGAGATGCTCTACTTCGGCGGCTCGGTCGGGACGGCCGGGCGGCACTGTATCGATTTGGTCGAGCGTGCCTTCGGCGTCGAGCTGCGGCATTGGAGTGCGGGATCGCTGGCCGAACAGTGGGGGATCGACAACAAGCTGTACGGAGAGGTCGACGATCTTCAACCGGTCAGTTTTGTCAGCGGACAAACGATGGGCAGCCACAAGTGGTCCAACGAACATTCACAGTCGCCGGACTTCTTGGGTAACGAATTCCTGATGTGGCTTTGGTGGACGCTGGAAACCCAATCCGACACGATCACCCTGGCCGATGATTCGGAAGTGACGGTGATGCTGGCCAAGACGTTGAGTTTGGAATGTCCGCTGGGAGAATCGGGCAAGGAGAGCATCTCGGCGGAGTCTCCCGTCAAATTGCCCGAAGCGATGCAGGCGATCCAAAGCGGCAAACTGCCACGCAAAGCCGGGATGACGATTGTCCGCGAGGACCGTCAATTTGATCTGACGTTGCAAGCCGAGTCGTTCGGGATCAGCGGTGCGAAGATCCATCTGGAAGACGACGAGGAGTTTGACGACGAGGATCGCATCGACGCGATCCGTCAACTGAGCGAAACGATGGACCTGATGTACGAGACGTTCCTCGGTCGGCGGACAGGTGACGACTGGAAAAAAGACCTCAAAGCGATCTCCGGCTGGTTGGGGCAGCCGACACAGAACAAGCGAAAGGCGGCTTAGTCGGCCAGCGGCGTTTTTGATCCATCCGCTGTAACCGCTAGGTTTGCACAGCGACAGCCCCCGCTGAAGGATCATTTTGTCGGGTTTGAGGCATCATCAGGCGAGCGAGTGCTGCGTGACGTACGGTTGGTCGAATCCTTCCGTTGCCCAGAAAAACGGTGTCGCTCTCGATGGAAACATTTATTCAAGAAAACCAGCTGTTTGTCGGCTTGGTGCTGGCGTTGGTGGCCGGATCATTCTTCGCGTTCCACCTGTTGGGCGGAGCCAGCGGATGGTCATCCGATGACGGCTATGACGGTGATTTCGGCGACTGGGACTGAGGGCGAGCCGTGGGCCGTGTAGACTGTTGGCCGTAGAGCTGTTTCGCGAATGTAGCGACAAAACACTCGTCTCTTGCCTCCGGTCACCCCAACAATTTTCGAAGTGCCATGTCTCGAATGTGCATCGCCCTGGCGGTCAGTCTGTGCTTTGCCTCTGCTTCATGGGATGCTCGCGGTGCCGAGTCGCCCGGCAAGACCAACGTCGTCTTGATTCTTGTCGATGACCTCGGTTGGAAAGACGTCGGGTGCTACGGAAGCGATTACTACCAAACGCCGCACATCGATCGACTGGCGGCCGAGGGAATGCGATTCACCGATGCCTATGCCGCGTGCAACGTCTGTTCGCCAAGCCGCGCGGCGATTCTGACCGGCAAGTATCCCGCGCGTCTCTTGCTCACCCAGTGGCTGCCTTCGGGGCGTTGGGATGCGGAGAAGAACCGGCTGAAAGAGGCACGCTATCTCTCCAATCTGCCGCTGGAGGAAGTGACGCTCGCAGAGACGTTGCGCGAATCGGGGTACCGCACCGGATTCATCGGCAAGTGGCACTTAGGAACTGAGACGTACTATTACCCGGAGCACCAGGGGTTCGACGTCAACGTTGCCGGGCGGGATTACGGTGCGCCGGGCAGCTATTTTTATCCGTTCGAAGGACAATGGAAGATCCCTTCGACCGGGCAGACGTTGGTGAAAAAGGCTCCGCTTTCTGGGAAACCCGGCGACTACTTGGTCGACCGATTGGCCGAGGAGGCGGAACGGTTCATCCGCAGCAGTGCCGATCGTCCGTTTTTTCTGATGCTGTCGCATTATGCGGTGCACACGCCGCTGCAAGGGAAGCCGGAAAAGCAGAAGAAGTACGAGGCGATCGAAACGTCCAGGCGTCAGGGAAAGCCCGCCTATGCAGCGATGGTCGAAAGCGTCGACGACAGTGTCGGCCGCGTGATGCAGACGCTCGCGGACGTGGGAGTCGAGGATGAGACACTGGTGTTGTTGACCAGCGACAACGGCGGCTTTGCCAAGGCGACCAGCAATGCGCCGCTGCGAGCGAACAAGGGTTCCAACTATGAAGGCGGTTTGCGTGTGCCGCTGATCATCAAATGGCCGAAGCGAACCACGCCCGGGTCGGTGTCCGCCCAGCCCGTGGTCGGCACGGATTATTATCCGACGATCCTGGACGCCGTCGGGATTTCGCCGCGTCCCCACCAGCACGTCGACGGCGTCAGCCTGGTCCCGGTGCTGAGTGGAACAGGAAGCCTGAATCGCGACGCGATCTACTGGCATTACCCGCATTACAACCAGCATCCCCAAAGCTTTCCCTCGGGCGTGGTCCGCGCCGGAAAGTGGAAACTGATCGAAGCCTTTGAAGCCGGCGACGTCGCCCTGTACGACCTTGATAATGACATCGGCGAGCAGCACGACCTGTCGCAGTCCCATCCGGAGAAGACCGCCGAGTTGCTTCAATCGCTGCTCGATTGGCGTCGCCAAGTCGGCGCCGACCCGATGCGACCCAATCCGCAATACCGCGATCACTGAACGGCGCCGCATCACCGTAGCTACGCTCGATGCGAGCGTGGAAAATGCCGGGGATCCACCTTCTGGCGAAGGTAGCTACGCTTGCTCAGCGAATGACGATTCGTCGATCAAGAACCTCGCTTCCATCACTGTCACCGCTCTCCCCGTCAATCGCACGCGATCGCCTTCGACTCGGGTTTGAACCACACCGCCGCGCGGTGAAGCCTGATACCCGGTCAGCGACGCCCGCCCAAATTGCTCCGACCAATAGGGTGCCAAACAACAGTGGGCCGATCCCGTCACGGGGTCTTCGTTGATCCCGCAACGCGGGGCGAAGAAGCGGGACACGAAGTCGATCCCCGGATCGGTCGATGCCGCGGTGACGATGACACCGCGCGTCTCGATCTGTCCCAGTCTGTTGAAGTTAGGGGACACCGCGTGGACCGTCCGCTGGGAATCGACGACGACAAAGATGTCTTCTCTCGATTTTGCAACGAATTCGGTGGCAACGCCCAGTGCATCTCGGAGGTCGGCAAGCGTTGCCGAATCGATCTGGCCCGTTGGGGGCGTTGCGGGAAAATCCATCGTGATCGACGCCCCCAGACTCTGGCAGTTCAGCCTCCCGCTTCTGGTTTGGAACGAAATCGGTTGTGACGCGTCCACATGCCCCTGCTGGATCAAGACGTGCGCGGCTGCCAGCGTCGCGTGTCCGCATAAATCCACTTCGACCGCCGGAGTGAACCAGCGTAGGTGGAATTCATTGGGGCGACCGGTGGGGACGACAAACGCGGTTTCGGAAAGATTCATTTCCGTGGCAACGTTCTGCATCCACTCGGCATCACGAGCGGCTTCCAGCAGACACACCGCCGCCGGGTTTCCGGCGAACGGACGATCGGCGAATGCGTCGACTTGCCAGATGGGGATTCCGTGACTGGGGGTCATAACGCAATGTGTTTTGTCAGACAATGTGAACGGTTATCGCTGTCCGTCGGCGTTCTGGCCAACGGTCGGAAGACACTGTCGCAGCACGGACCGTGCCTTCACCAAACGCAAGGAGTGGCCGATGGGCCGAAAGGTGACCGAGAATCTCACCGTCCGCGAACTTTTTTAAACTTTTTCCACGAGGGAGAGCAACGTCAGGAGGAGAGCATTGCAATAGAACGTGCCGAGCGATCGCGTTGCCGTTGCCGACAGGCTGGAAGCTTATCTCACTTCAAGATTCGGGTAGACGGTAGTGGACGACGCGAGAAGTCCTCGCAGCGCGCAATCCGGATGGACTCGTCGCCTCGTCCACCACCCGAAAACCAAGTTGTGGCAGACGACTAAGTCGCCTCGCCGGCAAAATGGTCTCGCAGCGCTTCCAGCAAAGCCGCGTAGATCGGGTTGCAGAAATCCGCAACCAGTTTTGGATCGTCCGCCGTGTACTCGGACATCCATTGGGCGAACGTCGTGTTGTCGGACGTGACCGGCAACAGTTGGATACGGCCGCGGTAGTTGGAGACCGACGACTGCGACACCGGCTCGGGGCCGTCGTCGATCGAATACAGCAGGCTGTAGTTGGTGTCGTCCAAGTCCAACAGCGTTTCTTCGAACGCGCCGTTGAGCACACGCTTGGCTCCCACGCAGTCGCCCGGCAGACCGCCGACCGGTTTCACGCTGGTGATGAACGGACGCCCCCATTCCATCTGATGAAAATTGCGGACCTCCTTCCAAACGTCATCGATCGTCGCGGGTACGATCACCGAGTTGTAACAGGACATCGTTGATCCCAATTCGATAGTGTGTTTCTCGTGTTCGTGACGCGAACGCCGAATCAATCATATAGAATACCCGGCGACGAATGTGCATGGCAGCTAATGAACTCGGTGAACGAACTTGCCCAACCATGGTGTTCCAGATGCAATCTCTGACCCGTCGCCAACTGAATGCGGCTGCGCTAATCCTTCTGTGGGCGCATGCCGTAGCGGCGACAAACGCGGCGCAGGCCAAGCCGAATCTCTTGCTGATCATGGCCGACGACGTCGGCTGTGACGCCATCGGGTGCTACGGCGGCCAAAGTCATCCGACGCCACACATCGATGCACTCGCCCAGGGCGGGATGAAATTCAACCACGCCTACTCGATGCCGGTCTGCCACCCGTCACGCGTTTGTTTGATGACCGGGCGTTATCCGTTCCGCTTCGGTGCCGAAGGGATGAAGTGGGGAGACTTTCCCGACGCGGCCGAGGGAATCTCGATCGGCGATCGGTTCAAGCAGGCCGGTTATGCGACCGCGGTGGCCGGCAAGTGGCAGCTTTGCATGATGAAAAATGATTTGCAGCATCCGCGACGCGTCGGTTTCGATTCCTGGTGCCTGTTCGGCTGGCATGAAGGCGGACGTTACCACGACCCGCTGATTTACCAAGACGGTCGGCTTCGCGATGACACGCTCGGCAAATACGGGCCGGACCTGTACGTCGAGTTTCTAGTCGACTTCATCCGCCAAAGCCGGCAAGACGGGAAACCGTTTTTCGCCTATTACCCGATGGCGTTGTGCCACGACGTCACCGATGACTTGAAAGGCCGGCACGTGGCGTACTCCAAAGACGGACGATGGATGACCTATGCCGAAATGATCTCGTCGATGGACGACATGATCGGCCGTTTGGTTGCGGCGCTCGAGCGACTGAAGATCCGCGAAGAAACGCTGATTCTGTTCACGACCGATAACGGGACCCCGGCGGCGAGCTACTTGACCGTTGACGCGGACGGAAAGATGGTCCGTCCCAAAGTGTTTTCGATTCGCGACGGAGACGTTGTTCCCGGCGGAAAGGGAAAGCACGACGACACAGGGACGCGTGTTCCGCTGATCGCCAACTGGCCGGGCCGCATTCAGCCCGGCAGCCACGCCGATGAGATGGTGGATCTGACCGACTATCTGCCCACACTTGCCGACATTGCCGGGCTGGGGGACGAGGATGTCTTTCGCGACGGGATCAGTTTCGCGCCGCTGTTGTTGGGGCAGCCGAGGGAACTCAAGCGAGACTGGATCTACACGGAGCACCGTGGGAAACGCGCAATCCGTTCGCCTCAGTTTCGACTTTATGACGACGGACGTTTTTTCGATTTGGCTGTCGATTCGAAAGAACAGTCCCCACTTTCGAACGAACAGTTGAGCGGCGACGCAGCCGAAGAATTCAAGCAGTTGTCGAAACGTCTGGGCCAGATGAGACCTGCTGCGAAGTGATCGACGTCGACCTGTCCCAAGGCCCCTCCGTTTAATGCCAACCCACGGGCGCAACATCATTCTGCCCCGTATCATTCTGCCGTCCCCCTTACCTGCCGTCCCTCTGCTGCTTCCCGCAGCAGCTAATTCATGCCGCCGAATCCGACGGCCGTGCTTGTTCGAATCGGTCTTATCAACGTCTCCAGATCGAAGTCGCTGCCGTCTTGAGGCAGTGTCGTGATGTCTCCGAATTGTCCGCCGTCATCAATGCCATTTCTGCCGGCGCTGTAGACGACAAAACCCTGGTCGGTATGTCGATAGATCAGCGGCCGGTCGGTGTACGGATCAATCGGAATCGAGGGCAGGAACTCGGGAACCAATTCTTCAAGTTCGCCGGGCATGCGACCGTGCTTCTCCGAAAAGATCCTCCCGGCGAATTCGGCAATCAGCATTCGCATCGCGGCATCACGACGACGAATCGCATCGTCGGTCGCCTCAACCGTTGGCGAAACCAAAGTCCTCGTTTCGGATGCCGTTTGTGCTGACAAGTGTGCCGGGGCGTGCATCGCCAGCCGATACTGCCAGGCCAACCATTGATCCATCATCAGGTCGGTACGGCGGCGGATCGAATCAAGTGGTTCGCGTTGGCGATCAATCATGATCAGTGCAGGCAACAGTTCCGTGAGTTGCTCGATCGGCAAATCTTTGCGTATCCGCGTCAGACCTTCATGGCCGATGCCTTCGATCGCAATGCCGGTCAACGTATGCGAGAAATCGCTGCCACGCCCGAGGCCATGCCCGACGTAAATGCAATCGATCCACGATTCACTGGCCTCGGAAAACTGACCGTTGGTAACCATCACTTTGGCTTCCTTGTGCATGCAGCGTGCCCAAGATCTGAAAACGTTCAGCTTCTGCCCCAGATTGTTAACATCGGTCTTGCCAGCCAGCGGGTCGGGCGCGCGAAGCCGTTGGCGAGCGGAACGTCGAATGGAGGCATACGCCGCGTTGATCGTGTCGGCATTCTTTTTCTGACCGGCTTGGGCGAGGTCTTTAAGCGTGTGTTCCTTGGGGTTCAGCATCATTGCTTTCGCCATGGTCGCTTCCAACTGTTGATAGGCCGTCGTGTCTTGGTCGATCGGATCGGGCGGAGCCAAAGGCGACGCCATCCTCAAAGCGATCGGAATTACACAGATGCCATACAATCCCATCAAGGAACATGACGCCACCCTGGCGACCTGCCGCGTCGCTCGCTGTCCGGGCGCGTCGATCGGTTGTGAACGAAACGCGCCGGCCGTTGCGGCACACAAGGTCGTCATCAAGAGTGCGGCCGAATAAGCCCCGATCATTGTCGAATACGGGGCACCGGGAAAAAAAAAGAGCGAACTGGCTTGCATCAACCACTTGCCGCCGGCCGTGCCGAACTGAAATGCCATGCCGAGGACGACCGCAAGAATCGTCATCGCCACGATTCGCCACCGCGCGCGGAAATCCATGAAGATTGCTGCGATGGAAACGGTGGCCGCCATCATCAATCCGGCGGACCCGAGCATCGATGGCCAGTGTGGATTCGAGCCGCGTTGCAGTGCGAACATGTTGACTGCAAAAAGTACTGCCAGCAAAACGATCGCCAACATCACTTCGAACAGGCGGAACGACAGGTCGAAGGAATGGCTGCGGCTCAAGCTGCGGGGGCCGAGCCGAAACGCATCGCCAAACAACATCGCCACCAGTTCAATGCTGAAGAAGACCGGTAGGAACACCAGGAACGTCTCCAGCCAGCCAAAGTCCCAAAAGATGCGAACCGCCCAGCCGACGCAGGCCGCTGCGACAACCAGTCCGGTCAACGCCCCCGACCAAAACTCGATCCGATGCCACAGCGGCGGGACGGTGCGCGGATGTCGTCGATGCACATGATCACGCTGGGCGATGCATCGCAGCAGACTCAACAACAGTACGGAACCGACGCCGGCGAGACTGAAAAACACGATCGGCTGGTAAGCGTGCAGCGGAAGCAACAGCCCGAGCGCGGTGACGCCGACGGCCGATCGTATCCACCAGTGCCCGCGTCCCAATGCCACCCACATCGCGAGCAGGCTGAAGAGGATCCCGACCAAGCCCATCGCTTCGGCCGGGCAGCGGAAATCGGGAAACGTGTGCATGAAGCATTGGGACCGTGGTGGGAGTACCCCCGACAGGATAACAAAATCCCGATTTCACGAGGCAAACACACTGCTCCGTGACGAAACGATTAGAATCTTACCTCTCCCATGTTTCCCACCGCGCCCGCTTTTCGGAGCCCCGCCATGACGCGACCTTTCATGCTGTTCCTCTCCTTCGTTCTCCTGCCATTGCTGGGCGGATTCGCCCCCGCCGTTGCCCAGGAGTCGTCCTTTCAAACGCTCTTTGACGGCACCAGTCTGGACGGTTGGAAACACAGCGGTAACTGGGAAATAAAAAACGGTGTGATCACACGCAGCGGCAAGGGCGGATCGCTGGTCTACACGGCCGCCATAGTCCCCGACGACTTTGAACTGCAGTTTCAATGGAAAGTCGCTGCGGGCAGCAACAGCGGTGTGTACTACCGACCCGGCCAGTACGAGTACCAGATTCTGGACAATTCCAAACACAAGGACGGCAAGAACCCACGAACCAGCGCGGCGTCGTTGTATTTCTGTATGCAACCGTCGGCCGACAAGACGAAACCCGTGGGGCAGTGGAACGATGCCCGGATCGTCTGCAAGGGCTCCGTCGTCCAGCACTGGCTCAATGGCACCAAGGTCATCGACTTTGACTACAACGACCCCAACTGGGCGTTCAACGTCGACATGCTGAAACAGCGCGGTGGTAATCTGGCCAGTCGTGGCGGGCATCTCAGTTTGCAAGATCATGGAGACCCGGTCTGGTATCGCAACATCCGCATCCGCAGTATTCCCGCCGACGAAGACATCGGGCACAGCGAGGTCACGCCGGCAACGATCGCGCCGGACGTGCTGAAAGCCGAGGCCGAAAAACTGGCCGGCATCGTCGCCCGTCGCACCGCCGCCCAAAACAAGGCGTCCGCGAAGCAACCTAAAAAGCGACCCAACATCCTGTTCATCTTGGCCGACGACCAGTCACCGTTCGATCTGCAGATCTACAACAAACGCTCAAAGTTGGAAACGCCGAATCTGGATCGACTGGCGGCCGAAGGGATGGTTCTGGATGCGGCTCACCACATGGGATCCTGGTCGGGTGCAGTTTGCACGCCGTCGCGGCACATGATCATGAGCGGACGCAGCGTTTGGCATCTGCCCAACCGCGGGCGGGCCAAGCAGAATCCCAACGCCGACAATCCCCAGCTCGTTCCAACGGACTTGCCCGATCACACCATGGCGGCCGTCTTCAATCGCGCCGGCTATGACACGATGCGGACCTGCAAGCGGGGCAACAGCTACGACGCGGCGAACCAATTGTTCACGATTGTTCACGAAGCCACCAAACGCGGCGGGACTCATGAAAGCGGCAGCGCCTGGCACGCCGACCGCGTCTTGGACTACCTCGGCCAGCGTGAAGCCACCAAAGACACGGATCCGTTCCTGATCTATTTCGGGTTTTCGCATCCACACGACACCCGCGACGGTCGATCGGATCTGAACGCAAAATACGGCGCGGTCAATCACACCGACAAGGATTCATTGCCGCCGGCTGACCCCAAGCAACCCGAGCTGCCGGTCAATTACTTGCCCGAACACCCGTTCCACCACGGACATCCCGGATTGCGAGACGAAGAAAAGGTCAGCGGCGTCTGGAAACGCCGCGACGAACGGACGATCCGCAACGAATTGGGACGCGAATTCGCGTGCAGCGAAAACATCGACGACCAGATCGGACGTGTGCTTGAGAAACTTGAACAGCTCGGCGAGCTGGACAACACGTACATTTTCTACACCGCCGATCACGGTATGGCGATCGGACGGCATGGTTTGCAAGGTAAACAAAACCTCTACGAGCACACTTGGCGCGTGCCCTTCATTGCCAAGGGGCCGGGGATTCCCAAAGGAACCCGAGCTCCGGGCAACATCTATTTGATGGATGTCCTGGCCACGATCTGTGACTTGACCGGCGTCGATGCGCCGACGACCAACGAAGGCACCAGCTTTGCCCCGGTTTTGTTCGGAAAACAGCAAGTCATCCGCGAGACCCTGTTCGGCGTCTATTGCGGCGGCACGAAACCGGGAATGCGATGCGTCAAACAGGGCGATTGGAAACTGATCAAGTACGACGTGCTGGACGGCAAGGTCCGCCAGACGCAACTGTTCAATCTGGCCGACAATCCGCACGAGTTTCTGACGGAACATCATGACGCCTCGGTCAATGCGTTGGTCGGTACCACGCCCGCGCCGGAGCAGGTTAATTTGGCCGACGACCCCAAATACAAGGCCCAGCGGAGCAGGCTGGAAAAGCTGTTGCTGGAGGAAATGCGCCGCCTGGACGATCCCTATCGTCTTTGGGACCAGCCCCAGTAACGGTCGCCTAGCGATGGTGTCTAGGCTTTAGCCGATTCTCCGGCACTGGGACCATCCAAGCTAGGGTGATCGCTTTTTGGGGTACGATGGCCCTTCCGGGCCGTCGTTCGAAGGACTCTCCGCGACAACCTAGCTGGACAGTGCCACTTTGCTCAAGAAACACCGTGAATCGCCGGTCGAACGTAGCTACCTTCGCCAGAAGGTGGATCCCCGAGGTTTTCCACGCTCCGGCGAGCGTAGCTACGCCAAAGTGGCGCTGTCCAGCGAGGCTTTAGCCGAGCACCGCTAAGTTGAGGCCGCCCGGACGCTGGCGCGAACCGGCTGATGTCATACGATGATCAGCCGTTTGGCGCGAGCCTACGGGCATCCGCTCCGCAACCTTGACGCGCAACCTGAGCCTTCCAAAATCATTTATTCAATAGGTCATCCTTCATGAAAAAAACTATCGAACCCGCTTCCTCCATCTGCGCACTGCTGCTGATCGCAACCAGTTTCGCCGCCCCTAAAACCGATGCGGAGGAACCGACGCGGACCGACACCGGGTTTCCGGTCACGCCTGTTTTTGCCGCCGGCCAAGACGGGTACAACGTGTTTCGCATTCCCGCCGTCGTTCGCGCGGCCAACGATGACTTGCTCGCGTTTTGCGAAGCCCGTCAAGGCGGTGATGCCAGCGAGATCGACTTGGTGATGAAACGCTCGACCGACGGCGGCAACTCGTGGGGCTCGCTGCAAGTCGTGCAAAAGAACAGCGACTTTCGTCAGTACGTCAGTGATGCGGTGACTGAGATCACGATCGGCAATCCCGCTCCCGTCGTCGACCTGATCGATCCAGAGCATGGCGGTCGGATCTGGATGCCGTTCACGCTGGAGAACGATCGCGTGTTCGTCATTCACAGCGACGACCATGGTGCGACATGGTCATCGCGGCACGAGATCACCCCTGACGTCAAGAAAAAAGCGTGGGGTTGGTACGCGACCGGACCGGTTCATTCGATTCAAATTCAGCGTGGTCCCCATCGCGGGCGTCTGGTCGTTCCGGCCGACCATCGGATCGGCCCCGACGGACATGACGGCGGTGATCTGGGGGCGCACTTGATCCTCAGTGACGACCACGGGAAAACCTGGCGGTTGGGAGCACTGGATGAAACGTACGACGACGCGATCGGCGCCAACGAAACCACGGTGGTCGAACTTGCCGACGGGACGCTGTACATCAACACCCGCAACCAGCTGGGCGGAAAACCCGGTACGCGTGGCGAAGCCTGGAGCGGTGACGGGGGCGAGACCTTGGAATCACATGATCCCCGCTGGAAAGCGTTTCGTCCCGCGTCCGAATTGCTCGATCCGCCGGTTGTACAAGGTGCATTGCTGGCGGTGAAGGACAACTTGATCGTCTTTTCTGCTCCCGATCAGAACGGCCCCAGCGGTTCGGGACGCAGCGATCTGAGGTTGCGTTACTCAGCCGATCAAAGCAAGACCTGGCTGGACGGACCACTGATCTACACCGGTCCCGCCGCCTACAGCGATCTGGTGATGGTCGGCGACCAGACCGTTGGCGTGCTGTTCGAAAACGGCGATGCCTCCGGCAAGAACGCTTACCAACGCATCAGTTTTGCACGTGTGGATGTCGGGAAGATTCAGCATGCCGGCGGGGACCAGTAGGATCGAAAAAATCATCTCGAACCGCCGCAGGATCGGCATCAAAATGTAGCTGCCTTCGCCAGAAAGTGGCTTCCCGGCATCTCCCACGCTCGCCACAGCAACCCTCGATAGGAAACACCCAATGATCGCATTGAACCGACGATGCCTGCTCGCAGCGGCGGGAGTCCAGGTGGCTGCAGCAACGTTGCGGTCTGCCGATGCTGCCGCGCAACCAGCGATCGGATTCGGGTTCGGCACCTACGGCATGAAAAGCCTGAAGACGGCCGAAGCGATCCGCGTCTGTGCCGAGATCGGTTACGACGGGGTCGAATTCGCGCTGATGGATGGCTGGCCCACCGCGCCGGAGTTGCTGAGCGATTCGGAACGAGCGGAGATCCGTCGGCAGTTGCGCGACCTGGGGCTTTGCGTTCCGTCGCTGCTGCACAGTTTGCCCTGTTTGCGTTCGGATCAACAGCACACCGAGAACTTGGAGCGACTCAAGCGAGCGGTCGAATTGGCACACGATCTGGCCCCGGAGAAGCCTCCGGTGGTCCAGTCCATCGTCGCCGGAAAGACGGACCAGTGGGAGCCGTCAAAGCAGCGGCTGGTCGATCAATTGTCTGATTGGGCCGAGGTCGGTCGTGCGAGCCAAACGGTGGTCTGTTTTAAGCCGCATGCGGCGCATGCCGTGCACACGCCCGAGCGGGCATGGTGGGTTCATGGCCAAGTCGCCAGCCCCTGGTTGAAAGTCGTTTACGACTACAGCCACTTCTCGCTGGAAGGCCTTTCGCTGGCTGAAAGCCTGAAGCAACTACTGCCGATCACGGCCTATGTCCAGATCAAAGACAGCCGCGGTACACCGGCCAAGCACGAGTACCTGCTGCCCGGCGACGGTGACACCGACTATGGCGAGTTGTTGAGCATTTTGAAAGACTCCGGCTATGACGGTTTCGTCAACGTCGAGGTCAGTTCACATGTCCATCGCAAGCCCGGCTACGATCCCGTCGGCACGGCCAACCTGTGCTACGACCGGCTCGCACCGTTGTTTGAATCGGCGGGAGGGAGATGCTAGCGGGACGCGTCAGCGAGCGGCACGTGTCACGACCCGCGCGCGGGCTTGGACGCAGTGCAACCGCCCGCCACTGGCTCACGCCACGTGCTGGCATCCCTCGTTCCAAGGCTCCCGCCTTGGAACGCAATGTCCGTGTGGCTCCGCCACACGTTTCCAGTGCGCCGCGAGGCGGAGCCTCCGAACGCACCGTGTTCCCAGGCGGAGCCCGGGAACAAGTGGGTGGGGGCCACTGGCTCACGCCGCGTGCTGGCATCCCTCGTTCCAAGGCTCCCGCCTTGGAACGCAATGTCCGTGTGGCTCCGCCACACGTTTCCAGTGCGCCGCGAGGCGGAGCCTCCGAACGCACCGTGTTCCCAGGCGGAGCCCGGGAACAAGTGGGTGGGGGCCACTGGCTCACGCCACGTGCTGGCATCCCTCGTTCCAAGGCTCCCGCCTTGGAACGCAATGTCCGTGTGGCTCCGCCACATGTTTCCAGTGCGCCGCGAGGCGGAGCCTCCGAACGCACCGTGTTCCCAGGCGGAGCCCGGGAACAAGTGGGTGGGGGCCACTGGCTGACGCCACGTGCTGGCATCGGATGCCAGCGGGACGCGTCAGCGAGCGGCACGTGTCACGAGGCGAAAACCTCACGCCAGATCGACCAATTCCCCGATCACACCGCTGGAGTCTTGGAAGGGATCGCCGGGGTCGACGCCGGCGCGATCGAGCATCGTGTGCCAGACGCGAGACAGCGGCGTCTGTTCTGGCAGACGCAGGTGTCCTTGGTGCGCAACGCCAGCCGCTTTGCCGCCGAACAAACACGTCGGCAACCGATCCTTGGAGTGCCCGATCCCCATCCCGCTGGAAAAACCCAACAAGGTGTGGTCCAACAAATTGGAACCATCGGGCTGACGGAACGATTTCATCCGATTGATAAAGTAGTTCCAGTGCGAGAAATAGATGCGGTCGACTTGCGCCAGCTCGGCAAGGTTTTTGGGGTCGTTGCCGTGGTGTGTCAATTCATGGAATCCCTTTGAAACACCGAATTCGGGAAACGTCCCACCAGAGCTTTCTTGGCGGACGACATAGCTGACCACGCGCGACGAATCGGTTTCGTAGGCCAGTGCGATCAGGTCATACATCATCCGCGCGTATTTCTCATAAACAAACTGCCCGGCCGGCATGTTGACGGTATAGCTCTCGGAAAAGTCGCTGATGCCGCTGGTGTCGACATTCGGTTTGGGTTTGACGTTCCAATCGATGTCACGCTCGAGTTGCTTTTCGACTTCACGGACGCTGCTGAAGTATTCGTCCAGTTTGACTCGGTCTTGTCGGCCGACCGTCCGCTCCATCTGCTTGGCATCCTCCATGACCAGGTCCAGGATGCTGCGGCGTTGCCGAAACCCCTTTTGCCGCAATTCGGTTTCCTCCGGGCCGTCGACTTTGAACAACCGATTGAACAGAACGTGCGGGTCGTTTTCCGACGCCAAGGGGACGCCGTCGCGGTTCCAGGACAGCGTGCGCAGGTTGCCGCCGAATCCCGTGCCGCGTTGCACGCACAGCTGCAGCGACGGAAACCGGGTTTCGCGTCCGAGTTGTTCGGCGGCGATTTGATCCATGGAGACGGAGTTGTTGATCGAGCTGCCGTCTTTGGCCTTCACCCCGGTGGAAAACGTGTAATCACCTTGGTGACCGCCGCCGTGTTCCAAGTAGGTCCCCGAGATCACGGTGAAGTCGTCTTTTTGTTCGGCGAGCACCTGCAGCGTCGGCGACAGCGTGTAGTCGCGGCCTTCATCGACCGGCTCCAGCTGACGCATGTTCATGCCCGTGCCGAAGTAAAAGATGCCGATGCGTTTGGGAATGACCGATGCGGCGTCCTCTTCAGCGGCGGCAGAGGTTTTGGGCAGCATCGCTTCCAATAGCGGCAGCGCCATCGCGCCCCCGGTGCCTCGAAGCAGCGTTCGGCGTTTCAACCGCGGTGCGTTGATTTTGCTCATGATTCTATTTCGCTAAAAAGGCGTCGGATAACACGATCCCTTCGACCAGGCTGTGCAGACTGTGTCCGTTGGATTTCATTCGATCGACCAAGGCGTCGATTGTAACGCGATCACTCGGCTCGACGATGCGGCCGAGTGCATAGGTGAACATCTTCTCGGCAAATCCACGCAGGAACCGATCGCTCTGGGATCGCAACGCGGCGCGGTATTGCCGGATCGTTGTGAACTGCGTGCCGTCGGGCAACGTGCCGCTGGCGTCGATCACGGCATCGTCGGGCCACCAGGGGCGTTCGCCGTCCTGCTTGGTTCGCCATTGTCCGGTGACGCTGAAATTCTCCAGCCCCAGGCCGTACGGGTCGATCGTGCGATGGCAGTTGGCGCACGCGGCGATGGTCCGGTGTTTGTCCAAGCGTTGCCGCACGGTCAACAGTTCACCATCGACGTTGGGTTCGACTTCACCGACATTCGGCGGCGGTGGTTTCGGCGGGTCGTTGAACAGGACATCCAAAATGTATTTTCCACGCTCGACGGGCTTGGTTCGATTGCCGTCGCTACCCCATTTGTGGACCGCGGCCATCGTTGACAATCCGCCGCGGACCGACGGCTGGGGAAACTGGACGCGAACGGGTGCGTCTCCCGTCACACCCGGGATCCCGTAGTAGCGAGCCAGTGTTTCGTTGGCCATCGTCCAGTCGCTATCCAGGAAATCGAGCAAGCTGCCTTCGTTGCGCAGGATCTCGCGAAAGAATTCGATCGGCTCTGCGTTGATCGCCTCGTTCAATCCGGCATTTTCGGATCGATAAAAGTCACGATAAAGCCTTTGGTCGATGGCGAAGCGATCGAATTCGTCTGCCTTTAACCACTGGCGTGCAAAGCCATCGACCAACGCGTCTGCTTTCTGGTCGGCCAGCATCCGCCGGACCTGCCCCAGCAGCACCTGCGGATCGGCCAGGTTCTCCGTTGCGGCGGATTCTCGTAGCGGCGCATCGGGAATCGTGCTCCACAAAAACCGACTCAACCGGAAGGCAAGCTCGTTACTGTTCAGTTCAGCGTTGTCGGTCTGGTCGTCGACCGCGCCGGCGCGGACGCCTTCACTGACCAGCAGAAAGGCGGGGCTGCACAACATCGCGACGATCCCCGAACCGACGGCATCGGGAAACGATTCACCGTGTTCCATTTCACTGAGAACGACGCCGACGATGCGATCAATCTCGGTCTCGGTGACGTTGCGGCGAAAGGCACGCGGCAACAAACGCGCGAAAATCTCGCGCGCGTACGCTTCGCCGAACTCCGACTGGCCCAGGCCGCGATGGAAAATGATTTCGGTGCTTTTGGGCGGCCACTGGTCATACAACGGACCTTCCAGCTCGATCCAATCGAACAGGATCCGTGGCAGGTGGTCGGTCGTTCGGGTGTCGGGTTCGATGCGTCCTTGATTCGGAAAACCCTGTGCGCCCAACTGAGCTTGCAGACGCCCCGCCAGGCTTGCGTTTCCATTCTTGGTCGCTTCTTCGGCGCGCCGACGCAGATCGCTGAAGTGATAGTTGACGCGACCAAAGCCCGGTGCGTCGACAAACTCGATCCCGATCTCATTGCCCCCGGCGACGTCGAAGGCGCGTTCGATTTCGATCACTTCGGGTTGTTCCAGTGTTCCGGGGACTTTGCCGAAGTACAGGTCACCATCGCCGCTGCGTTTGATACGGATGTAGAGTGCGTCGCGATCCCGAGGGTCGGCGCCCAAGCGGACACGCAAGCGGTACCTTCCGCGAATCGGGATCAGCTGATCGTTCCAAGGGTGCCGCATTGCGTCGTCGCTGCGCATCCCCTGGTTCATCGTGATGATGCCCTGATCGGTCAGAATCGTCTCGCGTGATTGTTTGATGTACGCGATCCCCCCGCTGCTGTCTTCGTACTCCATTCGATTGCGGCGGGTCGGGACCGGTGGCGGCCCGGTGACGATCGCTTTTTGGGCAACCAGGGCGGCGACGTCAAAGTACTTTTCCATCAAGGAGGGGTCTAGCAACAATGCCTTGCTAACGGTGTCAAACCCGTTCATGGTTCCGTCGGGCGGTAGCAAATCGAGTGGACCTTCGCCCGGCAAGAACTCGACCGCCAACAGGTCGGCGACGATGTTCGCGTATTCTCTGCGGTTCAGTCGCCGCATCAGCTCGCGGCCGCCGGTGCTGCCCGACAACATCGCCGCATGTTTCAGCTCGCCGGCGATCCAGTCGGCGACCGCAGACGCCAGCGCCGCGGGCGGCTGTGGCTGGTCTTCCGGTGGCATCTCGCCTAAATTCAAGTTGTCCATCACCTCGATCCACTTCGACGCGGTTTGTGAATCGCTGAAATCGGCAGCCAGCGTGTCCAGCCGCAATTCGGCTTCCTGGGTGTCCGTTCCGTGGCAATCGACGCAGTACGTTTGGATCAGTTTCGTGACGGAACCTCGGTAGGCCGCCGCGTCGTGCGGTTCGGCGGACTGCGTGTTGCAACATGCGATCACGGAGATCACGCAGAACAGAACCAAGGATCGGAAAGAGGGAGACTTGATCATGTAAGATCGGGTGTTAGTCCCAAGAAACGGTGTAGGCGATAACGTTGGTTTTTGGCATCTGGTCATTGAGTGCGTTGATCTGATCTTCCGTGATACCGGTGCCGTTGCGCGGCAACCACAGCTCTTGCAACCACGTCGCCTTGGCCAGCTTAATCATGCCATCGTTGGTCAATGCGGCGGCGGGTCGGATGCCACGATTGGCCAGCCACAACTTGCGAACGCTTTTTGCCCTCGCCAGGTACTCAAACGCGGCGTCCCGCAATCCCGGCGTTCTCAACGACAGGTCACGCAGATCCGGTAGTTCGGTCAGCGGCCCCAATCCCGATCCGGTGATCTGATCCGAGCTGATCGTCAACCGTTCTAATCGATTGATTCGCCCGAGTTGCTTTAGCCCTCGATCGGTCAACGCATTTGATGCCAGTTGCAAGTCTCGGATCGAGAACGCGGCAGATAACGCGGCGACTCCGGCGTCGGATAACCCGGCCTGGTCGGCGGACGCCTCGCTGCCAAGTCGCAGCGATTCTAAACGTGGGATTGTCCCGAGTGCTGTCGCCGCGATGTCACCGGCGGTGCTTTCACTCAGGTTCACGTTGCGAAGCTGTTGAAGTTTTTCCAAGGCAGACATCTCCGCGTCCGGGATGCCCGTGCAACGCTGCAGGCTCAGCCTTTGCAGCCCCCGGAGTTCAGCGATCTGCAGCATGGCCTGTTTGCCGAGCAGTGTTTGTCCATCCAGTGTGAGTGCCTGGAGCCCCGGAAACAGCGACAGATTCGTCGCACCGGCGTCATTCATCGCACCGGGATGCCGATCCGGAGCGGTACTGGCCAAGCTGCTCAACGGGCAGTTTGCCAGCGACTTCAGGTAGGCCCCGGTGGCTTGATTCTCCCAGACCAACAAGGTTTCCAGGTCGCCGTTGCCGCTCAGGCAGCCGATCCCGACATCGGTCAAACGCGAGTCCGCTTCGGTTGCACCGTAGCATTCAAATTCCGTCAGCGATTTGAAACCGGAAAGCGACTTCAGGTGGTCGTCATCGAGTCGGCCATCGCGTGGAAAACGCAATGTGTTCAATTGCGTCAATCGTGTCAGCACGGACAAATCCAGTGTTTCGAGGCCCAATCCGCTGTTGAATTCCAACGTCCGCAGTGGATGCAAGCGGGCGATCGCGTCGAGCCCCTGTTGCGAGAGTCGGGCATCGCGGCCGCGCCAGCCGATTCTTAGCCGCTGCAGATCCGGCAGTTTGGCCAGTTGTTCAAAGACAGTTTCGTCGACGCTTGAGCCTTCCAACCGCACTTCGAGGTCGATCCCGTGGGACGAAAAGAGTTTTCCCCCGGCGGCTTCGATCGCCGCAATTGCCGCTTGTTCCGCTTCGTAGGCATCGCGGACCGTGGTCGATGTCGCCGGATCGGCTTCACGGACGATGCGGAATCCGACATAGCAGGCGGCGTCGTCGGCATCCCACGCGGTGCGTGCGGAGGATCGACAAATCAGATCGCCGTTGTACCAGCAACCTCCGCGAATGACATGGAAGTCGTTGTTTGTCGTTTGCGGTCGGTCGCGATTGACCGGATCCACTGCAACGCCGCAGGGCTGGTCATAACGTGGCCGGGTATAGTCTTTGTAAACCGTGTCCAGCCACAGGTCCTCGCACCATTCCCAGACGTTGCCGTGCATGTCGGCGATGCCCCACGGGTTGCGGGCATAGCTGCCGACCGGGGCGGTAAAGACATGGCCGTCGCTCGGGTCGTGTTCCCAATCGAGCAGCCACTGTCGCTCGGCGGCATGCTTGCGATGTCGTTCCAGTTCGACGTTGCCCAGATTTGCGTGCTCGTGCACCACGCCCTTGGCAACGTCGCCGAACGAAAACCAGGTCGTGGTTCCGGCACGGCAGACGAGTTCCCATTCCGCTTCGGTCGGCAACCGATATCGCACGCCGTCACGTTGGCTCAGCCATTGGCAATACGCCCTTGCGTCGGTCAAGCTGACGCCGACGATCGGGTGATCGTCACCTTGCGGGAAGCCTGGGTTTTTCCAGCTGAATTTCTGATCGCGCAGGAAATCGTGCGATTGATACAGCGGTTTATCGTCCGGCGTCGGTTCCCAGCCGACCATTTCGGTCATGCCGCGTTCGGCGGTCGTTTGATAGCCGGTGGCGTCGACGAAGCGGCGGAACTGGCCGACGGTGACTTCCGTTTCGGCAATGTAGAACGGGTTGGTCACCCATGTCACATGGGCCGGGCCTTCGGCGTTTCCGTAACTTTGCCCGGTCGTCGACAGTGGGAATGCTTGCTGTAACGCACGTTCCCCGCCGTCGGTTCCTTGAACGAAGCGGCCACCTTCGATGAATCGAAAGGCTGTGTCGTGGGGGGCGTTTGAATCTTGGGCGACCAGAAAGGCTGATCCACAGCAAACACCTACGGCGATCACCAACGCTGACGTAGCTACGCTCGCCAGAGCGTGGGGAATCTTGGGGATCCACCTTCTGGCGAAGGTAGCTACCTTCACGCCGCGACTCACGATGCTGCTTATCATTTTGCGATTCCCGGCTTGCGACTTGCAACGGCCTGATGGGCCACACGACGGAAGAACGCGGCGTCTTCTTCGCTGACACCTTGCGGGCGGTAGGACGTTTCGGTCGCATCGTTTCCGGTTAGCACTTCGTACCAAACCAGTCCCGCCAGAAAACAGCCTTGGTTGTTTCCGTGTTTGAAATCCAGGCGAAGCGTTTTTTTGTCGCCGTCGGTCCGCCAAGACCAACCGGTCACCAACGAGTTGGTCTGCTTCGGCAGTGCCGGATGGACCGGGTTGTCGTAGTCAAACTCTGGATCGATCACCAGTACCTCGCGTCCTGGGGTATTGCGAGCCGATTGAAACGCACGTCCGACGGGAATGATACGACTGTTTAACTGCTCTGCGACACTGTCGTACGCCGCAGCCAGTCGCCGGTACATTTCCTGTTGCGTGATCCCGTCCGATTTCAGCAGCGGAGAATCGGGGCGATAGGCCCACGTCTGGTGAACAAGAATCTCTGCCTGGGGAGCGTGTTCGCGGATGATCGCGACGAGTTGTTCGACGTACGGATGGTAGGATTCCGGTTTGTAGCTGAGCGCACTCATCTGCTGCAGCGTGACGTAATCCCATTGGTCGGCGGCCAAGTATTCCTGCAAACTGTATCGCTTGCCGGCGTCGCCACGGTAAGGTTTCTGGTCGGGATCGGTCGCGGACTTTTCTGCCAAGGCGGCATGCTTCTCCAGCGTGCATCCGCCGATGTTTGCCGTGCCGATGACGATGCGACAAGAGCCCTCCGAGTCGGCGATCGATTCGAGATACCGGCACGCGTTTTGGGCAAAGCTGTTGCCGATCGTCAACACACGCACCGTGCGGACGTCGGTTTCCTGAGCACCGGCACCTGGCACCAGCAACGCGTGACAGATTGCAAACACGAACCCTACATGAAAAGCTTTCATCACCACTTCCGGTTTCCTCGCCAATGTCTCGTTATTGGGTTGCGCAAGCCCGATTCTTCATTGGGGCGTATTCTAACTGGACCGCGCCACTTCGGGATCAATTCAAGCACGAAACCACGCGACCTATTCAATGAATCAGCCGCATGGCGCGCGCCCAATGCTAACGACTCTATGAGCCGACGGCGCTAGCCGCGGGCCTTGGATTGCCCTTCGAGACCTGGAAGGCCCGAGGCTAGCGCCTGCGGCTCAGCTTGTAATCGTAAGGCCCGAGGCTAGCGCCTGCGGCTCAGTTTGGAATCGAAAGTAGGTGGCGTTGGGCGCGAGCCTACGGGCCCCGGTGCAATCTCTTGCTGTTTCAATGCCCGTACGCTCGCGCGAAACGGCTGATCCCACGTAGGATGGGATTAAATCAACAGGCCGTTGGTGAGTTCCGCTACGGAAGAATCAGGTTGTGGGCGACTGCTATTTGGCGGTCGTCGATAACTCGGGGCCGGTTCGCGTGCGATACAGAAACGCATCGGAGGTCAGCAGCGAGGTGATCAGCGCGTTCATGCTGCCGCCGGATTCTTTGTACGCGCGATGGGCGTCTTGCAACACCGGCGCATCGTGCAGGGTTTCGTTGCGTCCCATCCAGAAACGGAACGCGTGACGCACGAACACCTGTTCGACCCGCTCGCTTTCGGCCAATTTCTCAATCATCTCGATGGCGTCGGAGACTTCGCCGTCAAGCGCGGGGTCGCCCGAATCGATGATCTCTCCGCTGCTGTCGACCGGTTGGTCCAGTTCAAGCGTGCGATACACGCCCGCATGGTTGTACATTTCAAACGGCAGCCCCAGCGGATCCATCTTTTCGTGGCACGTCCAGCAATACGTTTCGCGGGTGACTCGCATGCGCTGGCGCAGCGTGTTGTGGGGCTCGTCGGGCAGCATTGCATCGACGGTGATCGGCACATCGGGGATGCCTCCGCCGAGCAATCGTTCGCGAATCCATCGGCCGCGCAGGATGGCGTGATTGTCCATCGCGTCGCTGTGCGAAACGAGCCAACTGGGATGGGTCAGGATGCCCAGGCGTTGGCCTTCGGGGGCGGTGGCGAGAATCCGTTCGGGCTTCATGGACCCCCTGCCGAAACTGCGACGACTGACACGGGCAAAAATCTCCGGTCCGGACAGGTCGGCGGCGGCGATGCCAAGCTTTTCTTTGTCCAGCCGATACTGCCGGACGGTTGCGGCTCTCGCCTTTTCGGCCGCCTCGACCGTTTTCTTTTTCGCCGCTAACTCCTCTTGTTTCTTTGGCGTGTCGCCCTCGGGGTTTTCCTTGAGCCACTTTTCCAGATCATCCAGTTCCTGTCGGGCCTGTTTCAGTGCGGCGTTGTCCTTTTTCTTTGCTTCGGCCTCTTCCTCTTCAACCGCCGCCACCGCCGCATCATGTTCTTCTTTGGTGCGTTTTCTGCCGAAGTAGTACGCGTCTTTGTCGGTCGCGACCACTTTGTCGGTGGTCAGCAATTGTTTCAGTACGTCCTTGTCTTCTTGCAGGATCAATTCGACCAGGCGATCGGTGCTGGCCGTCGCATCGAACATTGCGCGGTAGTGTGATTCGCCTCGCGCCGTCACGCCGGTTTCTGTCAGCGCCTTGTTGTCCTTGCAGATGTAGCCGGCCAGATCATAGTCAAAGTAATCGCGAAAGAACTTCAACACGCGAGGCTTGCGGATGCTGTCGTCGCCGAGCATCCGCTGGACTTCGCGGCGGACATCGTCGCGGGTTCGCATGCGTCCGTCGAGGATCGCCGTGCGCAGCTCTTGGTCGGGGCGGATGTAACGCAGCGCGTGATTGACGGCCAAGCCGAGTTCCCAGTCTTGCAGCATGACCCGCCCGTGCGGATCCGGGGTGCCGTACTGGACCAGTTCCGGCCGGAACAGCGCATCACGATCCAGGAAGATCGCCGACAATCCCAGGATGGCACCGTCTTCCTTGCCCAGCTTCTGGATCGATTCGTTGACGATCTGCAGGTACTGGTTCGATTCCTGATCGGTCGGCGGACGGTAGGTCAACGCCTGGAACAGAAAGTCCACCGCGGCGCGCACTCGCTGGTCCGAGACGCCGTCGTCTTTCATCAGGTCATGGACGGGAGTCAGCGGACGAACGACCTTGGTGCTGTAGACCAAACTGGTGGGTAATCCACGCAGGTCACCGACCATCTTGTCGGCGATCGATTTGGGATCGTCCGTGATTTGATAAGGCTTGGCGATGCTCAGCGGACCCTCGGCCATGTAGCGAAGGATGTCATCGGCCAGATCCAGGATCTGAGTCGCTTCGGCGCTGTTGACGGTGTAGAAGTCGGGGTAGTTTTCCAATCCGTGTTTGCGAGCGGAGGACAGGATCGCGGGGACGCTTTTGACGGACGTGGCGTAGGCGACGGTGCCGCCTTGCCACTGGATGATGCGGTCGACGCCGAAGTACAGCTTCAATTCACCGCCGTGGTTGGTCGGCACGGCATCGCCATGGGTGCGCAGCCCCGGTTTTTCGGGATCGTACGGCGGTTCGGTGTTGATCAGCTCATTCAGACGCGTGATGTGCTCTTGCGGCGTCAACCGCCAGATCCGAGCCGGCGAGGAGGTGGGGACCAGCTGAATCTCTGCGGGTAATTCGCCGAACAGCAACTCATGATTGACGAAGTTGCCTTTGTGGGGATCGCGGTGGGCATGGAATCCGCCCTTGTCCCGCATCACTCGCGACAGTTCATCGACGACCCAATCGGAGAACTGCAGCCGGTCGACCACGCCAAGCTCCGACGCGTCCGGTGGAGGCATTTCCTGCAGCGAGACTTGAGCCCACACGCTTTTCCAAATGCCGGCGTTGATTTCGTCGACCGGCCCCAGATCGTGCAGCGACAGATCGCCCTCGGGCGCCGTCTCGCCGTGGCAGTCGATGCAGTGGTCGGCGAGAAACGCCCCGGCGAAACTTTCGAAGTCTTTGTCTGCCCCTTGGCCCGGCGTGTACGTTTCGGCAGCGGCCGACGCCGGCACACCGAACGACAGCCAACACGCGACCAGCAGGACGCACGAAGTGGAACGTCGCATCCAGGAATTCACGAGACGACGTTTCCGCCCCGGTTTGTTCGACTTCATGGGGGATCCAACTTGCGGTCTGGAAGCGATGCTAACCCGGCTCACGCGAGCACTTCCTTTAGCGGACCGTTGCCGGCGTCATACTTTTGGGCCTGTTTGTCGTCCATGTTAAAGCGGTCGACGTTCTGTCCGACGGCGCGCAACAGGCTGGCGTACAACGCGTTGATCGGGCGTTTGCCATCCAATTGGGTGAAGCAGCCGGACTTGAATGCGCCGTCAAGGTTGCCTAGCAGCATGACCGGCCAGTTGGCACCGTTGGTGTGCTGCTTGTCGGCGTTGTTGCTGGTGTAGACGATCAGCGTGTGGTCCATCATCGTGCCGCTGCCTTCGGGAACACTCTCGAGTGCTTCCATGATTCGGACCAGCATCCGGCTGTTGTATTGACGGATCTTGATCCAGATCGGATTGTCCGGTTGGTCCATGTGGCCCAAGTTATGGCCTTGTTGATCGATCCCCAGGCCCTTCCAGGCACCGAAGATCTCGCCCCGTCCCGAACCGATCGTCAGCGTGTTGGTGATGCCCGAGGTCAGCGCGGAGATGCCCAGGTCCAACAGTCGGTCGTGCCAGTCGGTTTCGAACTCGGGATTGGCGTAGCGTTCGTCCACCGTCGGTGCGAATTTGCTGAGGTGATCGCTGACCGCACCGAGCCGATCGCGCAGGGCGTTGGCGTCTTTGAATCCCTGGACGTATTGACCGTACCGTTGGCTGTCGGCCGCCGGAAGCGAACGTCCCTTGGACGCGGCGAATTGTTCAATTTGCAGCATCAGGCTGGTCCGTGCTTCGTGCTGCAACCGGATGTCGCCGCTGGAGATGCCGCCGTAGAGCATCTGATACAGATGATTCGGGTTGGAGTGCATGAAGATCGGTTGGCCGGCGCCGCTGGCCGACAGTGTCGCCAGCGTCGGCTTGGTCGTCATGTTCTCGATCGAGTCCATGCCGATACACAGGTGTGGCAGCAGCGTCTGCGGCAGCACCTTGCTCAATTCGTAATCGATCGTCGCGGCACTCGGTGGCACCCCGTCGCTGCCACGATAGCCGCCCAGGGCGCCGAAAAAGGCACTGTGTGAGGGACTGGTGTGCAGCCCGTGCAGCCCGTTGATGATGTGCAGCCGATCTTTGAACGGTTCCAAGGGGCTGATCGGCTCGGGCAATTTGGCCTTCGCCAGCGAGCCGCTATGTTTCATTCCGCTGGGAATGCACGTCTTCGGGTCGAAACCCTGGTTCTGCATGAAGAAGACGATGCGTTTGGGAGTCGTGTTGCCCAGGCCCGGTGATGAGGCGGCTGCAGGTGATGCAAGCAAACGCTGCGTGACGGTTGATGGTGCAAAAGCAGCGCCGACGCCGGCTGCCAATCCATGCAGCATGTTTCTGCGGTTGATCATTTTGACTCTCATTGCGAGATCGAAGAATGCGTGTCGATGGCCCGGCTGAAAACGACGAAAAAGTCGTTCTGGCGATTGCCAATCGCCACCACGCACCGGCCGGAGGGGAGGGGAACGGCCGATTAGGGTAGGAGTGAGGACGTGGCTGGCGGACCCGATTATATAACTAAATGCTTATCGGAGTCCAATTATTTCACGCTCCAGGAAATTAGCTGCCGGCTCCCGGCGTATCCTCGTAGTCACGCCGCAGCTCAGTTTTCGTCCTTGACGATGCCTTCCGAGGGTCGCCGTGTTCTCCGAACTCGGCGCGTGCGTGAAAAAGCGAAGCTTTGCCCCGCGCCGAGTTCGGAGAACACGGCGACGGTCGGGCCCCATCGAAAACCAAGCT
The DNA here is from genome assembly GCF_008035925.1 of Stieleria maiorica. NCBI lineage: Bacteria > Pseudomonadati > Planctomycetota > Planctomycetia > Pirellulales > Pirellulaceae > Stieleria > Stieleria maiorica. Next base: position 6,223,364 of record NZ_CP036264.1, read on the forward strand.
ATGGCAGACCACTCGGGATAACGCAAGCGAAACCCCAGTCTGCAGCGAGTACCCCCCTACGGGGTCAGTCTTGCGTTGAAAGCTCGGCCAACTCGGCCAGCTCCTGGGCGTTCAGGGCCCGATCGAACACCGCGACGCCGCCGATCCATCCCGTGAAACCGACGCTGCGGGAGCTGTGAATGACGCGGCCGATCGTAAAGGGGCCGCCGCTGCCGTCCTCCTTGGGGGTGTAGATGCCGTGCGGATACCACCACGGATTCAGCCGCAATGCGATCAGATCGCGTGCGGTTTCGGTGACGCTTCCGTCGGCATGCTTCTGCAGTTTCACGCTGATCTTGGTGTAACGGTACTCCCGCTGTTCGGTCCGTTGGTCGGGCGTTTCGCTGGTGATTTTGATGCTGATCGGCTCGTCTTCCGGCGGATTGTAGAACTGATCCTCCGGAAAGCTCGGGTCCTCACCGGGCTGATTGCCGGGGGTACGGTGCCAGTGGCCTTGCATGTAGGCGTTGTAGGCGGAGCCCAGCAGCCCGCCGCGGCGCGGGTTTTCCAGCCATCGATCGCCGGATCGTCCGTCCAGCCAGCCGGTCAGCTCATCGCGTTGGTGATCAAACGTCATCGCAAAGCATTGCCACGATCGATCCAAAACATCGGCCGGAGCGTCCGCCGGGACTTCGAGTGACTGTCCGAGCGAATTGCATTTGTGGAGCGCGTACTTGTTCAAAAACGAACTCGCTCCGTTTTCGGAAACGTGACCACAAGCGCTGCCTGGTTTGTTCAGCCCGGCAAACAGCGCGTATTGCCGTTGCCCACGTTCCACTTTGCGGATGTCGGCCGTCTCTTTCTGGTGCAAGTCGGTGCCTTCGTGCCAAATCCCCGCCAGGGCATGATTGCCGCTTTCGCGGATCGCCCAGACGACCACGGACACCGATCGGTCATCGCCCTTGATGTCCAGCGGTGTGTCGTGCAGACGCGATCGGGGCACGAACAAGAACGGACGAAAATGCGGATCGGTCTCGCGGCGAATGCGGATCGCCTGGCCGAACGGCCCCCGCCCGAGCAGCGGAAAATCGGCCTCAGACGCCGCCGGCCCCAGTCCCCAATAGTCCTTCACGTAGTTCGCCGCGTCGAGCGGATACTCGGTCGATGATCCATCGCGAACGTGAGCGGTAAAGCGTCGCTCACCATCCGGCTCTCGTTTGACAAAATCCCAAAACGCGACCAACCCCGGCGTGTCGATGACGGCCTGTCGTTTGGATTGAAGGTCCTGGGCATCGGACACGACAGGAATGAAACAACAGGTGATGATTGCGAAAACGTTCTTCATGGTGATCAGCGACAACGGTGATGGAGGATGCCTGCCGGCGGAGAGCATCGGTACGAGAGGTGTCCAGTCTAGACATTCCGCATCTATCGCTGGGCGTTGTGAATCGCTGAACGCTTTTTTAGAACGTCGTGTCAGGTCATTGAAACGCGTTGTACTGCATTCCCTGGGATCGCCCGGGACGTGGCGGAGGCGCGGGGGCGTGCCGCTGGTGCGGATGCGGCGGAGGCTGTAGATGGGGCTGTCGATTCATCCCCGAAGCGTCGAGTGGTGGAGGGTGTGTCGCGGTCGAACTGGGGGCGAAGGGGGAGTGTTTGACCGGCGACGGTTCGACAGTCCGGCCCTCGAATAGCGGGCTGGATGCATTTTCGACAGGAACGATCTCGATCCCCGAATACCAGATGGCGAGTCCCAGGAACCCCAACGCCATCGCGGATTTCAGCCATCGGAAACTGAACTGGTAGCTGGTGGTTTGCCCGGCACGCTGCGGCGGTCGACGTTCCAGAAAGCCGGTGATGACCAATGGCAACCGCAGCAGCGTCACCGCCGTGACCTTGAACGCACTTGCGATCGGCTGTGTCCATCTTGAGACGTTTCTTGCGGCTCGTGTCGTGGCCTGACGTTCATTCTCGCCCGACTCGGTCAACAGTCGTGCAAGTCCCTCGGGACGTGCGACGGGCGCCAACGTACGACAGACATCGCGAAAGGAATCGGGACGCCGTTCGGGTGACTTTTCGAGCATCTGGTCGATCAGGGCGATCACCGACCGAGGTACATCGCAGCGAAAGTTCTTGATCGGGGGCGGGGGCGACTCCAGATGCGCATGGATCTTTGACGCCATCGTCGAATTATCCGCGGTCGAAAAGGGAGCTTGTCCCGTCAGCAGGTAATAGAACGTGCATCCGAGCGAGTACAGGTCGGCTCGGAAATCGACACGACGCGCATCGACCGCCTGTTCGGGGGCAAGGTAGTCGAGCGTCCCCATGATCTGACCGGTTTCCGTCAGCGTTTCTCCGCTGACCGAACAGCGCGCCAGTCCCAGGTCCAAGACCCGCACGGTTCCATCCCGATCCAGCATGATGTTCGCCGGCTTGATGTCTCGGTGGATGGTGTCGTTGTCGACAATAAACTGCAGTGCGACAGACGTCTGGCGGATGATCTCGCTGGCCTCTGCCACGCCGAGCGGTCCACGACGCCGCACGAGTGTTCTCAAGTCTTCGCCGTCGACGAAATCGGTCGCGAGAAACAGCTTGTCCCCGACGATTCCACCGTCGGTGCATCGCACGAGATTCGGGTGCCGAAGCCGGGCCGCGATTTGCGCCTCACGTCGAAATCGATCCAGCGACTGTTGGTCATTCGCGTCGACGTGCTGCAAAACCTTGATCGCGACAGGCAGTTTTAACCATCGATGGACAGCAAAGTAGACCTGACCGTAGGCACCTTGTCCGATCAGTTTTTGGATTTCGTATTCACCGATCAACCGTCCCGTCCAGTCGCCTGGCTGCGGATTCACGTTCGCTCGGTCCGAGACGCTTGGGGGATCGGCATTGGCCGACTGATGCTTGACCGGATACTGGACGGTTGGTTGATCCATTTCGTTGCCCCTGACCTCGCGACACCCTGTTCCGGCCCCGCGTCACGCATCGACGGGTGTGGGCCAGCGGCAGACACGTTTCGACGTGATCCACTCGATTCAAACGTGGGACAACGAAGCTGGCCAAGGATCGGCCGGCTCCGATTAGGACGGCGGTCGCACCGGTGTCCGCGCCAATTGATCCGGATATAACGCCTTCAACATGCCGGCGGATGATTCGCAAACGAGCCGTGGAACCCCGACGACGCAGCGTTGAAACCAACGTGGACGACTCCAGGGCGAAGTCGCGGTTACACTGAAACCGTGTCTCGCTTCGGATTTTTTTAGGCGAATTCGCGGTTCCGGCGCATCCACCCCTGCCCGCCGGATCAACATCGGAATGAAGTCATGCCAATTTCGTCTTTCTTCTCGACGTCGCGATTTGCCGTTGCAATCCTGTTGATTCTCTCCTGTGCGGCAGGAAGGTCGCAGGAGCCGGTCGCAAGTTTTCAGTTGCAAGATTACCTGGGCGCACCGTACTCACTAAGTGATTTCGGCGAGAACCAGATCATCGTCGTCGCGTTTTTGGGAACCGAATGCCCACTGGCAAAAGTTTACGCTGCTCAGCTTCAGGGCATTGCGGACCAATTCAAAGCGCGCGGGCTGATCGTGCTGGGCATCAATTCCAACCAACAAGACACGCCCACGGAGATCAACCGCTATGCCCGCGATCATCGGATCACGTTTCCACTATTGAAGGATCCCGGCAATCGGGTCGCCGACCGATTTGGTGCGAAACGCACACCCGAGGTTTTTGTCTTGGACGGACATCGCAGGATCAGGTATCACGGTCGGATCGATGACCAATTCGGGGTCGGGTACGCCCGCCCCGGGGCCAAGAACCATTACCTGAGACGCGCAATCGAGGAACTCTTGGCCGGCAAACCGGTGAGCACTCCCAGTACCGAGGCCGTCGGTTGTCACATCGGTCGAGTCAATCGTGCACCGCCAACAGGGAATATCACCTACGCGAATCAGATTTCTCGATTGATTCAGCGGCATTGCGTCGAGTGCCATCGCGAGGGAGGCATCGCGCCCTTCGCTTTGCAAGACTACGATGATGTCACCGCTTGGGCCGAGACATTGTGCGAAGTCGTGGAGGATGAGCGGATGCCACCCTGGCATGCGGATCCGGAGCACGGTGACTTTGCCAACGACGCGCGGATGAGCGAGGAAGAGAAGCAACTGCTCTATGAATGGGTCGACAACGGCTCGCCCGAAGGCGACCGAGAGCAACTGCCGCCGGAGAAAGAATTCATCGATGGTTGGGCACTGGGGAGTCCAGATTTAGTGGTTCGAATGCCCGAACCGATCACGGTCAGTGCAACCGGCGTGATGGATTATCAATATGTGACGATCGACCCCGCATTGACAGAGGGTAAATGGGTGCGGGCCTCGGAAATCCGACCGGGCGTGCGAAGTGTCGTCCATCACATCCTGGTGTTCGTGGACACGCCGGGCGCCGACCCAATCTTGCAGGAGCGCGGCGTCGGGTTCGAGACGGTCGGCGGGTACGTGCCCGGGTCACCGCCGATGAACCTGGCCGACGGCGTCGCACGATATGTACCGGCCGGTTCCAAGTTCGTGATGCAGATCCACTACACCCCCGACGGTCGCGTCCGTAACGACCAAAGCGAGATCGGGCTTTATTTCGCCGATCCCAAGAACGTCCGGCGGACGATGCAGTCGGGCGTGGTTGTAAACCTCGACTTCGAGATTCCGCCCGGCGAGGACAGTCATCGCGTCGAGGCAACCTATCGGTTTTCTCATGACATGGAGGTGCACTCGCTGACGCCTCACATGCATTTTCGCGGAAAAGCATTCCGGTACGAATTGATGTATCCCAATGGGACACGGGAAACGTTGTTGAACATTCCGCGATATGACTTCAACTGGCAGAACTCCTATCGTTTCTCCAAGCCAAAGCTTGTTCCCGAAGGCAGCCTCTTGAAGTGCATCGCCCACTTTGACAATTCGGAAAACAATCCGTCAAACCCTGATCCGACGATTCCCGTTCGTTGGGGCGAGCAAACGTGGGAAGAAATGATGATCGGCTTTTACGAAGCGGCGTTTGTCAATCAAGACCTTTCCATACCGGAGCCGCAAGTCAACCCAATCGCAGGGGGACGCTACCGAGCCACGTTTTTCTACAAGCCCGATCGTCCGGCAAAGACGATCAACTTGGCCGGCACTTTCAATGATTGGAACAGCTCGACGCATCCTTTGACGGATCCCGACGACGACGGCATTTATTCGGCCCAAGTGATCGTGGATGCGGGCGAATACCGATACAAGTTCGTCATCGATGGCAACTATTGGACACACGATCCGGCCAGTCGCAGTCTAACCGGGTTTCTACATGAGAGCTATTTTGTGGCCGGACCGGAACGCGACCCGAGGCAGCGATGAGAAGACTAATGCGAACGTACCTGCTGGTCTGCATTCTCGCGGGCAACATCATCGCCCATGCGGCCGAGTCGGTCTACATCGACTCGTCCGCCAACGGGTCCGCACCGACAGGACTACAGTCCGAGCCGATACCGATTTCCGGCCATCCGACTGTTCTCTCGATGGCGTCGACTGTGGAATCGATGCGGTTGCGAGCGGTTGATGTCAACGGGGAGGTCCGTCAATGGAGCATGAGTTCGCCCGACCAACCGGAGGTGCTTCTTCGATTGGGCGAACAGCCTGTCTGTGCGACCTTGTCGGCGGATGCCAAATGGTTGGCGTCCAGCGATACAAATGGCGTCGTTACCGTCACCAACGTTGAGAACGGCAAAACCGTTTTTCGTGATCGGGAAACCGCGGAGAACACGATGGCATTGAAGTTTTCCAGAAACGCTCGACGGCTCGGCGGTGTGACCAGCGGGGGAGTCGTTCGCGTTTGGGAGACCCGGTCAGGCAGGCTGACCGATCGCTTCGAAGTGACACCGGGGGCCGTGCAGTCGCTTTCATTCGCCGGAAATGGAGAACTGCTCGCGGTCGCTTCTTTAGGACGCGAGGTTGTGGTGTTCGGGCTCAGTCATGCGACGCCAACCCAAACCATTTCGATCGATCGATCGCGTATCACCGCTACGGCATTCACGCCCGACAGCAAGCAACTGGTGATCGCGGCTGCCGATGGTACGATTCGGATCGTGGAACTGGGTGAACAGAAAATGCCACGAGCCCTCGCGAATCACCCCTTCGCCGTCTGGACGTTAACGTTCGACGATCAAGATCGACTCGCGGCCGGCAGTTGGGACGGGACGATCCGTCTGTTTGATACCGGATCGTGGGAGGTCATCCAGTCCGTAAAGACGCATCAAGAGTCCATTTGCGCGCTACAGCTTGGCACGCAAGGAATGGTTGCCGCGGGAATCGACGGTCGGTTGTTCTATTGGCCGCCAGAGCTTGTTGCCAAACCGCAGCGTGGTTCGATCAGTGGATCAAGCGAACCGGTTTGGGTGGCAGCTTACTCGCCAAACGGAAATCAATTGTATGTGGGAGGAGGCGGGAAGCGGTCGGAGGTATGGGATCTGGAATCCAAACAACGCAGCGGCACCGGACCGCTGCATCCCACGGTACGATGTGCGACCTACTCGCCGGATGGTCAGCTACTGGCGACCGGAGGTGATGACACAAACATCGTCATCGCTTCGACGCGAGACGGTACGATCCGTCACCGGCTTTCCGGTCATCCCGGTCTCGTGTCCGCGCTCGTTTTTGTTGACGATGGGCAAACACTTGTCAGCGGTTGTGACCGTGGATTCCTGAAGTTTTGGGACGTGAGGTCTGGAACCGAAGTTGCGTCGCGAAAACGTCACAAACAGCAACTCTATTGCGTCGCTGTCTCACCGGACGAAAGGTGGCTGGTGACCGGTGGAGGACATTGGGCCAAAGGTGATCCCGGAGAACTGATCGTTTGGAACTTGGAACGCCGCCGATTCGAAAAGGTTTTGGAAGGACATTCGCTCACCGTATGGTCGATCGTGTTCGCGCCCGACGGGAGTTATTTCGCGACGTCGGATTCGGCCGGGGACGTCAAGATTTGGAATTCGGCAACACATCAACTTGAACGCACATTGGAACATCAAGCATGGCTACGGCCGCTGGCGATTTCACCGGATGGCACGACGCTTGCTGCGGGACGCGGCGACGGGTCGATTCGGCTGTGGGACACGGCGACATGGAAACAACGCGCTGTATGCAACGGACACGACGGATTCACGTTCTGGCTGACATACTCCCCCGATGGGGCAACCTTGGTCTCTGGCGGCAACGACGGTACTGTGCGGTTTTGGCCGACCGAGTAGCAGTAGTCGATTCGTGCCGACGGTCTTTCCCCTTGGTTTCCCTTGTCCGGGAAGCCGTCGGCTGTTCAATGGATTCCGTGCCAAATCGGTGTCGCGCAGATTCGCCGCAGCAGAGTTTCTGGACGGACAGTGGGGTCAGGGACGGGGGGCGACCTCGAGACCGCGACGATTCGGTGTCCCGTCGCATCTCGTTCTCCCATGAGTCCGCCGTGTCAACGTTCATGCCACTCGGGTTCGGCTGGCAGCCCGATCTGCCCGACGGCCGCGACCACACCTACCGGGATCGGAGCATCAGGGAGTCCCTGGGGCGATTGCAGGGTTCGCCCGATTTGCCGCTGCCCGATCAGGTGGATCTGCGCGGTGACAGCGAGGGCGAGTACTTCACCGAGGTCGACGACCAGGGGCCGCTGAACGCTTCGACCGCGTTCGCCGTGTTGGCGCTGGTGGAATACTTCCAGCGACGCGTTCACGCTCGCACGTTCGATGCATCCAGGTTGTTTCTGTATCAGGCGACCTGCCACCGCGGATCCATCCCCGGGCGACCACTGACGGACTCGGGAGCCCCGATCCGCGGCACGCTGAAGACCTTGATGCGGACCGGCGTCCCGACCGAATCGTATTGGCCCTACCAGGTCGAAAACTTTGCGACCGAGCCGAGTGTGTTCGTGTGTGCCGGTGCCCAGCGTCCGGTCAACCTGTGCTACTTCCGGCTGGATGAACCCAACACCAACGGCGCGCGAACGTGGGCCACCGTCAAGTCGTTTCTCGCGGCCGGGTTCCCCGTCGTGTTCGGGTTTTCGGTTCCCGCGTCGTTGACGCGTGAGGCGAACATCCCCTACCGGCCCGAACTCGATGGCACGCGTGGGGGCCAAACGGTCGTCGCCGTCGGCTACCGCAGCGACCACTACGGCCCCGATCAAGATGCGTTGCTGATCCGCAGCTCGTGGGGAAGACAGTGGGGAGACAATGGGAACGGGTGGCTTCCCGTCGCGTTCCTCCGCAACCAGCTGGCACGTGATTTTTGGACGCTGTTCTCTGACGACTGGATCCGCACCGGCGAACTGACGCGCCCCGTCTTGGGTGACACGTTTGCTTCCGGAAGTCGTCTGTAGAAACGCTGAGAGCAGGGCGCACACTGAAACACTGGCCCGTTTCCGCCGTGCTCATGATGCGTCACCATGAAATCACCCTGCACCATCGCAACGATTCCTCTCGTGTTGCTGTTCTTGTGCGCCGGGTGCTCGCGGCCCCCGGCGCACTGCTCGCGGCCCACGCAACGCAACGGCGACGGATCGGTCGTCCGCAACCAATTCCGCGTCCGACCCGCGGAACTCGGCAACGAGGAGCGGGTCGGCCGAATCGAGTTCAGCGAAGCGGTCGCATCCCACAGCGGCGACTTTGTCATTCACTTTCATCACCCGACCTGGCGTAGCGACCGCAATGACCCCGACACGAGAAGTAAAATCAAACGATGAGTGGTCCTCCGAGACGTGGGGCGTGGTTTTCACAGCGTGGCGGTTTGGATCGGAGCCGCCGGGAAACCATCGGAAATCGATTGATGATCGCAGTTCAAGCAGTATTTGCTGGCGAGAATGCGATGTACACAACTGCGTGCCTACTACGGAGAGCGGTGGATGTCGACGATAAATGGTTTGTTGGTGCGTCTACCTGCTGCTGCATCCGAAGCGTTAGCGGCTTCCGGCGACCGTTTCACGTTGGCCAGCGGCAAGTTCGAATTTGAACCGCTCTACTCGGTCGCCACGACGACGCTTGGTCTCTCGGGCGCCAAAGGTGGCATGGAGTGGATGCTCGCCCGGCCCAAGGAGTCCGTCGACGGGGCGAACCCGTGGGATGTGGTGCACGACGCGCGTGAAATGATGTCGCGCGGTGTCGGGTTGGCCGGCGACGTCGTGCCCGACCTGATCGAACCGGATCTGTTACAGGACTGGCTTCCTTCGATTCCCGGGCAACAGGCAGCGCTCGCCGCGGCGAGTGAACTCTGTGCCTTTGAAGACCAGAACGGCGAGCTGCCCACGCGGCCGGGACAGTTTGCCTGGCATTTGGGAGACGCGTTTTCACAGTTGGCCGCCGCACGGGCACAAATCGGCAGCGATCCCGCCGTGGTGCGGATCGCCCATCTGGATACCGGTTACGACCCCGATCATCAAACCTTTCCAAAGGACATCGTCGAAAAACGTCTGCAGCGCAATTTCGTCGACGTCGAAACCCCCGACGACGCGCGCGACCCGGGCAATACCGGTCCGCTGCGGAATCCCGGTCACGGGACGGCGACATTGGCTTTGCTGGCCGGAGGGCCGTTTCAATTTCGCGGGGCAGGGTATCAGTTTGATGGGTTGCTGGGCGGTGCCCCGCAAACCCGCATCGTTCCGCTCCGCGTCGGCAATTCGGTGGTTCAATTGACGACCAGTGGCGTCGCCCGCGCGATCCACTACGCCGCGCAATTGTGTGGCAAAAAGCGGACGTGCGTGCATGTGATTTCCATGAGCATGGGCGGGGTTGCATCGCAGGCCTGGGCCGATGCGGTCAATCAGGCCTATGAAGCCGGGATCGTCTACGTGGCGGCGGCGGGCAACAATTATTCGGCCGGGATCTTCGGCGTTCCCACGCACCAGATCGTTTACCCCGCCCGGTTCCGTCGTGTCATCGCCGCTTGCGGCGTGATGGCCGATCGCACGCCCTACTACGACCTCGACTTCGGAACGATGCAGGGCAATTGGGGACCGCGATCAGCGATGGCCACCGCGATGAGCGCCTACACACCCAACGTCCCCTGGGCCCGCATCGGTTGCAACGAACTGGTCAGCATGGACGGTGCGGGAACGTCGTCGGCGACCCCACAGATTGCCGCCGCGGCCGCGCTCTATCTGCAGCTCCATGCGGATGCATTGTTTGATTCGCAGGAGTACCCGGAACCTTGGATGCGTGTCGAAGCGGTCCGCCGAGCGTTGTTCCTGTCGGCCGACAAGACCGCCGACGGCGGCAGCCGCGAAAAGCTGGGCAACGGGATTCTGCAGGCGTTCAAGGCGTTGAGCATCGCACCGGCCGGTCGCAACACGCTGCGCAAGACCCCCGTCGACTCGGCCGGATTCCCATTCCTGAACGTCTTGTTCCGACGTGGACTCGTCCCATCGCCGGAGGACAAGATGCTTCAATTGGAAGCCACCCAGTTGATCCAGCGCTGGCACAGCACCCAGCAGGAAAACCCGCTGGACCGTGCCGTGGACGACCCCGATCGCCCACCGGAGGACGTGTCTCAAGACCAAGTGATCGCGTTTCTGGATCAAGTCAGCCAGCACCCCGATGCCTCGGCAGTTTTGAAGGCGCGGGCCAAGGAATACTTGGATGCAGCTGCGGGGAAATCGAGCAAACCGAAACGTTCTTCACCCAAGGCAACACCGGCACCATCGGTTGAAACCACGACACCGAAGAGCGTTTTCCAACCGCCGCCTCCGCCCTTTCGGACGCTGCACGCCTACGCCGTCGATCCCAGCCTGACGACGTCGTTGGAAACGTCCGGTATCAGCGAAGTCACACTCAAGCTGCCCTGGGAAAAACTTCAACCGGGACCGATCGGCGAATACTTGGAAGTGGTCGATGTCGATCCGCCGAGCGGCTGTTTTTACGAACCGGTCGACCTGGATGACCCGGCCTTGCTGGCCCAAGACGGATTGCCGCCGTCGGAAGGATCGCCGCAGTTCCATCAACAAATGGTGTATTCCGTCTGTAGCCTGACGATCAACAACTTCGAACGGGCGCTCGGACGCAAGTCACTGTGGCGCCCCGGTCCGCCGGCGGAAGGTGCCCATCGGAAAAACGATGCACACTACGTCCCCCGGCTTCGCGTCTACCCGCACGCGTTACGCGAGGCCAACGCCTACTACTCGCCGTCCAAGGTGGCGTTGTTGTTTGGCTATTTCAACGCATCACGCGATCGCCCCGACAACCAATTGCCGGGCGGACGGATCTTTACCTGTCTGTCACACGACATCATCGCTCATGAAACCACGCATGCGTTGTTGGATGGCATGCACCGTCAGTTTCTGTTGCCCAGCAATCGCGACGTCCATGCCTTTCACGAAGGCTTTGCCGATTGCGTCGCGATGTTGCAGCATTTCACATTTCCAGAACTGGTCACCCACCAAATCGCCAACACACGTGGGGCGATCGACACCCAGGAAAACTTGTTGGTGCAATTGGCGTCCCAGTTCGGCCACGCCACCGGTCGACGGATGGCACTGCGCGATGCGATCGGCAAGGTCGACGAACAGGGGCGATGGGAACGACGCGAGCCGGATCCGCAGGAATACGAGACCACCGAAGAACCTCACGCGCGCGGGCGGATCCTTGTCTCAGCCGTCTTCGACGCGTTCTTGTCGATCTACAAACGCCGCACCGCCGATTTGCTGCGTTTGGCCACCGGCGGCACCGGCATCCTCAGCCCCGGTGCCATCCACCCCGATCTGGTCGATCGACTGGCGCGCGAAGTCACACGCTCGGCCCAGCACGTTTTGACGATGTGCATCCGAGCGCTGGATTACTGCCCGCCGACCGACATCACCTTCGGCGAGTACCTGCGGGCGCTCATCACCGCCGATCATGACCTCGTCAGCAACGATGACTTGGGGTATCGGGTTTCGTTGATCGAGGCGTTCCGGCGGCGCGGCATCTATCCACGCGATGTTCGCACGCTCAGCGAAGCCAGTTTGCGCTGGCGGTCTCCGGAATCGGAAGACCCGATGCCGTCCGAAACGCTGTTGCATTACCTGAAGAGCCTTCGTGGTGCGGGGAACGAACATCTGTATGCCGATTCGCGAGAAGAGATTTTCAGGCTGCAGCGAAAAATGCGTTATGAGCTTCACACCTGGCTCAGCCGACACCTGAAATCGGAAGACGACAATCATCGTGACGCCCGATTCCTTGGCCTCGATCCGCAGAAGTCGTTCGAGGTCCATTCGGCGCGGATCGCCTGTCGGGTTAGCCCCGATGGCGATGTGTTGCCGCAATTGTTGATGGGACTGTTGCAGACGACCACGCAGCCGGTGGACCCCGGTGACCCCAAGGGGCCGAGAATGTCATTTGAAGGCGGTTGCACCGTCGTCGCCGATCTCCGTGCCAGCAGCGTGCGTTACTGCATTCGGAAAAACCTGCAAAGTGCTCCACGGTTGGCTCGACAACAGGAGTTCGCACTCGGCGAATTTGATTCCCTGCAAGCGACCTACCTGGGCGTCCGTTCGCTCAGCGAGATGTCAGCTGATGACGATCCGTCGGTTGCAAATCGAGAGCAGGCGTCCGCACGTGACGATGAACCCTTCGCACTCCTTCACCGTGGTCCATCCCTCTAGGCATCTGAAATGGCAAAACGCAAATCAGCCGGCAAGAATGTCAAAACGCGGTCGCAGGCCGGGACCAAGGCGGGAGGGACCAAACGCAAGAATACAAAACGCAAAAACGTGGTGCGAAAAGCTGGCAAACGGAAAACGTCCAAACGTAAATCCACGAAGCGAAAGAAGACTTCGCCGCATGGCGATCTGCCCGCCGTCCGGGTGCGGATGTTCCGCCAGGGGCTCGGGGATTGCTTTCTGGTGACGTTTGACGTCGGCCGCGACGAGCGTCACATGCTGATCGATTGTGGCACGCTGGGAAACAAGGTTTCCGACGTCAAAACCAACGACATCGTCGAGCACCTGGAATCGAAGATCTTAAACAACGGTCGGCTGCACGTCGTGGTTGCGACGCATGAGCATCAAGACCACCTGTCCGCATTCCGGACCAAGGCGATGAAGGCATTGGTCGGCAAAGTCGACCACGTCTGGTTGGCCTGGACCGAGAAGCCAGACGATCCAGATGCCCAGACGCTTGCCAAGTACCGAAACGATTTGGGCGAGGCCTTGGCTGAGATCGCCGCTGCGTCACCCGACTCCGACGTCGGCAAGCAAGTGCACGACTTGATGGGCTTCGCCGGCGAACCGGCTGACGATGATCCGTTGGGCTTTGCCAAGACGGTCAACGAGGCGATGGAGTTCGTCCGGAAGGGCCTGGGAGTCGAGCCGACCTACCACGACCAGGGAGATTTGATCGAAGCCGACTGGTTGCCGGGTTTTCGCATTTATGTGCTCGGACCGCCCCGCGACAAAGAATTGCTGAAGGATCTGGGCAAGCATGGCAGCGACGAACTGTACGGCCTGATGCATGCGGCGAAATTGCACGCCGCAACCGCGGCACGTCCGCTGTCGGCTGCCGATGAGGAATCGTCGGAGTTGGAACAGCCGTTCGATTCTCGGTTTCGTCTCTGCGATGAACAGCAGAAACGTCAGCTGTATCCCGACTACTGCGATGCGAAGCAGCTTTGGCGATCGGTCGACATCGGCTGGATGAACATGGCCACGCATTTTGCGCTCCAGCTGGATAGTTTGACCAACAACACCTCGCTGGCGCTTGCGATCGAGCGGATCGCCGACGGAAAGGTGTTGCTGTTTCCCGCCGACGCCCAGCAAGGAAACTGGCTGTCATGGCACGACCCGGAGCTTTATTGGTCCATTGCCGACGCGAATGGGGAGACGCGCAAAATAACCGCCGCGGACTTGCTGGCACGAACGGTGTTTTACAAAGTCGGGCACCATGCCAGTCACAACGCCACGGCCCGCGGCCGGGGCTTGGAACTGATGGCCAATGAAGACGAATTGACGGCCTTCATCCCGGTTGATCGTAAACTGGCACTCGGTCGCAATCCAAAAGGATCCTGGCAAATGCCCGCCCGACCGCTGTACTTGCGGTTGTTACAGAAATGCCAAGGCCGCGTCGTCCGTGCCGACACGGGGTGGGCGGCGAAAGCCGGACCAACCGACAAAACCGAAAAAGCATTGCGTGACCTGGCCGGCGACACCCAATGGGCCGCCTGGAAACAATCCCAAACTGCCGCCACACACATCCGTACCGACAACAAACTGTTTGCCGAGTACCTGCTGGAGTAGTTCACATTCCCGATCGGGAGTTGCTGTGATCAAACCCGTGCCAACACTTCGCGCAAGGTAGACATGGTTTGCGTTTGAAACTGAACGACGCGACCTTGCGCGGCGATCGCTTTTTGTTTCGCATCTGCAGGATGACGTGCCATTTCGAGGATCGCGGGGGCAATTCGTGGCACATCAGCCGGGTCGTCCAGATTGAACAACCAATCGCCCAATCCGATGTCGTCCCACATGTAGCCCTTGGACGTCTGCTCGGCCCAACGGCAGACGATTGCAGGAACGCCGTGACCGATGCACATGATCGGCGAATGCATCTCGTTGCCGAACAAACCCGCACTGCGGACGTAAACACTGATCGCTTCACCGGTCAGCCAATAGTTCGGCCGCCAGACCACGCGGTCGCGGACGTCGTCGGGCAAACGATCCAGGATCACCTCTTTGCCGACCCGCATCTGCGTTTGGTCTTCGGGACACAGCAGCACTTTCAAATCGGTGGTCCTGGCGATTTCGATGATCGCCGCCCGCAATTGGGCGTGATCGTGCTCTTTCATCTCTTCGTTGCGTGCGTGTTTCACCGGATCAAACGGCCGGTCCTTGATCAACCAGTAGGACGTGTAACGCAGTCTGGGAATGCAGCACAAGAACTTGTCGGGTTCCAAGCCGTGTTTTTCCAGAAAGGCATTCGCTTTCTCGTCGTCGCGCAAGTCACACCCGAACGCGCCGTCGGGGCCGAACTGCATGATCGGCGCCGTGCAGCCTTTGTCTTTGGCCAGTGCCAGCGAGTGAGAATCGCGGAAAAACACAAACGACGCGCCGCTGAGCACGCGGATCGTTTCGGCCATCGCCTCGGCGGACGTCGCCTTGGTCGAACTGGACTTTTTCGGCGGCAGCGTGATCCCGTAGATGCCGTAGGGCTTGCCCGTCTGTTCGGCCCAACGCACGACATCGCGCTGGGCGACGAGTGACGCACCGGATCCGTGCAGCAGGAAATCGCACTCGTCGAAAGCGACCTTTAATTCATCAGTCCCCTTGGCGATTCGTAGTTTCGGGAATCGTGTCCGCAGCAACTCCTCGACCCCGTTGTCGACCTTGCTCGGCCACAGCGTGACGTTCACGTCGGGAAGATGGGTTTCCAGGATTTGCAGCACGCCGGGCGTGTGGGCGATGTCGCCGATATTGACCGTCTGCCACGACGATCGCAGCAAAATATGCTTGGGTGACGCCGTTTCCCTTCCTGACACGAGCCTACCGGCTGTCCCCGCCGCCAGCATCGCCAGTATTTGTCGTCGGTCAGGTATTCCGGCGTTCTTGAACAACATCATGGGGGCCTTTTAAAGGTGGGTAGGTGACAGATCGTCTAGGTAGCGTTGCGTGAAACATCGGGAAACACTGGAGCTTAAAACGCAGGTGATCTGCAACCTAAACAATCCATCATTCCTCGGAGATTGCGCTATTTCGCCACAATTGTGCCTGCCGATTCATGGATCAAGGATGTTTCTCTGACAATTAAAGCAAATTACCATGTCACGATCAAAACGACGCGTTGGAGCAGAGCAGTTAGCATTGATCGGAGCGATCGGTTTGAACGCTATCGGTTCGGCAACCGCGGCGGATCTTTTTTATAATCGTCAACGCGTCAACACGCAGTGCTGCATCCCCGGCCACAACTACCAACATAATTCGTTCCCATTTACCACACCCGACACCCATCGCAATTCAGCGATTGCGGTTGCGGCGACGGATCCGACATTGCCCCAGCGTGGCTTTCGTCCATTTCATTTTCGCGAAGGCTCACTGACCGTCGGCCCCCTGACGCTCGATCGTGTCGGTTTGGCACTGCAGAGAGACGGTCTGCCGTTGCTGGCGACCGGGAGCATTCGCCATAACGGAGGCGATGGTGGTCTGATCGGCAGTAACGTGGTCGTGAAGATGCGAGCCTTCGTGTCGCACAACGCGATGCTGAATGATCGGAATCTATCGGCAACTTCACCGGCAACTCCACCGGCTGCGGCCGTCGCGACCGCACGGACAGCCAGCCCGAACGAGGTCACTTCGCTTCCAATCGACGCCGTCATGGTCTGGCAGGGCGAGCACACCTTTTGGCTGTCGCGAAACGGTGAACAAATGGTCGAGCTTCGGGCGGCTCCCATGAGCGGCGATGCGGTGTTAAAGCTTGCCAATTATTTCGATTTGATTACCCATCTTGAGGTAGAGCTAGGGCACCGCAGAGACCGATAACGCGGGTAGTGACGATTCTGTCAACGATCCGCAATCGACCTGACGACACCTTAGCCGCCTTACCGGTCGATTGCTCCTCTTAGCAGGGAAGCAATGCAATGGCGCGATTGGGACCAACATGGCCATCAAGGTTGGCCGTGGGGTGGCTATGTCTGATGCTATCACCGGTCATCGGTGCCCAAGAAACGACCGATGCCGGGCTGAATGACTTGGTGATTCTCGATCCCGGCAAGCACGAACGAGGCCTGCCTGCGGTGGTGCTCGAAGCGATCGAGGGCGGTCAACAGATCGACATTCCACCGAAGGTGCATGTTCATCGTTATTACTACAGCGGTGACAAGGTCTTCCAAGGGCCGATACTTCAGGGCGGACCGACCATGGTCGTTGCCAGTCATCCCAAGACTGGCGAGCGGATGTATATCAACGCCGTCCTACCGCCGGGCGCTCCCCGAATCGCGTACACGAAAGCATCGATCACCTATGTGTACACCGACCGCAGGGTTGAAATCCAGTTTCGAGGATTTCCCCACGACCCCTGCGTCGCCATCGTGAAACACCATTCGGGAAAAGGGATGGTTCGAAGCGTCCGCGACGCTCACGTGAATCTTCGAGAGCATGTCTCGGAGACGATGCGGAACTCGCCGTTGGTCAATTCGGTCAAAGAAACTGCGTCCGGGGGGGCGGATCTGGTTCAAGGGGCAAAGACCGCAGTCGGCGAAATCGCGGTGACGGGGGCCGACAGCATCAACACGCTCTCCAGCTTGATCCCCGGGTTCACCTACCTGAAAAGCCTGGGTGAACAGCGCCCCCAACAGGAATACGAAAGCGCGATCGAGCGTGCGGCGACCAAAGCGGAACGCCAGGAAATTCCGTTTGTGAGAACGAACCGATAGCTGCTTTCGATCCACCCAAAATCCCCACAACGAATTTCGCATCCAATATCCTTGGACCGAACAACCGATGAAAGCCAAACTGCCCCAACTGACTTTGGCAGGCCTACTCCTGATCCCCGTCCTGTTCCTGGTCGGTTATTCGATCGCCGAGGAGACGACGGCTCCGGGGGAACTTCGCGTCATCGCGTTCCTGCCGGATGGGAAGACGCCACTGAGCTTCACCAATGGTCAAGTCAAGGTTGCAAAACCGACAGTACCCGCGGTCCAAATTGAGTTCGGTGGAACCGACAATCAAACGGGACAGCTTGAGATCAAAATCGGAAACCAGCCTGCTGTCAAGAAGCAAGCTGACCTTGACGACGAACACAGGACCATCGTCTCTCTCGCAGACTTGGACGGTGTCGAACTGGTCGAAGGTCACTATTCGATTGTATTCACTTATCATCCGACCGGCGGAAATCCATCGCTTCCTATGGCGATCAATGTCGTAGTTGACACCATCGGTCCCGTGCTTCGAACCGTTCAATCGATCGAGTTCGGCCAGAAGTTGGAGCTCAACTTTGCGGATTCGGATTTGGATCTCAATACGGTCACGTCCGGCCGATTACTCGTGCGACAAAAACTCGCCGGTCAGAATCCTCTTAGCAACCCGATCGGCTTTACCGCGAAGGAACGGCATGATCATAAGTTGCTTTTGAAGTTCGATCCTCCCCTCGCTCAAGGCGAATACCAAGTTTCATTTGCAGAAGATGACTCATCACACATCCGCGATTCCGTTAAGAACCCCATCGTCGACCCAGAGGCCAAGGCGACGTTCATCGTGTCCTACCCGCTCGCCGATACGCCGGTGATCACCGTTGTCGAAAGTGCCGAAACAAGGTCGCGCGCCGACCGGACCGGTTTGTGGGTCACGCGATCAGATGACGTCCGCGTGTCGCTTCCAAAAACTCCGTTGATTCCCGGTGGAAAGATGGCGGCCCGAGTGAATGGACAAACACAGTCTCCTAAAGACATTGCATCGTTCTTGGACGTTGGGTTGACGCGAGAAGGTGACAACACCGTGCAAGTTGTCTTCTTCGACGGTAGCGGCAATCGTGTCGGGCAATCCAATCAGGTCACGATCCAGAAAGATTCTGTCGGGCCCCGGTTGTTGCATGCCGAGGTCATCGATGTTCCTGATCGCACAGGCACGAAGAGGGTCCTGGTGGCGACGTTCGACAGCAATGATTTGACGTTGCCGGGGGTTGTGACCGCGCGGCCGATGCAAATCCGATCGAGAGGCTCTGCCAATACGTTTGGAACATCCATCACCGTGGACGCTCCGGTGCCCGACGGAAACAACAAGCTCCGACTAGAGATCGATCAGTTGCTCCCCGGGGAATACCAGTTGGTGGTGCTTGGAAGCGGACAGACCATTACCGACAGCGCCGGAAACCCTGCCGGAAACGGTCAAAACCAGGTCATCCACTTCACCATTGCGGCCGAACGAAATTTCGGCCAACACGTGGAGTTTCCGCCCTATGCCCCGCCGAAGAAGCAAGCGATTCCCGACGAAGGGTTCAACCCGGGCGATTACGTCGAAACCCGTGTCGCCCGACTGTTTTACTATCGCGACGCACATCGTGTCGCACAGATCATCAATCGCAATATCCGTTCTTTCAATCAAGCCGCGGTGACGCAGGCCGAACGACGCGCCGAAAGTGCGCGAGAGGATGCGAACGAGGCGACCGACCGACGACGACAGAAGGAACGTGAAGCGTCGGAGGCTGCCGATCAAGCTCGCGCGGCCGAGCAAAAACTCGCCCAGGCACAACAGGTCGTTGCCGACAACCAACAACTCACCAATTCCATCACCGCTGACAAGGCTCAACGGGCAAGTCTGCAAACTCAACTCGATGCGTTGCCCGCGGACTCAAGCGACCCCGCGGTCGTGGCACAGCGAACAGTGCTGATCAATCAGATCGCTATCCTCGATAACCGAGTGGTGCAAAACCAAGCATCGCTGGACCAGATCGGCGACGTCTCGGAAATCGCCGGTCGCATTCCCGCGATGCAGCAGTCCGTCGCAAATCTCAGAGAACGCGAATTGAGTCTTCGCAGCGAATGGAATCAGGCCCAAGCAGAGGAAGAACGCGCCAAGCAAAAACAATTTCGCAACGAGGTGACTGCAGCGGAAACCGACCCAGACACGTATGTCGCCGGCGATATGCACTCGGTCGATCCGGTTACCCAATGCTCGATCAGCGTTATTGGCGAGGGGTTGATCCAGATCCGCGGGCCGATCAAGGGGATCAACAAGATCCGCACGATGATCAACCAAATCGATTCGCCGGTCGGTCAAATCAAGATCGGCGTGTTCACCGTTCAGGTCAACGGGGAAGACGGTGCTAAGATGGAAAAGGTCGTCGGCGACGTGGAAAGCCACGTCGACCTGTCGCGATTCCTGGTCAACCAGTCGCTGAATCTGTTGCGGAAAGCGATTCAAAGCGAGGCCGCGATGTTGGCCGAACAATGTCAACACGATGGGCATTACCAAGTCGATCGCGACCGACGCTACCTGTACTCGTTCTTCGGCCGTGATTTCATCGACGAACTCTATGAAATGAACTCGGAGTTTCTGTTCACCGAGAACAAGGTGCTGTCCTTGCACGCGATGGACACCATCAGCCTCAATCGGGCCCTGTTCATCTTGGCCCTGGCCAAAAACGACGTCCGCGAGCGGATCGTCGCTCAGTTCTTGGAATCCGCCAAATCGGAACTGCCCGACGCCGAATATGATTTCCGCCGCTCGAGCGAGCTGCGGCCCCACAAGTCGCAGAAACATTTCCCGTTTTGGAACCGCTCACGGCTGCCGATCGCCAATCACTACAAAAAAGAAGCGGAGATCTACGAAGCGGTTCACCGCAACGCGCTCCAGCGGTATCACTTCCGCAACGTCAACGCGTTCTTTGACACCGGCTTCACCAGCCCCGACACGATGAACCCGATGCAACGCGAGTTCATCCGTTTGGCACAGATCTTCAAAGCCAGGCTCGTCGCCGAAGTCGAGCTCAAACAACGTGTCATGGAACGCGGGATGATTGAGGACCGATCGAATTTGGATGAATACAAGTTCGAATTGCTGAAGCCGGTCTTTGAGAAAACTATCCAGTTGGAAGCGCAGATAAAAACGCAGCGTATCGATGCGTTTCAAGACAATTTGCGTACCGCAGAAAGTATTCGGTTGATCCTTCAGGCAATTATGAAGGACCAGGAGCAGGTAAAGAAAGCCGTTTCAGACGTGCAGACCAGTAAAGCATCTGTCTCCGCATCGTTTTCCGAGTTCTCTTTGCAGCAAACGGTACAAGCGATTCGAAATGACTCATCAGTCGCTGCGGGGCTCGCACGAGACTTGCGGCAGCAATTGAAATCATCGGTAGAGAATACAAAAGCCGATCTCGTTGTTTTGTCGCGATCGGATTGGGCCTCCGGACGCGTTCGCAAATCAGCAATGCAGGCAATTACAGCACTTAATGAAACGCTAGCCGCAATCGAACGTCTGCCGAATGATGCACTGCAATTAAACGGAAGTGAACGCAGTGTCGTACTCGATGTGTTTAACGCAGTAGGTCAATCTATTGACAGCTTTGTTGACACTATCTACGGTGACCAAATAACAGTTCGCAACGGACTGATGGATCTGATCAATGCAGAATACGAAATTTGGGAACAGGTATCTAATTCCTTCTATGAGTTTCAGCGTCTTATCGAGTCCACTCAAGTGTCGGCTGACCGCCTGACAAAAGAGTATACTTCGCTTGTGGAAAAGCTGCAGTCCATCGAAGGTTCCCAGAAAGCTGATGACATTGAAACCCTTCTTGCAGCAACCTATCAATCAGCGATTAAGTATTTGTCAGCACCGGCGCTCTTGGAGCACGTCAAGCAACTTCAAAAGGAAACTCGCGTCGATCTCGACCATCGCAAGTTGCTGAACTACATGATCGACGAGCAGGAGGACAAGTTCATCGAGCTGGTCGAAGGGACGCGATCGCACATCGCGGTCATCGACCAGTACCTCAAGCGGTTGTCGATCGCACTCGAAGACGATTTTAAAATCCAGTTCTACGATCCCGCGTTCGTGCGAATCCGCGAAGCCGCACGCGGCTTGCCGGTCACGCTCAGCCAGGTCGAACGCACGACCATCCTGACCAACAACCGCGACTTCGCCAAAGTCGACCCGCAGGCGACGATGGAGTTTGATCTTCCCAAACGGCAGATCGCCATCAAAGAAGCCTTTGACGCTGCGAAGGCACTCGTCGAAGATACCGGCGCACTGATCAATGACCCGACGTTTTTGTCCGCGTTCCAAATGATGGGGGGAAGCACCCAACCGGCGACCGTCAAGAATCTTGTTCCCGGCCAATCGATGAGTACCGATCAGCACATCATGGGGCTGGTCCCGCCACAACCTCAGCAGAATACGCCGGGTTCGGCGCTGCAAAGTCTGGTCCCGGAACCGTCGATCTTCAAACTGGAAACCGGAACCGGATTTCAAATCCGCCCGGTCATGCAACCCGATGGCGATTCCGCCGTGTACGACTTTGATTACATGTACACGACCAACATTCGCGAACCGGTGCGGGCCGATGAAAAACATATCGGTCGCGTCAAACGACATTTTGTGCATACCGCCGTGCAATCCGGAAACTTCGAACTTCGCGAGATCAGCCGCTATCAAGTTGCGTTAAAGGTCTCCCGTACCAGCAAGGGCGTCCCGTTGCTGGAAGACATTCCGGTCGTCGGCGCTGTCTTCCGCCCCGCCCCCAGTGACGAGTCCTCATTGCAGCAAAACGTCATTTTCGGGCAGTCCAACCTTTACCCGACCCTGTTTGATCTGATGGGACTCCGTTGGGCACAGCAAGTCGTCGATCTGGACCATCTCCGTTTGATCGAATCCGAGCATGTCATTCGCGGCCGCCAGAAAGCGATGCGTGACTTCGTTTTCGGCCAGGCCTCCAAGCGGGTCGACGACTTCTTGGATGTCCGCGATAAGTCCGCGAGGAACTTCCGACCCGATCTCTATCATGAACAGACGATGACGTCGCCCTATCATCCACGCGGATATACGGTTCGCAATCCGGCAACTGATCCGACGGGCAACAACTACGAACGCGCCGATCGCCGTCCGCCAGAAATGCAAGATCCGCCGTACGATCGCTATCGACACCGGCCGGTGCACCCGGAACAAATCGGCCCGGGCGTGATCCCTGAACCGATCCTGCCACGGCGTGACGACTCTTTGCTTCCGGCGCCACTCACGCCGCCGATCGAGCTCAATGGCGGGCCGGTCGATAGCGAATTCGAATCACTGCTGAGGCGCGAGCGTGGGGTTCAACCCGATCTCGGTCAACTCGGTCGCAGCGGCGGAGCGATCCAGTTTGCCCGACCGGCCGCGGTCGTTCGCCACCTGCCTGCGGCGATTGGCCAGATCAACACACCCGTCCAGCGCAATTCGGTCATCCAAGCGGGTTTTCAAGCTTCCCCGGATGACTTGAACGCATCAACGTCCAAATGGAATTCGTTTCGTCGGCCGCCCATCCATCAGGAGTACTTGGCGCCGGAGCGCCGTTGATAATCACGAACAGGCCGCGGTCGACGTATCGTAAAGTGATGCTTGAACCACAGGGTTGACTATTTATACTTCTGCGGAGGGATTGGCGGTCAGGGTTGATCAGCAGTAATGTCACGACCTAAGAGGCAATAGAGATGGCTGTCACCGGTGAACGCATCATCCAAGTGATGAAGGACGAATTGGAGAAGAAGGGCTGTGCCTTCGATTCCGAACCGGCATCAAAGAATGTCGGATTGACCAAGAGCCAATTGACGGGATTCGTGTTTGATGCATTGAGCAGCGAAACGGACGACGAAGATTGCGTCGCGTTTGCAGTCCACGACCTTCTGGTAGGTTACAACCGCTTGCTCGACACGCCTCCCAACCGAGCCGCCATCCGGCGTATGCCTCCTCCTGGCCGCTGCGGTTTCTGGCTGAAAACACCCGAAATCGACGCAGATCCTTCCGCGGACGGCATCGAATGCCGGCTTTCAACGGAGCCTACACCGGCCGAGATCGTCAGGGTGGACCGCCCCGAATCGGTGACGCCGACGCCGAACGCCACCCCTGTCGTGGTCGCGGATTCGATGATCGGTATCGCCGATGAAATCATGAAGTTTCAATCACTTCGCGAGATGGGCGTCCTGACCGACGACGAGTTTGACGCCGTGAAGAAGCGGCTTCTGGGAAAGATCTGCCCCTCGCTGAACGCATGACGTTCTTGGAGTCGGTCGCCAGCGGCGTTTGCATCACCATGCACTTCATCTAAGGCATCGCTGTCCGTGGTTTGATGGTTTTTCAGACGGCCATTGTCACCAATGAAGGTTGTCGGAGGATGGCCTGAGACCCCATCACGCGAGGTGTCGCTGGATCGATGGTTCTTGTCATGTTTTTCAGGTTTTGGGTTGCGTCACATTTTCGGCTAATTTCAATAGCTCCTTTGGAGTGGTTTATTTACCAAAGGCTAGCGATGAGTGATGCGATGAGAGCGATTCGGTTGTTTATCATGCTCTGGGCCATGTTGTTGACCCTTGGAACGAGCACGCTTCCTGCCGGTGTGATTTACCAATCTCCCACGGGGGCTTCGCCACTGATGGGGTATATTGCGGTGGACGATCCGTCGCTGGCAGGAACGCAGTACGTGCATCCCGACATCCCTCTCGATCGATTTAACGCCAGCAATCTCATTGACGGAGATCTTGCGACCTTCAGCAATACTTACAGCGGAACTGAAGTTGCCCCGGCCACGGGAAACAACACCGCTCCACTCGATTTCGTGGGAGTCCTCTGGAACACGCCTCAGAGCAATGTCAGTTCTATACGGCTACATCATTTTCTGTTCTTCGATGGGGGATGGTTTGGGACAGTAGTGGGAGACCTGAATTTCCTCAACAGCTTTCCACCCAATTCGCTGTCGGCAAATCAGGCGGATGCCGCAGACGTCGCTGCCCCGACGGTGCAGATCACGAACGATGGTGGTACAACCTGGACGTCGATCAGTGCGAGCGACAACTATGTGAGTGTGATCCAACCGGTCGTTCTTGCGGAAAACAGTAGCCAGCCGCCCCCGGTCACGTTCAACTTCTCCACTCAGAATGGAATTGATGGCATCCGTTTGGTCGGATACGGGGGAGGAAGGTCCGATATCCCCGGTGGTCGCGATGAACAAGGCTTTATCGCAGTGAGAGAATTTGAAATCGGAGTCCAGGTCCAGACGGCGACGGTCCCCGAACCATCGTCGATGGCCCTCTGGGCAATCTGTACACTGGGAGTGGTGGCCCGGCGTCGTAGACGCTAACAGCCGGTGGTGACTTACCAAGCGCGTCGATCCGCGTCGTAGTCCAAAGCTACGGACTGGGCGATTCCGTTTCCCCTTCGTGTGTTACTGCTTCCGCCACTGGGAATGCGACCCGATAAATCTGCCCTCCTTTGACGTCGAGTTCAATTTCATCCACGACCGATTGTTCGTCGCTAACCAGTGCGACGTAGAGCTTGGTTGTCTTCCCCGGCGCGAGCCCGGGTAGTGCGTAGTCTCTGGTCGCTCCTGGCGGGATGATAGGGCTCGTCTGGTGCCGGTTGAACACAGCTCGACCGCCGAATTGCGACGTTATGCGTACAATCACGGTGTCGCTGGTCAACCGAACCGCTGTTCGTTCGTCCATGCAGCAAGGCGGAGCAGGTGGGCGACACGGCAGGCCTGTCGCGGCAGCACTCCTGCTACAGAGCCAGCTTCCGAAACAAAGCGTGATTCCCACGCTTAATGAGAGATACTTGCCTGTCCAAAACGATTTAGCCACGTCTGTCTCCCCCTCGTTTCGAATCGCTCTGAAACTCGATCGAAGGTCAAGGCTACGGCGATCCCGGCGGACAGTCAAGCAATTCGATTCGCGGCATCTCCCACGGAACCGAGCAGCACGTCACCAGCGGTATCAGTCGGCGGGCTGCTGAGGCGGGGCAAGTGCGCTCTGTGGAGACTGAATCACCGATTCCGGCAACACCTCGTCAACAGGAATGATCGGGACGGCGGGAACTTCACTGTTAACAGGTGCGAAAACCGCTTGGTGAAATCTGAAGTCCTGGGGAAATCGGATATCGTATACCTGTCCGGCTTGGGCGCCGAAGGCGTGGTGGTAATGGCGTTGATTGCCGTGCATATCTGTTTCGATCACCACGATGTCACACGGCAGGATGCGGTCGGGACGAAGCCCCGTCAAACTATAGAATCGGCTGTTGCGATGGATTCCCGCGAGTGTCTGCGGTTTGGTTTGATACCCATTGATCTCTACCTGAACGTCGTCGCGAACATGCAGTCTTAGCAGCGCGTTGTCGATGGGAGGGCAGCCGCCGCTGCGAGAACCGACCGGGGAACAGTGACCACTTGCCGTGTCAGAAACCCATGCATGGGAAAGATATACCAGAGTGGTCCTCCGAGTCGAATCCGGATTGAAATGCTGGTCATAGTACGGGTGAAAATGGCCAAACCCCACCGCATCTACCGGCGATGTTGAGATTGAGAACAGGCCTGCTAGAACCATGAAGTATGCCGAGCTTCGCATCGTGTTCATCGGGGTCTCTCTATGGTGTTCAACCATGAGCGGGTAATGGAGATGGCAGTCCGCAATGAAAGTGGAACGCACCAACCGTAGGATGGTTACGCAACAACGCAAAACTCCTGAGGGCGGTTTAGCTCCCCACCCAGAACACCCCGTACCGGTTGTCGCTGTTCTTTGGAATGTGATGGACGTCGCGGTTCACGGTGGACGAGAAACCTGCCGACGAGAATGTCGACCTGTCGTCCATAGCGGAGCAAGCATGAAATTCGAAACGGACACTTTGATTTGCCGAGTGACACTGTTTTCGCGTGTTTGCGGATCTGTGGCCTATCACTTCAAGCTTGCCGGACGGTTGATCGAGAGCTAGAATCAGACGTATGAAATCGCCCCTGTTTGCCCTGCTGTTGATCGTCAACTTGTTGGCGTGTCCGGTGCGTTGCCTGTCGTGTGAGACGACGGTGACGGGGGGGCAGGACCGCGCGGTGGAGACGTGCTCGTGCTGTTCGCATGGTGATGAAGGCCCGATCTCGGAGTTGCCAGCTTCGGAACTGCCCACCCCCTGTGGTGACGATTGCGGCTGCCAAAGCTGTTTCTGTGAAGGCGCCGTCATCCAATCCGAAGTCGAGCTGCCCGAAGCCGATTGGATCGTCAGTTGGGAACTCCCCGCTGAACCGACGACCGCTCGCATTGTCAGCCAAAAGGCCTTTTTTCACGGGCACCCGCATTGCCTGGATCGGCAACTTCTCTCTGGTCGCCAAGTGCGTGTCGCGCACCAGTCTTGGCTGATCTGAGCCGACCGCTCCCAAGGAACGTCTTCGTCGCGGTCTAACGATCGCTTCGCTGTCGTTTCGTCTTTGACAGCCACCCGTCACGCACGGCGTGACCGACTCGTCGGTGGGCGACGCTTCCCGTCTGTCCTGCGACGTGGGGGATCTGGCGCTCGGTTGTTTCACGATAGAAAGAAGGATTGATGTTGCTTCCCTGGGAATACGGTGTTCGCAATCTGGCCCGGCGGCCGGTGCGCACGGCATTGACGCTCGTCGCGCTGGCGACGGTCGTGATGCTGGTATTCGTCGTCGTCGGGTTCATCCGCGGATTGGAACGATCGTTGTCCGTCAGCGGTGATCCGAATGTCGTCTTGGTCTATTCCGTGAATTCCGAGGAAAACATCGAGAACTCGTCGATCGCTGCCAACGCACCCGCGCTGCTCGCCGCCAGTTTGGAAGGCACGGTGAGGCGGTTCGGCGCGACCCACGTTTCGCCGGAGCTGTACCTGGGGACGCGCGTCAGGACCGGCGCGTCCGACGAGGGCTTGGGATTGGTGCGTGGCGTCACGACGGCCGCGCCGTTGGTACGTCGGTCGGTCAAGTTGACTGAAGGCGACTGGCCCGCCGCCGGCGAAGCGATGGTCGGGCGGTTGGCGGCGGCAAAACTGGGCAGCTCGGACCAGGCGATGGCAATCGGAAAGACGATCGAAATGGAAGGCCGGCCGTGGACGATCAGCGGCCGATTCGCCGCCGGCGGTGCGGCCTATGAATCGGAAATCTGGTGCAACCTGGGCGACTTGCAGACGGCAACCAAACGACAGGATTTATCGCTGGCGGCGATGCTGTTGTCACCGGGAAGTTCGCCCGCGGAGGTCGCGCTGTTTTGCAAAGAACGCACCGACCTGGAGCTCCGGGCAAACCGCGAAACTGATTATTACGCGACCCTGCAGCAACACTACAAACCCGTTCGCGTGCTGGCATGGTTGGTTGTCGCTTTGGTGTCCGGTGCCGGCGTGTTCGCGGGATTGAACATGATGTACGGGGCTGTGGCCGGACGAGTCCGTGAGATCGCGACCTTGCAAGCGATCGGGTTCCGACGACGCGCGATCCTGGTCAGTTTGATCCAGGAGGCGGTCCTGTTGGCCGCCGCCGGTTCGTTGTTGTCCGGAGTGATCGCGCTGGCGCTTCTCAACGGCATGGCCGTGCGTTTCACGATGGGAGCGTTCACGTTGCGAATCGATGGCGTCGCCATCCTGATCGGATGCGGCGTCGGTTTGTCATTGGGCGTCTTGGGCGCGTTGCCCCCGGCGCTAAAAGCGTTGCGATCTCAAGTCGCAACAAGTTTGAAAGCAGTTTGAGATTTACCAAGGAGTTTTAGAATGAAGAAGTTTTTCAATCTCGGTTTGGCGGCATTGTTCTTGATCGCAACCGGTTGTGGCGAAACGTCGGAGGTCACGTCACAGACCAGTCAAAACGCGGCCGACGCGGGTGCGGCAACGTCTGCCTATCTGGCCGAAAGCGAGCCCGCAGGGGCGATGCCGGTCGGGAAGGCGCGCGAATCAATCGAAGACGGCCAGGACGTGACCTTGGTCGGTTTGATCGGCGGATCGAGCGAACCGTTCGTCGAAGGACTGGCGGCATTCACCGTTGTTGATCCCAAAGTGCCCCATTGCGCGGCCGATGAAGGCTGCCCGACCCCGTGGGATTACTGTTGCGAAACCGATGCGGTCAAGGACAACATTGCGACGGTGAAAGTCGTCGACGAATCGGGCCACCCGGTCGCCCAAGACGCCCGCGCGATTCTCGGCGTCAAAGAACTGTCCACCGTCGTCGTCAGCGGCAAAGCCAAACGTGACGACCAAGGCAATTTGACGGTCGCAGCCAATCAAGTCTTTGTGCGACCGGGCGAGTGATCATGGCTGATACTCCGCTCGATCTGAGCCAGTTGGCACTCGACCGATCGCCCGATCGAGACGCGACGCCGACGAAGCCACGCCGCAAGCGTTGGTTGACGCGGTACGTGCTGCCGATCGGCATCCTGGCGGGGTTCATCGCCCTGTTGGTTGCCGCGGCGGGACGACAATTGCTGCCGCGTCCATCGGTGACGGTGGTGCCGGTGGTCGTCAAGCGAGCGGAGACACAGCAAGCCGGAACGCCATTGTTTCAAGCTCCCGGTTGGATCGAACCGCGGCCCACGGCCATCAGCGTGGCCGCGCTCGCGCCCGGAGTGATCGAAGAATTGCTGGTGGTCGCCGGACAGCACGTTCAAAAGGACGAAGCGATCGCCAAACTGATCGCGATCGACGCCGAACTGGACGTCCAACAGGCCAAAAATCAGTTGGCGATTCGAGCGGGAGAGCTCAAGCGGGCGATCGCCGAACGCGACGCCGCCAGAATCCGGCTCGAAAACCCGGTGCACTTGCAGGTGCAGTCGGCCGATGCACAGAGCATGCTGGCCAAGGCACAAACGGAGCTGGCAAAGTTGCCGTTTCTGATCCAGGCCGCCGAGGCGAAGGTGGACTACGCGCGCAGCAGCATGGAGGGCAAGCGATCGGCCAAGGGCGCGATCTCCGGCCGAATCATCGACCGCGCCGAAAGCGATTATGCCGCGTCGGTAGCCAATCTGAAAGAACTCCGCGAGCGTCGACCCAACCTGCAACGCGAAGCCGACGCGCTCGCTGAGAAAGTCACCGCGCTGAAGCGACAACTGGAATTGCTGGTCGAAGAAACACGCCAGCTTCAGGAGGCCGAAGCGAAAGTGCAAGCGGCAGAAGCGTTGCGAGATGAAGCCGAATTGCAGGTGCGGCAGGCGGAACTGACGCTCCGTCGCACGGTCGTTCGTGCGCCGATGAAGGGGCGTGTGCTGCGTCTGGTCGCGGCACCGGGGACCCGTGTGATGGGGCTCGATTCGTCCGGCGGTCACAGTTCCAGCACGGTGGTCGAAATGTATGACCCCGGTCGCTTGCAAGTGCGCGCCGATGTCCGTCTGGAGGATGTGCCGATGGTCACCCAGGGCCAGCCGGTGCAGATCGAAACGGCATCGTCGGCGGGCGTGATCGAAGGCCGCGTGTTGCAGACGACCAGTTCGGCGAATATCCAAAAGAACACGCTGGAAGTGAAGGTCGAGTTGATCCGGCCGCCGCCGACGGTCAGCCCGGAAATGCTGGTCACGGCGACCTTCTTGGCGCCGGCGATTGCGAATTCGAACCGTGAACCGACGGAAACCCAACGCCTGTTTGTGCCCCGCGAACTGGTTCAATCGACTCCATCGGGGGCAGCCGTGTGGGTCGTCGATGCCGACGAAATTGCGCGGCGACGCTCGCTGGAACTCGGCAGATCAATCGGTGATGGACTGGTCGAGATCAAGTCTGGATTGAAGCTGACCGACAAGCTGATCGCCAGTGACACCGCCGGATTGAAACAGGACAGCCCCGTTGAAGTCAGCGGCGACGATCAAACCTTAGGAATCGAAAAATGACATTGGTCGAACTGCGTGGCGTCAGCAAAAGCTTTCGCAAAGGCGACGAAACGATCACACCACTGGACCACGTCGATTTGGACATCGCGCGGGGCGAATTCGTCTCGCTGATGGGGCCTAGCGGGACCGGCAAAAGTACGCTGTTGAATCTGGTCAGCGGCATCGATCGGCCCGATTCCGGCACCATCAATGTCGGCGGGACGGAGGTGACCACACTGTCGCGAAGCAAATTGGCCGACTGGCGCGCGGCGCATCTGGGCTACATCTTCCAGACCCACAATCTGATCCCCGTCCTGACCGCGTACGAAAACGTCGAGCTTCCAACGCTGTTGCTGAAACTGACCTCGTCAGAGCGCAGGAAACGCGTCGCACTGGCACTCGAGGCGGTCGGGTTAAGCGACCGCGCCGATCACTACCCGCGTCAACTTTCCGGCGGGCAGGAGCAACGCGTCGGTATTGCCCGGGCGATCGTCGCCCATCCTCAAGTCGTCGTCGCCGATGAACCGACCGGCAGCCTGGACGCGGAAACCAGCGAGCAAGTGCAGGTTTTGCTGCAACGCCTGAACAAAGAACTCGAGATCACCCTGTTGATGGTCACCCACGATAGCGACGTGGCCTCGATCGCAACTCGCCAATTGGTGCTCGATCACGGGAAGTTCTTGGATTGCAATTCGGGTGCGGGAATAAGGTAAGAAGATTTCGGAGGTAAGAAAATGACAAGACACTCCATCAATTGGATCTGACCAAATCTTCTTACCTCCAAAATTTTCCTACCTCCCCACGCAACCACGGTGTCCTAGCAAGTCGGTAGGAATCATCGAGGGACGGATGGCAGAATGATTCGGGGCAGAATGATGGGTTGCGCGATCAGCTGTCGCTGATCGGATGATCTTAAGAGGCGAAGGAACCCGATCCGGAAAAAGTTCCCAACTGAAAGACGCGTATCAATGACCAGCTACGTTTTGAAAACCCTTTGGCGTCACCGCACGCGAACGCTGTTGACCTTGACCGGTGCCGCGGTGGCGATGTTCGTGTTTTGCTTTGTCGGATCGGTCCAGCAAGGCTTGCACCGATTGACCACCGGGGCGGACGCGGATCGCAGTTTGATCGTGTTTCAAGAAAGCCGGTTCTGTCCGACCAGCAGCCGGCTGCCGGAGGACTACGCACGTCGGATCAAGGATGTTCCCGGCGTGCGGGAGGTGATGCCGATCCAGGTCTGGACGAACAACTGCCGTGCCAGCTTGGACATCGTCGTCTTCAACGGGGCCGATCCGGATCAAATCCGTCGCACCCGTCCGATCGAACTGACGAGCGGCGATTGGCAGACATTTTCATCACGGCGAGATGCGGCGATCGTCGGTCGCAATGTCGCACGCCGGCGTGGTCTGAAGACGGGAGATCAGTTTTCGATCGGAGAGATTTCCGTGCAGGTCACCGGCATCTTTGAATCAACCGTCCCGGCGGAAGAGAATCTGATCTACACCAGTTTGGCCTTTTTGCAATACACGCGCGGATTGGACGCGGCGGGTTTGGTCACGCAACACGAGGTGCTGTTGACCGACGATGCCGATCCGGATCGTGTCGCCGCGGAGATCGATGCCGAATTGCGGTCCGGTTCGGTCGCGACGCGGACGCGGCGTAAAGGGGCGTTCCAGGCCAACACGCTCTCGGATCTGGTGGACTTGATCGGGTTCGCCCATTGGCTCGGCTATGCCTGTGTCGCGTTGGTCCTGTCGCTCGTCGCCACGACCACGGTGATGAGTGTCCAGGACCGGATCAAGGAGTACGCGGTGTTGCAGACGATCGGCGTACGGCCGATGCGGGCATTGCGGTTGGTGTTGGCCGAAAGCACGCTGCTGTGCGTGCTGGGTGGTTCCGGCGGGACGCTGCTGGCGCTGGCGGTTCTGGGGGCCGGAGGATTCGCAATCGGTGCCGAAGGTGCGACGATTTCCTTCCAGCCGTCACTCGGGTTGGCCATCAACGGCATCCTGGTTTCGCTGGTCGTGGGTCTGGCCGCGGGAATCACGCCGGCGGTCCAGGCCGCCAGCGTTCCGATCGTCGCCGCGCTGCGGCAGACATAGGATTCCGCCACAGCCCGGTTATTGCGTCGCGGACGAGGCGACGAGTCCATTCGTCTTGCGAACGGCGATCTTCTGATGTCTCGTTCGCGTGCTCCGCCTGGGAACGGGGATTCCCCGAGGCTCCGCCTCGGGGCACATGACTCAGGCAGGGCAGGTTTCGCCTTGACTGGGGCCATATTCGATCAAACGCAGCAAATGACGCGTCATACAGCAACACGCCGCGACACGCGGGGCTATACATAGGATCCACCAGCTTCTCCGCTTTTGAATTGACAATCCAACGCCACCATGGAACCGTTCAACGATGCTTCGATGTTGCCTTCTGTTTTCGACACTCCTGCTTCTGATTGCCGTTCCCACCCAAGCCGACGAGGGATGGCACGCGGGCATCGCGAAGCGGAACATCACACCCGGCGAATCGATGTGGATGGCCGGTTACGGCAATCGCGATCATCCGTCGGAAGGCAAATTGACAGACCTGTGGGCCAAAGCACTTGTGTTGCGTGATGCCGCGGGAAAACAAGCCGTCCTGATCACGTTGGACTTGGTCGGAATCGACCGAGACCTTGCGACCGAGATCACCGATCAGATCCAAGACAAGCACAAACTCGATCGATCGCAAATTGCCATCTGTTGCTCGCACACGCACACCGGCCCGGCCCTGAAGAACAACCTCGCTCCGCTGCACTATCTGATCCTGGATTCAGATCAACAGCAGAAGATCGAATCCTACCAGCAGCATTTACAGATAAACGTTATTGAAGCGGTCGACAGCGCGTTTGCCGATCAACAACCGGCCAAACTTTTCTGGGGCAACGGCACGGCAACGTTTGCCACAAATCGTCGTGAGAATCGGCCCGAAGGCAACGTCCCGCAGTGGCGCCGAGAGGGAATGCTGAAAGGCCCGGTGGATCACGACGTTCCGGTTCTGGCGGTGCGTGACTCGCAAGACCAACTGGTCGGTGTCGTCTTCGGGTACGCGTGTCACGCGACGGTGTTGGGCGTCTACTCCTGGTCGGGCGATTACCCCGGTTATGCCTGTGCGGAGTTAGAAGAATCGCATCCCGACGCGATCGCGATGTTCTGGGCAGGCTGTGGTGCCGACCAAAATCCGCTTCCGCGGCGAACCGTTGAACTTGCCAAACACTACGGACAGCGGTTGGCGTCCGCGGTCGATACGGTGCTGATGACCGTCCAAATGCAGGCCGTCGCCCCAACCTTGACGACCCGATTTCGCGAGATCGACCTGCCATTGGGAACGCTGCCCTCGCGAGACCAGATCGAAACGAATTCGAGGTCGACCAACAAATGGGAGGTCGCCCGTGCAACGATGTTGCTCGATCAACTCGATCGTGGCGAGGCACTTTCGCAAACCTATCCGTACGCCATCGGGAGCTGGGAATTGGGCGACCAAGTCGACATGGTCTTTCTCGGCGGCGAAGTCGTCGTCGACTATGCGCTGCGTTTGAAGAGCGAATTGAGGGGGACACAGTCTTGGATCGCCGGCTACGCCAACGACGTGATGGCCTACATCCCCTCCCGGCGGGTGTTGCGTGAGGGCGGCTACGAAGGCGGCACATCGATGGTCTACTACGGACTGCCTGCCCACTGGTCCCCCGAAGTCGAACAGCACATCGTGGATGAAGTGCACCGACAACTGGACTGAATCAAAGTACAATCGTCACCACGCACACCCGGATGACGGAATCGAAAATCGTGCCGAGGCTGTTGCGCGAAATGTCTTCCGAAGGAAAAGGTTTTCACCGATGAGAATGCGAACGATTGTCCTCGTCACGCTCTGCCTGTTGCTGGTGGATCAACTTGCGGCCAAAGACCCCTTGAAAATCTTCGTGCTTGCCGGCCAGTCGAACATGCAGGGGCACGCCCAGATCACCACGTTTGACCACGTCGGCATGGATCCGGCGACGGCGCCGATTTTGGCCGAGATGCGTGATGCGGACGGATCGCCGCGAGAGTGTGATCAAGTCTGGATTTCCTCGATCGGCAACGACGGCACCGAGCAAGAGCATCACGGTCGATTGACCGTCGGCTACGGGGCGCATGGTCGTGGGACAAAGATCGGCCCCGAGTTCACGTTCGGGATCTACATGCACAAGCAACTCGATGAACCGATTCTGATCATCAAAACGGCGTGGGGCGGCAAATCATTGCACACCGATTTTCGTCCTCCCGGCGCCGGCCCCTACAAGTTCAGCGAACAGCAACTGGCCAACCTTGAAAAACAGGGCAAAGACGTCGAGCAGATCAAGGCGGACCGTGTGCAGGCGACCGGGCTCTACTACCGGCTAATGATCGATCATGTGAACAAAGTCGTCGGCGACCTGAAGCGTGTCTATCCCGACTACGACCCCGATGCGGGTTACGAGATCGCCGGCTTTGTTTGGTTCCAGGGATGGAACGACATGGTCGCCCGAGACGTGTATCCCAACCGTGACAAACCCGGCGGGTACGACCTTTATTCCCGACTGCTGGCGCAATTTATTCGCGACGTTCGCAACGATCTGTCCACGCCGAACTTGCCATTTGTGATCGGCGTCATGGGGGTCGGAGGCCCGGTCGATCAATACGGTCCGTCACAACAACGTTACAAAAGCACCCACGACGGTTTTCGAAAGGCGATGGCCGCGCCGGCGTCGATGCCCGAATTCCAAGGGACTGTTGCGGCCGTCCTGACCGAAAACTATTGGGACGCCGAGTTGGAAGAGCTAAAGCAGCGCGGCGGCAAGATCAAAGCCAAGTCTCAGGAACTCAATAAGGACACGAGCCTCAGTCGCCAGCAGCGTGAGGAGGCTCTGGCCAAGTTCCGCGCCGAACTGTACACGCCACGCGAGCTGGAAGTCTTGAAAGGCAGTTCCAATGCGGCGTACCACTACAACGGGTCGGCAAAGATCATGGCTCAGATCGGCAAAGGGTTCGCCGAGGCGATGGCGGATCTGAGCCGACCCTCCAACTGACGGCGGCTATCGCAATCGCCAACGCACGCTGCTGCGCAACCCGTCGGATTCGAATTGCATGTTCAACTGGATCGAATCGATCCGGTTCATTAGCCCGAACGGCTTGTCCGGGGCGAATGCAGGTTGGCGTTGTCGAGTCGGTTCGCCGTAGTGGTCGCTGACCATCCGATAATCCGTCCAACGCCACCGATCGCCATCCAGTTGCCGGGGATAAAAACCGTACAACCGCTGGTGTTCGGCTGCCGCCTGGTCCACGCTTTTCGACCCGCTGAGCATGAAGGGATACAACCGTCCCAGCCCCGACATGACGGCCCGGCGATTGGCATCCGATGCGGCGGCGAACAGCCCGGGAAGTTGTTCTTTGCACGCCGAGGGCGACGCCTGCAACATCGCAGCATTCAGATCTGCCGGGGCGACGCTGACCACGCGATCGCCGCTGGACCAGGGGATGTTGCGAATCACCAGGTACTTGTCGACCACCTCGACACCGTAACGCAGTTTGACGACGCCAAACACATCCATCGTCCAAACCCATTCGTCTCGATCCCCCACCTGATAGAACGAGACGTTGAAATCGCGGTCGCGGCGTTGGCGTGGCATCCCCGCCAGGGCGGCTTGACGCAGGTATTGTGACGTCCGCTCGGGCGATTCCGTCTCGACCATGATGCTGCAGGGACGCGTCAACATGGAAAGTGCGACAGGAATCATCAACATCTCGTTGCCGCCGCCTCGCAAGACGTTGCCGCCGAAAGCGCCGAAGACGTCACCGCTTCCGATGGCGATGATCGGATCGGCATCAAAGACGGCGACGTGAACGCTGGGGCCGAGATCGTCCAGCATCGCGGGGCTGGCTCCGGAGTAGCGTGTGAAGAACTCCGAGAAATTGCCCGCCACCACCTGCCATGCCATGTCCTTCAAATTCGCCGAAAACTGCACGACCGGAGTCGGTTCGACGATCGGGACCGACAACGTCGTCTGGTCATCTTGATGCGCCAGAAACGTTTTCAACGTGTTGTAGATCGAGTTGTCCACCAACGGCAGGATGAACGTCGACAACTCCAACTGGTCGCTGCCGACGTCATCCAGTCGGATTGCGATCGGGTCAAAAAAACGCCGCCAATACCTGGAGTAGTTCTCGACATAGCGGCGGTAGGCTTCCGCTTCGGCCGGCGTCACTCGATCCAAGGGGACTTCGGGCAAAGTCCGCATGCGAGGCAACGTGTCGTAGTGATGGCTTCGGACCAGGCCGCTGGCGTCGATCGACATCCCCTCGCTCTGCCAGCCTTGTGGGAGATGCCCGCTGCGAATCAAATCCGATGCCGAATCGGAACCGGGATACCCGTCCAACCGAGCAAGCATTGCCTGGGCCGTCATCACTTCCATCTTGGCTTTGGCCAGCACCCGGCGCCGCTGACCGATCTTCGTTCGCGGGCCCACGAGCTTGCGCACAAACCCATCTGACAGGTACGCATACACGCGGGTGTCTTCGTTGACCGGCAACTGCGTCAGCATGTATCGAAACTCGGCGCTCTCGCCCAGACTGCCGCTCCCTTGCCCGTCGTGCAGATCGATGGCCTGCTGAAGCTCTCCGCGATGGGTGCTGGCGAACAACAAATCATCGCGCAGGGCCAGGTAAGCGGGGCCACCGGACACGGTCGGCAATTCCAAGACGGACTCGGTCCCCAGGTCCGACGCACCGAGCATGCCCAGCAGTTGACGCAGCAGTTGCGGCTGTCTCAACCGTGCCACAATCGTCACATCCGTGCCGTCGATGAAGAACAGATCGGGGGTGAACAAGGCCAGTTCGCTGGTCAGCCCGCTGGTCAACACGGCATCCACCCAATCGCGTGTCATCCCCAACCGGGCCAGGTAGCGCGACTGCAGGTTGTACTGAAGGCAATTGCCTGTCAGTGCGGTCCCCATGCTGGCGATGAACGGCGCGCCGGTGTCCAGCAAGGCCGGGATCGATTCCGGTTTGCCGACATAAACGAAGAAACGATCCGGGGGGACACACCCGGCGATTTCCAGGCGGCCGCCCTCCCGGCCGCCCAACATTTCCTCGAACGGGTGCGATTTGACCTCTACCCCGGACAACGAATCGATGTCGATCGTCGCCGACTGCAGCTCGGAATCGATCGCCCGCAAATCTTGCAATTGCAGCGTTTCTTCGACCGCCGCGCGACCTCCCAGGACCGAGAACATGGACAGGCTGCGCCGCGGATTGGGGTCCGGTGGGGGCGCTTTTCCGGCCAAGTCCCAGACCTTCAGCACGCCCCCGTCGGCCGCCAATGAGTACGGCCCCCAGGCGAATCGTCTGGCATCGGTGATCGTGTCGCGAAGCGTTCGGTAGGGCACGTCCGATCCGTCCGCCGCGTTCCACCGAATCGTCCGCTCTTGATCGAGCACATGGTTTTCGGCCTGCAATTCGAGCGAACCGCTGAATGGTTGTTCGCGCACCATCACCAACCGATACTCGAGGTTGGGTTCGTCGTCGCCGGTCGGCTGGGCGTTCGGTTGCGTGACGATCGGGCGAATCGTCACCCGCTGCGATTGAGACAATTGACTGTCGATGTCGACACGCTGACAATCGCCGTCGGTGTACAGCACCCAGTGTTTTCCGTCGTCGATAAAGGGGCGGAGCTCAAACGCCAAAACCTCGCGGTCTTTCTTGGGAACCGTCCAGCGAGCTTTCGTGTCCGGTGTTGCACCGCCCTGGACCGCCGTTCCATCGTCGCGACGTGTGGTTCGATTGGGCGGGGCGAACCGAAATCGCACGTCGGGAATCAGATGAATGAACGGGCCTTCGATCGGTCGGGTGTCGACGAAGTCGCGCCAACGGTTGAGCTGCCAACTGGCACTGTCCCAACGCTCGGCGACATACCCCCAGCGTTTTTCTTGGGCCAAGTCGGAGATCGCTTTCGGACCCACGCCCTGCCTTTCTTGCGCGAATTGACGACACGCCTCGAATCCCATTTGCACCTGCCAACGACCGTATTGGATTTGGCGCTCTTCCAATGCCGCATACATCCGTTTGCCCAGCTGCCGCAGTCGCGATGGTTCGGTCGGCATCAGATACAGTTCTCGGGCGGAATCCTGCGACTGGGGCGCACGGATTCTCCACAACCCATCGGCGGGCAACGCGACGGTTGCGACATAGGCGTGCAGCGGACCCTCGGCGATGGGGCTGTGTGACGTCTCGCCGACAACGGTTTCCGCACGGACGCAAACGACCAGACACGGCAACGAAATCAGGCACGCCAGCCATCGAGATCCGATCGGCCGGGACTTGAGTGATGAAAGACACATGACGGGCGATCCCTGGGATGTGATGCCGATCGGCTTGCGCTCCGGCGTCCAATGCCCAGATTCCCAATCCCGACCGAGACATCAAGAAAACAAAGCTTCGCGACAGTTCAGCCTAAGGCATCGGAGAGCCCCTGGCGAACGGTTCGACGCGCGAAATTTTTGCCTTTCCCCGATCAGAAACTCAAAAAACCCGAATCACTTCCACGACGAAATGAAGCGTGGCGTTGCGCGGGATGGTGGGGGCACGTCCATCCTCGCCGTATCCCAAGTCAGGCGGGATTTCCAATTCGATCATTCCCCCTTCACCGACCAACTGCAATCCTTCCGTGAATCCGGGCACGACTTCTTGGAGCGAAAAAATTGCCGGCTCGCCTCGGGAGTAAGAGCTGTCAAAGACCGTTCCGTCATCCAGTGTTCCGATGTAGTGCAGACGAACGTGGCCGGAAGGTTTCGCCTGCTTGCCATCCGACTTGCGCAGCACGCGGTACTTGAGCCCGGATTTCGTCTCCGTGAACTCTGTCGGCGCATCCGCGTCTGCAGGCCCCGGCCCGGGCATCAGTCCGGAACATCCGATCGCCAAACAGAGCGTCAAGGAGAGTGAGCCGAGCAGAGATGTCCGAACGAGATGCATGGCGCGCGGTCCTGGCGAGGGGGGCAAAAACGAGGGAAAAGCGATCGAATAAGCACGGGTTTTGGAACGGGCAAAGCATAGATCCACCAGAATCCTTTTCACAAGCCCATGCCGTGACGACCGATTGCGGCGCGATGCGGACTGAATCGGCGCCTCGGCAGGCTGGATTTTACTCCTCCCACCGGAGCACTAGCTATCATGGTGGGAGAGCCACCGTGTGTCCCACGAGCCGAAGGTGTTCCTATGCGTTCCTCGACCTTGGAGAATCGTCTGGGAGGACTGTGCATCCTGATCGTCACGATCGCGGCCGTCTGGCCGATCGGCCAGGCAAGCGGCCAGGTCAACCGTCGGGCCGAGCAACGATCCGGCGATCCCGATCGGATTCGCCCGGTGCAGCTCCGCGAGGACGACGCCAAGCAACGATTCGTCGACCGGCTGGTTCCCGGCACGCACGTCAAAGTCTTCATCCCCAGTCTGCCCTACATCTATATCTCCCACGCCATCAACGGCGCGATGATCAAGCCCAGCGACAACGCGCGGGGGTGGGAATACGACATGGCGACGTCGCACACCCAGATCGACGACACCACCTACGAATTCAAGCTCCGCCAAGGCGTGCAATTCCAGGACGGGACGCCGTTTGATGCCGATGCGGTGGTGAGGAACATGGAGGCGTTCAAGAAAGCCCCCACGCTGTACAGCAAGATCGACAAGGTCTTTGATCGTTGCGAAAAAGTCGATCCCTTTACGGTCCGTTTCTTTCTGACCGAAAAGTATGGCTGCTTCATGAACGATCTGATTTGGATGCAGTTCTACAGCGAAGAGTACTTGAAGATCAACGGCTGGAACGGCAAAGCGACCTGCCCCAACCTTTCGGCGCCCGGACCGTACGGCTTGGGACCCTATCTCTTGACCGAAGGCTACGTCGAAGGCGATCGACAAACCCCCAAGGCCGTGCTGAAAGCCAACCCGAACTATTGGGACCAGCGTTATCCCAAAGTCGAAACGATCACCGTCTTCACGGAACTGGACAGCCGGGATGCCAAGGACATGGTCCTGGAAACCGAGGGCGAATTGGACATCGCCTTCATCCCTCCTGAATACAAAGTCGACACGATCTTGTCGCCTTACGCAAAACTCGTCACCTCACCGACGACCAACAACATCGCGATTCACATGAATCTGATCAACGGGAACCCGAAATTGTTGGACGTCCAGGTGCGACGGGCGCTAAACGAAGCCTTGCATCA
This sequence comes from Stieleria maiorica, assembly GCF_008035925.1. Classification (NCBI taxonomy): domain Bacteria; kingdom Pseudomonadati; phylum Planctomycetota; class Planctomycetia; order Pirellulales; family Pirellulaceae; genus Stieleria; species Stieleria maiorica. The sequence continues at coordinate 6,263,864 of NZ_CP036264.1, forward strand.
ACGCAACCTCTGGCACTTTGTTTTTGACCGCGAAGCCACGCTGTCTCCGACCCAGGCGTCGCCCTTCTTCCCCGGCATGAGAAAGGTTGCCCAACTGCTGAAACCCTATTCTGAATTGCAGGATCCCTACCAGCCGGCCAAGCGGGCACAGCTGAAGAACATCTTGGAAGGGCTTCGGCTGAAAGTTCTGACGCAAAACCGTTACATGGACTTGTGGCGTGGCATCGAAACCCAACTCGGTTATGTCGGCGTTCGCTTGGACATCGAGGAGGTGAAGAGCGAAAAGGAAATCTTTGATCCGTTGCTGACCACCAACCAGGATCAAAATGAAGTCCAGTGGGATCTGCTGATTTGGGGCAATGACGACTGGTTCTTCAACCATCCGTTTACCGCGTTCTTGGTCTATCGGACGCACAACGTTTGGAGCACGATTTTCCCGGATCCCGTGTTGGACGGTTACATCGAAGCGATGTTCCAGGCCAGCGTCGAAGATCCCCAGTTTGACGAGATCACGTTTCGAATCGTCAAACACGTCTATGACCAAGCCTACATGTTGTTTGTGCCGACGCCGAACAACGTCTTTGCCGTCAACAAAGAGGTCGGGTTCAAACCGTACCGCATGGCCTGTTATCCGCTTTGGAAAATCCAGGTGACGGACCAACATTGGTCGGTGCGACGCGGTTCCTACCCGCAAACCAGAAAAGCACCCATGAAGGTGACCCGCATTCAATTCGATGCCGGAGAGAGTCCATGAAAAATCGAGGCGTACTGGGCAAACTCTTGCTGCTGGTGGGGATCTCCGTGATCGCCTTCTGTGCCGTGGGGATCTTCGGAATCGTGACCAGCAAGCAAATTCACGGTGCGGTCGATCGCGTCCGATTGACGGCCGAGCAATTTCAAAAGGCGGCGCTCAACATCACCGACCCCCTCAGTGAACTCCGGCAATTGACACTGACGATGGTGATGGCGCCCAACCGCGAACTCCAAGAGCAACTCAACGAGGAACAGCGATTGCTGACCAACCAGCTGGATCAAACGTTTGCTCGCTGGGACCTGTCGACCAACAGCCAACGCGAACGAGAGGCGTTTCAAGACTTGCGTGCCAGTTGGGAGGATTACCGCATGCTCAAAGATGCCACGGTGGGCAAGGTCCTGGGCGGATATCGGGAGGAAGCCTTTATCAACGCGATCCGGGCCGAAAGCGATCAGTTTCAAGTGGTCAACAACCAGGTGCAACAATGGCAACAGGCGATCATCGCTGATGCCGATGCGGTCAATCGCGCGGCCGGCCAACTCGCCGACAACGCATTCCTGGTGTTCACGCTGACCATTGTGATTGCAACGCTGCTGATCGGCGGATTCGGATTCATCACCACCCGCATGATCGTCGGTCCGATCGAATCACTCAAAAATACGGCGTCCAAAATTGCCGCCCACGCCTCCAGCGCCACCATCGGCGAGGCACTCGATGAACGCATCGAAGTCCATTCCAAGGACGAATTGGGCGCGTTGGCTCTGGCGTTTAACACCATGGTCGGCAACATGCACGCAGCGATGGAAAAGCTGGATGTCGCCGAGAAACGCACGCAAGCGATCCTCAACTCGACCGCAGACGGGATCTTGACGATCGATGCCGATGGCAGGATCCAATCCCTGAACGCTGCTTGCGAATCACTGCTGAAATACCGAGCATCCGAATTGCGTGGGCAGAGCGTCAAAGCGATCATCCCAAATTTTGAATTGCGCGGCCGCGGCACGCAATCAGCTGGCGTCGGTGCAACACGATCGGATCGCTCCGGACATGAAAGCGAAGCCCACGGGTTGGATAAACAGGGCCGACACGTCCCGATCGCGTTACGCGTGACACAGATGGAGTTTTCCGGAGAAAAGATTTTCATTGCGACCCTGCAAGACATAGCGCGGCGCAAGCAGGACGAACAGGAACGCGCTCGCCTGTTCGAAGCCATCCGGGAAACCGTCAATCACCTCTCCATCGCCAGTTCAGAAATCTCGGCGACGATGAAACAACAATCCACCGGGATCGAAGAACAGGCCAGCGCCGTCACGCAGACCTCCTCGGCGGTCGAGGAAGCCGCCCGCACGGCCCAGGAGTCGATGCATTTGGCCAACGAGGTCGCCGAGGCGTCGCGACGTGCCGACGAGGTCGGACGCTCGGGACGCAAGGCAATTGAGGACACGCGGGTTTCGATGAACAACGTCCGCGAACGTGTCGAATCCACCGCCGACAGTATCCTGATGCTGGCCGAACGTGCCCAGGCGATCGGCGAGATCATCACGACGGTCAACGAAATCGCCGATCAAACGAATCTGCTGGCGCTCAACGCCGCCATCGAAGCCTCACGCGCCGGCGACGCCGGCAAAGGGTTCTCGGTCGTCGCCGCGGAGGTCAAATCGCTGGCCCAGCAAGCGCGACAGTCGACCGGCCAAATCCGCGAGATTCTGAGCGAGATTCAGCACGCAACCAATCATGCCGTGTTGGCCACCGAACAGGGGACCCAATCGGTCGGCGATGCCAGCGATGTCGTTGTCAAAGCAGAGCAGACGATCGAAGAGTTGGTCACCATGGTCGGCCAGGCGTCACGCGTCGCCACCCGAATCGTCACCGCCTCCAACCAACAAGCCACCAGCATGGACCAAATCGCCGATTCGATGAATCAAATCGATCGAACGACCAGGCAAGCCATGGCCGCCACGCACCAAACGGCCCACTCCGCCGGCGACTTGAACCAACTCGGGCAACGCTTGGCTGAATTGTTGGCCGGAGACGCCCCGGCAAAGCGGTTGGTGCCGGTGTAGTCGCACCGCGAACGATGATGCGCGTCTGGGCGCTCGTGTCCAGGCTTTCGCCGCACATGCTCACTGCTTCGCAGCGAAGGGGGAGTCGCCTAAAGGCCAATACCGCTAAGTTAAGGCCGAGGGAGAAGCCCGGACGCTGGCGCGAACCGGCTGATGTCGGACGATGATCAGCCGTTTGGCGCGAGCCTACGGGCCCTCCCCGCAGGAAACAACGCTTAACTTAGCGGTATTGGCCTAAAGGCTAGACACCAACGTGCGCTGGTGTTCAGGCTTTCGCCGCACATGCTCGCTGCTTCGCAGCGAGGGGGAGTCGCCTACGGGACCGACGGCAATGTGAACTGCACGACCAAACCTCCGCCGGGATGTTTGGTCGCCCAAATGCGGCCCTCGTGTGCTTCCACGATCGTTCGGCTGACCGACAATCCCATCCCCAGCCCGGCCGCTTTGGACGTATAGAACGCATCAAATAGCTTTTCTTGGGCATCCCCCGACACTCCGATCCCCGTGTCTTCCACCGTCACCTGAACCATCGATCCCGCCGACGAGGTTCTAACCGTGATCGAGCGAACCTCACGATCTGCGACCGCTTCCAACGCGTTGCGCACCAGATTGACGAGCACCTGTTCCAGTTGCACCCGATCGGCATGAACGACGACAGGCGACGAAGACAATTCAAACCGGATCGACGCGTCGGTGCTGTGGGCGAGCGGGGCCAAAATTGCGACCGCATCGCGGACGACCCGATTCATGTCCAGCGATGACCGCACGCCATCCGTTTTGCCGACAAACGCTCTCAATCGCTTGATGATCTCACCGGCGTGAACCGCTTGTTGAGCAATCAATCGATTCATTTCCTGCAGACTTTCCCCCAACTCACCGTCCAGCATCTCGAGTTTCTTTTCGGCCACCGCTGCAAAATTGGCGATCGAATACAGCGGTTGATTGATCTCGTGCGCGATCCCGGCGACCAATTCTCCCATCGTCGAAAGCCGAGAGATGTGAGCAAGCTGGGATTCTTTTTCTCTCAGCTGAATCTCCGCCTGTTTGCGTTTGGTGACATCGCTCATGAAGCAGTAATGGCCGTCGTGCGTGCCGCATTCATCGTACGATTTGACCAACAGCAGTTGCTTGAAGAAAACGGATCCGTCCTTTCGCAGGGCGCGGCATTCGAGTGTTGCACGCCCTTCGCGCAACATCGCTTCGTATCCTTCGCGCGCGAGCGGCACGCTGTCCTCCGGGACGGTCACGGTCCAGGACTGGCCGATCAGCTCGTCGGTCTGGTACCCCAGCATCTGGGCGTACTGCGGTTTGACCATGATGAAACGCCCTTGGCGATCGAGTCGCGAGATGCCTTGCATCGCATTTTCGATCGCCAGATTCAGTTGATCCAGCTCCTCGCGGGCCCGTTTCTGATCGGTGATGTCGATGTCGATTCCGATGAATCCCGTCGGGGTGCCGGATTCGTCGGTGACCAACGAGATGATGGTCGATGCCCAGAACGTCGTTCCGTCTTTTCGTCGCTGCTGGTAGACGCCCTTCCACGATCCCGTTTCGAACACCTGACGCATTCGTTCGCGTTCGACGTGCTCCTCGTCGGGTTGGACGATGATGGTGACGGATTTGCCGATCACCTCGTCGGCCGTGTATCCGTACAACTGTTCGGCCCCACGGCCCCAGTACGTCACCTCGCCATCCAAGTTGGTGCCGATCAGAGACTCCTGAACGCTGTCCAGCAATTGCGATTGGTAGTGTGCGTCGGTGCCCGATCGCGACCGCTGTGTTTGAGCGGTTTCCGTCGCCGCCGACCGCGGTCGCGGTAATTCGATTTCGTTGACTCGTTCGTTCATCGGCATGTTTCGACTGGGGATCGCCACGCTTCACTGCACACACGCTGTCGGCAGGGGGGATTCAATCACGGTCCCCCATCGAGCGGAGTAACGCATCCAGGTCCAGGCGAACGTAGGGCCGTTCCGCGGCGGGATGTCGGTGGTCAGCATTGGCGACGTACATGACTTGATCGGCGGGCACGAACAACACGTTGTGCAGATTGGATTGCATCGCGACAGGCCGGCTCATCAGCCATTTGCCCACCTCGGCATCGATCTGGCCGTGTTTCTGGTGAACCCGCTCACGCAAGGTTTTCAATCGATCTCCCGCTGACAGCACGATGGCATCATCGATACCGTCGCCCAATCGCGGATCGGCCTGGCCCGGCTGAATAAACTCGATCGAATCGGGATCGGCGGCGACGCCCACCGCACGATTCGTTTTTCCGTCGGCAAACACATAGTAATACTCGCATGTTCGCGGGCTTTCGCGCCACAACGTCATCACTTCATCGAGCGTGCGGCACTCTTCGAGCGCCCGTCGCATCAACGTCGCCATCGGCACGCCGTCCCACTTTCCTTCGCCGCCACCGCCCATTTCACCCAGCGAGATCGCTTCGGCATTCATACCGCTGACGCTGCCGATGAATCCGGCGTATCCGACGTTGGCAAAGGGGATCTGACCGTCGGCGGCAACGATGAAGGTGGTCGCCGCGTCTTGCAGACCGATCGTGGTCATGTAATCCAAGACGCGGCCGTGGTACAGCTTTCCGTCGCCGGTCGCATCACCGAAGACCGCAAAGCCGCTGCAATGAAACAACTCGGGAAAGACGTTCAATGAATCCACCAAGTCTTCATCCAGCCCCAGCGCACGAGCCATCGCGCGGGTTTCGATCCGATGGCGCTGCGGGATGTGCGGCGACAAACGTGCAAACGCCGCGTCTAAATCGTGACGAAACCATCGGCCGGTGCGGATCGTTTGGACCGTGCCGAAGGTGTGTAGTACCGAATCGATACACGCCTGAGCCGGATCAGCCAACAACTCGCCGTGGGCGCGTCCGATTTCCGCGGGCGAACCGGAGAGCAACACGACACGATGTCCGTCGATCCATTGCAGTCGCCCATGATCGGTTTGCCGCTCTGCTTGACTGGGGCTGGTCAGCACCTTGGACGGCGCCAAGATTTCCAGGGCCCGCCGGACTCCGCGAACCAACGTGCGTTCCAACTCTTCTCGCGGGACTTTCGATTGCGTCAAGCCCGGCCAGTCGTCCAGCCCAGGCGGAGTCGCGCTGGGGGCGGAAATCGCAAGCGTGACGACCGCGTCGTCGGTTCGGACGACCAACGAACCATCGGCTTCAAAGGCGAACGTCGCCGAACCATCCAGACGCCCACGCCGCGACTGGGCGTCGTACGTCATGCCGGCGAGTGATTTCAGTGCCGCGGTGACGGCAGATGCATCGGGGTAGGCCAGCAGGGGCAGGTACGTCGAGACGGTCGTTCGCGTTGACACCAATCGCTGTGTCAAACCGCCCGGAGCAAGCGAATCCGCCGCAGAAGCCTGCCCGCGGCCGACGAAAACCACGTTGTGCTTGGGAAGCGCCAATGCCGTCCCGTCCTCGCGGCGACGAATCCGCGCCTCGTAGTCACGATGTTCCAGATCAAGGTCAAATGAATCCATGCCCTGCCGTGCCAGCCGAATCCGGATCGTCTGCCTGTTTCCATCAATCGGAACCTCCGCACGACACCGAATTTCGAAGTCCTGCTGCTGGCCCGATAGCAGTCGCAAGTAAGGCTGTAACCGCTCCGTCAGTGGATCGGTCGTCGTCGCGACATCAGCACCCAGCACGGGGCTTGATAACAGCACCAGCGCAAACAGAATCGCCGAGGGCACGCGGCGCAACCGAGCTCGCCCGGTTGGACAAACATCACTGAATCTCTGTAACACGATCGCGCTCCTGAATGATCGGATCCATCTCTATCGGAGAACGCGATTGTACACTCTGGCGGCTCGCCGGGGACTTTGACGTAGCGATGCGCGATGCCGGCGTGGAAAACGTCGGGGAACCAACTGCTGGCGCAGGCAGCGACATTCACACCGCGATCCACGATCATTCGAGAATCAAGCGCCTGTCAGCCCATGTATTTGGCGATAAACGCCGGTTCGCCCATACGATCGAGCAGATCCAATTGCAGTTCCAGCCAGCTCATGTGCCCCTCTTCATCCAAGGCGATCTTTTCGAACAGTTGGCGGGTCCCGATGTCGCGATCCTCGGTCGCGCGAAACGACGCCGACGTGTAGAACTCGATCGCTTCCTTTTCGTCGGCGAGATCCATTTCGAACATCTCGTTCAAAGAACCGGCTCGAACGGGCAGTTTGGCAAGCTCCAACCGCGGCTCGCCGTTAAGAAACAGGATCCGCTCGAGGAACTCCTGCGAATGCCCGAGTTCCTCCTGCATCTCTTCACGCATCTTCGTCGCCAACAGACCCATGCCCCAGTCGTCCAGCACGCAGGCGTGCAGCTGGTATTGGTGCACGGCGGTGAGTTCCATCGACAGTGCTTTTTGCAGATTCTCGATTGTCTGTGTTGTTGTCATGTTTTGTTCTCCGATTCAAGACAGTCATTTTCAGATTGCTTTTTCGATCAATGCCCCGCCGCGCTGCCGACCGACGCCGGTCAATGCCAACGCAACTCCGGCGGTGTATCCCGTGGTTCAACGTTTCCCGTGCATATCCGCTCAGCGGAGGCCTGCTATCCCGCCGGACGCAGCCGGGGTGTGCGACAGGGCACAGTGGCGCCGGAGTCGCCCGTTTCAATTTGTGGCAATCCGCAGGCAGCCACTCGCTTAAACTGGTGCTGAATCAGCAGAGGCGTTCGATTGGAAAACGGGACGTTCGCATCAGGAATTTGGCTGGCCAGCAACCATGGATCATCGTCCCCAAGCATCGGCGGATTGGCACGCACTGGACCTGGACTCGCTCGCGCAGAAGCTGGACGTCGGCGTGCACGGGCTGAGCGAATCGGAGGCGTCGGCGCGGTTGGCCGAGTACGGCCGGAACGATCTTCCGCGGCGGCCGCCGACACCCTTGTGGGCGATCGTCTTGCGGCAGTTCCGCAGCCCGTTGATCTACATCCTGGCATTGGCGGCGTTGGTCTCGGTGGCCTTGGGCGACGTCAAGGACGCGGCGTTCATTGCCGGCGTGTTGGTGCTCAATGCCGTGATCGGCTCGTTCCAAGAATGGAAGGCCGAACAAAGCAGTCAGGCGCTGAAGCAGCTGTTGCAAATTCGCGCCTCGGTGCACCGCGACGGTGATGTCCGCGAAGTGCCAGCCGAGGAGGTGGTTCCGGGGGACATCGTCTGGATGGAATCGGGCAACCGAGTTCCGGCGGACATTCGATTGCTGTCGGCCCATGGCTTGGAATCCGACGAGTCGCTGTTGACCGGCGAGTCGTTGCCGGTGGCGAAAGACCCCGAGTGGACCGGCGGCGAAGCGACACCGGTGCCCGATCGTATGAACATGGTTTACGCCGGTTCGGTCATCACTCGCGGGCGAGCCAAGGGGGTGGTGGTCGCGACGGGGATGGCGACCGGCGTTGGCCAATTGGCGTTGGACGTGATGGGCGAAACCGGTGGGCGACCGCCGTTGTTGGAGCGGATGGAACGCTTCACTCGGGTGATCGCCGTCGCCGTGCTGGTCGCGGCGACGATGATCGGTTTGCTTGGGGTCGCCCTGGGCGGCTATTCGGCGACGACGATGTTCATGTTTGCCGTCGCCCTGGCGGTCTCGGCGATTCCCGAGGGGTTGCCGGTGGCGATGACGGTCGCGCTTGCGATCGCGACGACACGGATGGCCAGCCGCGGGCTGATCGTCAGACGCCTGACCGCCGTCGAGGGGCTGGGAAGCTGCACGCTGATCGCCACCGACAAAACCGGCACGCTGACGTGCAACGAGTTGACCGTTCGCCAAGTCTGCCTTCCCGATGGCGAAACCTTTGAGGTCACCGGCGAGGGGTTCCAGCCTTCTGGCGAAATCCTGAAAGACGGCAGACCGCTCGATCCGGGATGTCACGAGCGGCTGGAATGGTTGGCGCGAGCCGGAATCCTGTGCAACGAAGCGGACCTGCATCAACGCAACGGATCGTGGACGTGGCGTGGCGACGCGGTCGATGTCGCGTTCTTGTCCTTCGCTCGTAAACTCGGTTGGAACCACGAATCGACGCTGGATTCCCATCCCCAGGTCAATCAGATTCCGTTCGAGCCGGAGTACCAGTTTGCCGCGTCGTTCAACCGTGTCGATGGCGGCGCCGGGGTGTTCATCAAGGGCGCCCCGGAACGCGTTTTGGCGATGTGCAGCGAGGCGAGTTGCGGAGGATTCACCCCGGATCGGTGGGAGGCGACGGCAATCAGCATGGCGGCGATGGGCTATCGCGTGCTGGCAGTGGCGGATCAGCGTTTGGACCAGCCCATCGGTTCCGACCAGGTCCCCGCGCCGCCTTCGCGATTGCGTTTCCTGGGCTTGGTCGGCATGATCGATCCGCTCCGATCGGGAGTGAAAGACGCCGTTCGGTGCTGTGCCGAAGCCGGCGTTTCGGTCGCCATGATCACCGGGGACCATCGCGTGACGGCGTTGGCGATCGCCCGCGACTTGGGATTGGCCGACGACGAAAACCAAGTGATCACCGGAGGAGCATTGCAGGAGACAACGGCGGACGAATTGCCCGAGATCATTGGCAACATCCGCGTCTTTGCCCGGGTCGCACCGCGACAGAAACTGCAAATCGTCAACGCCGCCCGCCAAGCGGGGCATTTTGTCGCCGTCACCGGTGACGGTGTCAACGACGCCCCCGCGCTCCAGGCGGCAAACGTCGGCGTCGCGATGGGCAAAAGCGGAACCGATGTCGCCCGCGAAGCCGCCGAGCTGGTCATCAGCGACGACAACTTCGCCACCATCATTGCCGGTATCGAAGAGGGCCGCGTCGCTTACGACAACATCCGCAAGGTGATCTACCTGCTGATTTCCACCGGGGCGGCCGAATTGGTGCTGATGGCCTTGGCCGTGGGGACCGGCACGCCGTACTTGCCCCTGATGCCGGTTCAAATCCTGTGGTTGAACCTGGTCACCAACGGCATCCAGGACGTTGCATTGGCGTTTGAGCCTAACGAAGGGGGTGTGTTGTCGCGTCAGCCCCGTTCGCCCAAGGAGCGAATCTTCAACCGGCTGATGATCGAGCGGACGGCGATCGCGGCAGTCGCGATGGGCGTCATCGGATTCACCACCTTTCGTTGGTTGCTGCCCGAAGCGGCGACCGAGGCGGACGTCGCATCGGCGCGAAACACGTTGCTGTTGTTGATGGTGTTGTTCGAAAACGTCCATATCGGCAACTGCCGCTCGGAAACGAAATCGGCCCTGGTGATGTCACCGCTGCGCAGCCCCATCTTGTTGGCCGGCGCGATCACGGCGTTCTGCATCCACCTCGCTGCGATGCACACGTCATTGGGCCGTTACGTTTTGGGCGCCCAGCCGATCAACGGGGGCCAATGGGGAATCCTGATCCTGTTGTCGCTGACGATCCTTCCAGTGATGGAACTGCACAAATGGAGTTGGAGGAAACGGTATCCCGGTGACAGACGCACGCCGAAGGCGGGAGAAAGGTAATTGGCACGAATCGTGCACCCCTGATCGGGACTTCCGTCCGATGGCCGCTTCCCCCATTTCTTTTCAACCCGAGAGAATCGATGTCCACGCCGAAAAGCCAAGCCGTTGCCCAGTTGATCCAGGGGCTCAAACAAGATCGGGACGAACTCAAGCTGAAGGTCCATCTGGGCAAGATGGAATTGCAGCAGGAATGGCAGATACTGGCCGATCAACTCGATGAATTGAGCCATCGCTATGATCCGCTGAAAGATGCGGTCGAAGAAACCGCCGAAGAGGTCTGGGATTCGTTCAAGATGGTCGGCGGCGAAATCCGTGAAGGCTTCAAACGGATTCGCAAGGCCCTCTAAGCGAACGCCGGCGTCAAAGCATATGCTGATGGAAACGCCGACACGCCGTCTGGAAGTAAGTGCTCGTCACCGTCCCGAATCGATGCATCGACTGGCTTGGATCATCACCGTGCTCGTGATTCTGACGCTGGTCGGCGTCGGCTGGTTCCGGTTGGTGGAAGGCGTGATCATCGTCGCGATCCGGCGGGCCGACGGTGAAATCGTGCTGCCGCCGACGGCTGCCACCGTGATCCGACCCGATGACGTGTTGATCGCCCTGGGCAAAGTCACGGCGGTGTCTCAATTCCTGTCCAGCGAACAACTCACCTCATAGCACGCTGACGACCGTGAAGGGTGACAAACCATGCTCGCACTGAACTCCGCCATCACCTCCTGGCACGCGATCGTCGACTACTTCGCCGTGGACACCTCGCAAGTCTTCCAGACGGACATGCTGCTGCGCTACCTGATTCAGTTGCTGTTGCTGTGCGGGTCCGCGTTCTTTTCCGGTTCCGAGACCGCGTTGTTTTCGCTCTCGCACGTGGATTTCCAGCAATTGCGTCAAACACGCCATCGGCACGCCGAAAAGCTGCAGGCGCTGCTGGACGAACCGAGACGCTTGATCGTTTCGATCCTGTGCGGCAATGAACTGGTCAACATCGCTGCCGTGGCCAACATGACCGGGATTCTGGTCGCCCTTTACGGCCAAGCCAAAGCCGGCTGGATTTCCGTGCTGGTGATGTTCCCGTTGTTGCTATTGGTCGGCGAAGTGACGCCCAAAACCATTGCTGTGACCAATCCGCGACGGATCAGTGCAGGGCTGATCGCCGGCCCGCTTTGGCGCTGGGTGCGGGTGATCGGGCCGGTCCGCTGGCTGGTGCGTATCATCTCCGACCGCATCACGACCTGGATCGTCGGACCGCAACGCGAAGCATCCAACATCCTGCAGATCGATGAATTCCGCAGCGTGATCGAAGACGTGGCCGAAACGGGCAAGCTGAACGTCACCGCGCGGACACTGGTCAACAATCTGTTGTCCGCCGGCGCCACCGAGATCGTCAAAATCATGACGCCTCGTACCAGCACGTTTTTCTTGAATGCCGATCTGGGGGTGGCGGAGGTGATCAAACAATTTCGCCAAAAGCGTCATTCCCGCGTCCCGGTGTATCGCCAACACCGCGACAACCTGATCGGGTTCCTGCACGAAGAGGACGTGGTTCGGCTGCATCTGGACGGGGCCGATTTTTCGACGTTGAAGCTGGAGGACATGGTCCGCCCGCCGATTGTCGTGCCGTTGACGAAGACGGTCGATGAAATGTTCGACTTCTTTGTCAAAAGCAAAGCCAGCGCCGCGGCGGTGTTGAACGAGTTCGGTGGCGTCGCCGGATTCATCACCGTCAACGACGTGCTGCGTTCCATTTTCGGTTCGCTGACACACCGAACACACGCCCCGCAGCGAATCATCCAAATCGGTCCGGGGACATACGAGTGCCCCGGTGACACGAAACTGGGTGAACTTGACCGCGTGACCAATTTTGATCTTCACGATCCCCGCATGACCACGATCGGCGGTGTCGCGTTTCGGCACATCGATCGACTGCCCTGCGTCGGCGACCAAGTGGTCGTTGATGGCGTCGCCATCAACGTGCTGGAAATGGATTCGCACCGAATCGCCCGCGTCCGTGTCTGCCGCTCCGAAGCGGCCCCCGAGGTACCTGCGACAGGAGCAACCGAATGAGCACGATGGACCTCGCCTGGATCATCCCGGTGATGATCCTGATGCTGTTGCTAAAAGGGTTTTTCTCCGGATCGGAAATCGCCCTGGTCAACGCCGACAAGATCAAACTGTCCCATCGGGCCAAGCAGGGCAACCGCGGCGCGCACCGCGTGGTGCAGTTGTTCAAACGGCCCGAAAAACTACTGACGACGACGCTGATCGGGACCAACATCTCAACGGTCGTGCTGACCACGCTGGGGACGTTGATGTTCATCCACTTTTTCGGAAATCGATGGGGGGACCTGTATGCGTTCGTGTTCTTCACGCCGCTGCTGCTGATCCTCGGCGAGATCGTCCCCAAGAGCATTTATCAACAGGAATCCGACCGGATCGCGCCGGTCGTCGTCTTTCCCCTCAATGCGTTTGCCTGGATCTTTGCGCCGATCGTTTATGTGTTTTCGAAAATCGCACGTGGCGCCGCATGGCTTGCCGGCGGCGGCGCGACCTCGCACCATCTGTTTATCACACGCGATCAACTTCGCAGCATCATTGAAATGGCCGACCGGGCCTCGGACACAACCGTCTTCGACCGATTCCGAATCGAACGCGCGATTCGCTTTTCCGAAACGACCGTCGGCCAGCAAATGATCCCCGTGGCTGACATGGTGGCGATCGACAACGAAAAAACGACCGCCGATGCCGTTCAGCTGGTCCGCCGCCGCGGCTTCCATCGGTTGCCCGCCTATCAGGGCGACACCAACAACGTCGTCGGAATCGTGACCCTTTCCGCGTGGGACCTACTCGACCCGGACACCCTGGCAAAACCTCTTTCCGACCACATCAAACCCGCCCAATACGTCTCCCCACACGACCCGCTTGAAGAAATGCTGGCCACGCTCCGCGATCGCGAAGACAAAATGGCGATCGTGGTCGACGAATACGGTTCGACCATCGGCATGATCACCATGGAAGATGTCGTCGAGACAGTCGTCGGGGACATCGATGTCGGATACGAATCTGCCGAACAGACATCACGGCAAGCCCGCAAATGTCAACCGCTACCCGATGACAGCTACCTGATGGACGGCAGGCTGGCCATCCACGAGGTGAACGACATCTTGGGATTGGATCTGCCCGCCACCGAGTTCCATTCGGTCGGTGGCATGCTGGTCGCTCGGTTGCGGCATCTGGCCAAACCGGGTGATTCCGTCGTCGCAGGCGGCTACCGATTCACGGTCGAAGAAGCATCGGAAACTTCGGTCCGATCCGTCAAAGTCACACGGGAATCTTTCGGGGAAGTCGATCGGAAGCGATGACGAATCCACGAAACGGACGATCGCTGAGTGGCTTGATGCGATGGTCGGCGGCTCCATGAAATCTTCCAGGGTGACGATCCCGCCGGACCGTCCCTTAATCACTCCTAACGGCCGACGAATGACCAACGTCGGACCCGTCCCAATCGCGGAATGCGAATCGAGTAGACTTCGGGCGTCATGCACGAAGTTCGCTCCTCCAGTTTTCAGAAGATTTCATGCCACGCTCGTACCCTGTTCGGACCTCGGTGGAAACCCTGAGCACGCGTCAGAAGGCGCTCGATGTGAACCTGGATTCGCGTCGTTACGGAACGTTCGCCGAGATCGGTGCCGGCCAGGAAGTCGTCCGTTGGTTCTTTCGCGTCGGGGCGGCCGCGGGGACGATCGCCAAGAGCATGTCGGCCTATGACATGAAGGTCAGCGATGCGATCTACGGCCGGGCGTCACGCTACGTTTGCCGCGAGCGGTTGCAAGCGATGTTGGACTATGAACACGCGCTCAACTTGGATCGACTGCGCGAGACCCGAGGCGACACGACGGCCTTTTTTGCATTCGCCGACACGGTTTCGGCCCGCAATTTCCACGGCACCAATCAATGCCACGGCTGGATGGGGATCAAGTTCCAGGCGCATCCGCGTGACGAAGACAGCCAGATCATCATCCACGTTCGAATGTTGGACAACGAAGCCGCGTTGCAGCAGGAGGCACTCGGGATCGTCGGCGTCAATCTGGTCTATGGTGCCGCCGCGCTCAACCACGAACCGGAGCTGTTGGTCGATTCCTTGCTGGACGGATTGTCGACGTCGCGGATCGAGATCGACATGATCGAGTTTTCCGGGATCGCCTTTCGACACGTCGACAATCGCTTGATGAGTCTGAAGCTGGTCGAATTGGGGCTCAGCGGCGCCGCGATGTTTGCCGCCGACGGCGACGTGCTGCAGCCGTCCGAATTCTTCTATCGCAAGTCGATCCTGGTCGAACGGGGCAGTTTTCGACCGGTGTGCAACGTCAACCTGGACATGTTGCGTTGTGCCCACGAAAAATTCTCGGCACTGCCGAGTGTGGAGGGCAAGGAAATTGCCCAGGTGATGGAAATCACGATGAATAACTTGAAGTCCTCCGGCGAAATCGACCTCCGCGATTTCCTGGCCCGGGCCGATGTCATCGCCGCCTGCGGCATGCCCGTGCTGATCTCTGATTACTTCCAGTACTACCGCCTGGCGGCCTACTTGTGCGGTTTCACCAAAGAGCCGGTCGCGATCACGATGGGCGCGTCCAGCATGAAGGATCTGTTCGATGACCAGTACTACACCAAACTGCAAGGCGGGGTGCTCGAATCGTTCGGCAGACTGTTCAAGAACGACTTGAAGATCTTTTGTTACCCGATGGAAGATCGCGAGACCGGCGAACTGGAGACGTCGGAGAACTTTAAAACCAAACCCGAACTGCAGCAGTTGTACGAGTACATTCGCAATCGGGGCGACATCATCAATCTGGACAACTTCGATCCCGCGTGCCTGAAGATTTTCTCACGCGACGTGTTGGCACAGATCAAAAAAGGCGACCCGTCCTGGGAAGACAAGGTGCCGACATCGGTCGCCGCAGTGATCAAGGCCAAGGCCTACTTCGGGCTGCCGACGTAGTGAGTCCGAGCTACCGTTGGTGCTAGGCTTTGTCGCTAAACCCGGCAAGGGTCGTATGTGGTAGCGGAATTCGCCAAGAATTTCGGCTTTTCCCGTGTGAACCGCTGCGAGACGAAAGCCTTGGCGGCTTCCGCTACGGGGTGAGGGACAAAGCCTAGCGGCGACGGCCCGGAAGGGCCGTCGTACTTGAAGAGCACTGTAAGCATCGCCTCACCGGCCGAGTCACTCCTCGGTCGCTTCGCCACCCTCTGGGGTTGCGTCGGCGGCGGTATCATCGGCGGCGTTTTCCTCTTTGACCGCTGCCGGTTGCGGCTCCGGCGCGGCGCCCTGATTCTGACGTCGCTCCTCTTCACGCTCCTGTTTCTCTTTCGCCAGCGCCTCTTGGGCGGCCTTCAGCTCGCCGTTGGCCGTTTGCACGCGTTTTTTCAGATTCGCATTTTCTTTTTGGGCCTGTGCGATCTGCTGCTGCGATTCTGCGGCGTTCTGCTCGGCGACTTTCTTGGCTTTCGCCGCCTCCTCGCGGACCTTGGCCAGTTCCTTGGTGAGCTCGTCGGCACGTTTGGTTTGCTCGGCCAGCTGTTCCGCTTGCTCGGCCAGCTTTGTCTCTTGCTCGGACAGCGTGCCCTGCAACTCCGTGACCAATGCCTCAGACGCCTCCAGTGCCTGGTCTTTTTCAGCCGCTGCCGCTTTCATCTCTTCCAGCTGCTCCCGCAATGCGACCAGCTCGGTCGTCAGCATGATGTTCAATTGGCTGGGCTGATCCATCGACGTGCCGCATCGCGAGACGGGCGCACATGCGGATTTGGACGGGCGGTGCAAGAGGCGGGCGAGCGGACCACCGCAGTTGCCCGCGGCACAATGGGTCGACGCATCGGGGATCAGCAGCAGTGTGGCCAGTGCAAGGGTTGCGGTTACGGTAATTCTCATCGGTCTTAACTTCATCGGGGGGGGCGTGGGTGGGACTCAGGGACGTCCGGTCAATGCCACCTACTTTCGATCACAAACTGAGCCGTAGGCGCTAGCCTCGGGCCTTACAAGCCGCAGACGCTAGCCTCGGGCCTTACAACCCGTAGGGCAATCCAAGGCCCGCGGCTAGCGCCGTCGGCTCATAACGTAGGTGCCATTGGGCGTCCGGTCCCGAGCAACCTCCTATCCTAGTCACGATTCCCAGAAGTAAAGCCGGTGCGCAAAAGAAGCGCCGAGAGAATAAAAATGGGATAGGCTCCCGACCCTGTCGTTCCCGAATCCGACAGGGTGGAAACCTATCCCCGAATGTCGCGGCTGGCGGGCCCGATCAAGACGGACCCGATCAAGACAGGCCGACCGGATAGCGAATGCCCCCGTACCACACTACGGATGATCCGCTATCCGGCGACCTTGCCAAGTGCCTCACTTAATGAACAGCATTTCCTGGTACGTCGGCAGCGGCCAGATATCATCGGCGACCACCTCCTCCAGCTTGTCGACGGTTTCGCGAAGGGCCAACATCGACGGCAGAATCGCGTCGCAGCAGTGACGGCACTCTTCGTCCGGCGTGGTCGCCGACACATCGTTGATCGCATGCTCCAGCGTTGCGATTCCGTCTTGCAGCGATTTGACCAGGGCGGTCATCGAATCCAGCGTGTCGGTGTCGAATTCATAGCCGACGGCCTTCAGGTTGGCACAGGTCGATGCCAGTTCGTTCTGGTACCGGATCGCTGCGGGGAAGATCATGGTCCGGGCAAGCGAGAGGGCCACACTGGCTTCGACGCTGACCGTCATGCAGTACTGTTCTTGATACGTTTCCAATCGGCTTTCGAGCTCGCGTTCGGACAGCACGCCGTAATTGGCAAACATCTCGATGGTTTCCGGCGTCGCCAGTTGCGGCAGCGCGTCGGCGGTCGTTTTCAAATTCAACAGTCCGCGTTTTTCGGCTTCCTTATGCCATTCCTCGGAGTATCCATCGCCGTTGAAGATGACCGGAGAACACTCGGTGATGACTTCCGAGAGCAACGACTGGATGGCGGCGTTCAGCCCATCGGGATCGGACGCGATCGATTCTTCAATCTTCGTCGCACAGTAGTCGATCGATTCCGCGATGATCGTGTTCATCGCGACCAGCGGACCGGAAATCGATTGATTCGATCCGACCGCACGGAACTCGAATCGGTTTCCGGTAAAGGCAAACGGACTGGTGCGGTTGCGGTCCCCGGCGTCCTTGGGTAGCGGCGGCAACACATCCACGCCTACCTCCAACGTCCCCGACGGCAGCGAACTGCTGGCACCACCGGCTTTGATCTGTTCAAACACGTCGGCCAACTGATCGCCCAGGAAGATCGAGATGATCGCCGGCGGGGCTTCATTGGCACCGAGACGATGGTCGTTCCCCGCGCTGGCGACAACGGCACGCAGCAATCCCTGGTGCTTGTAGACGGCGCGGATGACGGCGGCGCAGAACACCAGGAACTGGGCGTTTTCATGAGGCGTGTCGCCCGGGTCCAGCAGGTTTCCCTGCGAAGAACTGCCCAGCGACCAATTGACGTGCTTTCCCGAACCGTTCACTCCGGCAAACGGTTTTTCATGCAGCAAGCACGCCATGCCATATTTCTCGGCCGTCTTGCGCAACGTCAACATCATCAACTGTTGGTGGTCGGCCGCGACATTGGCCGATTCAAACACCGGTGCAACCTCAAACTGCCCCGGCGCGACCTCGTTGTGACGTGTCTTGACGGGAATCCCCAGTTTGAACAGTTCACGCTCGGCCTCGCACATGAACGCCAACACGCGTTCGGGAATCGCACCGAAATAGTGATCGTCAAACTCCTGCCCCTTGGGCGGCTTGGCACCGAACAGCGTCCGCCCGGCGGTCAGCAAATCGGGACGGGCATAGTAGAAATTTCGGTCGACCAGGAAGTACTCTTGTTCCGGTCCCGCGGTCGACGCCACAAACGCGCCGTCTTCATGACCAAAGATGTTCAGGATTCGCTGTGCCTGTTTATTGAGCGCTTGCATGGAACGCAACACGGGCGTCTTTTTGTCGAGCGCTTCGCCGGTCCACGAAACGAACGCCGTCGGAATGCACAACGTCGTCCCGTTGGGGTTCTCCAAAATGTAGGCCGGGCTGGTGACATCCCAAATCGTGTACCCGCGGGCCTGAGACGTGACGCGAATCCCGCCGCTGGGAAAACTCGATCCGTCGGGTTCGCCCTGACAAAGTTGCTTGCCGCTGAATTCCGAAAGCGTGCCGCCGTCGGAGGTCGGCGATAGAAAGCTGTCGTGCTTCTCTGCCGTCGCGCCGGTCAGCGGATAAAAGACGTGGGCATAGTGTGTCGCACCTTTTTCCATCGCCCAATCCTTGATCGCCGAGGCCACGATGTCGGCGATCTCCGGATCCAGTTTCTCGCCCGCGTCGATCGTTCGGACCAGTGACTTGAACACCGTTTTCGGCAAACGATCCTTCATCACCGACTTGGTGAACACGTTCGTGCTGTAGTAGTCCTGGGCCGGAACGTCAACGAACTCGATCGTTTGCTGGCTCGAAATCCGATTGATGACCGATGCCACGGCGGTCCGCCGCGGCGTCGAGCTGCCGCCGCCGCTCGGACTGCCCGCTGCTGCGCCTTTGGAAGATGTGGTGTCGGTGGGAGTTGCGAATGCGGTGCTCATGAAAAACCTTGATCGTCAGGCGCTGCGAGAATGGGGGAAATCAACCAACAGCCATCCATGAGATTCGAACAACGCACGCTGCACAGACGGTTCGCCTGGGTGGCCGAGGAGCGATTCGACGCGATTCGATTGATACAGGGACACGACTCTTTTCGTGTCGCCAAAGCACCAACGCACGTCGCGTACCGGGGCCCAACCCCATTTCGACGGCCGCCAAGCTGTGGATGCCTGTGCTACCGGGCGAGGCGGTTAGCGGTGCCGAACGCTCCGTTAAGACGGCCGTTGGCGTAGGGTGCTCCGACCCGTTCACGCAGGTTGCGGAGAGAATAGGCGGTCGGTGCCCGATTTCCGCGCCATCCCAATCGCCCCATCAGAGTCGGCCGCATCCGGCCTCGCGGCGGAACAGCGCCGTCGCCTCAGGGGACCCATAGGAACATTAGGGCAGATAGGTCCTAATGTCCGATTCGTCCTATTGGTCGCAGCGCTTCCACCGAGCGCCACGCCGGCGACCGCGCGATTATCCCAACCCGACAATCTCCAACAGCCGCAGTGCATTGGTGGTCGGGCTGACGCCGGAATGCATCTGATAGTCGAACGTCATTTGCTCGTTGCCCGAGGCGTCGGGAGTGATCGTCTCGCGGAAGTGCACGATCTGTGATACCGCCTGCAATTCCGGTTCATCGGCCAGTTCCAGGTCGTGCGTGCTGATCGCCCCGATCGCACCGCACTCGATCAAATGCCGCAAGACCTGGGTGACCGCGATCAAGCGTTCACGAGAATTGGTGCCCTGTAAGATCTCATCGAGCAGGAACAACGAAATGCAACGCGGATTGGACGCCAGCGCACGAGCGCGATCGACCACCCCTTTCAACCGATGCAATTCGGCCATGTAGAACGAGACGCCTTCGGCAAGGTTGTCACGGACACGAATGCTGGTGGCCAATTCCGTCGACGGCAAGCTCAGACGGGTCGCGCAGACCGGCGCCCCCGCCCCGGCCAACGCCACGTTCAACCCGACGCTCCGCAACATCGTGCTCTTGCCCGACATATTGCTGCCGGTGACCAATAACACTGTTCCGGCCGGTCCGATCGTCACGTCGTTGCAGACGCGATCACGGTCGCTGAGCAGCGGATGCCCCAACGCGACCGACGTCAACTTCGCCGTTTGAATCCGATCGGCATCGGTGTCGATCCAGTCCGGAAAGACCCAGGACGGGTTCTCGTCGCAAACCGCAGCCAACGACATCAACGCTTCCAGTTCACCAAATGCATCGAACCAGCCCGGCACGGATGCGGAGAACGTGTTCTGCCAGGCCTCCAGCTTTTTCAGGACACGAATATCCCACAACGCAAACGCTTGTAGCGGCAGGTACAACAAAAAAGTCGCTGCCGAAGTCCGCAGGGACCCCTGTGATGCGACCCGCGCCAGAGCGTTCATGCCGATCTGTGCCGAATGCCGCGGGTCATCCAGCAGCACGCGATGAAGATGATCCAGGCGATTGTCCGGGGCTGTTTCATCGCTTTCCAGCCAGGCCGCGGCGGCAAACAGTTCACGATACTCGTCGACCGATTGGCGGCTGGCCATCGCGACCGAAAAGATTTGATGCACCGGCCCCAGCATCACGGTCGTGATCAAGACGTTGACCACCACCAACACAGCCGCCAGCCCCAAGGCGATCTGGGCGACGTTGGTCGGCACGACGCCCAGCCGTGAAGCGATCAGTACCATCAGCGACAGGGTCGCCAGGCCGGCCGAGAGGTTGGCCCACAACGACAACCAGCCGTTTTTTTCCAGCCAGGAATCTCCCTGTGACCAGCGAATGAACTCATCGGGATCGCCACTGCCGTCGCCGACGTGCGCGGCCAGGGAATAAAACCGAAAACGCTCCTCGCGGCGTGGCGCCAACCGACGGACCGCATCGCTACGCCCGCGTGCAACATCGGCGTCCGCCACCCCGGTCAACCAATGGGCCAACGTGCGGACCCCGATCGTCGTCCCCGCCATCGAAACGAATTGGAAAAGCGAACTTTTGCCCAGCAGATCCAGATCGTCGGCGACATCCTTTTGGTGTTCTTCCAGCTGGACGGTTTTCAGTTTCCCGCGCGAGGTTTTCCAGTCCAACGCATCCCAGTCCCGATGAATCCGCGCCATCAGGCGTTCGGTGACCTTGCGCGCTCGCTGTTGCTCCGCCATCGCGTCGCGAATCGGTTCGTTCAGAATCGCCGCGACCAGGAAGCCGCCGAGCAGCGAGAAGCCGACGATCCACCCGCCCGTCCCGAGTTTGGCAAAAAACGTGAACGCCAGCACCGCCACCGCGGCCCCGAACAACACCAATCGGATCGTCGCAAAGGCCGCGTCCCGGCGGCGTAGCTGCTCCAGCCGCTGCGTCGACGCGTCGAGCAGGTGTTGGTAGCGATCCGCGGCGGGCTCTGCCACCGCCGGCCTTGGGGGAGAATCAACCATGTTCGCTGCTTGCTGTTCCTAGACCGTCTGGATTCCGCCACCGGTGCTCGTTTGTCGCGCCAATTCCGATCGCCCCCGCTGGACAACCTTCAACGCAACCCGATCCTGCAAATTGGGACGGAAGATGGTCAGCAACAGTAGTGGCAAGAACCACGCGATGTACAGCCCCCCGCCGTATCCGTGCCAAAACTGAACGGCGACCATCACCGCGGCCGAACACCCGATCAAGGTGCCCAGGTTTTTCGGCGACGGCCAAGCGGCAAACAGCGTGCAGAGGATCCCGAAAGCCACGATCACCGGCAGACGCCAGCGCGGATCCCAGCCCAGCCCCCAAATGCCCCGTGGCTCCTTCGTCGGCAGAAACAGTCCAAACATGCGACGCAGATGGTCCACCAGCGAATCGGTTCCCCCGAATGTCAGCAAGACGCCCAGAATCGCCAAGGTCACGATCACACCGACGGCGAACCGCCGCACCCCGCGCTGCCAGTAAAAGCTGCACCACAGCGGCAACAAGAACAACGGATAATAAACCAAGCCGGCCGCCAGCCCCAAAAAGACGCCGGCGATCACCGGACGGCGATAACTGAGCACCGCCCACAACAGCAGCGCCGCCGGCAACGCGTGGTCGACACGCCCGGTCATCTGGGCCGTGTACGGCAGGATCAAATACAACAATGCGCAACCGACACCGCTGCGCAAGTTGCCGAAATGACGATTCCCGATCAACACCACACCGACAATGATCGCCAAGTGCGCCGAAATGGCCAGCACCTTCGCCAGAATCGTCCAGCTCCGTCGACTCTGGTCCAACTCATCGGCCGTCGGTTCCTCTTCCCCGCCCAGCGCCTGGCTGACCGGGCGGGTCGTGATCGTCGGCAACCGATGCATCAACGCGTAACCCGGGCCCAGCTCCGGGCCCTGCCACACGCCCATCCGCGGCGTGCTGGTCGCGACGTTCACCATCATGAAGATGAACAGACAGATGCTGATGAAATACAGCCCGCCGACCGTCAAGTTCGGATCCAATAACGGGCGCCGCACCATCAGTGGGTCGATCATCAATCGAATCAGTATCAGCATCTCGACCGCGAACAGCAGGATGAAGCCGCGTCGCTGGAGTTGCTTGGCCGATTGCTCGGCATCGGTTTCGGTTTGGTCGGGGTCCAACGACGTGGCTTCCAAACGCTCATCGAGCGCATGCCGTTCCGTTACCAACGGCAGGTTCGTTTCTTCATGAATCGTCGGCGGGACGCTGTTGGTTTGGCCTGCGGATTCCGTGTCGGCCTCCTGCATGACGTTGACCGTGACCAAGACCGAAGCCGAATCCGCGCTGATCGGCCGATCTGCCGAATCGGAGGAGTCTTGTTCCCGCAGCGGCGAGGGGACGATGTGGCGGGGGCGGGCCGATTCGATCTCCGGATCGGTTTGACCCCGCGTCGCGATCTCCCCAGATTCCATTTCCCGCAGGTGACGCCGACGGCCCTCATGAACCATCAGCAATCCCGGCGCAAGCAGGATCAGCAGCACGATGTCCAGGTTGCGGATGCTCCAGAACCGGTGAAAGACAAAGTACAGCCCGATCGTCAGGAACGATGAAAGATAGACCCAGGTCGTCGGGTCCGGCCGCTTGTAATAAAGCAGAAACTCGCTCATGGGACGTTTGCGACGGTGTCCTACCGCCCGCCTCGGTCAAACCCGTTGGAAGAATCGCAGCAAAAGTCGTTCCAATACAATTGCACTAGCATACGTGCACCAGCGACGCCTGAAAACCACCGCGCCGAAGTCGCCGCTTTCGCCGTGCCAGGTCAGCGGTGCAGGTCAACTGTTCCAGGTCAGCAGGACCACACCCAGCAAGATGACGCCCACACACAGGGATTTGGCCCGAAAATTGGCCTCGCTGAGCGCTTTGGCCCCGAAACCGAGTGCGATCACCACGCTGCTGCGGCGGACGACCGAGACGACTGAAACCAGGGCTGTCGGATCGGAGAGCGCCACGAAGTAGAACCAGTCGGCCAAAATCAGCAGCGGACTGACCAACGCGATGCTCCAACGCCACCGAAATGGCTGTGCCGGACGCCCGCCGATTTCACCCGCAGTGCCCCCATCCTGCAGCGAACCCCTCGGCGCATCGAACCGATACCACCACAGTGCCAGCGGGACCATCACGGGCACCAAATCAATCGTGAACCAAGCCTGCATCGTGACCGGATCGAATCCCGCACGCTGCAACAGCCACTTGTCGTAGATCGAACTGCACGCCCCCAGCAAGGTCGCCGCCATCATCAACGCGACCCAGCGGTCCCGCGTGAAACGAATGCCCTCGCGACGGCCGACCAAGGTGAATCGCCAGAATCCGATCAGCACCACGGCGATCCCCAGCCACTGCATCGGCGTCGGCCGTTCACCGAAGAACAGGATGGCGATCAGAATGGTCCAAAACGGGCTGGTGGCGCGGATCGGCGCCCCGATCGAAAGCGGCAAATGCTTCAACGCCGAAAACGCGAACGTCCACGACGCCCCGACCAGCACGCTTTTCGCTGCGATCAATCCATGCTCTTTCCAGCTCAGCGAGCGGACCACCAACCGATCCAATGGGATCGTCTCCGCCCAGAACGTCGACCAGATCACCAGCGGCGAATACAGCACCGCGCCGATCGAGACGGTGGTCAGCAACACGACCGGAACGGCGTTCCCCTGGACCGACCATTTCTTCGCGGCGTCGTACGCCCCCAATAAGGTCGCCGAGACGATGCTCAATAGGATCCAGTTCATGCCCACCAGCATGAAGGCCCCTCGCCACCTTGCAAACCGTCCACCATCCGCCCGGATCGCAAGGTCCTCTCCAAACACCTTGCCCGCGCCGTAGGTGATGCTGTGCATCACACGCCCACCCCGATTCCCACCGGGGTCTGTCCCCCGCCAATCCCCACCGGGGACACGGCACTATCATTTTGCTGGCAAAACGGGCGAGGTGTCCGCTTGAATCGTGCCGTGTCCCCGAAGAGTGCAATACCGAGAAAAGGCCCACGGATGGCAGCGTGTCCCCACGGATCCCCGGCTGCATTCCATCCGTGGGTACGCCTTGCCATCCGTGGGCTAATCTTGATTCCCGTGCTGGGGTCTGTCCCCGGTGGCGTGACTTGGAGGGAGAGGTGGTCAAAAAATGGGTTGGTCAAAAAATGGTGCCGGTTCGTTGCTGATTTCTTGCCCACTCAATCTTTTGACCCCGCTTTTCACGGTCGGGGACATGGCATGGATTGTTTTGCTACCACAAACCGCGCGGCGTCTGCTTGCAACGTGCCGTGTCCCCGTCGGATATTGATGCGTGGCAACCGATCGGCGTGTGAGGGACGCAGGCAGGGGAAGAGATTAAAACGCAGAGGCGCAGAGAACGCAG
Source organism: Stieleria maiorica (assembly GCF_008035925.1). NCBI lineage: Bacteria > Pseudomonadati > Planctomycetota > Planctomycetia > Pirellulales > Pirellulaceae > Stieleria > Stieleria maiorica. The sequence continues at coordinate 6,288,668 of NZ_CP036264.1, forward strand.
ACGATGATGCACTCAATTTCTCTCTCTGCGTCCTCTGCGACTCTGCGATTCAAAATCATTTGCGAGTGGCACCAATTGCGCCCCGGAGAGTGCAATCCCGAAAATAGGCCCGCGGATGGCAGCGCGTCCCCACGGATCCCGGGCTGCATTCCATCCGTGGGTACGCTTTGCCATCCGTGGGCGACCTGATTCCGGCGCCGTGGTCTGTCCCCGGGGTGTGGCTGGAGTGAGCTTCACGTACAGCGTGACCTACTGCTGGAGGAAGACGAAGGTGCCCAGTTTGGATGCGGTGGCGATGTCGATGCGGCCGTCTTGATTGAGGTCGGTGGCCAGGATTTGGACGCCGACTCCGGATTCGTCGTCGATCAGGTGGGGGACGTATCTCACCGTGCCGTCGCTTTGGCGTTGCAGTTCGAACCAGTACACCACCGGCGGCGCACCGGGATCGATATCGCCATCAGGACCATGCGCCCAGCGTCGTTTTCCGGTGACCAAGTCCGGCAAGCCGTCTCCATTAATGTCGGCCGATGCCAACGCGTGGGGCTGGGTGAACGCGACCCCGAACCGGTTGATCGCCGATCGGTCGCCCATGATCAAATGTTCTTTGAATTCAGAGCTGGATTCCGAATCAACCTGCTCGTACCACGCCAGTCCCCAACCGTGCGCGTCGACCGCCGACAGGATGTCTTGGTCGCCATCGCCATCGACATCCTGGGCAAACATCTGTGCACCGCCTCGGCCTTTGGAAAACAGGCCCCGATGAAACGCCCAGTCGGATGCGCCTGCAGCGGATTGCGGTTGCTCATACCAGCCATCGTTGAGGATCAGGTCCGGCTTGCCGTCTCGATTGACATCGCCGACGCCTTGGCCGTGATAGAACTGCGGCCAATCTTCGGCGGCACCGATCGGAATGAATCTCCAAGGCTCCGTCGGGCGCGAGGGATCGGGTTGAATCGAACCCCAGCGTCCGTCCCAGTGACAGATCACTTGCGACACTCCGTCACCGTCCAAATCAACCAGCGTGGGCGATTCGCCTTTGACCCGATGAAACGCGACGTGCCCTTTCCAAAGCCCCTCCGTCTTGCCCGGGTTCTCGTACCAGATTGCTTGATGTTTGTGGACACGGCCGAGCACCAGGATGTCGGGGCGGCCGTCGCCGGAAAAGTCTTCGACAAAGCTGAACATGCTGTTGCTGGGGCTTTCCGCCGGCGGCAACGCAACCGGTTGGTAGAACGCGTGTGCCACTTGAAAGTCTGGGCCCGCGTACCAATACGGCCCGGCGACCACGTCCGCATCTCCATCGCCATCAATGTCGCCGGATGTAACGCCGTCACAGTAGTACCGATCGCTCAGCACCAGTCGTTTGAATCGGATCGCATCGCCCGTGGCATCTGTCGATGACGAAGCGGGTTCGTTGCCGAACGCGATTCCTACCAAAAGAACGGATGAGAGCCAGACGGTCAGCGGTCGTTTCATGGTGAAGCCTGTCGTGAAGAAGATCGGCGGGAGCCCACGATCATACACCGCGGCGCAAGCCGTTTCCGAGCCAATGGATTCGATCGTCGAGCATCACGAGGCTGGCAGGCCCCCTTCCCCAGAGCGACTGTTCCGGCAGTCAACCGATGACTATGGTGGTGGTCGTTTCGTCGCCGTCCACTTCGCCACTTGCTGAACCGTTCATGACATCCACCCTCCGCACCTCCGTCGGCGTTGTCCATGCACTCGCACTGACCGTCGCCTTTGCCCTCAACCAATCCGGTCCGTCGCGTGCGGCCGATTGGACCGTTCCGGTCGCGGGCAATGCGTATCAAACGGCGAATCATTCCGGCGGCAGGGGATTGCGTCGCGGTGGTACGCTCGGCTTGTCGAATCCCGAGGACGTCTATTCGGTCTTCTTCCGCGTGGATCGACCCGCCGTGATGAAGATCGCAGTGCAAGCACGCGCCGCTGATGGTGCCAGTACGTTGGTCACACGCGTCGGCGATGACGTTTTTCGCACGAGCATCGAGACGGCGAAAAACGCTTCATGCCTGATCGGGCGAATCAAAGCGGACAAAGCGGGATACGTCCGTGTCGACCTGCAAGCGGATCGTAAGCAGGATGAAGGCAGGATTGAAATCAGTGACTTGCTGGTCACCTCCGACACCGACGGCTTGTCATTGGACTTTGTGAAAACGAACGCAGGCAACATGTTCTATTGGGGACGCCGCGGTCCATCGGTGCATCTGCGCTATGAAGTCCCCCGCGACCGGCCGTTGCAATATGCCTACAGCGAACTGACGGTCCCGGTGGGGCAAGATCCGATCGGATCTTATTTCATGGCCAACGGGTTCGGCGAAGGCTACTTTGGGATCCAAGTCAATGGTCCCGAAGAGCGACGTGTGCTGTTTTCGGTGTGGAGTCCATTCAAAACAGACAACCCGCGTGAGATCCCCGCGGACCAACAAATCGTGATGCTCGCCAAGGGCCCCGACGTGCGAGTCGGCGAGTTCGGCAACGAGGGTTCTGGCGGACAGAGCTTTCTGGTTTATCCCTGGAAAGCCGGGACGACCTACCGTTTTCTGACCGAGGTGCGACCGGACGAAATGGGAAACACAATCTACACGTCCTGGTTCGGCGACAAGTCCCAACAGACGTGGCGTTTGATCGCGAGTTTTCGTCGCCCCAAAACAGACACGCACCTGACAGGTTTTCATTGCTTCCTGGAAAACTTTTCGCCCAGCCACGGCCACATCGGTCGGCGGGCGGCCTATGGGAACGTTTGGGTGCGAGACGTCAGCGGCCAGTGGCACCAGTGCACGCGGGCGCGGTTTTCAGTCGACGCGACCGGCGGCGGTCGTCATCGACTGGACTTCACCGGCGGCGCCGACGGCAACCAGTTCTTTCTGCGCAATTGCGGCTTCTTTGACGAAACCGGTCGCCCGGGCGAAACGTTTACGCGACAGTCGACGGACGATGACCGGCCGGAAATTGACTTTGATACGCTGCCGTGAATTTGAGTACGACGGCCCTTCCGGGCGGTCGTCCGGAGGACTCCATGCGACGACCCGGAAGGGACGTCGTACAATTCGGCGCGACGCCCCGGAAGGGGACGTCGTACAATTCGGCGCGACGCCCCGGAAGGGACGTCGTACAGGTTTGACGGGGCGTCGTTACGACTTCACGCCGATGTTGATGTAGGCATGGACGTGGGGTGCGCCGCGGAAGTGCCAAACCAACGACGGGCCTTCGACGCGCCAGATGTCCCAGACTTTGTCGTCGTCCAAGTCCTCTTGCTGGTAGAACGCCATGTGCAGCTGATCCAGCCCGCCGCTTTCTTTCAGAATCGCCATCACCTCGTCGACGTCCGCTTCACGGTACGGCGCCAACAGAACTTTCAACGTCGATTCGACGAGTTCCTTTTGATCGTTGGCGAGCTGGCCGACCGCGATGCCGGGGAAACGCCCACCGGAGCCTTGCAGCTGAACGGCGGTTTCGCTGGGCGCTTTCTTCAGCAGTGCCGACTCCCGTTGGCCGGGGTCGAGAGCCTGGAAGACTTCGTTGGTCTTCTGGGTCTGATAGAAGAACAAGTTGTCGGAAGGGTTTTCTTCGCCGTGTCCATAGACGATCGGTCCGCCGAAAGCCGCCTTGTCGACTCGGTTTCCGTCGGCACGCATCGTCAGGTGGCGACCGGTCATTTCGAATTGGAATTGATCGGTACCGGGTTCTCCGAAGATCGCGACGCTGTAGTTTTCCATCCCGCCGTCGTCTTCGTCCATCTGTTGGATCAGTCGCTCGTAGCCGTCCTTGGACGTGATGTTACGGACGACCTGGTCGATCAGTGTTCGTTGTTTGTCGGAGAACAGGTCGTCTCCGATGACCGCGCTGGTGACGTGCCAGTTCGCATTGATGCGGCGACGGTCTTTGTGGTCAAAGGGCCGCCAAATCGCTTTCTTCTGTTTGTCTGAAAGCGAAGTGTAGAGTTCGGCAACCACCGTTTCGGCGGATGTTGCCGACGACTCGGCGGCATGAGCAAACCGTGGATCGAACAGCCCCGACGTCGCCACTCCGGCGGCCACGGCGCCTCCAAGTTTGACGAAATCTCGTCGGGCAACACGCTGTCCTTGGGGAAGCATCTCGGGACGGTTCATGTTCATCTTTGTGCTCACAAAAGATTGGGGGGAAGGTCCTGGCGGGAGCCGTCGAGCGGGCGACGGGGATGAGAGTAGTTTACCAATTTGCGCGGCGCGGCGTACGAATTCTGGTTGCTTTTGGGGAGGGGTAAAGGTGGAAACCCCCATCCAATCGATCGAGCGCATATTCCTACCCAAAAAATCTTCTTACCTCTCCACCCGGCCATGGCTTGGCATGCCGGTGGGAGTTTGGAGAGGGATGGCAGAATGATTCAGGGCAGAATGATGCGGGGGGCGGGGCTGGCATCAGACATCTGTTCACTGCTAGCGGTCGCGACGCGTTAAGATCACTTGGTGCGGGCCTTGGACCTTTCCCTCAAACACCACATCGACGGCCAGCGTCAACTTTCCCGCCGGGAGTTTCAGATCGGTGGTGTGACCGCGGCGGTTTCCTGCGGCAATCGCCAGCGTCTCGGTCAACTCTCCCGCCGTGATCGTGGCTTTGCCGCCCGGGTGGCCGCCCGAAAAAATCAATTCGATCTGATACTCTCCGGCTTCGGGGGCTTCCAGCAACCAAACGCCGTTGGAATTGCCCGCCCAGGGACGACCTTGGGTGTGACGCCAATCTTGTCGCGTCAACACGCTCTGCATCTCGTGTTCGGTCCCGATCACGATCCTGGGTGGGGCGTAGTTATCCGGTCGTGTCGAACTGACATCCTGGAACCAGGCGTCGTAGTCCTGCTTGAGTCGCCGCATGACCTCAGGATATTGATCGGCGACGTTGTTTTTCTGGCGCGGATCTTTGCTCAAATCGTAGAGCTGCAACCGGGGCTGGCCGCTGAAACTTTCCCGCCCGAAACCACTCGGGTGAACCAGTTTCCAGGGTTCTTCATGCAAGGCGAAATGGTGGTAGGGTTGCGGCTGATCGCCCCGGTGCGTTTGCAGCACAATCTGACGCGGCGGCAAGCTGGTTGCTTGACCGGTCAGCAACGGCAGAAAGCTCCTGCCGTCAAGCTTGTGGTCGGCCGGCACGTCGACGCCGCAGGCATCCAACAAGGTGGGCAGCAGATCGATGTGTGCGCACAAGACGTCTGAACTGCGTCCGGCGTTCACCTTGGCGGGCCAGTGAAAGACCAAAGGGGACCGGATGCCGCCATCGTCGACGTGCGATTTCATGCCGCGCATGTCGCCGACGTATCGCATCGTGTTGGGACCGTTGTCGTTCAAATAGATCACGATCGTGTTTTCACGGACCCCGAGCGTGTCGAGCTTTGTAAAGAGCCGCCCGACGTTTTCGTCGATGTTGGTGATCATCGCCGCGATCCGCGCCAGTTTGTCACTTTCTTGTTCCAGACGCTTCGGATCGAGCTTGTTGATCAAGATGGGCGAAAAGTCGACCTTCAGATACTCTTCGTACAATGCTTCGGGCACGTCATGGAACGGACCGTGCGGCGCGTTGGTGGCGATGTAGGTGAAGAAGCTTTCGTCGGCTCGAACGCTTTGGTCGATGAAGTCCATCGCGGCATCAAAAAAGATGTCCGTGCAGTAACCTTCCATCGGAGTCTCTTCGCCGTTCTTGATCAACGTCGGGTCGGTGTACTTGCCTTCGGCGCCGATCGGGTCCGATGGCTGGCCGATGCCTCCACCGCGATGCACCAGACTGTCTTGAAACCCCTGGTCCATCGCTCGCAGCGGGTAGTTGTCACCCATGTGCCATTTGCCGTAGATCCCGGTGCGATACCCAGCGTCTTTCAAAAACTCTGCGATCGTCACTTCGTCACTGTCCATCATCGCGCGGCCGATGTAGGTATCGATGCAGCGCGTTCGATAGTTGTATCGACCGGTCATCAAACAGGCTCGCGTGGGGGCGCACACGGGGCTGACGTAGAACTTGCTCAAAAAACCGCTGCGGCGATGCATGGCATCCAGTTCAGGCGTTCGGATCACCGGATTCCCCATGAACCCGTAATCCCCGACACCTTGGTCGTCGCTCATGATGACGATCACATTGGGACGTTCCGCGGCGTCGGCACGGCCGATTGAAATCTCGGACGTCAGGACGGCGAGACAAACAACGATTGCAGGGACAAACGGGTTTCTGTACATGAATCGGCTCAAGAGCTGGGCGGTGGCGGGGGAGGGAGCGGGGAAGGCATTCGAAAAGGATTGCTGGAATCTCTGCCATGGTAAACCAGAAGGTCACGCCTTGCATGGCGTCTGGCATGCACAGCACACCATTGTCTACTACACTTTGATGGCGACACGTTCGCCGGAGCGTGGACGACACGGGGAACCACCCTCTGGCGAAGGCAGTTGCATCCGTGGGTACGCTTTGCGATCCGTGGGCTGATTTCGGTTCACTCTCCGTCCCAACTCGACTCGATTACCGGTGAACGTCTGATGAGAATCCCAATCCTTGCGTTCCTGATCGCCAGCCTCGCGTTCACCAGCGGCCCATCGTGTCAGGCCCAATCGGTTCCTTCGGCGAAGCAGTTGGAGAACTGGTTGAAGCGGTTTCCCGATGCGGATGCCGATCGCGACGGCACGCTGACGATCGAGGAAGCCAGTCGTTACCGCGAGAAACTGCGTTCGGGGGCGACCGATCGGCGCGGTGCCGGCGGTTCGCGTCAGGGGGCGCCACGCCAGTTCACGGTCAGCCCCGGCTGGGATCTTCAGCGGTTTCCCGAACACGCCGTGTGCTACTTGCCGCCCCAAGAAATCAAAGCGGTGTTTCAGCAGTCGATCGGCGGCAAACAACCCGCGGTCGTTTCGTATGAAAAGCCCGATGACGGGGCGCTGCGGATCGTCGGCACCGGCCACAGTTTCATGGCACCGGGGTATCGCACGTTTCCCGTCATTTGCAAAGCGGCCGGGATGAAGCAGCCGCTTTACACGCATACCGGTGGCGGCATCACCGGCAGCACCCGTTACAAGTGGGAACAAGAGAACGGGATCTTTGATTTCGACGGTCGTCCCCAACCGAAACTCCTTGCGTCGATCGCCAATGCGAAATGGGATGCGATGATGTGGGGGCCGTACTTCAACGACCGCCCCGTTTATTATTCCTGTTGGATCGACTTCTGTTTGAAATACAACCCGGAAATGAAATTCTATCTGTCCGACGCTTGGCCACAGTTGTATCAGCTCGGTACCAACCCGGAATCGGAATCCTTTTTCACCGCGGAGATCTTTGATCGGCTCGGAGCGGAACGACGAGCGGAATACGTTCAGCAAGTGGAGGTGCTGCGCAAGCAATACCCCGACAAGGTCTTCATCCTGCCGACCTCCGATGCGATGGTGCTGGCGGCCAAGTCGTATCTGAAGGGCGAACTGCCGGGCGTCGAAGGGATTCACCGCGTGATCGGCGGTAAGGAGCGGTCGTTGTGGCGCGACCAGTTGGGGCACATCGGACCGGGCTTCGATCGATTAGAAGGTTACGTGTTCTACGCAACGCTGTATGGAAGGTCTCCGGAATTGATCGAGGATCAGATCGCGTTCGGCGGGGACGATGCATTTCCCGGTCCAAAGCTGGACCGAAAGTTTCGCGAGATCGCATGGCAGGCGGTCATCGGTCACCCGCTATCGGGAGTCGAGGACCGCGACGGCGACCGCGTCGACGATTCACGCGGCCGCTGATTTTGCCAGCAGATTCTGTGGTCGCCTGAGGCCGGCGACACGACGGGCCTTACCGATCAACGACCGCTTCGAAAATGGCGATCTGCCCGTCGTTGCGTTTGCCTTTTTGGTTCTCGCCTCCATTGGGCCAGGAAAGGGCGATGCCGAACAATTTTCCATCGCGTTCGACGGCGCAGAATCCGTGCATGTGATGCATGTATTGCAGCCCTTCGTATTCGGCAGGCACCAACCGCCCGACCGGTTTTCCTTCGGACACGATCAAGACGGGAGCAACACCGTTGCTGTCGGCCAACGGATTCAGCAACGGCAAGTACATTTGGTCGCCGAGAAGCGAAAGGTTGCACGGATTCGAGCGAGGTGGCAGCTGGATGAAGTTTTCCTTCGATGCACCCGGCATCCGGATCATTTCGCCATAGGTGTTGAATCCATAAACGCGACCGTGAGCGCGCGATGCGACTTCGACGACTTCGGCTCCATTAACCCGGCTGACTTCGACACCGTGGGCGGTGGCAAAGGGGCCGCCCTGGTTCGTCTTGCCACCCCAAGCGGCGCCGGTCCACTTCCATGTTCCGTCGACAGGTTTGGCGGTCAACGCGTAATCTCCGGGAGCGTATCCGGTCACGACGATCAACGATTGAGCTTCGGGTGCGAAGACGACATCGCAGGGAGCGAATTTTCCGCCGTCGGCGTAATACTGGTTGATCCGTTCATCATCGAATTCACCGCCCTTGGGCGATGTCAGCACAGCAAGCACTTCGCCGCGTTTTGAGATGACGACTTCGCTGGTGTTGGTGGAAGAGAACGCCCACAACGATTCGTCATTGAACAGGAAACAATCGGCGCCGTGGGCGTTCATGCCGGCGGCAAACTTGGGGTCTTGGTTTTCCACCCGTTTCCACGCCTTCAGTTCCGCATCGAGTGCGACCAAGCCAAAACCGCTGACAACCGTGACAATTTCGTCCGACTTCAGGTCTTGATCGGCGTTGTTGTGCAACCCTCCCTTGGCTGCGGCGATCATCTCGTCAGATTGTTTGCCGAGATCGTCGCGATGTTCCCAGCGGTAAGTGATTTCACCGATTTGGAATTTGCTGGACATCGCGGCGTCGGCTGGGTCGACTTTCGCGGTCAGCTGCGATGCCGAGTGATCGTGACTTCCGTGATCATGTCCTTCGTGAGCATCAACCGCCCCAACAAAGCAAACCGCAAGCAGCCCGATGGAGGCCACGCGTGTAATTCGAGTGCAGAAAACCGAGAATGACGTATTCACGCGCATGGAGAAACTCTTGAAGATCTTTGAAGGATGCAAAATGGGACTGTGGTGGGTTCAGCACGTGCGCAGAAAACCGAACCGACTTGAACAAAGCTCGCTTTGAGTCGAACTGTAGATGCGGAAGGCGGATGTTACAAAGGTGGTACAAAACACCGCGTGGCAAAGAAGGCTGATCCCAACACCAGGGCGCTCGACGGGGGCGTGAACCGACCTTGCCCCGTCGTCGGTCTGAGCACAAAGGTCACGCGTTGGAGGCATCGGCGTGATAACAGTCGCGTGCCGATGAACCTAGCTACCCACGACGTGTGGCTTGTGCCCCCTGCTGATTTGCACTCGTCACCGGAAGGACCGAATCCAAAGTCTGTCGCACCGGCAATCTGGCAAGTCCGCTGAAAAACGCCACGTTGACGTAGCTACGCTCGATGCGAGCGTGGAAAACCAGTGCGATTTCGCCCTCGTATTCCGTCTCGCCTTAAGATTCGGGTCAATGGTAGTGGACGACGCGAGGGGGCCTCGCCGTGCGCAATCCGAATGGACTCGTCGCCTCGTCCACAACCCGAAAATCAAGCTGCGGCGGAATACTTTTGCCGCGTCAACTTTTCAACTTAGGGTCCCGCGGAAACGGGGGCCGCTGACGAACCCGCGTGCCAGATGCTTTTCAGAACGTGCAACGTTGTGCCGGTGACCTCGGCGGAGCGATCGCCCGCAAACACCTCAATCGTCGGACGTCGGCTGGTTGGAAAGATGCGATCACTGATCACCGCTTCGCCATCGTTGATGAAGACTTCGATCGCAGACCGATCGACCAAGACCTGAATCGTCACAGCGCCATCGACCACCCGCACCGGTGCTTCATGACGTCCCGCGAATGCTTGGTGGAAGGCGACGTTGCCGGATTTTCGCCGGTCCACATAGACCACGCCCGGCTCGCGATCGTAGCCGACTTCGGTGAACTCGTCGCTGCCGGTGCGAATGCGGAAGCCGACCGAACGCGCGGTGCCGGGCTTCAATGTCGTCTCCAACTCGAACGCCATGTCCGTTAACTCTCCCGGCTCGGTGACCGCAGTCGGGGGCCAGGTCGCCGCGGTGGTATCGATCGGGCGTGACTGGACACGCAGCCGCTGCAATTCCTCGACCGGTCGCTGAACCATGACCAAGTCACCGTCTGGATCCGCCGGGTCGGTTGTCTTTCGCAGGCTCAACACCCGAGGAACCGACATGCAACTGCGCCACGGTGATGTCGGCAACAGGCAGGTTTCCCAATTATTGAACCAACCGATCCAGATGCGACGGCCGTCGGAATCCGGGATGTCCGACCAGCTGACCGGGGCGTAGAAGTCGCGGCCAAAATCGACCCACTTGGCATCCTGAGTCGCCGTGAATCGGGTGCCGTCGAAATCGCCGACGAAGTACTCGCCGCCGCTGCCGCCGGCCACGCTGCCGCTGCCCATGTCGACTTCCAACACCCAGCGTTTCTTTCCGCCATCACCCTCGATCGGTAACTCGAACAAATCGGGACATTCCCAGTTCGACTTTTGCGTCGCCCCGGCCGGGCCGAACCGACTCAGCTCGCTCCAATGTTTCAGGTCTTCGGACGCGTAAAACACCACGACCTTTTCCCTGGCGAGCGAAACCACCATCACCCAGCGATCGGTCGGCGTGTGCCAAAACACTTTGGGATCGCGAAAGTCGGGGTTGTTGATGTCCAACACCGGGTTGCCGGCATACTTGGTCCATGTCCTACCGTTGTCGTTGCTGTAGGCCAGGTTCTGGACTTGGCGACCGTGCCCGTGCCCGGTGTAAACCGCGACCATCGGGGGCGTTTCGCCCAGGCCGAATCCCGAGGTGTTGTTGTGGTCAACGACGCAACAACCGCTGAACGCCATCACGCCGTCTGCTTCGGCGATCGCCAGCGGCAGGTGTTCCCAGTGGGTCAGGTCCCGACTGACCGCGTGCCCCCAACTCATGTGCCCCCAAGTGTTGCCCGCGGGATTGTACTGGTAGAACAGGTGGTATTCGCCGTCATGAAACACCAGCCCGTTGGGGTCGTTCATCCAGTGGATTTCCGGGCTGAAATGGAATTGTGGCCGCCACGGCTCGCGCAGGTAGCCAGCGGTGTTGCGGTAGCGTTCAAGCTGGTGCTGCAGGTCGAATCGCTGCGGCGGATCGTTGGTCAGGATCAGGTGATCGACCAGCAGGTGCCCCCAACCGCCGGTCGCGTTGTCATAGATTCTCAGCCGAGCCCGTTGGTCACGAAACTGGCTTACGTCCCAGCAGCGCCATTCCAATTCCTCCGACTCGGCCCCGGTCGCGGTGAGGACGGATTTGCCGTCGACCAGTAATTCGATCCCGACGGTTGCCTGGTCGGATCCGCCGCCGATCAAGAACGCCAGATGGCTGCGTTCGATCGTGAATGGTGGACTGGTCGCCGTCCCGACCGTGGCATCCCCGCGGTGAAACGTGTTGACCAGGCGCTCGCCGCGGAATCCCGACACCGCCATTTGGTCCGCCAGCCCCCCTTGTGCCGGGTGCTGGCCAAAGGCTTCGCCGGTGATCGACCATCCGTCATAGGTTCCGGATTCAAAATCGTCGATCAACACGTCATCGGCGTCAGCCGACTGCATCAAACAGACGGTCGTCCCGATCACCAAGCAAAGGTGGATCCAATACCGCATCGTTCAAACTCTCACTTTGGCGGGGGCGTCGACAGACCTGGAGCGGACGGGCTCACGGCTTCATCAAATGATCCGGAAAGGTCATCGTCGCGCCGGGTTGGGAACAGACATAGGAAGCGACGGCGATCGCGTTGCGGTTGACGATGTCGATGCTTTGCCCGGCCAGCAAACCCAGCGTGATCGCAGCGGTGAAGGCATCGCCCGCGCCGACGGTGTCGGCCACCTCGGTGGGAATCCCCGGGAGTTCGCTGACGGCATCGGCGGAAACGAGCACGGCGCCGCCGGCGCCACGCGTCAGCGCGACGTAACGAAGTTGATGTCGCTCGGCCAAACGCCGCATCACGTCCACGTCGCTGCCGGTCAAGCCGTCCAGGCGGGCCAGTCGTGGCAGTTCGTCGTCGTTAAGCTTGAGGACGTTGGCCAGGGCAAGCGACTGCCGGATGATCGAATCGTCATCATAGGGGGCACGCAAATTGACGTCCAATATCCGCAACGCCGATACGGGCGTCGATTCGACAAATCGTCGGATGGTTTGGCGCGCGACTTCACAGCGCTGGCCGAGCGTGCCGAAGCAGACCGCATCGCATGCCGCCGCGACGCCGCTCAGTTCGTCGTTCCATTGGAGATGGTCCCATGCAGAGTCCTCGGCAAACTGATAACTCGCCACCCCGGCGTCATCCAATTGGACATCCACCTTACCCGTGCCGTGTTGATTGATTTGCAAGACCGACGTGTCGACGCCACGTTGTTTCAGTGATTCGATCGCCTTTCGTCCCAGTTCGTCGTCGCCGACCGCGCTGACCATCACCGCGCGGGCCCTCGGGGTGCGGTTCGCACCACGGGACAGCTCCGACGTGCTGCAGGAAAAATTGGCCGGGGCACCCCCGAACCGGGGTCCGTCCGGAAAAACATCCCACAGAATCTCACCGATACCCACAACCTGATGCACACCAATCCTCCATTGCGATTCCGAATCGGGACTTCACGTTCCGCGGAGAAACACTGCTCGCCTCCGCTACCAGGAACAACCCCAAGTCAACTGCCACACCATCATACCGCACAAGGAACCAGGAATCGCCGCCGCAGGAACATGGGACGCGAAAACGGCACAAGAGTTGATGAGGCGAACGTTTCATGGACCACCGCGAACACACTCGATCGACAACCGTGCGTCACACGGTTGCCTTGCCACAGGAACCGACGCCCCTTGCGCCCCCCGGTTGGACGGATTGGCAGCTGGGGTTGCAACGGGAGATTCTGAGGTTGATCACTCAAAAAAACTCGTCAATTCGTGAGGAAATCTCTGATCGAGTCGACGAGGTCTTGTTGCGAACGACGCTGGAGGCGACCGGCGGAAACATCAGCCAGGCCAGCCATCGGCTGGGCATCAGCCGACCGACGCTGCGAAGTCGTCTTCGCCAGCTGAAGATCGCAACGCCGAATTCGCCAACCTGAATGGAAAACTTCTTTCCAAACTTTGCGAAAGACTTTGCCAACGATTTCGCCGGGCGCTTCAAATCGGCGTTCGGCATGTGGGGACGGACGGTTGCCGTTTCCTCGAGTTTGCGTGGTAAAATAATTTCCAGATCGTACGGCTGTCAAAACGGCCCAAAGCGGCAAGACTGAACCGGTCGATCCGTCCGACGCTTTCCGCCGACGGTTCTCTTTATTTGTGCAATCGAGTTTTCATGAATCAACCTACGACTCCCGCCAATCGCCATCCCGATCATGCCCTACTGAGCACGTCGCATGTCCGGTCCGAACCGGACTTTGATGTGTCCGAATTCGAACGCAAGCTGATCGTCCGCCCGTTGCGAATGGAGGACTACGACGCGCTGGTCGCGATGCAGTTGCGATGTTTTCCGGGCATGGAACCGTGGGGCCGCGACCAGATCCAAAGTCAACTGACACATTTTCCCGAAGGCCAGTTGGTCGTTGAATGCGATGGCCGCGTGGTCGCCAGCAGCAGCAGTTTGCTGCTGGACTATGACGACGACCTGGAATGGTGCGACTGGAAAAAGACGGCCGACGGGGGATACATTCGCAATCACCGCCCCGGTGGTGACACGTTGTACGGCATCGAAATCATGGTCGACCCGGATTTCCGCGGCATGCGGCTATCGCGTCGGCTGTACGATGCCCGCAAAGAGCTTTGCCGCAGCCGAAACGTGGAGCAAATGATCGTCGGCGGACGCATTCCCGGCTATCACAAGCATGCCGACCAATTGAAGGCGTCGGAGTACGTCGATCGCGTCATCAACAAGTCGATTTTCGATCCCGTCCTGTCGGCCCAGGTCGCCAACGGGTTTGCCCTGGAAGGCCTGTTGAAGGACTACCTGCCATCGGACACCGAAAGCTGCGGCTACGCGACGTTTTTGATTTGGCGCAATCTGGAGTATTCGTCGGCCGGCAAGCGGCGGCATCGACGCACCGTTCGGCCGGTCCGCATCGGTGCGGTTCAATACCAGATGCGCGCGGTGGCGGATTTCGACGAATTCGCCCGCCAGATCACTTACTTTGTCGATGTCGCCGGTGACTATCGCTGTGATTTCCTGTTGTTCCCGGAACTGATCACCACCCAATTGCTTTCGATCATCCCGTCGCTGCGTCCGGGGCAGGCGGCGCGGAAGTTGGCCGAATTCACGCCGAGGTTGTTGGAGGTGTTTGCCGATTTGGCGATGAAGTTCGACACCAACATCATCGCCGGTTCACACTTCATTGTCGAAGACGATCGACTGTACAACGTTGCGTTCTTGTTTCATCGTGACGGCCGCATCGACAAGCAATACAAGTTGCACATCACGCCCAGCGAACGAAGCTGGTGGGGGGTCGAAGGGGGGCCGTCGCTGGAGGCGTTTGACACCGATTGCGGCAAGGTATCGATCCAAGTCTGTTACGACTGTGAGTTCCCGGAACTCGGTCGCTTGGCGGCCGGCTTGGGGGCCGACATCATTTTTGTCCCCTACAATACCGAAAGCCGTCACGGCTATCTCCGCGTCCGCGCCTGTGCCCAAGCACGCTGCATCGAAAACGACGTTTATGTTGCGATCGCCGGTTGCACCGGGAATTTGCCCTTCGTCGAAAACGCCGACGTGCACTACGCGCAAACGGCGATCCTGACACCCTGTGATGTGACCTTTGCCCGCGACGGCATCGGCGCCGAAGCAAGTCCGAACATCGAAACCGTGATCATCCACGACGTCGACCTGGAACTGCTTCGTCGGCACCGCGAACGCGGCAGCGTGACCAATTGGAAAGATCGCCGCACGGATCTGTATGAGGTGATGCGGAAGTAGTGCCCCCGCTCGATGTAGCCGATCTTTTTACCTCCAAAATCTTCCTACCTCTCTACCCGGCCAAGACGTCTTGTCGCGTCGGTTGGAATCGCGAGAGGGATGGCAGAATGATTCGGGGCAGAATGATGAAATGCTGGTAGGCTGGCGGCAAACACGGATCGTCACGCGTTTACCGGCCGTCACGCGGTCGCGGGGTCGCTGCAGGACAGGTCTTCGCAAAGGGAGCGACAGGCGACGTAGCCGACCGAGACGGGGTACTTGGCTGCCAGGACGCTGGCCTGGTCAAACAGTTTGATGGCGACGGCGAGGTCCCCCGAAGCAACAGCGTTCAAGGCTTGCTGTGCGTGCTCGGCCGCCGTCTTGGCGTCGTGTTCGACCCCCGCCAGCCACTGGGCCGCCTGATACCAGCACTGGGATTCGTCACCGCGGGTCGCCTTGGCCGCCACCACCGCCTGACGTGCCTGCAGCCCACGTAAGTTCAACCGCCGCGAACCGAATTCGGTTTCCCAGCAGCAACCCACCCAGGACTGCTGAGCAAGCCGTACCATTTCACTGAGTTGGTCAAACATGGAGGTGGTTCGCGAAAAAGGTAAGCAACGGATGATGGGAGTAGTCCTGTTCGGCTAAGTTAGACGATGACCCGCGTTGCCGTCGCGGGGCTGCGGTTTGCCCTTTGCATGAAGCAACCCGGTGACGCAAATGGTGTACCCGTCGGATGTCAAATTTTTTTCCAGAAGGGGCCGCCTCCGTTGGCCGGGCAGGCCACCTTAAATGGCCGAGCGGGCCACCTTAAATTTCCGGGCGGCGTCTGCCAACCGAATTCCTTTGTCCTGATTGCTGGTCCGTGAAAGCATTGATACGCCGAAACGCGTTCCCGTTGGTGTGCATCGCCACCGTCGTGTTGACCCTCGGTTCGTTCGTCGTGGCGTACCGGGCGATCGGCGACCTGCCGGCGGCGAACGGGCAGATCTCGATGGCCGAGGTCCGTCTGCAACAACTCGGCTCGCTGCGGGCCAATTTGGCCGCCGCCACGTCGCGCGTCCGCGTCATCAAGATGGGTGGCGACGATCAAGATCGGATGGAACTGGCCGAGGCGATCGCCCGATGCGACCAGTTGGTCGCCGAGCTGCAGACGGCGGACCGACCCGCCGCGGCCCTGAACGATCCCTCCGGTGACCGCAGTTGGTTGGGGCGGTTGCAGGACCGGATCGGTGACTTTCTGGAATTGCTGCGGTCGGCCAACGTCGGCGGCGATTCCATCAGTGACGCGCAATTGACGCAACTGCGTGGCGAGTCCAAATCGCTGCGTTCGCAAGTGGAGTCGCTGGAAGAATCGCTTCACCACCAAGTCGTCGATCTGCGCCGCAGCTTGGATTCAAAACGCAACGATGCGCTTTCCAGCTTGGTGGGCGGGCACACGGTCATGCTCGCCGCACTGGCATTGTTGTACACCGCACGTCGCTCGGAACGCCATCGTCGTCTGGTCGCCGACAGCAAGACCGCCCAGGCCGACGGTCGCTTTGAACTGTTGTTCCAAAGCAGCGGCGACGGGATCATTGTGACCGATGAAGTCGGTCGGATCGAGGTCGCCAATGTGGCGATGGCGGAAATGTTGCGGATGCCCGTCGATGGGTTGCCCGGCCAGGTGCTGACACGATTTTTCGAAACGACCGTGATCGATGAATGGCTTGCCAACCGCCTGGATGACGAAAACCAACACCCCTTGCTGTTGCGGCGGGTGAAGGTCAAACGCAGCGACGGCGACACGCTGCTGGCGGAATTGTCCGTCAAACCCCGGACCGACTTCGGAATCGACCGGCTGGCCATCTCCGTGCGCGACGTCTCCGATCATCACGCTTCGCGATTGCGGATGAAACAGCATGAAGCCTTGTTGGCCGAGATCCCCGACCCGATCCACGTGCTCGATGCCTCCGGGCGGATCGTCTATTGGAACCGCGGCGCACAGCAGTTGTTTGGATACTCCGCGGGCGAAGCGATCGGACACACCGCCGGTGATTTATTGCGAATCGTCCCGCCGAAAGATGAATCCGGTAACGTGCACAGCAATGACTACGAAAACGCCCCACGCTGGTCGGGCGAGCTTCACGCGACGGCCAAGGACGGCACGCGGCTTCGCATTGAGCGCCGTCGCACGCGGCTGTTCGACGAGGGGGAATCGATCGGCGACGTCATTTTCGACCTCGATCTGGTCGCCCGCACCAAACTTCAACAGGTCGAACGAAGGCGACAGCGTCTGGAATCGCTCGGTGCCCTGGCCGGCGGGATCGCGCACGACCTGAACAACCTGCTGACCCCGATTCTGATGAGCGGAAAGATGTTGCAGCGGGATAATCCCAACATCGATCGCTCGGCGCTGGTCGAAACCATCGTCGTCGGTGCCTCACGCGGCGCCGACCTGATCGCACAATTGTTGACCTTTGCCCGCGGCGGAGACGGCGTCCGGCAACCGATCCGCTTGCAGGCATTTTTACCGGAAATCGTAGCGATCATCGAACGCACACTTCCCGCCGGGATTCAGCTGCGGTTGAATATCGAACCCGACTTGCCCGACATCAGCGGTGACGAAACGGAGATCAGTCAGGTCGTGATGAATCTGGCCATCAACGCGCGCGACGCGATGGCCGAATCGGGCACGCTGGGAATCGAAGCCTCGCTGATGACGTTGGTCACCGAACGCTCCTTTTCCTACACCACGTTGCAACCGGGCGACTATGTTGTGATCAGTGTTTCGGATACCGGGACGGGCATCCCGGTTGCCATCCGGGACCGGATCTTTGACCCGTTCTTTTCCACCAAACCCCGCGGCCAGGGCACCGGACTCGGGCTCAGCACGTCGATCGGGATAGTCAAAAGCCACAACGGTGCGATCGGATTGCAGTCGACCGTCGGCAAAGGGACAACGGTGTCGGTGATCCTTCCGGTCCAAGCGTCCTGAAACGTATGCCATACTGAATGCCCCCAGCCAACCACGCTGACAACGATGTCATGACAAATTCCCAAACCCTGCTGGTCATCGACGACGACCCTTTGATCTTGCAGTGCATGCGATTGTGCCTGCCTGAACCGGACTATCACGTCTTGGTCGCGGGATCGGCCGAGCAAGCCTTGACCGCCTTTCGTCGCGAGCAACCCGATGCGGTGTTGTTGGACATTCAGTTGCCCGACCAATCCGGGTTGGCATTGATTCACGAGCTTCGCGAGCAGGATCGCCGTGTGCCGGTGATCTTGATGACCGGCCACGGCACGTCGGAAACCGCGATCGCGGCGATGAGCGGCGGTGCGTTCGACTACATCACCAAGCCGTTCGAGCCCGATGAGATTCTGCCCGTCATCGATGCGGCGCTGGAAACGAGTCGCATGGCACGCAAACCCGCGATCTTGCCGTCGGAACGAGAGCACACGTCGGCGGAAAAACCGAGTGACCGAATGCTCGGCGAGTGTCCCGCGATGGTCGAGGTGTTCCGGTCGATCGGCCGCGTCGCATCGCGTGATACCGCCGTCTTGATTCTGGGGGAAACTGGGACGGGCAAAGAAGTCGTCGCCCGCGCCCTGTATCAACACAGCTCACGACACGATCACGTGTTTCACGCGATCAACTGTGCGGCGATTCCCGAGGCCCTGTTGGAAAGCGAATTGTTCGGCCACGAAAAAGGTTCGTTCACCGGAGCGGACCAGCGGCGGATCGGGAAGTTCGAAATCTGCAACGGCGGGACGCTGTTCTTGGATGAAATCGGCGACATGACGCCCGTGATGCAGACCAAGCTGCTGCGCGTTCTGCAGGAAAAGGAATTCGAACGCGTCGGCGGCAGCAAGACGATCAAAACCGACGTGCGGATCATCGCGGCCACCAACCGCGATCTCGACTCCGCGATGGCCGACGGGTCGTTTCGCAGCGACTTGTTCTATCGTTTGAACGAATTCACGATCTCATTGCCCCCATTGCGCGAGCGCGGCCAGGACCTGCCCAAGATGGCCGAGCACTTCTTTCGATTGTTCGCGCGGCAGCTGAAGAAAGACTTTGTATCGATCGCGCCCGAAACGATGCAACGTCTGATCGATCACGATTGGCCCGGCAACGTTCGCGAGTTGCAAGGGATCATCAAGCAGACGCTGCTCAAAGCCAGCGGGCCGGTGATTCTGCCTTCCTTCTTGCCCAGCGGATTCGCGGCCCCGGTGCCTCCGGCCGCGAAGGCTACGATCACTCCATCATCCTCGCACGACTGGCAGGGCGGGTTGGTCGACGAGATCCGCAGACGTCTGGGCGAGGGCTCGTTCACGATCGGCAATGACATCCACGACGAGGTCGATCGGATCCTGATCAGCGAGGTGATGAAGTCGACCGGCAACAACATCAGCGAGGCCAGCAATCGCCTGGGCATCAGCCGCCCGACGCTCCGCAGTCGCATCAATCACCTGCGGATTGACGTCAGCTGATCTTCTTGTACAAGCACGACGCGCAAGCGAGTAAACCCGTAGCGACCCTTGCTAGCGCTGCGGGCTAGTAAATCAACAAGGGGTTGACGGCTAGTTGATCTATTCCGACCGCACGTGGGATCAGCCGTTTCGCGCGAGCGTACGGGCCTCCAACACCAAGAATACGGGCCTCCAACACCAAGAATACGGGCCTCCAACACCAAGAATACGCACTGGCGCCCGTAGGCTCGCGCCAAACGGCTGATTAAATCAACAAGCCGTTGACGAGTTCCGCTACCGGATTAGAAAAAGTAGGCGTGCCAAGACGAGCTTGGCACGCCCCTGGGATGGGGACCTACCTGTGACCATCGAGGCCGAACCTCCTGGTCAGCCAGTAGCTCCATACCAGTTACAGATCCAGATTTTGAACGATTTCGCGTTTGGCAATCAAGCGTGTCCCCCGTTTTCGTTCGACGCCGCAGACGTCCAGCCAGCGATCGCGGAGCAGGTTGGAGACCTTTTCGACCGCGCTGGCACTCTCGCCGACGTTGGGGATTTTTCCGCCGGCCCGGTGGGCGTGGCCGCCGGACCCTCCCAGCCCCTTCAGCGTCGCCTGAATCATGTCCGCCGCGTTGTCTTTGGGGAACTGTGTCCGCGCCGACACCAACAAGTCGTTACCGATCACGGCACCGCACATCACGCGTCCGACCGATTCACAGCGGACGAGCAAATCCGCGATTTCGCCGACGATTTCCACGCCGTCGGCGCGGGGCAGGAAACACAGCGCCACGTCGTCATAAAGAAATGTGTTTTGCAACGCCAGCAGCAGATCCCCGTAATAAGATCGCTGCAACGGTGCGTTATGAATCTCCGCCAACAGTTCCGGTTCGGCGTACTCCATCAACCAGGGCAGGATCATTCGATCCAGCGCCGAATAATGCGATTCATAGGCACACGTCTCGGTACGGATCGCATACAGCATGGCGGTCGCCAGTTTGGCTCCCGGAGGGATGTGTTGCTCGCGAAGATAACTGGCGATGATCGATGCCGACGCGGCGACCTCGACGCGGATATCGACAAAGGGTGCCTTGGTATTTCGCACATCGGCGATGTGATGGTCAATGATCGCAAACGGCTGGATGCGCTGACGGGTCAAGACGTGGTTCGACGCTCCGATGCTGCAATCCACCAGGATCGCCGCGGCGCGGTCATCGAAATCGAAGTCGTCGACCAGTTCGATCGGCGGGTCGAGCAGGTTCACCATGTGCCGGTTTTCGGCCCGCACGATCGCCCCGCCCCCGATCACCCGCGTCGGCAGCCCGATGGTTTCGTCGACCAACACCTTCAACCCCCAACCGGTCGCGATCGCGTCCGGGTCGGGGTTGTCGTGCATCACGATCACAACCTCGTCGTGCTCACTCAGACGCTCCAGCAGCTTGGCGGAGACGGATTTCGCATTCAATTGCGTTGCCTTCATCACTCGGTCGCTTTTGTTACCCGCTCGGCCCCAATCTTCAACAAACTCAGTCTCCGATAAACCCGGTCGCCAAATCCCAGCTGCCATGTTAGCCCGCGCCGGAAATGCCCCGTCGCGCCAGAGTGCTATCGTATCTCTGGCCGAGACCGGTATAAAGGTTGGGAATCCTGAATCGGCAAAGTTCGCCCGATCTTCCCTCGTGCCCGGTCCGGTTAGGCAAATCGCATCCCGCATGCGGACGGGGAAGGAAAACAGCCCCCTTGGGTGGATCATGTTGGAATCGATTCTTTTGACCATCGACGAACTGCGGCAATCATTCCGCGTTGTCGACGTGATCGACATTCTGCTGGTGTCGGCGTTTCTGTACGCGTCGATGCTGTGGTTCCAGCAGACGGCTTCGCGCGGCGTCCTGGTCGGATTGGCGGCGTTGGCGTGGGTGTATTTTTTGGCCCGCAGCCTGGACATGTACCTGACCTCGTTGGCCTTTCACACCACCTTCGCCGTGCTGCTGTTCATCCTGGTGGTGGTGTTCCAGGAGGACCTGCGGCGGCTGCTCGAGCGGATGGCGTCGTTCCGGTCGGTGCATTTTGAACACGACGGTCGACGCTCGATCCCGGTCGATGACTTGATCGAAGTGGTGTTTCGCATGGCGTCGACGAAAACCGGCGCGCTGATCGTGCTGAAACGAAAGGAGTCGCTGGAGCGCCAGCTGAACGGAGGCATCGCGCTGGGCGGCAGGTTCAGTATTCCGTTGATCTACAGCATCTTTGATTCCAGTTCACCGGGACACGACGGTGCGATCGTGATCGATCGCGACCGCATCGAACAGTATGCCGCCCACCTGCCGATCTCTCCCCACACCGGCAAGATCGGTGGACGCGGCACCCGGCACAGCGCCGCGTTGGGGCTTTCGGAACGCTCCGATGCGGTGACCATCGTGGTCTCGGAGGAACGCGGCAGCGTCTGTGTCACCCAAGCCGGCACGCTGACGGAAATCCCCGGCCCGGCGGACTTGAAACAGTTTCTGGAAAACAGCTTCGCCTCCGTGCTGCCGGATTCGCGGCAACCGCTTTGGAAGCAGATCCTGGTCGACCACGCGGGCCTGAAACTTCTCTCCTTCGTCGTGGCCATCGCCGCTTGGTTCGTGCTCGCCTACGATCCCAACACCGTCCAACGCACCTTCATCGTGCCGCTGGAATATCGTAACGTGGCAAAGCAACTGGAGATCGACACCTCCGCGCCGACCGAATGCCGTGTGACCCTGTCGGGGTCGGATCGCGATTTTCGCTTCCTCGATCCGGCCAGCTTAAAAGTCTCGCTGGATCTGGCCGACGCCCAGGCCGGTTACCACGAGTTTCTGCTCAGCGCCCAGAACATCCGTCTGCCGGCAAACCTGTTTCCCTATCGCATCGACCCTCGCGTCGTCCAGCTGAAGATGAACGTTAAACTGCCCGAACCGAAGCCGCCCGAGGCGAGTGCGACGGCGCCGTAGTCTTTCGTCGCAGCTTGGTTCGCGTACTCGACGATGTGTTCGGAGGGTCGCCGTGTTCTCCGAACTCGGCGCGGGCGTGAAAAAGTTAAGCTTTGCCCCGCGGCGACCTCGGAGAGGACGGCGACTGTCCAGCCCAATCGAAAACGCAGCGGCGGTAGACGGGGCGTGCGGACCGGCAGTGAATGGACACTGGAAAACAGGTTTCCAACGCGAAGTTGTTTCTTTTCCATCCGGGCACCGGGAGATGACTGGGCGATCGTGAGCTGCCAGGTGCTTGAAGTGACTTCATCGTTCGTGAGATCAGGTGCACATGATCAACGTGCATCGACGCACACATTCCCAACGCCGTCGATCCGATCTGCCGATCGCGTCGGTGGCTGGGCAGCTGTCGAACCACGCATCGGTCTGATTCCACATTCCATTCCGCCCCTTGCCGCTCGCTGCCGTTTATTCTGGCACAGAAAATGCAATTCGTGATTGACCGTCGACCCGGTCTGGGTCTCCGATCAACCCGTTTGCTCATCCGAGGAAACAGAAACGCAACCCGAAAATCTGATGTTGACAGAGCGCTAGGTCGGCCGGACAGCCCCTTACGCGTGCCAAGGCAAGCATTATTTTGGCCCCACCACGCTTTTTCATAGCGACCCGCAAAGTATTATCTGGGCTTTGCGGGTCGCGTTTTTTGTTTTCCGACCGATCGGCCGGAGGTTTCTTTTGATCGGTGTAATCTCACTCTTGGTGACGCTCACGCTGTCGATGATCGTCACGCGTGTCGCCGCGATGGCATTGATGTTCACGGGGCTGTCGCGCGAAGCGGCGAAATTCCAGGCCCGATCGGCGTTCACCGGATCCGGATTCACCACCCAGGAATCCGAAATGGTCGTCACCCATCCGGTGCGACGCCAGATCGTGATGTTGTTGATGCTGTTGGGCAACGTGGGGATCGCCACCGTGGCCGCGACCGTGATGGTGTCGGTGATGAGCACGTCCAATTCCGCGTGGCAAACCCAGGTGCTGTTGTTCACGATCCTGGTCGGCGGGATCACGTTTCTGTGGATGTTCTTTTCCAGCCGCTGGGTCGAACGCCACATGAACCGCGTCATCGCCTGGCTGTTGAAAACGTTCACCGACCTGGACGTCCGAGACTACGTCAGCTTGCTGGAGCTCTCACGCGGCTATGCGATCACCGAAATGCTGGTCGAACCTCGGGATTGGTTGGCCGGTAAAACGCTGGCATCGCTGCGGCTTTCCGATGAAGGCATCCTGGTGCTGAGCAT
This sequence comes from Stieleria maiorica, assembly GCF_008035925.1. Lineage (NCBI taxonomy): Bacteria > Pseudomonadati > Planctomycetota > Planctomycetia > Pirellulales > Pirellulaceae > Stieleria > Stieleria maiorica. Next base: position 6,312,337 of record NZ_CP036264.1, read on the forward strand.
CCGACGTGAAGGGGGCATCTTTCAAGGCACCCCGCGGGGCGATGACGTGGTCCAACCCGGCGATGTGCTGATCTTGTACGGCGACCTGGATGACGTCGAACGATTGGACAAACGGCGCGCCGGTTTCAAAGGCGACCAGGAACACGCCCTGTCGGTCGAACAACAGGAAGAATTCGAAGCCGAGCAGCGTGAATTGCTGCAGGCCCTCGAAGCCAAGCAGGCGCTGGAGTCGGAGATTTCCGAGAAGGTTGAAAAGCTGGATGGATCATAGGCTATGCCATGATTTCTTTGACCACCCGCGAGGGCTGGGTGACGTTGGACAATCGTTGCGGCAGCCCCTGGTGCATGTAGGTCAGCCGTTTGTGATCGATCCCCAGCAAGTGCTGCAGCGTCGCGTGCAGGTCGTGCGGTGAAACCTTGTCGACAATCGCTTCGTAACCGATCTCGTCGGTTTCTCCATAGCTGATTCCCGGCTTGATTCCCCCGCCGGCCATCCACATCGTGAAGGCGCCGGGGTTGTGATCGCGACCGACAAACTTCATCTCCCGACCGCCACGGTTTTCACGCATCGGCGTGCGTCCGAATTCACCGCCCCAGACCACCAGCGTGTCGTCCAGCAATCCGCGCTGGCGCAAGTCGTTCAGCAGCGCCGCGATCGGCCGATCGACTTCTTCGCACCGTGTCTTGAACCCGCCGTTCAGGGCTTCGCTTTCGGCCGCCCCGTGGGAATCCCAGCCCCAGTGAAACAGCTGGATGAATCGCACGCCGCGTTCGGCCAATCGGCGGGCCAGCAAACAATTGTTGCCAAAGGATTCCTTGCCCGGCTCGGTGCCATAGAGCGCGTGGGTCGCTTTGTTTTCCTGCCGCAAATCGAATGCTTCGGCCGCATGGGTCTGCATCCGAAACGCCATTTCGTACTGCGAGATCCGCGTCAGGACTTCCGGATCACCGGTTTCCTCGAACGTTTGTTGGTTGATCCGATTGATCGCGTCCAAGGCGCGGCGTCGCTGCTGCATCGAAACGCTTTCGGGATTGGACAGGTACAGAACGGGATCGCCTTTGGAACGACACTGCACGCCCTGGTAAACCGAGGGCAAGAAGCCCGACCCCCAAACGCTTTTACCGGCCGACGGAGTCTTTCCGCCTGAAACCAGCACGATGAAGCCGGGCAAGTTCTCGCTTTCGCTGCCCAGGCCGTACATCGTCCATGCGCCGAAGGACGCACTGCCCAAGTTTTGATTCCCGGTGTGCAACAGCAACTGGGCCGGTCCGTGATTGAACTGGCTGGTGTACATCGATTTGACGAAACAGACCTCGTCGACGACCGATTGAAAATGCGGCATCCGGTCGCTGACCCAGGCACCACTGTCGCCGCATTGCCGGAACGGATACTGCGGCCCCAGCATTTTGGGGACGCCTTGGATGAAGGCGAAACGTTTGCCCTCCAAGAAACTCGCCGGGCAATCCTGGCCATCAAGCTGTTGTAGCGCCGGTTTGTAATCGAACAGTTCCAGTTGGCTGGGGGAACCGGCCATGTGCAAAAAGATGACCCGCTTGGCCCGCGCCGCGAAGTGCGGCAGCGCGTGCGAATCGTGCGAGTCCGGTTGCGTCTCCGCCCCTGCGTCCGACAGGTCGGCGGCGATCGACCGACCACCCAACCAGATGCCGGCCAGTCCCAGCGAACAGTTTTTCAAGAAGTGTTTGCGAGTCTGCAATCGTGCGTACTCTTCTTGGACATGGTCATGAAGATTCTTCATTTCGTTACCGCTCGATCCAAATTCAAAATGGTGTTGGCGACGATTGCGAGTGCGTCGGCGTTGATCGCTTCGGCAGTGAATGTGTCGTCAGAGGGAGCTGCGGACGACTCGATCCGCAAATCGTGATATAGCTGCTTCAACTCTTCCAGTTCGACTTGTCCGGGGGGCCGCTGAGTGACCGCCCAATACATCCACTCGATCGCAACGCCGGCATCGGGTGCGTCATCGGAGCCGACCGCGTCGACGGCCCGATCGGCCAACGCCCGTCCACATTCGACGTAAACGGGATCGTTCAGCGTGACGAGCGCCTGCAGCGGTGTGTTGGTGGCGATCCGTCGCGCCGAACAGAGGTCACGGGTGGGCGAATCGAACATCAAGAAGCTGGGGTAGGGACTGGTGCGCCGCCAATACGTGTACAACCCGCGTCGGTACTTGCCGCTACCCTCGGGCGTCTTCCACTGGGCGCCGCTGTACACCGTTTGCCACACACCGTCGGGTTGCGGCGGCATCACGGAGGGGCCGCCGATCTGGTCTTCCAACAGCCCCGAAACCGCGAGCGCCTGATCGCGAATCATCTCCGCCGTCAATCGCGTGCGTGGCCCCCGCGCCAACAGCACGTTGCGAGGGTCTTGCTCGCGAAGAGACTGCGGCGCAGCACTGGTTTGACGGTACACCGACGACAGCACGATCTCTCGCAGCAATGGTTTTAACCGCCACCGGTGTCCTTCCCGCATCCGCAGCGCCAGATGATCCAACAAGTCGCGATCGAAAGGCTGTGTCCCGCTGGAGCCGAAATCTTCCAGCGTTTCGACCAGCCCGATACCGAACAGTTCTGCCCAAATGCGGTTGGCCCAAACACGTGCGGCCAGCGGGTTGTCGTCCGAGACCAGCCAGCGGGCGAAATCCAATCGGTCGCGGACGGGTTGTTCGACCCCGAAGACCGCGGGGATTCCCGGTGGGATCTCTTCACCGCGATCGAGCCAATTGCCGCGGATGAACTGACGCGTCGCGCGGGAAACGGCGGCTTGGCGGGCTTCCATCACCGGCAACGACGCTCCACGGACCTGACCGGCCGCCTTCTTGGCCGGCGCGAGTGCGCGGTCGAGTTCGGCAAGTTCCTCCGAGGCGATCAATTCGGTCCAGGCGTCATCGTCGCAAACGTCCCAGCGGAAATGGCGAATCGGAGTGGCCAAGTTTCCGGCAACGCTATTGGATTGCAGCATCTCCAATCGCAGCGTGGCATCAGGGCCGACGTCGTCGCCGTCTAAACGATCACGCAGCACAAAGACGGCCCAGCGAGGGCGATGCAGTTTCGGGTAGCCGCCGACGCCGTCCGCATTCTTGTCCAAACTCGACCGCGGATCTTCCGGCCCGGTCAAGGCGTCCGCAAAGGCGTCGGCGATCTCGACCGGCACGGCGGTGCCGTCCGCCTTGACCAGCGACAGCTTGAACTGGCTGAGCACGGAACCTTGTTCCGGCCAATTGACCGGGTCATCCGACTCGGGCAGGATCTCCACTCGCAGTGCCGTCAACGGCTGTGCGTTCGCCTGGACCGTGTATCGAACTCCCGGCGGGAACGTGCCCCCGGCGGTCCGCACGTGGTCGCCATCGATCCGCAACTCGCCTTCGGTGCTCGAAACGTTCGATGGAACCAGCGGATTCCAGGAGACCTGCGTCGCCAGATCGCCGCCGAGTTGATTGCGATCGATGCGTAATTGTTGGTAGGCCCGTTGTGCGTCGACCGCCGCGGGGATCTTTTCAGGATCGCCGGGGATTTTCAGGGTCGGATAGTCCGACGGCAGATCGGCATCCAGCGAGTCGTTCAAGATCGCCATGCAGGCGTAATACTCTTCGTGCTTGAACGCATCGTAGGGGTGCGAATGGCACTGCACGCATCCGAACGTTGTCGCCTGCCAGACGGTCCAGGTGGTGTTGATCCGGTCGATCAGCGCCGCGACACGAAACTCTTCATCGTCCGTCCCGCCTTCGGTATTGGTTTGGGTGTTGCGGTGAAACGCGGTCGCAATCAAATCGTCCGGCGTCGGGTCCTCCAACAGGTCGCCGGCCAATTGACGGATCGTGAACTGGTCGTACGGCATGTCGTCGTTAAAGGCACGAATCAACCAATCGCGATACGGCCACATGTCCCGGTGCGGATCCTTTTCAAATCCTTTCGAATCGGCATAGCGGGCCAGGTCCATCCAGACCGACGCCCATCGTTCGCCGAATCGTTCACTGGCCAACAGCCGGTCGACCTCGCGTTGATAGACGGTTTCACGTGAGGCAGCGGAGCCGGTGCGGCGCAGCGCTCGGGTAAACCTCTCGACCCGCTGCATCGACGGAGGCAAGCCGATCAAATCGAACGAGACACGCCGCAACCATTCCTCCGGAGCGGCTTCGCGGGACGGCATGAGTCCTTCTCCGGCCAGCCGCTGAAACACCAACCGGTCCAGCGGCTGCCGTGCCCAATCCGAAGCGTCGTGATCGACCCCGGTTGCGTCCGCACGACCGGGCATCGACGACTTCAGCGGTTGTAGTGACCACAGCCCACCCCAGGGAGCGCCCTGGCGGATCCACTCTTCCAGCAACTCGATCTCCTCTGCCGGCAGCGGATCGGGGTGCTCATCGGCCGGCGGCATCCGCTCGTCAGGATCGTCGCTTTTGATGCGTTCGATCAATAGCGATGCGTCGGGATCCCCCGGTTCGATCACCCATCCGTCCGGCGGCAATACTTGTTCGGCATAGACGAACGACAGGCCGCCGGCTTGCTTCACGCCGCCGTGACAGGACGTGCAATGTCGCGTCAGGATCGGGCGGATCTGTTTGTTGAAATCGATGGGGCGTTCGGCGGAGGCGACGTCGTCGGTGCAACTGACGAGGACCAGCAGAAGAAGTCCGATGAACGGGCGAATGCGTCCAGATTGATTAAAGGGGATTCGGAGTGGCGTGGCGTCCCGACGACGGCCCGGAAGGGCCATCGTACTTGGATCAGCGGTTGCGCTTCGCTGGATGGGCCGCGTCGCGCTGGCCATGCCAATGAAAACCCACCCTCTGGCGAGGGTAGCTACTGATAAGTGACGATTCATGACGTTGTGTATAGGAAGCGGGGGGATCAAGCGAGAATCTCGTTGATGACGCGTCCGTGCACGTCGGTCAATCGAAAATCGCGTCCCGAATAGCGATAGGTCAGGCGTTTGTGGTCGAAGCCCAGTTGATGCAACACGGTGGCGTGAAAATCAGGCATCGTCACCTTGTTCTCGGTGACCGCCATCGCCAGTTCATCGGTCGCGCCGTAGGTCGTGCCGCCGCGGACTCCGCCACCGGCCATCCACACGGTGTATCCATCGATGTGATGATCGCGTCCCACCTTCGTCGGATCCTTGACCTGCTGGACGGTCGGCGTGCGGCCCATTTCGCCGCCCCAGATGACCAGCGTCTCGTCCAACATGCCGCGTTGCTTCAGATCGGTCAGGAGTGCGGCGATGGGGCGATCGGATTCTTCCGCCAACCGCGTGATGTTTCTGACGATCGAACCGTGGTTGTCCCAGGGCTGGCCGGCGCCGTGGTAGCACTGGATGTAGCGGACCCCGCGTTCGGCCAGGCGTCGCGCGTACAGCATGTTGCGGCCTTGAATCGAATCGCCGTACAGCTCGCGAATATGCGCGGGTTCTTGCGACAAGTCAAACGCATCGGTTCCGGCGCGTTGCATCCGAAAGGCAAGTTCCATCGTAGCAATGCGGCTTTCCAGACGCTCGTCTTCGGCGCGCTGGGCGGCATGTCGCTGGTTCAGGAATTGTGCAAGTGCCACCTGTGCCCGCTGCGAACCGGCTCGCACATCGCGACGCGTCAGGTTGGGAACGATTTGTTTGCCCGTGTTTTCGGTGTCGATGTGCGTTCCCTGGTACACCCCCGGCATGAACGCGCTGGTCCAGTTGCGTGACTGGGCGGTCGGCAAACCACGCGGACACAACACGACAAAGCCCGGCAATTCATCGCTCTCATTGCCCAATCCGTACAACAGCCAGGAACCCAGGCTGGGGCGTGGCAACGTCGAATGCCCGCAATTGGTCAGCAACAAGCCGGGTGTGTGATTGGCGATCTCGCCCTGCATGCTGCGAATCACACATAAGTCATCCGCATGCTCGGCGACGTTTGCAAACAGCTCGCTGACCTCCAAGCCACACTCGCCGTACCGCTTGAACTTGAACGGGGAACCGAACAGGTTTCCTGCCCGGTTGCGTTGGGTCGGTTGCAGTTGTTTCTTCACCGAATCGGGAAGCGGCTTGCCGTCCAGGCGGCTGAGTTCAGGCTTGCGATCAAACGTGTCCATTTGGGACGGGCCGCCGTTCATAAACAGGTGGATCACCCGTTTGACGCGCGGCGGAAAGTGCGGCGCCAGCTCGCTGAGCGGCGATTCTTCCGGTGCCCGATCGGCCGCTGCGGATTGCTGCAACATGCCGGCCAGCGCGATCGACCCCAGACTGGTCGACTGCAACCAGCTTCGTCGTGAAAGGAATGGGTTCATGTTGCTAGTCCACATATTGGAATTCGTTGCTCATCAACAACGCCTGGGCGATCAGCGGCCAAGGTGAATCGATGAAACGTGTTGGCGGGCGATCCGGATTCTGGAATCGTTTCTGGAACTCGACGAATTTCAACGTTCGGGTAATCTCCGCGGCATCGGGGTCGCGTCCCAGCGTCATTTGGAACAAGGACACCACTTTTTGACGGTCGTCCTTGGTTTGTGAAACTGCCGCCGACGATGCGATGGCCGCCGCCTGGTCGATCACCAACGGCGCGTTCATGGTAAACAGTGCTTGCGGGGCGACGATACTTTCACCCCGCGCGGGTTGCGTCTGCACGGGGGCGGGGAAGTCGAACGCCCGCAGCGTCGGATCCAGATTGAATCGATTGATGAATCCATAGATCGCCCGGCGGCGGGTGTAGTCGCCGTCCCAAAGTCGTCCGGGATGACCACCGATCCGTCGATCCAATTGACCGGCGACCAGCAGCATGCTGTCCCGAATCGCTTCGATCGACAGATGCTTTCGATTGGAACGCCACAGCCATCGGTTCTCAGGATCCGCCGCCTGCCCGGCGTCGCGTGAGCGGCTGGATTGTTGATAGGTCTGCGACGTCACGATCCGGCGCACCAGGTGTTTGACCGACCAGCCGTGACGCATGAAGTCGTCGGCCAGCCAATCCAGCAATTCGGGGTGCGTCGGCCGACTGCCTTGCAAGCCGAAATCCGACGGCGTGGCGACCAGATGGGAACCGATCAAGTGCCCCCAGACGCGATTGACGAACACGCGGGCGGTCAAGGGATTGTCGGCCGATGCGATCTTTTCGGCCAGTTCCAACCGGCCGCTGCTGTCGGCGGGAAATGCGCCCTGCTGCGGATCCAGAATCTTCAAGAATCGTCGCGGCACCGCGTCGCCGCGGGCCGAGGCATCGCCGCGGATGAAGACATAAGATTCCGGAGGACGCTTTCGGTCGGCCAGGACCATCGCCCGCGCCGGCGCGCCGGGGTGAAACGTCAGCAATTCGGCCAACTCCGTCTCACGGATTTTTTGCGCGATCGATCGGTTATTGTTCTTGGCCTTTTTTCCTGCCGCACCGTTGACCTTGGCATCGATGGCGGCTCGTTTCTTTTGATAATCGGCCGTTTCGGACGGCGTCGGTCGATACGATGCCAGCACGGGTTGTTTCGTTTCATCCAACGGATCGACGCGTGCAGCGGCGGCAAACACGCCACGTAACGAGTAGTAGTCCGCGGTCGGGACGGGTTCGAATTTGTGATCGTGACAACGGGCACACGCCGCCGTGATTCCCATCAGCCCGCGCGTCGTGACGTCGATCCAATCGTCCAACGCTTCCGCTTGCGCCCGGCTGGAATACGGACCGGATGCATAGAACCCGAGTGCCGCCATTTCGGGTGCGTCGGCCGCGAATCCCATCAAGTCCGCCGCCATTTGCTCTTTCAAGAATTGATCAAACGGCTTGTCATCGTTCAATGATCGGACAACGTAATCGCGATAGGAAAACGCGAACGGGTGGTAGTGTGGCGTGCGGGTGTCGGGGCGATAATTGTTGTCGGTGTCGCCGTAGCGAACGACGTCTAACCACAGCCGCCCCAAATGTTGTCCGAACTCCGGTGAAGCGATCAGTCGATCGATCCACTGTCGCGTCACAGCGTCCCGGTCGATCTCCGCCGCTTCGACAAACGCGGTGATCTGGTCATACGTCGGCGGAAGCCCCGTCAGGTCATAGTGCAATCGGCGAAGGAGCGTCGCCGGATCGGCCGGCTCGGAGGGCACCAGAGCAACCTTGGCCAGCGAATCCGCAACGAAGTGATCGACCGCATGCCTTCCCAACTCGCCCAGACTTGATGGAGGCGACGGTACCGTGACGCGTGTGACGGGCTGGAACGCCCAATGATCGGCGGCTTGATCGAACAGGTACTCTTGGTCACCCAATCGAGAGAACTCGGTTTCGCCCATGTCATCGGCCGGACCGATCGCACCGCGCTGCACCCATTGTTCGAACAACGCGATCGCTTCGTCATCCAGCCGCTGGTCCGGTGGCATCTGCAGATTCGCGTCGTCATAACGGATCGCGGTCACCAACAGCGACGCGTCCGGTTGGCCGGGGACGACGGCCTTGTCGGTATCGCCGCCTTCGATCCATCCCGATCGGCGGTCCAACAGCAGTCCGCCTTGCTGCTCACCGGCCTCCTCGCTGTGACATTCGTAACAGTGCCGAACCAACAGCGGTCGAATCTTTTGCTCAAAGAATCGTACTTCCTCGGCCGACTCTTCGGCTCGCACTGATCCCGCAACCAGACCGCAAACGAGGGCGGCGAAGACACCGAAGGGGACAACGGCATGGCGACGTAAACGAGATTGCATCGACGATTCGGCGGTTGGGATGGCGAAGAATTCACCGTGGCGGGGGACCGCGAAGCGGCCGACTCCATTGTGATCGACCCGATCGGCACTGTCCAGGTTGATGGCCGGGTGGCTGGGTCGCACCCCAGGCGATGTTGGTGAAGACTTTGCCATCAATTATCGACCATTCGCCATGCCTCGCCTCTTCTTTTCGTTCTTTCCGGCGCGACAGTGCATCGTGGCGGCGGGGAGAGGTAGGAAGATTTTTTGGGTAGGAAAAGTCCGAGAGCAAGTGCTCACCAACCTCCCGGCTGCTCGGTGGCTGTCTGTTGAGTATCGGCATACCAGGCCTTCAGCCGTTCCAGCATGTCGGCCGCACGCTCCGGATGCATCGCCGAAAGATCGGTTTGCTCAGCCGGGTCACGATCGAGTCGATAGAGTGCGACGGTTTCGTTGTCGAAACTGCCCGGCGCCGCGTTCGGATGCTGGACAACCAGCTTCCAGGGTCCGTCGCGCATCGCTTCGCTGCGTCCGCCGCGGTTGCTGAGTGATGCCCAGAACAACGGCCGCGGCGGTAACGCGTCGCGGCCCAACAGCAACGGCGACAGATCGATGCCGTCCAAGGGGTTCGGCGGAGCGGTTTTCACGCCGGCAAGTGCCAGCAGCGTCGGCATCACGTCCAGTGTGATCGCGGGCACGTCGCTCTGGCTGCCCGGCCGGATCTGGCCCGGCCACCAGGCGATGAACGGCACCTTGTGACCGCCTTCGTAGACCGTCCCCTTTCCGCCTCGCAAATCCTCGCTGCCGCTGGGGAAGTCATTCGAGGCGCCGTTGTCGGAAAAGAACAGCACCAACGTGTTGCGATCCAACCCCAGTTGCACCAAAGTCTCGCGAATCCGCCCCACGCCCTCGTCGATCGGCAGCGTGATACCACGGAACTTTTCAATCCGCTCGGCATCGCTTTTGGGCTTCCATCGTTTCCAGCCTTCCGACTCCGTCCGCCGCACCGGGTCACCGCGAACTTGCACCGGGTTGTGAATCGCCAAGTGAGACACATACAAACAGAACGGCTTGTCGCGATTCTGCTCGATAAAGTCGATGCTGTAACGGTTGATCAAGTCCGTCGCATAGCCCTCCTCATGCGTCTCCGTTTTGCCGTGCCACCAGTCGTGCTTGTTGTGGTCACCCACGTGGCTGACGAAGTCGATGTTACCGCTGTGGTAGCCGAAGAATTCATCGAAGCCGTGGTTTTGGGGATGGTAGTCGTCGGAGTTGTGGGGATAACCCTGATGCCACTTGCCAACGATTCCGGTGGTGTAGCCGGCGTTTTTCAGCGTTTCGGCGAAGGTCGTTTCGGAGAGGTTCAGTCCCTTTCGATGCTCGGGATGATCCGCCACCGGATGGATCACCGCTTCGATTCCTGATCGCTGCTGATAACGTCCGGTCAACAGTCCGGCACGTGTCGGGGAACAAACCGTGCCGGAGGAATGAAAGTCGGTCATCCGCATCCCTTCGGCGGCAAGCCGATCGATTTGCGGCGTCTTGAAAGATGGATTGCCGAAACAACTGACGCCCGCGTAGCCCATGTCGTCGACCATGATGACGACGAAGTTGGGCTTGGAAGACGTCTGGGCCGGCAAACCGGTCGCGGCCGACGACGATCGCACCAATGCCGCGTCGATCGCGGACATCAGATCGTCGTGGTTGCGGTGCCATTGAAACCGCGCGGAATCAACGCCGATTCGCTGCACTTGATCCGCGATCGGAAGTACTGGTGAAACGACATCGATTGGTCCGGGCCCGCACAGCGACAACAATCCGTCGACGCCCAGGTACTTGACCGCGCCGGGGACAAACATCGGATCGTCTTGTCGCTCGAGTGAGGAGAAACGAAACTCCTGCAAGTCGATGAAGGTCCGCGCAATCGCGTCGCCGGATTGACTGCGTGCGGCCGCCGCGATGGCACCCGCTTCGGACCCGATGCCGACCAGATGAATGTCTCCACCCGCGGGCGACGAGGCATGCTTGATGACGGACAAGACGTCATGGACGCGTTGCACAAACAGCGGATGATTGTAGCCATAGGTGTAACCGGAAAAACGATGCCAGGCCAGTTCACCGCCTCGTTGGTACCACATTCGCTGCGCATCCAGATGCTGGTCACCGGAGAGAAACTCGCCCTGTCCGATGAGGTCGGCGGAAATGACGGTGTATCCCGCGCGAGCCATCTCTGCGACGACCGGTCGAACGGAACCACCGTCGAATAGCCCCTGTTTGCCCTGATCGGTGATCCACACCACCGTTCCTTTTTTGCCGGAGCGATTGATTGTTACGATCGGCAATTGCTCGTCTGCATGATCGACCAGTCCCAGCGTCACCGAGAGGCCGTCCAATTGCACTTCCTTGGTTTTGTCGAAGGACGTCGATTGAACCTGGTCCAGCCGCCGCGCGAGAATCGTCTCCCAGGCACCGCCGACGATGCGACGGTATTCGGCGAGTTGGTCTTTCGTCGTCGGAATCAACCCGTCCATCTGCTGCTGCGAATCCAGCGTCGCGAGCTTCACGATCCGGACTTCATGTGCATCACCCACGGCGTCTCCGGCGGGCGCCGGATGATCGTCCGTCCAGACCGTGGCTTCGGATCGCGACAGCGGAACGTAGTCGCGTTCCAAAATCGGTTCGCCGAACCCGAGTTTGAAGTGCCGATTGAAAAACGCGTACATGACTGTGCGGTTGACATGGTTGTAGTTGTGTTTGAAGTGCACGTTGAAGGCCGCGGTCAGTCGATCGCTGTGTCCGAGATCCGTGTACAGTTCGCGCAATTCGGGATAGCCTATGGTTTCCAATTCGACCGTCCAGTCGTCGGCGGCGGTCAACCCCAGCGGTCGCGGCGCGATGGCCGCGGCGAGATCAATGTTGCCTTGATCGATCCGCATGTACGGTGCATTCTCACACGTGCACCCGCCCTGCATCGAAGTGGACACCATCACGCACGGCATGGCCGCGGTGATCCGCTCATCGATCGCGGCCAAAATCATCGATTGCGTCCCCCCGCCACTCGCCCCGGTCACGCCGATGCGGGTCGGATCGGTGTCGTCCAGCGTCATCATGAAGTCAACGGCGCGGACCGAGTTCCAGGTTTGCAGGCCCATCATGTTTTGTAATCGCAGGTCGGCTTGCGCGCTGAAGAACCCCCAATCCGTCTTGCGATCCAGATGAGCGGCTCGATCCGGACGATGGCCGATCTGGATCGAATCGGCGTTACCGGTCATGTCATAGACGAACACCAAACAACCCATGCGCGCCAACTGGACCGCGCGGGCTTGGATCGGATAACGTCCGCCGACTTCAAAGCGTTCAGCGCCGCTGGCCAGATCGGCGCGAATCTGAGCTTCACCTGCGTCATAGAACCGGCCGTCCTGCCAGTGCCCGTGCGGAGACAGGATTGCCGGAAACGGCCCCGATTTGCCTTTCGGTCGATACAGGCTGCCGGTCACATAGTGTCCCGGGATCGATTCAAAGTACACGCGGTCCACCACGTAGTCGTCACGCTCGACGCGTCCGTGCACGACGGCGTTCAGGTCGCTCTTGCTGGGCATCGGCCAAAGCCCCTGGGACAGCAGAATTCGCCGCCGGATCTCAGCCCGACGCATCGGCCAGTCGTGCGGATCTGCGATTTGCTTGAACGGAAAGTCGCTGTTCAAGGTGCGCAGTTCGGCCAATCGTCCGTCGGCCGGACGCTGTCCCTCGGGCAACGTCCGAAGGTCATTTGCGGATGCAGCGATCGCGCAGGCCAGCCACATCAGACACATCAGGGAAGATCGCATGTTCAGATTCGCAAGCGGCGGGGAAAGGGGCGGGGATCGATGCACCAGCATAGTAGCGGATCGAACCAACCGCATCAGCCGCCGCGCGAAAGCGCCTCGCCGACCCAGATCGCTACGGGCTTTGCCGAACCCTCCGATGAATCACGAGACACTTCAATCGTGACAAAAAAATCGAGTAGAATGATCGTCCCGCCTTTCTCCCCGCCTTCCAAGACCCACCATGAACTGCATAGCGAAACCTCTGTTCGTTCTGCTTGGCCTTTCGGCATGCACGGTTCTCGGCCCCACCGAATCGACCGCTGGCGAGTACGATACCTTTGAACGCAAGGTCCGCCCGTTGTTGGTCGAGCATTGCTATGAGTGCCATTCGGCCCAGGCCAAGACGCTGCACGGTGGATTGCGACTGGACACGGCCGAAGACGTCCGGCGGGGTGGCGATAGCGGTGAAGTTGTCGTCGCCGGAAAGCCCGACGAAAGCTTGCTGATCGAAACCCTGCGTTACGACGGTGACATCCAAATGCCGCCCGCGGGAAAACTGTCCCCGGCGGATCTGGCCACGCTGACCCGTTGGGTTCAACGGGGAGCCGCCTTTCCGCCGTCCGAGCAAACCGAACAGGCCCATCGCGGCGCGATCGACTTTGACGAAGGCAAGCGGTTTTGGTCGTTTCAGCCTGCGGTGCGACAACCGCTGCCCGACGTCTCCGGATCGGATTGGCCGCAAACACGATTGGACCGGTTCCTGCTTGCGGCGATGCAGCAGCACGGATTGACTCCCGCCCCTCAAGCCGACCGCACGACGCTGATCCGGCGCCTGTGCTTTGACGTCACCGGATTGCCGCCGACACCCGCCATGGTACGTGACTTCGTCGACGACGCGTCCCCCGACGCCTACCGACGGTTGGTCGACCGGTTGTTGGAATCACCCCAGTACGGTGAAAAGTGGGGGCGGTGGTGGCTGGACATGGCACGTTACACCGATCGCACGGCGAGCTGGTTGTACCAGACCGGACAATCGCACTTCTATCGTGATTGGGTCGTCGGTGCGCTCAATCGGGACATGCCTTATGACGAATTCGTTCGCCGACAACTGGCCACCGATCTGATGACAGAAACCGGCCCCCGCGATCTGCCCGCGCTCGGCTTTATCAGCCTTAGCCCGACCTATTGGAAAGAGTTGAAGTTGCCCTGCGAGATCATCAAAGTGATCGTCGCCGACGAATGGGAAGAACGCGTCGATGCCGTCTCGCGGACCTTCCTGGGGCTGACGGTGGCCTGTGCCCGATGCCATGACCACAAATTTGATCCGATCAGCACCGAAGATTACTACGCATTGGCCGGTGTGTTCGCCAGTTGCCGCCAGGTCGAACGACCGCTGGTTTCCGAAGCGGAATATGAACCCGTTCGCGTCGCCCGCCAGCAGGTGGAAAGCCTGGAGGCGGAGCTCGCGAAACGGAAAGGTGAAAATCCGCTGCCGAGTGAGAAGATTGCCGAACTGGAGAACCGAATCGATTCGATCAAGAGGTCCACGCCTCAGTACGACATGCCGATGGCCAACGCGCTTGCCGAGGAGTCGATGTTTGTCGTTCGCGCGGGAAAGACACCCCAAGAAGGAACAAAACTGGAGTATCGAAACCAACCGCGAGACCTGCCGGCGTTCATTCGGGGCAACCCGAATCGCCCCGGACCGATCGTTCCACGCCGTTTCCTGACCGTACTGGCGAAGAATCCCCAGCCGTATCAAAACGGCAGTGGACGATTGGAGTTGGCCGATTCAATCTTTACCGATGCGGCGCCCCTGGCGGCGCGGGTGATCGTCAATCGCATCTGGATGGCACATTTCGGACAGGGACTGGTCGACACGCCCAGCAACTTCGGCACCCAGGGCGGACGGCCGACGCACCCCGAATTGTTGGACGATCTGGCCGCCCGATTCATCGAATCCGCCTGGTCAATGAAACAGCTTCATCGCCAGATCCTGCTCTCGGCCGCCTGGCAACAATCCTCGCTGGCGGACCAGGATTCCTTGGATCGTGATCCGGAAAACCGCTGGCTGTCGCGGATGAATCAGCGGCGTTTGAATTTCGAAGAATGGCGGGACTTGATGCTCACAGCAAGCGGCGAGTTGTCTTTGGACATGGGCGGACCATCGATCGATCTGGACGCCGCAAACAATCATCGGCGGACACTTTACGCGACCGTCCACCGCCGCGACATGTCGCCGACCCTGATGGTTCACGATTTCCCCGATCCGACCCAGCACAGTCCCAAACGCACGCCAACCATCACGGCCTTGCAGGGGCTGTTTGCCCTTAACGGACCGCTGCTGCTGAAACAATCGCAATCGGTCGCAGAAAAACTGGATCACCGTGCCCCCGGCGATCATCTCACCCAGATCGAACAACTTTACTGGCGGCTCTTTTCACGATCTCCCAGCGATCAAGAGATCCAAATCGGAAGGACGTTTCTGCGGGCGCCCCACGCTGATGAACCAATCACGCGGTTGCAACAATACGTGCACGCACTGCTGGCTTCCAACGAAGCGATGTTCGTTGATTAACGGGATTATTTAAGTGATGCAAAACGAAAAGACATCATCGATCGATCGACGACAACTGTTGCGGAACCTCGGCGGCGGGATGGGAATGCTGGGCGCAGCGCAATTGCTCGCGTCCGACCAAGCTGGTCGCTTTGGAACACACTTTCCCGCAAAAGCGAAACGTGTGATCCATTTGTTCATGAACGGCGGCCCGTACCAGGGCGATCTGTTCGATCCCAAGCCGGCGCTCGAAAAGTATGCCGGGACTCGTCCTCCCGGCGCTGACCTTTTGACCGAACGTCCCACCGGCGGATTGTTGCCGTCACCGTTTCGGTTTCGCCGCTGCGGTGAAAGCGGCGTTCCGGTCAGCGAGCTGCTGCCCCAGCTCAGTCGCCACATCGACGAGATCTGCGTGCTTCGATCGCTCCACGCCGACAACCCCAACCACGGGCCGGCGCTGTTGCAAATGAACAACGGCACCATCACGCCGACGCGGCCCAGTATGGGCGCCTGGTTCCTGTACGGTCTGGGCAGCGAAAACACAAACCTGCCCGGTTATGTGGTGTTGTGCCCGGGACGCCCGGTGCGTTTTTCGATCCTTTGGAACAGCGCGTTTTTGCCTTCGCAGTACCAGGGGACTTACATCAACCATTCCAAGATCGAACCGGACAACATGCTGCCCCATCTGCGCAACACGCGTTGGGATCGCGCGACGCAGCGTGAGCAATTGGACTTGCTGCAGCAACTTAACGCCCAACAGACGGCCGCGCGTCGCGACCGTTCAATGCTGGATGCCCGCATCGAATCGATGGAAACCGCGTTTCGCATGCAGTTCGAAGGCAGCGAGGCGTTTGATTTGGATCGCGAAACCCAGCAGACGCGAACCGCGTACGGGAAAGGGCATTTCGCCAACGGATGTCTGTTGGCGCGGCGGTTGGTCGAGCGGGGCGTCCGTTTCGTGCAAGTCTACTACGGCAATGGCCAGCCCTGGGACACACACAGCGGACACGACGACACGGTACCCAAGTTGTGCAGGAACATCGACCAGCCGATCGCCGCGCTGATCGCCGACCTCAAGGCGCGCGGGATGTTGGAAGACACGTTGATCGTGTGGGGCGGAGAATTCGGACGCACCCCGACGTCGGAAAACGGCAACGGCCGCGATCACAATCATCACGGCTTTTCGATGTGGATGGCCGGCGGCGGCGTCAAAGGCGGCATGACGTACGGTGAGACCGATGATTTTGGTTTTCGAGCAATGGTCGACAAGATGCACGTGCATGACCTGCACGCCACGATCTTACACTTGCTGGGACTCGATCACGAGCGATTGACCTACCGTCACGCCGGCCGCGACTTCCGCCTGACCGATGTTCACGGCCGCGTCGTCGGCGAGATCATCGCCTGACGAGCCGTCGTTCCCCCGTTCCTGATCTGATCCATTTTGAATCTTAGGCGTCAAGCATGAGAAAGCTTTTGGCTCTTCTGAGTCTTATGATGTTACCGTTCGCCGCCACCGTTGCTGCGGATCCCGTCCCGATCATCTTCGACACCGACATGGCCGGGGACTGTGACGACGCGGGCGCCCTGGCTGTTTTGAACGCGTTGGCGGATCGTGGCGAGGCACAGATTCTGGCGGTTGTGACCAATCGCAAGTGCACCGCCGGCGTCTCCGGAGGTGCCTGCGACGCGATCAACACGTTCTACGGTCGCCCAGACATTCCGATCGGGACCGACAAAGACGGCGCGAAGTTTCCTTGGAACAAGCCCAGCACCTACACGCCGGCACTGTTTGAGGACTTTCCGCACGACAGTCCGGTCGACACCGAATTGCCCGACGCGCTTGAGGTTTACCGGAAAACCTTGGCCGCCGCACCCGATGGTTCCGTCGTGATTTGCAGCGTCGGGGCGCTCAGCAATCTGGAAGACCTGCTCAATTCCCCTGCCGATGAACACAGCCCGCGGACGGGGATCGAACTGATCGAGACCAAGGTCCGGCAGACGGTCATCATGGGTGGGGAGTTCCCGCGGTCCTCCAAGCCGGAAACCAACGTTCGGCTGGACCCACCCGCATCGGTCGCCGTCGTGCACGAGTGGCCTGGACCGATCCTTTGGCAGGGGTTCGAAATCGGCAACGCGCTGCACTGCGGAGCGAAACTTCAGAACGCGTCGGGTAACAACCCCGTCCGACGGGCTTTCCAGCTGAGGCCCTATCTGGGCGGCTTTGCGATCGATCACGGCAAACCGGCGCATGATCAGGCCGCCGTTTTGCTGGCCGTGCGAGGGATCGAACCGGAACTTTGGACCGTCAGCGGGAACGGTCGCGTCGTCGTCGATTCCGACGGGCACACCCAGTGGCACTCTGCCCCGCAGATGCAGCATCGCTACGTGTCCATCAAAGGCCGACCGGATCGGCTGGTGAATATTATCGACGAATTGATGATGAAGTGATCAAACGCACCATTGCTTCACGGGAGTGATGGCGATTCGCAGCGGCGACGACTCAAACGCTGACAATAGCGGAAAGGAAAGCAACCACGAAAGATGACCGGGATTCTCCGCGACTGGGCGGGCGGTAGAACAGGACACGAATTAGAAGGGGACGGGGTCAAAAAATGGGGTGGTCAAAAAATGGTGCCGGCTGGTTTCGGATATTTTGACCACTCCATTTTTTGCCCCCTTCTCATCACGATCGGGACGTCGCATGAATTCGCTTTACCTCAACGGTCGTGGCGCCCGCTTGAATTGTGTCGTGACCCCGTCGGAGCGGCTACTCTTCCTCGAGCGCTTCGCCGAAGTGCTTCATCACGAAGCCGCCGGCCAGCTCGGCGAGCGATGACCAGTTGGATCCGGTCAGGTTGACATCAAAAAGGCCGGAGGCGCCGGCGTCGATGACCGCGAATCCGATCAGCCCGATCCCCGCCCACGCAATCGTCTTTGCCAGCCACATCGGAATGACCATCGGCGCTCTCTTAAACTGTAGTTGAAGGTGGGGCGATCAGGGTTGGGACTGATAGACCGGCCGGCCGTCCAGCCACGTGGACTCGACCAGCGCGTCGCGGATTTCGTCGTCGCTGCACCTCAACAGGTCGCGGTCGACGACGACAAAGTCGGCTCGTTTGCCGACCTCCAGCGATCCGATCTCGTCTTCGGCCCGCATCAACCAAGCGTTGTTGATCGTGTAGAAGCGGATCATCTGCTCGCGCGTCAGCGCTTGCTCGCGGTGGATCGGTTCGTCGTGCCATCGCGCAGTACGGGTGACGGCAACCCACATGCCCAGAAACGGATTGTACGGGTTCACGCTGCGCAGCGATCCGATCTTCTGCATGTGGTCGCTGCCGCCTCCGGCGACCACGCCGGCGGCGAATAGACTGCGTAGCGGAATGAAGTGCGTTAAACGCTCGCTGCCGAACTGGGCGACCAAGGTTCGGGCGTCCAGGTACAACCACGCCGGTTGCAGATCCACTCCCACGCCCAACTTCGCCGCACCCGCGATCGCTTTGGGGCTCATGAAACTGCTGTGCGTGATCGACGAACGCGTCGGCCCGATCGGGATCTCTTGATCAACCCGTGCATAGGCATCAACAAGTGCTTCGACGGCGGCATCGCCCTGGCAATGCGCCGTGAACGCCAACCCGCGGCTTGCACACCTCCGAACGAGTTGTTCCAACCGATCATCATCGATGAACTGCATGCCCCGGTACCGCGAATCGACGATCCCGTAGATCGTGCTGGTTCCCCAGGGACGCGTGAAGTAGGCGCTGCCGGTCAACATCCCGCCGTCTTCAAAAACTTTTACGCCGATCACGCCGAGCCGGGGATCGGGTTGCTTGAACAATGGGTCGGCGGTGATCTCGTCGAGGCGTTGGTCGATTTGCGTAAGATCATCGCCCGGCGAAAGCGAACGCGACAGTCGCACCCGTGTCGTCAAGCGGTTTGCTTCCAAGAGTCGCGCATACTGGGCTCGGGCCGAATCGCTGCAATTGCGATCGATGATCCCCGTGATCCCCCAGCGGTTGTAGTCCTCGAGCAGCTCGACCAGACGATCATCGCGTTCGTCTTGCGACAATGATTTTCGGCTCTTGTCCGAACGGGTTTTGAAGATCGAGGAGGACCGCCGGATCACGCCGCTCGGTTCGCCGCTGGCGGGATCCACCGCGACTTGGTCGGGATGCTTTGCGGCAAAGGCTCTGTCGATCCCGTTTTCGGCCAGTGCCAGCGAGTTGGCGCTGCCGTCGGGCCCGGTGCGGAACCAGACGGGGTGCTCGGGGGCGACCGAATCCAGTTCCGCGCGGGTGGGGAATCGCTGTTCTCGCAGTCGGGTGATGAAGACTTGCTGCAGCACAATCCACTCGCCTTTAGGAACCACGGCGGCTCGAGCACGTACATAGCTCAAGACGTCGTCGATCGTTTCCATCGGCGGGATTTCGTGGTCCGCTTCGTATTGGCTGGCACCGGTGGGATGGACATGTGAGTCGATCAGGCCGGGCAAGACCATGCGGCCGTCCAGGTCGACGATCTGCGTTTGTTGGTCGATCTGCGGCGCGATCTGTTCGTCGGTTCCCAGGGCGACGATCCGCCCGTCGTGGACCGCCATCGCCTGGACGATGCGGAACTGCGGATCGACGGTCACGATCTTGCCGCCGCGCAGGACCAGGTCGGCGGCAGGAACCAGGGCGGTGGGGATGCACCAGGTTAAAGCGGCGATGGCAAGACGAAGATGCATCGATGGGGCTCGTGGGGTGGCGGGGGAGGGACTGGGGATTGGGTGGTCAAAAAATGGGGTGGTCAAAAAATGGGGTGGTCAAAGAATTGGGGTGGTCAAAGAATTGGGGGCGTGGATGGGGCGTGGGATGCAGATGATGATCGGTAAGAAGATTTTTGGGGTAAGAAAATATTGGAACGCATGCTCCAGTCGGATGCACCAATTTTCCTACCTTCGAAATCTTCCTACCCCTTCAGCTGATCGACGTGCCCGGTCGGGGCGATGGGATTTGTGGGAGGGGAGGCAGAATGATTCGGGGCAGAATGATGGGGGCAGAATGATGGGGCAAGATGATGGGGGAAGGCAGTGTCATTCGTCGATCGCGTCGATCCAGGACTGTGGCTTGGTATGTTTGTCGAAGCCGATGATCGGTAGCTGCAGGTCGGCGAAGCGTTGCCGCAGGTCGCGTTCCTGCTGTTTTGCGACGATCAGCAACCATCGGGTCGTCTCGACGGGGCGTGAATCGGTGGGCGGCACGCTAGCGAATTCCTTCAGCCGGCGACTCTTCTCCTCGAGGTACTCCGGCGTCCAAAAGCCGATGACTTCGACGTAGACCAGCAGATTGCGTTGCTGGTTGTATAGCGAAAAGTCGGGCGTCATGACGGATTGGCCACGGACGAGCAACTGTGACTCACGTTGCCAAATCCAACCGTCGACCGGCGTCTTCTGCCAGGCGGCATCGACCTCTGCTTCTAAGGATGAATCGAAGGCGTCCGGGGCAGTGAGCGAGCTGGTCAATCCGTCGGCCGGCGAGAGTTCCATCCGGAATCGTTGCTTCCTCGGTCCCAGGATTTCGGCCGTCAGGTGCCAGCCTTTTAAGGCGAGTAGCTTGTCGGCCAGAGTCGCGAACCGGACGCCGTAGCGAGTCGATTGACGGAGCGCCGTTTGCGGTCCGTCGAAGATGAATCGGTAGCGGGGATGTTTGGCCGAGGAAACCAGATCGATGCGATGCATCAGTCCGGCCAGTTTGGCGTGACGGACGATCGTCTTGAAATCATCGCTTGCATCGACGCGAACGCGAGTCGCGCGATACAGCGCCGCTTGGGTTTGGGCGACGTTGTAGGCGGACAGCAGTTGCGCCGGTGTCAGCGAGGTTTCGAATGACTCCAGTCGCTGCAACTCCAACACGTCGCTGAACAGATCTGCCTCGATCTCGGGCCAGGGACGGCCGACAGTTTCGGCCAGTTCGCTGCGGACCTGGTGCATTTCGTTGTCAAAGATCCCTTCGCGATACTCCACGATCGGATGGCGGTCGGCGGCGAAGTCGAACACTTGGCGTCTTAGTTGCAAGGCCGCTTTTCGGTCGGAGTGGTATTCGGATTGATCGTCCAGCAACTTGCAGAATGCGGCGATGCGACGCGGAGGGCATCCGGGCAATCGATTCAAACAGGTCTCGATCCGCCCGTGCAGCGTCTGTCGCGCGCTGCCGATTCCGTCACGATAGATGCGCAACATTTGTTTCGCAGTCGGCAAGTAATCGGCGTCGGTGCCGCGGTGCAGACGGTCCGGGCGGACGATCATCCGCTGAAAGTCGTACTCGACGATGCTGTGTTCGCTGCGGATCATCGCTTTTGCCGGTAGGCTTCGTTTCGGCGGCGATCACGGCTCCGGGTGACTTCGCGGGTGTCTTCGACGACGACTTCATACAGTTTGGCGCGTCGGCCACCGGTTCCCTTTCGCAGCACACGCCCGAGTCGCTGGACGGCCTGACGCTGACTGGAGAGTCCGCCCAGTACGATCGCCGTTTTGACTTCCGGCAAATCGACGCCTTCGTCCAAGACGCGATTGGCGACCAGCACACGGTAACGCCCCTCGGCAAACCCCTGCAACCACTGCCGGCGTTCTTTCTTTCCGCAGTGGGAAAGCAGGCACGGCACCAGGAACCGCGTCGAGATCTTTCGCGCCATCACGTTCGACCCCGTGAACACGATCACCGATTCGTCGCAGTGAAGTCGAAACAGGTCTTCCAGCATCCGCAATTTGGCGTCGGCGTGTTCTTCGATTTGACGTTTCAGTCGAAAGGCCCGCATCGCGATGACGGCGTCGCGGGCGCGGTCGGGTTCTTGCTTTGTCGCGGCGGAAAGGGCGTAGGTGTCATCCCACTTGAACTGTGGATCGAACTCCCGCTGTTGGTAAACGAACGTTTGAATCTGCCGGGAGTAGTCTCGGTAGCGTTGTTGTTCATCATCGGTCAAACGGACGGCGATGCGGTGAACGCTGTAATCGGCCAATGATTTTCCAGACGCTTCGGCGATCGATTGTTGGTACAGCGTCGGACCGACCAGCTGTTGCAGCCTCTCGGTGCGCTGGTCGTCACCGGGAAGCGTCGCGGTCAGTCCCAACCGGATCGCTGCGATCGACATCCGCGCGGCGTCGCTGCGCCAGGGGCCGGCCAGATGATGCACTTCGTCAAAGACGATCATTTGGAAACGGTCGCCGATCCGCGGCATGTGGATTGCGGCGCTGTCATAGGTTGTCACGCTGATCGGGCTGACGCGGTGCACGCCGTCGCCGATCAGCCCGGCATCGATGCCCGTCGCTTCCAGGATCTTGGCGTGCCATTGGTACATCAAATCACGAACCGGAACGACCACCAGCGTGCTGCACTGACATCGAATCATCAGCTCGATCGCCACGACCGTCTTGCCGGTACCGGTGGGCATCACGACCAATCCCCGACGCCCGCCGTCTTCGAACGCCTTGACCGCTTGTTGCTGATCGCCGCGGAGCGTCACCTGTCGCAGATCGTTGACCGCCAACGACCGAAACTCCGCCGCCCCCGCATCACGTCCGACCCGCCAATCAAACCGACCGGCCAACGAGTGTTCCAGCCCCTGCCGGATCGCATCGGCGTGCATCGCATCGGCTCGATAGCAATCCTCGCGTTCATCCCAAACCAGCGGGACGTCCGTAAGGGCCTTTTCTACAAATCTCGCCGACAAACCGAACAGCCGCACCGTCCCCTGATGAAAATCGACGTGCGGCCTGAGACTCATTTCAACTTATCCAAATCGAACCGCCACACTTGCTTTTCCGCGCCAACAACAAACGCAAATCCATCATTCGTGACAAGTTTATAGGATTCGCCCTGCCAACGGGCACTGGATTCTGGCAACGTACCGATGAATTGAACGCGACCGTTGGCGCGATCGAGTCGCATCAACCGGTGGTCGAGGCAGACAGTGACAACGGAGTTTTCAGTCGTATCGCTCGAGTACGAAAAACCGAGCGAATTAACGATCGACCAGCGTTTCACCCCCGTTGCCTTATCGACACAGATCATCGCGCCGGGATCATTTAGGCTCCGCTGCGAACAAGCGACGACGACGCTGTCGCCGTTGTCGATCACATGATGGGGCCAGACTCGGTCGGCGGCAACGAAAACATCGGCACAGTCGTATTTCCACACGGGCATTCCCGTCGCCAGATCGACCGCGTTCAAATGGCCGTCGCGGGTTCCAAAGTAGCACCGTTGTCCGCTGCAATGTAGATTGCCGAAGCTGCAGCCACCAAGAGGTAGCTTCCATGCGGGGGTCTCCGACCCGGAGTCAAAACAGACCAGCACGCCGACTCCGGTATAGTCGTCAGCTTCATAGTCGGTTGTCACAAGGACGAGTGTCTTGTCGCCGTGTACAGCTACCGCCACATACTGCGCGACCCCATCGCCATCGATGGGAGATGCCGCGACTCGGCGCCCAGAATTTTGGTCCAGGCTGAACAACTGCTTCACGCCGGCAACACAGACGTTGTCGCCCTGGATCTGCGGATGACTATTTCCACATCCCTCAATCCGTTTTTCCCAAATCAACTTGCCCGAGTTTGTGTCCACAGCATGGAGCCAGCTTTGCCCTCTCGCGAAGCTGGTGAAAAAGACCTTGCCGGCAGCCACCACGGGACTGGAATCGACCCGCTGCAGGTCTTCTATCTTCCACTTCAACTGACCGGTCGTCTTGTCGAGGCAATAGAAATTGCCGTCGCAAGCACCGAAGTACATGGATTCCTGATCAAAACAGGGTGTCGAGAAGACCTTGTCTGCCGCCATGAAGATGACGCCACCCGCCGCTGGGGCAATCACATTGGATGTTGCAGGAATGTCGACCGGTTGCTTCGACTTGATCACCGGGTAGAGCTTGGGCCCCTCCGGCGTGACGGCCTGCAATTCAACTCCCTCACGGACTTCACCCTCGGCAACGTCGACGACGACGGAGGAACCGTTTTCCGCATCCGCGGCGGCCAGCCAGAAGGGTGAGACTTGGATGGAGTGCTTGCCGGGACGCAAGCCGCCAAGCTCGAACGTTCCATCGGGGCGGACTTCGACCGTCGGATCGTAGTAGCGATTGCCACGCAAATCGGCGGGGTGGGCGCGGACTTGGCGTGGCGGCGCCTCGTCGTCGATCGATGTGACTTTGCCCCGAACGGTTGCGCCGCGGGTGAGCGTGAAATCATAGTCGGCGATCGTTTGCCCCGGACGTGTGGTCAGCGGGTCGCGGGCGACTGCGCCCCACTTTCGCCACTTGCTGTATTCGCCGTCAAACGCCATCAAGTTGTATTGGAATGCGTTGCCTGCGGGCATCACGACGGTGTAAGAACCGTCGGCTTCCGTGGTCGCACTGAAACGCGTGTCGCCGGTCAGGGAATTGCCGCTGCCGGTCTTGGCCGGTGCCACCGTCGCGCCGGCACGTGGATTTCCATCCGGGTCGTAGACGTGACCGCTGAATTTGACCCCGGCCTCGATAAAAATCTCCACCGGTTGCATGCCGGGTGAGAGGTCAAACGTCAGGTCATCGAAGTTTCGTTGGAACTGCTCCGGCTTCAGCTGGAGTTGCTGCCATGGATGTTTGGCTTGCGGCGACCACCAGCGCCCGAGCGGACCGTTGCGGTGAAACTTCATTCCGCGATACTCGATCGGGTCCCCGGCACCGACAGAGAAGTTAAATTCACCGGGCAACAGGCCTTCGATCACGAGTCGTCCGTCGTCATCAGATGTGCCCTGGAATTGTTTCAATGGGAAATTCCAAAGAACCAGCCCGGTAAACGGCTCACCGCTGACGGCATCTTTGACGATCGCTTCGAAGCGAACTCCGGGGGCAAGTTGAATGGATTTTTTCAGTGCCTGGCCGTGTTGGACGTCCAAGGCTTCTGTTCTAGCAACCCCGAGTGGGCTGGCGATGGTAATCTCGTAACGATCGGGATGCACGTACAAGCGATACTTGCCGGATTCGTCCGTGGTGGTTTCCGTGGGGACTTCGCCGATCAGCACGCCGTCGCCCTTGATATCCTTTTGCACGCCACGAACGGTCACGCCGGCCGCCGGAGATCCGCCGGCTGCGGTGACGCTGCCTTCGATGAAGGTCGTCTTGTCCAGCGTGACAATCAAGTCGCTGACTCCGACCGGTTGCTGTGCGACGTAGTGCGGTGAATAGCCCGGTTTCATCCAACGCACTTCGACCTTCGAGCGTCCGTTGTCACTTTCGGGGCGAAATCGAAACACACCGTCCTCATCCGTCGTGGTTTCGTCACCGGGGTGCCAGCTCCAGGCATCGACGGTCACCCCCGGCAGCGGATTGCCCTCGGCGTCGACAACGATCCCTGCCAACTCGGTCGGTTCGATGTCGCGAGGCATGACGCGACTCAACTCGTCACCGAGTTTTGGTGTGGTTGCGTCGGGCGTTTGGGGGGCAGCGAGGATGGCATTGAGCGTCGATCCGAACAGGGCACCGGCCAGCAACAAGACGGCCAGCAAGCTTGCTCCATCGGCCAAGCGTTGCGAGCGGACTGGCGTGGCGTTGGTGCGGCCGAGCAACCGCTCCAACCGAATTCGCAATTGTGACCGCGACGAAATCGATGAAACGGCAGCTAGTGCGGGGGGCCGACCGTGCGCGAGTGACGCGCGGCTGAGCGTTGCGACGTCAATCAACGTTTCCGCGTACTGATTCGGATCGATTCCGTCGCGGACGACCGCCGCGTCACAGGACAGCTCGCGATACAATCGCACCTGACGTGATAACCACCAGACCAAGGGATGATAGAAGAGCAGGGTTTCGACGACGCCTTGCAGAAAGTTGACCAACGCATCGTACCGGCGCAGGTGTGTGAACTCGTGCCGCAGGACATGTTCAATCTGGTCGATCGAAACCCCATTGGTGAGGGCGACAGGCAGCAAAACCGCAGGCCGCAAAATCCCCACGACGGTGGGTACCACGGTTTGTCGGCACCACATCACCACCGGTGGCTTCGGCAACCTCATTTTCGCGGCAATGCGATCGATCACTCGCACCACGGCGGGATCGGTCACGGCTGAAGCACGGCGCCGCATTCGCCGACAAAGCCAGTAGCCTCTGGTCAGTCGTAGCATGAACCCCACGACCCCAGCCAGATAGGCGATCGATACGTACGTCGCCCAAGCATCGGCGGCAAAACGCTCGGTATCCCCTGTTGTCGCAGCCGCTGGTGCGGGGGCTGCATCCGGCATGCCTGTCGCCACCCTCGGTGCGGGCGCCTCACTCGACGGATCGGTGCCGGTGTCCGCGGGCACGTTGATCATCGAAACGCCGGAGGATTCTGGGAGATTGCCGCCGGATTTAACCAGCGCAGTCGCGGCGGCATTCGGGGGTGCTTGACGTGTGTCGACCAGCCAGAACGCGACGGCGAACAGCGGCAACGTGCAACCCAGCATCATGACGCTGCAGCGGTATCGTGCCTCCACCGAGTTCACGTCGATCAACCGGAGACCGAGTGTGAACAACGCCGCGGGGATGCAGGCGATCCAGAGGAAGTGCACCAATGCAAGCCCCAGACGGAGCTGAAGATCGTGGTCGAAAAACATCATTCTGGTTCACCGGTTGCCTTTGTTCTGGGGACGGTTCACTTCCTCGCGGAGTTCCTTCAGCTCTTCATCGCTCAGATCCGATGATTCGAGCAAGTTGATCATCGCCGATGCTGCGGAACCATCGAACAATCGATCGACCAGATCGCGCATCATCCGCTTGGCGGTCGCTGACTTCGAGACCCTGGCGCGATACTCGTAGCGTCCGTCGGACTTCTTGCGAGTCACATATCGCTTCTCCTCCATGATCCCCAGGACGGTCATCACCGACTGGTAAGTCAGCAAACGCTCGGGTTCGAGGGCCGCGCGGATCGCCTGGCCGGTGAGCGGACCGGATTGCCACAGCACCCGCAGGATCTCAAGTTCCAGTTCGGTCGGATGTTTCGAAACACGACGCGACATCAATCGCTCCAGTCCTGGGTGTCGAAAGAATTCGATTATCGAATGAATTAGATATTTGTCGCGGGTGAAAGTCAAGCTTTTTTGTCAGGATGATGCGAGGCCGCTGGAATTGCGGGTGTTTTCCTTGAACGCCTGACTGGACAGCGCCACTTTGCACGAGAATCATCGTGAATCCCTGGTTAAACGTAGCTACCTTCGCCAGAAGGTGGATCTCCGGGGGTTTCCACGCTCTGGCGAGCGTCGCTACGTCGAAGTGGCGCTGTCCCGCTAGAAGCCAACCCCTATTGCTTGGGCGGCCGGGGGAATTTGCGTTCCGCTGGTCGACAGGTGATAATGCGCCGTGCCGGTGGACTGCCGGCGTGCCCCCCCTTCGCCGCGACCCCGGCGAAACTACCCAGAGGTTTTGGCTTCGACACCCGTTGTCGGACCACTGCCGACGGTGCCCCGCCAACAATCCGCCGCCCTGCCGATGACTGCACTTCAACGCGCGAGCCGTTTAATCCGCTTCACTTCCATGATCTGGACGGGCGTGATCTGGCTGTGTCTTGGTTGGTTGGGTGCCGATCGATCACCCGCCGGCGAATTCCCGGCCGATGAAAGCCACGCGACGAACTATTCCACCAACATCGCTCCGTTTCTTCAGACGCACTGCGTCGTCTGTCACAGCGGCGATGATTTCGAGGGCGAAGTCAGCTTTGATCGCTTCGAAGACACGGCCAACATCCAAGAGAACTACGAGTTCTGGGAAAAGGTGCTGCGACTGGTCGTCGAACACCAAATGCCCCCGGCCGATCAAACGCAGCCGACCACCGATGAAATCGCGTCGCTGGCCGCCGCGATCGAAGTCGAGTTTTCGTCGTTCGATTGCAGTTCGGCCGAGCACCCCGGCCGCGTCATTATTCGTCGATTGAACAAATCTGAATACAACAACACGATTCGCGACCTGTTGGGGCTGGACCTGAACCTTGCCGACAACTTCCCCTCGGACGACGTCGCCCACGGGTTCGACAACATGGGCGAGGTGTTGACGATCCCGCCGATCTTGTTCGAGAAATACTTGGAGGCCGCCGCGACGATCGCCGAGAAAGCGTTGGCCGACGAGCAAGCGAAAAAACGTGTGCTGCCTCGTGAAGCGGCCAATGACGACGAACAGGTCGCGGTCGCTCGGGAAAACATCCGACAATTTGCCACGCGAGCCTTCCGACGACCGATCAGCGACGACGAAGCCGACCGTCTGTTTTCCATCATGCGCAGCGCGTTCGAGCGAGGTGCACCGAAAGACGAGATTTTTCAGACCGTCGTCACCGCGATTCTGATCCATCCGAGCTTTTTGTTCCGCGTCGAGCGCGATCCGGAACCCGACGATGCAGACGGAATTCGCGCGCTGGACGGTTACGAACTGGCCACACGGTTGTCGTACTTTCTGTGGAGCAGCATGCCTGACGAGCGACTGTTCGAACTGGCCGCATCGGGCGAACTGGCGAACAAAGACGTGTTGGCAGCCGAGGCGAAACGCATGCTGGCCGACCCCAAGTCGCAAGCACTGGTCGACAACTTTGCCGGGCAATGGCTGCAGCTTCGCGATGTGTCGTCGCTGATGCCCGACCCGGTTCGGTTTCCCGAGTTTGACGATTCGCTTCGTCGATCGATGCGACGCGAGACAGAAAAGTTCTTTGAACAAATCGTCCGCGAGGACCGCAGCGTCTTGGAATTTCTGAACGCGGATTACACCTACGTCAATGAACGTCTGGCACGACACTACGGCATCGATTCGATCCAAGGTGATTCGTTTCAAAAAGTATCGTTGCCTGCCGGCCGACGCGGCGTGTTGACCCATTCGAGCATTTTGATGCTGACGTCCAACCCGACGCGGACATCGCCGGTCAAACGCGGCAAGTGGATTTTGGAAAACATTCTGGCCGAACCGCCACCGCCGCCACCCGCGGATGTGCCGGAATTGGAGGAAGGCGGCGAGGTGCTGGGGTCGCTGCGTGAGCAGATGGAGGAACACCGCGCCAACGAGTCCTGTGCGGTCTGTCATCGCAAGATGGACGCGTTGGGGTTCGGGATGGAGAACTTTGACGCCGTGGGGGCGTATCGCCAGCGTGACGGAGCGTTCGACATTGACGCTTCCGGCGAGTTGCCCGGCGGAGTCGCCTTTGACGGGGCCGAAGAGCTGATGCAGATCCTGGTGCAGGAAAAAAGCGAGCAATTCTGCAAGTGTTTGGCCGCTAAATTGCTAACTTATGCGTTGGGGCGGGGTTTAACCTCCTACGACCGATGCACGGTCCAGTCCGCGTTGGCGGCACTGGAAAACGACGGCTATCGATTCAGTTCGCTTGTGACGGCGATCGTCACCAGTGATCCCTTTACGATGCGGGAGAGGAAGCGAGATCAATGAGTATTCAAACGAGCCGGCTGTCACGACGAACGATCCTGCGCGGGCTGGGAGTTTCGCTGGCGCTGCCGTGGATGGAATCGACTGCCCCGAAAGCCGTCGCGGCCTCGTCCGCTTCGCCCAACCGGATGGCGTTCATCTTTGTCCCCAACGGAGTCCATCTGCCGGATTGGACGCCGCAGCTGGAAGGCTACGGCTATGACCTGCCGTTCACCCTCTCGCCCCTGGCTCCGGTCCAAGACGACGTGTTGGTGATCAGCGGGCTAACACACGACAAAGGCCGTGCCAACGGCGATGGGCCCGGCGACCATGCCCGCAGCGCATCGGTCTTTTTGACCGGCGCACAGCCGCGAAAGGAAGGCGGATTGCGGTCGGGTATTTCGGTCGATCAAGTCGCCGCGCAGGCCGCCGGTCACGCGACGCGATTCCCGTCGATCGAACTGGGGATCGAACCGGGACGCAGCGCCGGGAACTGTGATAGCGGCTACAGCTGTGCCTATTCATCCAACATCGCCTGGTCGTCCGAATCAACTCCGGTCAGCAAGGAGATCAATCCGCGATTGGTATTCCAGCGATTGTTCGGTGACGGGACACCGGCACAACATGACCAAAACGCGATCCGCCGCGAAGCCCTGCGCCAAAGCATTCTGGACTTCGTCGCCGAAGACGCCAAACGATTGCAATCCAAGCTCGGGCGTAACGACCAGCGCAAGCTGGACGAATACCTGGACGGCGTTCGCGACGTCGAAAAGCGAATGGAACGCACCGACGATGACTTTGATGTTTCCGAAGACGTCGACTATCCGATCCCGGCGGGGACGCCGAAGGATTATGGCGAGCACATTCGATTGATGTGCGACATGATGGTATTGGCGTTCCAAACCGACCGGACGCGAATCGCGACGTTCATGTTTGCCGACGCGGGCAGCAACCGAAGCTATCGGCACATCGGCGTCGGCGAGGGGCATCACAACCTGTCGCACCACGGCGGTGATTCCGAAAAACACGACAAGCTGCGAAGGATCAATCAGTTCCACGTCGCGCAGTTGTCTTACTTGTTGCAGAAACTGAAATCGACGCCCGACGGCCAGCAAGGCTCACTGCTCGACCACACCTCGGTCTGTTACGGCAGTGCGATCAGTGACGGCGACCGGCACAACAACGAAAACTTGCCCATTCTGTTGGCCGGCGGTCGCCAGATCGACTCGGGACGCCATATCCGTGTCGCTCCCGAAACGCCGATGTGCAATTTATTCCTGTCGATGCTGGACCGATTCGGAACGCCCATCGATTTCGTCGGTGACAGTACGGGACGTCTTTCGGAGCTTCAACTTTGAACGTCACGGGGCAACGATGGTTGACGGTCGCATTGGTGCTGGCGTGTTGCGTCAGCTCGCCCGCAGCCGATCCGCCGCGTGACGGCGACGAAGCGTCGAAGGTCGACCAGTGGGCCGCGGCCCTGATGAGTGTCGAGGTGGACGAGCGGCGGGACGCAGCGTATGCGCTCGCGCGGCTCGGCCGAGATGCGTTGCCGGCGATCGATGCGTTGATCAAAGGGCTGGGCGATCGCGACGATCAGGTTTGGATGCAGTCGGCGATGGCGGTGGCAAGAATCGGCCCCGAGGCAGAACCGGCCATCGAAGCGCTGGTCCAAAACATGGGCGATGATGACCAGCAGCGGCGTTATCGATCCGGATGGGTGCTGTCACGAATCGGATCGGCGGCGGTTCCGGCGTTGGTCGACGCGGCGAAGGATGAATCGACCCGACGCCGCATCGCGGCGCTCGATGCGATGGGCTGGATGATCGAGGATGCCGAGCGTTTATTGAATAGCTTGAATGAAGCGGTGCGTGACGACGATCCCGACGTGCGGCGGCAAGCGGCCGCCTCGCTGTCTCGGCTGGGACCGGCGGCGGCGGACTCGCTGGGCGCTGCACTGGGCAGCGAAGATGCGGCGGTGCGCGGAATCGCGGCCGAGGGGTTGGCCAAAACAAAAGAGCACGCAGCCCCCTACCGAGACCGCCTGATCGAATTGTTAGACGATCCCGACTCGGCGGTCCGCGCGGCCGCGATCGTCGCGGTTTCGGTCGCTTCGCAGCCCGACGATCAGTTGATCGATTGGATCATCGACGCGGTCGTCGATGGGGACGTTCAAGTCCGCAGCGGCGGCGTGATCGCGCTCCGCAACCTGGGGGCTGCGTCCGAGCAAGCGGTCGACCGACTGATCGAATTTCTGCAAAGCGACGACAACCGCCATCGCGATGCCGCGGCGTTCGCACTCGGCACGTTGGGGACTCGTGGTGCCAAAGCGATCGGTCCGTTGGTCGCGTCACTGAAACAGCACACCGGTTCGACAGATGACGCAGATGCCGACCAACCGTCTCCGATCGACGATGCACTGCGTCGGATCGGAGCGGCATCGGTGCCGGCACTTTTGGACGCCGCTTCGGACGCGGACCACTCACGCTCTCGTCTGGCCAAGGCGCTTGCACAAATCGGCCCGGTCGCGACGGCACCGCTGATCGAGGCGTTACAGACGGAAACGGGCGAATCCAAAACGATCGCGGCCCAGGCGATCGGAAAAATGCGATCAGTGCCGGCGGCCGCGGTCGCGCCCTTGGCAGCCTGTTTGGATGAGGCGGATCCGCGCCTGCGTGCTTCCGCAGCGGCGGCGTTGGGGCGGTACCCGCAACTGGACGACCATGTCGTGTCGCGTCTGGGGACCCTCTGTCAGGATCCGCAGTCCGAAGTGCGTGCCGCGGCGGTGTTGGCTCTTGCCAAGGTCGACGACGACGCTTCGCGGGTCACGAAGCGAATGCTCGAAGCGCTCGACGATGGCGAGGCCGGAGTGCGTCGCAGCGCGATCGGTGGTCTGGCACGCATGGAAACGGCGTCCGGCGAAGTGATTGACGCGTTGATCGTCGGGTTGGACGATTCGGACGCGATGGTGCGTCATGAGGCGGCGCTGGCGATCGAAGCGGTGGGCGAAGCTGCGAGCCGAAGTGCGCCGCGATTGATGCAATTGCTCGGTGATGAAGACAGCTCGGTCCGCGCCGCGGCGGCATCCGCACTGGCGACGACCGCCGCACCGAGCGAAGACCTGGTTGTGGCCTTGGGTAATGGTCTTTCCGATGCGGAGGACGCAGTCGTGCTTGCGTCCTTGCGATCGGTCACGACGTTGGCTGACCAAGCCGTTTCGTTGTCCGATCAGGTGGTCGCGTTGACGGATCATGAACGCGCCGATCTGCGTGCGGCCGCCTATGCGTGCTTGGCAAAGATCGAAACCGACCGTCAGAAATCGGTGCCGCTGTTGATCCAAGGGCTCGGTGATCAGGACTGGGCGGTCCGACGCGATGCGGCCGAGTCGCTCGGCGAACTGGGGGCCGATGCCAAATCGGCCGTGCCGGCGTTGTTTAAACTTTTGCCGGTTCCGGAGGACACGAACTTTGCGAAGACCGCGCTGCGGGCGATCAACACCGCGGGCCCCGAGGCCGTTCCCGTGTTGCTGGCGGGCATCGAATCCAACGACCGCCGTCAGCAATACTATTCTTTGTACATGCTGGGCAAAGTGCGTCCACGGGCGACCGAGGCGATCCCGATTTTGGAGCGTCTGTTGGAGGAAACGGACAGTCGGGGGATGAAGCGGGCTTACGAGAAGGCGATCGACGAAATCAGCGGCCGGGATTAGTGCTTGGTCGGCTCTTGAGATCAATCGTCTGATTGCAGCCCGGGGGCATTACACCATCATTCTGCCCCGAATCATTCTGCCATCCCTCTCCTCGTTTTCGCCGGCACGACAGCACGTCCAGGCTATGATGTTGATTGCCGCTGGCGAACCGCGCAAGAGGTGCACGACGTTATCGGAACGAAATCAGGAGCCGCCCCATGAGTCCGACCAAGCCACTGACGATCACGGGATATTCCACGGCGCTCTTTTCGACCTGGTACTTCATCGACGAACTCGCCTGTCTGTTCGATTGCGGCGATGGGATGTCCGCAGGCCTGCTGCAAAAATCGCGAAAGATTCGACATGTTTTTATTTCGCACGCCGATCGGGACCACTTGGCCGGGCTGCTGCAATTCAATCAGCTCAACGCGCGCCCGGAACTGTCGATCCACTTCCCGCGACACTGCGGATCATTTCCGGCGTTGGCCGCGTTCTCGGGAAAATTCGATCCCCAGGTGACGGGGACCAAGTGGTTGCCGTTGGATCCGGGGGACGAGGTTCAGCTGCGAGCTGACTTGGTCGTCCGCGCCGTCGCCAATCGTCACATCGAATCCGTGCCCAGCCGGTCCAAAAGTCTCAGCTACTTCGTCGAAGCAATCAGCAGAAAACTGAAACCGGAGCATCTCGGAAAGCCGGGGGATGTGATCGCTGCGCTTCGCAGTCAAAAGGGCGAACGGGCGATCACGGAGGAACACCGACGGATCAAGTTGGCGTTTTCGGGTGACACGCCGATCGAAACGGACGGTCGTTATGACGACGCCGAAGTCCTGATTCACGAATCGACCTTTCTGTCCAGCGACGAGATCGCCGCCGATGACCCCTGTCTGATCCGGCACAGTGCGCTCGATCAGGTGATGGAGATGGCATCCAACAGCCGGATCGGGACACTGATCCTGGGGCACTTTTCGACGCGCTACCACGACCACCAAATCCTGGAGGCGATCGATCGGTTGCGGGAACGGTACAAAATCGAATTCCCCATCAAGGTCGTCTTGCCGGGCCAGATCGGACGTGACGTTTTGGCCGATGCGTAGCGTCGCGTCGACGATTTACCTCGGGGTAGCGGAACTCGCCAAGAGTTTCGTTCCTGTATCACCACTGCACACAACACGGAGTTGAACACATGTCAGAGGCCGCCGTTCTGCCTGGAATCAAACTGTTTGACCTGACCAATCAGGTTGCCATCGTGACCGGAGGGTCCAAGGGATTGGGTTACGCGATGGCGTCGGGCCTGGCATCGGCCGGTGCGAGCATTGCACTTTGCAGCCGTAACGCAGACGAAGCGGAGCAAGCGGCCAGGCAGATTGGTGACCACTACGGTGTGCGAACCGTTGGCATCCAAGCCGACGTGACCGATCCGCAACAGATTGAAGCATTGGTTTCCAAGGTGGATCACGATTTTGGCGGTGTCGACATCCTGGTCAACAATGCGGGCATCAACATCCGCGGTGCGATCGGTGATCTCTCCTTTGACGATTTTCGCAAGGTCCAACAGATCAACGTCGACGGGGTGTGGTCGGTCTGCAAGGCGGTGATTCCGATCATGAAGCGACGCGGTCGCGGGCGGATCATCAATCTGGCCAGTACGCTGGGACTGGTGGGGCTGGCCAATCGCACGCCCTATGCGACCAGCAAAGGGGCGATCGTCCAGATGACGCGGGCGTTGGCACTCGAACTCGCCGACGACGGAATCACCGTCAATGCCATCTGTCCGGGGCCGTTTCTGACGCCGATGAACGAACCGATCGCCGAGAGCGAAGAAGCCAAGAAGTTTATCGTCGGTGCGGTCGCGCTGAATCGCTGGGGGCGGATGGAAGAGATCCAAGGCGCTGCGATCTATCTGGCCAGCCCCGCGTCCAGTTACACGACCGGCAGCATGCTGGTCGTCGACGGCGGCTGGACGGCAAGGTAAATCAAAGATGGGGGCAGAAGATTAAAAGCGCTTGACCTTGTGATCGAACACGCCGAGTTTGTCGCGTTGCTGGATCAATTGCGCGACGATGCTGATCGAGATTTCAGCCGGGGTGTTGTTGCCCAGCGGGATGCCGACGGGGCAGAAATAGGATTCCAGTTTTTCCACCGGGATGTTTCGCTGTTTCAATTCGCGTTTCAGCACACTCGCCTTTTGGGGACTGCCGATCACGCCGATGTACGGCGCGTCGCGGCTGGTCAGGATTTCCGCAAGAACCGGCAGGTCGGTCGCGTGGCCTTTGCTGATCAAGACAAAAAACGTCCCCGCCGGTTGCTCGGCGACCAACTCGTTTGGATGTTCGACGCAGCGTTTGGCCAGCTTGGGATGCTCGGGGATTTTTGCCAACCAATCCGGTCGCGGATCGATGCAGGTGACGCGGCAGTGCAACTGACACAGCATCGGAACGAGCACCTGTGCCACGTGTCCGGCTCCGAACACCGCGATCGGCCAATCGACTTTGCCGTGGACTTCGAAGAACAGTTTCACCTCGCCGCCACAGGTCATGCCGATGTCGGTTTGCAAATTCCAGACCACGAAGTCGCAACCGGTTCCTTCCGTGGCCGTCAATAATCGCTGGGCGTGTGCGATCGCGGCGGCTTCGATCTTGCCACCGCCGATCGTGCCGGATTCGATTCCGGCGGTTGTCACGATCGCCTTGGCGCCGGTGATCTGCGGGGCGCTGCCGCGGATGTCGATCAACGTGACCGTCACAAACGGTGTTTCCGATTGCAGAAGCGTCGTCAGTTTCTGATGATGTTGCACGACATCATAGGTCATTTCGCAATCGCTCCGAATCTCGGCCCGACAGGATCTCGGCCCCACAGTGAACCAGCCGCCACCAAAATGTTATGCGATCGTTCCTGCCGCAGGAAGAAGCATGCGGATGGGCAGCGCGAAATTGCTGTTGCCATGGGGCGACGGCTTGCTGATCGACCAGGTGCTTGGGGTCTGGGCCGACAGCATGGTGGACGAGATCGTTGTCGTCGTGCGGAAGGAGGATCGGGAATTGAGCGATGCGTGTCGTCGTCACCCGGTGCGTCTGGTCCACCCGAACGTCGATCCGCAGGACATGAAGGCTTCGGTGCAATGGGGCCTTCGCGAAATCGAGACGGTGTTCAACCCGATCGACCGAGATCGCTGTTTCATCGCGCCGGCGGATCTGCCGAACCTGTCGTGTGCAATCATCGACCGGCTGATCCGGACCGAATCGGATGCGTCGACCATTGTGGTCCCGCGATTTGGGGATCGACAGGGGCATCCGGTGCTGTTGCCGTGGCCGCTGACGGCGGCGGTGTTTCAGCTTGGGGCAGGCGAGGGGGTGGATCAAGTGGTGAAGCGGCACCCCAAACGGTGCGTGTCGTTTCCCGCCGGCCAGCGGGTGACGGATGTCGACACACCCGAGCAATACGAGCGTTTGCGAAGGAACACCGGCGAAGCGGAATAGTTCGCATCGGATGAAACGATGAAACGGATCGGCGCCGTGCCCTGTCGTCAGGTGCCGTGCCCTGTCGTCAGGTGCCGTGCCTTGTCGTCATGTGCCCGTCGGGTCTGGTAGACTGAATCCCGGCGACATCTGATTTTCCTCTTCTGTCTCGACGAGTGCAAAAGGGACCCCATGACATCGATCAACGTGAATGGCAAAGTCCACGATCTGGGAGACGTGCCCGACGACACGCCCTTGTTGTGGGTCTTGCGTGACCAGCTCGGATTGACAGGTACCAAATACGGTTGCGGGATCGCCGAGTGTGGCATCTGCACCGTGCACCTGGACGGCGTTGCGGTGCAGTCCTGTATCACTCAACTGAGCGAGGTCGGTGATTCGAAAGTCACGACCATCGAAGGGCTTTCCGAGGACGGTTCGCATCCGGTCCAAAAAGCCTGGAAGCAGCACGGCGTTCCGCAATGCGGCTATTGCCAGGTCGGCCAGATGATGATGGCCGCCGCGATGTTGGAATCCAATCACGATCCCAGCGACGACGACATCGACGGCGAGATGTGGAACATCTGTCGTTGTGGCACGTACCCGCGTATTCGCGCAGCGATCAAGACCGCGGCCAAGGAGATGCAGACCCGATGAACGCTCCCACCAAAGCTCGCAAGGGCATTTCGCGTCGCAGTTTCCTTGCCGCTGCTTCGGCCGGGTCGTTGGTCCTGATGGCCAAGGTCACCCACGGCCAAGACGTGGTCGTGGTCGGCGCCACCAAAGCGAACCTCGAATCGTTTGATCCCGACTTGTTCGTCTCCATCGCGCCCGACGGAACGGTCTCGATCCTGGCCCACCGCAGCGAAATGGGGACCGGAATCCGGACCAGTTTGCCTCGCATCGTCGCCGACGAATTGGAAGCCGACTGGGCGCGAGTTGAGATCGTCCAGGCGATCGGCGACAAACGACTCGGCGACCAAAACACCGACGGGTCCAACAGCATCCGATTCTTTTTCGACCGGATGCGAATCGCCGGCGCGACGGCGCGGACGATGTTGGAACGCGCCGCGGCACAGCAATGGGGCGTTGCCGCCGACCAGTGCCATGGCGACAACCACCGCGTCGTTCACTCCGACAGCGACCGCGCGATCGGATACGGAGAGTTGGTTTCGATCGCCAAGACACTGGACGTTCCCGCGGCCGATGAACTGAAACTGAAACCGGCCTCGAAATTCCGCTACATCGGCAAAGACGCGCCGATCACGGACATGGACGCGATTCTGACGGGCAAGGCGATCTATGGGATCGATGCCCGGATGGAGAACCAACTGTATGCCGTCATCGCCCGACCACCGGTGGTCGGTGCCGCGGTGAAGTCGTACGACGCGGCCGACGCGATGGAAATTCTCGGCGTCGTGGACGTGGTGGAGATCCCCAAGTTCGACGGTGCTCCGCTGTTTCAGCCGCTCGGCGGCATCGCCGTTTGCGCCGAGAGCACCTGGGCAGCCTGGCAGGGACGCGATGCGCTTGAAATCGAGTGGGACGAGGGGCCAAATGCGAGCTACGATACCGACCAGTTTGCCAAGACGCTTGCCGAATCGGCCAATCGACCCGGCAAAGCGGTCCGCAACCACGGCGACGCGGGCAAGGTGATTGCTGAAAGTGACAACGTGCATCGCGCCGACTACACCGTGCCGCACTTGTCACACGCTCCGATGGAGACACCGTGTGCGGTCGCGGATGTGAAGACCGAAGGCGACAAAGTCGTCTCGTGCATCGTCACGGCGGCCACCCAGAACCCCCAAGCGGTTCAGCAAGCCGTCGGGCCGGCCATGGGCATGAAACCGGAAGACGTGATCGTCAACGTCACACTGCTCGGTTCCGGGTTCGGCCGCAAAAGCAAACCGGATTATTGCGTCGAAGCGGCAATGTTGTCTCGCAAGCTCGGCCGCCCCGTGCACGTCACGTGGACGCGTGAAGACGATATTCACAACGATTATTTCCACACGATGTCGCATCTGCATCTGGAAGCCGCCGTAGACGAGAAAGGCAATCCGACCGCGTGGTTGGCCCGTGCGGCCTATCCGACCATCGGTTCGACGTTCAACCCATCGGCCAAGGAACCGGCCGGGTTCGAAGTCGAGATGGGGCTGACCGATTGCCCGTACCAGATCCCTAACTTGCGCGTGGAAGTCGGCCAAGCAGTCGCGCACACGCGGATCGGTTGGCTGCGTTCGGTCGCGCACATCCAGCAAAACTTTGCGGTCGGGTCGTTCGCCGACGAACTGGCTCATCACGCCGGCCGCGATCCGTATCAGTACTTGCTGGAGTTGTTGGGCGAAGATCGTCATTTGGATCTGGAGGCCGCCGGGTTGTCCAACCGCGGTGCTTCGGCGACGGACTATCCCTACGACATCGCACGGCTGAAAGCGGTCACGCGTCGCGTCGCGGAACTTGCCGATTGGCAACGAGGAAAGGACTTGCCCAAGGGGCGGGGGCTGGGGATCGCATGCTGCCGCGCGTTTTTGGGTTACACCGCCCATGTCATCGAAGTCGACATTTCCGAAGACGGGAAACTGCGGATCCCCAAGGTCTGGGTTTCGCTGGACGCGGGGCTGATCGTCAGCCCTGATCGCGTGCGGGCGCAGGTCGAAGGCGCGGCGGTCATGGCCACGACCCAAGCACGTTACGGGAAGATCACGTTCAAGAACGGACGGGCACAGCAAGGCAATTACGATGATTACCCGATGGTCACGATGAGCGACGCGCCGCGTGAAATCATTGTCGATGTGGTCGACAGCCAAGCCGCACCGGCAGGTGTCGGCGAAACGACCGTTCCATCATTCGCCCCGGCGCTCTGCAACGCGATCTTTGCCGCGACAGGAAAACGGATCCGCGATCTGCCGCTCCGCGACCACGACCTGTCGTGGAGCTGAACGGGGTTGCAGAGGGACACCGGCGAACGTTGGTGTCTCGCCTTGCGGGACCGTCCAGCTTAGGACACAGGCGAATAGCGACGAATCCGAACACTCTGGCCGATGGGGTAAGAGGTGGTCGGCCGATGGGTGGACGACGTCCTTTCTAGATCGTCGCGCTGAGCCCCACGGGCGACGGCCCGGAAGGGGCATCGTACCCCAAGAAAAGCATCGCGCTAAGCTGGACGGCCCCTTGAGGCGATTCCCGCTCGCTGAGCTCGTCCCCATACGCATCAAGTTAAGGCTTGATGCCGTCAAACAATAAGAGACACCCTCCCTTCCAGAGGTCGTGAGGTTTTTGAGTCGTTGTTAGGCAAGGGGTTTCGTCGCTCTCCCAGGACCACAAGGACGGTCATTACCCACGGATGGCAGCGCGAACCCACGGATGTGATGCGGTCGGGGGTCCGTGGGTTCGCGCGGCCATCCGTGGGCTCTTTCGACTCCTCCTGACCTCCATCTCCAACACAACACCTCGAGAAGGAAAACCCCTCGCTGCGCTCGCCCCTCCCTTCTCGGGAGGGTTTCTCGTAACTTAGTGCGTCGACCGCTTTCGGCGCTCGATACTCCCGCCTGCGAGACGTCCTTTGCGTGTGGCGGCTTTGAACATCCAATTCTCTTTCCCTTTTTTAGATTCCTTGCCATGTCTGAATCACGCCCCGTTGCGCTCGTGACCGGTTCGGCGACCGGCGTCGGCCGCGCCTGTGTCCTGCAGTTCGCCCGCCGCGGCTACGACGTCGTTGTCAATTACTCGCGCAGCGAAAGTGAGGCGTTGCAGACCGCATCCGATGCCAAGGCGTTGGGAGCCAAGGTTCTGGTGGAAGGCTGTGACGTGTCCGACGATGCGCGTGTCCGCAAAATGGTGCTGAAGGTCGGAGAAACCTTCGGGCGGTTGGACGTCTTGGTCAATAACGCCGCGACGACGTCGTTCATCGAGCACGGCGACTTGGAAGGGCTGACCGAAGCGATGTGGGATCGGATGCTGGCGGTGAACCTGAAGGGCGTGTTCTTCGTCACGCGGGCGGCGGCCGATCTGTTGCGACACGGCGGATCGGGCAGCGTTGTCAACGTCAGCTCGGTCGCGGGGATCACCGGCAGCGGTTCGTCGATCGCCTACTGCGCGAGCAAAGCGGGCTTGAACACGATGACCAAATCGCTCGCCCGTGTCCTATCGCCCGAAGTTCGCGTCAACGCGGTTTGTCCCGGCCCGATCGACAGCCGCTGGATCAAGGAGGGCAATCCCAAGTGGGATTTGGACGCGATGGTCGCCGGTTATCCGATCCCCAAGGCCTCTCAGCCGGACGACATCGCTGACGCGGTGCTGTTCTTTGCCACCGGGACGTCGATGGCCACGGGGCAGATCTTAAGCGTCGACGGCGGTCAAACGCTGTTGTAGTCTTCCGCTACAATCGGCGGTGCATAGATTGGCCGAGCTGCTCGATCCATCACGGGTTGTTTGCGATGAACGAAATCGAGGGAAGACGTCCGTTGAAGACGCGTGATTGGCGAATCTTTCAACAGGTGGCGGCGTGGCTGGCCCAGACGGCGGTGACGCCGAACATGATCAGCGTGTCCAGTATCGGTTTCGCAGTCGCCGCCGGGCTGGCACTGGCCGGTACGTCGGTCGCTCAGTCGTCCGGCATGTTGGCGGGGCTGTACTTCAGTGCCGCCGTCTGCATGCAGTTGCGGTTGGTCGCCAATCTGCTTGACGGCATGGTGGCCGTCGAGGGCGGAAAAGGCTCTCCGGCCGGCGCGTTGTACAACGAGGTCCCGGACCGCGTTTCCGATGCCGCGATTCTGATCGGCGCGGGTTATTCGTTGGCTTCACGCCCGGAATTGGGGCTGATGGCAGCCGTGGTCGCCGTGTTTGTTGCGTACGTCCGCGCGATCGGTTCGAGCGTCGGTGCGGGGGAAGTCTTTGCCGGCCCGATGGCCAAACCACAGCGAATGGCATTGATGACGCTGGGAAGTGTCTTGTGTTGCTTCGTTTCGCTGTCCGGTAGCGGCCTCTCGGGACGCTGGCAATCGCACATCATGGGAACGGTGCTGGGATTGATCATCGTCGGCGGCGCAATCACGGCCGTCCGCCGCCTGCGATTCATCTCGGAAACCTTGCACATCGCGCTGCGAAGCGATTCGGCGGCCGGCTCCGAGACGTCCGCCGTCGAGGATTCCGAGGGAGAATAAGATTGTTCAGTCACCTCTCGACGGAGATCCACCTGACGTTCGCGGCGATCGCCGCATTATTGCTGCTGGCCAACGCGATTCTGGTCTTGCGTCGACGCTCGGTTCCCGACCGGGACGACACCGAATTGTCACTTCGCGTTCGGACGTGGTGGATCATCGTCGCAAGCTTTGCGGCGGTGCTGGCTGTTTCGCGGACCACGGCGGTTGTGTTCTTTGCCTTCACCAGCTTTCTCGCCTTCAAGGAATTCCTGTCGCTGATCCCGACGCGGCGGGCCGATCACCGCGTCCTGTTCTGGGCGTACTTGGCGATCCCGTTGCAATACCTCTGGGTGGGAACCGCTTGGTTCGGGATGTTTATCATTTTTATTCCCGTGTACATGTTCATCTGGCTGCCGACCCGGATGGTGTTGATCGGCGAGACGAAAGGGTTTCTGCGTGCGATCGGGACGGTCCAATGGGGATTGATGACCACGGTCTTCAGCCTCTCGCACGCCGCGATGCTGCTGTTCATTCAGCCTGGTGGGTCGGCACGCGTCGCGGCGGTCTGGGCGGATGAATCGGCGAAAGCATCTGGCGGCGCGGCGTTGTTGGTGTTTCTGGTCCTGTTGACGCAGTTCAACGACGTGGCGCAGTTCTGTTGGGGAAAAACGGTCGGAAAACGCAAGGTGATCCCGAAAGTCAGCCCGGGGAAAACGGTCGGCGGACTGATCGGCGGTGTCGCGTCCACGGTCGCATTGGCGGGATTGGTCGGTCCCTGGTTGACGTTTCTCGATTTGCCACGATCGCTGATCGCCGGTCTGATCATCGGCGTTTCCGGGTTCGCCGGCGATGTTTCCATCTCTGCCCTCAAGCGTGATTTAGGCGTCAAGGATTCCGGCAGCACGCTGCCCGGCCACGGCGGTGTCTTGGATCGTGTCGACAGTTTGACGTACACCGCACCGTTGTTCTTTCACTTCATCTACTACTGCTACGGTTGATCGATGACGGACGTCTTGCGGCACCTATACTTTCTGTTGATCGTGCGTCCGGTGATCCTGGTCGTGATCGGTTTGAACGTGCGGAGGTCGAACCTGTTACCGGACCAGGGTCCCGCGGTGGTCGTCGCCAACCACAACAGTCACTTGGACACGATGGTGTTGATGACACTGTTCGGGATGCGGCGATTGAAAGACGTGCATCCGGTGGCGGCGGCCGATCACTTTTTGCGGAACCGTCTGATGGCTTGGTTTTCGACCAAAATCATCGGCATCATTCCACTGGAACGCGAAATCAAGGGCGTCCGTCGCGACCCGCTGGCCGGGATTTGTCAGGCGCTCGATGAGGGCAAGATCCTGATCCTGTTTCCCGAAGGCAGTCGCGGGGCGCCGGAGATTCGCGAAGCGTTCAAGACGGGGATCGCCCACATCGCCAAACGGCATCCCGAAGTGCCATTCA
Source organism: Stieleria maiorica (assembly GCF_008035925.1). NCBI lineage: Bacteria > Pseudomonadati > Planctomycetota > Planctomycetia > Pirellulales > Pirellulaceae > Stieleria > Stieleria maiorica. The sequence continues at coordinate 6,355,450 of NZ_CP036264.1, forward strand.
CGCCCGTCTTCATGCACGGTCTGGGGCGGTCATTGCCCAAGGGCGAAGGGATCTTGGTGCCGTTTTTCTGTGACGTGTTCATCGGCCAGGCGATCGGTTGGACCGGGAAGAAAGACTCCTTCATGCAAGCGATCGCTGACGCAATGAGTGCATTGGAAGCGGAAAAGGAAATCCCGCGTTGGGAAACGTCATGAAGAGTTTTTAGGGGGAGGTAGATTTTTGGGGTAGGACGATTCAGAGGATCGGGGCGAACAGGCGGGCGATTTGAGAGCCCGCGACCGACCACCAACGTCGGTCGGCGAGTTGCTGGGCGGTGATTTCCGTCGAGTTTTCGAAGTCGGTAAGCAGCATCTGTTCGACTTCGCTGGTGAAATCGTCGTCGATCGTCAGTACGGTGATTTCAAAGTTCAATCGGAACGACCGGTTGTCAAAATTCGCGGTTCCGATCGCCGAGGCGTATCCGTCGACCAGCAGAACTTTCTGGTGCAGGAAACCGTCGCCGTATTCGTACACCTTGACGCCGGCTTCGATGACCTGGCGGACGTAGGACATGGCGGCCAACTTGATCCACGGTTTGTCGGGGATTCCCGGGATCAGAACACGGACATCGACGCCCCGCAGCGCCGCCAATTGCAACGCCGTGATCACGCCTTCGTCGGGGACGAAGTAGGGCGTGGCGATCCAAATGCGTTCGTCCGCCGAATTGATCGCGTGCGTAAAGAACAGCCCGCAGGTTTCATAGTCATCGGCCGGGCCGCTGGGCAGCACAAAGACCATTTTGTCGTCCTCGTCCGACGGTTGCGGTTCCCATGAGACGGTGGGCATCGACTCGGTCGCCCAGTACCAGTCTTCGACGAACGCCATTTGCGTCGCCAGCACGGCCGGGCCGCTGATCGAGATGTGGGTGTCGCGCCAGGGGGACAATCGGGGGTGTTTGCCGATGTATTCATCACCGACGTTGTGCCCGCCGACAAACGCGATCCGGCCGTCGACCACGACGATCTTGCGGTGGTTGCGGAAATTGATTTGAAATCGATTTCGCCATCCCCGTGTCGTTCGCATCCCCGTGACACGTACACCGGCGGCGGTCAGTTCGTTGACGAAGGCTTTGGGGATGCCGCTGGACCCGATGTCGTCGTAAAGCAGATAGACGGACAGGCCCTGCTTTGCTTTTGCGATCAACCGGTCCTTGAGCTGTCGTCCCAACGAGTCGTCATGGATGATGAAAAACTGGACCAAGATGTAGGTCGTGGCCGCGTCGATTTCCGCAAAGATCGCATCGAAGGTGGCTTGGCCGTTGACCAACAGACGCGTGTTGTTGTTCCTGGTGAACCGCATCCGGGCGAGTTGCTCGAGCGCCCGTGCCTCGCCGAATCGCGATCCCAAGTCGACGATGTAGGGCGTCATCCTTTCGCGAACCTGATCCAAATTGTCGATCGCATCGCTGGTGCGGTCCCGCCGCAGGTTGACATACCCTTGGAATTTGTTGCGGCCGAAAATCCAGTAGGCGGGGACGGCAAAAAACGGCCAAGTGACCAACGTGATCGCCCAAGCGACGGCCCCTTGGGACGTCCGCGTCGAGATCACCGCCTGAACGGCCGACAGGATACCGAGGACCACAAAAACAAAGACGGTGGCACCGACGAGCGACAGGTTGGTCAGGGAGAGATCAGGCATAGGGTCTGATTGTAGTGGCTGGTAAGCACGATGCTTACCCGACTAGGATGCCTGATTCAATAGGACCACGATATCCTTGGCAAGCGTGTCGATGACTGCGAGATCCAGCAGGCCGTCTTCGTTGAAGTCGGCCAAGGCCATCTCCATCGGGTTTCCGCCGGTGCTGAACCGAAGTTCATCGGCAAAGGTCCCGTCACCGTCACCTAGGTAAACCGAAACGGCACCATCGAAACGGTTGGAGATCACCAAGTCCACGTTGCCGTCACCGTTGATGTCGTCGGCAAGCACGTCTCGCGGTGAATCGCCGACGCTTAAGGTTGCAGCGACGAAGAAACCTCCCAGGCTGTTTTGTAGAATGACGGTCACGTCGTCGCTGTCCTGGTTCGATGAAATCACGTCCGTTCGATTGTCGTCATTCAGATCCGCGGTGACCACGGCGTTGGGAGCGGCGCCGGACAGATGACCGGGGACGAGGTCTTGGAAGGCAGCAAAACTGCCGTCGACTTGTTGCAGGCTAAAGGCCGGCGTGCCGGAGGTCAAATTGCTGCCGATCACGATGTCCGGCAGACCGTCGCCGTTGAGGTCGGCGACCGAGACGCCCAATGCTCCAACCGGGGCCGGAATCGAAATCGGATCGTCAAAGCTGCCGTCCCCATTGCCGACCAGAATCCTGACGGTACCTGAGACGACGGCGATCAAATCCAACTTGCCGCCCTCCAGGCCGACCAGCGCGGTGATCTCTCCGGCCTTCTTAAACGGAGTCAGGATCCGTCCGAAGCCCAAAAAATTGTCGTTGACGGTATCGATCTGCAGGAAAACATCTTCGATCGTCAGCAGTCGGCTGACCTTCCATGTTTCCAACGCGATCCTGCCGACGGCGTCCAAACCCAGCGAACCATCCGGTTTAAACTCGAGTCGGATGAACGAATCGTCCGGCGGGTCCTCCGCTTCCGGGGCACTGTCGGCCTTGGCATCGATAGTGGCCAGATCCGGTTCTTCTTCCAGAGCAAACGACCACGCCACGCCCAGGCTATCGCTCAAATCGACCAACGCTTCTTCGTCGTCCGGGGATGCGAACGAGGCGGCGATCCGCAATTTGGGATCGAATTCTGGGAACAACAACTCCAGCTGTCCGCGCAGCAAAAATCGGTTGCCGCGTTCGATGCCCAGGTCATCGACGCCGCGTTTTTGAAATTCCAAACTCAACTCCGTCGCTTCGGCCTGGACATCAAACAACGTGAATGCCTGATCGGGAAACTCGACCTTTGCTCCGGTCAGATCCACGTCGTTTCTGGTGATGATCACCGAGTTATCGGAGTTTTCGCCGGACCCGATATCGATTTCGACGTTCCCGAGTTTATCCGGCAGCGTGATTTTTCCTTTCAACCCCAGGCCGACGCCCGATTGGGGCAAGAACAATTCGGTCAGCGTGAATTTCAATCCGGCCAACACGAACGCATTTTCTTTGGGCGGTTGGCCGGGCACGTCTTTGCTGGGGAACAATTCAAACTCTTTGGTCATCCGGTTGATCCGCAAGACCTTCTTGTCTTTCTCCGTCAAGAAGACCTCGGGGCCGAATCCAGGGATGTCTTCCAGCAAGTTCGTCGTGATCGATCCCGACAAGAGAAAGAACTCCTCGTTGACTTCGAAGGTCCCGTCGATCGCGAACAAGGGATCGAAGGTCGGCCCGGCGAGACCGATTTCGACCTTTCCTTCGATCGTGAATCGCTTGTTGATGTCACCGGTGACTCCACCGGAGACACGTCGGATGGCGAAGGGATCAAGCTGGATGGCGTCGGCCGCGTTGACGGGAATCGCCGGCAAATCTTCGCTTTTGTGTGACAACGTCAGTTCGCCCGAGGGGCTTTGCAATCGATCGAGCAATTCCGTCGACAGCACGCTGAAGCTGGCCGATCCCGATGACTGCTTGAATTCAATGTCTTCATCGTCGCCGGCGAAGCTCATGTCCTGGATCGGACCCACCACGTCCACGTGCAAGACCTTTTTTTCGTCCGCGGCCGGTTGTGAATCCTCTTCTTTCAAGACATTGGGAAAGGCCAATTTGGCGTCTTCGGCAACGATCAAGGCGTACAGAAACGTTTCATCGCCGATCTGCGCACCTTCGCTGGTCGCCGTGACTTGAACCGTGCCGGTGTAGATTTTGGCATGGTTGGTGTTCGGGTCCTCGTCCTGCAGTGCGCTGATTTCCCCCGCGGTGATTTTGCGTGATTTCAGATCGATCGTCTTGGATTCCTTGGGGCCGAGGTCCAAGGACATCTTGTCGGTCTTGGTCTTTGTCAGTGTGGAGATCCGGTCCAGCACAACCTCTGCCTTGACCGGCTCGGTGGACGTGTTGCTGATGACGATTTGCGCCTCCTGATTCTCGGCGGTGAAAATCCTGTTCAATCCGCTGATCGTCACGCTAGCCTGGCCTTGTCCAAAATCCTTGTAGCCGCCCTTGGTGAGGCTTCCGGCGCGGGCCAAGTGCCATCCCGGTGCTTCGATGACGCCGCCGTCGGAAACGATGCGACGTCCATCTTCGCTGACCGTTCCGGTGCCCACGATCTTCCATTTGCCCGCGTCGTGATCGAACGAGAAAATGGACGATTTTTCTCCTGGGGCAAGGCCGTCAAAGTTGGGGAAGGTGATCGCCGCCGGCACGTCAAAACTGTTCGCACCGGGGGTTTGGATCGAAACGACCAGTTGTGGATCCAAGAAAGATGGCAGGGGCGCGGGGATACGATCCGGTTCGACCGGGATGATCGCGGCGGTCGTGGCGGGCGTTCCCGCGTCATCGATCGCGGCACCGGGCTCGATCGTCAGCGAAAACTCGTCGAACAACGTCGGATCGGTCTCCGGCAGAATCTGTTCCAGACGCGCACGTCCGTCGCCACCAAACCCGACCATGGTCGATTCGGTCGCCGACAAGGCCTGGATGTCGGTCTCCTTGAGCGGCGGCAAGTAAATATCAAAGGGAGTCCCGGCCATGTTGAGTTGCAACAGACGTCCCGCTTGGCTGTGAAATGGTTTCCCGACGTTCGGATAGACAAAGCCGGCGGGAAGATTCGTGGCGGTCGTTCCATCGATATGGACAAAGAACTCCGGCGCCGGCATGTCGGTCAGCTCAAAGCGTCCGTTGACGTCGGTCACGACATTTTTGTCGGGCAAGGAATCGACGCGAATCGTGGCGCCGACGATCGGTTCCCCCGTGTTGGAATCTTTCACGAACCCGAACACGCCTGTCCCCGGTACGGGCGTCAGCGGCAAGGTGCGAAAGTCGGCGTGCTGCACTCCCCCGGGTTCATCATCGCCGTCGGCATCGAGGGCGATGCCGTCGCGTCCGATGATTTTGGAGCCATCGACCACGACCCGAATCTCCGTCGAAGCCGGCAACGGGTCGTCATAAAAAAACGTGGCAAACCGTTCGGTGCTCGACACGCGAATCGAACCGTCGACACGTTCGCCGTTGGCGATCAAATAGAACGCGTCGCTGGTCACCGTGGACGCATCGACCGGTTCGTCAAATCGAACGATCGTTCTTCGGGTGACGCTGACCAATTCCTCGCCGGCGCTGGGAGACGTCGATCCGATGTTCGGCGGATCGGCAACCAAGAAGGTTGCAATTTCGGTGTCCGCGGCCAACACGTTCCCCGCCACGTCCTCGATCGTCGTGGACGTTTTCAAACGATACGATTCGTCCGGCAATGACTGGAACAGCGATAGCACGAGCGTCGCATCGTCGATGGAACTGATGCTTCGAATCGGAATCGACTGGCCGTGTTGTGATCCGCCGTCAATGGTTAAGTCGAAACTGGTCGGCACGATCGTGGTGGAAACGGATTCCCCAAGATCCAGTTGGGCGGAATCAAATGTGCGACGCACCGTCGAATCGACCAGCAACTGCGGCATCGGCGCCGCGCGGTCGATCGTCAGATCAAAGCCTATCTGATTGCCATCGGCTCCCACGCGAATTTCAAAACGGTGGTCGCCGTCCGCCAAGGGGCCGCCCGCGATCGCATCGAGCGTTTGTGTCGAGAGCGACGCTTTGGATGCCGTAAACTCACTGGTGATTTCGGTGAAGGGAGCGTTTCCCGAACCGTCAATTCGCGCGAACACCCCTTGGTTGCCGAGCTTACCCGAGCTGATTTGAAGATCGACGCGATAATCATTGGAGACCAGGTCCAGATTTGTCACTCCACCGGGGGCCGAGTCATTGGGCAAGGTCGCGGCGACGAGCGGGATGTCTAGCGCCAAGACGTTCAGCACGTGAAGCGCGTCGAGCGGCGTTCCCATCGAGTCTCCGTTCACATCGATGAAATTGCCGATGCTCTTGGCCGGGTCGGCGATCCCGTTGTCGCTCAATGCGATCGCGTTGATCACGCGTAGCGCATCGAGCGGAGAGACTTCGCCGTTGCGGGAAACGTCGTACCGCTGCAGGGGATTGGTGCCGAACGGGTTAGCGGCCAGCAGATCGCGCCGCTCCAATCTTTCGATCAATGCTTTTCGCTTGAAAGCACGTCGAGTGACGGTCTTGATCATCGCAGGTGCCTCGGCTGGACCCGATGGAGCCCAACCCGCCATTATAGTGCTCTGGACTATACAAATGTGCAAAAATCTTGTGGGCGATCGATCCGCGCTGCCCTGCCCTGCTCCATCGAAGAGCGGCGGAGTGGCGATCCTCACGAACCTTCCCGCGGCGATCGGCGTCCTTTAGATTGAGCAAACTGGTCGAACTTTTTTTCTGTTTGGAGGGAAATGGATTGCAAGCTCTTGTCCGAACCGATGAAGGAACCGAGTGGAGGGACGTCGCTGCGGTGACGCCCGGTGTCGGGCAGGTGCTCGTGCAAGTTTCGTTGGTCGGTTTGTGCCGGACGGACTTGGCGGTCGCGTCGGGACGATTGCGGGTCGACACACCGCGAATTCTCGGGCATGAGTTTGTCGGCCGCGTTGTCGCCGTCGGTGAGGATGTCTGCGGTCTTTCGCTCGGGGACAAGGTGGCCGCCGATCCGGTGCTACATTGCGGGCGATGTGACCGCTGTGCCGGTGGTTGGCAGCATGCTTGTCGCAGGGCACGGTTTTTGGGCGTCGACGTCGATGGTGCGATCGTCCAACAAATCGCCATTCCCGCACCAAACGCTTGGCGGCTTCCCGCGTCGCTGGATGATCGCATCGCCGCATTGCTCGAACCGGTCGCGGCCTGTGCGGCGGTGTTGAAGACACCGATCGATGTTTCACAGCGCGGCGTCGTCTTCGGCAGGGGGCGTTTGGCGAGTCTGACGAAGATGATCCTCCAGTCCCGCGGATTTTTGCACGTGCATTGCGTCCATCGCGGCGCGGAGCCGATGGAAAGTGACCAGTATGACTTTGCCATCGATACCGAGGGGACAACCCGATCCGTGGGGCAGCTCGCCGACAGTCTCCGACCGGCCGGCGTCTTGGTACTCAAGAGTCGGCCGCTGCGGCCGGTCGAATTGCAGTTGAGAACGCTGTTGCCCAAAGAGCCGCAAGTCGTCCTGGTCAACTACGCCGACTTTGCCGATGCCCGTGAATTATTGCTGGATCCCGCGATCGACTTTGCATCGTTGCTGGGACCGGTTTGGAGTGCGGAGCGATCCGCCAGGGCGTTTGAAGCTGCCGCGCTGGACCCGTTTCGGAAACATTTTGTCGACCTGACCAGCTTCCCGGCCCAGAATTCCGTCGCGAGATCGCAGCATCAATGTGTGCCATCGTCGGATGTGTGAATTGGGGATTGCGACGGAAGCTGACCCGGGATCGATTGATGCGGGCGGCGGAATCGATGCAACATCGTGGCCGCGACGGTACGCGTGTCATGTTTCAACCCGCATCCGGTCAACGCGGGGCGTTCGGACTGGGGCACTGCCGCTTGGCAGTCAACGGAGGCCCGTCGGCAGTTCAGCCGATCGGAAACCGTTGCGGCGACATCTCGATCGTCGTCAACGGAGAATTGTACGATCCCGGTGATGTCCTGCGGCGACGTCTTGAATCCCAAGGACATCGATTTGCGACGTCCAGTGACAGCGAACTAGCACTCCACCTTTACGTTCAACATGGACTCGAGTTTGTCCAGTATTTGCGGGGCGAATTTGCCATCGTGATTCATGACGCCCGCGAGAATCGATTGCTGGCGGTCCGTGATCGATTCGGGATCAAGCCACTGCTATACACGCAGCGCGCCGGAGAGACCTGGTTCGCCTCGCAGGCCTGCGCCTTTCGAGCCGCGGGGATCGAATTGGAATGCGACACAGAATCGGTCTGGCATGTGATGAGTTTTCAGTACACGCTGCCGGATCGGACGTTGCAACGAAACGTCTTTCAAATCCCGCCCGGCTGTCTCGCAATCGCGCGCGACGAGACGGTGCAAATTCATCGCTACTGGGACCTTGACTATCCACCGCTGGATGACCGAAATCCGTCTGCGTGCATTGGCGATGCGGACGAGTTGGCCGCGGCGCTGGCCGATCGCTTCGACGAAGCGGTGCGGATTCGTCTGCGTGGCGACGTTCCCGTGGTCTCTCACCTCAGCGGGGGCATCGATTCGTGCAGCGTTTTGGATTCGGCGGTCCGGCAGGGGGGAGTCGCGGCGGCATTTTCGATCGGGTTTCCGGGCGATGCGGACCATGACGAATCAAAATCTGCCGTCGACATCGCCGCCCGCTTGGGAGTCCACTTTTATGGTGTTGATGGTTCTCCGAGGCATCTGATCGATGCCATCGAAGCCTCGGTCACGGCCAGTGAAGGTTGGTGCGTCAACGGTCACTTGCCCGCCAAATACCTGCTCAGTCGAGCGATTTCGCAGGCAGGGTACAAAGTGGCATTGACCGGCGAAGGGGCGGACGAGTTGCTGGCCGGATACGCTCATCTGAAAATCGATCATTGCCGTTCGGTCGCGCCCGCCGCAATCGACGGGATTCTGGCTCAGAATCGGACGTCCTATGGCAGCATGATCCCGGCCGCCGGCGGCACGATCCCGACGCAGGCGATTCGCGCCGTGCTGGGGTACGTGCCGACGTTTCTGGCCGCCAAAGCGTCACAGGGTTGGATGATCCGATCGCATCTTCAAGCGAGTTTCTTGGCCCCGTTTTCGGGCCGCGACGCGATGGCAGAATTCGTTGCCGCAGTGTTTGATCCGGATCAAATCGACAACCGACACGTGGTTCATCAATCGCTGTACGTTTGGATGAAGACGGCGCTGGCGCAAAACATTCTGCGTACCTTGGGCGACGGATGCGAATCGGCCCACGCAACGGAGGGCCGATTGCCGATGTTGGACCACTTGCTGTTTCAGTGGGTGAAACAACAGCCCATCGGTCGTTTGATCCGATCCCAGCAGAGCGGAGAATCGGATCTCCGACGTGGCAAAACAACCGAACGGTTCGCCGACAAGTGGCTGTTACGCGCCGCGATGCGAGATCGTCTGCCATCGCGTGTGGTCAATCGGCCGAAGCATCCCTTTGACGCGCCGCCGTTGGCCAACAGCCTGTTTCGATGCCAGCGTCTGATGGACTTTCTTCAGTCAAGGATCGATGACCACCCGTATTTCGATGCCGCCAAGGTTCGGCGGACGCTTTCGATGATGAAAGACGCGAACCAGGAATCCAAGACCGCCACCGACCCGTTATGGTGGATGCTGCTATCGTCCCATTCGTCCCTTGCGTAGCCCGGGAACGAGGGTGTAGCGGAATCGAAAACGCCAATTTCCTACGAAAGAAAACGCGAACGAATTGAACGATGTCGCACAGCCCAGGCTCCGTCTCTTGCAACACACACCACGTGCGGCGGAGCCACACGGACATCGCGTTCCCAGGCAGAGCCTGGGAACGAGGAAGACGAGGACCAACCGAGACGACATGACCCCAACGAAATCACAAACTCCCTCCGAAACCGCCTGGTGGAAATCGTTTTATGATGATGTGGCCAAGGTGGTCCTGGCGGACCAAGCCCCCGCCACCATCGTGCGCCAGGTCGACACGATCGTGCGGTTGACGGGCCTGTCGAAAGGTCATCGCGTGATTGACCAGTGTTGCGGTTTGGGGCAACATGCCTGCGAACTGGCAAGCCGTGGTGTCGATGTCGTTGGAGTCGATCAGTCGGCCGATTACATCGATCATGCCCGACAACTTGCCGGACATCGGAATGTCGCTGCCGAATTTGTCGTCGCCGACGCGTTGGAGTATCAACACCCCGAGCGTGTCGATGCGATTTACAACTGGCACAGCAGTTTCGGTTACGCCCGACACGATGCCCAGAACGGGCGGATGCTTGACGCCGCCCGCCACTCGCTTCGACACGGCGGGATGATGTTGTTGGAATTCCCCAACATGTTGCACCTGTTGGCCAATTTCCAGGAATCGATCGTGTCGCAGCACCCCGACGGGGTTGCCCTGACGCGGACGTCGCGAATCGCCGCCTGCACCGGGACGCTGCATCAAGTTTGGGAGTATCGGCGAAATGGCCAGCGCGTCCGTCGACATGAGAGCACGCTGCGGATCTATCTGCCGGATCAACTGATCAAAATGTTTTGTGACTATGGTTTTGACGATGTGTGCGCTTTGTCACCGTGCGGCGAACCGTTGACGCCGGCAGAGCCGCGTTGCATCATCGTGGGGAGGAACCCTTCGGATGGTTGATTTAATCCAACGCTACGACGGTCAAACCGACGCTGAATTCCGGTCGGTCCTGTATTCTGGAACCGTGCTGGTGATGCCGGCCTCGGAATCAACGCGACGGATCCGTGAATTCTGTTGGGATCGTATTTGTCAGGTGTTCGGAGACGATCCGCGCGGCGCGACAAGGCGGATTGATGGTGAAACGTTGTTTCAAAAAGCCGGCTTGCTGCGACGGGAGTTCTACCAATCGGAGGTGTGTCGACGCGGGATCGCCGATCTGTTGCGGCAGACCGGTTGCGACGTTGATGACCATCGATGTGACCCCGTTCGATTGCGCGTCATCACCGAAGGCGGGCACCACAACCCGGCCGCCGCGCCGGTCTACTATGCCCATCGCGACACCTGGTACTCGAATCCGCAGTGCCAGATTACATGGTGGATGCCGCTCCATCGGGTCGAAACGACCGAAACGTTTTCGTTCTTACCCGATTACTTCGATCGGGCGGTGGGAAACGATTCGGGCGGTTTCGATTATCGGCAATGGACGTCCAAAGGAACCGATCTGAAGATCGGCTGGCAGGACGCCGACGCGGGACGTCGTGAGCTTTACCCGCAATTGCGTGAATCGCTACCCCAGCATCGCCGGATCGCGTTTGAGGCGGAGCCGGGCGAAGTGATCGTTTTTTCGGGCCAGCATCTTCATCAAACGGTCCCCATCGAGCAGGGCGAAACGCGGTTGAGCGTCGACTTCCGGACGGTCTGTTTGTCCGATCATCGGCAGGGGGCTGGACCGGCCAACGTCGACAACCATTCCACGGGAGACGCGTTGGCTGGTCATGTTCCGGTCGTATCCGCGGATTTGCAGCAATGAGGGAGTTGTTCTGCAGCGCGTTTGATCGAGTCGTCAACAGGTACCCCGAACATGTCGCCGTCGAACAAGACGGTCGACGGCATTGCCGTTACCGCGAATTGCAATCGATGTCCCGCGGCATCGCCGGTCTGCTCCAGTCCGCAGGCGTTGAACGGCAAAGTGTGGTCGCGATTCGGATCGAGAAGTCGATCGAATACATCGCCAGTCTGATCGGTATTTGGCGGGCCGGTTGCATCGCGCTGCCGCTGCCGGATGTCTTTCCCGCAGCCGTTCGCATGGAAAACGGCGATCGGGCCGGGGTTGCGGCCGTGTTGCAACCTGATCCGTCATCCTCCCTGGGGGTGCAACTGGAATGGACCGGTCGGCCCCGCGTGACGCACGCCGGTGATTTGGCCTACATTTTTTTCACCTCCGGATCGACCGGCAGTCCCAAGGGAGTGGCGGTCACGCACCGCGGTCTGGTTCCAGTTTTGAAGGATCAGATCGACGCGTTCGGGCTCTCGCCCGAGACACGTTCGCTGTTTTATTTGTCAATTTGTTTCGATGCATCACTTTCCGATATCGGGACAGCTTTGTTGAGCGGCGGGACGTTGGTGATCGAGTCGGAGGTCCAGTCATCGCCGCCGGCCGCGTTGATGCGATGCATCACGGAGCGACGGATCACGTATGCCGATTTGCCGCCGGCGATCGTCTCGCGAATCGGCAAACTGAAGCTTGCGATCCCCGAGTCATTGTCCACCGTCGTCGTCGGCGGCGAGGTCTGTTCGGCGGAGGGGATCGACTGGTTTTCCGATCGGTTGAACCTGTTCAATGTTTATGGACCTACCGAAGCGACCATCTGCACCAGCATCAAACCATGCCGACCGGGAGTCATGCCGACCATCGGAACGCCGATCGCAGGCATGCGTTATCGAATCGGTGGGATCACCGGCGACCGGGTTGAAGACGTAGCTGCCGACGGTGAAGGTGAATTGTGGATCGCGGGACCCGGGCTGGCCGCAGGCTACATCGGTGATCCGAAATTGACCGCCCAGAAATTTGTAATGCTCGATGGCACGCGTTGGTATCGGACCGGCGACCGCGTGCGACGTGAAGGCGGTGGCGAATATCGATTCGTCGGTCGTGTCGACCGGCAATTCAAACTGCTGGGAAAACTTGTCGAACCCGAGGAGATCCGCAGGCGTCTGTTGGAGCATCCGACCGTCGCGGAAGCCGCCGTCGTTCCGCTGCAAGACGATCGAGGTTCGGTTCGCGCGGTGGCGGCACTCGTTTGTCCGACCGACCCGTCAACGTTTTCACTCGTGTCGCTTCGCGAACACTTGCGGAACGGGCTGCCCGCTTGGATGGTTCCGACGACGATCAAGGTTGTCGACTCGATTGAGAGGACGGCGACCGGGAAAGCGGATCTCCATGCCGCGACCGCGTTGGCGACCGAACATGCGCCAGATCGGCAGCCACCGCCCGACTCCGTCGTTGCCGAGACACTTCACACGCTTTGGGTGGACGTGCTCGGACACGATGATTTCGGGTGGGACGACCCGCTGGACGCCGTCGGCGGCAATTCACTGGCGGCGATGGAATTGTTGGCCCTGGCACGTGCAGGCGGGATCTCGCTTCAAGCCCAATGTTTGCAATCCCAGACGCTGCGTGAATGCGTGTCCGAATGCGTCCTTGACGATCCGACGACGACCCAACGGCTCGAACGAATCGTGCAAGACTTGGCTCGCGCTGTGCCTGAGTTGCCGAAAACTGGATCAGAAGCGTCATGTAATCGGGTGATCTTGCTGACCGGCGCGACGGGGTTTCTGGGCACGTGGGTATTGGATGCGCTGGTGGCCAAGCAGACGGGGGCGAGGCTGCGTTGCTTGGTCCGTGCCGCCGATGCGTCGGATGCCTTGGATCGGATCAATCAGTCAAGGACAACGTTTCTGGGCCGGGACGCATTGCCGTTGCGGAGGTGCGACATCGAGCCGATTTGCGGTGACATCGCGGCGGCCCGGTTGGGGTTATCGGAAGCGGAATGGACGGCGACGAAAGAACAAGTCACCGACATCGTGCACTTGGCCGCCCGAGTGCACTTGTTGGAGGGGTTTCATTCGATGCGGGGCAGCAACCTTGATCCGATCACGACGCTCGCCGAGCTTGCGTCGCGTGGACGGCCCAAAGCGATTCGATATGCGTCGACCTTGTCGGTTTTTGTTTCGACGGATCGTGCGCTGGCGTGTTACGAAGAATCGGATCGGCTGGACGAATCGGCGCGGGTGTTCGGCGGGTACGCTCAGACCAAGTGGGCGGCCGAGAGGTTGTTGTGGGCCATCGCCCGGCAGCAGACGCCGTCGGTCTTTCGGTTGGGTTTGTTGACAGGAGACTCCCGGTTCGGTGTCGGTCCGGATCACGATCAGCTGGCGATGTTTACACGGGGGATCGCCCGGTTGGGGGTCTATCCGCAGGGCATCGAAGAATTCAGTATTGATGTCACGCCGGTCGACCAAGCGGCCAACGCACTCGTCACCTTGACGCTCGGGAATCACACCGGTGCGTTCCATCTTTGTGGTCCGGCCCCCGTCACGGTGTCCCGTTGGATCGCGGCGATGAATGGTGTGGGACCGGAACTGACGCCGGTGTCGCGTGAGTGCTTTGCTTTAGCCGCTCGGCAGTATCAAGCCGAACCGTCACATTGCCCCAGTGGCCGCCAGGATGTCGCCGCGGCATGTTTGGCGCTAGACTATCGATCGACCGCCCGCTCGGAGAGTCGGCCGCTGGATCTTTTTCTCGCCACCGCCACGCGGTTTGACTGTACCAGGACGAATCAGCTATTGCGATCCAGCGATGAACGGATCCATGCAGTCACTGATCGGCAGCTTGAGACGATGGTGGTGAGAATGCTGGAAAGAGTGCGATCGGGAGTGGATGCATGACGACGGGAATGGTCTTGGGGAAATTTTTGCCGCCGCATCTGGGGCATGCGTATCTGATCGATTTCGCCCGACACTACGTCGATGATTTGACGGTCGTCGTCGGGACGCTTGCCGCGGAGCCGATTCCGGGAATCAAACGCTGGCAGTGGATGCGCGAGATGTTTGGCGGTACGGGAACGAAAGTGGTTCATCTGGACCAGGAGTTGCCGCAAGATCCCTCGGAGCATCCCGAGTTTTGGCGTCTTTGGGAGAACGCGCTTCGGCCGCTGATTCCTGAGCGACTTGACTACGTTTTTGCTTCGGAGAACTACGGCTGGAAACTTGCCGAGGTGCTGGGGGCACAGTTTGTCCAGGTTGATCTGGACCGCAGCGTGATGCCCGTTAGCGGCACCAAGGTGCGCGAGAATCCACTGGCGCACTGGGACTACTTGCCGCCCTGCGTCCGCAGCCACTTCGTGCGCCGTGTCTGTGTGTTCGGTCCCGAATCCACTGGAAAAAGCACGTTGGCGAAAGACCTGGCGAATCATTTTCAATCGATCGCGGTTCCGGAGTACGCTCGAACGTTGATCGAATCCCAACAGGGGCGGATCGAAGCTGGCGACATCGTCCGAATCGCTCGGGGACAGACGGCCAGCGAAGACGCATTGGCGCGGGCCGCCAACCGCGTGCTGTTTTGCGACACCGATCTGTTGTTGACGACGATCTGGAGCGAATGGCTGTTTGACGATTGCCCCGACGAAGTCCGGAGCCGCGCAAACCAGCGCACCTACGATCTGTATCTGTTGACCGATGTCGATGTGCCTTGGGTCAAAGACCAGGTCCGTTACCTTCCCGCGGATCGACGCAATTTTTTTGACCGCTGTGAATCGAAGTTGAAAGAACAGAACCGCCGTTACATCGTTGTCCGTGGAAGCTGGGAAGAGAGGTTCCAGACAGCCGTCGGTGCGGTGGAGGCGATGTCCCTAAACCCGTAGCGGAAGCCGCCAAGGCTTTCGTCTCGCAGCAGTCCACACGGGAAAAGCCGAAATTCTTGGCGAATTCCGCTACCACGTACGACCCTTTCCGGGTTTAGGGACAAAGCCTAGTGATCATCCCACGGGACGGTTTCCACAGTGGAGACGAATTCCCAAACTACGCCTTCGCCGGTGCCGTCGCCACGGAAATGCACCAGTGGGTTGGTCTGCTTTCGATTCAGACACTTGATCGTGTCGCTCAACCGGCGTTTGGCGTCCTGGTCCGGCTGCGGCGGCAGCGGATCGTCGATTCGTGGCGGCCACCCTTCTTCTTCAAACGCACACAGGATCGCTTGCTGATTGACGGCCACCCACTTGAAACACTTGACGATCATCCCGTTGACGCCCAAGACGCGTCGCTCCGAATCCCAGCGCGGTCGTCGGACGTCCGGGTGATGACGGCCATTGGCCCCCGCGGCGGTCTCACGCGGCGTGGTTTCCTCCGCGGCCTCGACGGTGTGCGGAACGTCGATCACACGCGTGATGCTAAGGGCGGCTGATTGGTGGTTTGCTAGCAATGCTTGGGCAAGCCGGATGCCTCGATCGGTCAGGACGAAGCAGGTCCGTTCGGGAAAGATCAAGTTACCGGTTGGCAAGAAGGCACGCCCATCGTCACTTTCCAGCGTCACCTCGCGCTGATGGTGGACCAACCCGTGACGCACCAGCCAGCGAAAATCATTGGGGGCCAAGCCCAAAGCCGTCAGTTGCTCCATCTCCACCGCGAATTCCCAACGGTCGCAATTGGATTGACACGCATAGTCAATGGCGGTCAGGAGTGGACGAAAAGCAGTACGAACACGATGTGGCACGCTGTCAACGTGCAGCGAGAGATGATTCATCGCCATGCCCCGGTCTCGATCAATTCGGAGTTGATGCTTCCTTACCTTGTCGGATTCACAAACCCCCCAGCAGTGTTTCTTTCCACTCTAAGGTCGCGGCATTCCGATTTCAACAGGAGAACCCTTCGAATTCACGATTCGCTCGCTCGGATTAACGCAGGTGACTGAACGGTTGTATCGTCGCACCGCGGCGTCGGGGCCGTCCTCCCAATTTCATCACGCAGCGACCGCCCGGAAGGGCCGTCGTACGGGGGTGCGCTGATACGGCCCGACGCGATGTTTGTTGCCGAGCAACTTGGCCGCTTTGCGAACGACCATTGAACGACCTTCGATCAAACCACCGTCATTGTTGATCGGTGAGCACGTTTTGAAGCAATTGGTACGCGGTCTGCTTCTGTGGCGAGGCCGACGTGAAGGCATCGAGTTGATGCTGTCAGCGTCCGGGGCTGACGCCTTAACGGTCTGTGAACGACCGGTTCGGGTCAGGGACAAACCGTCCCCTGCCCGACGAATTTCCCCACAATGAATCGAAGGAGATGTTGATGCGTATTAAAAGTATTCTCTGCGTCGCGGCCATGGCCGGAACCTCACTGGCTATTCCCGCAAGCCATTCGACCGCACAAGGAATCGGTCAGGCGATCACAAACCAATTGGGCTCGGGACAATTAGGTTCGGGGCAAATCGATGCCGGCGCCGGTCTCAACGCGGGTGCCAATGCGACGCTGCAGAATCGCGTCGGAGACACCGTCGGTGATGCGGTCCGTTCCGGAATCGACGCCGCCACCGATCAGGTCCGCCGAGGTGACTCCATTCGCGGGGCGATCGGAGAAGGCACGCGGCAAGCGATCCGTCAAGGCGTGGACCAAGCCACCGGACAGGTGTTGCCCAACGTGAACACGCGGATGCGGCAGCGGGCACGACTGGGGATCGGTTTGCAAAACACCGACCAAGGCATCCGAATCACCAACGTCACCCAAGGCAGTGCCGCCGCACAAGCCGGGCTGCAAGCCGGTGACGTTGTGGTCAGTGCGAACGGCCAAGCGATCACGTCGACCGACCAACTGGCTCGAATCGTCCGCAACGCCGATTCGAACGCGCAGTTGAACATGAACGTGATGCGTAACGGTCAGCAACAAGCGGTGACCGCAACCTTGGCCGCGCGTCAGAATCAAAATGATCGCTACACGGCACGCAAGCCTGCCATCGACGGTTCGGCAAATGCGTCAGCGCAATACGAAGCTCGCATCAAGTCGTTGGAAGACGAAGTGCAGCAACTGAGAGCGACGATTGACGAACTGCGTGGCAATTACAACCGCGATCAAGGCGGATCGGCTGACTCGCAGAACCGAGCGACGCAGAACAATGCGGATGTGAATTTGGAAGGTTCAGCCGAGTTGGATGCTTCGGCCGATCAAACCTCGGCTGAGACGTCGGGATCGGTCGATGCAGACGCGGCGCTTGATTCCGGTCTGGACGTTGATGCCAGTGGATCCGCGTCGACGGACGCTTCGCTGGACAACCCGCTAGACAACTAATTCGGAAACTGACCGGACCGCGGTCCGAGACCGCAGTCTTAGTGAATGACCTGATGTGCGTCGAATTGCGATGCACGTCCGATGCCCCGTCGATGAACGTGCCGCCTGGCGAGAGGCGGTACGAGGATCGGCGGGGATTTTTTTGCGCCGTCTTCGGCTACCGCGAGACGCCTGAGAAGTCCCACAGCGTTTCGCGTCCGCCGGCGCCTCGAAAACGAATCGATTGAATTTCCAGTTCCGCCGCATCGGCGGGCAGATACAACCGGATCACGCTGCTTCGATCTTTCAGTGGCAATTCAACGCTGACGTCTTGCCATTGAGCGGCGGGCGCGAGCTGGTAGCTGACGACTTGGCCCGATTCGGGGAACGTCGTCTGTCCCGCGGTCTTCCATTGCACTTTGCCTTGCCCTCCGGCCGACGCGCGGGCGCGCAGCGTCAGGGTGATCGGACCAGTGGACTTCACTTGGGCTGTGCCCAAGAACGGCGTCCGTCCTTCGATGACGACTCGAATCGCACCCTCGGATTTGACCAGTTGGCACATTCGCGGCACCAACCCGGAGGTGACGTCGCTGGACCCGGGCGTCGCGGTGGCGTCTGCTTTGTAGTCCGGGTTCGGTTTCGGATACAACGCTCCGGTGTCCCGCACGAATTGGTCGATCAACCCGTCCAGTTCCGCCACCCGATCGGGCCGCATGGTCGCAAGGTTTTGGGTTTCACCGATGTCGTCCTTCAAATTGTACAATTCGCGGGTTTCCGGATATTGGGGATGCGGTTCAAACCGTCGAATCAATTTCCAGTCTCCTTGGCGGACAGACACCGCGGGAATCAAGTGTGGGAACCAGGTGAAGTAGGCTTGGCGGTTCAGCCTGCCGGTTTGCTTCAACACGGGAAGGAGCGACTCCCCATCGACGACGTGCCCGTCGGGCTTCTCCAGGCCCGCGGCCTGCAGGATGGTCGGGTACAGATCGATCGGTCCGACGACGGCATCGCTGGTCGACCCGGGTTTGATCTGACCGGGCCATCGGACCATCAGCGGCACGCGTTGTCCGCCCTCGTAGATTCGGCCCTTGCCTTCACGCAACGGGGCATTGTTGGTCGGCGGTTGGTCTCCGGCCCACTTCTTCCAGTCTTGGACGAACTCCCATTTCGGATGGCCCGGTTTGATGTTCACCATCTGTCGGCTTCCGGGCACGTTGCTGTGCGTGTTGCCGCCATTGTCGCTATAGAAGATGAACAGCGTGTTGTCGGTCAGCCCAAGTTGGTCGAACTTATCTAACATGCGGCCCAGGCTTTCATCGACGCTTTGGAGCATCGATGCCATGATCGGATTGTTCTGCCGCCCGAGAGGGTCGGTCTTTTCGGCAAATTGCTTGGTGTAGGCTTCCTTGTGTCCCCAAGGACCGTGGACGGCGTAGTGCCAGAAGTTCAGGAAGAAGGGTTCGTTGCGATGGGCTTCGACGAACCGAATCGCTTCATCGGTCAGACGATTGGTGATGTATTCCCCGTCCGGACCGTCGGTGATCGTCCCGACGTGATGTTTCCCCGACGGATTGCCCGTGCGGTGGACGCCGTAGGGTGAGAAATAGCTGGCCGGTCCGGGACTCGGTTCGGCGTGAAAGGCGACTTCGAATCCGTGCCGCTCCGGCCAATGCTGTTGGCTCAGTCCCAAGTGCCATTTGCCGAAATGACCCGTCCGGTATCCGGCGTCGCGCAGCACCTCGGCCAAGCTTTCCAGTCCCGGGTCCAAGTAGTTCTTGCTGTTGGCGTAGATCAAGGGCCGCTGGGCGGGCACCTTGGCCGGATAGGGGGACGCACCGGCGGGGGCTGCCGGTTGATGTCCCGACGCGGATGTCACGCGGTGGCGAGACGAGTACTGGCCGGTCAAGATCGACGCCCGCGTCGGTGAACATAGGGGCACGGCGTAGGCGTTGGTGAAACGCATCGATTGCCGCTGCAACCGTTGCATGTTCGGCGTTTCATAGTACTGCGAACCGTACGGCGTACTGTCCATCCAGCCCATGTCGTCGACCAGAAACAGGACGACGTTGGGTTTGGCCGCAGGAACCGGATCGGCGGCCATCAGGTGCGTTGTCGTCCAAGTCATCAGGGTGGTGACGATGACCGACAGCCAAGTCGCAGGGAGTGCATGTGTATTCATAATCAGGATCGATGGAAATCGCTTTCAGGATCGACAGGAACCAACGGACAGGCTGGAAGCCCATCCCACAAATTGCCTCTACCTTGACATCCGCGCGCCGAGGGGGACGAGTTCGTTGAAGCGGTCGATCGGCTGCTTTGCCGTCCAGGCCATCGCACGCAATAGAATCGTCCGGAAGATCGGATCGTCAAACGTCCAACTGTAGTGGCCCGGAATACTGACAAAGACGCGTCCCGCCGATCGTTCGTAAGCCCACATTTGCGGCCGCGCGGCGCCGTCTTCGATGCTCGTTGCGAACAAGGTGACGTTCTCTGGCTGGCCGGTCAGTCGCCAATAGCTTTCGTCGTACAACTGCAGCGGTTCGATGTTGCGCATGATCGGATGGTCGGTGTTGTGCACGTTCAAGGCGAGTGGTCCATGCCGGTAACCGATGCTGCCCCCCTTGGATGCCAAACCAATCCGACGTGAGAAATCATCGGCGCGGTCATTGCCGTTGACCGCCCAGTGGACGTAGATCGCGCCGCCGCCGGAATCAAAATACCGGTCCATCTTGGTTTGACGCTGATCGTCCCAGTCGCCCTTTTGAAAGAACACCAAGACATCGGCGTCGGCGAGTTGTTGATCATCTGGGAAATCCCAGGCGGCGTCGACATCGACCGCTTCGGCGGCGGCCAACAATTGCCCCCACTGAATCTGCCACGCCGGGTAGTCGTGTTCGCCCGGGCCGTGATCCTTCTTGCCCGCCACCAACACCACCTTGATCGGGTCCAACACGCTCGGCGGTGGCTCTGCCCCGGCCAACACCGCAGCCACCTCGGCCTGGGTGCGAACCGGCGGAGCTTCCAGCGGTGAATCCAGTGGCATGTGCGGCGGCGGAGTCAGCAGGAACGTCATCAAGTCGCGAAACTGGTCCGCCGTCAATTTCTCGTCGATGCCTTTGGGCATCACCGATACTTCCGCCGGCTTGATCGTGTCAATCTGTGCCTTTTCCAATCGCGTGGTCTTGCCGTCGGCGTCTCCCAGCATCAACTGACCGTCCACCGTCTGCAGCGTTCCGGTCAACACGCGACCGTCGTGCAGCAACACCGTGTTCCCCAGGTAATCCGGATTGATCGCAAAACTGGGGTGTTTGATGTCACGCTCCACCGACGCATAATCACGATGCACCAGGTTGCTCAGGTCGGGACCGATGTCGGAGCCGGCCAGACTGGAGCCTGGGCCGTGGATCGCGTGACACTTGAAACAGCCGGCGGCGTCACTGTGAAACACACGTCGTCCCCGCCCCCAATTCCCGCCCTGGATTTCCGCGATTTCGATCGCATCGATCGGCGACGTGTCTTCATCGGCACCACTGGTCCATGGCAAGTGGAATCGACGCAGCGGCAACGCTCGCAATCGCGAATCCTCGTTGGTTGACGCGGAGAGCGACCAATCGGGGGTGCTGTTTGCGGCGATGGAGGCACGCACGGTCAGTGGAACATCGGCCGCCGTTTCGGGATCAATCTGGATCGTCGCGCTGAACGTTCCGTCATCGTTTCGGTTCGCATCGATCTGTCGGCCTGCGACGTCCAGGTGAAACGACTGGGACGAGTGAGCGGCCAGTGTGACGATTTCTTCGGGCCACTGGTAATCGAGCGTCGATCCCGGTTGGACTTTGGGTCGCAGCAGATCGCTGACGTCCAACCGAGTCTGCATGGTAAGCATTCCGCCGCCGGAAATCAGCTTGCGTAGGTCATCGTGAACCGCACTCTGCCGCGTGAATTCATCGTTGACCTGCCAGTTGACGTGCGGCAACCAACCCGTCCATTCCGGATTCACCGTTGCATCCTCGCTGTGGCGGGTGAACGTCGCTTGTATGCCGCCGAGCGTCAGATCAACATCGATCGACGCGATTTGTTCGATGCCATCGGTTGTTGATGACTCGACGGGTGATTGATAGGGAATGGAAACGGCATAGTGATCGCGCGCCCCCATCGGATCGGTTTGCAAAAGCACACTGCGGCGATCACCGGACAATGCCATGCCGTGAACGGTCAGGTTTTGACGTGGGGTCGCCAGTTGACGTTGGACGACGGCGTAGGGTGGCATCAGCGTTTCGAATTGGTCCCCCGCGCGGACGAATTTGCCGTGCTGGACGACGATCCGGTCGACGACGTTTCGCAGCATCGCGGGGTCCAGCGGGCGATCGAACGCGATCTGAATTTCACGCGGCGAGTTTGCCCATACGTCGACCGGCCGCGCAGCTTCGGGACGCGACATTCGGATTCGGTACAACTTGCCCATGCCGGTCGGCCCCGTGCCCCAGTCGGGCGGGCCGCTGTGGCACGCGACCACCAAGTCGCCGTTGGGGGCGACACAGGCGTCGACGGTCAACATCTGCAAACACGCTAACAATTGCGTCGATGCGACGTAGCCGGAGTCCGTTTTTACCAGTTGCGTTCTCCAAATCTTTCCACGCGATTCACCGCAAACGATCGCGTTTCCGGCCCACCCCTTCGGCCCGAAGATCGGCGCGGATTGACCGTCGCCGTTGAACACCATCCCACAGGTCGATTGGTGTTGCGGAGCGTAATCGAAGACGGACGGTTCATCGATCACACCAGGATTGTGCCGCGGGTGTCGGGGCGGGAAACCGTAGTGTCGATCCGGCTCAAGATGCAGCAATTCGTCGAACGGATTTCCGTTGGGCAACCACGTCGCGCCTTCCTGTTCGGCGCAAAACAAGTCACCGTGCCGGTTGAAGGCGAACGCGATCGGGAATCGGATGCCGGTGCAAACGGTTTCACGGGTCTTGAAGTCCGGCGAGACACGTTGCACGGTGCCCCGATCGCTTTTCAGGTCATAGTGTGCGACACCCTGCTGGTCGATCAGATAGGCATTGGCATAGTTGGCCGTTCCCAGTCCGAAGTACAGCGACCCGTCGGATGCCATGGCGATACCGGTCGCGTCGACATTCTGTGGGATTTCATCCCAACCGGTCGCCACCACGATTTCTTCGTCGGCTTTGTCGTCGCCGTCTTTGTCGACGATCAATGACACCTTGCCCTTGCTGGGCGTGAAGACGCCTTGCCCGTGCGGATAGTTTTTCGGCGTGACCAACATCCCGATCGGTCCCCGCAACGAACCTTCATTCTTCCAAAACAGTTCGGCTGTGTCCTCCAATGAGTCGCCGTCGCTGTCACGCAGCAAGTGGACGTCGCCGTTGTAGCCGAGCGTGACCAGCGTACCGTCATCGCGAAATCGCACGTTGTTGACGTTGGTCAATTCGACCGGGATCTCGTGAACTTCAAATCCAGGCACCAGCATTTGAATCGCCAGCGGGTTTTCAACTTTCTGCAGTTCGGCTGAGTCGTTTTCCAATCGCAACGCATCCGGCAATGTTTCGGCGAGGGACGCGTGCTTCGCTGTCAAGTAACGCTCGACAGCATCCGTTTCGTGATCCGAAAGCATCCGGTCGTAGATCAGGACTTCGGCGATGTCGCAGGTCAACGGACCGGCAACGCGCATCTCACCTTGTCCGTTGTGATAATAGCGAGCCCCCAACGTCAGTTCCGCGAGCGACATCGTTGACGGTACATAGGGGCGTTTCCCCGCATCTTGTCCATCAACTCGCAACGAAACGGTTTTCAAGGCGGCATCAACGCGGAGGGCGACATGATGCAAGGTCCCGAAGTTGAATTCACCCTCGAAAAGGTCCCGAAACCCGCCGAAACCGCGTCCTTCCGCATTGATGACGTTCAACTTTCGCGTCGGACCGGGCCCCAAGTCGAGATTGAACCCGGTTTCGTAGTCGCGTCCTCCCGGCGCGTTGGATGAGATCCAACCGCGAAAGTCGCCGGGGTTGGCGTGGGGCGCCACGACAACGAAGACGCTGATCGATTCGGTTGAGATGTCGTTGCCGACACTCCGCAGGTGCGATCCGGAGAATCGCACGACGTGGGTGTCGCCGATTTCAACCAACGAGGGCTGTTGATCCGAGGATGATTGCGAAAAATCGCCTAAGTCAGCGGCAAGGTTGCTCCATTTCGGTACCGGCCCGGTCTGCTGTGTCGCCGCCAGTTGACTCGCATCCAAATGCAAAACGAGCCCACTGAATCTGGGTATTGGATTTTGATCCGCGGAGGCCATTCCGGCGAAGAGGATCAATTCGAGCAGCAATAACGTTCGAACGACGTACATCATCAATCACCGTCGAGCCAAAGGATGACGAGCCATTCGGCTCGGTTGAAATTCCGCCGGTATTGTAGCCCGTCACCGCCTGGGCAGCGTCGTTTTACATCGCCACCCTCGCCAGAGCGTGGAAAATGGCGGGGATCCACCTTCTGGCGAAGGTAGCTACGCCTGGCCGGAACTCACGAGGTTTCATCACGTTATATTTCAGTCGTCGAATCACATGAACACGGTATCCTTTGATTGAGAGTTGGCATTGCTGATGAACTACCCATCGACGGTCGCGCTGACGCTGTTTTGCGTATCGGGCTTGCTGCTTCCCCACGCCGTCGCCGAACCACCGACGCCACCTTCGAAAACCGATTCGCCGCCCAACGTGATCTTGATTCTGGCCGATGACATGGCCCTGGGAGACCTTTCCAGCCTGAACGGCGGGCTCAGCCGGACTCCCCACCTGGATCGCCTGAAGGACGACAGCGTCTGGTTCTCACAGGCGTATTCCGCCGCCCCGGTGTGCGCGCCCGCGCGGGCGGCACTGTTAACGGGTCGCTATCCGCATCGCACCGGAGTGGTCACGTTGAATCAGCTGACCTATCCGTCGTTGACACGCCTGCGCCGCGACGAGACGACGATCGCAGAACTGCTTCAAGACCGCGGATACGCAACCGGACTGATCGGTAAATGGCACTGCGGCAATGGCCAGGGCTATGAACCGAACGACCATGGTTTTGATGAATTTGAAGGCTTTCTCAATCACACCTTTATCCGCCGGTACTTTGATTATCGATTGCAGGTGGCGGGGCGGACCGTCGAGGTCAACGATCAATACCTGACGTCCGATCTGTCCGCCCGGGCGGTCGATTTTGTGCGTCGACATCGGGACGAACCATTCTTCTTGCACCTGGCGCACTACGCACCGCATCGCCCGATCGATGCCCCGGCCGAGCGGATCGAACCCTATTTGCGGCGTGGGCTCGACCAGCAGACCGCGACGGTGTACGCGATGATCGAAATCATGGACCAGGGAATCGGCGAGTTGTTGGAAGAACTGGATCGACTGCAGATCCGCGAGCAGACGATCGTCGTGTTTGCCAGCGACAACGGCCCCGACCCGTTGGTTCAGCGACGGTTCAATCACGACCTTCGAGAAACCAAGTACACGGTTTACGAAGGCGGGGTGAAAGTGCCGTTTTTGGTGCATTGGCCTAACAAGCTGACACCCAAGGAGCTTCATGATACCGTTCACTTCACCGACGTGCTGCCGACGCTGATGGAACTGTGTGGCTTCGACGTGCCCGAAACGCTTGAACTGGACGGTGCGTCCTTGGCGGGACGGTTGACGGGAAACGCCGATGTCGCACCGTTGCCCGGGCAACGGTTTTGGCAATGGAATCGCGCCCAGCCACGCTATTCGCACAACGCTGCGGTCCGCGAGGGCAATTGGAAACTCGTGCGGCCCTTCGTGACACGCAACATTCCCAAGAACGATTCGGAGCTTCCACCGGCACTTTACGATCTGTCGTCCGACCCGAGTGAATCACACGACGTGGCAGCCGAACATCCCGAGCGTGTCACGCAGATGAATCAGGCGCTGGAATCATGGACTCGCGCGGTGGAGCGGGATCGCACGCGAACCGAATCGGTTGCGGACTAGTCGTCGACCGCAAATCCATTGGCGTACTTGACGATGTGTCCGCAGCGTCGCCGTGTTCTCCGAACTCGGCGCACGCGAAAACGCGAAGCTTGACCCCGCGACGACCTGGAAAGGACCTCGTACAACCCATCGTCCTCGATCCGCTAGCGTTTTCTGACTTCGATGATGTACTTCATCAGGTCATTGAATTCCTTGCGGCTTTTCAGCTGACGCGCCAGGTTTTCCGGCATCAGCGAAACCTTGGATTCCTTGACGTCTTCGATGTCATCCTGAGCGATCGTGATCGGCGCGGGTTCGGCCAAGTTTCTCAAGACGATCTCGTCGTCGTTCTCGGAGATCCGCACGCCGGTTTGCACCTTGCCGTCGGCGGTCAGGATGCTCACCTGTGCGAATTCCTTGTCGATCAGCTTGGAGGGATCCAGGATCGATTCGACCAACTGCACGGGCGTCAGCTTGGTTTTGATTGTGGTCAAATCCGGACCCAGGCGTGCCGCCCCGCCCGGCGGGTCGTGACAGGCAAAGCAGGCGGCGGCGGATTGATAGAACAGTTTTTTTCCGCGTCGCACGTTTCCTTGATCGATCGCAACCTTGGCCAATTCGGCTGGCGGCGTGCTGAGCAGTTCTTCTTCCAAGGCTTGATTGGAGAACTCTTCGGTCTCGACGGCCGGCACGTCCTTCATCAGCGATGCTTCCAGCGGGTGCTCGGCGAGCAAGTCGTCCGGGGTCCAGAACGTCGATCGGTCGCCGGTCTGCTCGCGCACTAGTTTGACGCTGTGGGGGCTGACCGGTGAGGCTTGGTTGCCCCAGGTGTTGCGAACGAAGGTCAAGACCGCCGCAACTTCCTTGTCATTAAGCAACGATCGGAACGCGGTCATCGGCGGCACGCCGCGCGAGGGATCATACGTCTTTCCGTTGACGGTCAGTTTCCCCCACAATCCGTGCAGCGTCATTTTGATCAGACGGTCCTCGCTGCCGTTGACCCAGGGGCTGTCGACCAGCGACGGATAGATGTTTCCGCTGCCTTTGCCGTGCGTCAGGTGGCACGTCGCGCAGTGCGATTCCCGTTGATAAACCTCCGCGCCCAACTTGTACACTTTTCGATCGGCAGGACTGAGGTGCTTGGGGGGATCGAATTTGACGAACTCGATTTCGGCCGGCGCCTCAAATCCGCTCGCCCCGGTGGTGTCGACGTTCTCCCAAAAATGCTTTACGGTGTTTGCCGCCACGACGGCGTGTTTGACGTCGGAACTGAGCAACATGTCCAACAGCGCTTCGTTGCGAACTCCGTGTTGCTGGTGCAACCAAAGTGCTTCGAGCAAGTGGTGGGCTTCGGTTTCGTCGTTGGGGTCAAAGTCCTTGATCCATTGCTGTGCCGCGGCGATCACTTCGTCGGAGTCGCGGCCGCTCAATTCCACCCGCGTGCGATGGCGGACGCCGTTGACGGGGTGCTTCAGGTTTTCCAGCAACGCCGCGATCGGTTGGCCGTCGATCTTGACGGGCTGCTGCAGCGGGCGGTCTTTGACCGTCAGACGGAGGATGCGGCCGTGTCTGTGGTCGCGGTTGGGGTCGCGAATGTTGTGTTGCATGTGGCCGATAATGGCGTTGTGCCAGTCGGAAACGTACAACGCGCCGTCTTCACCGACGACGGCATCGGTCGGGCGAAAGTTCCGATCCTCGCTGTTGATCAATTCCAACCCCGGCGTTCCCCAGACGTGTCCGAATTCGCGGTCTTTGCCGTTCCCCTCGCGATCCAGGGAATACTGTTTCACACCCAGAAAACCGATCGTGTTGCAGATCAAAAAATCGTCCTGCAGCTCTTCGGGGAAGTGCTGCGAGGACAAGATCGCATTGGCCGCGACGGGGCGGAATTCTTTTTCCAGCAGGGTGTGCATCTTGAATCCCTTGCCTTCGGGACGCACCTGATACGATCGTCCCCCGGTGCCGTCGTTGGCGTAGCAGTAACCCCAGTAGTCAAAACTGGTGCCGTGCGGGTTGGGCGAGTTTCCGGCGTGGGGCGTGATCGCAAAGGTCCGCGGGTCAAAGCGATACATGCCCGACGCACCGATGTTCAGGTTTTGTTTCCACGGCGTTTCGTGGTTGTGGACCAGAAAAATTCCGCTTTGCCAATAGATCCCACCGTCGGGGCCGAACACCAGATTGTTCGCCGCGTGGTGCGTGTCGGCGGTTCCCAGCCCTTGCAGCATCGGGTATCGCACGTCGGCTTTGTCGTCCCCGTCGGTGTCTTTCAAGAACAGCAGATCGGGCCCGGAGGTGACGATGACGCCGCCGTTCCAAAACTCGAACCCGAGCGGGTTGTGAACGTGGGCAAAGATCTTTCGCGTGTCCGCCTTGCCGTCTTTGTCCGTGTCCTCAAAGATCATCAGGCTGTCGTTCATCTCCTTGCCGGGTTCCCACTTGGGATAGGTGTTCCAGCTGGCAGCCCACAGCCGCCCCTTGGCATCGACCTGCATCTGCACGGGATTGGCAAGGTCGGGGAACTGGACTTCGGAGGCAAAGACGTTCAATTCGTAGCCCTCGGGAACCCGTATCTTTGCGATCGATTCTTCGGGGCTCAGGTAGTCGATGCTGCCTTCTTTTTCCGCGCTGGAGCTTTTGCTGCCACCGCCGATGTTGGAGATCACTTTCACCGGCGGCGGGACGTTGCTGTCGTCGACGGTGTATGTTTTCCCCTCGGCGGCTGCCCAGATCGCAGGGTCGCGATTGGCGGTCATTACATCCAGCATGACCAGTTCGTGTTTCAGCACGTCGGCGTTGCTTTGCCCATCGACAAAGGTCAGCGTCGATCGACCGCCCCAGATGTCGTTGCCGTCGGTGGCGTGATAGCGATTGTGCCAATGCCAGTTCTTGTCCTCGACCGCCGCGTAAAGGTCAGCGAGCGTTTCGTCGGCCGGCACGGTTTTGCCGAGCAGAGCCTGTGAGATGATTTGGCTGAGCTGGCGATAGCCGTCGGCGTTCAGGTGGATGCCGTTGAGGGTGTACCGCTTTGAATCGGATTGAAACAGCTGAAGGGTCGGGGTGTACAGATCGACGAAGGTGGCCCCCGTTTCGGCCGCCGCTTTTCGAGTCGCTTCGGTGTAGACGGCCAGATTCGCGTTCAGCTCTTGCCCGTCGGGAAGATGCCGGTCACCGGTGAATTGGTAGGCGATAGGGCTGAACAAGACAAAGCGAATGTCCTTGCCCGCCTCTTTTCGCAGCTTGGTGTATCGATCGACCAGCTTCACCAATTCGCCCCGATAGGCGTCCGCTCCCGCCGGCCCGGCAAACGACTCGTTGTAACCGTAGAAGCTGAACAACACGTCCGGGGCAACATGCTGCAAGTACTCGGCGTCGTTGGTGAAACCCTGGTTGCGGGGGCGTTTGTTAACGATGTCGCCGGAGAAGCTCATGTTGCGAAAGCGGACGTTCATCCCTTTCAGCTGGCTTTGCAGCACCGTTTCGACCCACGGGTCGTGCTGCATGCGGTCGGCCAGACCATTGCCGTAAATGGCGACCACATCGTTGGCACGAAATTCAAACGGCTCGGCCGCGTCGGCCGCGGGGCGAAAGACCGCTACGGACAAGACGCCGACCAGCAACAGTGGAACGACGGCGTTCTTCGGAATGGCAACGAAGCTGCGGATGATGTTCATGAGGCTCTTGTTGATTGGGGGCTGTTCGCCAATGCGAACAATGCCCGTGCGGAAATCGCGGGGGGGCGGACGATGGGCGCGGTGGGGATCGAGGAGGGAGATTCGGAGATTGTAATCGAGACGGCGACGTGCAGAAGGTAGTCAGGCTGCGCGGCATGGAGAATCGTGACGGGGTCTCCGTGGTGGGGGCACGCGACAAAATGCCGCCCTAGTGGGGGACGACCCAGGTGCCGGCAATGCGGTCATGCCAGCCTCTTTCGGCGATAAAGACCGCCGCCAGCACCCACAACACAATCAACGGTGTCACTCGCGGGCTCATCCTGATGGCAAACACGATTGCCAGGGCGAAACACGCCAGGACAAGGATCCAGAAAAACAGTGCGCGGATCAGCAAACGCCGACGACGGGCCGGTCGGCCGCTTCGATCGACAACCGCACAATCAAAAATGCGGACGAGCGGCGAGGTTGAAAACAACATCGCGGACAACAAACTGGGCAGGACGACCAGTGCACACAGCACAAACACGGAGCACAGGATCACAAACGCGGCAAACGAGCCGCCTAACTCATAGTCGGTCGGCCGCCACACCAGAGCATCCAGCACTTCGCTCCATGGCTCGAGTGCCTCCTCGGCTTGCCGCACCTGATCGGCATCCGGCGGAGGCGTCTCGTCAAGAAACCGTCGCAGCAACTTCAAGTCGCGTTCGGTCCCGAACACCTGCGTCAAATCTGCTTGCCAGATCTGTTCGTTTCGGATCGTTTCTCGATAGCGGTCGACGACGATGATTTTGATCGCGTATGACAACGCTTCACGGCGCTGCATGCTGATCGTTCCACGAATCGTTTCGGGAAAATCCAATGCTCCCGCCGGGCTCGTCCGACCAACCTCGCCGGTGTGTTGCAAAAGGTCATAAAGTGCAACGTATCCGCTAAGCTCGCCGACTTCGGGAGTCTCTTGAAGTAACCTCCGCTCTGCGGCGGCAAAGGCAAAGAACAGGGAAAAGGCCGCCAGCGGCATCATCAAGCAACCCACCATGATCCCCCAGCGTCGTCCCAGCGAGACCGTCGTCGCGCCATGCGTCGTCGCCCGCAACATCCGGTGCAACTCCGCCGGCGCAGATGGCTGATTTAAATCGTCAAGCGTCTCTCGCGACTTGAGCGGGATTCTGCAACTGAATTCCGCCGACCGGGCGTCGGCATCTGAAACGATCCGATCCTCTATCGCCGCCAGTGCCACTCGCTTTAGAAACGTTGCCGGCGTGTCCGACCGATCAACCGCCGCAGTGCCGTTTGCTTCATCGATCGCCAACGACGGAGGCTCAAAATCTAACAACAACGCTCGATTGGACGCTGTAATCCACACGCGGTCGAGCGACCACGCGACCGGCGTCGCATCCGCAGCTTGCGATTGAAGTTCGGCTGCCAAGTCCGTCAACCAAAAACGGATCGAATTCCATGGACGCTCGGATTTCGGCAAATTCAGCAATGCGTCGCCGCCGGGATCTTCAAACGCATGCCATACATGTGTCTCGTCGCGACCACTCGCCAGATAATGCAATCGACCGACGCGTGAAATCGACTGCAACGGTCCTGGAAGAGCTTTTAACGAGGTTGACGAGGCATCACCGCGAACGATCCACACCTTTCGCAACAGACGCGGGTCGTACGCCAACAACAACTCGCGATCTGGTCGCGAATCGATCGTCTGTAAAACATGGTACGGGCCCAGGACCGTTTTGGACTCTTCTGGCGCGCTCACGGCAAGAGCGGGCGTGTGTTTTGAAGACGTCTGTGCATCGAGGGCTGGTCGTGCCTGGACCGCGGGAACCTGGATGACGCGAGTTCCGCTGACCAGTTCATGTACCGCGGCGTAACCGTTTCGATGTCGCATGGTGGCGAACGAGAGCAGAAATGAAAAGCTGCAAATCCACGCGGCCAGCGTTTCAGCAGAACGCATGTCGTCGCCCTCGAAACTTCGTATGGCGAATTCGGCATCGATGGCGTACAGCGCCCACCATGGGGCGGACAAAAAGAAAAAGAACGTCAGGGAACGAGCGCACGCACGCGCGATTCCGGAAGCATCTTGATTGATGCCGACCACACGCAGGCGAAACAATTGTTTGCCGATCGAGGTCCCCCAAAGCCCTTCCAGCACCGTGAAGTACCCGATTATCACGGCAAAGGCGAAAAAGGACGCCCAGCGGAGCGAGACATCGGTATAGGGGCCGAAACCGGAAAACATCGCCTCTGCGGTTTGGTACCAACCGACGAAATCATCAAACCAGACACCCGAAATCAGTGACAAGACCGCGATCACGAGAACCGTATCGACCACGTTGGCGACCATCCGAAATCCCACCGTTGCCGCGGCGCAAGCTTCCGACCGATATGGCAGCAGGTCCTCGCGTAATTGTTGATAGCTGGCGTAACGATTCTCAGCTTGTTTCTCCAGGCACTTGCAAACGATGCGGTCCAGCCCCTTCGGAATCTCGGGGCGCAGCGCGCTCGGCGGTGGGGCGGGTTGCTCCAAGACGATCGCCAACAATCTGACCATCTGGTCCGCCTGAAAGGGCAGACGTCCCGTCAATAGATTGAACAGCGTGACGCCGACGCTGTAGAGATCCGATCGTACATCCAATTCATCGCCGCGCAATTGTTCCGGAGATGCGAACAGTGGCGTACCGAGAATCACACCGCTTTGCGTCAAATCCACTTCGGTCCTCAACTCGCTGGAAATCGAGAGGCCGAAGTCGCCTACCTTGACGGTTCCATCAGCGGTCAGGAAACAGTTTGCCGGTTTGACATCACGGTGCAGCACGCCCACCTCCGCCGCGGCTTCTAACCCGTCAAGAATCTGCAGAATCAAATCGACGCACTCACCCACCGTCGACAGACCGCGCTGGTCGATCCGGTCGTCCAGCGTGCCCCCGTCGACCAACTCCATCGCAATCACGGGAACGCCGTCGATTTCCTCGGTGCCGAAAACGTACACGCTGTTGGGGTGATTGAGCGATGCGGCGAGTCGGCCTTCGCGAAGAAACCGCGATCGATGCCGGGCTGACTGCAACCGATGATTCAGAACCTTGAGCGCAACCACGCGTCCACTGTCCGATTCTTCGGCGGCATACACGCAGCCCATCCCGCCGCTGCCCAACAGCCGAACAATCCGGTAACGCCCGAGCATATCACCGGCCGCCAAACGGCTCGTCGAAACTTGGCCCTCGGCTGCGGTCGTCTTCAAGCCCTGTCGGATCAGGCAGGCCGGGCACAAACCGGATGTTGAATCGCCAGTCAGCGGGGCACCGCACCGGGGGCAAGTGTTGGATGCTTTCATTGTCCGGACCAGGACTCGGAAGGACGATCGGAATTGACTCTACCATCACCTACCGAAACCGCTCCAACAGGTCACGCGAAAAGGCCAGAAAAACATCAGCCTTGAATGGCACGGGCTTAAGCCAATACGCTGAGCCGTAGGCGCTAGCCTCGGGCGTTACCGCCGTGCCAAAGGCCTGTCAAGGCCCGCGGTTAGCGCCGGCTCACTAAGCCCGTGTCATTCACATCAGCCTCTTTGGGTTCCCTGCAAGGCGGAAAAAAGCCACCGGATTTCGTCGTCAATCTGGTCCTCTGCCGCCACCGTGTCGGCGATCGCGGCCCGCAGCAGTTCACGGTATCGCGCTCTCAACCGGTGTGTCATCATCTTTAGTCCACCGACCGACTTGCCGTGGGCTTGGGCCAATTCCGCGTATCGCATTCGGTCGCTGTCGGCCAATAAGAACGCCTTCAATTCGGCAAACAGCTGCGTTTCATCTTCGAATTCCGATTCCAGTTGCTGCATCACCTGGTCGATCAGATGGATCGCCCATCGCCGATCGTATTCCTGATCCGGTGTCACGGAAGTGGCGGGATCGATGCGAAACGTCTCGTCCGCGGATTCGAAATCGAGTGAAAGAATGGATTGCCGTCCACCACGCTTTTCCGCGGAGGCTTTCTCCCGCTGATGGCTGATAAAGTTCTTGAAAGCGGTCAGCAAAAACGATCGGAAACGCCCACGCTGCGGTGAGGCGACCCGCACGAGATCCTTTTCCAGCAGCTCGGCAAAGAATGCTTGCGTGAGGTCTTGGGCGTCGTTGACATTTCCGACGCGGCGTCGCGCGAACAGGTACAAAGGTTGCCAATACGCCTGGCAAAGCTCGCTCAGGGCCTGCTGTTGTCGCTCGCGACCCGAATGTCCGTCGAGTGAGCCGTTGCTGACATTGTCTTGCGAGACTTGGATCGATGACACACTCCCCGGAGCACGGCGATTGCCAGCGGTCGTCGAAGAGTTGTCCGAACGCGCGGCGGCCTGAATCAGGCTCCAACGGGTCGTTCGAAATGCCCCCACGCGTTCAGACGAATGCGCGGGGTTTGGGGATGCTCTTGCCATGGAATCAGATGCGCGACAATGACTCGTCTTGCTGCTCTCGGCGAGAATGGGGTATTCAAAATGACGTACGGCGCCGGGCAAAACTAGAGGGATTACCGTATTCGCCCACATTGAAGGAACTTGGGCTTGTCGTCACCCCGCGGCGAATTCTAGATCTGGGGCATGATCCGTCTCGAACCACTCCGCGCCCGCCAATATGGGTGGATTGCCGCCCTGCTGCTTTCCACACTGGTCGGCTGCGCCGGTCGCGAGGTGGCGGGGACGTTTCGAAACGAGTCTCCGCCGCCATTTTCCGCGAGCGGTCAGGAAGTGGTGCCGGACCGCTGGTGGGTGACGTTTGATGATCCGGGACTGAACCGCCAGATCAATGAGGCGTTGGACAACAATTTTACACTCGCCGCTGCCTTGGATCGGTTGTCGGCGGCCCGCGCTTTGACCCGCCGCGAGGCGTCGGACCTGTGGCCGGACGTCGACGGCGTGGCGGAAATCGCCAGCGTTTTCGGGCCCGGTCGGGATCGCACCAGTTACACGCTGGGGTTGGATACGTCCTACCAGGTGGACCTGTGGGGGCAAATTGAATCGCGGGTCCAGGCCGAGCGGCTTCGCGCGTCGGCCACCCGGGCGGATTATCACGCGATCGCGCTGACGCTGTCGGCCGAGATCGCGCGGACGTGGTTCTCGCTGATCGAGGCGCGTGCACAATTGGCCCTGGTCGAAGAACAGATTGACACCAACCGCAACGGAGTCATCGCCCAGGAGCTCAAATTCGGCGCCGGTGAAGTCGGCGGCCCCGACGTTCTCCGCCAACGTCAGTTGGTCGAATCGACGCTGGAGCAATCGGTCGTCGTCAGGGCGCGCATCGAGGTGCTGGAACACCAGCTGGCCGTGTTGCTGGGCGAACTTCCCCAACAGGCCAGCTATTACACTGGGGCGGAATTACCGGCGTTGCCGCCGCTGCCGGACACGGGATTGCCGTCGGAGTTGTTGCAGCGCCGCCCCGACGTTCGCCGCGACTACTTGGCCTTCATGGCAGCCGATCGTGATTTGGCGTCGGCCATCAGCGCCCAGTATCCGCGTTTGAATCTCAGCGCTTCGGTCCTGAACATCGCCGAAAAGCCCGAAACCCTGTTCCGGGATTGGTTCGTCGCGATCGGCGGACAATTGATCGCGCCGCTGTTTGACGGGGGGCAACGTCGCGCCGAAGTCGACCGCACGGCGGCGCTGCTGCGGCAACGATTTAACGAGTATGGCGAGACGATGCTGACGGCGTTTCGGGAAGTCGAGGACAATTTGGCGTTGGAACGGAATCAATTGCAGCGTCTGAAGCATCTTGAACTGCAATCCGAACTGGCCCGTCAGGCCTCCGATCAGCTACGTCGACGCTACCTGTTCAGGGAGGCGGATTACTTGGACGTGCTCAGCGCGACCACGGCCGAACAACGATTGCAGCGCGAAACCTTGGCGGCTCGACTAGAATTACTCCTGATCCGTGTCAGCCTGTACTTGGCGTTGGCCGGAGATTTTGACACTCAACAGACAGAGCAATTAGAGTTACCGGCGTCGGCCGTCCCCGTTGACGAGGCTGTTGGAGAGGGCGTCGGCGGCGCGAGACCTGAACCGCTGCCGGAGCCGGCTTCGGAACTTGAGGAACTTTTACGGTCGGTGGAACCCTTCCCTGCAATCGATGGCAAACAATGACACCCCGCAGCGACAAACCCTTTGGCGCCTGCTCCGCGTCGCCGGCAACGCCCTGGCCTGTTTCCTGATTCTGGGCGCTTCGGCCGCCGCGATCGTGGTGATCAACCGCACCGAGCCGACCGCCCAACAGATCAGTGCGACACGCAAATCGGCCGCACTGGTCGAAACGATTTCCGTCCGCCGTGGCACCTTTCGCCCCCGTTTGTCGGTCCTCGGGACGGTGGAACCGGCCCAGGACATCGTGCTCAGCCCGCGGGTCAGCGGTCCGGTGATCGAATTGTCCCCCCGGTTCGTCCCCGGCGGGATGGTCCACGCCGGCGACCTGTTACTGCGGATCGACCCCGCCGACTTCGAAAACGCGCTTTCGATCCGAAAGAGTGAACTGGAACAGGCCAAAGCGTCGCTGGAAATCGAACAGGGCCGGCAAAGTCTGGCCGAAAAAGAACTGTCATTGCTGGAGGGGACGATCGGCGACGCCAACCGATCCCTGGTGCTCCGCGAACCTCAAATCGCATCCATTCGGGCCGAGTTCAGCGCGGCCCAAGCGGCCGTCGAGCGGGCCGAGTTGGATTTGCAGCGAACCAGCGTCGCGGCCCCCTTTGATGCCCAAATCCTCAGCCGTTCGGTCAACGTCGGTTCCCAGGTCTCCCCCGGCGATGAACTCGCCCGACTGGTCGGTATCGGTGAATACTGGGTGATGGCCGCCGTCCCGGTACGCAGCCTGCCATGGGTGCAGTTTCCCGGGCCGGTCGACCAGGAAGGGGCCGGCGGTTCGAAAGGGTCGGCCGTGCGATTGCGAAACCCGGGTGCCTGGCCACCGGGGGCCGAGCGACTCGGACAGGTCGCACGCATGATCGGTACGCTGGACCAGCAAACGCGTTTGGCCCGCGTGCTGGTCACCGTCCCCGATCCGCTGGGGGAATCCGACCAGGCACCGCCGCTGATCCTGGACACGCTGATCGAAACCGAAATCGAAGGCAAACCGATCGAAGACGTGGTGCGGCTGGATCGAAAGTACATCCGTGACAGCGACACGGTCTGGGTCATGAAAGACGACGTCCTGGAAATCCGCGAAACCGAGATCGTTTTCCGCGACGCCGAGTACGCGTACATCCGCCAGGGGCTCGCCGACGGCGAAGAAGTCGTCGTGACCACGCTGGCGACGGTGGCCGATGGAATCGGGCTGCGCAAAATCGACGACGCGTCCGATCCGGCGGCTGGCTCCGACGAGGAGTTGATCCAGTGACCCAAGTTGCGGAATCGCAGGACACGCCGTCTGCCGAGGTCGATGTTCCACCGCCGCCGGATCATCCGTCGCATCGCGGACCGATCGCATGGATGGCCCGCAATTCGATCGCCGCCAATTTGCTGATGTTCATCTTGCTCGGTGGCGGAGTCTGGTCGGCCATCGTGATCCAGAAGGAAGTCTTTCCACAGTTCGAACTCGACATCGTCGAAGTCAGCGTGGACTATCCCGGCGCCGCCCCGGAAGAGGTCGAGCAAGGCATCTTGCGACCGATCGAGGGCGCCGTTCGCTCGGTCGAAGGGATCCGTGAAATCACCAGCGAAGCCCGCGAAGGCCGCGGCGAAGTGCTGATCGAAATCGTGGCCGGCGGGCAGCGGATGAAAGCGTTCCAGGACATCGAGCAAGCGGTCAGCCGGATTCGCACCTTTCCCGATCAAATCGAACAGCCCGAGGTGCGGTTGCAATCCGAGCAGCGCGAGGCGATGCAGGTGGCGATCTATGGTCCGGTCGACATCTGGACGCTACGCAAACTGGCCGAACAGCTGCGCGACCAATTGCAAGCCAACGACCAGATCACCCAGGTCGAACTGCGACGGGTACCGGCGTACGTCACCCACGTGGAAATCCCGCGTCAGCGGCTGCGTGAGTACGGGCTGACGTTGCCCGACGTGGCGGACATCATCCGAACGTCCAGCCAGGACGTGGCGGCCGGTTCGGTCCAGACCAGCGGCGGCGAGATCCTGTTACGTGTCAAAGCACGCAAACAGTGGGCCGATGAATTCGCGGCGATGGAAATCGTGACCGGACGCGACGGCCCGGCCGTCACCCTGGGGGACATCGCCACGATCCGCGACGGATTCGAAGAAGTCGGCTTTCACTCCCAATTCAGCCAAACGCCGTCGGTCGAACTGGATATCTTTCGCACCGGTTCCCAATCGCCGACGGATGTCGCCGAAGCGGTCGAGCGGACGATGCGGGCCTTTGAAACCGGACTGCCGCCGGGCGTGAAGTGGCGCGTCGACCGAAACAACGCCGAAGAGTTTCGCCGCCGGCTGAATCTGGTTTTGGAAAACGCGGTGATGGCGGTCGTGATCGTGTTGGTGATCCTGGCGCTGTTCCTGGAAATGCGGCTCGCGTTTTGGGTCATGATGGGCATGGCCGTTTCGTTCGTCGGCGGGATCTTGTTGCTGCCCTTGGCGGACGTCAGCATCAACATGATCTCGCTGTTCGGGTTCCTGGTCGTGTTGGGGATCGTCGTCGACGACGCCGTCGTGGTCGGCGAAAACGTCTATGAGAAACGCCAACACAGCGACGATGACGAACAGGCTGCGATCGAAGGGACACGCGAGGTCGCCGGCCCGGTCGTCTTCAGCATCTTGACCAACATCGTCGCCTTCGTCCCGCTGATGTTTATCCCCGGCGAGACCGGAAAGTTTTGGGGACCGCTGCCGGTCGTCGTGATCCTGGTGCTGTCGCTGTCCCTGTTGGAATCGCTGTTCATTCTGCCGGCACACCTGGCACACGCGCGCGAGGGCGGACGAAAGAAGCACGGTTTGGGGGCAACCCTGCACCGCGGCCAACAAGCCTTCGGCCGGCTGTTCAATCGCGCCGTCGAGATCTTCTTCCGACCCGTTTTAGTCACCTGCTTGCGATTTCGATACGTCACCGCGTCGACCGCCCTGGCGCTGTTCCTGGTCGTCGGCGGATACGCCACCAGCGCCCACATGGGTATGATCTTGATGCCCGAGGTCTCCGCCGATGAAATCGAAGCCGGCGTGCGCATGCCCGTCGGCACCACCCAGGCCCAGGCGGCCGCGATCGCCAAAGCGGTGACCGATGCCAGTTTGCGGATGTTCGAAGAACACAACCTGTACGAGGTCGCCGAAGGCATCAAAACCAACGTCCGCGGCGAAAGTTTTATCGACGTGGAAATTGTCATGAAGCCACCGGACCAGCGTGACATGACGGCCGGACAAGTCATCGAACTATGGCGCGATTCGATCGGCGACTTGCCGGGCGTCAGCCAGGTGACTTTCGAAGCCGAACGCGGCCCCGGCGGTCACCGCCGCGCGATCAGCATCGACCTCAGCCACAGCGACATCGGCGTTCTGGAAAAGGCGTCGCAAGCATTGGTCCAGCGCTGCGAACGGTTCGCCAACGTTCGCGACGTCAACGACAGTTACAACAAAGGCAAGGTCCAATACGATTTCCGACTTCGCCCCGAAGGCCGCGCGCTGGGGCTGACCGATGAAGAGTTGGGCGAACAGCTTCGCGGCGCGTTCTTCGGTTCGCTGGCGCTGCGGCTGTTGCGTGGCACCAACGAAATCGAAGTCCGAGTGAAATTGCCGGAGGATCAGCGCGAGGACATCTATCACCTGGAGGACATGGTCATTCGCACGCCCTCGGGTGCCGAAGTGCCGCTGTTGGACGTCGCTGAATTGGATCAATCGTTGGCTTTTCGCTCGATCGATCGCCGCGACGGCCGCCGAGTGATCAACGTTTCAATGGATGTCGAACCCAAGCGCGCGGTGACCCAAGTGATCGAAGCACTTCGTAACGAAGAACTGCCGCGGTTGCGTGCGGATTACCCCGGGATCACGTGGAGTTTCGAAGGCAGCGATGCGGAGATGCGACGTGCCACCGCGTCGCTTTGGGGATCGTTCGGTCTGGCCCTGGCGGTGATCTATTCGCTGCTGGCCGTCGCGTTTCGCGGTTACATCCAACCGTTGATCGTGCTGGTCGCCATCCCCTTCGGGATCGTCGGCGCGGTCCTGGGACACATGCTGCTGGGTTATGACCTTTCGCTGGTCAGCCTGATGGGTGTGATCGCGCTTTCGGGTGTGGTGATCA
This sequence comes from Stieleria maiorica, assembly GCF_008035925.1. Lineage (NCBI taxonomy): Bacteria > Pseudomonadati > Planctomycetota > Planctomycetia > Pirellulales > Pirellulaceae > Stieleria > Stieleria maiorica. The sequence goes on from NZ_CP036264.1 coordinate 6,394,779, forward strand.
ACGACTCGTTGATCATGATCGATTATGCCAACCGTCGCCGCGAAGAACGACACACCGCGTTCGACGCGATCCTGCAAGCCGGACTGCGACGATTCCGGCCGATCTTGCTGACCACGCTGACCACCTTCGGCGGGTTGGTGCCGCTGATCTTCGAAGATTCCTTGCAAGCCCAATACATCATCCCGATGGCCATTTCACTGGGCTTCGGCATCCTGTTCGCAACCGCCATCATCCTGGTGCTGGTCCCGTGTCTGTACCTGATCCTGGAGGACATCCTGGCGATCGCGACGGGTAAGCGGGCAGAGCCCGAGTCGTGATCCCTCTCTAAGTACGACGGTCCCTTCCGGGCCGTCGACCGATAGACTCTCCGCGACGACTTGGAAAGGACGTCGTACCATGATCTTTGAATCGCCTCTCATTCCACGTCACGAAAACGTTTGCGATAGGCCAGCGGTGTCATGCCGGTGAAGCGGCGGAATCGTTTCGTGAAATGGCTTTGATCGAAAAAGCCGACGGCGACGGAGATGTCGGTGATCGAATCGGACGTGCGTGTCAGGCGGTCGCGTGCGTCTTGGATTCGGCGGGAAAGGATATATTCCGTCGGTGACATTCTTAGCAGCGTCCGAAAACGGTGATTGAACTGCGACGAGGACAGACCGGACATCTCGGCCAGGTCCTTCATCGACAGGGGCTTCGCGTAGTTTTCGTCGATGAATCGGATCGCCGGCGCCAGATCGCTGAAGAATGAGGCCTGTTCGGCGGGCGTGGCGATCGGGTACATCACGCCCGCGATTCCGATCACCTGGGCAGTCGCGGAAAAGAGCGGCGTCTTGGTAGAGACATACCACTGGGGAGTCCCGCGCACGTGGGGAACCAACCAAACCTGGTTGGGAATCGAGCGACGCAGTTCCATCACCCGACGGTCTTCGGCGTGGTACGCATCGGCCAGCGCGGGCGGCTGAAAGTCGCTGTCGGTCCGCCCGTAAAGCTCCTCGACGTCCGCCAATCCGAAGACGTCCGTCAGCGTGCGGGGGTTCACCGCGATGTAACGCTGGCGATGGTCCTTGGCGTAAAAGAGCACCAGGGGAAGGTGCTCGAAAAGCTCGATCACGCTGCGCACGCCGGGGTGTCGCTGCACAAACGCCTCGCTAAACGCCCGGCCGTTTCGTGGGGAGTCAGAATTCGGCATGGGATGTGATGCGGTCTGGGATCCGTGGGTTCGCGCTGCCATCCGTGGGCGATCGACCTTCCTGTGGTTCAGGGCAGCCAGAAAAATTTGCGATCCCCCCTTAGAATCCAATGACTAATATCGGCTTCGTTGCGGCGAAATGCATGGGCGACCGGCAAATCGTACCAAACTGGACCGGTGGATGTACAAGACCTCGGTGGGTGATCGGCTAGAATTAAGGGCGTTCAGAATGCCCACCTCCACCCGCATCGGCGGATCATCGAATGTTCCCTGTGAAGAATCTTACCATCGCATTAGCTTTTTGGCTTGCCCAGTGCCACGTCGCGGCGGTTTGGTCCGAGACACCGATCTCCTTTAATTCGGACATCCGTCCCATCCTCTCGGAGAATTGCTTCGCCTGTCACGGACCCGATGAAGCGGAACGTGCGGCCGATTTGCGGCTCGACCAGCGCGAACCGGCGATCGACTACGGCGCCCTCGTCGAAGGTAGCCCCGAGGACAGTTTGGTGATGGAGCGGATCTTGTCGGACGATCCCGATTTGATCATGCCTCCCCCGCATTCCCACAAGGTCTTGACCGCGGCGCAAAAGGAGTTGTTGGCCGAGTGGATTCGCCAGGGCGCGGAGTATGAAACCCATTGGTCGTTCCAGCCGCTGCCCGAGACGATCTCCATTCCCGAAGTCGTCGATGATTGGCCGCGGACCTCGGTCGATCCGTTCGTGGCTCGGATGCATCGGCAAAAGAAGCTTCAGCCCAGCGCCGAAGCGGACAAGGCGACTTGGCTGCGGCGGGTCACGTTCGATTTAACCGGGTTGCCCCCGTCGCTCGCGGAATTGGACGCGTTCTTGGCCGACGAATCGGGCGATGCCTATGAAACGGTGGTCCAGCGATTGTTGACGTCACCGGCCTATGGCGAACGCATGGCCGTGATGTGGTTGGACGTCTCTCGCTACGCCGACACGTTCGGTTACCAAAACGACATCCCGATGGAAGTCTGGCCGTGGCGAGAGTGGGTGATCGACGCCTTCAACCGCAACATGCCGTACGACCAATTCATCACCGAGCAAATCGCCGGTGACCTGCTGCCGGAGGCGACGGATTCCCAGCGGCTGGCAACCACATTCAATCGTCTGCATCGACAAACCAACGAAGGCGGTAGCGTCGCCGAAGAATTCCGGCTGACCGGCATCACCGACCGGACCACCACCGCCGGCACCGCGCTGCTGGGGCTGACGATGGAATGTTGCCGCTGTCACGATCACAAATTCGACCCGATCAAACAAAAGGAGTTTTATCAGTTGTCGGCATACTTTTCCGACGTCGATGAACTCGGTCTCTATTCACACTTCACCTTCTCCGCACCGACACCGGCGATGCTGTTGTACGAAGGCGACCAGCGACAACAGCACCAATCCGCCAAGCGAGCCATCGCAGACGCGGAGTCCGCGCTGGATGCGGCCATCGAGACGGCACGCGAGTTTTGGTTGTCGCGGGAAGACGAATTGATTGACACGTTGCCCGAGCCCCGCGCGGCCGCGTATGAGAACCCGCTCGACGGTACGGTTGATGGTGTCGTCGGCAAGGCCACGGTTTGTAATGGCGATGACGCGATTCCCTGTCAGGACGCACCGCTGTTCGGGCGGACGTCGGTGTTTTCGTACAGCCTGTGGGTTCGCCCCCAACAGCACCTGCCCCGAATGATGGTGCTGAATCAATCTCGGGCGGCCGAAGACGCAGCGTTTCGCGGGTTGGAACTGACCCTGGACCAAGGGCACCCACAGTTTTCGATGATCCACTTCTGGCCCGGAAACGCGTTGCGGGTGCGCGCCACCGAGCAGGTCCCGACCGACCAGTGGACCCACCTTGCGGTGACACATGACGGCAGCGGACGCGCCGACGGTGTGCGGATCTACGTGGACGGAAAACTGGCCGAAGTGGAAATCATTCGCGACAAACTTTCACGCGACGTCCGGCAACGAAAGGATTGGGGTGACCTGGACGTCGAAAAGGTCTCCTTGGCACTGGGGGCCCGTTTTCGTGACATCGGTTTTCGTGACGGACAGGTCGATGAATTGAAGGTGTTTGACGTCCAGCTCTCCTCGGCCGAAGTGCTTGCGTTGGTTGCCCAGGTCCGACCCGACGTCGCGCCCGGCGAAATCGACATCGAAGTCGCCCTTGAACATCAGCTGCTGACCGCGGATGAAGCCGTCGCCCAGACGCGTCGCGAGCTGGTTGAAGCGCGAGACACCGAAAACGAGCTCGTCGCCGACATCCGCGAGATCATGACGATGCGTCACTATGATGACGCACCACCGACGCACGTGCTCGGACGCGGTGAATACACCAATAAACTGGAACAGGTTTCACCGGCCACGCCCGCGCTTTCGGGCGGGCTGCCGGCTGCCGGACAGGACCGTTTGTCGTTGGCGAAGTGGATGACCGATCCACAGAATCCGCTAACGGCGCGTGTCATCGTCAACCGGATGTGGTATCTGTTCTTCGGCCGTGGGATCGTGGTCACCCTGGAAGATTTCGGTTCCCAGGGGACACCGCCCACTCACCCGGAACTGCTGGACCATCTGGCCCGCTCGTTGATGGACAACGATTGGGACCTGCATTGGCTGTGTCGCGAAATCGTGTTGTCGACGACTTATCGCCAATCATCCGAAGTCAACGACCCCAGCCTTTTCCAGCGTGATCGTGACAACGCATGGTTGACGCGTGGCCCCAAGTATCGGTTGTCTGCCGAACAGTTGCGTGACAGCGTCCTGGCGGCCAGCGGACTGTTGGTCAAAAAGATCGGTGGCCCCAGCGTGATGCCGTACCAGCCGGCGGGATTGTGGCGAGAATCGGGGACCGGCAAGTCGTACAATCAATCGACCGGTGACGGGCTGTACCGCCGCAGCCTGTACACGTTCTGGAAACGTACGGCACCGCCGCCGACCATGTTGACGCTGGACGCGACCAGCCGAGAAAGCTGTACGCCGCGACGTGAACTGACGACCACGCCACTGCAGGCGCTGGTGTTCTTGAACGACCCGCAATACGTCGAAGCCTCGCGCGTCTTGGCCGAATCGCTGGTAAAGTCCCATCCGACCGACCGCGACGCACGTTGGGAAGAACTTTTTCGACGACTTCTGAGCCGTCTGCCCAACGATGGCGAACGAATGGTGATCGGGCAACTGTATGACGAACAGCAGACGACGTTTTCAGAGACCCCCTCGCAAGCCGACGAATTCCTGAGTGTCGGTAATCGGCCGCTGCAAAGTTCGGCCGAGCGAAGTGATTTGGCGGCGACGACCATCGTGGTCCAAACCCTGTTTGCCTATGACGAAACCATCATGCTCCGTTAACCCTGACCAATAAGTGAGACCGACCATGAACGCGACAAATACACGACGCCATTGGCTGCAACAGTTTGGGATGGGGCTCGGAGGAATCGCCGCAACGCAATTGCTGCAGCGTGACCTGGCCGGTGCCGCCCCGGCCGGTGCGCAGGGCGCCGGACCGCATGGGGCCGGCGTCCGCAGCGGCGGCGTCGTCAACCCGACCCACCATGCCCCCAAGGCCAAGCGAGTGATCTATCTGTTTCAGGCCGGCGGCCCCTCGCAGCTGGAAACCTGGGACTACAAACCGCTGCTGAATGAAAAACAAGGTGAGCCGTTGCCCGATTCGGTTCGCCAAGGGCAACGTTTGACGGGCATGTCCGGTAACCAAGCGGTCCTGCCGTTGGCCGGGTCGGTTTACAAGTTCAACAGGCACGGTGAAAACGGGACCTGGGTCAGCGAATTGATGCCACACATGGCCAAGCAAGTCGACCAGATCGCGGTGGTCAAATCGATGTACACCGAAGCGATCAATCACGATCCGGCGATCACGTTTCTGCAGACCGGCAACCAACTGTCCGGCCGCCCCAGTATCGGCGCCTGGCTGCATTATGGGCTGGGCAGCGAGAACGATAACCTGCCCACATTTGTCGTCTTGGTCACCAAAGGCAAAGGCGGCCAACCGTTGTATTCGCGGTTGTGGGGATCGGGGTTCCTGCCGGCACGTTACCAAGGCGTCCAGTTTCGCGCCGGGAAGGAGCCGGTGTTGTACCTGTCGAATCCGCCCGGGATCTCCGCACAGGGTCGACGCAATATGCTCGATCGGCTGAACGACTTGCACCAGTTGGAACAGGACCGGTTGGGTGATCCCGCCTTGGCGACGCGGATCGAACAATATGAGATGGCGTATCGGATGCAATCGAGCGTTCCCGACGTTGCCAATTTGGGCGAAGAACCGCAAAGTGTCTTGGACATGTACGGTCCCGACGTGAAAACGCCCGGGTCGTTCGCGGCCAATTGTCTGTTGGCAAGACGGTTGGCCGAACGCGGCGTGCGTTTCATCCAGCTTTATCACCAAGGATGGGACCACCACGGTAACATTCCCAGTGGCATGAAGCGACAGTGCATGGACACCGACCAACCGTCGGCGGCGCTGCTGAAAGACCTGCAACAACGTGGGATGTTGGAGGACACGTTGGTGATCTGGGGCGGCGAATTCGGGCGGACAAACTATTCCCAAGGCACATTGACGGCAACCAATTACGGACGCGACCACCATCCGCGCTGTTTTTCCATGTGGATGGCCGGCGGCGGCATCCAGGGCGGCATCAGCCACGGCGAGACCTGCCCGTTCGGTTACAACGTGGTCTCCGATGGCGTCCACGTCCGCGACTTTCATGCCACGCTGTTGCACTTGATGGGCATCGACCACCACCGATTGTCCGTCAAATTCCAAGGGCTTGATGCGCGTCTGACCGGTGTCGAACCCGCACGGGTCGTCAACGAGATCCTGGCGTAGATGTCGCTGGGACAGGCTTCAGTGCGTAGTCAACTTTTGCTTTTGCGGTAGCGGAACTCGCCAAGAGTTTCGATTGCCTCGGCGTATCGCCGAAAGTCTTGGCGACTTCCGCTACAGTTGCAACCCAACGATCGACGAATCATTCCCCGTTTAATCATCCAATATGTTCATCCTCCGCAGCCAAGTCCCGATCATTGCGATCACCGCACTCCTCGCCCTGTGCACCTTTCGCTCGTCCGCCTGTGCCCAATCAGTCGCTCCGCCGCCCTCGCGCCCAGACGGTCTGCCCGCCCAAGCCAAGTGGATGCCGGGGCTCAGCGGTGACGACCTGAACGTTTACCGCGACCAGCAAACGTTGTGGTTGCACCCGACGCAGACCTCCCTGCAAGCACGCCGCGCAAACCTTCCGCGGCTTTGCGCCCCGATCCGATCACTCGGTTGGAACCGTGGCCAGGAAACCGAGTTGGTGTTTGTCCCCGAGCCGGACCACTGGCGGTTCACCTGGAAAGCCGCCGTCGCTTCCGAAGCAATGATCAAGATGGTGTTTGACGGCGATCCGGTCTTGCCCGAGAAAGTTTCACCGACCGGGCCGGCCGGAGACGCATCGGTGATGCTGCACGCCCACCATGCGTCCACCTTTGGCGAAAAACTGCGGTACGAACCCCAGTGGTATAAGAACACCGTCGGCTATTGGACGATTCCGGCCGACTATGCCACCTGGGATTTCAAACTGGATGAACCGGGGCGTTACAGCATCGCGGTGTTGCAGGGGTGTGGCGAAGGCCAGGGGGGCAGCGATGCCTTGATCAGCATTCGCGACGGAACGTCCACCGTCGCCGAGTTGTCGTTTCAAACGATCGACACAGGCCACTTTCAAAATTTTCGCTGGAACCACCTGGGTGACGTCACGGTGGCAAACGAAGGAACCTATCAATTGCGAATCGACGCTAAACGAATCGCCAAAGGTGCCTTGTTCGACGTCCGGGCGATCCACTTGGTCAAACAGGCCAAGTGACGCAGATTGACTGCTGTGTTGGACGATGTCCTTTCAATTGCCGCGTTCTTTGGCGGCTTCGATCAGGGCGTCGACTTCCATGACCTGGTCGTGGGGGACGCGATTGCGCTGGTACTTGTTCCACAGCACCTCGCGCAGGGATTCCAGATCCTCCAGCTCGATCACCGGAAACTGTGTCCATTCGGACTCCGACTTCAGCCGCGATTGAAGCTTCCATTTGCCGCCGTGTCGCATGGCGGTGACCAAGCGCGTTTCGCCCTCTTCGGTCTTCTCACGCCATTCGTGTTTCTTCATGATCCGTAAGTGGTTGTAGGACGGCCGTCGCAGCGACGCACTCCAGCGCACGTCGGTGACTAGCCTTTAGGCGATTCCCCTCGCTGCGTTGCAGCGAGACGCGACGGCCCGGAAGGGCCATCGTACGCGTCGCACTCCAGCGCACGTTGGCGTTTAGCCTTTAGGCGATTCCCCTCGCTGCGTCGCAGCGAGACACGACGGCCCGGAAGGGCCATCGTACGCGTCGCACTCCAGCGCACGTTGGCGTCTAGCCTTTAGGCGATTCTCCTCGCTGCGTCGCAGCGAGACGCGACGGCCCGGAAGGGCCATCGTACGCGGAAACGCGATTGTCCTGCGCATGCACGATTCCCATAGTATCGATACCACCCTAAATGCTGTCCACCCGCCGATTCAATCGCCGCGGACGAAATCATGCCACTGCATTCCGTCGGGCAACGTCGCCGACGCGGCGAACTCCAGGTGCAGAATCCGCCGATGACGCGTCGTGCCCGGATGGGAAGGGCCGCTGCTGTGGCTGATCAGAGGACGCATCGCCAGCACGTCGCCGGGGGCGGCGTGGATGTCAACGGCGGCCCCCAAGCCTTCACCTTCGCTGCCGCTCGATCGATGCGACCCCGGAATCACCCGCAGTGGTCCGTTTTCGCCGCTGACCTCGTCCAGGTGAATCCGCAGCGTCAGCAATTGCTTCAAAACGTCATCGCATGCGATCACGTGCGGCACGCCGGCTTTGGTGGTCGGACGGGAAAACGACGTTGACGTGATCGAATTGTCTTGCACCGCAATGGACGTGTCTTTGTGCCATGCCAGACCCCACGTGCGGTCCGGTGGCTTATCAAAAAACAGGGCGCGGACCAATCCGAAATCTGCGCCCAACTGTTCGTTCAAGAATGACCGCATCGGATCGTCCCGCCAAACGGTCTTCACCTCGGCAATCGAATCGATCAGGTTACGCGCCGCGTACACGTGACCACGACTGGATCGAGCCCGCACGCCACGGGTGTCATCATCAAAGGCCTGTCGACACGCATCGATCAGGCCCGTGATCGTCTTGGCGGGCACGGCGCTTTTGAGCAAGCAGAATCCGTCACGCTCCAGATGCCAGTCGTTCATGTCGGCCGCCGTGGTCCTACTTTCCCCGCTTCATCGCTTTTTGCAGCCCTTCGGCTTCGCCGTACAGCGGTGAATCGCTGCCGCGACTGCCCGGGACCATCGGTGCATCGTGGGCGGGGATCGATTCGCGATGCTGTTGGACGATTGCCGCCAATTCCGGATCGTTCGCGAGATTCTGGTGTTCGTCCCGGTCGGTGCGATGGTCATACAGTTCTTCCGATCCGTCGCGATAGTGGATGTAATGATAGTGCCGCGAATGAATCGAGTGGTTGCCGGGGCCGAAGGTACAAATCGCGGGATGATCCCACGGCGAAGTGGGATCGTTCAACAAGCCGGTCAAACTGTGGCCGTCCAGGCCTTCGGGCGCCGGCACCTGACACGACTCCACCAGCGTCGGGTAGACATCGATCAATCCCACCGGCGCATCGCAGCGGCGGCCCGTTTCGATCCCCGGCCCGGCGATGATCAACGGCACGCGGGTTGTGCGCTGCCACAGGCTGCGTTTGGCCCACTTGTTTTTTTCGCCCAGGTGGAAGCCGTGATCGCTGAAAAGCACCACGATGGTGTTGTCACCGAGCCCCGCCGCCTGGACCGAATCGGTCACCATGCCGACCAGATGATCGATGAATGAAATCGATGCCAGATAAGCGCGGACGGCATGTTTGTCTTCGCCGTGGTCTTTCATCCACTGATAGCGCGGAGCAGTCGGATTCAGACTCAACTGCACCGCAATCGGCGGCACGTCGTCCAGATCCTCATCGGGCACCGGCGGCATCACGAGCGTTTCCAGCGGATACATGTCGAACCACTTCTTGCTGGCGTAGATCGGAACGTGGGGCAGGTGAAAACCGACCGCCAGGAAGAACGGCTCGTCACGTTTGGCCAATTCCCCGATCCGCTTGGCTGCCCATGCAGCGGTGTGATAATCCCGTTGGTCTTCGTCGGCAAAGTCGACTTGGCCCCAGTCCCACGCGGGGTGCGACCCGGGTACGCGATACCGCAGTTTTTCGGTTTGTCCCGGCGCACGTCGGTAGCCGCGCGAGCGCTGGACGTGATCGAACGAGGCGGCATCGGCGGGCCCGTGAAAGATTTTGCCCATCGACTCGGCTCGGTAACCGCCAGCGCGAAAGTGTTGGAACATCGTCACCGCATCTCGGGTGATGTCCACGTCGCGAAATCCGGGAGCCAGAAAGTAGTGCCCGGTCGTCGAAGGCAGCTTGCCCAGCAACATGCTGATCCGCGACGGGTTGCAGATCGGTGCCTGACAATGGGCGTTGGTGAAATTCACACCGCGAGCGGCCAACTTGTCGATCTGTGGCGTTTTCACCTGGGGATGGCCGCCCAAACATCCCACCCAGTCGTTGAGGTCGTCGATGGCAATGAGAACCACATTTGGACGTTCAGCTGCTCTGGTAACGGCGATCGAAGCGGTCAACGAAACGGCTAATACGATGAATCGGATCATGGCGTGAAAACGACCTCTGGGGGGAATCGGCGGGTCTGGCATGATACCAGTTCTGTAACGCATGACGCGTCGGTCGAAGGCTGTGAAACATGTTGGTCAAAAGATTTAGTGGTCAAAAAATGGGGGAGACGGGACGGGGGCTTGTCAAAAGATGGTAGGCGATCCGTCGGCAGACTCGCACATCCGTTCCGACCAACTGCCTTCATTTTTTGACCAACCCATTTTTTGACCACCATTCCCTCGACGAAGTCGTTCCAACTACCTGACGCGAAGGGCTTCGACGGGGATCACCGCCATTTCGGCGCTGTTGAGGTTTGCCCTCCTTCCGCCGTTGTTGGAGAATCCGACGTACAGCTTGCCCTCGTGCTCAATCGCACAGGGATACGACAGACTCAACTGATCGGCGGATTCTCCCGGATGATCGCGGTGCAGGGATCGGCGGATGACGAACACGCGGCTGAATCTGTTTTCGTGCGGACGCGAAACGGCGATCGTCAGCGGTGATCGCTTTCCCCCGTTGTCCTTGGCCGTCGTACAGACCAGGTAGCGCTGCCCGGTGCTCAGAACGCCGGCGGCCGGTTTGGAAGTTGCCATGGGAAGGTTGCTCGGCCGGGACGGCGACCAGGTGCGGCCGTAATCATCGCTGGTCGCCGCCAGCGCCACCGCCGCGCCACCGTAGCGTGCGAGATTGACGACCGTCTGTCCATCGACAAACAGAGACGATTCGCCCCACATCCGCTTGACCGTGTTGTCGACGGGGATCGGGACCAGATCCCACTTAGTGAAGTCATCGCCATGGCTGATCGCGACGGCCGCCGGAAACGCCGCGTCGCCCGAGTAGCGTTTCCCCAGGAATCCTGGCATGATCCAGTTGCCATCGTCCATCGGCACGGGTTGATTCATCGGCCAGAAACCGCGCTCGAGCACGACGCCCAATGGTTCCCAATCGCCGGTCGCTTCGTCCAGCCGGTACGCACGCGTGTGGATGCGTTCCATGCGTCCGTAATAGGCGCCGTGAAAGGCCCACAGCGTTTGGTCGTGGGACAGGAACACACCGTGGCTGACGGCCAAATTGGGCTCTTCGCCGGCGTCGATGCTCATCAGCGAACCCCAGGTCTTTCCCGCATCGTCGCTGACACGATACTGAGCTTCTTCGGTGACGGTGTTTTCGTCGCCTTGATTGTGGCCGATCGACGCGAACAATCGCCCCCGGTGCCAGGCGAGTGAAACTCCGTGCAGAAACTTGTAACCGTCTCCCGGTTGGTCCCATTTTTTGATCACATGAAATTCAACGTCAGCCACTTCGGGCAACTCGGCAGCCTTCGCCAGTCGCGACGACTCGTCCCATAACTCAAACAGCGGTGGCGGTTCGGGAATCTCATGCGTCGCGGTCACCGGCCGATACAACGCCGCGATTTCAGCTGGTTGCAGCGCTCGAGACACAATCCTCGCGTCGTCGAGCGCCCCGAGAAACGTTTGGCGGAGGTGGCCATCGTCGTTCACGCCGCCGAGCGTCAGCGGTGCCGCGGTCGATCGGATCGGCTGAGTTAGCTTGACCGTTCCGGCGATCGCCCCATCGACAAATAATTCCGCACGATCCCGATGGACCACCAACCCCACGTGGTGCCAATGTCCCGGTTCGGGCTGCGGTCCGTCAATCGTCAGCCAGCGATTCTGCCACAGGTACAGCCGGAAACGCCCATCGCGGTCCAGCATCAACGACCACTCACGTTCCCCCAGCGAATAGCGATTCTTTGCGGCGATGATCTGCTGGTCGCGATCGATTGCATAGGGATTCACCCAAATCGACAACGTGAATGTTTCTGCGGAAGATACGTTCCCCGCTCCTTTCGCCTCGATCAACGATCCGCCATCAAGTACCAGACTTTTTCCGGCGGCCCCGCTTTCCGAACGGGCTGAACCATGAATCGCAATGTCATTCGATGCAACCGCATCGAGTGGCCAGTGAATCGAATCATCGGCATCTGTCGGCAAGGACAGGACACCGCAACACAAAAGGATCCCGAGGCGGGCAATCGTCGTCATGAATCATTCGTTCCTATCAATCGGGTAAACTCTTGGGTAGCCGGCCTCACGTTGGCACTTAACCGCAACGCCGCCAAGTTAACACCATAGTCTCTGAGAAATCCACCGATGCTGTTTCGGCGAACAAATGTGGCCAGAGTGACCTGTATTCTGGCACTCTTGACGGCAGCGTCGGCTTCATCCGTCGCTTCCGCCCAAGACGACAAATCACCGCCCTCTGCTCGGCATCGCGATTCGATCGCGACAAGCCTGACCGAAGGTGGTGTGGTGTTCACGTTTGATGACCGCAACTTTGACGATTGGCCCGGCCACTTTGTGACCCCCGACGCGCTGCGCCGGATCTTTACCACAGTCCGGCAACTCGGGCTTGCGACCTACACTTGCGATCAGCTTCCGTAATGTTCACCGCAAACCTACATGCGGAGTTCTCATTGTCATCTTTGGCGAAGTAGAGATCGGGACAAAGAGATCGAGTCCAACAGCAACGGACGTGTCGGAGTCGCACGTTCATTCTTTTCTAAGTAAAAATCGTCCGCTGACTGTGTTGAACGAGTCATTGTCCTTCCCCAAACCTGCCCCCGTAAACGTGGCGGTGAATTCGTGACCGTCGAACCATTTGGTCACAAAGGCCATGAAGAAGACTTTGTTCTTCCACGGCCATCGGCTCCCTTCTCGTTGTGCCCCAAACGGCATGCTTTGAGTGTAGTATTCAACGGTTGTCCAAGGTCCCCAGGGTGTGGGCGCGTCAAAAATTCCTAGCATCCCCGCTTTGCTTTCGCCGTGCTCGGTACAAAGCAGGACTCGATGGAGGCCGGGATGATAACATGCGCTCACACACCACCCGACCCCCTCTGCATCACGAAACACCGGGCGTTTCCGATCAATCGAATCCCAACGTGGCTGATCGTCTTGATCAAACCCGGCAAAGAACTCAAAGCAATCTCGCCCCGAACGCAACTGGTCTGGAGTGACGCGTGCAAGGTACAGAGCCCCCGGCTGATGAACAATCAATCCAACGCCGTTACCGCCTTCCTGTTCCATTTGCGCATTGCGAGGTCGAATGAAGTAGGTGTAGACGTAGTCCCCGAAGGCATCGGGAACGCCCTCGTTTCCGCGACCAAAATTCAGGAACGTCGGAATCGTCAAGTCGTCGGATGCTGAAAACCTCCACGGTGCCTTGTTCCAGCTCAAACCGTAGTCACCGGAACTCGCCAGTTCGATCATTTCATAGTGGTTTCGATAAGTTTTGCCCGGAGGTTTGTCCGGAACGACCCACATGTGCAGCTTGTTCGCGATGCCGATCATGCCCCAGCTTTTGCCGTCGAACGTGGCATCGCGCTTGCTCGCCGCTCCGCCCCAAAGATTGACGCCTCGATGATCTTTCGCCGAACCTTCGACCCTGGCAACACCCAGTCCGACACGCCCCTTCGAGTTGCTGCCGCCAAAGCCTCCCCCGTCACCCCACGCACCGTACAGATGGTCGTCGTCCGACCACGTCAATTGAAAATTATCGCTTCCCTGGGCCGCACGTCGGTGCGTTGTCCAGTCAAATCGAATCCCTTCGACCAAAGGGCTCGCAGGGTACGGCTGTTCGCCGATGATCCACGAATTGGACGTCAACAAGAATATGACTGATGCACAACTCAACGTGCCGCAAATTTTGGGGAATGGCATGTGGAGAACCGCGAATGACCAATGAAAATGTTTACGCTCTGATACAGAGCTTTCAACGACGAACGCACATTGTACGAATTGACGCTCTCGATCGTCTGAAAAGGGGGCAGCACGAACGGCGCGGGCATTTCGCCTAAGTCGCTGCGGCGTAACGGTTTCAGTTCGGCTAACGCGGTGTTTTTATCAACTTGTCGTTTTTCGGCCTTTTTCGTACAAGAAGCAACGATTCGATCACACATCGCCTGCATTACGCTCGAAACGCTCAACCTTACGGCAATCATTCAAACGTCTAAGCGGGATGGACTTTGGCGGCACCCGATTCGACAACGAACGAGCTGCGTTGGAAGGTGTTCCCGCCCGGCTCCAGCACATCATCGACGACCATGAAGTCGGCTTTCCACCGCTCGGGCGTCACCTCACAACGGATGTAGCCACGCTCGCCATTGTGAAATTTGACGCACGGGTTTTCGGCCAGGATCGCATCCAGGTTGTTGGGTTTATCAGGTCCGTTGCCGCCGCTGGAAAGTGAGGTCGCGACAAACTCGGTCGCGATCGTTGGCTCGTCCTCCCGCCGATCGTCCACTCTCAGTTCATTGACCCAGTTGGAATGGATGTCGCCGGTCAAGACCACCGGATTGGAAATGCGGCGATCGCTCAGAAATCGCATCAATTCCATCCGTTCGTGAGAGTATCCCGGCCACTGGTCCATCGAGTACTGTTCGTTCATCGGATTACCGCTTCGATTGACCATTCCCATCATCACCTGTTGGGCAAGAACATTCCATTGCGCGGCGGAACGGGTCAACTGCTTGCTCAACCAGCCACGCTGCTTTCGCCCCAGCATGGTCTGACTCCTTGCGAGCGCCGCTTCGTTTAGCGGCGACTTGCGATCATGATTGGGTTGGTCGCTTCGGTATTGACGTGTGTCCAACACCTGAAACTCTGCGAGCCGTCCAAACGCCGCGCTTCGGTAAAGGCGCAGGTCGCTTCCACGCGGCATCTGCTTCAGCCGCAACGGCATCATCTCATAGTAAGCTTGGTACGCATTGGCTCGGCGTGCGAGATAATCGACCGGGTCAATGCCCGATTCCTCTGAGATGTCATTCGCACAGTTGTTATCAAACTCGTGATCGTCCCAGGTCACGATCCAAGGACATTGCGCGTGCATCCGCTGCAGCAACGGATCGGATCGGTACTGTGCGTATCGGGCGCGATAATCATCGAGTGACTGGATCTCCGCCCCGTGGTGCGTTCGCACCTTGCCGTTTCGTCCGGCAGCGTACTCGTAAATGTAATCACCAAGGTGAAAGACCAAATCAAGTTCATCACGAGCCATCTGTTCATACGCGGTGTAGAGGCCTTGCTCGTAATTCTGGCAGGACGTAACCGCAAACCGCACGCCGCTTGGTTCACTATCGGGATGGGGCATGGTGCGTGTCCGACCGATCGGGCTTTCCGCATCACCGCACCGGAATCGATACCAATACCAACGATCCGATTTCAAGCCATCCAGCTCGACGTGGATCGAATGTCCCAATGCGGGGGTTGCCAGTCGGCTGCCCTCCGAGACGATGTTTCGCATGGACTCATCCGCAGCGACCTCCCAAGAAACCTCAATCGCTCGCGCGGGCATTCCGCCGCCAGGCTGCAGTGGATCGGGGGCCAGACGCGTCCAGAGCACCACCCCGCGGTGATCCGGGTCGCCCGATGCAATGCCCAGCGTAAACGGATTCTTGTCCGTTTTGAACGAAGCATCCGCGTAGGTCTGCTGAGACGAGCAAACAATCGTCGGCAACAAACTCGCGAAGGACAACAAGCTCCTGCGACCGATCTGCGGACGCATTCCCAAAGGATCTCTGTTATTGACGGTTCTAAGCATCGAGTCTTCGAAGTGAGAAAGGCATGTCTATATTCACCAAGCCGCACCGCCGCGGGTCTGCGACGATCGACGGCCGTCCACCTTAAGCGGTTGCGCGGGCGGATTCTAGCAGAGGGCCATTGCCCTTCGCGCCCGATCGGATCAAAGAACCATGGCAGCGATCAGACGGACGCGACATCCCCGCATTTTTTCAACGAATGCTCACGTGATCTTCACCAACCGGGAAGGTCTTGATCACGACATCCATCTTCAACCGTGACCTGCAAAAGGACGTAGGGCACCCTTCATCTCACCCGCGAGATTTTTCCTCAGACGATGTCGTCAATGTTGATCGTGACATCGTCGAAACTTGCGGTTTTCGTTTTCCGGCCGTCAATCTCAAAAACGTCGTCCTGCAAATTGACGATCCAAGTTCGAATTCCGGCCTGTTGATAGGCGGGCAACTTGACCTCGCGATCCTTGGCCAGGGATGCGTCACTCACCTCGATCACCAGCAAGCACTCATTGGGCAGCGGATGACGGTCTGTCGGGTCCGTTCCCGCCGCAAGAATGGTCAAATCAGGTTCGGGTTCGTTGCCCGGCCAGGAGATTGGTCCTTGGGAACTGACGTCATAGCCAGCCAAGACAAATATCTTGATCAGCTTGTTCACCGCACTGCGGTGCTTGGGACCGATAACCATTTTGTCGTAGATCAATCCATCGATTAATTCAACTTTATCACCCTCGGTGAATCGTTGATGGTACTCTTCGTTGCTGAAACGGTGTGTCGCGATACTCATGAGATCGGCAAGCCGGAAAAAAAGAAAACGCAATGCGTCGATTATAGCAAAAACCGGTGCGTCCGCCTCCCCTCTGTGGGCCATCGCAAAGTTCAGAAACGGGTCTGACCAGCAATTCAATGCGCCACGACTCGCAGTCCCCTACTTTGCTGCCCGACTACGATTGCCTGGCATCTGATCCGACTTTTTCGCCAGCGGGATCGTGCGGTCAAAGAGGGTGCCGTAGCGTTGGTAGTTATTGTAATCGACGGCTTGTTCCTTCCATTTGGCCAACTCCTGATCGTAGCGTTTCCGCATCTGGTCGAGCACCGTCGCGGTACCGGGGCTGTCGGCTAGGCTGGTCAACTCCAGCGGATCGTTTTGGGTGTCGAACAGTTCCTCGACGGGATCCATCGTGTCGTCGCCGTACCACCAGTACGTGTATTTGTACTGCCGGGTCAGACAGGTCAGACTGTGCGTCGAGAGCGGTCCGAACACGTTGATAAACGCCAGCTGATCGTGCCCACCTTGGCCGGGCTTCTGCAGCAAGCCCAGCAGGCTTTTTCCGTCCATGTTCACCGGGATCGGTACCCCCGCCAATTCCAGAATCGTCGGCGCGAAGTCGATGTTGCCGGTCAGTTGATCGCAACGAAGTTGTTTTCCGCTGGTCGGACTGCGGGGGTCGTAAATCATCAACGGGACACGTGACGATTCTTCCATCGGCAACACCTTGGAACCGTATCCGTGCGAACCACAGATATATCCGTTGTCGCTGGTGTAAATCAGAACGGTGTTGTCGGCGACACCCTGGGCCTCGAGTTCGTCACGGATCATCCCCAGCGCGACGTCGATCGCATAGACCTGCTGGTGGTACTTGGCCATTTCACCGTCGTAGTCACTGTCGTACTTCCACTCGAAAAAACGCGGGTATTGGCGTCCGGTCTTGCTTTGCGGTGACAGATGCTGGCCGTGTTCTCGACCGAAGTTGGCCGGTTTGGTGAACGTCTTGCCGGCGTAGACGTCGTTGAATCGCGGGTCGGGCGTCGCCGGCTTGTGAGGGGCTTTGAAACTGATGGACAGGCAAAATGGTTTGTCCTGTTTGACGGATTTGCGAATCACGTCCTGTCCGAACGCTCCGTAGGACAACGTCGAATGGGGGTAATCGTCGGCGTACTTTTGCATCGACTTGTTTTTGGCCGTTGCGTAATTGGTCTGGCCGGGGCCGCCGCCCCAGAAATCGAAATCGTCTTCGCATAACCCCTTGCCTTCGACGACGATTCCGAATTTGCCCGCAAACGCGGTCAGGTACCCCGCCTCGCGCAGCAGCACCGGATACGACTTGGCCCACACGTCGGCGTGCATGTTGCCGTGTGTGAAATTGCATCCGGTTTTGTATTCGTACATCCCGGTGAAGACGTTTGCACGACTGGCCATGCAAATCGCCGTTGTGTTGTAGTGTTTGTCGAACACCACCCCGTCGCGGGCCAGTTGGTCCATGTGGGGCGTTTTGACGTCCTTGTTTCCGTAACAGCCCAGAGAATACGTGCACTGATCGTCCGCGAACAGAAACACTAGATTGGGCTTGGAATCGGTGTCGTCGGCTGCACGAGTTTGTCGGGCAAGGTCCGCCTGGAGCCACAAACACGCGATCAAGAAAACGATCGGCTTGGTAAGGTGCATTCTCATTTGTTCGCTATTGGCCAAGAAGTTCGGTGATGTTTTCTGTGGGACGACCGATCGCCGCCTTTCCCTGGTGGACGACGATCGGGCGTTCGATCAACGACGGGTTGGCCGCTAAGATCGCGATCCATTGCTTGTCGGACATGACTTGATCACCAAGCTCCATCTCATTGAAGCGTTTTTCTTTCTTGCGGACCAATTGCTCCGGCGTGATCCCCAGCATTTTGACGATTTTTGCAAGCTCCTTTTCGCTCGGGGGATCTTCCAGGTATTTCACGATGTCGAATTCGATTTGATGCGAGCGGAGCAGTTCGACCGCCGCACGCGATTTCGAACAGCGGGGGTTATGGTAGATCGTTGTCATGATTGGGATCTGATTTGGAACGCTGACCCGCGAGGGGATACAATCGGCCATCTTACTCCGTAACCTCTCGCAGTTGGGAACGATGAATTCCAAGGTCGACGAATACTTCCGGTCCGTACCGACCTGGCGCGATGAACTCCAGACGCTTCGACGCATCGTGCTCCAATGCGGGTTGACCGAAGAACTCAAGTGGCGGGTGCCAT
This sequence comes from Stieleria maiorica, assembly GCF_008035925.1. Lineage (NCBI taxonomy): Bacteria > Pseudomonadati > Planctomycetota > Planctomycetia > Pirellulales > Pirellulaceae > Stieleria > Stieleria maiorica. The sequence continues at coordinate 6,413,301 of NZ_CP036264.1, forward strand.
GTTACACGTTCGGCGGGAAAAACGTCGTGATCCTCGGCACGCTGAAATCCTGTTGCACCATCAGTTTCTTTAAAGGAGTGCTGCTAAAAGACCCTCGCAAGGTGCTCGACAAACCCGGCGAAAATTCTCGCTCGGCACGCCTGATCCGATTCACGTCCGTCGACCAGATCGAGGCGATCGAGCCGATCTTGGTCGCCTACATTCGCGAAGCCGCTACGCTGGAGAAGGCCGGCGCGAAGGTGGAACTAAAGAACGATGCGGGGCCTGATTACCCGGAGGAATTGACAGCTTGCCTTGCCGAAAACGAACCGCTGCGGGCGGCGTTTGAAAACTTGACACCGGGGCGACAGCGCGGCTACATCCTGCACTTTTCCGCCGCCAAGCAATCCAAGACGCGGGTGGCACGGATCAAGAAGTGCGAGCAACGCATTCTTGACGGCAAGGGGCTGCACGATTGTGTGTGCGGCTTGTCGGGCAAGCTTCCCAATTGTGACGGGTCGCACAAGCAAATGAGGAATTCTTGAATCTAGGGGTAAAACGATGGGGGCAAAACGATGGGGGCAAGACGATGGGGTAGTCGCCGGACAGGGGAGCTTTGGCATTGCGTCGCGGCCGAGTGTGTCGAAAGCATGCGTGACCCGAATGGCAGGGGCGCAACCGTTGGTGTCTAGCCTTTAGGCGATTCCGAGTCGCCGCGACGCAGCGACAGGGGGCGGCTAAAGCCTGAACACCAACACGTCTGCTCGTGCCATTCATGCGTGACCCTTCCTGGCGAAGGTGGTTGCGATTCACTCACGCATGCAAATTATTTTGCCCCCATCGTTTTGTCCCCTCACGAACCTCCCTTGCCCGTTTCTTGATGGGCCGCCTCGTCGATATTCAACGGCAATCGGCATCGCCGCATGCGGTCGGTGAAGTCGCCAAGGAACTGCTTACGCCAACGACTGACCGTCTTTGCACCGCTGTGTGGTCCTTCGGAGACCGACGGCGAATCGCCCATTTTGATGTCCGCTTTCTGACGGACAAAGAAGTCGCCGAGTGAGCCTTGTCCTTGGATGTGCCGCGAGACGAAGCGTTCATTGTCCCAGTCGCTCGATTGGTTTCCGCCGCTGAACCAACTGCGATAGGTCGCGTTGGACTCGGTCATCCACAACGTTGGATGCCGATCGACGATGTACTGGTACGCATCCGGTGTCAGATAGCGATCCGAATAGGTTTTCAGGTTCGGATAGTCCTGCTCATAGCATTGGATCACTTTCAAAATGTCGCGCTTTCGGCCTTCGTCGGAGGGCGACGCGATCAGGCCTTCGATGTCCAGCACGTCGGCATAGACCATCAGGTGAACCATCGACTGGAAGTCATCCGGATCGTCATCGAAACATGCTTCAATCCCTTTCGCGTTTTTCGCGCCAGCGTGGGTAGTCCTTTTCCAACAGCGACTGTCCCCAATTGCCGAGATAGGAATAACCGTTTCGGCGTTCGTGGCTGAGTTCGCTGTAGTCATAGCGGAACACGGAGTCGCGATCGAGGTACAGGGGGCGGTTCGTTTCCAATTCGTAGAAACGTGCCCAAAGGGGCGGCGCATCCGGATCGGCGACCAGCCTGCGGTCGGAGCGACCGTCGCGATTCTTGAAGCTTTCGACACGCCATCCGTTTAGTTGCACGTCCCGAACCCACTCGACGGCCCCTTCAACCGACGCGATGATCTCGTCGGAGGGGGCTTCGATTTTCATCAGGAAACGCACGACGCCGATCGATTCGCTGCCGGACAGCGAGGGCGGTTCGTAAGCACGCGCCCACGCCGGTTGGAGCGACTTTGCGTCGTGTTGTGCACACCAGGCGGTTCGCTTCCCGTTTTGCCGAATTTGCGTTTTCAAAATGCAATCGATCCCACGCTCCAGTGCCTGGCCAGCCCTCTCACGTCGCTCGGCATCGACGAAGTCATAAGGGGCGTCGCCTGCGGCGACATCACGCAAGACTTCCATGACGCGAACCATCGCTCCGTCGTTGTAGGTGATGTGCGAGTAATATCCCTTTCGCAGCGGCCAGAACTGCGGCCAACCGCCGTTGTCGTACTGGGCGGCCAGCAGGTAGTCGACGCCGCGTAAGAACGAATCACGGTACTTCGCATCACTGGTCGCGTGTGCCATCCGAGCCAGGAACTGCATCGGAACGGTCGTCGCGTCGTTGTCCAGGCTGTTGGCGCGACTGTCGCCAGGCTGTGGGATCTCGCTTGGCGACCGAGGTCGTTTGGCAAGGTCGGCGCTCTTGGGCCAACCGCCTTGCGGCGACTGGTACTCCATCACGCTGTCGGCAATCGCCCCGGCTTCTTCCGAGCGAAACCAAGCATCGTCCTTCTTGAGCAGGTTTTTGCTGAAGGAAACTTGCGCGACGGCATCTCCGCCCAGAAAGAGAGGAGTCAGGCAAATCGCTAGGTACCACAATCCGTCGATGCCGAATGAGTTTTGATAGGACTTCATGGGGGTTTTCTCACTTGGTGCTTTCCACGCTCTGGCGAGCGCCGTCACCTGGCTTTAGGTCGAGCGGTTTTAATACTAATGAAATCGCAGGAGTTTACGACTTCACCGTCCCTGCCAGGAGGGTTTCTTCTCAAAGCCGCACGGGCTCTCCCGCGGTGGGCTCAAAAATGATCCGGCGATAACTGCATCAAGGGATGCGTGCCGTCGTCGGTGACTTCGCAAATGACATGGAATCGCTTGCCGGCGGCGTCGGAAGGAATCTGATCTGTCGGCTTGCTCGAATCGTGGTCGGAGACTTGTCCCGAAGAAACCGCAGGTCGTTTCCGATTTGTTGATAAATCCATCCGTGCGAACTGACGTCCAATCCGTCACCGTGGTAATTGCGGTCTTGATCGGTAATCACATAAACACGAAGCTTGCCCAGGAATGTTCGAAACTGATCTTCGGTCCTGTCTTTCCGGACCCGATAAACCGACTGGGCGAGTGTATTGCCGCCGCCCCAAACCGTGATCCACAGCGGCCGCGGATCATGCTGGTCGGCAAGGCGGATGATCAGATCGCTGCCCGGTGAGTCGTTGTTGTCGCCGATGAACGCTTTGCCTCGATTCAGGCTGCCCAGCACCGTTCGCTCGCGCAGGTAATCCGCGCTTGGCCAGTAGCCGATCGACTGACGAGCATCATCGGCCGCTTGGCCCGACTGGGAGGAACGCTTCATCAGGTTGGGCAAGTCCCGGTCGTAGGCGTCCACGACGCCTCGTGCGATGTCGATAAAACCGCGTTCGGGAGACTTTTCAAGCGTCTTGATGCTGTAGCCGGTCGTGATCACCAGCCCTTCGATTTCAAACAGGTCGGCGTGAGCGAGGAACCGGATCAACGATTCATGGTCGTCGGTTTCCCACGCCGAGATGTCGGTCAGGACCAGCACGCGTGGCTTCAGGGTTTCCGCGTCACAGGTGCGCGAGAACGCAACGGCCATCAGCACCGCGAGACTCCAACGGAAACACGCAATCGGTGGGCGGTTCGGACTCATAACACTTTCTGCAGATGTATTGGCACAATTGGGGAGGAGGGCGGTGTCGATCAATTTACAGAAGAATCCAGCGCATTCTCCCTCGATAGCGGCAGGAGCTAGCACTATTCTGAGGATATGCGGCAGTTTGACACCCAACGACCCGAGTTTGCCCCGTGCGGCTTTACATGCGAAGTCTGGGAGCCCAAACGGATGCTGCGGCCCGATCGCCACGACGAATTCGAAATCAATATTACGCCGCTACGCTTTTTCGAAAAACGTTCGGAATGACACTCAATACATTGATCACACGCCATCGAGTCGCTGAAACTCAGCGGTTGCTGGTCACCAGCGACGAACAAATCCTAAACATTGCGTTGGAATCCGGATTCGATTCGTTAAGCCGCTTCAATCGGGCGTTCAAGGACGTGACCGGAACGAAGCCGAGAAGTTTTCGCAAAAGTTGTCGTGTGCCGATCACAGCCCCCTAGGATTCCACCACCGCTTGGTTTCCGGGTAGTGGGCGAGGCGACGAGTCCATTCCTCCTGACCGAAATGCCCCGAATCGACAACGCCCCTTTCATTCATCGATGATTCCATGATCAGAAACATCAAAATCGGTTTTTTGTCGCTGATGCTGGTTGCCGTCGTGACGGTGGCATCTCCGGCGCAGGACGTGCCGTTGGTCTACGACACCGAGCACAGCGGTGCGGAGTTTGCGGCCCCGGTGCTGCCGACCTATGATCAACTGCCGATCGTCCGGCCCCTGCCCGATCCGTTTGCCTGGTCCGATGGAAGCGGGCGTTCCACCGAGTTCAACGACTGGAGTCGTCGCCGCTCGGAAATCAAAGCCGAAATCGAGCACTACGGGATCGGGAAAAAGCCGCCGCGGCCCGATGACATCGCCGCGACGTTTGACGACGGCACGTTGACCGTCACGGTGACCGAGAACGGAGAAACGTTGACGCTGACCGCCAAGGTAAATCTTCCTGAAGGTGACGGCCCGTTTCCGGCCGTGATCGGCGTCGGATTTGGTAGCGGAAGCCTGCCGCCGGGCATCTTCGCCAGTCGCAAGATCGCGATGATCCCGTTTAATTTCGCCCAGGTGATGTCCCACACACAAAAACGGGGGCAAGAACCGATCAACCGACTCTACCCCGACCAGATTTCTATCGGTGCCTACAGCGCGTGGCCGTGGGGCATCAGCCGAATCATCGACGGTTTGGAACTGGTCGAGGACGAGCTTCCCATCGACCGCAAACACCTTGCCGTCACCGGATGCTCGTTCGCCGGAAAGATGGCGTTGTTTGCCGGCGCGCTCGACGAACGGATTGCGCTGACGATCGCTCAGGAATCCGGCGGCGGCGGTGCGGCCGCATGGCGTGTTTCGGAAACATTGGGCAATGTCGAAACGCTCGGAAAAACCAGCCGCGCCTGGTTCACCGAAGACATGTTTCGGTTTTCAAACTCGGTCGAGAAACTGCCTTATGATCACCATGAATTGATGGCCATGATTGCGCCGCGTGCGCTGCTGGTGCTGGGCAACCCCGACTACGAATGGCTGGCCGATCCGTCCGGTTATGTTTCCTGTCGTGCCGCACATCAGGTGTGGAAGACGTTCGGGATCCCCGACCGGTTCGGATTCTCGATCGTCGGGAACCATCCGCATTGCCGGCTTCCCGAAAACCAACGGCCAGAGGTCGAGGCGTTCGTTGACAAATTCCTGCTCGATAAAATGGACGTCGACACATCGGTCACCAAACATCCGTTCGAGGACGTGGAGCACGAGTTCTGGTACGACGGATGGAGCACCGGAACGTCGACTTTCCCCATGCCCGATGCGACCGATGTCGAGAGCATTGACGTCGAAGTCGAATCGGCCAAGCACGGGTCCGATTGGCGCGTCCATAGCGATCCCCAGGCGTCGGGTGGAAATTATCTAACGGTCCGATCGGGTCAGAACAGTCCGCAAGCGGCTCCTGCCGGCGAATCAGCAGCGGTGTCGATTCCATTTACGGTCACGCGAGACGCAAGGTACTATGTGTTCGCGCGAGTGAACTGTCCGTCACCCGATGACGATTCCTTTTGGATCAAGATCGACGATGGGGCGTTCACGGCCGCCAATGGCTTGGGGACGACCGGTTGGGAATGGACCAAGCTGGCCGACGTGAGCCTGGAATCGGGTGACCACACGTTGACGATGGCGTATCGCGAAGACGGAGCGTTGCTCGACAGGATTTTCATCACAACCTATCCCCTCGGTCCGACGGCGCTCGAAACCGCAGGAGTCGCTTCCGAGAAATCGCTCAAGGCCGCCGTCGGTGATCGGTTCAAGATCGGCGTCGGCGTCAGCCATCAGGTGATCCGGGATCCCGAAGATGCCGCCCTGATTCGCAGGCATTTTCAAATCCTGACCCCGGAAAACTGCATGAAGCCGCAAGGGATTCATCCCGAAGAAGATCGCTGGGAATTCGGGCCGACTGACCAATTCGCCGACTTTGTCCGTAAGAACGATTTGGAAATGGTTGGCCATTGCCTCGTCTGGGCCAAGGATGACCGCACCGATCCCTGGATGATGGAGGAAGCGGGGCAACCGGTCTCGCGGGAAAAACTTCTCCAGCGGATCGAGTCTCACATCCATACCGTGGTCGGGCGGTACGCCGATGTCGCGACCATGTGGGACGTCGTCAACGAGGCGATCGGCGACAGCGATGCCGGAATGCTACGCGATTCGGTCTATTCGCGCACCACCGGCATCGACTTCATCGTCACCGCGTTCAAGGCCGCGCGCGCCGCCGACCCCGATGCGCTTTTGATCTACAACGACTACAACGGCCACAAGCCGGATAAGCGAACGAAACTCCTCGAACTACTCACCAAACTCAAGGCCGCCGGAGCTCCCGTGGATGCGTATGGCATGCAGGGGCACTTTGAACTCGGTGACAACTCACTGGCCGAACTGCGCGAGACCTTCGATGCCCTCCGCGAACTAGAGATCCAGGTGGTCGTTTCGGAACTGGACATCGATGTGGTCAAACGTGGCCGCTGGTGGGCCGAGGGTGGCAAGTATCGCGATGAGCTCGGTTCTTACGATCCTTACAAGGACGGGATGCCGCCGGAGATCCAGCAGCAGATGACGGACCAGTATGTCGAACTGTTCACATTATTTGATGAATACAGTGACGTGATCGCGCGCGTCTCGTTTTGGAACCTGCACGACGGACAAAGTTGGCTGAATGATTTCCCCTGGAAACGCGTCAATCATCCATTGCTGTTCGATCGCGATCGCCGTCCCAAGCCCGCGTTTCATGCCGTCTACGATCTGCTGGCCGGATCAAAGAGATAGAATCGTTTACTCAAATCAAGGGGCCCGCCATTTGACAGCACGACGGCCGAATCGGGGAGCCCATGGCTGGACGGAGGGACCGAAGCGGTGCGTCCAACGCCTGACAACAGATCTCATCACATCAACGTGACATCTCATGGCTGCGACGGCGGATCGTTGTACGATGGAGGGATTGAAAGCCTTTGGCGCGTCGCGGTGAAGAGGCGGCTTTGAAGTTCCCGTTGAGGTAGCGAAATGATACTTAGAACATCCTTCGTCGCCGGCATTCTGCTGGCTCTGTTCCCGTCCGTCAGCCTCGGCCAGGAGGTCGTCGACCAATGGCGGTACACGCTCGAGCAACCGGCCGAGGGCTGGCACCAAGCGGACTTCGACGACGCGGGGTGGACGGCGGGCTTCGGCGGTTTCGGGACACGCGACACACCGGGTTCGCGCGTCGGCACGACATGGGCGACCAACAACATCTGGCTGCGAAAATCGTTTCCGTTGACGTCCATTCCCGACAAGCCCGCGCTGCTGGTTCATCATGACGAAGACGCCCAGATTTACATCAACGGGCTGAAAGTCGCCGACCTGAAACAGTACACGACCGAGTACATCGTCGTCCCGATCGCACCAGACAAGGATTCGACGCTACAGACCGGTGATAACGTGATGGCGGTACACTGCAAACAAACCGGCGGCGGGCAATTCATCGACGTGCATTTGGTCGACGCGGACAATATCCCCGAATTGCCGAGGCCGAAACGCAGCACCACACCGTTCAAGTCGCACTTGATCACCAAGTGGGGCGAAGCCGTCACCGCGGAAAACGCCTGGACGGAGTACCCGCGACCGTTGCTCCAGCGAGACAACTGGACCAATCTGAACGGCCACTGGGATTACGCCATCACGCCGATCGATTCCAAAGACACGCCGTCGCAGTTCGACGGAAAGATCCTGGTTCCCTACTGCCTGGAATCAAAACTCGGTGGCGTCCAGCGGTTGCTCGATGCATCCGAGGTACTCTGGTATCGGCGCAGCTTCGACGCCAAGAAGTCGGATGATAAGCGACTGGTGTTGAATTTCGAGGCCGTCGATTATCGATGCCAGGTTCTTGTAAACGGCATTTCGGTTGGCTCCCACACCGGCGGCAACACACCGTTTTCCTTTGATGTCACCGATGCGATCAAAGACGGGAAAAACGATCTGGTCGTGCGAGTCGAAGACGCGACCGAAGAGTATCAGTTGCGGGGCAAGCAAGTGCTGGACGCCCGCGGCATCTGGTACACGCAGGTTTCGGGCATCTGGCAGACGGTCTGGATGGAAGAAGTTCCGGCCAGCCATATCTCAGACCTCAAGATCACGACGTCCGCTGAAAGGGGAACGATCACCGTTGAACCGAAAACGAAGGGCGCCGGCGGTGTCATGGTGGTGGTCAAAGACGGCGATTCGATCGTCGCTCGCCGACGTGGCGGTGACAAGGTCGAATTAGACATCGCTGACGCAAAACTCTGGTCCCCGGCCGACCCACACCTGTACGACATCGAAGTCTCGTTGCTCGGCGGCGACGATCGACCGTTGGACACCGTTCGCTCCTACGCGGGAATTCGGTCGGTCGGCAAAGTCAAGGATGCCGACGGGCACTGGCGGTTCACACTCAACGGCGAAACCGTCTTTCATTGGGGGCCGCTCGACCAAGGTTGGTGGCCCGACGGGCTGCTGACGCCGCCGTCGGACGAAGCGATGTTGTTCGACATTCAGTGGCTCAAAGACGCTGGTTTCAACATGATCCGCAAACACATCAAAGTCGAACCGCGGCGGTACTACTACCACTGCGACCGGCTGGGGATGATGGTCTGGCAGGATCAGGTCAGCGGCGGCGTCGGCGACGCTTGGCCGGCGTGGACACGTCTGAAACCCGATCCCGTGGACGCGAAATGGCCCGCCGACCAGCACCAGCAATTCATGTTGGAACTGGAGCGAATGATCACGACGCTGGAAAGCCATCCTTCGATCGTCAGCTGGGTGCCATTCAACGAAGCCTGGGGGCAACACCAAACGGTGGAGGTCGGCAAGTGGACGGTGCAACGCGATCCGACGCGATTGATCAACATCGCCAGCGGCGGAAACTTCTGGCCGGTGGGCGATGTCGTCGACGAACACAGTTACCCGCATCCAAGTTTTCCGTTTGACCTGGGCGCCGGAGGTCGATTCGACGACTACATCAAGGTGATGGGCGAATTTGGCGGACACGGTTATCCCGTCAAAGATCACCTGTGGGATGCGAACCGACGCAACTGGGGTTACGGCGGGCTGCCCAAAAACGCCGAAGAGTACAAGGAACGTTATGTCACCTCCCTGAGGATGCTGAACGAGTTGCGCGGCAAGGGCATCGCAGCGGGCGTCTACACCCAAACGACCGACGTCGAAGGGGAAATCAATGGCTTGATGACCTACGACCGAAAGGTGATCAAGATTCCCGCCAAGGAACTTGCCGAATTGCACCGAGTGCTGTTCGTTGATACGCCTCCGCTGGTAGGTGAGGCGGATTAGTTCTCCGGCCGGCCAGGCAGGTGGCTTCGAGGGTGTCTGCTGGCGCGGTCGCCGCAGGAACGGAATTTGCTTCCGCTCGCGACGACCTGCTACAGGACGCTCAAAATCGAATCTCACCGGAGAACTGACTGATGGAATTCAGCAATGAACGGCTTGTCCAATGGATGAGCACGACACTGGACAAAGCATGGAGTGGCGTCGCTGACGGGGAAAACCCGTTCGCGGCATCAGTGTATTCGCCCAATCGCGATTTGGTCGCGTGCGAGCACAACACGGCGCGGGGGCAAACGCAACCGTCACGTCACGGTGAGGTCAATGCGATCGATCGAGCCTGCCAGGAACTCGGTACAACGGATCTGTCGGGCTGTGTCCTGGTTTCGACCGGTGAGCCCTGCCCGATGTGCACGTCCGCTGCTTTGCTGGCAAAAATTGACATCATCGTCTTCGGTGCTGGTTGTGATGTGGTGGCGAAATCCGGCTATGGCGGATTGGGGATCGGGTGCGAGGAGCTGATTGAAGTCAGCAACGCTCATGCGACGGTCATCGGCGGGATCGCGAAACAGCAATGTGAAAAGCTGTTGCTGGACAACTCGAAGGACGGCTGATCCCGGTGGGGCGACTGCCGCACCGCTCTCTTAATCGGATCGGCGAGCGATCAGGCTGGTGCAAAGCTGCTCAACCGCTTGCAGGTCTCGGTTGCGATAAACGATTGCCGTTGTCAAACGCGTTTTTGGGGCTGCACCCGCTTGCAGAAGACCTGTCAATCAACAACCGGCTTGCCGCGTCGGTCGGTACGGGCGGGTCAATGAGAGCGATAAGTGAGGGTGTCTTGTCTTTGGCATGCCGTATGCAAATCGGATCAGCCACAACGTTCGGGCACCTGATGCCCACAACACAACTCGTACGCGAGGACATAGATCCGATGGCTACCAGCCAACAAATTCACGGGCAATTCCGCCAAGTGAGCGGAGCCGTACAGCAGAAATACGGTGAAATCTCGGATGACGATATCCGCCAAACCGAAGGCAGTTTCCAGAAACTGATCGGTTTGATCCAAGAAAAAACCGGCCAGAGTCGCGAACAGGCAGAGGCTTACGTCAACGATTTGTCCGAGCGTGCTCGCGCAAGCTATCAAGCGTCGGCCAAAGCGGTCGCTGAGCGACCAATCGAATCGGTCGTCGCCGCCTTTACCGTTGGGATGATCGCGGGGGTGATGGTCGGCTTGGGCATCGCCTCCGCACAACGTCCCCAGCCAACCTGGCGAAACGGCTGGCGCAGCTGAGGACCCACCCTTCACTTTAACAAGGAATAGAATCAATGAGTTCAGAATCGACCCAAACGGCACAGCGGCACTCGACACAAAACCAGTCGGAGGCCGCGCAGATTGCCGCGGAAAAATTGCAACAGGCCGGCCAGCACTTCGTCGCCGAGCCCGCGAAGGACTTGCTCGGAGTCCTGCGAGGTTACGCGAATGACAAACCGGATGTTGCCGCCATGTGGTGTTTCGGCCTTGGCCTTCTGGTGGGCTGGAAGCTGCGTGGCTAGCCACGCGAGCGGAGTCTACGACGACAGTCGAACCCATTGGCGCGCCGAGACTCCAAAGCGAGTTGATCATCGACCGCCTAACCGCCTCCGTCAGATGCGGTGTCGGATCACTGCGGAGGCGGAGTGCGGTCCAGCGGTTGGCAGAACGGCGTGGTGGTCGGTTATCGCATCGCTGCGCACGGCATCAAAAGTGAACGCGACGTGCACGCCATGCTCGACACGCAAGGTCGGCTGAATGATTCCTGAACTATCGACCCGAGCCAACGCGTTGGTTCTTTCTTTCATCGGTATCCGGCGAGCCGTCGGGATAAGCGGCTTCCTGTTGCCGATCGTTCTCGGACCGATCGGCTGGCTCGCAGGGATTCCGTTTCAGGACAATATCAGCAGCTACTACCATACCGCGATGCGTGACATCTTCGTCGGGACCATGTGTGCGATCGCAGTTTTCTTGCTGTGTTATCGCGGTCACGACTGGATCGAAAACTGGACCGCCAACGTGGGGTCTGCTGCCGCATTCGGCGTCGCATTGTTCCCGCTGGACCCCGGCAGCGATCCATTGTTGCAACGGTCGTTGATCGGCTACATGCACACGATCAGCGGGGGCGTGTTTTTTCTTACCCTCGCATGCTATTCGCTGTACCACTTTCCACGATCCACGCGTGACCCGGTCGAAAGCGAGCCACACCCCTGGGAACGTAACTTCATCTATCGGAGCAGCGGCCTGGTCATTCTGTTTAGCATGGCTGCGATGGGCGCCTATTTGTTCTTCGCTCCGATTTCGCTCAAGCAGCAATTGAACCGATTTAATTTCCTGTTTTGGATGGAATGGATCGCGGTCTGGGCGTTTGCCTCGGCTTGGCTGACGAAGGGAAGAGTGATTGCCGCGGAGATCGCGGTTGACTTGCTGTCGATTCCGCGCGAAGCGATCGCGGAACACTTTTCTGGACGACTTCCTTAAGGGTGTGATTCCGGCGTACTCAGCCATTTGTTTTGGTATAGCAAATGCATCGCTCGAGGCTAAATCGCGGTTGTACAGGCCGCGAAAGTAGTAAACCAGCACGTGCATTCCCACCCAAACAATTGAGTTTAACTATGGATACTGTCCAGGAAGTTCGTACCTTTCCCGATGTCCATCTGACCGATCCCCGCGACGCCTTTGCGAAACCTCCGTACCCCGACCAGGAGGCGTTTGCCATGCCAGGTACAACGGACAAAATGAATCCAACGCCTGACCATGGTGAGCAGAGTTATCGCGGATCAGGGAAGCTGAAAGGGCTGAATGCGTTGATCACAGGTGCCGATAGCGGCATTGGTCGCGCCGTTGCGATCGCCTTTGCTCGCGAAGGCGCTAACGTCGTCATTAACTATCTGTGCGAGAACAGCGACGCGGAGGAAACCAAGACGGTGGTTGAAGCTGCAGGGGTCAAAGCCGTGACCTGCGGCGGCGACTTGCGGGACGAAAGTTTTTGCAACGAGTTGATCGATCGGAGTGTTGATCAATTGGGCTCGCTGGAGATTCTGGTGAATAATGCCGCCTATCAAGAGACGGCAAATTCTATCGACGAATTCTCCACTGAATTGTTCGATCGCATTTACAAAACGAACGTCTACGCGCCCTTCTGGCTTTCTCGCGCTGCGATGGAGCACTTGCCCGCCGGTGGCAGCATTATCAATACCGTTTCCATCCAGGGGTACAATCCCTCCGCGTACCTCCTGCCCTACGCCACGACGAAATCCGCGATGATCGGAATGACCAAAGCGATGGCCAAATTGGCGATCAAACGTGGTGTCCGGGTCAACGCGGTGGCTCCCGGCCCCGTTTGGACTCCGTTGATTCCCGGGTCGATGCCGAAGGACAAGTTCGAAAACTTTGGGGCGGACACCTTATTCGAACGTCCGGCTCAGCCAGCCGAACTTGCGCCGATGTATGTCTGGTTGGCAAGCCCCGAGGCGAGTTTCGTCACCGCGGAAGTGTATGGCTGCACCGGCGGTAAGACACCGGTTTGATTTTCCATGGTGTGTGGCGTCGGGGACGCGGTTCGTAGCGACCCCGGCGTCGTGATCTTCCGACGTTTGGCATGGAATGTGCGATCTCGCTGCCGCGCTTCATCAATTCTTCAGCGACGAGGTCTCGCACGCACATGAGGTCAGACAATTTGGACATCGCCAGCGGGGTGTTGGATGCGATCGGGCGAACGCCGATCGTTCGCCTCTCGCGATTCTTGGACTGTGATCAAGTTGAGCTGTTGGCCAAACTGGAGTCTTCTAATCCAGGAGGCAGTGCCAAAGATCGACCAGCGAGGATGATGCTCGAACAGGCCTTGGCACGGGGAGAGCTGAAAGCGGGAAACACGGTGATCGAATCATCGTCCGGCAACATGGGAATCGGATTGGCTCAGGCCTCTCGGTACCACGGCTTGCGTTTCATTTGCGTCGTTGATCCGCGCGCTCAGCTACAGAATTTGAGAATCATCAGAGCCTTGGGCGGCGAGATAGAAATGGTGCAACGGCCGCTCGACGGAGACTTTTTGAAGGCCAGAATTGCGCGGGTCTGCGAATTGCTGGAGCGGATGCCGGAGAGCTATTGGCCGAACCAATATCGCAATCTGGATAACCCGCGGGCACACACCGAAGGCACGATTCGCGAGATCGATGAAGCACTCGGTGGGGAGTTCGACGTCGTGCTAGTTGCGATCAGCAGCACGGGAACGGCACAAGCCTGTCGTGACTACTTATCATCCCGAGGTCGCAACGTGGACGTGATCGCGGTCGACGCGGCGGGGAGCGTTTTATTCGGCGGATCGCCGGGACCCCGGAAGATTCCCGGGCTGGGTGCAGGCAGAGTGCCTCCACTCGCTATCGGGCAGTCATTCCAGCGAGTGCATCGTGTGACCGATCTCGATTGCGTGGTCGGATGTCGCCGCGCCGCCCAACGCGAGGCGATCTTGGTAGGGGGATCCGCCGGCGGCGTCTTGATGTCGGTAGACCACCTGAAAGACCAACTCGTGGGCAAACGCTGCGTCGCGATTCTCCATGACTCCGGCACCCGGTATCTGGACACCATCTACGACGACGACTGGGTTGAAACGCATTTGGATTGTGATCCGATCCGCTTGAAACGATGGGTCGAGACGGGTGTAGCACCGATTTCTAACGAGGTGATGCTGTGAGTATTGCGAATTTCCCAGAGGCAGCAGTGCCGCAAAGCCGAGTCGATGGCGGCAGAGAGAAGGTACGACTGGCCATCGTCGGATGCGGTCCGCGCGGCCTGCAATGCCTTGAAGCGTTCAGCCGAGCCGTCGGGGAACGAAGGTTACACGCGATCGACGTGACGGTGTTCGAGCCGGCCGGATCGCCCGGTGCCGGTCATATCTATGACCCGCAACAGCCACGTGAGCTGCTCATGAATTACGCGACGCAGCACATTGATTTTTGGCAGCGTTATCGTCAATCTCCCATGGCCCAGTCCGAATCATTGATCGAATGGCTGGATCACCGTTATCCCGACTTGGCAACGACCGATCAGTACATCCCGCGAGCGATTGTCGGAGAGTACCTTTCAGATTGTTTTCAAACGGTCTCTAAGCGATTTGCGCCTTCGTCGTTCCGTGTCGTTCGGAAACGCGTCCGGCGGGTGTGGCGGGACGGTCTCGGATGGCACATCGAATTTAATGGGGGCACGACGTCATTTGATTATGTCGTGCTTGCGACCGGGCATGAAGGTTTACGACCTTCGTTAGACGGTGAATCCACGTTTAGCCATGGACGGCGGAAAGCCCGCCCGGTCTACCCCGCCAAGTCGCAACTTTCTACCGGTTGCGTTCGCGCCGGTGCCTCCGTTCTCATCCGCGGAATGGGCTTGACTGCGATCGACGCTGTGCTCTCGTTGACCGAAGGTCGCAGCGGGGAGTTTCAGGCGAACGATCCTTTGCCTCGCTACATCCACTGTTTCAATGAACCTCGACTGATCGACTTGCGTAGCCGATCGGGGCGGCCGATGTTGGCCAAACCGACTGCGAAAGTTGAGCCCATCGAAGACCGCTTCTGGGAACCGTTCCGCAGGCGTCTCGAGGATCTGCAAGCATGCCGTGGCAGAATTCGATTTCGCAGTGACCTTTTCACCGTCGTATCGGATGCGGCCGCAGAGCTACTGAAGCGACACGGCGCAAATCCAGTTCGGGAACGAGACATCAGCAACTGGTATCGCGGTTGGGCTCGCTACCGGATGGATGCACAAACGGCCTACGATGCTATGTTGCAGTCCCACGGTGTCGCGACAGGACGGCTTCCAAAGGACATCCCCTTTGCTCTGGGGGAATCGTGGCGGAAACTCTATCCTCAAGTGGTCACGCTCGTCAGTTACGGCGGGCTGGCCGATGACCAGTATTCGTCGTTCCGATCGGTTGCATCGGAAATGGAGCGAATCGCCTTCGGCCCACCCGCGAAAAGTATCGGGAAACTTCTTGCATTGATCAGCCAGGGCGTGGTGACGTTGGGGCAAATCGCAGAACCGTTCCCGGATGGGAAAGATTACGATACGATTCTTAATGCAGTGATCGCCGGTCCCCACGACCCGAGTTTCGCCGGCCCTATCGCCGGGCTGCTGGACGATGGAGTCTTGCGTCGGCACGGTCCCACCAACGCGATCGTAACCGACCACGAAGGATTTGTTCCTGGCACCGAGTGCACCCTCGCCATCTTCGGACGCGCGACTGAAGGATGGGTGGTCGGTAACGATACGTTATCACGAGCGTTGCACGACCAAATTGATCGCTGGGCGTCCCGTATGGCCGTCATCACCGAGTCGGTGGGCGGTGCACGCTATGGATTTTGAGATGGATCGGATGATGTCGCCCACATGTCGAGAACCAATGGTCCGCCAGCATTGCCATGGGCAGGTGCCGCTTGATGCTCGAATCGAACCTTGGATGCTCGAGTGCATGGACGACATGCGGTTGTTCGATCGGATCGCCGAATTCGGATCTCCCTTGAACGTGATTCACACCGGTTCGATGGAGCAAAATGTTGCTGCTTTACGACAGGTGGCATCCGATCGAAAGATCGACTTCAAAATCTTTTTCGCCCGCAAGTCCAATAAGTGTCTGTCCTTCGTGGACCAAGCCAAACGCTCCGGAATCGGCATCGACACGGCCAGCGAGAACGAGGTTCAGCAGTGTCTGTCGCGCGGGATTGATCCCGATCAACTGATTTGTACGGCAGCGGTCAAAAGCGAAGCGCTGCTGCAACTGTGTCTCGAACGTCAGATTTGTATCGTCGTCGACAATTCGGATGAACTGAATCGCATCGTCTCGATCGCGAAACGAACCGAGCATACGGCTCCTGTCGCACTGCGTCTGGGCGGATTTCATCATCAAGGACAAAAGTTGCCCACCCGATTCGGATTTGACGTCGAGAGAGATCGCGAGTTGTCCGCGCATTTAGGCGATTTGCCGATCTCTGTTTTGGGAGTCCATTTTCATCTGGGCGGTTATGACGCGGGCCATCGTGTGGCTGCGTTAATCGAATCTCTCGACTGGATCAACCGTCTCCGCCGCGAAGGGCACTCTCCGGCCTTTGTCGATATGGGAGGCGGATTCCCGATGTCCTACTTGCAGTCGGAAACGCAATGGAAAAAGTTTTGGGACGCTCATCAAAGCGCACTGTTGGGGCAACGTCGTGAAGTGACGTACCGAAATCATGGGTTGGGGCTGACCGTTCATCAAGGAGAGATCATCGGCAAGCCGAACTCGTATCCATATTATCAATCACCAACGAAAGGCGACTGGTTGCGGAGCATCCTGGACTTTCCCGTCGCGGGCGTTTCGATCGCCAAACGGATCGCATCGTCGAATGTCCAGTTGCGTTGTGAGCCCGGCCGCAGCCTGATGGACGGTTGCGGTATGACGGTGGCTGGTGTTGAGTTCCGCAAACAGAATGCGGAAGGACACTGGTTGATCGGGCTATCGATGAATCGCACCCAATGCCGGACTTCGAGCGACGATTTCCTTGTCGATCCGATTTTGCTGCCGTGTGGTCGTCACGATCGTCAGATGAAATCTGGATTCTTGGTCGGCGCGTACTGCACCGAATCCGAACTGCTTTCACTCCGGCACTTGGTTTTTCCTCACGGAGTCCGCTGCGGCGATCTCGTCGTCTTTCCTAATACTGCAGGCTATCTGATGCACTTTTTGGAAAGTCGATCTCATCAGTTCCCGCTGGCAAAAAACTATGTCTGGCAGAGTGACTCGCTCGACCCGATTGATCACCAACGGATTTGCGCGAGCACGGTTTGAGATTCGCTTGGCGGTCGGGCGGTTGGCAAATGCGACCGCCATGAAAGCACCTCAGATTCTGGCGTCTTAGCGCCGCGTGCGAAACAGATGGGCGCTTTGGGACTTTTGTGCTAGTCACCGGGTCGATCGTCAAGGTTTTCCGTTTCCTACGGGCCTAGACTGCGACGCAGCGAACGAAGCGTTGCGATTGATTCGGCCCTAAAGGATGAAGTGTGATGGCGGACGACACGATTCCAAAGACCAGCCAGACCCATTCAACAACCGACCAGGCCCAAACCCGAAACGCCTTCAGTTATCTGCCGGTGTCGGATGCGGCCATCGGTCTCGGTTTCTATTTGACCGGGGCAGGGATGGACGAGGTGGCGCCGAACGCGCCCTATCCGCAGCAGCACCATCCCGAACTCTACGATTTTAAATGGGATCAAGGGCGTGTCTTGCCGGAGTTCCAATTCGTCTACGTGCATCAAGGTCGCGGAGAATTCGAATCGGACGAACATGGGCACATCGAAGTCAACGCAGGAACCATGATCCTGTTGTTCCCGGGTGTATGGCACCGGTATCGACCGATGAAAGAAACAGGTTGGACGGAGTATTGGATTTCGATCGGAGGGGAGATGCTGTTTAGCTTGCAAAATCGAGGCTTCCTGGATCCCGCTCGACCCATCTTGCGTTTGAGCCATTCCGAGAAAGTCGTCGATCAGTACAAAAAGATCATCGACTTTGTCACCAGGCATCCCGACCAACAGCCTGCTTCGCTGTGTGCAAAGGCGTTGACGATCACTGCCGAGGTGCTGGACGAAACGGAGCACTTTGGCATGACGCCGGAGACGTTGGCTGATGAAGTTGATCCGGTCACTCGCAAGGCATTGCTGACGATTTGGAACCACAGTCACCGTAAGTTGTCCGTCGCGATGATCGCCAAGCAAATCGGTGTCACCACCCGGACGCTGGAACGGCACTTCCGCACGACAACGGGCCAATCCGTGCTCGAGCACATCACCGGATGCCGTCTCGACCGTGCGCGCAGAATGCTCCGCGAAACGACGTTGCCGATCAAGTACATCGCGTACGCGGCGGGATTTAGCTCGCTGAGCCACATGTGCAGGGTCTTTCAACGCATCGAGTCGAGGACCCCGAGCGACTACCGAGCAGAAAACCATGGCCGGGCCGAATAAGTCGATGTCCTTTCGAGGTCGTCGCGGAATGTCCCACGGCGGGACGACTCCGAAAGGGGCATCACACCCGGAGGAGCGAAGGGGCCGCAAAACGTGTCGCAAAACGGCAAGTCTTTGGAGGCTGGATTTGGCGTTACGGGGCGTAACATGGACCCAGTGCACCGCCTATGTCGGCATGTGCCCTCTTCACTTTTCTTCTTTCTATTTCTCAGGAGTCATCCATGAGACGTCATCGCACCGGATTCACGCTGGTCGAACTGCTGGTGGTCATCGCGATCATCGGCATTCTGGTCGGCCTCTTGCTGCCCGCGGTCCAGGCTGCTCGCGAGGCCGCTCGCCGAATGAGTTGCAGCAACAACTTCAAACAAATCGGCCTGGCAATTCACAACTACCATTCGGCGTACAAACAATTGCCGCTGCAGGGATGTGGGACGTATCGCCTGGGCGGCCACGACATGTGGGATCGGGCCAACGACACGACGTCGATCAATCACCGAGGCTCGTTCTTGATCGGCATTTTGCCCTTCGTGGAACAACAGGCCATCTGGCAACAAATCAGCAATCCGCTCGCGAGCAACGCCGACGGATCGCCTCGCAATCCGCCATGGCAAGCGATGGGGCCCGGGGTAGCCAGGATCGACTACGGACCTTGGGGAACGGAGATTCCGACGTTGAGATGCCCGAGCGATCCGGGCGTCGGGTTGCCCGCTCTCGGTCGCACGAACTATGCCGCTTGCATGGGCGATTCTGCAGTCTTCACGCGGGATCCCTGGTTGCACGTCGATGAAGTTGCCAGCGGTGCCACGTTGCCGTATTCAGTCAATGACACCGGACAGGCGATCCGTTCAAACAAGTGTCATCGCGGTGCGTTTGTCCTTTGCAAGGACATGAAGTTCCGCGACATCCTGGATGGACTGTCCAACACGATCCTGTGTGGAGAAATCGCGACCGATCTGGCCGATGGTGATGCCCGCACGACCCTTCCCCGCTCGGACACCTACTCCGATCGCCCCGGTCATGGCCGAGGGGAGTGCCGACGGAATCCGTCCTGGGGCGACCAATTTCTCGATCCCGACCGCCCGCGGTTCTGGATCGCTGCCGCCACTTCGTCGGCCAATGCCACGCAAGCTCGCGGTTTCCGTTGGCATGATTGCTATCCCTTGTACACCCAGTTTCATACGGTGCGTCCGCCCAACAAGGCGATGTGCTCCGGTGGCCGCGATCACAACGATTCCACCTTGGCCGCATCGAGCCGTCACCAAGGCGGAGCCCACGTTTTGATGGGCGATGGGGCCGTGATCTTTATTACGGATTCGATCGAGGCGGGCGATCCGAATGCACCCCAGATCGCTTACCACAACAGCCCACCGACCGTCGCTGGTGCGGAAAGCCCTTATGGACTGTGGGGGGCCTTGGGAAGCCGCGCCTTCAATGAAGTCATTGAAGAGCAATTGAACCAATAAGGCAGCCCAGTCGACCCAGATTCATGACGCTCGGCCTCGGCATTTGCCTTTGGTCATTCCGGGGCCGGCGTCGAACAACCTCTCATCGAACAAGGATCTCAATGAATCGTTTCATACGCCCCACCATGGTTGTCGTGCTATTATGCTGCCTGATCACGGGTTGCTCTGATGGGCCCCAGAACATTACGCAGAACGCAAGCCAAGAAGAGATCGACAACTACAACGCGCTGATCGAACAAGCCGAAAAGGAAATGCAAGGAGACGGCGAGGTCGAAGACCTGGAAGAATAATCGTCGCTACACGCGGCATCGAACCACCTCAAGCGTCTTGCGGCAATCGTTGCAGGACGCTTGTGGTGTTCCTTCGCCCGACGGCAAAACCGATTGCGACAGACAAAGACCGACACAAAGATTGAATCTTATGGCCACACTCAACTCATTACGATCGCTTTTCCTGATTGTTGCACTGCTGGCGATCGGATCTGCCTGCGCGGAACCACCGGTGTTCGACTTGATTTCGAAGCCGGTTCATGATCCCGATTGGGAAGTCGGTTTTGCAGCGATGCGCGATCGCGGTTACACGCCGCTGTTCAATGGCAAGGATCTGACGGGATGGTGGAATCCCTATCCGCACGGAAAAGCGGAAGCCGTCGATGGTGAGATCCATTTGACCGGTGACAAGAAGTTTTTCCTGGTCACAGATAAGCCGTACACGGATTTCCGATTGAGTGTCGAGATTCATCTGCCCGACGGCCCTGCGAATTCGGGCGTGATGTTCCGCTGCCATGTCGACGAAGATGCCACCAAGAAAGTCTATGGCTACCAAGCCGAGTGTGATGGATCGGATCGACGTTGGTCCGGTGGCCTTTACGACGAAGCCCGTCGCCGCTGGATCTGGCCGAGCATCAAAGGGCGTTCCACGGAACAGTTCCTTGAACACGCCGAAGAATCCCAGCAGTTCTTTTCACAACCACGGGTTCGCGATGCGCTTAATCGCAACGGCTGGAACCGGTACGAGGTGACCTGCGTGAAGGATTTGATTCGGATTGAGGTCAATGGGGTGGAAACCGTTCGCTTTCGCGATGCGACCGATGCATCGGGCTACATCGGGATTCAGCATCACGGTGAAAAAGGCCAAACGTATCGCTTCCGTAATCTGTTCCTTAAAGAGCTGCCGGTGGTTCCTGGCGAGCGACATGCAGAATTGACCGACCAGTCGCCGGTCACCATCAAACGGATCAACGACAAAGTCACGCAATTGGATTTCGGCAAAGTCGCATTCGGAAACATCGTCATGCCGGTGCCCGAGGGGCGAGGCATGGCGAAGGTGCATTTCGGAGAAAAACTGAAGGAGGGCCGCATCGACCAAGATCCGCCGGGAACGGTTCGCTATGGAGTGACCCCCGTTCGCCTCGGCCAGCAGCGTGGAAATTGGATCGTGCCGGCCGTGGTTGACCCGCGAAACGTCGAGCAGGCGGGGCTGATCTACGCGAATCCTCCAGCGGTTTTGACGCCAGAGGCCTGGCGATCGGTGATGCCGTTTCGTTGGATCGAGATCGAAGGCGTGGATCCAGAATTCCCGTTTGAACTCATTCGTCGCCGGGCTGCGTTTTCGGCGACTTGGAACGACGACGCCAGCGCCTTTGAATGTTCTGACGAAACGCTGAACCGGATTTGGGATCTCTGTAAATACAGCATCAAAGCCACAACGTTTGCAGGCGTCTATGTGGACGGCGATCGGGAACGAATCCCGTACGAGGCGGACGCCTATCTGAATCAGATCAGCCACTACACGACCGATGATGATGTCACGATGGCGGCACGAACGTTTGATTGGTTGATGGAGAACGGGACTTGGCCGAGTGAATGGGCGCCGCACATGGTATTCATGGCCTATGCCGAATGGATGTACTCGGGCGACACCGAGTGGCTGAAGCAGCGTTACGAATCACTGAAGGCAAAAACGCTGCTGCATCGAAGCGGCGCGGACGGATTGGTTCGCAGCGGCGAGTCGGATCAAAATCGACACGACATCGTTGATTGGCCGAAAAACGAACGCGACGGATTTGTGTTTACCGAAATCAATACGGTCGTCAATGCGTTTCACATCGAAGCCCTGGAGCAAATGGCCGAAATGGCTCACGCGATCGGAAAGGACGCCGATGCCAGGGCATTCGAGGCCCGTGCTGCGGGTGCAAAAACATCTTTCCACAAGACGCTCTTTGACGAAGATGCCGGGGTCTACCGTGACGGTGTCGGCACCGATCATCACAGCATCCATGCAAATTTCTTCCCGTTGGCGTTCGGCCTGATCCCCAACGAAAACGTCGCCGGTGTGGTCGACTGGTTGGCTCAGGCGGACATGCGCTGCAGCCCCTACGCAGCCCAATACTTCATGGACGCGCTGTTTAGTCACAACCGAGCTCGAAAGGCTCTCGACCTGATCCTCGCCGACGGAGACCGCAGTTGGAAACACATGCTCGACAGCGGCACGACGATCAGCTGGGAAGCCTGGGATTTGAAGTACAAACCGAATCAGGATTGGAATCATGCCTGGGGTGCCGCGCCGGCGAATCTGCTGCCACGGCATGTCTTGGGGGCCCAGCCCGGCACCCCCGGTTGGAACACGGCCACGATTCGCCCCTGTCCCGGTGATCTGTCCTTCGCCCGCGGCAAAGTCCCCACCTCGCGCGGTCCGATTCAGATCGAGTGGACCAACGAGGAATCGTTCGATCTGTCGCTGTCGTTGCCCCCGGGAATGACAGCGGTGGTGGATCTGCCCGCGACCAAAAATTCCGTCGGTGTGTTTGCCGGCGACACGCCTGTTCCCGCAACTAAACGCGGCGACCGCTGGGTGGTTGACGACGTGGTCAGCGGATCGGTCCGTTTCGAGGTGAAGTAGCGGCGAGGCACGGCGCGTTTTTTCGCGCCGGCTCCACGACGATTACCTGACCCCACTCGCATTTTGCTCACGCTGCTCTCGCGGTGGATATTCCATCGGCGACGGTGGAATTGGCGTCGCACGCGATGCCTTCATGCACTGGGATCATGATGGTGCGCCGTTGCGACGGGCTGGGGGACATTGGCATGGCGGTTGCATCCGCAGCGGCGACTTGGACACTACCGATCGTAGACGTCCCGACCTCGCCAAGTGGGCCTCTTCAACACAGTATGTGACCGCGACCGCTCCACCCTTTTTGATCTTTAACGGGGACCAAAAGTTTGACGATGCTGTCTACAACGATCACGTGATGAGTTTCATCGACGAAGTTTTTCCCACGAAGTAATCCTCAAGAATCGCCAATGACCAACCTCGGTTTCATCACCAAACTTGTGACGTCACGGATGCGACTGCATCCCGGACGGATGATCATCACCACCGTGGGAGTGATCGCATCGACCTGTGCCCTGGTTTGGGTCGTGAGCGGCTACGACGCGTTGGTGTCACAGTTCGATGAAAACGCGGGGAAGTATCTGGGGCGTTACGATGCCCTGGTGATGGCAGGCGGCGGGCTGCCGGGATCGCCTCCGGCAACCATCTCGTCCGCATTGATTGATGCGCTCGATGACGATGCCGGCGTCTTGGAAGTCAATCCGGTCAGCAGTTCACGTGTTTCGGCGACGCGTGTCAGACGCGAAACCGATGCCGAGGAGCCTGAAACATCGCTGGGCTTGCTGGTCGGAGACCGTCCGCCGGTCAATGGTGCCCCGCCAGTCGGCCCCACACTTGTCGCCACACCCGCGAGCGACCCGCCTTATGAGATCGTGGACGGGGATTGGTTGGGCAATGAGGTCGACACCGCGACGGCGGTGGTCGGTGAAGACGTTGCCAAGGAGTTGAAGCTGTCCGTCGGCGACGAGTTGCTGGTGACCACGTTTGGAAACCAAGTCCGTTTACCGCTTGTCGGGATCATCGAACAAGCCCCCCAAGCACCTTCGCTGGGCGGAGGCCGTGGCCAGCGTGGTGGCGGGGCTCGCGACGGCGGACGCCCTGGCGTTAAAACACCGCGACCAGGGGAGCGCCCGAAACAATCGGGAGCACCCGCCATCGGATTGCCCAGCGGTTTTATTCAGGGCGTGCCCACCAGTGCAATCTACGTTCGTCCCGAGATGGCGGAAACGATCAATGGTTTTCCCGCGACGCCACAAGTGCTGCAGATCGCGCTGCGGGAATCGGTCACGATCGACCAGTTTCGTGAGGTCTGGGGAGGCAAGCTTGCCGACAACCGACCGGCGCTTCGGCTGATCGATTTTGATGACGTGCGCAGCGGCATGGAATCGGGCAGAAGCGTGTCGGGGCAACAATCACAAGCCTGGGCTGCCACCGGCATGGCATCCCTGGCGGCGATCTTCATCATCTTTTCGACGCTCAGCATGGGCGTCAGCGAACGAACACGCGAGTTCGCGATGCTCCGTGCGGTGGCGCTGACGCGCTGGCAGATCGCGGGGATCATCGCGATCGAAAGTGTGTTTTTGGCGTTGCTCGGTTGGACCGGCGGGCTGCTCGCCGGCTGGTTGATGGTGCTGGTCGGCAGCCGCGTTCTGCCGGGGCTGTTTAGCTCCGGCGCCGTCTTGGGTTGGACCAGCATCTTGCTGAGCGGTCTGACCGTGCTGGTCGGAGCGTCGGCCGCGGCGGTTCTGCCCGCATGGCGCGCGATGCGGATCAAACCGCTCGACGCGATGTCCTCTCGCCCCGCCACCCCCAACCCTCGCCGCTGGGTGATCCTCGGCGGCATCGGCCTGATCCTTTCCGCGGCGACTCCCATCAGCGTGTTCGCCTTGCCAATGTCGGACCAATGGCGCAGCTGGTGTTACTCGTTCGTCACCTATCCGATGCTGCTGTTGGGGATGATCTTACTTGCTCCCGCGGTAGTTGTCGGCTGCGAAAGACTGTGTGGGCCTGTGCTCACAGGCCTGATGCGGTTGGATCCGCGGATGATGAAGACACAACTTTCGAGCAACCTTTGGCGCAGCGTCGGCGCCACCTTAGCTCTTTCTGTCGGTCTGGGCCTTTACGCGTCGACACAGACGTGGGGCTATTCGATGCTGGTGCCGTTCACACCTGGGAAGTGGTTGCCCGATGCGCTGGTCGCGTTTCATCCGATCGGTCTGACCGACGATGACGTCGCGTTGGTCGAGCAAGTGGAGGGAGTGAAATCGGACCAAGTGATGCCTTTGGCGATCGAGCAGGCCAAATTTGATTGGCAGGGCGAAGACCCACCGAGTCGGTTGAAGTTCGGCGACAACGGCATTGTTTGCGGTTTGGATCCCCACCGGGCCTTCGGCGGCGAAGCTCCCTTTTTGGAGGTGACGTTCGTTGGCGGCACGCGTGAGTCGGCAATCAAAGCGATTGCCAACGACAATGGCTGTGTGGTTTCCGAAGACTTCGTGATGGCTACCGGGTTGGATGTCGGCGATCCGGTCGCGTTCACCCTGCCGTCGGACGAAGACCAGCGAGTCACGTACACGATCGCAGGCGTGGTCGCGCTGCCGGGTTGGCAATGGGTGACGAAGTTCTCGGGAGTCCGCCGACACTTCGTGCGAACCGGAACCCTGCTGTTTGCCGATCGCCGGCGCGTTCATCGAGATTTCGGATTGAAACGCACCGAGTTCGTTTGGATGAACTTCCAGGATGCAGCGGACCTGGAAAAGGTGGCGTCAGAGTTTCAATCGATCGCAGAGCGTCACAGCGGCGAAACGTTTACGGCAGCCGGCGTCGGAGAAGTCAAATCGTATCGGCCGTTCGCTCGGATGACGGCGACCGACACGGTACGCAAGGCCATCAAGATGCGTGCCGACGACATGATCTGGGGGATGAGCTATCTGCCGTTGATCACGCTGGCAATCATGTCGTTGGCGATCGCCAACACGGTGATCGCGTCGGTTCGGTCGCGGACCTGGGAATTCGGCGTGATGCGATCGATCGGGGTGACCGGCGGCCAATTGATTCGTTTGGTGTTCGCGGAGACCGCTCTGATTGCGATCGCTGCTTGCGTCTTGAGCCTGGCGTTTGGGTTGGTCGCCGGCTGGTGCGGCGTCGGCATGGCGCAATTCGGCGGCTGGTTCGCCGGGCCGCCTTCATTCCTGATCCCATGGGGGCAGTTGTCGATCGGGTTCGCATTCACGTTGGCGTTGTGTTTTCTGGCGGGACTGTGGCCGGCGCTGAAAACGGCGCGAGCCGAACCGCTCGGTCTGCTCCAGGCCGGACGTGCGACGCAGTGACAGGGCAGAGTCTTCAGCCCAGTGGGTTCCCAGGCGGAACGATGGAACAAGAGGTTAATAGACCGCATGATTCACGTGGTCACTGACGTTACCGCCAGCGATGGATCTTCAGTTGTCGGTGTTTGGTGGGCGTGATGTCGGCAGGGTGCTCGACGTAAATACTTTCTCCACACCACGGGCAGGCGGGGGCACGGTCGTCGACTACTTTGCCGCATTTAGAACACGGCGTGCGATTAAGCAGTGCAGCGTCTTTGGTAACGTTGTTCATCAAAGCAATCCTGTCTGAACGGAACGGTCATTCATTCGCGGACCGCCGATCGCGGTCGGGCGTGCCGCGATCGGGTGCGCACGCGGCTACTCCATTGTCCAGGCTATTGTAGAGATGGCATCAAGTGTGGCGATCGGCGGTTCCCTGTCCAGGCGGCTACAGTGATGCGTCCAACCGCCAACGGATTAGACAACCGTGGCGATCACGCACCACGACCGCACGGGGACGGCCCCGGTTCGGGGCAACTTTGACGATCAAGTCCCGCACGTAACGGTCGGCCTCGTGTACACCTCGAACGCTTCGGATTTGCCAGAAAACGATGAGCAATCAAATTCACAACCACGTCCTCGTCATCGGGGGCAGCCACGGGATCAGTCTGGAACTGGTCCGGATTCTCTCCGCACGCGACTGTCAGATCACCGCCATCTCCCGGAGTCAAGGTGAACTGGCAGACGACGATTTATCCGGTAAGGGCATCCGGCATATCGAGTGCGATGTCGTCAACGGCGACCTGTCGAAGATTGAATTGCCGAATTCGCTGACCGGTTTTGTTTACTGCCCCGGTTCGATTCGGTTGGGGCCGGTCAAGTCGGCCAAGCCGGAGCTGCTTCGTGAGGACTTTGAGCTGAATGTTGTGGGGGCGATGAAGTGTTTCCAGGCAGCCATCCCTGCGCTGCGGCAGTCGGGATCGGGGAGCGCGGTGTTCTTCTCGACCGTCGCGGTCAACCACGGGATCGCGATGCACAGTTATGTCGCGGCCGCCAAGGGCGCGCTGCAAGCACTCGCGAAAACCTGGGCCGCCGAACTCGCACCGAAGATTCGCGTCAACTGCATCGCCCCAGCGCTGACCGAGACGCCATTGTCGGCAAATCTGCTGTCGACGGACGAAAAGAAAAAGACGATGGCGGAAAAGTACCCGATGGGACGCTACGGTACGGCGAACGACATTGCGGAAATGGCCGCGTTCCTGCTCTCCCAGCGCAGTCGATGGATCACCGGCCAGACCATCGGCGTCGACGGGGGAATGTCCGGAATCGTTCCTTTGTAACATCTCGACGCGGCTTGCCAGACGTGGCTGTTTTTCAACAGAGATGGTCAAGTCTTACCCGACACAGCAATTCCCATCGCACGAAGGCGTCACCAAACACCTGGGCCGCGACATCGAAGTCAACGACCGCGTCATCTTTAGCGACCCGTGGGGCACGATCGAGTTTAAGGGGACGGGGGTCTTTATCGCCGGGGGAGCAGGGATCACTCCGTTTATCGCGATCTTGCGAAAGCTGGAACAAGACGGGCAGTTAGAAGGAAATCGGCTGTTCTTTTCTAACAAGGCACGCGAAGACGTTTTCCTGCAGGGGGAGTTGTTCCGCATGATGGGCCGGGCCGCCGTGTGCACCCTGACACAAGAGAAGCATCGCGACTACGAACATGGCCGCATCGACAAAGATTGGCTGCAAAGCCGAGTCGATGACTATTCCCAACCGTTCTACGTCTGCGGGCCTCCGTCGATGGTTGACGACCTGAAGTCGGCGTTGAAGGATCTTGGCGCGGAAGTCAACTCGATCGTTTTCGAAGAGTAACGCAGGACGGTTAGCTTCGACGGGGCATTTAATCGTAGCGGAAGTCGCCAAGACTTTCGCAACCCGTGAGGCTTCTCTTGCGTTCGCTTACCACGCAAACCCTGTCTCTTCCAGGGGAACGTGAAGTAACACGCTGATTCATAACCATGCGTTAACTCTCCCAGATCGCTCCCCTGTCCGCATCGATGTCCGCATTGATTCTGTGATGCAATTGTTGCCGGTTCTCTTCACTCCGGTGCGGAAGCTCTGCGTCAAGTCTCCCACGCTCCAAAGCTTCGTCGACGGCTGAGAATCCCCCTCACCCTCGACCTCTCACCCCCGGAAAACCTGACTCGCTGAAGCTCGCCAGGTTTTCCGGGGGTGAGGGGAGCCAGAATCATCAATCTGGTCTTCCAAAGAGATGAACGTAGCAATGTTTTGTCCTGCAACATTGTCTTGTTCACTACGGTAGTGGTCTGCAATAAAGATCACGTCCCGAGGGAAACAATCTCAATCCATGGGTCGTGCTCGCGCGGCAAAGTAGGCGCGACCGTGGTTACAAACTACGCTGTGACCGCTTCGCGGTAGGCGGGGAAATCCGTGTAGCCGTGCGGGCCGCCGGAGTACCACAGGGACATGTCTGCGGTCTCGGCCAGTGGCCAGCCGTTGGCGAAGCGTTCAACAAGATCCGGGTTGCTGATGTACGGACGTCCGAACGCGATCAAGTCCGTGTCGCCTTCGGCGATCGCGGTTTCAGCGGACTCGCGTGTGTATTCGACGTTGCCCATTAGCCGACCGGAATACACCTCGCGGAAGTCAGCAAGCGTCATGGCCGGACCGAGTTGGTGAAATCCGAATCCCGTTCCGTCCATGACGTGCAGGTAGCCGAGATCGTGTTCGTCCAGTCGTCGCGCGACGTAAGTGAATTGTTCGCGGTAGTCGGGCGAACCCATGTCATTGAACGCTCCGTTGGGGGCGAGTCGTACGCCGACACGATGCGAGGGCCAAACCGACGTGACCGCCTGGACGACTTCTGACAGCAATCGGTATCGGTTCTCGATGCTGCCTCCGTAGGCATCGGTTCGGTGATTGGTTTTGGATTGCAAGAACTGATCGAGCAGATAGCCGTTGGCGGAGTGGATTTCGACGCCGTCGAATCCCGCCCGCTTCGCGTTTTCGGCGGCTTGCCGGTAATCGGAAACGATGCCGGGAAGTTCGTCCGTCCGCAGCGCCCGCGGTGTCTCATACGGTTTTTTCCCGCTGGGTGTATGAACGCCGTCCCCTTCGATCGCGATCGCCGAGGGGGCAACGGGCAAGTCGCCGTCGTGGAAATCGCTGTGTGACGCGCGGCCGGTGTGCCACAGTTGCAAAAAGATCCGTCCGTTGCTGTCATGAACGGCATCGACGACCTGCTTCCAGCCTTCGGTCATTTCATCGTTGTAGATCCCCGGGGTGTTGGGCCAACCGATTCCCTGCGGTGACACCACCGTTGCTTCACTGATGATCAATCCCGCGGACGCCCGCTGTGAGTAATACTCTGACATCAAATCGTTGGGGATGCGGCGTTCACCGGCTCTGGCACGCGTCAGGGGGGCCATGACGACACGATTTTGCAACGTCAGATCACCGATGGTCAGCGACGAAAGCAGGTTCGTTGGTGGTTGGTTGGTCTTGGAAGTTGTCATGATCGTTTCCGACGAAGGATGGTTGGGATTCTTCAGAGAGTTGCGGCTTTGGCCAACGGCGAAATCATCCGGTACCAACAACCCCGCGATAGGGTAGCCGGCACGACCACATGGATTGCCGCAGCGGGCGGCTGGGCCCGATGCCAAAGCGAGCGTTACGGAGGAATACCGCCGGATTGACACTGTCTTACAGTGAAAGGACCAAAGCGTTGACTGGTCGGTGCGTCGGCTTCAACTACTCCACAATCATCACACCGTTCATGACTTTCCAGTGCCCCGGAAACGTGCACAGGTAGGGATAGTGCCCCTTTTGAGATGGGGCGTTGAAATAGATGGTGAATCGCTCGCCCGGTAGTACGACGTCGGTGTGGGCGAGCACGTCGGTGGTGGCTGGGATGTAGTGACGAAGCGCCGCTTCAGGATCCGAAATCAAACGGTCGGCAAGCTCACCCACCCGATCGATGGTTCCGGGTTTAGCCAACGCCCAGTTGTGCGGCACCACGTCCGGGTTAGACAGCGTCAACGCGATCGGCTGACCCGCACTGACCCGCATCGTTCGCATCGTGTAGGAAAGATTGGTTCCGGTTTCGATGGTGATGTCACGTGCCCCGGCAAGTTTCTTTTGATACGGGTTCGGCACGCTTCGGGTTGCCATGGCAAGGTCGGCGACAATCGGATGCGGCGCGATGGTCTTTCGAGTCGCCACGTAACCGGGAAAGTCTGCCAGTGGTTCATCCAGTTCGTGAACGGTGACGAACAATTGATGGAATTGGTCGGGCGCTGACTGCAGCGCGAGGTGTAGCTGATTGACCTTTTGCAGGTCGGGTAATTCGATGAACAGTGTTCGACGATCCGGCAAAACATGGGCGGATTGAATGTGCACGTTGTCGTGGCCGCGGACGCCGAAATGACGCGTCGAAAACTCGGGCGAACCGTAACCGGGACCGTAACGATAATTCCAGGCTTGTGCGAAATGGCTGCCGGGATCACCCGCGATTGCGACGTCCAGCGGCATCGAAAACGAGATCGTGATTCCGTTTTCATGGGCATGGAATCCGGTCGGCAATTGGGCGGCACCGCCACGGTATCGGACGCGCTCGAAGCAGCCGTCCTCGGGTGTGTAGCTGCCCCAGCCCTGCATTCCGGCGACGTACAACTGACCGTCGACCGGGTGGAATCGTCCGCGGTGTGCGCCCGAACGGAATTCACCCGGTAGCGGCACGACGGCCCCTTGGGCTTGCCCGCCCACCCGGTCACGCAGCACCAGGAAATGCGAGCCCCTGCCGAACGAAAAATGCAGCAATTGGCCCGAGAGCGGTCCCCATGAGTCGCTGTCGACGAACACTTGGCCGCCACTGGAATTGTCCAGGGAACGCGGCAGATACGCCAACGGCAATTCCGGAGTCACGCCCTCGCGCGGGCCGCGGTATCCGAAGTGCGGGATCGCGGCACGTTCGTTCAATGGCCCTGTGCGATCAGGATCAACCGCGCAAATCATCGACGCGGGTGTCCAACTACCCTCGGACGCCGGGACGGTCACGGTTCCATCGGGCAACAGGCCCAAGCCATCGGGATTTCGAAAGCCGGTCGCGATGGTCTCGGCACGCTGCCCGTCGGGTGAAAGACGCATCAGGCCCTGATTGCCCGACGCGATGTAAAAGTTGCCATCGGGATCACGCTCCAGTCCACAGATGAAATCGTGTCCGGCGGCCGAAGTCTGGTAGGCGTTGCTGAAACATTCGTGGTAATCCGCTTCGAAGTCCCCGTTCAGATCATGCAGGCGAGTGATCTGGTCACGTCCCAACACGAAGATGCCGTCTTCGTCAGCCACGATGCCCAACGCGTGGTGCAGCCCGGACGCGAACCGCCGCCACGAGGATGTCTTCGAGGGGAATTGAAAACCGGTCACCCGCCAGACGTCACCTTGCATGGTACAAACCAATGCCGAACCGTCGGGCAAAAACGCGTGCCCGCCGCAAAACATCAAAGCGTTCCATGGGTTATCAAACGGCAATCCGATCGTGTCCACCGCATAGGGCGTTCCGCTTCCGAGTTGGATTTCGGTCTCGATCGTTTCTGGCCAACGCGTCGGAGCGTGGTGGAGTTGCTCGCGCAGCGGGTGTGAATCCGCGGGGGCGACGACACGAACGAAGCGACCGTCTTTGACATCCGGCGCGTCCAAGAAGTCCTGGTCGCCGATGCGATAGGCGAACACGACGCGATCCCCGGTCCGATAGAAACCTTGATACCGAAAGGGCTGGTCTGGTTTGGACTGTTCGGGTATGGGAAGCAGTTCGCCGTCGATCTTCAATCCGTCCAGGAATCCGTGTCGGTGCGACGAAAAATGGACAAATCCGCCGCGCCACACGGCCTCATAGGTCAACGTGTCGGGATTGAAACAGGTTGCCAGTTCGCCGTGATCGCCCACACGCACGCACACGCCGCGGGGGATGGTTGTCTTGCCGACGCGGACCACACCGCACATCACCGCACCGAGTTCGGTTAGGTTCCATCGGTCGTTGGCCCAGGTGGTGTCGTTCTGGTTGCCCCAGTGGCCTTGGTCGCCGCCATCCAGGCCCGGATACTCCGCCAACAGCGGCGGGTTGGCCGGATGCCCGCGGAAAAACTCCGCTTGCTTGGCGTAAAAGTCATAGACGCGGTCCCGGTTGACCGGGTGTTGCCAACTCGGCCAATCGTCCGGGTGGAGTGGCTGGCGATCGATCGGAAACTCCGCCGGCCCGTGCGAGTGGGCTTGGGCGTGGGAAAGCAGCAAATCCATCTCGCCCATCGCCAGCCCCCGATCGGACCCCAAGTCGAACAAGAACTTGAGCAATCCGCTCAGGTCTTCGTCGGACATCGCACCGGCCAGATTATCGGGCATTAACGTTCCGACCTCGCGTTGTAAAACGATCTCGTCGATCGCGATCGCCGTCTCGGCCGGCGGATCGGAGGCCGGATCGCGGAGCACGATTTCTTCGTCGTCTTGGCGAACCAGGTAGCCTTGGTGCGTGCGGCCGGATTCATCCAGAACCAGATGGGCCAAGTACTCTGGTGGGATGTGACGCTTTGGCCACAACACCGATTCGACCAATTCTTCGGGCTTTCGTTGCTTGCCGATCGACGTCAGCTCCGGACCGACGCTGCCTCCGTGCTGCCCGATGCGATGGCAGGACAGACAGGCGGAATTGGCATCGGCGAACGTCTGCAATCCGCGTTGTGGATCGCCGCTGCGAAGGGCATCGTCGACCAACGTGGACACGAGCTCGGGGGAATAGTGCTGAGTCTTCGAAACCGGTTGTGTTTGGCGGGATTGCGATTCGTTGTTCTCATCGCGGGGTGGTGTCGTTTCGCCGCGCCAAATTAACAGCGTCGTGTCATCTTCCTGGACATCGATGACGGGGTCGGCGGGAATCGTTCTCACGCCTTTCGAAATCCGTACCCAGTGGATGTTGCCGCGGCACCCGATCCGCCCTTCGACCAACCGACCGATCGCCAGCTTTCCGGCAACGCCGTCTCGACCGCGTGACTGGATCGCCTGGTCTGCCACCGGTTTGCCGTCGACCAGCAAACGTACCCTGGTCGGCTGATAAACCATCGTCACGGTGTGGGGCTTGCCGTCACAGATCATCGCGTCGCTGTGGACGTGATCGGGTTGCATGCCGGGCAAGTAGGCGGTGAAGTTGCCGGTGCCGTTATTGGAAAAAATCTCCCAGTGATCGCCCGACCGCTTGGGATCGCTTGCAACCAGGATGTTGTATCCATTGGAATCGGGCAGCGTGACGCGACACTGGACCGTGATCGGCGGTTGACGATACGCGGAGCTGCCGTCCAGGAGTGTTCCCTCGATTGAAGAGGGACGCGGTGGCGGCGGTTGTTGCGGTGAATGGGTGCGCAGCTTCGGCTTCGGTCCGGCGGGTTGACCGTCGATTTGCGGCAACAACCAATGCAAGCCGTCCAGGTTGTCTCTCAGCCGAAGCTCCACGTCGTCTTGCGTGTGCCCCAGAATACCGATGGGGCCTTCGTAACCGGAATGACGGATCGCGGCCAAGAGCTGGACATCGTATTCACCTTCGCCCAGCGGCAGGATTTTCTGCCCGCGTTGGTCACCGTTGCGTGTCATGCCGTTGATGTTCAGGCACAGCAAATACGGTTTCAATGATTCCAGCACCTCGGCGAAATCGTCGATGTGTCCGTGACCGTGGTGCAGGTTGTAGACGATACCGACATGATCGGCGTTGTGATGTTCGCGAAGGTAGTCACAGACGGCGATCATGTTCTCCGGCTCGCCGCCCCAACCGCCGTGATTGTACAACCCGAGTTTGCTGCCCAGCTTGCCGGTCCGTCGGACCAGTGGCAGCAACTGTGACGCGGCGGCTTTCACACGATCGGTCTGGCTCTGCCCCTCGACCGGTCGCAACATCTGCCAGATCTGGGGGTGCATGTCGTGCTTTTCGAACAGGCGAAAGGCGTCGTCGTGTGATCCCCAAAACGCGAAGTACTCCAGCCCATGCTTCTTGTATTGCAGGATCTCTTCTTCGAACGTCGGTACATGCTCGGCGCGCCAATCGTAGGCGACGCGGCGCAGCCCGAGTCGCCGGACCATTTCGGCGCGCTCGGCCGGCCCGCGTTTTTTTGCGTCGAAGGGCACGATGCACCAGGCGACCAGGTTTTCGTCGCGCAGGTTGGTGGGCGTTTCGGCAAAGCATTCTGCGATGACGGCGATGCACAGCAGGATCGCCAGGGGGGCACGTCGATGGGCCATGGTTTGAGACTTTCAGCACCGAATAAAGAGGACCGAATTCGTATCGAGCGGCCCATTGTAGACGCAAGCGATCCGGCCGTCCGCCAGCCGGTCACGACTGGCTGGTTGCCAATCGGAGGAGCACGGCTTCGGCGCGTTGGCGTTTGCGTTGGGTCAGCGGTGGACCGTCCAACTGCAGAGCCAGCCGGAGCAGCGTTTGGGCTTGATCGTGTTGGCCACGCTTGTAGAGCACGATCCCACGGTTGTAGGGAGCCCACGCATTGGTCGGGCAAAGGCGGACGGATTCTTCGAAGTCGCGGTCGGATTCTGGCGTGCGATCGAGCCCCGCCAACGCAAACGCCCGGCCGTTGAGCGAAAACGCGAGCACTTGATGTAACCCTGCGGTTCGGCTGAGTTGGACCGCGGCGTCGAGGTCCGCCAACGCATTGTCCCATTCCCCCATTTCCGCGTAGATCTGGCCACGTGAACTCAGCAGATCCGGTTCCGGATCGTCCGATGACAGCTCCAACAGTCGCGTGTAGTCGTCACAGGCTTCGACGTGCTGCTCGGTGTACCAGCGGATCCATCCTCGCAAGCGATAGCCGATCGCCGCGTCGGGGGCCATGTCGATGATTTCTTCGGCGACCGCGATCGCATCGTCATAGCGTTCCAGGCCTTCGAGCCGAATGACTTTGGCTTGCAACGATTGGACGGCCGCTTCCTGAGCGTCCTCGGGAGCGATTTCGGCGAGTCGATCGATGTCGGCTTCGGCGGCCGATTCGTCACCTTGCATTTGATGGGCGTAGGCGCGGCCGGAATAGGCATACGGATCGTCGGGGTACTTTTCGATCAGTTTCTCGTAGTCTTCGAGCGCTTTGTCGTGGCGTTTGAGTCGCATCAGCACGGCGGCCCGTCGCAGGCGAGCGCCGTCGTACACGCCCGACAATTCCAACGCCCGATTAAAATCTTCCAGTGCCAGTTCGTCCTCCTGGCGGTCCATCAAGAAGCATCCCCGCAGGAAGAAGATGTGTTCATTTTCCGGGTCCAGCTCGCACGCACGTCGGTAATCGTTCAATGCGTCGTCGTGGTTGCCGGCTTGCGTGTGTGCGAACGCCCGATTGACGTAATGGGCCGGTTGTTCGGGTTGTTGCTCGATCAAGGCGGATTGTTCGTCGATGGCCGCTTGGGGATTCTCGTTCATGCGGTGCAGCAAGGCGATTTGTTCGCGAGGTTCGGTCCACTGCGGCGCCAACCGACTCGCTTCGGTCAGAGCTTCCATCGCGGCGTCCAGTTCGCCTTGTTGCAGACTGAGTGATCCGAGCAAATGCAACGCGATCGGATTTTTCGGCTCCAGATCCAGCACCGCGTGGCAATCCGCCAAGGCCAGATCGCGCTGGTCGGTGGCGGCGTAACAGAATCCGCGGGTCAAGAAAACGGCGGGGGTTTCGACGCCCAGTTCCATGGCGCGATCACACGCCTGGATGGCCTCGTCAAACTCGCTTTGCATCTGCAGGATGCGACCGCGTAGAGCGTGAGCCTGCCCTTCGTCCTCTTGCAAGCGAAGTGCGCTGTCGCAATCGTCGCGGGCCAGTTCGAATTTGTTTTGCGACATGTACAACATACTGCGATGCAGCCGTGGCGCGATCGCATCGGGCACCAATTCGATCGCGCGGGTCAAGTGCTGTAACGCCAGCGATTCGTTGTGCAGCTCGTCTTGCTGGTACAACCATCCCAACATGGCATGGGTGGCGCCGTTGTGCGGATCGAGCTGAAGAATCGGCGTGAGGTCGTCGATTGCGGGCGCCAGTTCGTCCCGGCTGAGGTGCAGTTCCGCGCGGCGGAATCGGAACGCCGGTTCGCGCGGTGCCAATCCGATCGCCGTGTCCAAGTCCGATTGGGCCTGCTCCCATGCCTCCAGCCCCGCGTAGATCTGAGAGCGATGGAGGTAGAACCAGGCGGCCGAGGGGACCAGTTGGATCGCCCGATTCAGGTCGATCAGCGCCGCTTGATGATTGCCTACGACGTAATGGTACCACCCGCGGCGGCCCAGCAGCGGTGCACACTTGGGGGCCAGTTGGATCGCATCGGAGTAAGCGCTGATCGCGTTTTCAAACGCTTCGCGGTTGGCAAATCGCGCCGCCGCGGCAACGTGCAGCGCCAGTTCAGATGGGCTTTGACGCAGCAAACGTTTCAGCTCGGCGTCTGAAGTGCCCGCGTAGAGTTCCTCGGTGTGTTCGATCCACGCACTCGTCTCCTGGAACACCTGCTCGGGCGTCAGTGGTGGGGCCTGCTCGGACGCGGGTTTCGAAACGAGCGATCGCAAACGGCTGAGCCCCTGGTTCCACCATTTCACCAGCGGTGCGGTTCGGTCCGATGAAGGTTCGATCAAGCCGGCGGCGCGCATCAACGCATGGTCAATGCCGCATTTATCGATCTCGTTTCGATACCGGCTGAACGGTTTGATCCCGATTTTGGTGACGGGAGCCAAATTGACGCGGCGATACATCAAGAACGCGACCGGACCGTGCTGGACGTCTGGGATCGCGATGGATTCGATGCGTCGGGTGATTCGATCAACCAAACCCTCGCGCCCGCGATGGCGGTCGACGCCGGGGGAATCGCCGGGCCCATTCGGGGCGGTTTCGATCTGCATCAACCGCGTCGCGCCGGGGAGCAACGCCAGGGAGACCATCAGCTCAAACCCGTCGTCCGAGTCGGCTTGGGCGATCAGTGTGTCGACCGCGTGAGCGACGACGCCGGAATAGTTTTCGATGGCGGTCGTCGAAAT
This sequence comes from Stieleria maiorica, assembly GCF_008035925.1. Lineage (NCBI taxonomy): Bacteria > Pseudomonadati > Planctomycetota > Planctomycetia > Pirellulales > Pirellulaceae > Stieleria > Stieleria maiorica. The sequence continues at coordinate 6,450,406 of NZ_CP036264.1, forward strand.
GCGTCCCGTCGATCCGACGTCGCCACAGAAATGCACATAAAAAGAACTCGGGATCTCGGACAGTTGGGCATCCCCGGGGGCTTCCGCCGGACCGATCGGCTGGCCATCAATGGTTTCGTGGCGTTGTTGCCGGCGTCTCATCTCACCCAGCGAAGGAACGTTGAACCGTCCGCCACAACCCTGGCACTGCATCGTCGTTCCTGCCTTTGACGGTCGAACTTGGACCTGCTGACCACATTGGCAGGAGACGGTAAACATGGTGCAGGGCTCCGCTAAATCGACAAGACGATCGCCTTCATTCTAAACCGCACCGTGCATTCTACCACCGCCGCTGCTTGGCAAACTGATACAGGATCTCCGCCCCCTGGTTCAACGAATCGATCGCGATCCATTCGTCTTTGGTATGGGCCTGGTCGATCGATCCGGGACCGAAAACGACGGTGGGGATGCCCAGTTCGGCGAACTTCGGCGCCTGAGTGGTGAAGGCGACCCCGATCACTTGCGCAGCCCCGCTGACCCGCTCGGCCAGCGCGACCAAGGAATCGGCCAACACATCGTTTTCGCCATCGACCAGCGGCTCACAACTGGTGTCCGGCGGCAGCATCTCGAACTCAACGCCACAACGATCCGCGAGCGCCTGCTGTGTTTGCCGCAGGATCGTGTCGAAGGATTCTCCCGGGACGACTCGGCGGTCGATTTCGATGACACAGCATTCCGGCACAATGTTCACGCTTTCCCCCCCACGAATCGTCCCGACGCTCAAGGACGGTCGACCGCACAGTGGATGCTCGGCGGACAGTGAATGCTCAGCGGACAGTGAATGCTCAGCGGACAGTGAATGCTCAGCGGACAGTGAATGTTCGGCGGACGGTGAATGCTCGGCGGACGGTGAATGCTCAGTGGACGGTGAATGCTCGGCGCTCTCGGTTTGCAGTTCGGCGGCGAGTCGCTCCAAGCCGCCGATCAGTCGCGCCATGCCATAGATCGCGTTGCGACCGAGCGCCGGGCGACTGCTGTGTACGGCGATGCCGGACGTGCGGATCCGCCACCTCAAGACGCCCTTGTGAGCGACCACGACATTCAAGTCCGTCGGTTCGGCCACGATCGCCAGATCGGGTTTCGGCGAAAGCAATGCATCACCGCCATCGATGCGCCGGGCGAGATCGCGGGCGCCGATCTGACCCAGTTCTTCGTCGCAGGTCAACGAGAGGATCAGATTGGCGCGCGAGCGGGGATCTTCGCGATTGAGACGTGCGACGGTGGACAGGATCGCTGCCATCGGGCCTTTCACGTCACAGGCTCCCCGCCCGTAAACCCGGCCGTCTCGCTCCAGGGGCTGGTACGGATCGATCGTCATGCCGGCCGCCGGGACCGTGTCTTGATGGGCATCCAATAACAAGGTGGGGCGGTCGGGATCGCCATCCAGTCTTGCGATCACGTTTCCACGGCCCGGTTCGATCTGGTCGTACCGATGAGGTATGTTGTGACCTGCGAAAAAACGGCACAGCCAGTCGCTCATGCCCTGTTCGCACCACTCCGGTCCCCGGTGGTCCTGTCCCATGGGGTTTTGGCTCGGAATCCGAATCAACTGGTTCAAGATCGCCAGCGGTGAATCATCGTCAATCAAAAGGGAGCCTCGCAGGCAAATGAGTCAAACCGATCAAGATCACGCTCGGCAAGGCAACCGTTTCACGCGCCGCGCGTGGATGGCACGTACCGCGGCCGCCGGTGTTGCCGGTGCGGCGGGCATGGCCCACCGGACTGTCACCGCCCAGGCCGACGACAGCCAGGCCGACGACAGCCAGGCCGACGACAGCCAGGCCAGCGATCCGGCGCCGAGCGATGCTAAAGGGTACATCGACGCGCACGTGCACGTGTGGACGCCGGATACGAAATCGTACCCGTTGGACGATCGTTACGACGTCTCGGCAATGCAGCCGGCAAGTTTTACGCCCGAACAATTGCTGCGGCTGGCCGAGCCATCCGGTGTCCGCCGGATCGTCTTGATCCAGATGAGCTTTTACGGGTTTGACAATTCGTACATGTTGGATGTGATCGAAAAACATCCTGGACGCTTTTCCGGCGTGGCGGTGATCGATCCGGACGACCGTCCGGCGGAGACCATGAAAGCACTAAAGTCCAAAGGGGTGCGGGGATTCCGCATCGTGTCGGGGAAACGCGATCCTGACCGTTGGTTGTCCGGAGACGGCATGAAAAAAATGTGGGCCTGTGCGGCGGACGAATCCCTGGCAATTTGCCCGTTGATCAACCCGGAATACCTGCCTTCGGTCGACAAAATGTGTCAGCAGTATCCCCAGACGCCCGTCGTGATCGATCACTTTGCAAGGATCGGGATCGACGGCACCATCGGCCAGCGAGACCTGGACGCGTTGTGCCGCCTGGCCGAACACCAACAAACGCATGTCAAAACATCCGCGTTTTACGCGCTGGGAAAGAAAGCGGCGCCGTACACCGATCTGGGTCCGATGATTCATCGATTGGCACACGCGTTTGGAAGCGATCGGTTGATGTGGGCGACCGATTGCCCCTACCAGGTTCAGGGCGGACACACCTATCACGACTCGATCGATTTGATCCGGTACAAGCTGGACTTTTTGACCAACCGTGATCGCAGTTGGATGTTGCAAAAGACCGCCGAGAAGGTGTTCTTTACGTAGATCGGCTTTCGATCACAAACTGAGCCGCAGACGCTAGCCTCGGGCCTTACAAGTCTCGAAGGGCAATCCAAGGCCCGCGGCTAGCGCCGTCGGCTCATAAAGTAGGTGCCATTGGGCTCGCGCCATGCGTCTGATTGCAAACGCAATGCGATCATTTGATGCTGACAGAGCATTAGAGCGTCTTTCGCAGCGTATCGATCAATCGCTCGACGGACGCTTGATCGTTATAGCCGTGGATCGCAATTCGCAAGCGTCCGGCGTGGCACATCACGTGAATGTTCTGTTGGTGCAGCGCGGCATGAATTCGGTTTGCGTCGGGGTGCATGAACGCCACGATTCCCGCCAGATGATCGGGGTGATCGGGCGTGATCAATTCCACGGGCAATCGCTTCAACTCATCCAGGCACAGGCGAACCAGGGGGCGACAATGGGCATCGATCGCGTCGACGCCGACGGACCGGACATACCGCAAACCGGCGTCGATCGCGTAGACGGCGGGATAGTTGGGCATGCCGACCGAGAAACTGGCGGCACCCTGTTTGGCAGTGGCCCGCTGGAATCGATCGGCATCGAACGCGTTTTGCAGATGAAACCAACCGCCCGCCGGCGCCGTCAATCGCGAGGCACTTGAGGAGGGAACCCCCACCAAACCGCCGCCGTGCGAAGCGAGGATCCATTTGTGGGTCGAGCTGACGATTAGATCAACGTCGCTTAGATCGAGCGGGATACGGCCGAGTGCTTGGGTGACATCGACCGAGATCAACGCGGGGCAACGCCGCCGGACCGTGCCGACGAGCTCCGGCAGATTGACTTTGTGACCATTAAAGAAACTGACCAACGAGGTCGTAACCAGCCGCGTCCGAGGTCCCAACAACGGAATCAAATCTTCGATGCGGAGCGACCACTCGTGCGCCCGCCAAATCTTGACCGTCGCCGGACATTGCTCGTGCAGCCACGGCGTCGCACCGGCCGGGAAGTCCAGGTCATTGATCACGACCTCGTCGCCTTCACGCAATCCCAGAGCCAACGCGGCCAAGTTGTATGCCTCGGACGAACACGAGCACAAACTGACTTCGTCGGCACTCAATCCGTAAGCCCGGGCGATTTGTTGCTTGGCACTGTCCCAAACCACGGCATGCAACTCGCGCCCGTCCATGCCAAGCAGTTTGTCTTGGCCATACCGATGAAGTGCCTCGAGTACGGCCGTCGGCGGAATCCCTTCGGCGGCCGTGTTGAAGTAGGCCTTGCCCGAGAAGCTGGGGAAATCACGCTGTCGCGATGATTCGGTTAGCATGGGAGCGTTTCACTGTTCAGGTAGGCGTTTGTCGCCGGTTGTCCGACGGTGTGTCAGCTTGATGACGTTCGTTTCAGGTCGTCCAATCTCCCTCGCTCGACGGCCCGGAAGGGCCATCGTACCCGCAGGCAAAACATCGACGACTCGGAAAGGCCATCGTACCAGCGGGAGGAACAACGGCTTTTCATCGGGATTGATTTTGATGACGGCAGTGTAGCGAACGGCTACAATGAATGTCCCGCCCGCCGTCCCACCCCCTGCCGTGCCTACTCGACCATGCATGTTCCCGGTCTCCTGCTGGACACTCCCCAACGCCTGCTCGGTTGCTTGACCGCGGTCGTTTGCACGATCGCGGCGTCGGCCGGAACCGCCCAGGAAGCATCGCCACAAGCGATCGTATTTTTTGAAAAGGAAGTCCGTCCGGTGTTGGTCGAGCACTGTTACGACTGTCATTCGGCCGGAGGCAGCGTCCGGGGAGGACTGCGGCTGGACACCCGCGAAGGGCTGCGAAAAGGCGGCGACTCTGGCCCGGCGATCGTGGTCGGAGATGCCGACGCAAGTTTGATGATCGAAGCGATTCGCTATCAAAACCGTGACCTGCAGATGCCGCCCCGGAATCCGCTGCCCGAGCGTGCCGTCAAGGTGTTGGAGAAATGGGTCGCCCAGGGTGCGGCCGATCCGCGGGGACCCGTTTCCGCGGATCGCGGTTCGACAGATCTTGCTGCCGATCACAGTCCATCGGGCATGAGCATCGACCAGGGACGACAATTTTGGGCGTTCCGGCCGGTCAGTGATCCGGCGATTCCCGAATTGCCCGATTCGAATTGGGTGGCGAATCCGATCGATGCCTTTGTCTTGACACGCCTTCAGAAAAACGGCCTGTCGCCGGCGCCGGCGGCCGACAAGGTCACGCTGATTCGCCGGATCACACAAGACCTGATCGGATTGCCGCCGACACCCGACCAGATCGATGAATTCGTCGCCGATCAGTCGCCGTCGGCTTATGACAAGCTGATCGAGCGTCTGCTGAATTCACCGCACTATGGGGTCCGTTGGGGAAGACATTGGTTGGACGTGGCACGCTACGCCGATTCCAACGGGCTGGACGAGAACTTGGGTTACGGCCAAGCCTGGCGCTACCGTGACTACGTCGTCGATGCCTTCAACAACGACAAACCATACGACCGATTTCTGATCGAACAAATTGCCGGCGACTTGCTGCCCGAAGCAAACCGTGAAACCAAAACTGCGACCGGATTCCTGGCGCTGGGCGCGAAGGTGTTGGCCGAACCCGATCGACAAAAGCTGGAAATGGATCTCATCGATGAACAGCTCGACACGCTCGGCAAAGCCTTCCTGGGAATGACCTTCGGATGCGTGCGGTGTCACGATCACAAATTCGATCCGATCAAGCAGTCGGATTACTACGCCTTGGCCGCGATCTTTAAGAGCACCAAGACGCTCGGCGATACCAATACCGGTGCGATCAAACACTGGTACGAACATTCGTTTGCATCGGAGGAGGAAACGGCGCGGTTGAAGGAGATCGATGCCCAGATCGCAGCCAAGAAGCAAGCGGCGGCGAGCTACAAAAATGCCGCGATGGCAAAGATCCGCCAGGGGGCACGGGAACAGGCGGCCGACTATCTGGCCGCCGCGGCCCGCTTTGACGTTGCCACACCGCTGACGACCGTTGCCGAAATCGCCGAGCCACTCTCGCTGCATCCCCGAATCCTGCACCACTGTCGGATGCACTTGGATTTTCACCGCGATGATCCGCTGTGGGTCATCTGGCACCAGCTCGCCGAAGCCGGAGACGCCGACGCGATCCGGCGACACTATGGTGATTTGTTCGCGCGTGCCGAGCAGGCATTCACCGCGGCAAAAAAACAGAACCCGAAAGCCACCACGCTGGATGATCCGACGCTCCAGGCCGCTCGATCGGCCTTGTTGGATAGTGCGGGTTTCCTGGCTGTTCCCGCCAAGGAGTCCTTTGCCTTCGATCCCGAAACGCTGGCGGAATACTACCGTTTGATGGACGAGGCGCGGGCGTTCGAAAGCGTCGCGTCCGACGAAACCGCCGCGATGGGTGTCAGCGAAGGCAACGTGGTCGCACAATTGCCGATTCATATTCGAGGCAGCTACAAAAACCTGGGGGAACCGGTCGCGAGAGAGTTTCCCGAAGTGATGCGACACTCCGCGGTTCGCCCCGTGTTTCCCAGCGGACAGAGCGGTCGATTGCAGTTGGCTCGTTGGATGGCCGACACGCGGCACCCGCTGACCGCCCGCGTGATCGTCAATCGCATTTGGGGATGGCACTTCGGTGAGGCGTTGGTGCGGACGACCGAAAACTTCGGACGGCTCGGGGATCGGCCGTCGCATCCGGAATTGCTGGATTGGCTGGCCAGACGATTCATGGCCGGCGGCTGGTCGATCAAGGATCTGCACCGGTTGATCCTGCGATCCAACACCTACCGTCTCGCGTCGTCACATCCCGAACAGGAACGCTATGCAACGATCGATCCGGAAAACCGCTTGCTGTGGAAAGCGAACTTGCGGCGATTGGAAGCCGAACAGATCCGCGATTCGATCCTCGCGGTCTCGGGGCGTCTGAACCGAGAGATCGGCGGCAAGACGCTGCCGCTGCGGAACCGACAATTCGTCTTCAATCATACCTCCGAAGACCACACAAAATACGACAGCGTCCGGCGCGCGTTGTACCTGCCGGTGATTCGAAACAACTTGTACGCGTTCTTCACACAATTCGATTATCCCGACCCGACGATGCCCACCGGTTCGCGTAACGCGACCGTGATCGCACCACAAAACTTGCTATTGATGAACGACGAACTTGTCATGGAATCGGCCGATGCACTGGCCCGGTCGGTGCTGTCACAACCCGATGATGACATCGACCGCGTCGCCGATGCCTATCGACGGGCGGTGGGGCGTGAACCGTCGCCGAACGAGACCGAACGTGCGATCGGGTTTCTGACGAAATTGACCGACGGTGCCGGAGACGACGACGGCCGGTCGCAGCGGCAGGCATGGTCGCTGTTCTGTCAAAGCCTGATGGCCAGCAACGAATTCATTTATTTGCGGTAATTAACTTTTGTCACATGGCTTCTTTCATGCAGTCCCGACGACAACTTCTGCGCACCTCGGCAATCGGTTTCGGTCACTTGGCGTTCACCGCAATGCTGGGCCAGGAATCCATGGCAGCGGAGAATCCGCTGGTCCCCAAAGGTCCGCATTTTCCGGCGCGGGCCAAACGGATCGTGTTCCTGTTCATGAAAGGCGGCCCGTCGCACGTCGACACCTTTGACCCCAAGCCGCAATTGGATCGAGATCATGGCAAGGCGCCGCCGTTCGATTTGCCCGACGTGACCTTTGCCAAGCAAGGGAATCTGCTGAAGTCGCCGTGGAAGTTCAAGCAGTACGGCCAGAGCGGATTGCCCGTCAGCGAGTTGTTCCCCAATGTCGCACGCCATGTCGATGACCTGTGCGTGTTGCGATCGGTGCATGGAACGAACCCCGCGCACGGCGGTGCACTGTTAAAGATTCATACCGGAAGCGATCAATTCGTCCGGCCCAGCATGGGATCTTGGTTGGTTTATGGACTGGGAACCGAAAATGAAAACCTGCCGGCGTTTGTGACGATCTGCCCGACGCTGGCCCACGGCGGAGTCAACAATTGGGGAGCCGCATTTTTGCCGGCCCATTGTCAGGGAACGCCGATCGGCAACGCCAGCCTGCCGGCGACGGCGGCCAAGGTGAAACACATTCGCAACGATCGCATCGATCCCGAGTTACAGCGTCGGCAACTGGATCTGATCGCGTCGATGAACCGGACGCATCTGGAGATGGCCGGTCGCGATCAGGCACTGGAGGGGCGATTGAACTCGTTCGAACTGGCGTATCGAATGCAGACCGCGATGCCCGAGATCCAGAACCTTGCCTCGGAATCCGCCGCGACGCAGCGTCTGTATGGGATCGATGACCCGGTCACCGAAGACTTCGGTCGACAGTGCTTGATGGCGCGGCGGTTTCTCGAACAAGGTGTCCGGTTCGTCCAGGTCACGCACAGCGACAGTGTCGTCCAGTGGGACCAGCACTCGGGGCTGTACCAGGGCCACACCAAGAACGCGGCCGAAGTCGATCGTCCGATCGCGGGTTTCCTGCAAGATTTAAAGACGCGGGGGCTGCTCGAAGACACGCTGGTCTTGTGGGGCGGTGAATTCGGACGTACACCGACGGCGCAGGGTAGCAACGGCCGCGACCACAACCCGCACGGGTTCACGATGTGGATGGCCGGCGGCGGAGTGAAGAGAGGTTTCGCCTATGGCGCGACCGACGACTACGGTTACTACGCCGTGGAAAACAAGATGCACGTTCACGATCTGCACGCCACCATCCTGCACCTGATGGGGCTGGACCACGAACGTTTGACCTACCGCTACGCCGGACGAGACTTTCGCTTGACCGACGTCGAAGGCGTCGTGGCAAACGAGATTTTCGCTTAGTTAGAGAAGCAGGGGTTTTTGACCACGAAAAACACGAAGCACACGAAATCCGGTGGAGCGTGCGGTAGAGAAGTCCCCAGAGGATACGACGCCGAACTTAGCGGGTAGCTGGCTTTCGCGGCCCGGGGTCGCTGCTTTGCAGCGAGGGGGAATCGCCTAAAGGCTAGACACCAACGGTTGCTGATTCCACTTGGTATCCAACGCTGCTCAGAATAGCCTTGACCAGACCACCGCTGCGAAGACGATTGCGACCAGGCAGCAGAACCACGACGCCAGCAAACGCCAAAAAAATCTGGAGTCTTGATAGGCCCCATTGGGGACTTCGAAGATTAGCAAGAACAGCACGTAAAAGGTCAGCAACGGCGGCAGAATTAAGATTCCGCTGACCGCACCACGAAAAATGCGTGCAACCAGTTCGACGTCGCGCGAATCTTGCTCCGTCCCCTCCAGTTCCGCTTGCGAACCGCAATGATCGTTGATGGGAAGGACCGGTGCATAGGGATTGGAGCTGGGCGGTTTTCGCGGCGGCTGATCGGCAACGACGATCGGGCCGGACTCTCGGATGACCGGCGATTCCAACTCCAGCAAGGGGCGAGTGGGATCCGCCTCGTCACGAGGCTTTCCGCAGCTCCAGCAAAGATCTTAACGGGGACGGGGGTGAATGGCACGGGCTTAGTGAGCCGACGGCGCTAGCCGCGGGCCTTGGATTGCCCTTTGAGACTTGTATGGCCCGAGGCTAGCGCCTACGGCTCAGCGTATTGGCTTAAACCCGTGCCATTCGGGACGGGGGTTTTTAGATCATCGACTTCGACCGGCAGCAGTTCTTGTACTTCTTTCCGCTTCCACAGGGGCACGGATCGTTGCGTCCGGGTTTCTTTTCGGTATTGCGAATGGTACCGACAGCCGTTCGCGGGGGCGGACTTGGCGGATCCATGGACGTTCTCGATGCCATTTCGTCTCGAGGTTCGGTCACGGACTGGACGACCGGATTTGGAGTCGGTTTGTCGGGGCGTTTGAAGCACGCCCACCGGCTTAATTCTTCCACAACATCAAATTCCAGCGGCAGCGAACGATCGCGCTCGCTGCCAGAGCCTTCGGCCGCCCTGTTGATCGTTTCCTCAAGCTCTTCCTGCGAAACCATCCCCTCTTCGACGTTGCCCGACGCATAGGCTCGTCGAATCGTCTCGATGGAGGCGGGGACGCCGAAATTGGCAAGCTCCATACAGAGACCGGTATTCAACTCATAACACGGCCGTTCGATCAGTCGATTCAAATGCCGCTCAATCCTCTCGACGCCTTCTTCGCGACTCAGTCGTCCCTCTTTGAACAGCAAGAAATAGGTGCAAGCCGCCGACCATCGCACGTACTCGTACAAATCTGGATTTTCCACCAGTTGTCCGATTCGATCGAAATCCGTACCGATCAGTTTGACGATCAGCCGTTGCAAATTGTCGTGGATCAGATCGCCCAGCAACGAGTACAGTTTTTCGTCCGGCAGCGAAATCGCTTCGATCACTGCGGGCAATCCGCGTGGATCACCGATGGCACTGATCAAAGCAAACGAAAAGAAGGCAGCGTCTGTTTCGATGTTGCCCCCTTTCCTCGCATGCTCCGTTTCGGCTTGAAGGATTTCGCTCAGTCCGGGGACCACGGATTCGCCACGAGATTGGAGTTCGCGCAGCAGAGCCTTCGGCAGAACACCCTTGGGAGATTTTTTCAGTTCTTCCAACAATTCGGCGTCGGTCTTGCTTTCCAGGCTGGGTGTTGCGGTGCTCAAGATTCGTTCAATCCTTGTTTCATGGTTTTGATCAGTCCGATTGCATCTGCATTTTGCAGCGCATCGGCGTCAAGCCAAAGCCCGTGCCATTCACCCCCGTCCCCTTGTCGGGGACTCTGTCGCTGCGGGGCAGCGAGGGGCGTCGTACATATAAATTACCCTGTTTCCCTTTTTGCGGTGGGGGATAGCAGTTGCTCGATCTGCCGGGTGATGGCGGCGGGGGCATGGTCGGATTCGATCTGTTGCTGTGCGGCGAGTCGTTGCGTTGCGGCTTGATCAGGGTTGGCTGCGAACTCGAGGATCGCCTGGGCGAGCGACGGTGGATTGCCGGGGTCGGCCCAAAAGGCGGTGGGCGCGTCGGCTTGCAGTTCGATCGCTCCGCCGGCGCGTGTCGCGATCACCGGCGTTCCGAGCGCCATCGCTTCCAAAACCACGTTCGGCATGCCTTCAAATCGGGACGGCAAGACCAACGCGTCGGCCGCGTTGATTTCAGCGGCCGCACTCGCAAGACTGCCGACAAACTGAATCCGACTCTCCAATCCCAGCGACTCGGCGCGCGCCTGCAGTTCGCCTCGCAGCGGCCCGTCGCCGATCATCCGCATCGTCCAAGCCGAACGGGTCTCGGGCCACTTCGATTGCAGCATCGCCAGGGCATCGATCAGATCCGCGTGCCCTTTCTCGTCGGTCATCCGGCCGACACAAACCAACACGGTCTGATCGGAGTATCGCGGCGGTGCTGCCCCGACCGCTTTGCGCAGGCCGATCGCGTCGACCGGATTCTTGATGACGACGACACTTCCCGTTGGCAATCCGTAATATGATTCGGCCGACTGGGCGGCTTGTCCGCTGACGGCGACGACGACGTCCGAGCCGCGGTAGGCCGCCGCCAGTCGACGGCGTTTGAGTGCGACGAAACGTTTTTCGACCAGCGGCAACGCCAGGTGCGGCGGGCTGACGATCGTGGAAACCCTGCGGACTCCCGCTGCCGCTTTTCCGGCGATCAGCGTCATGTGAAACGTGCGATCGTAGACAACATCGATCTTGTTGTCGCGAATCACGCCGCGCAGAAATTCGGTCTGACGGCGAAGTTGTCGGCCGGGAAAGTAGACGCGGCCGGAATCCCGGCAGGAGTCAAAGGAATGGATCGGAACATCCGAAGGGACTTGCCCCAGAAATTCACCGGCCGCTGCGGTCAAGTAAAGATGCGGTTCGAATCGGGATCGGTCGAGTGTCTGCGAAAGCAACAACACCTGCCGTTCGCTGCCGCCGCCGCGCATCGAGCTGACCATCAACAAGACTCGTTTGCGCTGATCCGGCATGCGGTGATGATCCAAAGGAGACAAAAACGTGGTGGGAGATGATGGCTCGCGATTCAGCGATTCAACACTCCCTGACAAAGCCAAGCAAGCTGCTGATCCCACTATTATCGTTTGACTTCGATCCAGACCAAGCGATGATCGGATGCCTTGATCCAGGTGCTCTGTGGGTCGTCCTCGGTCGGCCAGAACACGCCGCCGTCGACGACGTCCAAGTCGCTACTGGGTAAAACATAATCGACCCGCATCGGCCCGTTGCGTCCGAAATCAGCCGTCTTGCTCTGATGGACGTCGCGAACGCGGGGATGGCTTAACAACCGAATGATCGATTCACGGCGACCACTGCCGTCGATCGGGTCGGCATTCAAATCGCCCATCACGACGAAACTGGCGTCGACATCCAGCGCCCCGACGCGACCGTCATCATCGATCAGCCAGCCGCGGGCCGATGCGTCGGCGTCCAAATAGTGATTCCAAAACTGGATTTCATCGTGATTGCGGGCGCCGTTCCGGTCTTCGGGGCCATCGAACACCGGCGGCGTCGGGTGGCTGGCGAGGACGTGGATGACGCGATCACCGACGCGAATCGGCACGTCGATGTGATTCTTGCTGCTCAGACGCAGCTGGGCCCAAATCGCATCGTCGTAATAGGGCTGGCCGGTCGCCGGGTTCCGCGGCCTGATCGCACCGGGCAACTGCTTCCAGAGCAATTTTTGAAAGGTGCGTATCGATGCGGTGTCGATCGGAAAGCGGCTGTAGACGGTCATCGCGTACTGGCCGGGATAGATCCCATACCCCCAGGCATCGTTGCCAGACCCCAATTTGCCGTCGCGATTTAAATCCAAAGCCGAGTCGATTCCCGTATTGCTGGGCGCACTGAAAAAATACGGATAGTCGATCGGCGTGAGTTGTTCATCGCCGGTGGCCGAGTCCTGCGCGACGGCGAAGTAGTTTTCGGCCAGCAACTTGGCCGGCGCCGAATCGAGCTGGAAATCGAGTTCGTTGACCAGCAAGATATCCGGGCGCACCGTTTGGACGATGCTCGCGATTCGTTTTGCCTGCAGATCCTCGCGGTCGGACAGCTGCTGGCGGACTTGCCCCTGCTGTTTTCCGTACAGCGAGACGTTAAACGTCGCGATCCGAAGGGTGTTCTGGGCCACAGCATCCGCAAACAGAAAGGAAGCAATCAGTATCGCGAGGGTCATTCGAATCAACGGAGTCTTCTTATACATTGGCATCCCGTTAGCCTACCCTGGACAGTCCCTTACGCTAAGTCAGCGGACTTGTTTTTCATCACGCTTAACCAGAACCGATGACTGAGATTCATAATTGCCCCACGATTGAGGTGCATCAATACCTGGGCGCTCGGCCGATGCCCGATGGCTCGACGAACTTTTGCGTTTGGGCACCGCTTGCCGATCGAGTCGTCGTTGACGTGGTCGATGGCCCGCAATCGATCGACATGGAAAAGGACGACGCCGGGTATCATCGTGCGGCGATCGCGGGTGTCGGTGCGGGATCACGCTACTTTTATCGTGTCGATGGCGGGCCACAGCGGCCCGACCCGGCATCGAGGTATCAACCGCGAGGGGTTCACGGACCAAGCGAAGTGGTGGACCCGCAATTCGAATGGACCGACGGGCAGTATCGCACGCCCGGTCGAGACGGGTTGATCATTTACGAGTTGCATCTGGGAGCCTTTACCGCCGAAGGCACGTTTGCCGCGGCGATCGATCGGATCGGCGAACTCGTTGAATTGGGAATCACCGCGATTGAGTTGATGCCCGTTGCGGCATCGGCCGGCCGATGGAATTGGGGCTACGACGGCGTCGCCCTGTTCGCACCGGCCGATGCTTATGGCACTCCCAATGATTTCCGCCGATTTGTCGATGCCGCCCACGCCGCCGGTTTGGCCGTTTTTCTGGACGTCGTCTACAACCACTTGGGGCCCGAAGGGAACTACCTGTCTGAATTCGGCCCCTACCTGTCATCGAAGCATCAGACGGTTTGGGGCGAGGCGCCGAATTTCGATTGCCCCGTTCACGGTGATGCGGTGCGACGATTCTTCACCGCCAACGCGGTTTACTGGTTGGATGAGTTTCATCTGGACGGGCTTCGTGTCGACGCGATTCATTGCATGGCCGACGACCGAGAACCCCACGTGGTTGCCGAGATCAGCGATGAAGTCGCGGCTTGGGCGCGGCAGAACCAACGCCAGGTGATGCTGATCGCCGAGTCCAACGTTTACGATCCCGAGATGACGCGGCCGCGGGCCGGGGGCGGGATCGGGTTTGACGCCATGTGGTGCGATGACTTCTTGCACAGCACGTTTTCCGTCTTGCGTCCCGGCGAGCAACTCTCCCACCGCACCTACCACCCCAAGACCGACCTGGACCACACCTTGCGTCACGGATACGTCTATGAAGGGACGTTGCGACGGGAACGCCGCCGAACCACGCCGGCCCAGCGTGTCGATTCCAGCGGTCTGGTGTATTCGATCCAGAACCACGACTTTATCGGCAACCACCCCCTGGGCGTCCGCTTGCATCAATTGACCTCGCCCGACGCCCATCGGGCTGCCGCGGCGCTGATGATGTTGGTCCCGGCGATCCCGATGCTGTTCATGGGAGAAGAGTTTGCGTGTGAGCATCCCTTCCGGTTTTTCGTCGATTTTTCAGATCCGCGACTGCGCGACGCCGTCGTCGAAGGCCGTCGTCGCGAGTATCCGCAACACGATTGGGATGGAGGCGTATTGCCGACCGATCCGGCGGCGTTCACGTCGGCAAAGATCGGTGGCCAAGGCGACGGCGACGCACGGACGTTGCAGTGGTATCGTGAACTGATTCGGCTGCGAAAGCAGACGCGCGCTAGCGGCTTGCTGGTCGACGCCAAATTGACGGTCGAGTCGGACCTGGAGAAGAATCTATTTGTGTTGCGGTACGCCGACGAAAACGAACGGCTGACGCTGGCCGTTCGACTCGCGCCGCAATCTGAATCGGATGATGCCGTTGAAATCGAAGCCGATGGCGATTTGGTTTTGGACTCGCGCCGCGTCGGGGGCGGAGAAGTGAGCGGTGGGTTGCGATCCAATCACGCGCGGGTCTATCGGCAATCGCTCCGATAGGGTTAGCGGAAATCCACTCGGACGCGCGTCAGTGGATCCGGCATTAGGGGGTAGTGTCGGGGCCGGCCGGCGGCAATCGATCGGGATTCGATAAACCAAGAGTCGCCCGCTCGGACCGTTGTTCCCAATCCGTTTTGTTCGATCGCAATCTCCGCGGTCACGACGCCCTCCTCCGATCGATGTGTGGCGACGTACCAGGTCGGATTCCAGTGATCCGAACCGTCCAGGTCATCGTGTGTGCGACCATCACGTGTGAATCCAAGGTGCATCGCCGTTAGCAGGTCGCGATCGATGTCCAACCCCAGGATGACGCGATCCGATTGCCTTAGATCTGCGTCGCGGCGACCGACCGGTCCTGATTCATCGGTCGATGCAAACTCAGCCGCGGGGATTTGCATCGCGACATAGATGAATTGATCGTCCCAGCTGAATCGCAGTTTCGAAGGTGTCGCTCCACGTGTCAGCGCCGCTCGGGCGTGGTCGGCATTCCAAAACGACTCGTCGAGCAAGCCGTCTAGTCGCGGCGGCGAGGGGGTGGCCACGGCAACCGCGACTTGGTCGGAGGCCGACTGAAGCAAACTGGACCACGGCGACTGGCGATCCGCGATGCGTCGCACGTCGGCCGAGAAGTCCTGTTGGGAGGTCATTTCCGCAGGCACGTCTTCGTCGGAGGACTCCGCTCGGGTCGGCTCGGGACCGCCGCGCTGTCGCTGCGCGAACGCGTCTTCGGCAATCAGACGAACCGGATGCATCTGCCAAGCCAAGTCGAGCTTCTGGTCGGACTTCGAACCTGTTTGACGCAACGGGGTCAGCAACCCGCCGCCGCGACCGCCCGCCAGCGGAACGGTCGCCGAGGCTTGGATCACGCCCGATTGCGAATCCATCGGGCCCGTGCTGTTGGACAGGCCAGCGCTGTTGGAGAGGGCCGTGTGCGATTGGAACGGCGAGACGATCGCCGCATGACCGCCCCGCGTGGGAAACAGTTCTTGGGCGGTCTCGGGAAGCGATTGACGCACGTCGGCGGAAATCGCGTTTGATCCGGTATGGACATGTGGCTGCCCCGAGGAATCCAGGCGAATCGCCGAGACCGGGTGCCGATCCCACTCGCGGCTGTGTTGACGCGCCCGGGCGTGGAGCTTCAGCAACTGGGCAGCCGACGAATCGTCGAAGCGGCGGGAGATCTCATCCCACACCGTGATCCGGTTTGTTTGGGCGATCGACTGGCGGGCGATCGACCACGCGGACCGAAATTGGTCTTCGCGACTCGTTTGATCCAACAATCGACGCATCGTCGAAACGAACTTGTTGGTTTCCAGCGCGAGCATCTCCTTGATTGCGGTTTGCTGCTTCAGCCGTCCCTGGATCACCTGCAATCGACGGTGACTGGCTCTGGATTTTCGCGGCGGCAATCGATGTCCGCGGGCCAGACGAACGCCTACCCCCAAGCTGTCCCCGCGTACCGATTGCGAACCGCTGCTGTAGCGTGTGTTGATCGCGACCCATGGGTTGTTGGTGAGATCAGGACCGGCGTGGAGATCGAAGTCGGCGACCAGCATCAAGCTGTCTTCGGCAAAGTCACCGGCCAACACGCCGCAATCAGGCAACATCGCGCTGTCGTGCAACAGGGTTTCCCCCTGGCCGTGATTCGCGTACTGGACGACTTTTTCGGTGCCGCCGGCAACGGCATGCTGCAGCAGGGCAGATTGAGTTTCCTGGGGCAGATCGGCCGCAAGGGCCAAGATCGGTGGACGATGAACGTCGATCCAACGACGGAGTGTCGCGAGCGATGCTGCGGTGTCCGATTCGCGAAACGTGTCAACCGCTGCGACTCCCAGTTGCATCGCGGCTTGGTCCAAGGCATGCATCTCGCGTCCATCGGCGGTACCGACGATCAGGTTGCAACGCCAACGTTTTTCCAGAGTTTCGCGTCCGATCAACGACCATGGGATCTGGTCTTCGTTGGCGGCGATCACCAGTAACGCGCACGAGGAAGGTTCGCTGGGCGTGGAAGCGACCGATTCCTCGGTGGGCAACCGGCGTACGGGGGCCCAGGACTGGCCGCCGTCGGTTGACCGAAAGATGTTTCCGTGGTCACCGGCACAGAGCATCGTTCGACCGTCCAGGCGACAGAAGGTGCGGACGACCGACCGCGTTTGGATCGCTTCGGCCAGCATCGCCGACTGATCGGCCGTCGCCGCATTCCGGGATGACAGACGCTGCGATGGAAGGGAAGCGTCCGGCTGGGGATCGAGCGTCGACTGCCAACTTCGACCGCCGTCGCGAGATTGAAACGAGGTTGCGCCGGTGATCGGATCCGGGGCACCAATCGCGGCGATCGCTGGACGTCGGCCACCGGCGAATTCTTCGCCGCTTTGATATTGGATCGTGCGCAACAGCGGCAATTCGGAATCCGCGGATCGGCGCCACGAGGCTCCGGCATCATGGCTGACCAGAACGACGCCCCGGCTGATGCGCGTGACCACATCAACGCCGCCACCGATGGCGATCACCCTCTGGGCGTCGACCCAGACGGCGTCATTGAGTCGGCACTGTACCCCGCTTTCGACCGCGCTCCACGATTCGCCGCCATCACGGGTCACCAAGATGCTGCCATGGTCCCCGACCGCGACGCCTCGTCGCTGGTCAGCGAACCGGATCGCACGGACGGTTGCTGAATCTCGCAGCGTTTCGCCATCACAGTAATCCGGTGGCGTGAGCGCCTCGGGGGCCACTCCCTTCGAATGGATGCTCGACGTGATCGGGGCGGCTTGGATCGGAGGCAGCGATCGCAGCGTATCACGGACATTGGTGAAATCTTGGGCGTGGGCGGGTGAGATGACCGCCAGAGTGGTGGCCACGATCGTGTAAACGACGTGTTTCATGTTTGGATCCATCCCCTGACAAGGCTTCCGACAAGAATCAGCGCTAAATAACCGAGGACCAGGTTGGCCAGAATGTAGGCCCCCGATGCCCCCCAACGCCCCTGGCCCGCCAGCATCGTGGATTCGGCGGCGAAGGTGGAAAACGTGGTCAGCGAGCCCAGGAATCCTACGCGAAGGGCCAGCATTAATCGCTCAATCGACTCCGACTCCGGCGGTGCAAGGGAGGATAACGCCCCCAAGAGGCCGCATCCGATGATGTTCGCCAGCGTGGTGCCCAGCAGGGTCGACCCGCCCGGGGTCGCTGCGGCGGCGAGCGTCACGCCGTACCTGCAGAGTGATCCCGCGGCACCGCCGAGGGCGATCGCTGCCAAATTGAGCCAACTAGTCATCTGTGCCGGGTGTTTTTCGCATTGCCTAAGCTTCGGCCCCCACTTACGTTAAGCAGCTAGGTTCGGAAGTTCTCCCTGCCACGTAAATGTCAGTTTCCCTACTTTCGACGTCTCCATTTCCATTTCGAGCTAACAATTTCCCACTCATGAGCACCGCAAAAGCTGCCAACACTGAAAATCGCGTGATGACCGGAGCCGACATTATTGTCAAATCGCTGGTAGATCACGGGGTCGATGTACTGTTCGCCTATCCCGGCGGATGCAGCATGCCGTTGCACCAAGCCCTGACACGTTTCGGCGACTCGATTCGGACCATTTTGCCGCGTCACGAGCAAGGCGGGGCGTTTGCCGCCCAGGGCTATGCCCGGTCGACCGGTCGGGTCGGCGTGGTACTGGCGACCAGCGGCCCCGGGGCAACCAACCTGGTCACCGCGATCGCCGACGCCAAACTGGACAGCATCCCGATGGTCTGTCTGACCGCCCAGGTTCCCACCCGCGCCATCGGTTCGGACGCGTTTCAAGAAACGCCGATGGTCGAGGTTTGTCGTGGAATCACCAAACACCACTACCTGGTCACCCACATCGAGGAATTGCCGCGGGTGATGAAGGAGGCGTTTCACATCGCCAGTTCCGGACGCCCGGGGCCGGTGTTGGTCGATTTGCCCAAGGACGTCCAGTTGTCCGACGTGACGAGCAACTTGGATCTGGATCCCCCGATGAATCTGCCCGGCTACGAGGCGGCACCGCCGCCGGTGCCCAGCGAAACGATCCGCCAGATCACCGCGGCGATCCGATTGGCCCGACGACCGATCATCTATGCCGGTGGCGGTATCATCGCGGGCAACGCCAGCGAGGAGTTGAACGAGTTCATCAACAAGACCGGCATCCCCACCGTGACCACCGTGATGGGCATCGGTGCCGTCCCGCCGGACAGCGAGAACTCGATGGACTGGTTGGGCATGCACGGCGCGGCTTATGCAAACTACGCCGTGCGGGATTGCGATTTGCTGATCGGCTTGGGCGTTCGTTTCGACGACCGTGTGACCGGTAAGGTCGAAGCGTTTGCCAAGGACGCAAAGATCATTCATGTCGACATCGACGCTTCCGAGCTGAACAAGAACAAGGAAGCCCACATCCCGGTCCGCGGCGACGTCAAACAAGCGCTCAACGCATTGAACAAGACCGTCACCAAGTGCGACATCGATCCGTGGCGTGATCACTGCAAGGAACTCAAGTCGAAGTATCCGTTCAAGTACGATTCGGAGTTCGACGGAATCTTGCAACAACACGCGATCAAGACGCTCAGCGACGTCACGGCAGACATGGATGCCCAAATCTCCGTCGGCGTCGGACAACACCAGATGTGGGCGGCACAGTTCTACCGGTTCCGCCGCCCCCGGACCTGGCACTCCAGCAGCGGCCTGGGCACGATGGGTTTCGGACTGCCCTGTGCGATGGGCATCCAAGCGGCCCTGCCGAACTCGTTGGTCATCGACATCGATGGTGACGGCAGCTTCCAAATGAACGTCCAAGAGCTGGCGACCTGTTTCTGCGAAGAATTGCCCGTCAAAGTCTTCCTGCTGAACAACCAGCACTTGGGGATGGTGGTGCAGTGGGAGGACCGGTTCATGGACCGCAACCGGGCTCACACCTACCTGGGCCCGATCCATCACGACGAAGCGAGCGGTAACAGCGAAGCGGAACGATTCTCCTACGCCCGCGAACGATACCCCGACTTTGTAAAGATCGCCCAAGGCTACGGGTGTGGTGCGGCAACGGTCCGGAAGAAGGCCGACCTGGAAGGTGCGATCCGCGAAATGATCGCCCACAAGGGACCGTACGTGTTGGACGTCGAAGTGCCCTACCAAGAGCACGTGTTGCCGATGATCCCCGGCGGAATGACCGTCGACGACATGATCCTGCAGTAGGCTTACGCATTCAAGACCTCGTTACACGGCTCTGCCTTGTAACGGAAGCGCGAAGCGGCTCGATTGAATCCATCGTGTAGCGGAACTCGTCAACGGCCTGTTGATTTATTCCGACCACACGTGGGATCAGCCGTTTCGCGCGAGCGTACGGGCCTCTAATGCCAAGATAACGCACCGGCGCCCGTAGGCTCGCGCCAAACGGCTGATCCACTACAATGAGTCGTCCGGCACACTTCTGGACGGCTCATTCAAGTGACGATCATGATCAATCGGCGTCAACACATGCGCACCTCTCTACTCGCCATCGTCGTGGCGTTGCTTGCTTTTGGGCGACCGGTTTCCACGCAGGAGCCCGAGCACATGCACACGAACCAATTGATCAACGAAACCAGCCCGTACCTGCTGCAGCACGCGCACAATCCGGTCGACTGGCACCCCTGGGGCGAGGAAGCGTTCGCAAAAGCGAAACGGGAAAACAAGCCGATCTTTCTGTCGGTCGGTTATTCGACGTGTTACTGGTGCCACGTGATGGAGGTCGAATCATTCGAAGACCCCGAAGTCGCCGCGGTGATCAACAAGTACTTCGTCGCCATCAAGGTCGATCGCGAAGAACGACCGGATATCGACGAACAATACATGCTGGCCACCCAAATGATGACCGGACGCGGGGGCTGGCCGAATTCCGTCTGGCTGACCCCCGACGGCAAACCCTGGATGGCGGGAACGTATTTCCCCAAACCGACGTTCATCTCCGTGCTGAAACAGATCAACGAGTTTTGGGTCAACCGGCGCGACGACGTCAATCGTCAAGCCGACGCGCTCGCCGACGCAGCCAAGCGGGCGGGCACCACTGCGGCGATCGAGTCGGTGCCGTTGACGATGGAACTGGTCGATCAGGCGGCCCAAAAACTGGTCGGGCAGTTCGATCCCGAGAACGGCGGATTCGGCGGTGCCCCAAAGTTTCCCCCGCACGGCACCTTGGCATTACTGATCGATCACTACCGCCGCGGCGGCGATGAGTCGTTGCTGGAGCCGATCACACGGACACTCGATGCGATGTGGCTCGGCGGCATGCACGACCATCTCGGCGGCGGATTTCATCGCTACGCCACCGACTCCGAGTGGCTGCTGCCGCACTTCGAAAAGATGCTTTACGACAACGCACAATTGATGCGCATCTATGCCGACGGCTACCAGATCACCGGCAACGAGCGTTACCGGGAAGCGGTGGGCGATATCGATCGCTGGGTGCGACGCGAAATGACCTCACCCGAGGGAGCGTTTTATAGCGCGCTCGATTCAGGAGAAGTCGGAAAGGAAGGCGAAGCGTATGTCTGGACGGCAGAGCAGGTCAAGGAAGTTCTCGGTGAACAAGACGCAACCGTGTACTCGGAAGTCTACAACTTTGCTCCCGACGGCAACTTCTTGGAGGAATCGACCGGACGGAAAACCGGCGAGAACATTCCCCACCTGAAAAGGCCGCTTGAGGAGATCGCCCGATCGCATCCCGTGGGGGAGCAAGCGTTTCTCGAACGAATCCGTGCGATCGAAAAGAAGCTGCTTGAGAATCGTTTGACCTGGCCCCAACCGCACAAGGATGACAAGGTCCTGACCAGTTGGAATGGGTTGATGATCGACGCGCTGGCCCACGCCGGCAGAGTCCTGGATGAACCGGAGTACATCGACTCTGCCGAAGCCGCGGCGACGTTTATTCTTCAGTCGATGACCCGCGACGGAAAGCTGCTCCGCACGTTCCGAAGTGGGACGGCCAAGTTGCCCGGATACCTGGATGATTACGTTTATTTCTGTGACGCTCTGCTGGAGCTTCACGCGGCAACCGGTGACCAGCGTTGGCTGGATGAAACAATTCGCCTGGCCGACACCATGCTCGATGAATTTGAAGATGACGTCGAGGGAGGATTCTTTTTTACCGGTGATTCGCACGAAGCCTTGATGGCACGTTCCAAGAATCTCGGCGGCGGGGGCAACATGCCCAACACCAACGGGATCGCCGCTCAGATACTGGTCGATCTGGCCGAGCGGACCGGTCGGGACAGGTACCGCCGATCCGCCGAAAAAACGCTGCAGTCGCTCTCCGGCGTCATGGCCAAGCAACCCCACACGACCGAACACCTGTTGATCGCAGTCGCGCGCCACCTGAGCACGTTGCCGGAAGTGGAAAGCGCGACGGCGAGCGGAGGGAACACTCGCCGGGTGGATCCGATCACCTTCAAGGTCGAACTGTCGAAGACGGAGGTCCGTCCAGACGAGACGCTGATGGTCACGGTGACACTCGCCATCGACGACGGCTGGCACCTTTACGCCGCCAACCCCGAGGCCGAGTTCTTGATCCCGACGACGGTAGCGGTGACAAGCGATGCCGCGATCACCGTGGGAGAAATGGTTGCTCCGAAACCGCAGACCAAGCTGGATCCGATCCTGAAGCAAAAGCTCAACACCTACGCCGGGACAATCGAATTCAAAGTCCCGGTCACGATCGGTGATGCAGAAGAGGTTGGTGAGGTCACGTTGAAGGTCACCATCGACTCACAAGCCTGTGATGAAGCAAGGTGTTTGGAGCCGGAGAAGACGACGTTCGAAATGGCGGTGCAAGTCCGCTGAATGATGCCAGCGGGAAGCGTGATGGCTTGCTGCATCCCTCTTGTTCCCGGGCTCCGCCTGGGAACACGCTTTTCTGGAGGCTCCGCCTCGCGTGGAGACACGGCAAGTGGCGGAGCCACGACTGCATTGCGTTCCCAGGCAGGAGCCTGGGAACGAGGGTAAAGCCACATGTAGCGGAACGCGCCAAGCGTTTCGTGCCGCGAAGCCGCGTGTGACCGAAAGCCTTGTCGGCTTTCGCGACGGGGATCAGCGGAATTTGAGCACGACCAACTGTTGCAAAATCGAGGAAAGCGTTCCTTCGCGACTGCCGAACGTACCGCTGCGTCCGCGGCCGTCGGTGAACCAGATCGCGGCGTTTGCCAATTCGCACGTCTCCCCGTCGGACTCGAATTGAAACGGCGCACCGAGCGGGTCGAGTGTCTCGCGGACCGGCAGGTTGACCCTCGCCAAATCGTCCAGGCTTGCGGGGTATTGGCCGAACGTCAACTTGTAGGTCGCCACCGCGGCGGCCGTCCGGGCGTGCCGGCGTTCGTTTGCGACGCGCGTGTAGACGGTCGCAATGTAGTCATTCGATTGCCCCGGGCTGTAGTACTGATGGTACCCGGGAATCTGCAGGGCCAGGTCCAACGCGGAACGCGATTCGCGACGGAACTTCTCTTGCAGTTTCATCACACGTTTGATCGCACCGAATGTTCCGATCCCGCCGACACGTGAGAATTCGTGGTTGCGATCGAGCCATGCGATGCGACGACTCGGGGCGAACGTTGTCGGCATCCAATCGCGTCGCCACGTCTCGACGATTTCGCCACGCAGCAACCAAGGGATCTGCGCCAGTGTGGTCGAGCGGATGCGGTCTTGCCACGCCTGATTCAAATCCGGTGACGTTTCGACCAGTTGAACGATTTCACCCAATTCGGATTCACTCCAAATCCCGGTGGCGATCGACTGGCTGACCAATGGAAGAATGCGGAGCGAGTCCTGATTGGTCGGTCGGATCTCCAATGCGTGAAAGATTCGGAACGCTTCCATCGCCCGATCGGTCTGCTTGGCGCGAACCGCGTCCCTAAATTCCGCTCGCAGCATTTCGGGCAAGCCACGGATGGAGATCAGCCCGCTGGAATAGTGGTTGGGATTTCCGAATTCATCAGCGTGCCCAATCGAGGCCTCGTTCAGTTTGAGCTGTTTGGCCATGTCCAGCAAAGGCGCCGCTTGGGTCAGATAGCCGTCCAGATACTTGTCGATCGGGTGCTCTTCATCCAGGTTTTCAAACAAGTCTTCCTGTTCGTTCAGCAATTCAAACAGGAGGTGGTATTGGTCGTTGAGCGCGTTGATCGCGGACGACAGCTCCCGGTAGGAATGGGTGTGCTCCTTGCTCGTTCGAGCCGTGTCGCCGGCGGCCAGGGCAAGCGGTGCATCGATCAGTTCCGACGGAAACGACCGTTCAAGCATCGGCCGGACCTGTGCCGCTCCGGACTGCCAGGTCGCAGCCGCCGAGACGCAGAACAACAGCAACGCGACCGGCGGAACGATCGCCAATGCGATCATCGTTCGGTCTCGAAAGGTTTTTGCGGAAGCGCTCATGGTTGTGTCCTGATCTGTAGTTCAACGTATTCCCAGTCGCGGCCCCAGAGCTGCCCGTAACCGTTGACAGCCCCAAGGGTCATCGTTGCGATCGCCGGCATGGAGCGTAGTTCATCGCCATAATGACTCGCCTGGAACACGCCCCCGGATTGATGAAGTTGGTGGAGTTTGACACGCCAACCGATGTCGTCACTATGGTTCGCTGCGGCCTCGATCCCTTCCAGCATGGCGGTGACCAACGAATCGTAGAGCCTGGGTTCAATCCAGCCGACCAGCCCTGGAGGTTGATACTCCAGTGCCGCCAGATTGTGATTCAGATAGCGTCCCCTGTCGTCCTGGAACTTGTGTTGCCACGTCACCACCACCGCGCGGCGACGTGCGGCGGCTCGACTGGCGGGGGTTCCGATGGCCGATACAGCGGCCTGCACGGCATCATCGTCACCACGATCGACCGGTACGTCGCGTTGCAGCGTATCGATCAACAGCACTTCCAAACGATCCGCGACTTCCTGGTCCATGAGCAGGCTGCTGCGACGCAGGGCGGGAAGCAGCGTTGCCGATGCGTCCAGCCAGGCAGCCAATTCGGTCCACGCTTGATCGTCTTGGATCTGTCGCCATTGGATACGTGCCCGCATCAGGTTGCCATGCCAGCGGGTGTACTCCCACGGACCGACATGTGCGATCACCTCACCGGAGGCCCTGGATTGCAGCGGCTGGACGGTTTCCAGCGGATCGAGGTCGTACCGGCCCCAGGAGTCGTCGAGCTCTTGCATCTTGTCCCGGAAGGGATCGTACCGACTCATTTCGTCGTCCGCCAATCCCGTCATCGGCAACCAGACTGACGGGGCACTCCCGACGGATTCTTGTCGGGCTTCACGGAGCAATTCGGACCGCAGCGTTGCATCCATGGCGGGGACCGAGAGCACCTGGGCGACGGCAAAACCGATCGGCAGCAACACGATCACCCCGACCACGCCGCCGCCGGCGACGAAGGTCCACGGTCGGTCCGTTGTGTCCATGTATCGCCGCATCATCACGCACGTCGCCACCATCGGAGCGAGCCCGCAGAGGATCAACCCGTAGATCGGGAATCCCAATGAGATGCAGGCAAACACCAGCCAGCCGACCACAACCAACGAAAGGATCGGGGCCAGGATGACCGACAAAATCAGCGTGCGGACAACTTGGCTGACCCACTGAGAGATCGAATAGATCCAAACGACGATCATCAGCATCGTCACCAGCGACGGCAATCCCGCGGCGAAATCGGAGACCGCGTCCCGATGAACGACCGTCAGATTCCAAAGTCCATACAGCAACAACGAACAGCAAAGAATGGCGATCGGCACCGCGTGCAATGCGAGGTGCGTCTTGGTGGGAGAGACGCCGCGGTCGGCCAAAAAACGCACCCGCTCGGATGCCCCGTCGTGCTTGAACACGCTGACCCCCAACCAGCAAACGGCCAAGGGGGCCAGCGGCAACAGCCAAAACAATAACCCCGTGATGCCGCGGTACCGATCCACCGCCGCAAGTTGAATGGCCGCGAGGAAGCTGATCAGCAGCATGCCGACCAACACCAGCAACATGCCCCGGGCCGAGCAAATCGATTGCCAAATGATCGGCGCGACCTGGGTGCCGAAGGTCGGCGGGATCGCTTCATTCGTTTCCCGCGCCGGGGAATGCGTCGAGACGTCCAACAGCGGCGTCACCGTGGGGGCATCCGCTGCGCCGAGCGTGCCGATCGCCGCCCGGTAGGTCAGCGGCGTCACGATCGCAATCCCCAACAGCGTGAACCCAAAGTTGATCCAATCCAGTTGTCCCGCCTGCAGCGAACGGCCGACATACTCCGAAACCAACGATGTCGCGATCAACGGCGAGAACGCCAAGGGGATCAACGCGATCAACGAATAAAATTGGTTCTTGATCCGCCAGGCGACAAAAAAGCCCGCCACCAAGACGAACAACGAATGGGAGATCCAGACCGGATAGCTGAACGGGTTGCCGGAATAGCCGGTCGTACCGCCGATCGTCCAGTACGATGTCTCGCGTCGTCCAAGGCCAAACGTCGTGATGACCAGCAGCGCAAACAGCCACATCACGGCCAGACCCGCCATCGCAACCATTAATTTGGTCGTCGCGATCCGCTTGGCCGAGATCGGCAGCAAGGCCAGCCAATCGATGGTCCGTTGCGACCGCTCCTGGCCGACCAGCAACGGTCCCGCCCCGGTCGCGAACAGACCCGGAAAGACCAGCATCGTCACTTCGTGGGGCAACCGAAAACCGACGTGACCCCCCGTCACGGCACCCAGCATGGCGTTGATCACGATGATCAATAACGAGACGATCGCCAGCAGGGCAACCAGCGGTGCAAGTTGACGCGTTTCCTTCCACCAGAACCAGGCGGTCGACGAAGCTTCACGCCGCGTCGTTGTCAGTGCAGAAAGTGTTGCTTCGGTGGTCATGTCAAGAAAAGTCGTTGGTGTGCAGATCTCAGCGAGGGGGAGGCCCGGACGCTTGCGCGTGCCGGCTGATCTCAACCATCCGATCAGATGGCCGCACTCATCGCCGGTGCCGGACGGTCGGTCGTGCAGGCGACGAAGATCTCCTCCAACGTCGCCACCCGCGTCCGGACCTCCGTCACGCCAGGTGTGTCGCGAAGCCCATGAACCATTTCGGGCGTTAAATGCCGGACGAACCATTGACGCGAACGCCCCGAGGTTTCCTCGGTCAACACTTCGGCCGGATCCGGAGGCGGTGCGATCGATCGCAGCGGATCGTCGACGTCAAGGACCACTTCATGAATCGATTCGCGGATCTCCGCCAGCGGGCCGTGCAAGCGGATCCGGCCGCGATGCAGAATCGCGATCGTGTCGGCAACCCGTTCGACTTCGCTGATCTGATGACTGGACAGGAACACCGTTCGTCCCGTCGCCGCGCGGTCGATCATCGATTCGAGAAAGTTGCGACGCACCTTGGGATCTAAACCACTGGTCGGTTCGTCCAGAATCAACACCGACGGGTCGTGGGCCAACGCGAGCGACAGTGCAACTTTCGCCCGCTGACCTTTGGAAAGGTGACGGATCTTCTGTTCGGGGCGGATGTCATAGCGTCGAATCGCTGCTTCGTAGTTCGGCAAAAACGAGGCGTCGTAGAACGATGCGGTGAAACCGCCGATCTGGGCGACCGACATCCAATCGTACAGCGCCGGTGCGTCGGAGACGTAGCCGATTTGACGCCGCACGCCCTGCGGGTCGCGTAGCGGGTTGATCCCGCACACCGAACACGAACCACTGGTCGGTTTCTGGAACCCGGTCAAGATCCGAATCATCGTCGTCTTTCCCGCACCGTTTTCGCCCAACAGCGCGAACACCGTTCCTGGCCGGATTTCCAAGCTGACACCCATCAACGCGTCGCAACGACGGAAGTGCATCGTCAGGGCGTCGGTCGTGATCACGGGTTCCATCGCACTTTGACTCCGCTCGTCTTGAAGGTCGTTTGTTGCTGTTTCGTTACTCATCTTTGACGCCCCCGTTCTCCCCCGGATCGGTCGACGTCACCAAGACCGCCGGCTCGGTGTCGCTCAGCTCGCGAAGGTGGTCCTCCACGAACGTCTTGATCTGCTTTTTCGAAAGCCCCGCGTGCCAGGCTTCCGACAAAACCGATCCGATCCGCTCGTTCAACACCGTCTCGCGCTCGCTGCGACAGATCTCCACCGCGCCGTCGCGAACGACCATGCCGCGGCCGCGAAGTGTTTCGATCACCCCGTCGGCTTGCAGTTGATTGAAAGCCCGGGCGACCGTGTTGGGATTGAGCGCGACTTGGTTGCTGAGCGCGCGGACGCTCGGCAACAATTGCCCCGGGCGGATCGTGCCCGCGGCAACGGCGAACTTGACCTGCCGGACAAGCTGCAAATAGATCGCAACGTCGCTTTGAACGTCGATCGAAAAAAACATGGCTGGACCTGTGGCAAGGAACCAGTGGGTTAGTGTGCTATTTAAATAGTACGGTGGTGCGAGTCCGCTGTCAATCACATTCTTTTTTCGTCGTGGCTGCCCTGATGATGCCGGCGGGCGTCAACCACCATTAGGCTTTGTCCCGCAACCCGTAGCGGAAGCCGCCAAGGTTTTCGTCTCGCAGCAGTCCACACGGGAAAAGCCGAAATTCTTGGCGAATTCCGCTACCACATATGACCCAGTTACCGAAGTCCGAATCAAGCACTCGACAACTGCGGATACTGACTCCAATCTTCCTGATCACTTTCCAAAACTGCCATCGCGATGCCTGAAGGACACAAGACACATTTCTATGCCCGAGAGCACACCGGCTGGTTTTCCGGCCAACCGCTGAGGGTGACCAGTCCGCAAGGCCGGTTCCGCCGCGACGCGCGCAAGGTTTCCGGAATTGTGTTTGATCATTGCGAGGCGGTCGGCAAACACCTGTTTTATCACTTCGAAAACGATCGAATGATTCATGTCCATCTCGGCCGCTATGGGAAATACCGAGCGCACGATGCGCCGCCTCCGCCGGCGGTCGGACTGGTCCGCATGCGGCTGGTGGGGCCGGCGAAAACGCTCGATCTAAACGGACCAACGACGTGCCGTGTCATCGACAGGCAGACCCGCGAGGAAGTGGTCGGCAAACTGGGCCCCGACCCGCTGGCCGGTGGTTCATCGGCCCGCAAGAAAGCGATGGTTTGGGAAAAGATCCGAAGCAGCAAGAAGCCGATCGGCGCGTTGCTGTTGGATCAGTCGGTGATTGCCGGCGTCGGGAATATCTTTCGCGCCGAGTTGTTCTTCGAGACCTTGCTTGATCCGAGGACTGCCGGTACCGCAATCGATGAGGTGACGTTCGATGTGCTTTGGCAGTCCCTGATCAAGATGATGCGGAAGGGTTTGAAGTACGGGAAGATCGTGACGGTCACGGCCAAGGAAGCCGGCGCGCCGCTTTCCAAACTCGAAGGTCGCGATCGGTTTCGGGTGTATGGCAAAGCGACCTGCCCGCGATGCCAACATTCGATCGAAACCATCGAAATCGCGGCACGGAATCTGTATTGGTGCCCGCGGTGCCAAGCGAACACGACGGTGGGATAACCGCGCCGAATCCAAGGGCAAGGATTCAGCAACCGTTGGTGTCTAGCCTTTAGGCGATTCCGGTCGCTGCTCGGGAGGTGAAATGTATTGCTGATTCATTTCGATATCGTCTCGCAATGAAACGAGTCTAAAACCCTTGCCTGGAAACATTGTCTTGTTCGCAATGGCAGGGAAATTGGTCAGCAATGATTTTCACGATCCTAATGGCGACAGGCGACCGCCCGGAAGGGCCGTCGTACTCGGAGCACCGTCGCTACACCGGGCGGATGCGATGGACTTGGCCGCTGCGGAAGTGTCGGCGGGTTCCATCGACGATCAACTCCAGTGATCCGTCGTCGGCGATTCCGGTGCAGTGCCCGGTGATCAGTTCGCGGCTCTGCCTGAGCGACAGTTCATTGCCGGCGAGCGCACAACGCATTCGGTATTGCTGGATCAGTGCGGCCGGATCGTCGGCGATCTCGTCAAGCATTTCGGCGAGTGACTCCGCGTGGGCGCTCAACAGCGCTTCGCGACCGACGTGTCGCGTGGTGATTTCGGCGATCGACGCCGGCGGGGTGGCGTGCGGGGTATTCAGATCGGGTTTGCCGTTCAGGTTCAACCCGACGCCGATCACCAACCGCCGATCGATCGAGGCGGCCGTTTCGATCAGGATGCCGCCGAGTTTAAAAAGTGCCGGCGCGGCGGCAGGCTCGGGTGAGCGCAGGACGCAGATGTCGTTGGGCCATTTCAGCGCGACGCGGCAGGGGGCGCAGGCGAATTCGATGGCACGTGCGACGGCGACGCCGACGGCCGGGGACAAGACGGCGGCACAGTGCTGGGCCAGGTCAAAGTCCACGGCCAGTGAAAACGTCAACGCGTCTTCTTTGCTGACCCAGGCGTTGCCGTGCCGCCCGCGGCCGGCGGTCTGGCGATCAGCCAGGTAGAGCCGCGGCAACAAACCTTCGTCGATCTGTCCGGATTGCAGGTCGGCCAGCGCGTCGCTGTTGGTCGACGCGGTGCTCTGGCGATAAACCGCCGACGCGATCACTCCGTCCCTGATCAGTTCACCGAGCGTGTGCCTTAAGCCGGGGGTGACGTCGGGGTCACAGTTCAAAACGGCATCCAAAGTCCGAGCGACATCCAAGTAACGAGTGCAAACAAAAATAGCAATCCGATGGCGACGAGCTGCCAGTGCAGCGGTGTGTCTCGGGAACGCAGCGGTGTGCCGAATTCCCGCTCGACGAAATCGTCGTAGTCGAAATCGTCGTCTTCGTCGTTGTCGTAACTCATCCGAGTCTTCGATTGATGGGATCAGCTTCCAGCGTGTCAAACCGTGGCGGCAGGCTGGCAGCCTATCCCACATCGGTTAGACGAACAATCCGAGCGGCCCGGCGGTGGAGCCGGCGGAGAAGAAGCTGCGGATGTTGGGGATCACGTCGACCAGATCCTGATTGTTGCCGACGCCGAACCACATCGCCAGATCGGCGGCGAATTCGTCGACCGAGGTGGTCGGGATCAGCCGTCCCCGGCCGAGGTTCAGGCTGCCGGCAAACGAATCGACGGGGTTGAGCAAGTCGGTCGGGTATTTGCCGAACAGTTTCCCGCCGTCGACGCTGCCGCCGGCGACGATCTGGTTACCACCCCAGGCGTGGTCGCTGCCCTGGCCGTTGGAGCCCAGGGTTCGGGCAAAGTCCGAGGCGGTGAACAGGGCGACATCGTTTTGAATGCCCAGTTCGACGGTGGCGTCATAGAACGAACGGATCGCGCGGCTGACTTCGGCCAGATTGGTTTGTTGGGCCCCGATCAAGCCGCTGTGATTGTCCCAGCCGCCGTTGGTGACGAAAAAGATCTGACGCGTCTGGCCCAGGGCCTGCCGGGCTCCGATCACCTTGGCAACCATCTTGAGCTGATTGCTGGGGTTCTCGTTGGCAAACGGTGTGTCGATCGTTACCGCATCGGTGGCGTCGTTGAATTGCAGTGCGGCTTCGGCCGAGTTGCGGTTGGTTTCGGCGAATGATTTTGCGATCAGATCGTTGTAGGTCTGGTCCAGGATGTTGTTGATGGCCCGTGAATTCATCCGGTCCTGCCGTCCCAGGCTTCCCGCGTACCCGTTCACCTTGGTGGCACCGCCGGTTCCGATGGCGTAAGGAATCACATCCGAACCGGTTTGGAACAGGTTCATTCCGTTGACCGAGATGTTCATCGAGACGGTCGGGTTCGAGTTGGTGCTTTGCAGCAGATCGGCCATCCGACCGCCCCATCCGGTGATCTGGCTGCGTGATTGGGGAAACCCGGTCTGCCAGTGGCGTTGTAGGTCGGCATGAGAAAACAACCCGAGCGGAAGCCCGGCGCGGGCGTTGTATTGTGCCCGCGTGGTCGGTTCGACCAGCGATCCGACGTTGGCGACGAAGCTCAATTTCCCGGTGTTGTACAGCCCGGCCACACCGGTGGTGGACGGGTCGGGCAGCGGATCGGGCTGGGGATCGTCATAGGCTTGGGAGGCCATTCCGGGGTGCAGCCCAAAGTTTCTTGAATCGGGGCCGAGGATCGGAACCAGCGTGCTTTGGTCCAGTGCCAGGCCGCCGGGGTTGTTCTCCGGGTCGTGGATCCCGCCGCGCACGCTGACGTAGTTTCCGTATTCGCCGCTGGTCGCCGTGCCGTCATAGGGCGCGAGCATGTTGTAGGAATCATTGCCGCCGAGCAGGAACAGGCAAACGATCGCCTTGTATCCGGTCGGATTGGTTTCGGCCGCCATCAGCGACTTGGTCGCCTGTAAATTCAACAGCGTTGCCATCAACGACGTGTTTGTCATCAGGCCGCATCCGCCGGCAGCTTGGAGCAGCGCGCGACGCGAATTGAAGACCGATTCGTTGCGGGGAAGAGTCATGGCAATGGATCCGGAAGAGCAGAAAAGTGTTCGAAAGGCTCCGAGTCAACTCTCTCGAAGCGGCAACGCGGCGATTGGACCGCACCCGGGCTACTGTTCCACCGCACAGTCGGGCGACAACAACACGGCGTTGAGCATCACTTCCACGCGTTGGGTGCTGGAGGCCTGCGGTTCGCTAAGGATGGCGTTCTTGATCCCGGTCTTGGTTGCTTCGCTCATCGAACCGTTGCACAGCCAGAGATCGAAACGCCTCAGGATCTCATCCAAGTTGTCCAGGTCGCGGGCCAATTCCAGTTCCGGTTCCAAGTGGAACGTGATCCGGCAACTGCCCTTTCGCATCCCGTACTGCACGTAACGGTTGTAAGTCCAGCTTCGTAACCGGTTGAGCGTCTTGTTGGCGGTCACGCCGTTGAGGATCTGGAACTCCGGCGCGAACAGTGAGTCGTACGGGTTTCGCCGCGTCGGTGTGTAGCCGATCAAGTCGCCCGGGGGTTGGAAGTCGGGGAGGTAGAAATTGAACACGCTGGGCGATCGGAACGCCATCTGCCCGATCTCGTCACCGACGTTTCGTGAAAGCATCATGTAGCCGGCCGCGTAGTTGGTCGTCGGTCGCATCGCGCGGATCAGCGACGTCAGGCGGAGAATCGGTTCGCGCAGACGGCTGTACTCCGTGCCGCGGGTGATCACATCGACTCGCAACGGATTCCGACGCCTGACCGGACGTTGGCCACGATACAGTTCCGGGTCCGTCAAGATCGCTTTGACGACCGACCGCAGATCGCCGCGAACTCCGCTGCCGTTGTCATTAAAAATCCGTGTCACTCGACGCAGGTAGGCTCGCGACGGATTGGATTTGACCAACCGTTGGATCAGCAAGCGACAAATGAACGGCGCCACGTTGGGGTGATCGGCGATCGCGTCCAGCCCCGCGCCGATTTCGGCTTTCACATCGTCTTGCGTCAACGTCGTCGGAAGCGGCGGCAGTACCGTGCCGAAGACCGTCTTGCTGGCCGGGGCGTTCGGGTCTTCGGAGTAATTCAGGTTGTTGTCGTGCTCGGGGACATGAATCTGCATCGGCTCGCCGAAGTTGCGCGGCACGTAGAAGTCGTTCCTCGAGTAGTGCTTGTACTTGAATCCCGTGAACAGTCGCCCCAGTTCTTTGATCTGTTCATTGTCGTAGGTGGGAATCAAATTGCCGTTCTCGTCCGTCTTTAAGCGGCCGTCCTGGTGCAGCTGATACAGACCGATCGAAAAGAGCTGCATGATTTCACGCGCATAGTTTTCGTCGGGAAACCGGCCGGCGGAAAGGTTGGCTTTGCGATTGCCTCGGGAACTGAGCCAGTCTCCCATGCAGGGATGGTACGTGACGTCTTCCAACAGCTCGCGGTATGTTCCATCGATCCCCTCGGACAGCATGTCGTAATAGTTGGACATCCCCAACCAATCCACGATCGTCGTCTGGCCTCCGCCGATCGATCGCCGGTCGTCGTTGTTGAATCCCGTTCCCGAGTCGCCGATCACAAAGATCTGTGACAGCGCCCAAGCGACGCGTTGGCGAAGTTGATCTTCGCCGGTCAGCGCGATGTGCCACCATGCCTGGTACCGATACAACGAAACGCCGATCCCCTGCGTGTCCGGCTGGTTCCCGTCGACGTGAATGATGTCCAACGCCACGTCCTGGTGTGACGTCGGCGGCAGCGCGAATTGCTGGTCGATCCATTGCGACGTCGCGCGTTTGTAACCGACTTCGCTGATCCGGCGGGCGAGCGAATCGATCGACTCCTGGGTCGGGCCGAACGTCGCCTTGGAAAGAAATTGCGCCGCGCGAATCTTGGCCTTCGTCAGTCGGATCGCGCGGGCGCTGCTGACCGGGAACTCCCCGGCCTGAAGTGCCGCGGTGTCGAGTCCTGAGAAGCCGATCACGGCAAGGACAAACAACACCCCTCGAAATCGATCGCATCGCGTTCGCATGACCACCACCACCTACGAGTCGGCGGGAAGGCACGCCGGCCGCCGATAAGGGAAAGACGAGACAGGAGATGAGTCTGGCCGGACGCCGAAAATGTCCGCTTCGGCGGCGACAAGGTGTTCGAAGTTAGCGACAACGAAGTCCCGATGCAAAGCGCAACGACGGCCAGCGACTCCTTAACTGGCAAATAATTCGCCACGCTCCCCCCTTGAGGACTGCTCGGGCCACCGTCTTGTATCGGTCCGTATCCGCGGCCCGCTCCGACGGGCCGGCTCACGGTTCCAAATTAGCCCCGTCGTCTGGCAGCGGCCAGTTTGACGTAGCAACGCTCGCCGGAGCATGGAAAATACAGGGGATCCTATTTCGGCGACGGTGCCACCATTTGGTCGGCAGTTCGCCTCGTTTCCTGTACAACGAATGCTGACGCTTCAGCCGAGGACGAGCGCCGGTCGAACGTCACTTCCAGAAGCCAGCGACTGTATCCAACTGCCCTCCTATCCGAACGAGACGATTGAACACGCCTCCACCTGACAGAGTTTCGACTGGCACAATCAGCAGCGATCCGCTGATCGATCGTTTCGGTCGTGTCCACCGCAGTCTGCGAATGAGCGTGACCGACCGCTGCAACCTGCGCTGTTTTTATTGCATGCCGGAAGTCGGTGCCGAGTTCGCGCCGCGGGAGACGTTGCTGACGTTTGAAGAGATCGTGCGGATCGCCGCTCTGTTGGTCTCGCGTTGCGGCATCGGAGACATTCGTTTGACCGGTGGTGAACCGCTGGTGCGGAAGGACTTACCTAAGCTGGTCGCCATGCTTTCCGCGATCGGAGACTTGAAAGACTTGTCGTTGACGACCAACGGGATGTTGTTGGAACAGTTCGCCGGTCCGCTGCGTCGCGCGGGACTGAAGCGATTGAACATCAGTATCGACACGCTGGACGAAGCGAACTTTCAAAAGGTCTCGCGGCGAAGCGGGATCGATCAGGTCGTCCGCGGGATCGACGCCGCGATCGCGACCGGGTTCGAGACGATCAAGTTGAACACGACCGCGGTCAAAGGGGTCACCGAAACCGAGATCGTTTCGCTGGTAAAGTTCGCCATCGAGCGAAACGTTCAAATACGCTTCATCGAATTCATGCCGCTGGACACCGACCGATCTTGGCGGACCGAAAATGTGCTCAGCGGAAACATGATTCGCGACATCATCGAACGGGAATTCGGACCGATGAATCCGGTGCCGCCGCCAGTCGCCTCGCAGCCGGCAACCGATTTTCAGCTTGCCGGGGGACAGCCGATCGGATTGATTCAATCGGTGACCGAGCCGTTTTGTGATGCATGCGACCGAATTCGTTTAACCGCGGACGGCGCGATTCGAAACTGCCTGTTTTCCCAACACGAGTTTCCGATTCGCGACCTGGTGCGAAGCGGGGCCAGTGACGACGAATTGATCGATCAGTTCAAAGCGGCGGTTTCGGCCAAAGCGGCCGGCCACGGGATCGATGACGGCAGCTTTTCGCCTCCGCAGCGCCCGATGTATTCGATCGGTGGGTAAGGCCGTTTTCTCCGCCCCGGGTACGATGGCCTTTCCGGGCCGTCGTCCGTGGGACTCGGTGCGACGACCTAGAAAGGACGTCGTACATCCACGCCACTTGTTTTTGGCACCTGCCCCTTTTCCGCTGTTGCGAGGAATCTGTCGCGCCACTCTGTTAGCCGGCTGATCGAAAGACTAAATTACCGGCCATGAACAATCTATTTGAATTAAAAAGCGATGTCGCGGCGGTGATTGGCGGAACCGGCGAACTGGGCGGGCTGATGGCAGAGGCACTCGGTTCGGCGGGTGCGAAGGTCGCCGTGATCGGTCGCAACGCCGAGCGTGGTGAAGCGCGAGCCAAGAAGATCACCGACGCCGGCGGCGAGGCAAAGTTTTTTACCGCCGACGGGTTGAGTGCCGAGTCACTGGATGCCGCCCGCGTCGCAATCGCCGACTGGGCCGGCGGCCCGACGTCGGTGTTGGTCAACGCGGCCGGTGGAAACCGTCCCGAGGCGACGATTCCGCCGGGCGGGGATTTCTGCAAGTTGCCGCTGGACGCGTGGCGCGACGTGTTTGACCTGAACCTGGTCGGCGGTGCGTTGTTGCCCAGCCAAGTGTTTGGCCAAGACATGATCGACGCCGGCGTGGGCAGCATCATCAACATCGCTTCGATGAGCGGCATCATCCCACTTTCTCGCGTCGTGGCTTATTCGGCCGCCAAAAGCGCGGTGATCAACCTGACGATGTGGCTGGCCCGCGAATGGGCGACCACGGGCGTTCGGGTCAACGCGATCAGCCCCGGATTCTTTCCCGCCGAACAGAACCGCAAGTTGCTGTTCAACGACGACGGCAGCTACACCGAGCGCGGCGGTCAGATCATCGGACACACGCCCATGGGCCGCTTCGGCAAACCGGAAGAGTTGGCCGGTGCAACGATCTGGCTGGCCAGCCGAAAAGCGTCTTCCTTTGTGACCGGCCAAAACATCGCGATCGATGGCGGATTCGCATCGGTCACCATCTGACAACCGCCGTGGGATAGGCTTCCAGCCTGTCAAACAACACCGCCGACAGGCTGGAAGCCTATCCCACTTTTCCCCAATCACTTCGTCGCCAAACGAGACCCTCGGAAATGATCGAACTTCGCAATAATGCCAAGTATGCCCTCGTCATCCCCACCAGCATGGGCACGCGACTGACGCCCGTCGACCACCAGCCGTTTCACTGCAGTGACACGTTCAAGATGCAAGCGACCAGCGCCGAATCGAACGTCGGCAGCGTGTCGTCGTTTCTGGGGTTGCCGGTCAAGATTCTGACCGCGTTCGTCAAAGACAGCCCGGTCGCACGTTTCATCAAAGATGACTTGGCGCGGCGACACATGGATTACGAAGGACCGGAATTCGAACAATCCACGCCCTGGGGCGTCCGCCACCAGATCAACATGGCCGACAGCGGCTGGGGATCGCGCGGACCGCGTGTCCAGAACGATCGCGCCGGCGAAGTCGGGCGTCTGCTGAACGTCAAAGATTTCGATCTGGATCGAATCTTTCGTGACGAAGGTGCCAAGATCGTCCACATGTCCGGATTGATCGCGGCGTTGTCCGAAGACACCAGCCAGTTCTGTCTGGAGGTCGCCCGTGCCGCTAAAAAGCATGGCGCACGCATCTCGTTCGACCTCAACCACCGCGCATCTTTCTGGGTCGGACGCGAAGAAGAACTGTCGGCCGCCTTTAAAGAGATCGCCAGCCTGTCGGACATCCTGATCGGAAACGAAGAGGATTTCCAACTGTGCCTGGACATCCAAGGGCCCGAGGCCGGCGGCAAAGACATCGCGGCAAAAATCGAAGGCTTCAAAGAAATGATTCGCCGCGTGAAGAAGGAGTACGCCGACACGACCCTGTTCGCCACCACGCTGCGAGAAGTGGAAAGCGCGAACTCGCACATGTGGGGCGCGATCGTCTCGCATGGTGAAGAATACATGGTCGTCGAGCCGCGTCAGATCGGCGTGCTCGATCGGATCGGCGGTGGTGACGGTTTCGTCGGCGGCTTGCTGTACGGCGTGCTCAACGGCTGGGATGTCGAAAAGAGCACCCAGTTCGGCTGGGCCACCGGCGCGCTCGCCGCGACCATGCTGACCGATTACGGCCAACCGGCCGATGAAGATCAGGTGTGGAGCATCTGGCAAGGCAACGCCCGCGTCAAACGCTAGTCGGACGGCGCAGCTTGGTTTTGGGGGCGTGGACGAGGCGTTTCTCAGGGTACGATGGCCCTTCCGGGCCGTCGCCCGTGGGGCTCGCTGCGCGACGACCTCCAATGGACGTTGTATGTGCCGGGGAACGATTGTGCCAATCGTTGGGGGAGCAGTTGGGACAACAGCTCTACACTGGGAGCAGTTGGGACAACGGCTCTACACTGGGAGCAGTTGGGACAACGGCTCTACATTTGCCACTCCCGGATCGCGTCGCTCGGCCACACGAGCATGATGATGTTCAGCAACAGACTGTCTCGAATCGTTGCTAGCAAAACGGCTTCGACGACGACCAACAGGGCCAGGCTGGAATACCATCTCAATCGCGATGCGATCATGTACCCGGCCAGGCACGCCAGCAGATCCGCGACGCTGTTGGCAATCGAATCGCCGTAATAGTCCAGCGAAATGGTCGCCTGGCGATAACGTTCGATGATCATCGGCGTGTTCTCCAGGATCTCCCAACCCGCTTCGACCAGGGCTGCCGAAATCACGCGAGCGCGATCGGTCAGCCAGTGTCGCAGCGGCCACAACACGGCAAAGAACAGGATGCCGTGCAGAACGTGGGTGAAAAAGTAGGGATCGATCAGGTGCTGGGAGTTGTGCCGGGAATTAATTTCTCCAGACCAGGGTGAATACCCCCCGCACTCGCACCACGGCGTGCGTCCCATCCGCCACAATACGAACGCCATCGATGTCGCGATCAGGGTCAGCGTTGCGAACAGGCGCAGTTTTGCGATCAGACTCGGGGCCGACACCGCCTCTCTGGCCGTCACCTTATGTGGCGATTGGTCAGCCGGCGGTGGTTTGCGTCGCGTTTGAGCGTCTGGCATCAACAGGAATCCGAAGGCGAGGAAGGGCCGCAATGGCGTCAGGCCGAACCCGCTTGCGACCTCGGTGTTGGTTGACCGACCGGTCAAGGTAACCCGAACGTTCTCTTCTCTTTTCTGATCGGCAGAAACATGAATCTTATCCCATTGTTTTTCTTGCTGGTCGCTGCCGGCGCGGTGGCGGGTTGTGGTTCCAGCGAACCCGTGGTCATCCAGCCCGAGACCTACCAAATGACCGAGCAGGAACAGGCGAATCGCCAGCGTGCCCAAAAGGCGTTGGCTGAACAACGTCAGTGATTCTTCGTCCGTTCTCCATCGATCATGGGTCAGGTATCCGAAATGGGATTCGATGCTCGCAAACCCCGCGCGTTCACGTTGGTCGAGTTGCTGGTCGTGATTGCGATTATCGGGATCTTGGTCGGTCTGTTGTTGCCTGCGGTCCAAGCGGCCCGCGAAGCGGCGCGGCGAATGAGTTGCAGCAACAACTTCAAACAGATCGGTCTGGCCGTTCACAACTACCATTCCGCCTACAAGCAGCTGCCGACTCACATGAGCGGCACGCGTCGATTGCCACCTACCGGAAGCTGGTTCAGCGAGTACGGTGACGATTGCAACATGATGATGCTCAGCACGTTCGTCGGTCTGACGCCGTACTTCGAGCAACAGGCAATTTGGAATCAGATCAGCAATCCGAATTCGGTCGACCTGACCACTCCCGGCGTGGCTCGGATTCCCCCGTGGCCTGCGATGGGGCCGACGCCGACCGAAGAACCCAACAGCGTGGTGATCGTCAATTCCAGCAACAATGCTTACCCGCCCTGGATGACGGAGATCCCGACGCTTCGATGCCCGAGTGATCCCGGCGTCGGTTTACCGGCGATGGGACGCAGCAATTACGCGGCCTGCTTGGGGGATGGACTGCACTACACCGATAACGGGCCGTATTGGTACAACTTGCGGGGGTTTCCGAAAATCCAGATCCATACCGCATCCAATCTCGATCTGCTCGCTGCCGGGCGAGGCATGTTTGTGCCGCGGGTGGCAAAGAAGTTTCGTGATGTGCTGGACGGGTTGTCCAACACCATCATGTTCGGCGAGATCGCGACCGACCTGGGCGACCGAGACATCCGAACGCTCGCCCACAGCTTCGCACCCGGCACCTTCAGCGGTCTGCGCAACAACCCGACCGTGTGTCGTGGCGACATCGACCCGGATCGCCCGCGATTCTGGGATCCGTCGCTGACCGACATCCTGGCCGCCAACCAGGGACGCGGGTTCCGCTGGGCCAGCGGGCTGCAACCCTACACGGCGATCAACACGATCCTGCCGCCCAATCAAGAAACCTGCATGTCGCTCGAGGACACCACACCCGGTGTGCTGTCGGCGAGCAGTCGACACCAGGGCGGTGTCCATCTGTTGATGGGCGATGGCGCCGTGGTTTTCATCACCGACTCGATCGAGGCGGGTGATCCGACCCGAGGGACGGTGCTGGACGGGGGGAGTGGAAATCGCAGCCCCGGATCGAAAAGCCCGTATGGGTTGTGGGGGGCGTTGGGAACACGGGCCAACGGCGAGGTCATCCAGCAGCAACTCAATCAATGAGGGCGTTCCGACGCCGATTGCATGATCACAGTGATTCGAACCGGGCCCGCAGCGATGCCGGCCCGTTTTTTGTGCTTCGGATCCTGCATTCCGTCCGGTCTGGGGCGACCCGATGGCCTATCATTGACAGTTAACAACCGGTTCATCCCTGCCAAGCATGTCGCCACCATGGCCGATCAGACCGAAACGAGTCGCTTTCGACGCAAGAAAAAACGACGAAAGCCGAGGCCGGGGGACCCGATTGAAATGCCCTTGTGGCTGTTCTATCCGTTGCTGTTGATCAGCGTTGCCGGGGCATTGTTCATGTTTCGCCGGGGCGATTCGGTCACGGCCATCACCATCGTCATCACGGCGCTGGCCGGCTGGGGCGGCTTCAAAATGGGATTCGGCCGGATCGCGGCATCCGTCGTCGCGCTGGTCGTCGCGGTCGCCTATGCCCCTGCGATGGGCATGCAGTACCAGGATGCGTTCGCCCAGAAATTCGGAACCAGCGGGTTGACCAACCGCTTTCTCTGCATCGCTGCGATCGGGGTGCTGATCTCGTTGGTGACCACGATCTTGATCACGATCATCGGCAATCGCATCTTTTTAAAGCGTCGCAAATTCAGGTGGGCCAATCATTTCGCCGGTTTTGCCGTCGGCTTGGCCGAGGGGGTGGTGATTTGTTACTTCCTGCTGGGCGGATTGATCAGTCTGCAGATGTGGCAACGTGGTGACGACATCCGCGAAAACGCCGTCGCGATGGCAGTCGATGAGTGGGCCTCCCGCACTCGGCAAAGCCGGCTCGGTCCCTTCATTCGAGATAACAATCCGTTCGAACGATTCGAGCTGCTTTCCGGAGTCGAGGAAGCTCACCAGACGATGCGTCGTTTGGGAGACCCGCAGAACATTCAACGGGTGCTGGATAACCCGGGCATCGCCGAAATGCGATCCGATCCTGCGATTGCCACCGCGATCGATGAGATTCGCAACGATCCGGCACTCAATCAGTGGATCCGGCAGGGACGACCGGTGGATCCACAATTGGTGCGGCACTTGATGGACAGCCCCGCGGTGATGCGTTTGGTCGATCACCCCGATTTCATCCCCCAGGCACGCCAAGTGATCAAGGATCTTGCACAAACGGGATCACGTAAGGACCTTCGGGAATGACCGCGACGCGTTTGCACTCGCTGGCATCGATCGACGCCCGTATCGTCGCTTCCAGATCGTCGCTGATCCTCACCCCGGTGAGCGCTTTGGATTCCGGCGGAAGCGCCGAGTAGAGATAGACGTTGCCTTGCCGCGTGGCTTTGGTCTGCATCTGGGTTTGCCATTCATCGATGTCCGCAAACGGTTTGTCCCGGATCGATTGCAAGAAACCCTCGGGGCCCAAACGTGTCAGCACCGCTTGGGCTGCGGCGTAGTCGCCGGACCCCAAGCCTTCGCTGCACTGGGACGCGATGATCAAATTGCCGCCGCGCTGCAGAATCTCGATCGCCCCGACCATTCCTTTGACAGTTTGATAATACGTCTTGTCCAATGGATAACCCGCGGCACTGGTGATCACGGTTGGGAAACGTCGCGGCACGGCGACGCGGCAATACCGCTCGATGAACGAGACCGCTTCCTGATGGCTTGCCGTGATCTCGCCGAAATTGACCATCGACAGATTTCGATGCTCGTCAATGACCGTGTTGAGC
Source organism: Stieleria maiorica (assembly GCF_008035925.1). Lineage (NCBI taxonomy): Bacteria > Pseudomonadati > Planctomycetota > Planctomycetia > Pirellulales > Pirellulaceae > Stieleria > Stieleria maiorica. The sequence continues at coordinate 6,492,332 of NZ_CP036264.1, forward strand.
GCGTAAGCCCCGCCGATCCGTTCGACAATCTCCAGCTGCTCTTCATGCAGCGGGTTGCGATGCAAGTTGCAATTGGTCGCGGCGGGATTCGACATGAACTGATGATTGTGAAACGTCCGAATCGTATCGGCGTGGGCCAACCCGGGCGCGATCACTTTGCGGCCTCCCGAATACCCGGCCATGAAATGCGGTTCGACCAAACCGGTCGCGATCCGCACGTCGGCCTGGACGAACCGCCGATCGATCTTGATCGGTGTTTGCCGCGTCGTCGTCTCGCCCAAATCGACGTGGTCTTCGTCACAGAGCGCCTCGTGATTGACGACGCTGACGTTTTCGAGAACCCAGCGGTCGCCGATCAACTCGGCAAGCTCATCGCCGAGATTCGGGCGATGTAATCCCGTCGCGACCAGCACGGTGATTTGCTCCAGCGGCACGCCGGCCGAGGCAAGCGTCTCGATCATCGGCCGCAGGAACAGGTGATTGGGGACCGGACGCGTGATGTCACAGATCGCGATGCACGCGCTCGATGCCCCTTGGGCGATCTGTTGCAATCCCGCCGGAGTTCCGGAGGTCGGGGAGTGCCCCAAGGCTTGTCGCACAGCGGCGACCGGGTCGGCCAGTCGGGGCATTTCCGGTTTGCCGATCAGCGTCACCTCGGCGTCATCGGGCAACGCCACACGGATTCCGCTGCGGCCGTAGAGCAAGGAAACTTGCATTGAATTGGCAGACTTTTGAATCGAGTCAATAGGAAACTGTCGCCGCAAGGCCAAAGGTATCCGAGACTCTCCCCCGTTCCAAGGCTCCGCCTTGGAGCGCGATGTCGGTGTGGCTCCGCCACACGTCGCCGATCTTCCGGACGCGGAGCCTGGGCTGCGCAAAGTGCCCGCTCTTTCATGCGTTGTGCCGGATAAGACTTTGGTCGTTACGCTTCCCGCTGGAATTTCCGTGGGAACGCTGCGGGTTGGCCATACCAAGCGGGGTGGGCGCCCGCTTTGACAGCCAGCAAGACGGCTTTGCCGTGCAGATGCTCGGGGCCGTGGGTGTAATCCCATTCCAAACGTTCTTCGTAGCGCAAGATCCGCAGTGCGGATTCCTCCTCCACGGCCCAGCGGGCCAGTTGATTGGGGGCGAAATAGTTGATCACCGCGTCTGCGGTTTCGCTTTTCGGGGCATCGCTTTCCGATCCCGGGCGTCGATCGCTGCCGGGATCTTCGGTCGAATGGACTTCCACATACATGACGCCGCCTTCGCGAAGCCCGGCGGTCATGCGTTTCCAGACCATCCGGGCGTCGTCGGCGGGGATGTGATCCAAGACGGTTGTCGCGCAGATGGCGTCGAAGACACCCTGCGGGATCTCGTGTTCACAAACGTTCGCCACGCAGGTTTCCACCCGTCCGCCGACACCGGCGGTTTCGGCCCGTTGTCGGATCCGCTCGGCCCCGCGGGGGCTCAAGTCGACCGCCGTGACGTGAAATCCCGCCCGGGCAAGCGCCAGCGTGTCCCGACCCGCGCCGGCACCCAAGTCGAGCGCGCGGCCGCCGCAGTCCACTTGTTCTAAAAACGCAGCCAACGGCGCTGACGGGACGTCTCCGTAAGCGATGTCGTCACGATCGTAGGGTTCGAAAAATGGGTCGGTGGGGGCTGACATCTAGAATCCGATCGTTGTTTTTTCGCGTTCAGCGGTCAAGATCGCTCGATCCCGGGCGAATCGTACAAGAATCGCATGCCGCACAGGCTGGACTGCCGTGTGGGCAGGGCCACGTCAACGTCACCACACGCGCCAGAGCGTGGCGACGTTGGATCGGCGAATCGACGACGATTCATGTACAAGTTGACGCTGTCCAGCTAGGTTGGATCATAGCGCGTCGTCCAGCAGTTGTACCAGAAGTGCCTCCCCCCAAAGATCCGATGAAACAGTTTTTCGTCTCTGTCGCCAAGTGGAGTTGGTTCGGGCTGTTGGTGCTGGTCGCGTTCGGATACATGGCGTCGGGGTTGTCCGAGTCGACGGACGAACACCGTTCAAGTGAAAACGACGCCCGCCAGGTTCGCTTGCCGGCCCAGCAGGTGACTGCGGAAGATCTGTCGGCGGATGATTCATTGCAAGAGGGGGCATTGCAAGAGGATTCGATCCGGCCCGTCATCCAAGCGGTCAATGCGGCCCGCGACGCACAGCTCGGCGATCTCGGATTGGCCAGTGCCGATCCGTCCGATTGGATGACCAGGTGCCGCAGAATCTCGTTGGCCCTGGTCGGCAGCGGCGTGTCGTTGGAGGAGATCCGTGCGCTCGAACAGTTGCCCGAAGACCGACGCGCGACGACTCACGTGGACAACCTGCTGCGTGACCCGCGTTTTCACGACTACTGGGCGGAACGCTGGACCCGGTACTTGGTCGGCGCCGATGAGGGGCCGTTTGTCGTCTACCGCAGGCGTCGTTTCCGTCACTGGTTGTCCGATCAGCTTGCCGCCAATCGTCGCTACGACCAGATCGTTCGCAACCTGATCACCGCGGAAGGGTTGTGGACGGATCGACCGGAAGTCAACTTCTTGACCGTGACGTTTGACAGCAACGATGGCAATCCGGATCCGATTCGCTTGGCTGCCCGGACCAGCCGGGCGTTCCTGGGATTGCGAATCGATTGTTTGCAGTGCCACCACGATTTTCTTGGAAACGTCAACTTGGGCGACCCCGAACAGACCCGTGAAGGTCGGCAGCAGGACTTTCACCAGTTGGCAGCTTTCTACAGCAGCGCCAAGACCAATGGATTGCAAGGCGTTCGCACCGGACAAGCCGAGTACAAGTACCAGTATCTGGATGAAGACGAAGAGGTCGACGTGACGCCGGCGGTACCCTACGCGGCGGAGTTGTTGCCCGTGGAAGGTGACGCACGCTCGCGATTGGCGACCTGGGTGACCCATGCCGACAACCGCCAGTTCGCTCGTGCGGCGGTCGTCCGATTCTGGGCCTTGATGTTCGGACGCTCGCCGACCGAGGCGGTCGATAACCTGCCCCTGGACGAACCGTTGCCGCCGATGTTGGAACCGATCATCGATGACTTTGTGCAGCACCGCAACGTCAGGCGAACCATCCGAATCATCGCCGGAAGCGATGCCTTTGGTGCGTCAAGTCGCGCGTCGTTTGACATCACTCCGCAACACGAAGATCACCACGCGGTGTTTCCGTTGACGCGATTGCGTGCCGAACAGGTGGCCGGCGCGATCGTCCAGGCGTCCAAGATCAAATCCATCACCCGCGATTCGTCCCTGTTGGTGCAACTGATTCGATTCGGTTCGATCAACGACTTTTTACAGCGATACGGTGACCTGGGGGAAAATGAATTCGCCAAGGACGGCATCACGATCCCGCAGCGGTTGCTGATGATCAATGGAAAAATGTTACGTGAAGCCGGTGAACTGAATCCGGTCTTGAACGCGACCGGACACATCAACCTGTTCGCAGGCGACGACGCGCGAGCGATCGAGACGATGTACCTGTGTCTGCTGAACCGTTATCCCGAGAACGAAGAACGAGACCATTTCGTAAACCAACTGTCCGAACGCCCCAATCGTGGTGAAGCCCTCGAAGACCTTTATTGGACGCTCGCCAATAGTACCGAATTTACCTGGAATCATTGAGTGGTTAGAAGATGATCGGTGGATGGGTGTACGACGTCCTTTCGAGGTCGTCGCGCTGAGCCCCACGGGCGACGGCCCGGAAGGGCCATCGTACATAAGAGAAAGCATCGCCTTAAGCTGAACGGTCCCTAAAGGCTAAACACCAACATGCGCTGACTTCAACCCAATAAGATTTCCGCCTTTCCGAACGATCTCATGAATCACAACGAACTCCTCTGTGACCCCTACGCCCACCTCTCGCGGCGAACGTTGTTGGGAGCCGGCGCCGGCGGGTCGATGCTTTCGGCGATCGCCAACCAACTCGCCTGGGCCGACGCGAGCGGGGAAACCGAAGCGTCACGGCCGAAGAACGTCATTTTGCTTTGGCTCGAAGGCGGGCCGAGTCAATTGGAGACCTTTGATCCGCACCCCGGAACGACCATCGGTGGCGAGGTGGGCGCGATCGCGACGAGTGTCCCTGATCTGAAGATCGCCGATACTTTGCCACGGGTCGCCGAGAAGATGCACTTGGGGTCGCTGATCCGCAGTGTGACCAGCAAAGAAGGCGACCACCAACGCGCGATCTACAACATCAAAAGCGGTTACCGTCCCGACCCGACGCTCGTGCACCCGTCGATCGGTTCGATCCTGTGTCACGAGTTTCCCGAACCGTTGGATATCCCGCGACACATCTCGATCCTGCCCCAGAACGCTCCGGCGCGCGGTGGATACCTGGGGCCGATCTACGATGCCTTCAAAGTCGGCGATCCGCAGAATCCCGTGCCCGATCTCAAGTCCCCGATCGCCGACGATCGGTTCGATCGCAGAATGAAGGATCTGCAATGGTTGGAAGACCGATTCCGTCGACAACGCCTGAGAGACATGGACGAAAATCGAACCCTGCACCAGGCGTCCACCGATGCGGCCCTCCGCATGATGTCCAGCGAGCAGGTCGATGCGTTTGATGTTTCCAGTGAATCCAAGCGGACGCGGGAACGGTTCGGCGACACACCGTTCGGACGTGGCTGTCTTGCGGCGACGCGATTGATCGCCGCCGGAGTTCGTTGCGTGGAGGTCACACTGGGCGGATGGGATTCGCACATCACCAACCATTCGCTGCAATCGGCGCGCTGCGAGATCCTGGATGCCGCCTTGGCTGCCCTGTTGGACCGACTGGTCGAGCAGGAGTTGCTGGAAACCACGTTGGTCGTTTGCGGCGGCGAATTCGGACGCACGCCACAAATCAATCCCGCCGAAGGACGCGATCACTGGCCGCACGGGTTTTCGACCTTCCTGGCCGGGTGCGGCATTCGCAAGGGCGGCGTTTACGGAGCGACCGCGGCCGATCCCAAGCTGGACCCCGACAAGCCGTTGGCGGATGTCGCCAATCCGATCACGATCGGGGACCTGCACGCGACGATCCTGTCATCGCTGGGCGTTCCCTATCATGAAGAAAGACAAACGCCGATCGGCCGCCCGCTGCGAATCAGCGAAGGCGAACCGATCGGCGACGTGTTGGCGTAGCGGAAGCCGCCAAGGCTTTCGGCCCCCGTGCGGCGTCGCCGCACTCGCGCGAAACTCTTGGCGAGTTCCGCTACCCGAAAACCACGGTGCGTGGGATACTAGTGCGAGTGCTCGAACGCCGGCTCTTTCCCTTCGTAGGCTCGGTACAGATCAAAGATCGCTTTTTCGAGCACCTTGGCGGTTTCCGGATCCGCCGATTGCTTGCACTTCATCGCTGCGATGATGACCGCGTGGGCGGCGGTCAGTTTCTTGGTGTAACCTTCGCTGTCCGGTTTGATCCGCTGCGCCAGGAAGTACGCCGAAATCGTCTCTTGAATCTTCGTCGCATGTTCTTCTTTGGTCGTCACCCACCGTCCGGCCTGATTGATCGACTGGGCCGACATTTCGCCATCGGCAATCTCATTGATCTGCAATTGAGCCTTGGAGATCGTGTGCTCGTCTTCCAGCATCTGTTCGAATCGCAGTTGGTCTCCATAGATTCCGCAGGGAACCTGGCAGTGGGCCATCGCGATCGAGGCGGTGATCAGCAGCGCAAAGGTGGCAGTCAGAATTCGGGTCATGTCGTTCACTCTCATCAAGTCGTTTCTTCTAATTCATAGACACAGATCGTTCGCTCGCGTGACCGGTTCGCCGCTTGGGCTGGTGGCGCGAAGTCGAATTCGATCAGGCGCGATTATAGACCGCGACACGTATGCGGTGGCGGGGGGAATCTTTCCGGAGCCGGATTATCTGAGGCAATCGATCCCAAAACGCGTCGGGAGGGCGAATCGATCGTTGCAGGTTACAATGCACGTCGTAGCTGTACCGTCAATCTGCGCACGCGTCGGAGATCCGCCCCCACCGCCGAGCCTGTTGCGGAACGAGCTTTCGTGTGAACTTCATGCGTGAATCGCATGACACCCCCCCCAAACCGAATTGCCCCAGACCGACCGAATTGGCCACGCCGACTGAACGTTTTGAGCACGGAATCTTTCGCATTCATGCGGTCGCTCCCCCGACCGCCGTTGCCAACCCGAAGGCCAATACCGATGCGATCCTGGCTGCGGTCGCCAACTCCGATGCGGATCTGGTCGTGCTGCCGGAATTGGCGCTGACGGGCTATACATGCGGTGACCTGTTTGGCACTGATTCCTTGCTGGACGCGTCGCTGGAGGGGTTGCAGAAGGTCGTCCGAGCCAGTGATGGGCGTCGTGCCGTGGTGGTCGTCGGACTGCCCTTGGTGGTCGGCGACTCGTTGATGAACGTCGCCGCGGTGATCAACGACGGGGTGATCGCCGGTGTCGTGCCGAAATCGTTTTTGCCGACGTACCGCGAATTCTACGAGGGGCGACACTTCCGCCCCGCAGGACTGTCGGACCCCCAGGCGGTCGTCGTCGCGGGCCAGGAGGTTCCCTTTGGGACCGACCTGTTGTTCCAAATCGGTGAAGCCGTCATCGCGGTCGAAATCTGCGAGGACCTCTGGACCCCGATCCCGCCCAGCAGCAGCGCCTCGGTCGCCGGGGCCAACGTGCTGGTGAATCTTTCGGCCAGCAATGAAACGATCGGCAAGGCCGCGTGGCGCCGTGATCTGGTCAAATCACAGTCGGGCCGTTGCATCGCTGCTTATGCCTATGTCTCGTCGGGACCCGGCGAGTCGACGTCGGACCTGGTCTTCGGGGGCCACTGCCTGGTCGCCGAAAACGGATCCTTGATCGGTCAGTCGCGTCGGATCGGGGACGGCCGGTCACCCGAATGGGTCGCCGAGACGTCCGTCACTTGCGACATCGATCTACAGCGTTTGGCGCACGACCGCCGTGTCGTGGGGTCCTTTGACGATGTCGCCGAACACACCGAGATCGAATTCCGAACGATCCCGTTGGCCGAAGATAAACCGAATCGACCCGCACCAAAGAAGTTGCTGCGCTATGTCGATGCCCACCCCTTCGTACCGTCGGAAGAGGGCGAGCTGGCCGAACGGTGTGCCGAAATCTTTGCGATTCAATCGGCTGGTCTGATCAAGCGTCTCTCCTGTTTATCAAAGTCGACGCCACTGGCGATCGGCATTTCCGGCGGTTTGGACAGCACGCTGGCGTTGTTGGTCGCGCTCAAGGCGGTCGACGCAGCGGGCTGGCCACGAAAATCAATTCACGCCATCACCATGCCGGGGTTCGGGACGACCGATCACACCCGAACCAGCGCCGATCAATTGATCGAAGCGACCGGTGTGACCGGCGATTGCATCGATATCCGCCAGTTGTGCTTGGACACGTTTCGGTCGCTTGATCATCGGCCGCTGGGATTGGACATCGACGAGCCCACGTCGGTGGAATCGTTGCAGCGGCAACTGAACCAATTGCCCGATGACGCGTCCGATCTGACGTTCGAAAACGTCCAGGCGCGCGTCCGGACCATGTTGCTGATGAACCGCGGCTTCGTGCTCGGAACCGGCGACATGAGCGAGCAGGCGCTCGGCTGGGCCACGTACAATGCCGATCACATGTCGATGTACAACGTCAACACGTCGATCCCCAAGACGCTGGTCCGGTTTCTGGTACGTTACGCCGCCGATCACTATTTTGATGGCCAGCTCCGCGAGCTGTTGCATCGTGTCGCCGACACGCCGATTTCGCCGGAGTTGTTACCCCCGGCCAGCGACGGCACCATTCGCCAGAACACCGAAAGCTCCATCGGTGCGTACGAGTTGCACGATTTTTTCCTGTACCACTTCGTTCGCAACGGTTTCACCCGTCAAAAGATCCTCTATCTCGCGTCGCAGGCGACGTTCGACCAGCCGTACGATTCGGCGACCATCGCCGAAACACTGGACCAGTTCATCACGCGTTTCTTTCGCAACCAGTTCAAACGCAATTGTGTGCCCGATGGCCCCAAAGTCGGGTCGGTCAGCCTGTCGCCCCGCGGTGATTGGCGGATGCCCAGCGATGCCGATGGCGGAGCGTATTGAGCGGAATAACCGGAATTGCTGAACAGGCACGTGAATGGTTCGCGTTCCGGTTCTGCGGGTTACTCCGCTGACCCACGTTGGACCGAATCCAGCGTTTGTTCATTTGCGTCCGGTCAATCGCGTTGGTCGGTCGGTGAGAACCGATTCTGCACGGCAATCGATGCTTCGATTCTTGCTGGCCAGACCGCTTGGCCGAACCCAAAGAAGCAGCAATGTGCGATCCACGGACGGCTCCGCACTTCGGCAATCAAGCAAGGAAGCGTTAGATGTCAATCAGCAATCGACGCGGCAATTCGGTCGCAAAACTTGCCGCGGCCCTGTGTGTTCTTTCCACCGGGGCTTCATCGGCAGACGCAGCCGACGTGCCCCAACTGGTCAAGACCACCGTGCCGGTCCACGTCGATTCCTTGCCCGCGATGGCCGACCAAGGCGACGTCGTCCGCTCGGTGAAGCGGGCGGCGCTGATGCGGCACGTGGTTCAAACCCCTTCGCCGCTTGCCCGAGTTGCCGTGACCAGCGGCAGCGTGCACGGTCGGGCTGATCGTCAAGGTTTGCCCGATCAGGGTATGTCTGTGCCGGAGGGAACGGTCCAACAGACCGCCAGCGGCGAATCATCGCCGAGCCCGATTGCCCCAGCCCGTTCGGCGGCGGTGCCCCAGCGGACACACGCTCTGCGAACCGGACTTCAGGGCAACCCGCTCGTCGCCGACGCCCCGCCGCAACTGCGTCAATTCCACGTCCAGCCGCCGCAGTACGTGACGCCGACACGCGATTCGCGTTTTCCGAGCGATGGTTCGCTGGTGATCAGTCCTCCGGTTTCGGCCGGCCCGCCCGTTTCTGCTAACTCTCGCGCAACGCCGCCGCCGCCGGCGGATGATCTGGACGTGGCCCTGGATGCCCTGTCGGTCGAGACGAGTTCTGCGCCGGCGATGATTGGCACCGCGCGGGGACATGGTTTTGGTTCACTGGCCATCGATCAAATCGGCGCCCATCTCGATCAGTCCGCCTCGGCCGATGACACGATGAACTATCCGCCGCTCAGGCGTTTCGCCACCGACCTGGTGATGCCGCCGCCTTCGCAGTCTTTAAAGTTGCAACAGCCACATCCGTTGCACCCGCCGGGAACCGTCGGTGCGTTCCGAGAGCAACTCGGCGCGATCGACGCGAGCAAATTGAACGAAGCCCTCTTGCCGACGTTACCTTCTCCGACCGCCGCGAAGGATCAAGATCTGCCCCACCGGGATGCGATCGCCAGATCCCTGCAAGTGCTCGGGCAAGGGCCTGTGTCATCGCCAGACCGGCCCGCGGGCACGCCGGCAATGGAGGTCGCGATGCACAACACTCCGGGGAAACGAGCGGGGGCGAAACGAGCGGAGGCACAATCAGGCGGCGACGATCAAAACGCGCTCCGGGTCGACGAATGGATTGCCGCCAGCGCTGGTCATTCGAACCCATCCGATCCGGATCAGGACCCAGAGGATTCCAAGCCGTCGCTGACCGAAAAATTTGTCGGCTGGTCGAAGAGACTGACCTTCGGCCGCACGTCGTCGCAGGACAAACCCGTCTCGGCACGATTGCCTAGCGAGTCGTCGGGCATTCAGGCGACGCCCTCGCGCAAACGAACCGGCGGCATCCTCACCCAGTGGCTCAACCGATCTCGATAACCATTCGGGACTGTCTTCGGGTACGATGGCCCTTCCGGGCCGTCGTCTGCACGACTCCCCTCGGCGTCAGTCACACTCTCGATTGCGTTACGAGTTTGAGTTGATCGGCCCGTAGCGCTGTCCAACTAGACATCGCAAACCGCGAACGCTTCTTCGAGCGAGCGGATCGGGTCATCGCTGGTCGGGATGAATTCTTGGGCGACGTAGCCGGTGTAGCCGGTCGCTTTGATCGCACGCATGACGGCGGGGTAGTTGATCTCGTTTCGGCCGTCCAGCTCGCGTCGTCCCGGGTTGCCGGCGGTGTGGTAGTGGCCGATGATCGACTGGTACTTCTGCAAGTTCGCGATCAGGTCGCCGTTCATGATTTGAACGTGATAGATGTCAAACAGCAGTTTAAACTTTTCGCTGCCGACCGCGTTGACCAATTCGGCACACTGGTGAATGTCATCGCCCCAGTAACCGGGGTGTCCCTTCATCGGGTGCACCGACCCGTCGGGGTTCAGGTGGGCCTTGCTGTTAAGATGCTCCAGGACCAGTCCGATGCCTTTTTCTTCGGCATAGGGGATGACGCGTTTCCAGCAGTCCAGGCAATTCTTTCGCGCCGCGGCGTCGCTGATCCCCGCCTGTTGCATCCCGGTGAACGTGATCACGTTGGGCGCGCCGTATTTGACCGCCAGGTCGATTCCTTCGCGAAGTTTCTCTTCGACCAGGGGGTGATTGTTGGGGTCGAGCGGGCCGGTGGCGAAACCGTGACTGCCGACCAGCGAAATCTTCAGTCCCATTCCGGTGACTTGGTCGTACAGGTTCGAATTGATACCCTCCATCGCTTCCAGCCCGATGCGTTTGCACTCAGCGGCCAATTTCAACATGTCCATCGGGTTGAAGCACCAGCCCATGATGGATTGCCGAATCCGACCGCCACCGGCTGCCGTGTCGTCGCCCAGCAAGCGAGCCGGGGCGAGTGCCGCACCGGCGGCGGCGATCAAATTGGCGGCAACAAAATCACGACGTTTCACGGGTGGGACCTCTGGGGATTGGATGAACAAAAGGAAATCAGACCTCTCATGCTAACCGAATTCCAGCTCAAGATGGAAAACGCCGTCCTCGGGCTGCGCCCCGGCGAAGTCGTCAGTTTTGGTGACATCGCCGCCGCCGCAGGCCGCCCGGCGGCCGCGCGCGCCGCCGGCCGGATGCTTTCTCAATCGATGGATACCTTGCCCTGGTGGCGCGTCGTCTACAGCGACGGTCAACTGCCCCCGTGCAACCCCAGCGTCCAAGCCGAACGGCTGGCCGAAGAAGGTGTTCAATTGGCCGCCTTCCGCGTCGTCCGATCCCCACTGGGGCGTTTCAAGAAGTAAAAAAGGGGAAAGGTGTTTTCAAACAAATGAGGTGGCGAAGCGGAGGCCGGTGATCAATAGGACCAAGACGACGTACTGGACCTAAAAGTCCGATGCGTCCTATTGATCCCGTGCAGGATCGCTGCCACATCCGCGAAGGAACGGCAAAACAATGGGGGCAAAACGATTTCAGGCTGTGTCACGAGTTGCATTCATCGCGCCCACTCACTTTGACAGCGGCTTCGGATTCTCAACGAATGCCGCCGGTCGGCTGTTGGCAGCGATGTCTTTTGCAAAATCGGCTAAGCGTTTGTTGAGCTGTTTCACAACTTCGGGATGCGACTCGATCACGTTTTTCTGTTCGCCGATGTCGTCGTCAAGATTGTAGAGTTGCACCGGTCGACCTTTGTTGGTGTGGAGCTTCCACTTGCCTGACCGGATCGCTGCAAGCGTGGTGCCGCGATGATAGAAGAACGCTTCGTGTGGCGTTGGGGACTGACCGGAAAGTGTCGGCCAGATGTCTTTCCCGTCGATCACGCGATCCGTGGGGATCTCAGCTCCGGCCAGTTTTGCGAACGTCGGAAGCAGGTCCATCGCCGTCATCAATTCATTGTTGTTCTTGCCCGCCGGAATCCGTCCGGGCCAGCGGATCACGGTCGGTTCTCGCATCCCGCCTTCGAACGTCGTTCCCTTGTGACCTCGGAGCGGGCCGGGGCTGGCGTGAAGCGTGTTCTTCGGAGGGCCGTTGTCGGAGGTGAAAATGACGAGCGTCCTTTCGTCTAATCCATTCGCCTTGAGTGTGTCGAGAATGGTTCCGACCGACCAGTCGATTTCCGCGATGGCCTGTCGGAACAGTCTGTCACGGGTGCGATAGTCGATCGTGCCGTCTTCGTTTTTCAATTTTGAAACAACTTCATCCGCGACGCCTTCCATGAACGGCGGCGAGACATGCAGCGGGGCATGAGGGATCGGATGCGGGACATACATGAAAAATGGAACGTCTTTGTTCTGCCGGATGAACGATACCGCTCGTTCGGTGATGCGTTGGGTGAGAAAGTCTGCATCTGGATCCATCTCGATCACCGTTTCGTTGTCCAGCAACGGTAACGGTGGGAAGTTGTATTTGTCTTGCCGTGGATGGAACGGGTGAATGTCATGGCTGAACGGAAGTCCGAAGAATTCGTCGAATCCCTGACGCGTCGGAAGGAACTCCTGTTGATCTCCGAGGTGCCACTTGCCGAACATTCCCGTTTTGTAACCGGCCGACTTGAGAACCTCCGCGATCGTCACTTCCTCGGGATTCAATCCCTTGGTATCACCGGCCAGCAGCACTCCAAAGTTTGATCCTGTCGCCATGCCGACTCGCTTCGGATAGCAACCCGTTATCAGGCCTGCTCGAGAAGGAGTGCAGACCGGTGCGGCGACGTAAAAGCTGGTGAGCCGCGAACCTTCCTTCGCCATCTGGTCGATACGCGGTGTGCTGACGTGATCCGCTCCGTAGCAACTCAAATCACCGTAACCCTGGTCGTCGGTGAAGATGATCACGAAGTTTGGTTTCCGTGCATCGGGATTCGAGCCATCGGAGGGCACCACGATTCCATCCGGTAGTGTGACGCTAGGCGTCGACGACGGAGAGTCCCCGGCGGCGACTAGCGAGCCGGTTCCCAGGAAAGCGACCAGCATCGGCATGCAGTGCATCGGCATGCAGTGCATCGGCATGCAGTGCATCGGCATGCAGTGCATCGGCATGCAGTGCATCGGCATACAGAGCATCGGCATACAGAGCATCCGCGTGTAGTGGCTCAGCATACCGAAGCCTTGGAGGAAACGTGTTTTCATCGATCTGCCTTTGGCCGAGTAACTTGCCCTTCAATTGTCGCAACGTCATCATACTCGCCTCCGCAGCGCGATTGCCGAGGATAAAATACGACACGCGTTAACGATTTGCGACAGGCAAAACCCGTCGGTTTGGTTGGCGATCTTTCTCTGCCCTTTCACGAATTATTTCCGGTTTTCAGGAAAACAATGCGGTTTGGCAACGATAACGGTTGCGGCATTTCCGCCCTGACGGTCGACCCATTGCAAACTGATTCCTGAACGGGGAATTCCATGGCGAAGAAGAAAACGCCGAAGCCGCTCGACGACTCCAATTCAATCGCCGGGCCTAACTTCCGGATGAGCACGGAGAGCGAGAAAAGTGGGCGGGGAAAGGTCGTCCAGGCGATCAAAAATCTTTCGCCGAAGGGAGCCAGCTTTCCGAATCATCAATTGGTCTTCGCCAACGAACGCGATCTCGCGCGTTTTCACCAAATGCGGGTGGAAATGACCATCTCGAAATTCATGGCGGCCGTCGCGATGGCCTATGCCTTCGACACGGAGCACCCGCGACTGGTTGTCGGTGGTGCAAGTGATCAGTATTTGACCGGGAATTCCACCACGGTTCAAAAGAACGGCAAAACGTACCTTCGCGGCACACAGGCGGCCCACTTCGCCATCGGAACGCTTTGGCGCGGGTCTCAATCCATCGCCAGGGAGGCGGAAGCGAAAATTAAAGCTGCCCTCGAGAAGGATGGCTCCAGTGCGCGGGCATCCGATCTGATGCCCGCCAGTTCATCGCTCGTCAGGTTGATGCTCGCCTACGATGCGGCGACCTACTCGGCTCCCGCATTCATCAATCAGTCCGATGGCAAGCTGGAAGTGATCAAGCAGCATTTCATGCTGGGACTGATGCCATCGTCGGTGGCAACGAGTCCAACGGATCTGAATCGGGAATTGACCGTTCTGGGCAATCGCATGACGGAGTTCTTTCTGAAACGCAAAATCAATCTCGACCCCATCGAAAAACGGCTGGCAGCCATCGCCAATGGCTCGGCAAAAGGCTTTTTTCAGGATCCGAACGACCTCGCGCACAACCTCCCGTACCAGGGCGAAGAACCCGTTTACCTGGGCGTCAATCGAGACAAGCTCTCCGACACCAACAGCGATCTGGTCGCTGGAATTGTTTCGGTCGGATCCGACGTTCGCAGATCATCGGAGCAGTTCACGGAAATCGCCGTGGCCACCCGAGAAGAAATCGCTAAGTACGGCTAGCCGCCAGACCGGCCATTGGTTTTTTAGAGAACTCCACCAGTCTTTTCAGCGCGGCGGTGTCCGCCACCCGATGCGCGGAATCGGTTTGCGCCGGTGGATCGCATCATTCGATGCGTCAAAGGGGCCGTGATCGAAAGGACCAATAGGACATAGGAGACCTATAAGTCCCATGCGTCCTATTGCACGATCGTTACCTTTGTCGTCGAAGGAACGGCAAAACAATGAGGGCAAAATGATTTCAGGCTGTGATCGTCTTGCCCCTATCGTTTTGCCCATCGTTCGTTGCCTAATCGTGCAACACACACTGAAAACGAGGTCGACTCGGTTGCATCGATCGCCATCTCGAAACGTGTCGCATTGCACGCCGCGGTCAGATTCACCTACCGCAGGAACGGAATTCGCGTCGTGCTCGCGGTTGGTCCAACCGCGAGCAACTGAGAGCGGTGGTCCGCTCGCTTCCATGGGACAGTGCGATGCGCTGGTGAGTGCTCCCTGCCCACCGGCTTATCGGTTGCCACACTCAGCGAAGGAACTCTCACCGATTCTCCGCTGCAACATCGACTCGCGGTCTTTCTGCAGCAGGAGCTCGCACTCGGCACCGTTGGCGATGACGTGCTCGACTTGAGCATCCAGCTTCTCTGATTTGTTGAAGGATGCTCTCGGTTTTTGCGGTCATCTTGGAACGGTCACTCCTGCGTGCTGATTCGGCGGCGGAGGATTGACATGCACTGAGGCCGGCATCAATGCGGCTCGATTGACCACTTTGCCGACCGGTCAGCAGTCATCCAGGCCGGCAATTGTCGCAGTTTACGTGGCGGCTCAGACCGGCAGACACTTTCTCGTGCCGTCGCGGAAGAGTTCTGAGACAAAGACGCACGCTCGAAGTGTCACCTCTGCGCGGAGGTTGGTCCCATTGCACGATCGCAGTCACATCCTCGAAGGGGCGGCAAAACAATGGGGGCAAAACGATTTCAGACTGTGATCGTTTTGCCCCCATCATTTTGCCCAATCGTGCAACACGCGCTGAAAACCAACCGCCACGATTGCATCGACCGCCGCGGCGAAACGTGTCGCCTTGTATGCGGCGGTCAGATTCACCGCCTGCACGAACGCGATTCAACTTCGTGGGCCCCACGATGGCCCGTTTTTTCCACCATCGCCCTATTCGCGTGTTCGGTAGCCTCATTATTCGCGATTGCACAGGCCGGTTTCATCGACGGGTGTAGTGAATCAGCAAGCATGCTCGGCCGATCTTGGACAAGAAGCTAGGTCGCCAAAATCTGGTTCCGAGCTGACGACCTTGCCGCACGCCGCCGACGCAGTTGATATTCCCGGCCGTGAATTCATGCTTGATCTTAAACGGCGATTTCGATCGCCATCACGCACAGCGTGACCTACTGGAATGCAGGGCGAAGGCGAGTAGGATGGATTGGGTGATGCCGCTGAATAGAATGAGTCCCATGTTCGTCATTTCGAAGTACGGCGACCGGGAATACATGTCCTGCATCATTTCGATTTTCCCCATCAGCACAAACAATGGAATCAAGGTTTGGCCGCCGAACGCGAACGGTAGTGCCGCGTAGATCGCCCAGCGACGTTCTTTGGCGATGTGCCAAGCACTCGCGAAGAGTGGAAGCGAGAACACGACCAGCACGCGAAGCCCTTCATAACGGACTCGCCACAATGTTTCGCCTTCATAGGCTCGATCAGCGAGCACGAAGCACCAAAGTACCCATGCGGTGAGGATCAGCTGAACGACGATGATGCCCGCCGCAGCATCCATGATACGTTTGCGATGCCGAACCCATCGAGTGAATCGATCCCACAGCGAATCCCGTCGCGCGCGGATCGGTTCGGATCGCAAGAAGCGATCAAGATCTTCGGCGAGTGCGTTGGCAGTGGGGTATCGTCGATCAGGCTCCCTGGCCAAACATCGCAGGCAAATGGTTTGCAGGTCATTGGGAACACTCGTTTTCTTTGGCAAACGGATCGAATCGGCACCGCGAAGTTGGTCAAGGAGTTCCACGACATTGTCGGACTCAAATGGTCGAATCCCAAACTAGAGTTCGTGCAGGACGACCCCCAACGCATAGACGTCGCTCTGCGGTCCGATCGAATCGCGGTCGCACGCCGCTTGCTCGGGAGCCATATAGAGCGGCGTTCCAAGTAGCATGCTGAAATTGGTCTGCGAGAGTTCGCCTTCAAAGACGCGTGCAATGCTAAAGTCGGTCAACATCGGACGGAACTTCATCGGGTCCTGTTCCGATTCCATTGCCAAGGTGATATTTACCGGCTTGAGATCCAGGTGCGCGACTCCCTGGTCGTGGCAATACGCGATCGCGCGGGCAAGCGGTCGTACCAACTCCGCGCACCAGCGAGGATTGTGCGGGCCCGGGTGTTTTTCCAACCAAGCGGCAAAATCACCTCCGTCAAACCACTCCGACGCGATGAAGCACATCTGCCCCAGAACGCCAACTTCGTACACAGTGACCAGGTTCGGGTGGTTGAACTTCGCCGACAGCCGAGCCTCACGAAAGAAACGTTCGCGTTCCTCTTCGCTGGTCAATCGCTCGATCCGAGGAAACTTGAGCGCCACCGGCCGCTGCAACTCCATGTCTTGTGCCAGAAAGACGTTCCCCATTCCGCCACGGCCGACCAGCTTCCGGAGCTCGAAACGTCCGATCTGCCCAAGGGTTCCGACTACCGAATCGAGCGCGAGCGAGCCCGCAATGCCGATGGATTGAAGTGTTTTGGCCGTTTCACCAGGATCCGCGCCGACGGCGGACGCAAATCGGTCGAGAAAGTTTCCTCGGCTCCTATCCAGTTCCAGCAGACGAAACACCTCTGATTTCAAACCGTCATCGGCGCCGCATCGTTCGTCGAGCAACTGCTGACGCTGGGCAGGATCAGGAATCCGGCGTGCCTCGACAAAGAGGTCTCTGACCGAGAGGCGGTCGGGTGACTCGTCACTCAGTTTGCTCAGACACCGGTTTCATGCGACTCTGCCAATCGCGCATCAAACCAGCATCTTGCGAAAGCCCAGTTTTCGTAGGCGACGCTCCGCGAAACACCCAGCACCTTTGCAGCGTCGCTCACCGACAACCCCGCAAACATGCGGAGTTTGACGAGCCGCGCGACGCGGGGTTCCCGATCGTAAAGAACGCTGAGCAGCTCATCAAAATCCAAAAACTCGTCCAGGTCAATCTCGCTCTGGCGGAGCGGCGGATCGTAAAACGCGACACGTTTCCAGTTCCGGCCACGTTTGAACGTCTTCTTGGCTCGGGCATGATCCACCAGGATGCGTCGCATCGCCTCCACCGCAGCCGCGAAGAAGTGAGCATCCGAGTTCCATTCTGATCGATGCTCATGAAGTCTCAGGTATGCCTCATGGACAAGGGCCGTCGCTTGCAGCGAGTGCCCGAGGGCTTCTTTCGACATCTGCTGTTGTGCCAGCCTCCTGAGTTCCCGATACACTTCACGAACCGATTCTTGGTCGTCTTCGTCAAATGTCAGTTTGCACCACGACTCGGAATCGTGAATCATCGTTTCCGTCCCCAAAGTTCAGGCAAAAGTGGCTCGGGGATGTAAGTCGGATTGTAAATGATGCCGGAGCAGATTCCTTTTGCTTTTTGGCAAAAGACGCATGATTTTCATCGCAGCGGTGCTCGTGCCTGGTGCCACAGGCGCAACCGGACGACTGCTGACGAAGCGACTGCTTGACCAAGGCCTGAGGGTCAAAGCAATTATCCGATCCCTCGGGGGATTGCCTGACTCGCTCAGGCGACATGAGAACCTGTCCGTCATTCATGCCAGCATTCTTGATCTAAGCGATTCCGAAATGGCGGAGCACGCGGCAGGATGTGATGCGGTTGCTTCGTGCTTGGGCCACAATCTGACATTCAAATGCCGGTGATCTACAACAAGGAATCCTGAGCACAGAGTGCTGGATCTCCGCATTGGGTCGTAAGATGTGAGAATGCAATCCAGTTTGCACCGACGCCCCCACTATCTGCTAGCGGCCCTTGCAACAAGGGCCTCTTCAAGGCCCATAGTGAATTATTGATTGATCACCGTTCGAATCAGAGGTTGCATCGTCCGCCGCGCCGGAGGAGCCGGTGCAAGTCACATCGGTCGCGCCACCGAAGTATGGAAACAGGGCCGAAGGCGAGTACCGCTAAAACGTTCGAATGATGCCGCTCATCCCGACCGGATATAGACGATGCACCGACTTCGGTTTCAAGAAGAGGGATAAGCCAGAGTTGGCGAAGACTCTATTGAACCAAAACCCAGTCGATGAAGTCAGACTCGTGCGAGTTGAAGTCGACGATTTTATCAACAAGCGGCACGTTGATCAGCTTGACCTGTGAGCTGCTGCCGCCAAGTAACGAGGATTTCGACTGCACTTGCTTTGCCTTGTTGTCAGTCGCCGAGGCGAGCGTACCGTAATCGGCATCGACCTTTTTCTTGCGATAGTAGCGGACGAAGGTGTCATTGCCGGGGCCGCCCATAAGCACGTCAACTTGAGCATCTTCTCCTCCATCCAGGTAATCGCTCGCCGGACCGCCAAACAGCATGTCAGCCCCTTTTCCGCCGTATTGGACCGAGACGATGTGACTGGCACCTTCGTCGTAGAATTCGTCGATATCATCGAAGTAGCACAAATCGTCTCCGTCAAAGCCCAGGAACACGATGAAGTTGATTTCATGGACTTCAAAGTACTCGCGGATTTTGTCGGTCCCCGATCCATCGGGATCGGGGTATTTCAATTCGACTCTGACTTCATCCCCGGCCATTTTGATCTCGCATTCATCGGGGCCATTCGTCCCATTAACCGTTACCATCCCGGTCCCCGGTTCAAATTGGATGGTTTGGCCGCTGGCCAGGGTGCTGAAGGCGGTCAACAGAGCTGCGGTGGCGATCATTGATCGAAACATGACGATTTCCCGTGTGCGAAGTGATTCTTGCGGTTTGAGGTGGACTTGACCGAGCGAATGTTTTGTCTCGGCCACACCACACCAAGCGGGGAAATGCCGGGGTGTTACAGGAAAGTCTTAGAATTGAGCCGCGGGGCGCTAGCTGCGGTTTCTGCGGAAGGAACTGGGCCGATCGCCGGACCGCTGCAAATGCCGAAAATGGCGAAGCCATGGCAGATGATAGCCACGGACGCAAGTCCGTGGTGTCGTCCAAAGCCGTTCAGAATTGCGGAAGCCGTTGCATTCGACACTGGAGCCCCTCCAGCAAGGCCCGCCGTCGTGCATTAGAGTGTCGCGCAGTAGAGTTATGCGTACCGGATTGATTTGGCCCCTCGAGTGCCAGCAGCTGTTTAGCCAGTTTTGCTGTCTTGCTGCCGCCTTTCAGTTGCTGCAATGGTTGTCGGGCTTCTTCCGGCAGTTGCCCGTCGACTTCCATCAACGCCGCGAGCTGCACGGTCAGCAGGTGGTGCCCGTCCCGAGGCACGTCGTTCCAGGAGGCGATGACAGCGCTGAGGACCTCGGATACGACCATCGCCGCCCAGGACGATACTCGAACAACTTCAGTCAATGATTCCGCCAGGCGATTGAGCTTCAGCCAAGGATGTTGGAGCAAGTCGACGAGGGTAGGCGATAGCTCATCCGGGTGAGCTCGTCCGTCGAGGATGCCTTCGGTCAACGCGTCCGTCGCGACAGCTCGCACATCCACATCTTTTGCGAACAAACCTAGCCACAGAGCGGTCAAGGCGGTTTCCGACCACGCGCATTCAGACCACAGCAGCGGCCGCAGAGCTGGTGCAGATGGCTCCCAGCTTGATGCGTTGTTGTCCATACGGATGAGCATCAACACCATGGCGATTGCAAGGTTTCCGTCTGTGTTGGAGGGCCAGTGCATCGCCTGCCATTGCTCGGCCCAATCAGGCAGGTGACCATCGAACCAACGACGGAACGAACCGACTCGCGACGCCATCACGACGGTGGGGAACTCGGATTTCGCACCGTCGCCGCTTGGTTCGATGGAAACGAGTGGCCCTTCGCCTGCGTGTGCTAGGTGAATTCCGGTCATCGCCATCAAGCCGGCTCCCGCCTGACGAAGTCGATCGCCGATGGACGTGCCGCCGCCTTCGTTCTGCTTCTTTGCGAGTTCTTTCTGGTGCTGCCGAGCGTTGTATTCGATCGCCGACGGAGAATTTGCGAGCCACACTTTGATCTCAGCCGGAACCAGTCCCCACGCCGTGTCGGGAATCTTCAGTGCGGACAGCTCAGGCAAGTTTCCTCGCGGATTGCGTGATCGACCGGCAACCAGCCAGAAACTCGGATCGTCATCCGATTGAACGTCTGCATCTTCGCCACTCAAATAGGCCAGCAACCGCTGATAAGCGTCGGGGAGTTCAATCAACGCTTCGCTTTTAAAAGCGGAATTTGGTGGCAGCCTCAGCAAACCTAACCGCAAATCAGCTGGACAGACTTCCTGCTCAGCATCGATATACTGCTTCAACCGTGAAACAAACTCTTGGGGATCAATCCAGCCGTGCTCATGAGTCGGCAGTGACAATAACGGTAGTGATGGGCGAGTTTGCAGGAAGCTTCGTCGAAGTTCGCCGGCCCGTAGGTCAAGCGACTTGGCAATGTTCGGCGGATCAAAGGTCACCCAACTTAGGAACTTCGGCAGCCGAGCAGGCGGCGTCTGCAAATTTTTTCGCATCCAGTCGAAGATGAGTCCGTACGTGGACGGGAAAAACAGGGTGTCCTGAAACGGTGGGATGCGATTGTCGTTTGACTCGAATCGGGCCAGAATCGGAGCCACTCGTTCCGTGAAGCCGTCGGGGTAGTCAGCCCCGAATCTGCTGATCCCGTCGAGCACGCGTTCCAGTTGCATCGGTGACTGGATGCTTCCGATTATTTCGCTGACCGCGTCGATCAGATCATGAACGGACTCCAGCGGCTGGACCGTGTCCAGACGACCGAGGTCGACCGGGAGTGCATTGATGTCCGCTCGAGGAAGAAGTGCGCCGGCGGTCGCGGCCGTCAGCGATTCATCCAGCGCCAGTGCACGCCGTATGCTTGGCGGACACCCTTCGATCTCACGGAATATCTCAGTGGCAACCTCAACGGTGTCGATCTGGTCTGAGCGATCGGCGTCGTCGACTTCGACGCCCGCCGCCGCCAGCAGTGCTTCGATACGCGACCGCACGGCGGGAAACACGTCGTTGAGCGATTGCTGCAAAGCTTCGGTGGGGACAAATGTCTTCGACCATCCTTCCAGCAGTTTGACAGCAGCTTCCTGCACGTCCACTTCTTCGTGACGCAGCGCCTCGGCAGCGGCGTGGCATCCGCATTCCACGCGTTTCGTGTTTTTTCCAACCAGCGACTTCAGCAGAACCAAAGCCGACTTCGGCTGCGTCTTTGTCGCGATCGGAAACACGCGGGGCAGTTCACGCATGACGGCGTCCGCGTCGAATCCATCCGCCGCGGTTTTGGCCTTCAGCATTTTTAGTGCGAAGGTCACGACAGCCGGCGAATCATTTGAGATCAGCTTACGAAATTCGGCCTGGTGTTTGACGAATTCCTCGTCCGTCAATGCGAGCGCTTCGAGCAACTTGCCCAACGTCGCCCGTTCGGCGTTGGTGAAGTCTCGCCAGTAGGCCGCAAGCGCCTCTTCGATGACGCGCCCGCGATCCACGCGACCGTGATGCACGTTGTGCCACAACCATTCCGCGCCCGTCGACCACCGTTGGATTTCTGCCGGATCGGTGGGCTGTCGGAGCTTGCCGTTGGAGTTTAGAAACCCGGTGCTATGGCGGAACTGAAGCCAGATGTATTCGGCAAGTTCTGGCCGTTCCGCTAGATCGGACCCGCGCAGAACGAAGTGCATGAATCGCGCGAACCCTTCGGTATCCGGAGCCGCACACAGGCCGTTATCCAGCAGTCGTTTGACGCTGGGCCACATCAGGCTCCAGCTCCAGTCGCCCGCTTCCAGTTGCCGCTCCAGCCATTGTTGAGCCCAGTCCGGTCGGCGATCCAGCAAAATCGTGATTGCCGCTGTCTCGTGTTCGGTCGGTTCCGTTGCAGACCATGTTTCTGACAACGCTCGAGCGTTGGTCAGTGGGATCATGTTTGCCGACTTCGGAGCCACCGCCAGCAATCCCAAATGCGCCGCCGCCAACTCAAGGTTTTTCCGTTCCAGGCGGCTTTGCCCTCGCCGGATCATTTCGACCATCGAAACACCACTCAGCGTGGTTGCTTCGCGTTCTTGTTTTCGCAACGCCTTTGCGTGTTCCTGCGCCGTATTCGACAGTTTCCGACGATCGGTGTCTGTGAAGTCAGCGACCGCTTTCGCGAAAACCTTCGGCGACACGCTGTGCAGCCGCTGCAGAAAACCTTCAGGTGTCCGTATTTCTTGGGCCAACGTCATTCGGTCGCCTCGCAATCCGTCGTGACACTGTCAACGGACGCCTGATCGCTATCTTTTACGATCCGTGCCGCCAAAATGTGCTTGCAGGGTCCGCGCTGGCCCTGATATCGGTTGAACCACTGGCATGTGCAGCGGTCTCCGTCGGGTCGCAAGCGGACGAAGTGTTCGACGTTGGTGCCGGCAACCTGGAAGTTCGGACCGTCAGGTGTTTCTTCGAAAAGTTTCACGCCGTCGGCATCGATTAACTTGAGAGCGGCCACGAGACGCGGTTGTTGCTTCTCCACTTTGTCCATGTCGAACGGGAGGACTCGGTGAAAATATTTGTTACTCGATACGTCGAAGCCCACCAGCCCGCGGGTACCCAGCACGGCCAGGGCCGCTTCGATTTGGGCTTCGCCAACCCGGCTGCTGCGGCTGATGTCGGCGATGTCGATATGCGACTGCCAGTTGAGGGAATCGGTCACGGCAGGCATCGCGGTTTGCCATTGGCCGGTGGCAAGGCGAGACAGCATCTGGCCTTCTCCGCTGAAGCCACGATTCAGTTCCGGACTCACCAGCGTGAACATGCTGCCGATGTCGAACTGCAATTCCCATCCGCTGGTGTGGGCGTCGCTGTCGTACCAGATGTTGAGCTGCTTTGTGTACGGAATCAGCGGTTCGAGCACGCGGACCCGATCGGCTCCTTCCAGTTGCACCGAGCCTCGTTGAGGTCGCGACGCCAACCTCATCGTGCGGCCGGTTCGAGTGATATGAACGGGCCGTTTTGCGTTGCTGCCTTTCGGGAAGCTGCGGAATAGTGTGCGAGCGTCGTTCTGCGTGAGTTCAAAATGAGGCGTCATCCGCGGCTGATACGCTTGGACTTCGCAAAAGCCTTTGATCCACCGAACGGGCAGCTTCACTTTGCGTTCGACAACTTTGTCGTCGTCCGTTCGCAGCGTGACACCTTCGCCACCAACCTGCAGTTGAGCGTCGTCGTTATCAGACAACCGCCGCAGAGCCGTTCGCATGGCGTCATTAAAATCGACGTTCGTTGTGCCTTTGCCGCGGAGATCCGTATCAAATGCTTCCGGTGCCAAGTCGACCCGAGCATAGACACCGCAGCAGCTACTAAAGCCTTCGAACCGCAGCATGCCTCCGCCGCTGGTCACAACCGGATCGAGCATCATCGGGTCGAGGGGCTGATAGAAGCGGGTGCGAACGATCGACGACAAAACCGTCAGGCACTTCCCGACGAGAGCCGGTTGCCTTAGCGAGCCGTCGAAGAACAAGTCATCCGAGGTCCCGTCAAGGCTCGTGGCGAGTCTCATCGCCGGAGCGGATGCCGACTCAAGCACAGCGGATTCGAACGGGTAGCGATAGGAATAACTGAGGGCGGTTGCGGCCATGGTTCTTTCCTCGCCGGGCAGGCATCTTCGTCGCCATATCTGTTACAAAGCTACATCATAGGCTATGAACCGCATCGACGAATGGCAGGTTCACTTGTCGGTCAGCTGATGGCGACCCGCGGTTCGGTCTACGTCGACGAAGAATCGAGCAGTCTTTTTGGCACCCTTCGGTTTGGCGCCGCCACATCGCTCAACGGCGCTCCCTGGCAACACTTTGGGTCGGCCATCATTTGTCGTTTTGACGTTGAGACCATTGTTTCGTTGAAACGCGGGGCAGCGGACACCGGCGATGAACTCAACGCCGGCAAACTGATTCACGATTGGGAGTTGATCATTCTTGACTTAGCAGCAGAAGCGGCCGAAACCGCACCTCGAAAACCCGCCGGCCTAAACGGATTTAGGACGGACCAGCCATGAACCTCTTCGGATCTGTGCAGGCGGGTCGAAACTTTCGACTTGCGATGGCTGGTCGCCAAGGGCAATCCGCCTGTCCTAAGGAGAGTAAATCGTCGGCCACCGAAGCATCGGGACAGAGCACCCGGAATTGCGTCGGCGGAACGGACCGAAGCGGATTTTCGTGACTGCCCAGAGCGTTCGGTTTGTCTATTCGTCAGGCTGACATCAACGACGTGGTCTTCTGCCCCGGTCGCATGGCAAGCACCGGTCAGAAAAGCCCTGACGTGCGAAGCACGATTCGCATCAACCGCGACGCCGGGCCATTTGCCTCGTACGAGGACGCTGCTTGGACGATCATCGACGCCGCGACAGACATCTACGATCGACAGCTTATTATCGCTGCGACGAAAGTTTGATCAATCTAGTTCAAATCACTCTCATCGTTTCTGCTTCAAAGGACAACCACCTCTTTGGCCTGTGCCCAAGTGTGATCTCAGCGAATGCGATGTGAGATTGCCTAGCAATCGACGAAGAGATTCCAGTCTCGTATGCTCGCGACCGTATCTCCATTGCTCGAATGGGAACGTGGACCAATTTGGATAACTCGCGTTCCGGCTCGAACCGCCGCTACGATCCCGGCTTGGGAATCCTCGAACGCGACACACTCCGATGGCTGCACACCACATCGCTTCATTGCCAGTTGAAGACCCTCTGGGTCAGGTTTGCTGCGCATCGTATCGTCAGCGGTGATCAGCAAGCGAGGTCGCGGTAAGCCAGCCGCGTCGAGGCGTGCCGTCGCCAGTCGCTCGGTACACGAGGTCACAATCGCCCACCGAGTCGGCTCAAGCTGATGAAGCAAACGTGCCGCCCCCGCAATCTCGACCACATCCGCCGTATCGGCAATCTGATGCTCGACCAACCTTCGGTCTTCCGCCTGAGCATCAAGGTCAGGCCGCAGTTCGGAGACGACGGCATGGCCTTGACGACCTTCGGAGATCGCAAAGATTGCCGATTCCGCAACCTGATGTCGAGCGGCAAAATCCCTCCACGCGCGACGAACGCTTCTGGATGAATCAACGAGAGTTCCATCCAAATCGAATAGCAAGAGCGATGCCTGCTTGATCAACGCTGAAAACTGTTCCGGACTCATTTGGCTTCTCCTGTCAATTCATTGCAGTATCGCAATCTGCTTCCGCCTGCATTTGCAGGCAATTTCAACGTACCGCTCCTTGTTGCAATCATGCTCGCTATCGCGAGTGATGCGACTGGAACGACCAAAGCCAGTCGTAACGAGCTTGCGTCCGCGATCACGCCGATGATTGGTGGGCCAAACAAGAATCCCGCGTAGCCGATCGTGGTGACTCTTGCGAGTATCCGGCCAAACTGTTTGCTGTCCGAACCACACGCGCGAAATGTCGACGGGATCACGTTCGCCAGTCCGGCTCCTGCTACTAAGGCAGGAACGCAAGCCAGAGTAGCATCGGTTGTCAGCAGCACGGCAGCCAGCGAGACACTGGAAACCAAGCAGCCGAAAACGATAGTGCGCCGATCTCCGATGTGCGTTGAAATCAGATCCCCCGCAAATCGACAAGCCGACATGCCAATAGCGAACGACGCGTAAACAAATCCCGCGCGGCCCGAGGTATGCTCGCCGGT
The DNA here is from genome assembly GCF_008035925.1 of Stieleria maiorica. NCBI lineage: Bacteria > Pseudomonadati > Planctomycetota > Planctomycetia > Pirellulales > Pirellulaceae > Stieleria > Stieleria maiorica. Next base: position 6,518,322 of record NZ_CP036264.1, read on the forward strand.
TTGAAACAGTTTGACCAGCCAGTCCACCATCGCTCCTTCCGCGACCAAGCAACAAAACGCGATCGAGCCCAGCACGGGCACGATGTTTAGCGGACGCGAATTGGATTGGCTGGTCTGTGGACTTTCGCTGTAGGCTTCACAATCGGGTGCGTCGAACCGCGTGGGACGAGACGACGCAGCATCGTTGGTTCTCGATGCGAAAACGATCACGAAGAGAAATGCAACGATGGCGGACGAAAAGAATAACGCCGAATTCGCTTCAAGCTCAGTCGAGATGAGGCCAAAGCTTGCCGCCCCAAGTGCTGCTCCAAGACTGAAGCAACCATGAAGTTTCGACATGAACCTTGTGCCAGTCACTTTCTCCGCTTCGATCGCACCGGCGTTCATGGCAACGTCCATCGTCCCGTGGAACCCACCAAAGACGAACGCCGACAATGCCAACGACAGCTTGTCAGAGATGCCGAACACGGTTGCGAACATGAGTGAGAAACCGACTGCCGAAAGAACGCACAGCCGATTGGTCCCAATCCAGTCGATCGCGGCAGGTGTAAAAAGCATTGCCATCATCCCACCAACTGCGAACGACAGCAGGACGACGGCTAGCGAGGTTTCGTCCAGCCCTGCGTTGCGTGCGACGATCGGAATAGCGGCAGCCCATCCGCCAATGATCAGCCCGTTGGCCACGAAGTAGCCGATTGGACGCAACACCTTGCGATATATTGCAGTTTTTTCAATGGAAGCTGAATTCTATCGCTTGAAAATGCGGCAACAAGCTGTATCTTGCAATAATATGCAATTTATGGAGGATTTCGCGTGCTGGCATCCGAACGCCGAGAAAAAATCGCCCTCTGGATCGACGAGCATGGCGGGGCCAGCCTTGACGAGCTGAGCGACCGCTTCGACGTATCAACAGACACCATCCGACGAGACCTCAGCGAATTGCACAGCAACGGTTGCGTGCGACAAGTTCGTGGTGGTGCGCTGCGATTGTCCGAAGACCCGTATCCGTACGAGCGGCGGGCGATTCGGGACATTGATGAGAAACGGAAAATCGCCAATGCTGGTGCAGAGCATGTTCCGGAAGGTGTTGTCTTATTTCTTGATCACGGTTCGACCGCGTATTGTTTTGCCGAAGCGATTTCAAGCCGTAGTGACCTGACCGTGTTGACGGGCAACCTTCCCGCCGCTGTTCGCCTCGGTGAGGGCGGAAAGGTATCGACCATCGTTCCCGGTGGCCAAGTCGATGGGGTGATGCAGGGATTGGTCGGCGGCGCGACTTGCCAAGAACTTAGCCGCACCCATTTTGACCTTGCAATCCTTGTGCCTCGCGGACTGTCCTCGACCGGGCAACTGACAACCGCCGCGCGGGAAGATGCCGAGATCAAGCGACTCGTTCGACAGCGTGCCGACCGCATTATCCTTTTGGTCGCAGAAGAGAAACTGGGAGTTCAGGGCACGTTCGAGTTTGCCGAACTCGAAGCTGGCGACACCATAATCACCACCGCAAAAGAATCGCACAGTATCATCGGAAGTCTGCATCAACGCTTACCTGAGATCGAAATAGTCATGGTAAATTCTTAGTTTGAGACAATCTCAGAATTGGGCTAGTCGATCAGGACGCTCCCCGAATGGGACTCGAACCGAGTAAACCAAGTCAGTGTCTACAAATCGCTCAACGCGCAGAGGTGTATCCACCGCCCGCACGAATGAAGTTCACCTCAGTGAGCCCCAAGTTGGCTCGTTTGACTCGACAATCGCCCCATTCGCATATTTAGTACCTTGCTAGACGACTTTGATCTATTCGGCGATGTAGGTGGATCCAACAACTCCATTGGCTGTGGAGGGCTAATGATCATGTTCGCCATCGCTGCGTTACTGTTCGCCATCGTGATGGCTTGGATGTCGTGAGAGCGTTTTCGTCTTGCTGAGGTTGCATGGACCGAGGCGGATTTGAGTCGGCCGGAAGTCGGGGCGGTCATTCAGGTTTCGCCGGAGGAGGGCGTCCCGATTTGGATGCTCCGGTTTCATCGACCGGTGCAGCGAATTGGCAAGCTCGCTTTGCCGATCTTGGGCAAGCAGCCAAGTCATTAAGATTCTGTTTCCGAGAGGATTCTCTCCGGCGTGGAGGTGACGGGCACTGGTCATTCGGAACTCTGACGCAACGGTCGACGCTAAAGCGACAAGTGTGGATGATCCTCCGCTGGAGTCCAGCACATTTCATTGCCAAGTTCGCTTCGGTCTGCATGGTCTTCGCGTCTAATCGGAGTTGCTACGCCGCGGCGGTCAGATTCACCGCCTACACGAATGCGAATCAACGTGGTGGGTCCCGCACGGGCCAGTTTGATTCGACCATCTGTCTATTCGCATATTCAGTGGCGTCCTCAATCGAAATCGCTCTTGCCGGTTTTCGATGCTCCGGCGTCGGCCACCGGAGCTGCGTCGGTGTTCGGCACCAAAGGCAATTCGCCAGTCTTCCAGTAGCTCTCGGCTTGTCCAACTTCTGCGACTTAGGACAGGGCGCAACTAACAGCGGTTTCGCCTTCAGCGGGTTGATGTTGATGACACAGGACGGCTCGCCCTGAGCAAGCAAGTTGTCGGCTAATACGTTGGCTACCTTTCGGTCTTTAGTGGAATAGTCCAGGGCAAGTGAATCTATCCCCGTACCGGTTACTGCCACTAGAGCGTTAATTCGCAACATTTTTTGGTGATTGCCGATCGGATCTGGGCCAAAACACAAAACACAGCTGCGAGGCCGCGTTGAATCGTGAGCACGCGGCGAATTCAGCATTCAGGCACGGTAACAGTACCTATCCGCTTGCCGTGTGGAGCACGAAGGCACTTTCCTCGCTTGGCGTGCAAGCCTTGAATCGAGTACGGCATTCAACAAGAATGGGCGGGGAGCGACTTGAGATTTGCACGGCAATCGATTTAAGTCGGGAATTGTGCCAGCGTGTCTTCTGACTTATGGGGGCGTATTGTGAAGGTGTTGCAGGAGGAATACGTATTTGTCGCAGTCACGGTAAGTAGCTTGCTGACCGGCTTATCCGCAGCTGCCATCGCATGGAATGAACTCTTTTTAGCGGCACCTCAAGCACCCGAATTGATGCTCGTAATCTCCGTGTTTCTCGCATTCGGTGTGGCTATAAGCATTTGGCGGAAGAAGATTAAGCGAAGTGGCACCGGCGGAACAAGAGTACTAGAACACCTCCCTCTACGAGTTCGGCTGCTAGCGTTGAGTTTCGCCATGGGCTGGAGCGTTGCCGCTTGTTCCATTTGGTACGTCGCCCTTCGTACACCGGCCGATATTCGAGAGCAAGTCAAGATCCATGTAGATCTTGGTGATGTTCACCACGAGTTGGGGCGTAGCCGTTTGGCCCTCGAACAGTACAGAGTCGCACAGAGCATTCATCCGCGAAATAGACAAGTGCTTTCCAGGATTCAGCGAATTCAAACTCAATTGGGAGAATAGGTCATGCGAATGAGAAGTGTGCTTTTAGCTTGCGGGTTACTCAATTTACTGACCTGCGTATCTCCCTTACTGGCGCAGAACCACAAGCCGCTATCATTTGACGAATTTGTAGAAACTTACAACAAATTCGCTGCGATTGAACCCTTGGACGAAGCGAGACGAAAAGTGTTCATCAACGAAGTGATTCATCGGCTTGGCATAGGATTTGCGCCGACAAAATCAGTTCTGATGGCGCTTGATGCGAAGGGAGTTAACGACAAGACGATACTCAAGAGTCTGGCGATCGAATTGCGTCGGTCGGGTCCGCTTGGAATTTACGTTGTAGCTGCCGACAAAGTTCAATTTGCGAACCAAATCTGTCTCTGTATTGACCACCACAAGAAGACGAACGCCGTGTACAAGGCGCTGTTCCCTGGAGGGTCTGACCGCCCGCCGTACGCGATCACGCCTGCTCAATGGGACACTAAGCCCGGCTACGCCTTCTGTCTTCATGTGCAACAAACCACCAATGGCAACGGCGACATCGGGTGGGCTGGTCAAATTCGTTTTAGGCCGAAACAGAGTAAGTCCTCCGTCAGGCTAGATGATAAAATGGTCAGCAATGATCCCGACATGATTGCAAAATGGTACCTAAAATACATCCTTGATGCGTGCAAACAGTAACGCAAGTTCGACAAAACCGGGGAAGCTGCAGTTGGTCTGCCACAAATCTCCGATGTGCGTACGGAGGGCGTGTCCTTAGTCTCAAAGTGACCCGCGGAGCTTTTTCTGCCACACACCGATGCGAGTTGCGAGAATCTACAAGATGCTGAAGTTGCATCGACCGACAGTTCGAAGATCGCCGCCGAAATCGCACCGGTTTCGGCAGAACTGGGATACCTACGCGCTGAATCGGTCATCCGCGAAAGTGCTCCGGTTTCATCGGCCGGAGCAGCGTCGTGGCAAGTGCGATGCGCTGATCTTGGGCAGAGGGGCAATTTACAAGGTTCTTCTCCGAGGCGACCCGGCTCTAGCCTGTCAGTTGACGACATCGCTCATCCGGGCACAGGCAGGCTGTAATACGCGGGAGCAATAGGGGAAGACTCCTTTCCATTGTCGCCGAATCGGAATTCTTGCCCAAGTCGCGTCGGTGTTTTCGCCGCTGCGACTTGTGAATCGCCCTCCAGCGCGGCGGTCAGATTCACCGCTGCGCCGAAGCAAGTGATTGATGATGCGTCGTCGGGTCCGGTAAACTTAGGTGTTAGGTGAAATTAAAATTGCTGAACAGTTGGTCGGCGATTGTCTATCTGTGCGTCACTACGACAGTTTATGTTGCGGCAAACACTTACAATCTGGCGTGAATCAAGTCGGCTTGCGAGCGTCTCAGCGCTGTTTGCATGCTTGGCGGTGTTACCGATCGGTGCGTCGTCGGCGGCGGATCATTTTAGTCCACGTAAAGCGGCCCGCCCCGATCGATCGTTCATCCTGCGATCAGTCCGGCTCGCTTATTGCGTCTGGAACGGTTGATGCCAGGGGCTCCACGAGGACCACTGGCCGGTGTCACTCTGCTGGCGAACTCGACAATAGTAAACGCGATTGGAACCGAGTTGGTGTGTTGTTTCGGAGACTCCGACAAAGCTTCCGGTCTCCGACCCAACTGTCAGTCGGTACTGCTCGCGACTCGGTTTGGACTGCCAGACGATTTCATCGCCCGCGTTGTCGTCGGCGATCTCCACTTGCCACGCGCGTTGGCTCCCTGGTCCTCGGTACGGTGTCTTGATCAAAACCGGATTCTTCGAGCAGACGACCGGACCGATCGGCTTGGTCGAGACAACGAAGTTGTCAATCCAGCGAGCCTGATCGACGGGAGAGCCCTGGTTCCAATAGGCTTCCAGGAACACCGCGTTGATGCCGCGCTCGCTGAATTTTCCACGCCAATCGAGATTGCGTCTCTCCGCTTCCAGCCGGCCGTCAATCCACAATTGGTTCACTCCATCCTGCTCGCCGGGAGTATTCAGCTTGGCACGGGCTTCGACGCAGACCCACCAGCCGGCCCCATCGTCGCCGTGCAATTTGAACCGCGATGCCGGTTTGTTTCCGAGCCAGCGGAGGTTGTCGAAGTCGTTGTACCTGGTGGTGACCACACGACTTTCACGGACTCCCGATGCCGGGTCCAATGTGAGTGCCTCTCCACTGCTCCAGACGTGTGCGATCATCGCCTGCCGCCAACCGGGCGGCACCAGGCTGGTCGCGCGGGAAAGCTTGGCCGGACCACCGCCGTTCCAATCGCGAGGATGCTTCACGTAGATTCGCCAATAGACATCGCCGAACGTTTCCTCGCCGCGGACGACATGCGATCGATGAGTGGGCGAGTCACCAAAAAAGACTTTGCGGCCGCCGATGCCGCGACTCCCTTTCGGGTATTTCATGAGGAGCGATTTCCCGACGCCGCCGAAACGCGTCCGGTCAACGACATCACCGCTCTGCTCGGCATAGCGTGATTGGTTTTTGTCATCGTCAAAGTCGTCGTGCCAAATCACCGCCGGATCACTCGCAACCGGCTGCGGATCGAGCATGACCAAACTGTCGATTCTTGGGGATTCCGGAGCATCTTGGGCTGCCCCGATCGAGCAACCAAGCACAAGCCAACAACAAGTAACTGACATTCGTCTCAATGACCTATTCAATCCCTTCATCTCGTGATCCCTCGGAATGTTCACACCAATATCCGCGTGACGTCAGGCCCTGAGCCGTTCATGAATCCTAACGCCGCTTCGCACATTGAGTGTATCATTCCGTTCCGTGTGCGGTGCAAGCAACCTTCCTGCCAGTAAACTGGCGCTGTCCAGCTAGACGTACATTCGACCGCATCTCACTTGGATTACAATTCGACCGAGTGTTCCATCCCGCCAGTTCAAACCTATCGTTCGCTGATGCCATCTCCCCGCCTTTGCCTTCTCCTCGTGGTTTTTTCTGCTTTGGCAGTCGTCGACAGGACATCCGCGCAGGAGCGTCCTTACGACGTGTTCCCCGAAGCCAAACCTCCTTACTTTCGTGTGCGCTACAAGCCATCAACCGAACCGGGCGAATTAATCTTTGCCGTGAACTACACCGTATGGATTCCACAAGGTGTCGAGACACTGCGTGGGATTGTCGTGCATCAACACGGTTGTGGCGAGGGTTCGTGCAGTTCCGGCCTGACGGGTGCATACGACCTGCACTGGCAAGCATTGGCCAAGAAACACAATTGTGCCTTGTTGTCGCCGTCGTATGAACAACCCGAAAAGGCTGAATGTCAGATGTGGTGCGACCCACGCAATGGATCGGCTGCCGCCTTCGATCGCTCGCTCGTCGATCTCGGCAAGTTGTCCGGGCACCCGGAACTTGCCTCCGTCCCGCTTGCACTTTGGGGACACAGCGGAGGTGGGCACTGGTGTGGTGGGCTGGTGCTGACGCAACCTGAGCGTGTCGCAGCAGCATGGCTGCGTTCGGGCGTGCCCCTGCTGGTCGCCAATCCCGATCGACCAGCGATCAAACCGTACACTCTGTCCAGGGCAGCATTGCGCGTTCCAATCATGTGCAACCCCGGCACCAAGGAAGGTGTGACCGTGAAAGACGGTCGATTCGCCAAGGTTTGGCCCGCGAACCTCGCCTTTTTTGAAAAGGTCCGTGGTAGTGGGGGCCTGCTCGGAATAGCAATCGATCCACTGACCGCTCACGAATGTGGTAATTCGAGATATCTGGCGATCCCTTGGCTGGACCAATGTCTCAGTCTGCGCTTGCCTGACCAGCCGGGGCAGGCTCTGCGAGAGATTTCTCTTGAAGGGGCATGGCTGGCCGAGCCAACCGGTGCGACCGCAACCCGTGCCGCGAAATTCGAAGGTGATCCACTCAAGGTGGGATGGCTCCCAAATGAGGCCATCGCCGAAGCGTGGATGCAATTCCGAAAGGATACAAACGTGGTCGATGCGACACCGCCTCCGGCGCCATCACGAGTGGAGCTGGATGGGCACCGGCTGCGTTGGTTTGCCGAGGCAGATGTTGAAAGTGGGATTCAGAAATTCATTGTTCTTCGCGACGGCAAATTTCTGGCAGAAGTCGCCGGTAGCGGCAGGAATCGCTTCGGACGCGACTTGTTTCAGAACTTGCAATACAGCGATACCCCTGCTCAACCGCTGGCCAAAATGGAGTTCGTTGATGAAGCAGCGGAGCAAGCTGTCGACCATGGTTATTCGGTGGTCACCGTGAACACAGTGTGCCTGAAATCGATCCCCACCAGCGCAGTCCCCGCTGCTGGTGGCAATGATTGACCGCGATTGATGAATGTTCGGCGCCCACCCATAACGCTATTGTTTCTTGTCAATCTTGACGACGTGCGTCTGCCGGAGCAGATTCTGCCAATCGCCGAGTTGGTCAAGCGAATCGATTGACTGGAAACAGGGGACAAGCACATCGAGTTCGGACAGCAATGTGTCGATGTTGTCGGCTTTCTCCAGTGATCGTTTCCGCAAGGTCGACTCAAAGACAGGCGGGCCATCCAAGGAAGGCGAGTCCGCGGGATAAGACTGGTACCTCTCGGCTCGAGTTCCCTTTCGGTAGTAGTCGTAACCTTCGTAACCCGCCGCATCGCTGACCTGAACACGCAGCGTCGCAACCCTCAGCTCTTTCGAAATCGTGGTCGCGAGTTCATTCAGGTTGCGAATCCTGTAGTTACCCAATGCATGCAGACTCGTCCAAGGCAGCGGTGAATCCCCGTCCGTCCAGGCCATCAAGGCGATGCCGTCAATCGAGGGCAATCCCTCCCGCGGCTGCCAACTTCGCGAATCGGCAAACTGGTTCGCCAGCCAACTCGCAACACGTTTGGTGCCGGCTTTCGCCAAAACCAGCTCGTAGCTCCCGTCGTGCAGCATCAACCCGACCATTCGTTTCGGTTTCGCGAGGCTCGGGGCGTACCGAGAAATTAACTCTCGCATCTTTTCACGGTCAGCCTTGCGCGTCGGAAGCTGGTCGGTGAGCGTTTCGTCCTTGTAGGTGATGGTTGTCTGCGCTCCAGCTTTCAACAGCATTTCGGTTAGTTCAAAATTGGCATTTTTCGTGCTGTGAAAGACAGGTGGCCTGCCATCGGCAATGGTGACTTGATTGACGTCGACACCTTTCTGGATCATTAGCGTTGCCAGCGACACCGTGTCCGGGTTGTCAGCATCGGAGTTTTGGCAGACCCGTTGCAACAGTGTCGATTCCGGACCATCGCCGCCCGGTCGGATGGCCGCGATGTTGGGCTCAAGCCCTCCATCGATCAACTCTCGGAGTTGCGACCAGTCTTCGTCCTGAATTGCCGCATGCACCTTGTACCAAACGTCGGGTTGATTCGGTGAACCGGCATTTTTCAGTATTTCCACACAACGCTCGTAGTCAGCACGTTTTTCGATGGCGAACTCCGGATACTTCAAGACGGCCATCCACTCGAACTCCAGGACGGTTCGTGCCGACTCTCCGAACGAGCTTTGGTACAGAGCGTCAGCCCCGCTCTGAATGCACTGCTCCAACCATTCCGCGTTCAATGTTCGTGCAAGCAGCATCAAGCAAGAATGGCCAACCGCATTGGGTAAGTTGATGTCCGCGCCCGCATCCAAGAGTGGTTGCGTACGCCGCTCGAATTTCCGGCTCCCGTATTCCTGCGAGGCGTAGGTCATCAACAACGGGGACGCGCCTGCGAATTCAGCCGCACCGGATAACCTGTCACGGTTTCTTTGATTCACGTCGCAGCCCAGCTCGATCAACAGTTGCAACGTCGCCGGTCGTCCGTGCAGCGTAGCGATCGATAAAGGTGTCCAGCCGTCGAACTCGGGCATACCGCAGAGCGAATTCCACTTCACGCCTTGTGAATCTGCCTGGCGCAGAGCATCCAGGTCATTGTTATTGATGGCAGTTTCGATCTGCTGGGCGGTCATTCTTGGTGCATCCGCCTCGGTCAACTCGAAAAACAACTTGCGGGTTGACCCGCCGATCTCTTGCGCCAACTCGGCAGCGGCCGCTCCTTCACGCGTCGTCTTCTCTAGATCGGCTCCGGCTGCGATCAATGCGGGAAGCACGTGGCGCGAAGCTTCGGTGATCGCCACGTGCAGAGGAGTCAGGCCGTCTTTGTCTTTGAGGTCGGTTTTCAACCTGGGTGATTCAGCTAGCGACGCAACCACTTCAGGCTGGTCCCAAAACGCAGCGACATGCAGAGGCGTGCTTTTGTCGTGATCGCGTGCGTTGACGTCGGCTCCGGCCTCAATCAACGCTCGTGCTGCGGCGACTTGCTTGGCTTCAATCGCAACGTGCAGCGGCGGCGACCCGAACGCGGTGGGCCGGTTCAAATCGGCCCCGTTCTTCATCAACAGCGCGAGGCATGGGAGGTGTCCGAAACGAGCGGCCAGATGCAGTGCCGTCCAGCCCATCGCCATTCCGCCCGTCTCGCAATCGTCCCAGGACGTGTGATAGAGCATCATACGTTCGCCGGTCGAAAAAGGTGTCGCATCGTGACTGATCGCCGTGACGTCCGCACCGGCTTCGATCAGTACCTGGGCAACCTGTTCGTATCCGGCGCGACAAGCCAGCATCAGTGGCGTATGCCCCAGCGTGGACTTGCGGTCATCAACCGCTTCAACCGACTCACCAGATGCAAGCAGCGTCATCACCTCGTCCGAACGACCTTTCTCTGACGCCAGTAGTAGCGACTGACTCATGTTGTCTCCTCGGGGCAGCCTGCGTGAATTGGCTAGAATTGTCGCAGCGCATGACATTCGCGAGATGGCGCCAGTTTATTGCACCAACTCTCTCTGCCGGCTACGATTGCCCTGCATGAAGTTGCAAGGTGTCCGATAGCTCGGGCCATTGTAGCGACCAGCTCACACGGGGCGAACGTCCGAGCAATGCTATTCACGCTGACCGGATAGCTGTAAACAGCATCGACGAGCGACTGAAGTCATGCGATCTTCGACTGTATCCACAACCGGAGGCTTTTCGTGAGGGGGCCGTTCGCTGCTGGCGTCACAGCACTTCCGATCGCTTTCCGCAACGCTGCGTTCGTCGTCATTGCCAATAGGGTTTCTGCCGAGACGCGATCAGGTTGCTCCTTGTTCAGCAGCAGCGCAAGATCATCTTCGGTCAACGCCTCGCTGCGGGACAGGTGCCACATCGCACGCCGCACGATGTCCGGATCAGGGTCATTGAGCGATTGCCGGAGACTGGAGGTGAAATCGCCCGAAGGGTCGGCGGCCAATTGCTCGATCGTCGCCTGTCGTACCCGAACCGAATCGTCCGTTAGGAACGGCAGCAGCCTTGAGATCACGTCTTCCCGAACATCGGAATTCGGCAGCCAGGATCCAAGCACCCGAATGACCGTGGAACGCTGTAAGAAGGTTGATTCGCTCGTCAGCACCGACGTCAATCGATCAACGAGCCTGTCATCCACGTCTGTGAGATTGCTGACCAAGGCGATCAGCTTTGACTGAAGAACGGGATTTTCTTCCGCTTCGATTTGGGCGAATAAATGGCCTTGCAGCGGTGTCAAGTCTGCCCCGAATCCGTCCATCGCGTCAACGACCGCCCAGCGATGTGTCTTGGGAAGATCATTCAAATTGTCGAAGAACCATCGTTGGGCGTCTTCCGATTTAGCGAACATGAATTTTGCAGTGGTGACGCGGCCGAAGTGACCAGATAGCAGGTCGGCCGCCGCAGCCTGGTATGCCCTCGGATCCGATTCATCGATCTCGCCGCGGTGCATCAACACGCTGATCGCGACCGATTGCTCTTCCTCCTCTCCATTTTGGTACAGCATCCACAATTGTTGATTCGTGCCGTGGGACATGACCAGTGTGCGATAGTCGTCACGGTTTGTCGAACACACATCACGGACAAAGTCACCACGACAAAGCCGATCGCACAGATCCTGGCATTGCCCGGCAGTGACTTTCTGTTTTCCGATCGCAGCGCCCAGCCTGCTGTTGTTGTTCCGGTGTAACCGTCCAATCAGCTGCCCAACTTTGGCGTCATCCAGCGGTTCGAGATGCTCCAGCATCGCTGCCGCAGCCCAGCGCGTCTTCGGGGCGTCGTCGTCGAGTAACTCCAGAATCGTGTCCCACGCTCGTAACGCGTAGGGTTGAAACGGGGCAAATTCCTTCGTGGCTTGAACGAGGTTGTGATCGCCGACGAAGTTGGCATGATACCTGCGTACGGCAGCGGCGATATTGTCCACGTCAAACGAGTCTGGCTTCACGTCGAACGAACCCAGATGTGGTGGCGTTGACACGTTTTTTGGCCGTCTGGATTTCTGTCGTTGTTTTTCGATCGCTTGCGACCTTTTGCCAGTGATCTGTTGAAGTCGCGAGACGATACTTCCCCAGGGAAACTGGGGGTCGGGCATCAGCAAGGCTCGAACGTCAAAGTCGTCGTCGTCAATGTCTTTCGGTTCTGCGAACGAATAGAAGTCGCTCGGGGGCAGCCGAACATCATGTTCAAGACAATGATCGGCCAAGCGTCTTGCGTCAGCTTTCAGCGTCGGTTCGATGGTCTGCTTGCGCTCACGAAGCAGCGTGTAAGCCGCAGTCGCCGCCAGCAGCGGGACGGGCTCCGAATCGCTCAACGTCTCGCCATTGACGATCTGTTGCAGTGTTTGGAAGTGCTCCCGTTGGGCACCGCCTCCACTCAAATAGCTACAGGACAACAGTGCGGAACTGCGAACGAATTCGTGTTCGTTCTTGTCCTGAGCGACGTCCAGCAACGTCCGACAGGACGCGAAAGCATGAGCGGGAAAGAATGCCAAGATGTAGGCTGCGGCGACGGCCGTTCGCGGGTCAGAGTCCTGCACCAGTGCTTCGTACAGCGGTGCACCCGTCCCCACCGCCAGATAGCATTCCAATCCCTCTGGCTGACTGCAATGTTTGCCCTTATTGTCGTCGTCATCTGCCAGGGCCAGAAAATCCGGGAGTTTAACGTTGGATCTGATGTCCTCGGCAAACCCCACCGCGAAGGCCAGCAACGTTTCCAGAATCTTCGCCTTGTCCGGCACGTCCTGGTAACGCAGCATTTGTTGCAGGACACCGATCGCCGGGACTGTCGCCGAATAGACGCTGCCCTGGTGAAACAGGTTGCAGGAAAATGAGTAAAACGTACTGCGTCGTTTCTCCGGATCCGGGTCCAGGACCGACTTGAGTTGATCCGGTACGTCGATCGCAGTCCCATACGCGTAACTGAGATCCATCCACGGAATCTCGTCGATCATCGAGAGGTCAGGTTGTCCAGGAAGGTTGATCGCAGTCAAGGTTGAGCCCCGCGAATCGATAGAGTCGGTCCAGTCTGTCCGACACAATCTAACACGTGTCTGCTGCATTGTTGTGTGGCAGATCGGCAACCAAACAGAGCGACAACAAGAACGACGTGGGGGAAACTTGCTAGAATGCCCCTCTTCTTTGCAGCGTCACAGATCCTGGTGATGACGGAACTGAAATCGGCAAACAACGGCAATGGCATGATGATGGACCGCATGAACCTGATCGAACTGCGAGACCGGCTGACGACTTTGTTCGGCATCGTAATTCTTGGCCTGTCCGGTGCTGCTTCTGCTGCGGAGGACGCGGACGCTCCGGACGTCTTGTTCATTGTCGTAGACGACATGAACGACTGGATTTCCTTGCTTGATCCTGACGCTCCGATCAAGACGCCGAATCTTGAGCGGCTGGCACGGCGCGGGATGTTGTTTACACGCGCTTACTGTGCTTCGCCGGCTTGCAACCCTTCGCGAGCGGCCACGCTGACGGGGCTGCGGCCTTCGACAACGGGTGTCTATGGCAACAAGAGCGATTGGCGTGGTGCGGTGCCCGATCGCAGGACGATCATGCAGCAGTTCATGGTCGCCGGATATGACGTGCGCGGAGCCGGCAAGATCTTTCATCATCATCTGGGCGGAGCCTTTCACGATGACGAATCGTTCCGCAATTTCCAGCCGATGCGTCCGCAGAAATATCCGCCGAACAAACTGAACGGCGCTCCCGAGTATGGTTCGCCCAACACCGATTGGGGACAGTGGCCGAGCCGGGAGGAAGACTCGATTGATTTCCATACGGCCAGCTACTGCGTCGGCGTACTGAGCCGCCCGGCCAGCGGTCAGCCACTGTTTCTTGCGTGTGGAATTTACAAACCGCATTCGCCGTTTTTTGCTCCGGCTGATTACCACAACGCCTACGGCGACATCGCACTGCCGGCTCGAAAAGAAGACGACTGGAGGGACCTTCCAGCCGGTGCGGCTTCGTTGCTGCGCAGCACGAAGTGGTTCTGGCAGGGAATGATGAATGTCGAGAAGAAGCAGGAAGGCTCCTACCAGAACTTCATTCAAGCGTACGCGGCCTGCACGGCTTTCGCCGATGCCCAGATCGGTCGCGTGCTCGATGCGCTGGACAAGAGCCCGCGACGCGACAGCACCATTGTCGTGCTGTGGTCAGACCACGGCTTTCATCTGGGTGAGAAAGACCACATTGAAAAATTTGCCTTGTGGGAGAAGAGCAATCACATTCCCTTCATCGTGGTTGCTCCCAGCGTAGCGAAGCCCGGCAGTCGTTGCCGTCGGCCGGTGGACATGACGTCGCTTTATCCGACCTTGCTGGAACTGTGCGGGCTGCCCGCCGATGCGAATTGCGACGGCGACAGTCTCGTACCGCTGCTCCGTGATCCAAACGCGAAGTGGATTTCGCCGGCGATGATGACTTACATGCGAGGCAATCACGCCGTGCGAAGTGACCGCTGGCGCTACATCCGTTATGCGGATGGTAGTGAAGAACTCTACGATCACGATGCGGATCCAAACGAGTGGCACAACCTCGCGGGGCAGAAGCGTTATGCCGAAGTCATCGCCTCGCATAGCAAGTGGCTGCCGACAACCGAGGCGAAACAGGTGCCGGACTTGAAGAGGCGCCAGCCCAGACCCGAGATTAAACGATGAATCCGGCGGCATCAACAATCTTCAATTTATTGATTGTCGTTCGTGCGGCGTTGCTGCCATCGGCCGCCACGAAGGAGTCTGTCGCCGCTGTTAACGTGTTGTTCGTCGCGATCGTCGATCCGCGTCCGGCCACCACTGGCCTTTCTCGGCAACACAGCTATCTGCCCGGTATGATCCCAGGAAATGCAGGCCACTAAGACTAAATCGCGGGGAGGCAACGGCGAGCAATGACCACAATCCTGATGCTGCTCACACTGATTTCGATTGCCGGCAGTGGGCTGATGGCGGGCTTGTTTTTTGTCTTCTCCGTTTCGGTGATGAATGCTCTGGCACAGATGCCTGCGCAGGAAGGCATGAAGGCGATGCAGCTGATCAATCGCACCATCCTTAACGCCTGGTTCCTCAGCGCGTTCTTTGGAACGGCTCTTGCCTGTTTGCTCCTCGCAGCCGTCTCCACATGGCGGCGTCCGCCCGACTCTGGCTGGGCGATCGCTGGAGCATGCCTGTATTTGCTGGGCGGTTTCATGATCACCGCATTCTTCAACGTCCCGCTCAACAACTCGCTCGACAAGCTGTCGGCGGATGATCCGGCGAGTCACGCAGAGTGGACGCGTTACGTTGCGATTTGGACTCGCTGGAATCATTTTCGCGCAGCGGCATGTATCTTGGCGTGCGTTCTGCTCGCGATTGGGCTGCCGTAGTAGCGGCTGAAAGCAAGTCTGAACTTCAACAGAACGAAATGAAAAAGCGAAAACGGTGCTTGTGCTTGGTGCCACGGGCGCAACCGGACGACTGCTGACTGACGAAGCAACTGCTTGACCAAGGCTAGAGGGTCAAAGCAATTGTTCGATCCCCAGGGGCATTGCCGGCTTCAACGCGGCGGTCAGATTCACCGCTGCGCCGAATCGAATGACGGAATGTGCGTTGGAGGGGCCAAGCTCGGCGGCGAGTCGGGAGGCCTTGATACGCTACACTCAAATCGACGTCGATCTGTTTTTGAACCATTCAAGGGCCTTCGCGAGAAATTACGTCCGCCGGCCTCAATGGAGAATCGCAATGCCCAAGATGATGGTAATGGCTACGATCTGCTGTTTCCTCTTCATCGGCCTTCCCGTCCAGCTCATCCGAGCCGAGATACTCATACCCCGTGGCAAAGAATCAAGGTGGTCGTTCAAGGACGACGGAAAGGAGCCCGGTGCCAACTGGAAGAAGCCCGGTTTTGATGATTCGCAGTGGAGACGCGGCGCCGGCCCGTTCGGATTCGGCGAAGCCGACATTGCTACTGTCGTTCGACCCGGCGGCGGCGAGGGGGCCGTCAGGACAACCACCTACTTTCGGACGACTTTTGACGTGTGCTCCCCCGCAGTATTCACTCACCTGTTGCTGACCGTGCGCGCCGATGACGGATACGTTGCCTACCTTAATGGGACGGAACTTCATCGTTGGAACATGCCTCAGGGCAAGGTCATGCCCGATTCGTATGCAGCCGAATGGCGCAGCGCTCCGCTTGAAGAGTTGTACCAACGATTTTTCCTGACGTCCGAAGGCCTCGCCCGGGGACACAATGTTCTGGCGATCGAGCTCCACCAGGGTGGTAAGGAGAGCAGCGATCTGTATCTTGACTTGGCCCTTGCTGGGATATCAAAGGACGCGGGAGGACGCCCGCTGGTACCAGCGGGAGCACGGGAAGTCACACGCCTTTTTAACAAGGCCCATTACATTGGCCCTAACACTCAAATTCCCGACGGTTTCTTGGACGGTGGTCGAAGCATGCAGGTCGACGAGTTTGGGTACGTGATTTCGGGGCGCGAACTCCTGTTGGTCGACCGTCGCAATGACGGCCAATTAACGGAACACCTTCGCTACGCACGATCGCAAGGGATGCTGAAGCTTAACGAGCTCGACCGGGCGACAAGAATCGCTCGCTATGTCGACCAGGTTTTCACCGCGTCGGAAGGCCGCAGTGCGAGCGAATACCGCACCCGCCAATACCTCGCCGACCGGTATTCATCACAAGAGGTGTTGTTGGGGGACGTCCCGCTACTTTGCGGTGCAGGAGTTTGTCGGCACCGCGCGTTGCTATTCAAGCTGATGGCAGACGAGGCGGGATTGAATGCCGCTCTTGTGCGCGGAAACCTTGGAATCGACGAGGCAACTGCCCGGGGAGCCGTTGTTTTCATGTGAGTCGCACGGGAGTTCCCTGCCGATACCGGATGCCGAAAATGCGTTTCGTCCCGCGACGATAGCCATGCGAGTTTGGAAGCGTCCTTCGTGCGATCGGTTTCATCGACCGCTGGCTCGCAATTCCCGGCGGGAACCGCATCGGTGTCGATACAACTGGGACATCGACGAGATGAAATAACTAGACCAAACCGTCGCCTGTTTCGCAGCGTTGTTCGGATTTGCGGTATCATGTGTGAATTCCTTCCGAAAGCTAACTGAGACTGTCGTATGCGTTTGCTATTTGGTGCGTTGGTTGTCGTCGCGGGCTTGTCATCTACTTCCGACTCGCTCCGCGGTGAAGATTGGACTCGCTTCCGCGGGCCGAACGGTCAGGGGAAATCGGCTGAAAGAGGCCTGCCGCTTCAGTGGTCCGAAGAGAGCAACGTCGCCTGGAAAACCACAATACCGGGTCAAGGCTGGTCGTCTCCGATTGTGTCCGGTGACCACATCTTCGTGACGACCGCGACGGAAAATGGCGCTTCGTGTCGCGTGATCGGAATCGACCGCACCAGTGGCGACATCCTTTGGAACACGGAAGTCCACCGTCAAGTTCCCGGACCCAAGCGAGCCCAGAATTCCTACGCCACGCCCACACCGGTGTACGATGGCTCACGGGTGTACGCCGCGTTTTACGATGGAACGATCGTTGCCGTTGATTTCGATGGCAAATTGGTCTGGAAGAACGAAGACGTGGACTTCCACAGTTTGCATGGGCTCGGTGCTTCGCCGATTCTTGCCGGCGGACTCATCATCATGCCGTTTGACGGCAGCAGTCGCTCCGATCAGCGTGTCGGTTGGAAGGAACCGTGGGACCAGGCCGTCCTGCTGGCCGTGGACAAGGAGACCGGTGATACAAAGTGGCGGGGAGAGCGTGGGCTGTCTCGGGTTGGACACGTGACCGCCATCGTGATCGAAGAGGGGCGGACGGTGGTCAGTGCGGGAGGCGACCGAGTCCAAGCGCACGACGTCGAAACGGGGCAGCGAATCTGGTCGATCTACAGCCAAGGTGAGGGCGTGACACCCTCGCCCGTGCTGGGTGAAGGTCTGATCTTCACTTCATCCGGTTTCGAGGAACCGACGATTCGAGCGATTCGTCCAGGTGGTCACGGGGATGTGACCGAATCGCACATCGTTTGGGAACAGAAACGCGGTGTCCCGGCCTTGCCATCGCCGCTGTATGTCGAGCCGTTCCTGTACACGATCACTCGCGACAACATCCTGCACTGCATCGAAGCAAAAACAGGCGAAGTCGTCTGGCTGGAAAGACTCAAGGGCAACTACTCCGCGTCGCCGTTGCTGGCCGACGGCCGAATCTACATCACCTCGGAAGACGGTCTCACCACAGTGCTGGAGCCCGGGACGCGATACAAGGTGATCGCCCAAAATAGGCTCGACGGTAAGACGATGGCATCGATCGCAGTTTCCCGAGGCAACTTCTTCATTCGAACCGGCGACAGCGTCTATTGCATCGGCAACCGACCGCGCTGATCAAATCATCCACGATAACGCGAACTCTCGCCAACGCCAGCAAGCAGGAAGAACGATCGAAGAATCATCTGCTTGGAACCAAATGAATACAAAGGTGTTGCCGCGGTCGATAATTTCGAACCTGCGAGCAAATAAAAACCTCCCTCCCCTTTGATTCGTTCCTCACAGCCTTAAGCCCCTTTGGGTGGGAACAACAGTATACTGATCGCTCAGGCAGTTTCGCACCCTTTACTTTACCGACACAGGGTGAAGGGCACCGCGTTTGATTTGACACGTATGGGCAGCGCGAATCGCAGTCGCTGTAACGACTGAGGGGCAGTATGAGATTTCAAAGGAAAGTCAAAGGTGCTATCCGACGCCCCGTCGTGGCTGG
The DNA here is from genome assembly GCF_008035925.1 of Stieleria maiorica. Classification (NCBI taxonomy): domain Bacteria; kingdom Pseudomonadati; phylum Planctomycetota; class Planctomycetia; order Pirellulales; family Pirellulaceae; genus Stieleria; species Stieleria maiorica. The sequence goes on from NZ_CP036264.1 coordinate 6,536,832, forward strand.
TTTCAATGAACGCCTGAGACGTCGACGCCGACTCTTGATGGAGTCACTTGAGTCGCGGCATCTACTTGCCCAGGTCACGCTGACCGCTGTGGCGGACGGCAAGATCGCGGACACGGATCTCGATGGAACCTATGAGACCCTGACCACAAACGGAAACACGATCACGGATCGATGGTTCACGTCATCAGGCATCGGACAGGAACGCGGAGCGTTTGAATTTGATCTTTCAAGCATTCCTGAAGGATCAACTCTGACCGCTGCGAAACTGGGGCTGTATGTTCCACTGAAAAGCGGAGCACTGCCAGAGCTAGTTTTCCGATCTTATGCCGGTGACGGGGTAATCAATTTGTCGGATGCAGAAGCCGTATCGATGGCTGCGGGAACGGGAACCGTGTCTGAACTTGGCAATCACGAATTTACGCTTGATCCGGCTGCAATTGAGTTTCATTTGGGCGGCCATGTCGGCCTGCGCATGCAAAACACCGCACTCAATGCAGATTGGGTCGGCGTTTACAGCTTGGAAGGATTTGGTTCTTCGCCAACCCTGGTTCTTGATTACGAGTCAGCGGCGCTCAGCGTTGATGTTCAGGCTTCCTCGATTTCGGAGTCAGCCGGACCAAGTGCGGCAACCGTTTTGGTGACACGCAACGGAGACTTGTCTGAATCATTGGCAGTTGCACTCAGCAGCAGCGACCCCAGTGAAGCTGCGATCGCGTCAGCCGTCACCATTCCAGCGTTCGCTAGCTCGGTCCAAGTGCCGCTCTCAGCAATCGATGATTTTCAGGTCGACGGAACACAGACCGTTTCGATCACGGCTTCGTCGAGTGGTTTCCTTTCGGGATCCGACACGGTAGATGTGACCGATGATGACGTCGCCGGAGTCACCGTTTCTGCTGCGGCCGGTCTGACGACAACCGAAGCGGGTGGATCGGCCGAGTTCACGATCGTGTTGGATTCTGAACCGACCGCTGATGTTTCAATCAATCTGACGTCCAGCGACGTTACCGAAGCCACCGTCTTTCCTTCCGTCGTAACATTCACTCCGTCGAATTGGAACAGCGCGCAGACAGTCACCGTCACCGGAGTCGACGATGCCGTTTCCGATGGCAACCAAGCGGTGACGATCGTCACCAGTATCGCAAGCAGCCAAGATCTTAACTATGGATCGTTCGCTGATCCGGTGGTCCTGGACGATGTCGAGCGAGGCGAATTCAACGCCGCGGGCAGCAACTTAAACGGCACCGACTTGATGATCGTCGGCGAAAACGGCGTGAATGCCGAGCACCGATCATTTCTAACATTTGATCTGTCCGGCATCACGTTCCCGGCCGTCGGAGCAACACTGCAATTGCAGATGGACCACTACAACTTCACGTCCGGGATGAGTTTCACCGCCTACGACTATGTTCTGGGCAATGATTCTTTGCTAGGCAACTCATTGACATCTCTTGCCGCGTTCGCTGATCTGGGCACCGGTCAAATCTACGGTGTCGCCGAAGTGACGAGTTCCGCGAATCCCGTCGGATCCAGTTTCCAAATGAATTTGAGTGCAGCGGCTGTGTCTGACATCAATGGTCAGACTGGCGGTCTGTTTACGGTCGGATTCGCGGATGACCAAGTCACCGGCAGCAGTACAGCCCACATTCGTTTAGATCGAAATCCTTCGCTACGAATCAACCAACTGCTGCTCTGGACCGATCGAGTAGGCATCGATCCCGCAGATGTGGTCGTCACCAATCTTGACGACGATCCTCAGGGACTGTCGGTTTCAATCCTGGATGACTCGATCTCTGAGATTGACGGAATCGAAGCCACCGTCGTGACGATCGGCCGCAATGATGAATCATTGAATGAGGTCATCGTGAGCCTGGCCAGCAGCGACACCAGCGAAGTGGCGGTTCAAGCCAGCGTTCTCATTCCCGCGGGCCAACGTGAGATCACGATCCCGATTGAAGCCGTCAATGATGTGATCGTCGATGGCAGCCAGAGCGTGACTTTGACCGCCGCCGCAGCCGGCTTCGTCAGCGGCACCGGCGTACTGACGGTTTCCGATGTGCAAGCCGACATCATCGACGATCACGTTTGGCTGGACGCAAACGAGAACGGGTTGCGCGATTCGGGTGAACCTGGCGTCGAAGGCGCCGTGGTTGAATTGTTCGAGTCCGTCGATGGAATCGTGGGGAACGATGACGACATCTCGGTAAACCTGTCCATCACGGATTCGCAGGGACAGTATCAAATCGCTGGGCTGGAAAACGGAAAAAACTACTACGTCCATTTCCGCGCACCGACCGGCTATGTGTTTTCGACACAGGGTGTGGGCAATGACGACACAATCGATAGTGACGTTGATCAAAAGGGAACGACACCTCTCTTTTTGCATACCGGGGGACTCTCCCCGAGTGACGTTGACGCAGGCTTGGTCGGTGGCCCTGCGGCATATGGATTTACCGGTCGTTCGGGAGGTTCTTTGACGGACAATGCGTCGGCGATGGACACCGATGCGGCAGGCAATCTTTACGTCAGCGGTTCCTACCGTGAACGATCTGACTTTGATTTCGGGCCATCGGAGTATTTCATCCGATCCGTTTCAACCGACGACGTTTACCTCGCCAAATACACACCCCAAGGGGCACTGATTTGGGCGCGTGGAATCGATGGCACGGGTGCCGACCGAAGCACCGATCTGGTTGTCAACGAATCGGGGGATGCATTTGTCACGGGATCCTTTCAAGGTACCGCAGACTTCGATCCGTCAACGGGCACCTATGAGCTGACCAGCGGCGGATCAGCGGACATTTTTGTTTGGAGTCTGGACCGGGACGGACGATTCGAAATGGCGGCCGCGATGGGCGGGGCGTACGAGGACCATGGTAACTCGGTCGCCCTGTTTCCAAATGGCGATGTCGCTATCGTCGGAGAGTTTCGCGGGACGGGAGATTTTGATCCGGGATCGGGCGTTCATTCGCTGGTCGGTTCGAGTAACTTCCGAACCGATGTGTTCGTCGTCCGATTGGATGCAAGTGGACAGTTGCAGTGGGCGAATCGAACGGGGGGAACGAACTACGATCGTGGGAACGGCGTTTCCATCAATGCGATCGGCGACATCTATGTTGCGGGTGGATTCCAGGGCACTGCGGACTTTGACCCTGACGCCGGAACGGATTCTCGAACGGCGATCGGAACTCAAGATTCTTTTCTATGGAAATTGTCCGCCGATGGAAAACTCCACTGGGTGAAACAATGGTCCGGATCGCTCGTCAATTCGGCAGCTTACGAAGTCGAAGTCGGGGATGACGGTAGCGTTTACTCCATCGGTGACTTTACCAAGACGATTGATCTGGACCCCGGCGATGGAATCGCCGAGCGAACAACGACGCCCGGTTCGACTCGCGCCTTGTTCGTCACCAAGCTAGACGCCTCCGGCGATTTCGTTTGGGGGAAATCGATCGGCGGCACCAGTTTGGTCGACGTCAAAGACGCGAAACTAGCCGCCAATGGTGACCTGTATTTCGCGGGAAGTTTTTCAGAAACCGTCGACTTTGACCCGAACGTTGACACGCTGATTCGCACGAGTGCAGGACCGACTGATGCGTATGTCAGCGTCTTGGATTCGGCGGGGAATCTGAAATGGGTGCAATCCGTTGGTGGCGTCGACGATGACTTGGGTTTAGCCGTTGCCGTTGCCAACGATGGTTCCGCTTTTTTGGGGGGGCAATATGAAAACCGAGCAGACTTTGATCCCGGTGCTGGGACTCATGAATTGCGCACGCTGTTTGGCGTCGATCTTTTCGTTTCAAAGATTTCAACGCCGCTGGCTCCGACGAGTGTGCAGCTTCTCAATGACCGCATCATCGAATCGCAGCCTGCGGGGACCGTCGTCGGAAGATTCGCAGCAACCGACCCTGATTTCGATGAGTCCTTTCACTATCGCTTAGCCACCGGAGTCGGCGACGTTGACAACGGATCCTTTTCTGTTGAAAACGGAGCATTGATTGCAACGGAAGTTTTCGACCAGAGTGTCAAAGACAGTTACAGCGTTCGCGTGCGAGCCATCGATCGCAGTGGACGCTGGGTCGAACAATCGCTAAGCGTTACAGTTCTGCCGATCGCCAATGCCGGAACAATCGGCAACTACATTTGGCACGACACCAATGAAAACGGCATCCAGGATGTGGGCGAGAATGGGATCGAAGGTGCGGTGGTTGAAATTCGGTCCACGGCCGACGGTCTCTTGCGAGGCCGGGCAATCACGGACAGTGCCGGAACCTATTTAGTAGGTGGGCTCGTCCCAGGGCTGGACTATCACGCTCTCGTTCGGCCTCCATTGCATTTTGGGTTCACCATTGCCAACGCCGGGCCAGACGACACTCTCGACAGTGATGCAGACGCGTTGGGTGTCACTGATTCAGTCACTGTTAATACGGGGCAAAGCGTTGATTCGTTGGACGTCGGATTGATCGGGACCGCTCCCTACTTTGGGTTCGCTGGGAAAATTGGCAGCAACGGCGACGATATTGGCCAGGCGGTCGGGACCGATAGCGACGGCAATCTTTACGTGTCGGGTCGATTCCAAAACACGGTCGACTTCGATCCAGGCCCAAATACGTTCGAACGATCTTCTCGTGGATCAATCGATATTTTTGTCGCGAAGTATTCCGCATCCGGTGCGTTCATCTGGGCGGAGACCTTTGGCGGTTCGTCTGCCGACGAAGCAAAGTCGATTGATATCGCCAATGATGGTTCGGTTTTGATTAGCGGTTCGTATCAAGACGTCGCAGAGTTTGGGACCGGTAATCAATCGACGCAGTTAACCAGCAACGGTTCGACCGATGCGTTTGTTGCGAAGTTGGATTCCGACGGCAACCTGCGTTGGGCCCGCTCGGTTGGTTCGACCAGTACAGACAGCGCTGATGATGTTGCCGTGGCCGGTGATGGCAGTGTCTTCGCAGTCGGCAGCTTTCGAAACACGCCAGACTTTGATCCTGGCGAAAATGACTTCGAACTTAGTGCCACCGGAATCGATGGTTTCATTTGGAAGCTGGGAAGCGATGGCGAATTCATTTGGGCCGGACGTGTGGGCGGATCCAGTACCGTCAACGCAAAGCGGGTCGCGTTGAGTTCGACGGGAAATGCGATCGTCGCGGGAACGTTCCTGGGTAATCTGGACGTCGATCCGAGCGTGGGTGTTTCTGCGTTGGCCAGTTCAGGCAGTGCCGATGTCTTTGTGACGGCATTCGATACAAACGGCAATTTACTGTGGGGCAAACAGCAAGGAGGCAATGGCTCTGATTCAGTCAACGCCTTGACCATTGGGCCGGCTGACGAGATTGTGATGGCGGGCAGCTTTCGAGGAACTGCGGATTTCGACCCGGGTGCGAGCGAATTTGAACTGACCGCAGAGGGCACCTCCCTGTCGTTCTCCGATGCTTACGCGACCAAGCTGGATGCAGCAGGTAATTTCCAATGGGCGACGCGATGGGGCAGTCCTTCGGTCGACGATGCCCGCGGTGTATCTGTTGGTGCGGATGGCAGCGTCGACGTGATTGGCCAGTTCGCTGGGGTTTCCGACTTTCAAACGCTCGGCGGCAACGTGACCTTGAGCGCGCCGGGAACCTTCGATGTGTTGCTGACAAACTTGACCGCGACCGGCGAAATCGTGTCCGTCCGATCGTTCGGATCGGCGCAAGCCGACTATGGCAACGACATCGTCACGCTTCCCGACGGAAGTGTCTTCATAACCGGCGAAACCACGGCAATCACGGACATGGATCCCGGCGGGGGCGTTCTCGAGATTATCGGGGGTGGACGCGACGATGCTTTCGTCAGCCGAATTCATCCGCCACAAGCTCCAACGGCTCTGACGCTCACCGAATACCGCGTGTTGGAACAAAAACCAATTCACACGAACGTGGGGCGACTGATCTCGCTTGGCGGCGATCCAGATGGCAACCACACCTACGAATTGGTGTCGGGAACCGGCGACGACGACAACGCCGATTTCAAGATTTTCGACGGTGTCCTCAGCACGGCCTCCGTTCTCGCACACAACGGCCAGCCAGATCGCAGGATTCGCGTGCGCGTTACAGACGGCAGCGGTCTGTCTTTCGAACAATCGTTGGCGGTTTCGGTGGTCGAGCAATCTCAGGCGGCAACCATTTCGGATGCTGTCTGGCACGACTTGAACGGCAATGGGCTGCGTGAAGTTTCTGAAAACGGCATCGGTGGAGTGGTCGTCGAAGTCTTTGATGAAGCGAGTCATCTGTCACACGGCATCGTGTTGACCGATTCACAAGGCAACTATGACATCGGCGAACTGCTGCCCGCAGCAGATTTCAGGGTCCAGTTTCGGCTGCCCGCAGATCTGGATTTCACCACGCCGAACGCCGGCACGGATGATCAGATCGACAGCGACGTTGATAACCTCGGCAACGTTTCGCCCGTCATGCTGGCGCCTGGTCAGACTCTCAATCACGTCAGCGCGGGAGTCGTCGGGGAGACACCTTCGTTCGGTTTTGCATTCGGCTTGGGTGCCGAAGCAGAGTCCAGTTCCGAAGAAAGAGGACGCGATGTCGTCATCGACAGCGTCGGAAACATCTATGCGGTTGGAACGTTTCAAGGATCAGTTGACTTTGACCCTGGGCCCGGAGTCTACGAACTCGACAGCATAGGAAACGTGGACACCTATGTCGCAAAGTACACTTCGACGGGAGCACTGATCTGGGCGACACAGTTTGGTTCCACTGGCAGCATCACCGGACACTCGCTGGAAGCCGTTCCAGGCGGAGGCGTCCTGGTTTCGGGCGGCTACAACGATACTGCTTCACTGCTTGGAAGCAGCAGCGGTCAAACACTCACCGCGGCTGGCGGGACGGACGGGTTTGTTGCAAGCCTTACCTCTGATGGGCAAATCGATTGGGCGAAATCGATTGGCGGCACAGGCAACGATTGGATCTACGGTATGGCGACGGCGCCCGATAGCAGCATCGTGCTAACGGGTTATTTCAATGGCACCGCCGACTTTGATCCCGGCGCCGGCACACATGAATTGACCAGCACTGGAAGCGAAGATGCTTTCGTGATGAAACTTGACAGCCTGGGGGACTTCGTCTGGGCGAAATCGATCGGAGGATCTTCGTTTGATCGTGGCTACGACGTCGCGGTCGGCCCTGATGGTCGTGTCGTGACGACGGGGTACTATCGATTCTCTGCAGATATGGATCCGGGTGCCGCGACACAAACGTTGACTTCGGCAGGCGGATACGATGCTTTCGTGAGCGAATTGGACGCGGCTGGTAATTATCTCTCCTCGCGCAGTTATGGTGGCCCCGATTCAGATTATGGCTACGCGGTCGCGGTTGGATCCGACGGTAGTGTTCATGCAGCCGGCCGATTTTCGAACACGGTTGACTTTGATTCGGGAGTGGGAGTCGAGGAATTGACCAGCGCCGGCGGTCTTGACGCGTACTTGGTCAAAACCGATGCCGCCGGGAGTTTCCAGTGGGCTAAGCAGTTTGGCGGGACCAGCAACGAATTCGCGGATGCAATCGCGTTGGACGGTTCGAACAATGTCTACCTTGGTGGATACGATCGGGTTGTCGCCTACGATGATAGGGGACAGTTCCGATGGACCACTTCGACGCCTTCACGCATTGTCAATGAAAGCGGACTCGCCGTCACCAGCGTTGGGGAGATCGTGGTTTCTGCTGCGTTCGCTAACATTTCCGATTTTGGTCCTGGCGGGATCAATTACCCTCTCACTGCGGCGAACAATCCAGATGCTTTCGTTTGGAAGTTCAGTCAGCCCGATGCACCCACTGCAGTCTCTCTCGCCGAAAATCGGGTTTTGGAACAGCAACCTGCCGGAACAATCGTGGGGCTCCTTTCGGCGACCGACATCTCCCCTGAAGAATCGTTCAGCTTTCAACTCGTCAGCGGACCGGGCGACCAGGACAACGCGTCTTTTGAAATCCAAGGTGACGTCTTGGTGGCAAGCACCAGCTTCGATCATTCCGTCCAGTCGACACGCAACGTTCGCGTCGCTGCCACCAATTCGCAAGGTCTGACCTATAGCGACTCGATCACCGTAGAGGTCCAAGAGATTTCCACGGCGGCATCGGTGGGCAATCGCGTCTGGAATGATTTCAACGGCAACGGTCTGCAAGATGCCGGCGAACCGGGTGTCTCGGGAGTCGTTGCCGAAATCATAGCGACCGATGATCAACTCTCTCGTGGCATGGTAGTGACGGACGCCAACGGATATTACCAGATTGACGCTTTGCTGCCCAACCTGAGTTATCAAGTCGCTTATCGATTGCCCGCGGACTTTGAATTCACACTCCCGAACGTCGGTTCAGACAGCCAAATCGATAGCGACGCCCGTGCAGATGGATCGACGGTTCCGTTTACCCTGGCGTCAGGAGAGACCTTCAGTGATTTGGACGCAGGAGTCGTTGGGGGGCAACCGTCGTTTGGTTTTGCATTCAGTTTGAGTAGTGAGAACAGCCACGCTTCGAATGCGATCGAGTTGGACAATGAAGGCAATTTTTACGTGACGGGAACGTTTCGCGGCGTCGCAGATTTTGATCCCGGACCAGGCGTTTCGATCAAAGATGCGAGCGGCAATTCCAACAGCGGCTTTGTCGCGAAATACAGTCCAGCAGGGGCGTTGATTTGGGTCGCGGAAATGTCAGGAAGTTCGATTTACGGACAAGATTTGGCCGTGGACGACAACGGCAACGTCTATGTGACGGGATCGTACGATTCATCGCTGAATTACGAGATCCGTGGAAGTGTTTCCCGATTGGGCACGACCGGAGGGACGAAGTCCATCTTCGTTGCCAAATTGGCCCCCGACGGAAATGCGATTTGGCTAAAGGGATTCAACGGCGGTCGAGGCGAAGGGAGTCAGATCACGGTGACCGATGGCGGAGATGTGCTGACCGCCGGCACTTTCAGTGGCTCCATTGACTTTGATCCCGGGCCAGGCGTTCATCTAAGCAATTCTGGCGGCCTGTTTCTCAGTCGGCTGGATGCCAATGGAGACTTCGTCTGGGTAAAACAGATTAGCGCCAATTCAGCGGCGATGGAACTTGCCTCTGATGGAAGTCTATACCTGGGAGGCACGTTCCGCGGGACGACCGATTTTGATCCAGGCCCTGATGCGTACTTGATGTCTTCAAACGTTCGTACTCGCAACGACGGGTTCATCGCCAAACTGGATGCTCAGGGCGACTTCTTGTGGGCCAAGAAAACATCCGGGAATGGGCAAGACGATCTTCGAGGCCTTGCCGTCACCTCGGATGGTGGCGTGGTCGCAACAGGATCGTTCCAATACACCGCAGACTTTGATCCATCGGCGAACGATTTTCTGCTGACCGCCAGCGGTTCACAGCGCGACGCATTTGTATGGAAGCTTGATGCCAATGGTGACCTGGGATTTGCGACTCACTTCCCGGCCTCATTTACATCCGTTGGTACTGCGGTTCAAGGATCAGGCGACGGCAGTCTTTATGTCGCCGTGAGCTTTGCACAGACCGTCGACATCGATCCTGGGGTGGGCGTGTTCGAGCAGAGTGCTGCGACGGGCTATGAGTCGTTCATCGTTCGACTAGACGCCTCGGCGAATCTCCAGTGGGGACAGACTTTCGGCGTGAGCAACATTCAGCAGCTATCGATACTGCCGGACGAATCCGTCATGTCGACGGGTATTTTCTCGGGAACGACAGTCGATTTTGATCCCAGAGCGGGGCAATATCCATTGTCGACGATTGGATCGGATGCGTTCATCGCGCGGCACTTCGCACCTCAAGCACCCTCAAGCGTCACCTTGCCGATCGATGGAGTGTTTGAAGGTCTACCGGTGGGATCACAAGTGGGCCCCCTGTCTGCTGTGGATCCCGATTCGAGGGACGTCTTCACATTCGAGTTGGTGGCCGGAACAGGTGACTCGGACAACGGGTCATTCATCATCACCGATGGCGTCCTTCGAACCGCCGCCGTGTTTGACGAATCGGTCAAGAACAGCTACAGCGTTCGCGTGAAAGCAACCGACGCGGCGGGCTTGGCGGTCGAAACCCCGTTGACCGTTCAAGTGCTCGCCGCGGCGCAAGCGGCGTCGGCATCCGGGCGAGTCTGGAACGACATCAATCAGGATGGTCTACGTGACGACAGCGAACCAACCGTCGATGCCGTTGTCGCGCAGCTGATGCCCGCGGGGGAAAGACTGGTCTTGCAAACGGTTGAAGTCAGCGCGGATGGACAATACTCGTTCAGCGGGCTTGTCCCAGGTGTGGACTACGCTGTTGGCTTTCGCATTCCCAATGGTTACCAGTACACCTTGCAAAATGTCGGTGTGGACGAGACGCTTGGCAGCGACACGAGTCCCGATGGCTTGAGCGACACGTTTTCGTTGGTGCCAGGACAATCACTGACGAACGTTGACGCCGGGTTGACCGGTACGCCCAACGCGTTCGGCTTTGCGATTCCGTTAGGTGGAGACAGCAACGACGAAGGCCGAGCTGTCGCGATTGACTCAGCAGGGAGCGTCTACGTTGCTGGGAAGTTCGCATCATCGATCGATTTTGATCCTGGACCGGGCGAAGCAATCCTGCAAAATGAAGGCAGCGAAGACGCTTTCTTTGCCAAGTACACCCGCTCGGGAGTCTTGGTCTGGGCCAAGCAATTGAAAGGTGGTACCGGCCTCGACGCGATAGGCATCCACGTTGCAGGTAATGGCGATGTGACCCTGACGGGTAACTTCAATGGCGAGACGAATTTTGATCCGGGTGCGACCGACACGACGTTAGACGTTGCTTCGTCACACAGCTACGTGCTTCGGTTCAATGGCGCGGGAGACTTTGTTTGGGTGCGGGCGATCCAGGCGGGGGTCCGAGATCTGGCGGTCGCTGACAACGGCGATCTGCTTTTCACTGGGGTCTTTAGCAACGGCCCGGTCGATTTTGATCCGGGCACCGGCACGTTTGAAATGACCAATGAAGGCAGCAGCGATCGATTCGTTTTGAATCTAAATAACGCGGGGCAGTTTAACTGGGCGACGCAATTTGGATTGTCGGGAATCAATCCACGCGAACGCGTCGATGTGGATAGCAGCGGGCATGTGTATGTAACCGGCAGCTACAGCGGAATCACCGACTTTGAAGCCGGCCCCTACACGACCTCGCTGCAGGGTGGAGGCGGTTTTACGATGCGGTTGCAACCCGACGGCACTCTGGACTGGGTTCGCCCGATGAACGTTCAGTACGGTCGCGCGGTCGCAGCGGCGGATGACGGCACCGTTTACAGCTCTGGATTATTCTTGGGCAGACCCGACGTCGATCCTGGTTTTGATGAATTCTATTTGCAGGCAGTCGTTTCAGAGGACATACCGGTCTACCAATACGACCTTCCCATTATCAAACTCGACGCCAATGGAGAATTCGGACATGCGTTTGCGTTCACCGGGATCGGATCGGAGGGTGCAGACGACCTGGAAATCAATGCCAGTGGCAGATTGGCAGGTGCAGGATATCTACAAGAAACCGTCGATTTTGATCCGTCGGCGGAGGAACAGATCCTCACCTCAGCGGGGGAATATGATGCGGCTGTCTTTAGCCTCGACCCGTCAGGAACAGACGTGCTGGCGTACCGTTTCGGCGGCATCGAAGATGACTTTGCCTACGGTGTCGACATCGGCTCCGATGGTAGCGTTGCAGCCACGGGCTACTTTCAAGCCACGGCGACGCTCGACCCACTGGTCAGTGACGTCAGCCTGGCGAGCGCTGGCGGACGCGACGCGTTCTTGTTGCACTTCACTTCCAATCGTTCGCCCGAAGCGATTGCGTTGAGCAACTCGAACATCTTGAAAGAGAGTCCTGTCGGAGAATTGGTTGGTGTTTTTTCGACGACCGACCCCAACGTAGGTGACAGCTTTTCGTACACGCTGGTCAGCGGAAACGGCGATGACGATAACGGGCTATTTCGAATCGTCAACGCTCAACTCGAAACCGACGGGGCAATCCCTGGGCTTGACCCATTGAGCATTCGCGTGCGCTCGACCGATCGTGACGGTCAATGGTTCGAGTCCACCTTCGTGATTTCAGTGACCACCAACGTGGATGTCCCTCCTGCGGTCGAGTCGGTGGTCCGAGTCGGAAGTAGTCCGACCAACGCTTCAACGCTTCAGTACACCGTGACCTTTAGTGAGCCTGTCGCCGGCGTTGACGCTGGCGATTTCTCCATCACGGCGACGTCCGTCACAGGTACTTCGGTGACCCAAGTTGCCGGCAACGGCGCGGTCTACACCGTGACAATCGTCGCCACCGGTGGTGAAGGAATCGTGCGTATGGATGTGATCGATGATGATTCGATCATCGATTCGATCGGACAGTCGCTCGGCGGTTCAGGAGCGAACAACGGGGCCTTCAACACAGGCGAAGAATACGTCGTTGATTTGACGCCTCCGCAAGTCATCTCGGTGCAAACGCCGGACGTCAGCCCGACCAACGCCAACGAGGTGGATTTCGTGGTGACGTTTAGCGAATTGGTTGGTGGCGTCGACGACGTGGACTTTAGTTTGATCGCAAACGGTTTAACGGGGGTCTCGATTAGCAACATCACTCAAGCGGGTTCGGTCTACACCGTGACCGTTGACTCCGGAAGCGGAGACGGAACGTTGCGGCTGGATGTTCTCGACGACGACTCCATCACCGACGCAAGAACCAACCCGCTGGGCGGGCCTGGCGCGGGAAATGGAGGCTTCACTTCCAGCAACAGCTACACATTCGATCGAACCGGCCCGTCGGTCGATTCTATCAGGCGTGTTGGTGCAAGCCCGACTGATTCGGCAAGCATCGACTTTACGGTCACGTTCACTGAAGACGTCACAGGCGTCGATCTTGATGACTTTTCGCTCGCACTGACAGGACTTCCGGGAGCGGAGATCACTTCGCTCAGTGGTAGCGGAAGCGTCTACACCGTCACCGTATCCACGGGGCTTGGTGATGGCACAATTCGTTTGAATGTGGTTGACGATGACACGATCAAGGATGCCTACAACAACTTTCTTGGCGGAACGGGCATCAACAATGGGGGATTTGACAGCGGAGAAATCTATGTGGTCGACCGCACCGGCGAATTGTTTGGTCGCAAATGGCATGATTTAGATGGCGATGGGCTGTGGGATTCTTCAGAGCCCGGACTCGCGGGCGTCATGGTGTACTTAGATCTCAATGGCAACGGACAATATGATGCGACCGAACCAACGGCAATCACTTCGTTGGACGATCCAGCGACAACCGATGTCGACGAAACGGGGAACTATCGATTCAGTGACTTGGGGCCAGGAAACTATGACGTCGGCGAATTCTTGCCTGCCGGATGGACGCAAACCTATCCGGTCGAGTTCACCGGCGGCACAGGCGAATTAACGTTTGTCGAAGCGTTACGTGACGGCGTCAACGGAATCGATGGATTGGATGAAGCCGCGGGCGTGACCGTCAGCCCCGACGGCAATCACATTTATGTTGCATCCTACACAGACGACTCCGTGACCGTATTGCAGCGAGACCACGTGACGGGCCAAGCCACGCTATTGCAGGTGGTTCGCAATAATGTTAGCGGTGTGACGGGGCTCAACGGAGCGCAGTCTGTCGTTGTTAGTCCGGATGGTAAGAACGTCTATGTCTCCAGCGATTTTGATGACTCCGTCGTGGTCTTTGATCGCGATCAGTCCTCCGGCTTGGTTACGTACTCACAGCGTCTGCGTGACGGAGTAGATGGAGTCAACGGAATCGACAGTGCCCTGTCAATTGTGATTAGCCCGGACGGAGCGCATGTCTACGCGGGAGGAGCGTTGGATGATTCGGTTGCGGCATTTTCGAGAGACCCCGATACGGGTAATCTAACGTTCGTGCAATCAGTGACTGATGGCGTCAATGGTTTTTCAGGACTCGATTTTGTGTTCTCGTTGGCGATCAGTGCGGATGGACACCATCTCTACGTCACAGGAAGCGATGACGATGCGTTGACTGTCATTTCACGCAATCCAACGACCGGCATGCTCACTCACGTGCAAACACTGCGCGATGGTGTCGGGGGAGTCGATGGATTAAACCTTGCATCGGGAGTAACGATCGCACCCGACGGGAATCATGTTTACGTCGCGGGCAAAGTGGATGACGCGATCGCCGTTTTTGCTCGCAATGACATCACCGGAGAGTTAACGTTCGCACAAAAACGAACGGTGAGTTCTTTTGTTTCAAATGTCCTCGATGGAGTGATTTCGGTCTCGATCAGTCCGGACGGAGAAAACGTCTACGTCACAAACGATTTTCGCGACAAAATCGGCGTGTTCAGCCGCAATCCGGTGACGGGGCACCTTGGATATCTTCAAGACATCGCCGACAACGCTGGCGGCGTCGATGGACTGAACCAGGCATGGTTTAGCACCGTCAGTCCAGACGGAAAAAATGTTTACGTGGTCGGAGCCACGGATGACGCGCTCGTGACATTCACTCGCGACGCGGGCACCTCGTCGGCAACATCCCACAATGTGACGATCGGTCCATCCGAATCCAAGGGGCCGTTCCACTTTGGTAACGTTGGCGTCTTTGCCGACCCCGTCACGCGATTTGTACGCCAGGCGCCGTTGACGCCGATCACCAACTCCGACGTCCTGGTTTTTCACGCGGAATTCACTGCACCGGTGACTCAAATCCACGCGAGTGATTTCGCGGTGTCCGGAAGCTCGACGGCGGTTGTTTCCGAGATCGCAGCCGTCGCCGGAACCGGTGAGACGGTTTACGCCATTACTGTCTCCGGTGGGGATCTTGCGTCCTACAACGGGTTGGTCGGCATCGACTTGGCGGCGAACCAGGACATCGTAAATCTGTTAGGAAACCCGCTTCCGACGATCGAGCCGGCGATGGATGAAGTCTTCACGGTCGATAACCTGGCTCCTCAAGTGGCGGAGTTTGATCGCGGAGAGGGAGGAAACAGCGTCATCGATTCGATTGCCGTGTCGTTCGATTCCATCGTGACGTTGGTCCCCGGTGCCATCACGCTGACCAGAAACGCATCGGAACTGGTGGACCTGGTAGCGACACCATCGATCGTCGACAACGCGACCGTCGTTGTGCTGACGTTTAGCGGCGCGTCTACCGAGTCGGGTGGAGCGCTGATCGACGGTGACTATGAATTACGAGTGCTTCACAGTCACGTCCACGACTTGGCAAACAACAATCTTGATGGCGATTCCGACGGCAACGCAGGAGTCGACGCGGTGGATCAGTTTTATCGTTTCTTCGGCGACTCTGATGGTGACCGTGACGTCGACGGGCAAGACTACGGACGGTTCGCATTGACTTTCTTGAAAACTGTTGGCGATCCCGAATTCGATCCGCTGTTTGACAGCGATCGCGACGGTGACGTCGATGGGCAAGACTATGGACGATTCGGATTGCGATTTCTGCGACAACTCGATTGAGAGTGTTCTTCAATACAGACAGGCGAGAGCCGCTTACAACGATGGCTCGCGGTATGACCGGACTGCCAGTGATCGCCAACGGCGGATTGCATGATCCAGATCTCGCCGACGACGTGATCGGGCGCCGAACCGCTGATCGACTGCCGCCGACGGTCACTCGGAGCGGCCGCCATGATGCCGAACTGCAACATCCCCTGCAAACTGTGCGGAAGCTGGAGGGCCGTGAATCATAGGACCAATAGGACAGATGGGACCTATAAGTCCTATGCGCCCTATTGATCCCACTTCACCTTCATTGCCCCATCGTCGAAGGAGTGGTAAGGCACTGTTCCCAATTTCCGCCAAAAAAGAGATGCATAGTTCAAAATTTCGAGAGACAACTTGAGCTCGGCGGCATCCTCGGTGTGGAATCAATCCACAGCAACTTTGTGCACGAAACTCAGGCTCGAGTCGCGGTGTCGACTCAGCGATAATCTGCACGTCTTAGGTATCCTACTGAAGGAGAAGGTTTTGCGGATAAATAACCTCGGCACTGCAGGTTTTCATTGCACACGCCTCATGCTTTCCATTGCATGTATATTGACCGTTCCTGCGAGACTCGCAGGCGAGATGCCGGAACCGGCATGCGAAATCGAGGGAATATCGGAATATCAGTTGGACAACGGGCTGAAGGTGCTTTTTGTGCCGGATTCCTCGATTCCTACCCTTACTGTCAATATCATCATTCGCGCTGGCTCGCGTCATGAGCCGTATGGGCAAAAAGGTATCGCCCATCTCTTAGAGCACATGATGTTTAAGGGAACGGTCGCCTTTCCAGACGTCCGAAACGTCATCCGACGAAACGGCTGGTCGATGCAAGCTTCGACGTGGAATGACTTCACGAACTACGAATCAACCATGCCCGGTACACGCGAGAATCTGGAGAAAATAATCCACTTTGAGGCGGATCGCTTCGCCAATCTCCGCTTGACACCGAGTCAGCTGACCGAGGAACTAAAGATCGTCTTGAACGAAAACAGCAACGCGAAAGCGAGTCCAGAAAACGTTCTGACTGAACAGATGATTTCGGTGGCGTTCCCTTGGCACAACTATGGCCGAGCGACTATTGGAAATCAGGGTGACCTCAGCAAGATGACGGTGGACTCTCTGGAAGCATTTCGCCGGACGTACTATCGGGCCGACAATGCAACGATTGTCCTGGCAGGAAGATTCGAACCACAGTTGGCGCTGGACAGCATCCAGACACACTTCGGTGGACTCAAGTACCCTGAACGCGTACCTCCAATCGAATCGACGATTGATCCGCCACAGACCGGCGAACGTCGAATAACGGTGAGAGGGATGACCGGAAAACCGGTCGCAGCGCTTCTTTACCACGGGCCGGCGGGAGCTCATGAAGACTTTGCCGCATTCGAGATCTTTCTCAGTGCATTGATGGACACGACACCTGGCTACCTTTGGGCGCAAGAGCGATTTCGATCGGCTGCCCTGGTTTCCCCCGACATCCTTGGAGATGGCCAGCTCTGGGGGCGAATCTCAGGATTGAAGCAACGCGGATTCGTTGAGCTGTATGGGACGATGCCGACCGATTCGGCTCCGGAACCGTTGTTAAACGAGCTTGTCGCTGCCACCGAGCACTTTGCCGAGAACGTGACACGCGAACAAGTGCGATCAGCGAAACGCCGAGTTCTTGCCAGAATGCAGAGTCAGCTGCTTGACCTTCGGTCGTTTGCGGTTGAGCTTCGCTACTGGGAATCCCTTGGCAATTGGCGTTTGTACTTTCTGCATCGCGACCGAGTCAAAAACGTTCGCGTCGAAGATGTTCAGCGGGTCGCCAAACGGTATCTACATCGCGACAATCGAACGGAAGGACTTTACTTTGCCTCGAGCGAGCCCGTATTGACGACAATTCAAGAGCCGCACGTACCACCGGAGTCTTTCGATGGTTTTCATCGGGAGAGTACGATTTCTGTCGGCGAATGGATTGAGCCGGATCCGTTGGCGGTTGAAAGCCGGGTGAGTCGCCGTTCGTTTCCCAACGGAGTGAAGGTAGCTTTGTTGCAAAAAAGGACACGCGGGTCGATGGTGCACGCGAGACTAACGTTCCGACTCGATAGCACCGTCATGCCCGTGGTAAACGCGGGTGCACTTTTGTTGCTCCCAAAACTGATCACTTCAACGAACGCGAAAGCGGCCGCGCGCCTGCGTGTTCCCGGATCGGTCGGACTTGGAACTACCTTTGGAAGCAGAACGGTTGATGGACTCAGCATCACCATTCGCTCAGAGAAGGAGCATTTCTTGTTGATGCTCGAACGACTCGATCATCTGCTTAGCGGGCCTTGTTTTACGCAGGATGAATTTGAAACGCTCAAACGAACGAACGTCGCCTCGTTGGAGCGTCGCTCAAGACTTCCCTACCCCTTAGCCGATGAACACCTGCGCCGAAGCGGAGCTAAATCGCTACAGGAGGAGTTGGATTCGCTGAAGTCGATCAGATTCGCGGATATTCTTGACTGTTACCAGCAATTGACCGGTAGCGTGCATGGTGATTTTGTAGCAGTTGGTGATTTCGAGCCGGAAACAGTCATCGCGAAAGTCGCACCACCACTGGACCGTTGGCAGTCGGAGCGCGAGTTTCAACCTCCCGCTTCCTATCAAGTTGAATCCGAGTCTACGGAACTGCAAATTGACGGGAGTCCGTCGGCATGCTTTGCTGGTGACCTCTATGTCCAAGTCGGCCGGGACCACCCAGACTACGTCGCGTTGTTGGTTGCGCATCGAGTTTGGATGCTGCGTCGATTAATTCCTCGGATCAGCCAGGATGTCGGTTTGTCATACTATTACTCGAACTCTCTCCAGCCCCTGCCGGGCACGAATCAGTCCCGAGTAAGCTTGCGAGCTACCTGCGACTCAGTAAGGCTTTTGGAGTTGAAACGAGCGATTGCCGATTCATTTTATTCTCTGCATTCAACCGAGATCACAGTCGACGAACTCAGTCTCGCAAAGGAGCATTTGGCGAATTCAGCGCGGATGAAATTCTGGAGCGACAAATCACTGCTTTCTAGCCTCGCGGAAACGACCAGCGAAGATCGAAGCTTTATCGACGAATCTAACCTGATGCGGCGAATCAATGAGGTAGGGTTGGCCGACGTGCAGCAGGCAGGCAAAAACTACTTGAATTTCGATCAAATGGTAATCGCTGTAGCTGGGGACGTTGCGCTTACAGCAGATCCAGATCAATAAGGACGCCATCTTTTCGTCATGTCGGCTGCATCACGGACGGTGTCGAGGGCCTCCCCACATGGACGTCGGTCGGATCACTGCTCAAGTCGTTTCCGCAATGAGTCCATCGAAATGCCGTTCGGGACCGCTGCGCCGAGATGACTTTCTTTGGGCGCGTCGAGCGATTGCACGACAAACGATCCGATTTGAAAGAACTCCTTCAGAAACGGTGCCGCACCGAGAACATCACCTAACGGCTTGCAGTACTCCATCGTCGTCTCATCATCTAAGCTCGCGATGAAGCTGACGATACCTTCCGGTTTTCGACCAAGCCCAAACATGCTGTTCATCGCCTGTTGGTGAGTCTCGTCGTCTGAATGTTCGAGCGTACTGCAGAGTTGGTCGGTCGCATCGATTGGCTCCAACGAATCGGCTAGAGACTCTTCGATCGCTTCTGCCATTTTCACCGTCAAATCGATGACGACCGACATGCCTTTCACCACACCCTGAGACTGCGGTACCATGAATTTGAGCGTCTCTTCTACGATGCTTTTGAGAGGGAAAATGAGAGCTCGAAGTTGAGGCTTTGAGTAGGCGTCCTGGGTCAAAAGAAGATCGTGAACACCTCCGGGAGTCCGAATCACGATCGACGGTTCGTCGACAGTCCCCTCAGACAAGACCGACTTCAAATCCGGACGCTCCCGTATCGTGGACTTGATGTACATCGTGAAGTTTTCCGCCCGTCTCGGCCCGTTTCGTTTTTAGAGACTCCGTCTCGGTTTATATTGCAGCCATCATGCAATGTCAAATTTCGGTTTACGCACTGCTCCTTCATGCCTAAGCCGTTGTTTTCGAGTGAGTCGCACACGAGTTCCTTGCCGATACCGGATCGCAAAAATGCGTCTCCTCACGCGACGGTACCCATGCGAGTTTAGATTAGAAGCGTCCTTCGGGTGATCGGTTCCACCGGCCGGCGGCGCGGCATGGGCGGTACCGTCCAAGGAGTCACCTGGGCAAAAGGGTTTCAGTCGCCAACCTCAGCACCCCCGGCAGGATTCGAACCTGCGACACCAGCTTTAGGAAAGCTGTGCTCTATCCCCTGAGCTACGGGGGCGTGTTGGCGTCCACGTTTTACCTTGCCGGTGTTGCCAGGAAAACCTGTCTCCGCTGGACGCGCCATTTCTTTGCAAAGAATCGGCCCCCTCCATTCGAGGGTCCGCCATAATGGAGGCCTCTCGCGACACCGAATTCCCTCGATCGGAGACTAGTGAGCGTGTTTGCAGCCAATCGTTCGCCGCATTTTTGGTTTTTCGTGTGTTTTGCCACCTTGCTCGGCTTGGGATCCTGTTGGGAACGCTCGGCCGGTGCGCAGGAGACCACCGATGACCAATCCCCCACGGTTTCCGAACAAGAACGCGCGACCGCCGAGAGGTTTCTGCAGGTGTTGTTGCGGCGGCCGCGGCCTGGAACGGCACTGAATCGCGTTTACGGGTTCCATGTGCAAAACGGGTCGTTGGATGATTTTATCGACTCATTGGACGTTCCCGATGACGCCCCCGATGCCGGTCGGAAACGGATGATTCTGGGCCTGCTGCAATCCCAGCGCGGTCGCCACGCCCTGGCGGCAGAGGCATTTGCCAAAGCAGAATCGCTGCAGGAAGACGACTACGCCAGCAGCTACTACCTGGGACGGTCCCTGCTTGCCATCGGTCAAACGGAAAAGGCCGCCGCGGCGATCGAACGCGCGATCGAGCGCAAACCGGCTCGCAACGAAGCGCTTCCCATCTTCACCGAACTGGGACGCATCTACAGCCGCGCCGGCCAAAACGAAAAAGCGCTTCGGGTCTGGCAAAAACTGGAATCGCTGTTTCCCGGCGATGCGCGTGTCGGCGGGCAAATCGCCAGCACGTTGGCGGACGAAGGAAACGTCCGCGCAGCATTGCAACGATTCGAATCGCTTGCCAAGACGGCCCGAAAAGATGATGACAAGATCGCGTTCGCGATCCAGGCCGCCGAAATGCGCCGGCGACTCGGGCAGACCGACGAGTGCACGCGAGCTCTGGAGGCCATCCTGGCTCGGCTGCGTCCGGGAAGCTGGTTGTACAGTGACGTCCGAAATCGGATCGAAGCCGGGTTCCTAAAATCCGGTGACTACGACGCCCTGGCAAACTACTACAACGAAAAGCTTGCCGAATCCGAAGACGACCTGGCGATGCAAATTCGCTTGGGGCGAATCCTGGTGTCCGCCGGCCGGATCGACGAAGCCGCAGAAACGTTGGCCCAAGCAATCCAGCGAGCGCCGGACGACGCGAACGTGCGGCTGGCGTTGATCGATGTCTTGGTCAGCAAGGGAGACATCGCTGCCGCCGCCGAACAGTTCAAATCGCTAGCGGAAAAAGATCCCGACAACCCCGATCTGTTGCTCCGCTGGGGACAGACTCTGTTGCAAGACGATTCGCGGCCGCTCGCTGAGAGACGTGCCGCCGCCGCAGGTGTTTGGCGACGCTTGGCCGATCGCCGGCAAGACGACGCCGTCGTGTTGTCGCAGATCGCCGATCGCTTGCGCGGGATCGATCGCAAGGACGATGCCATCGGCTTGTACGAACAAGCCATCGCCGTCGATCCCGATTCGCCGCAGTACCGCGAGTATCTGGGCGAATACCTGCATCGTCTGGACCGAAAGGACGAAGCGATCCAAACATGGCTGTCGATCGCCGAAGGAGACCGTCGCAATCGCGATTCGCTGGTCCGTCTTGCAGAGGTCTTTTCGACGTTCAAAGAAGACGATCGTGCGATGGAGGCATGGCGCGAGGCCGCCGAATTGAATCTCACATTCCCCCAAGAATTACGATTCGCACGTCGTTTGCGCGACGCGGCGCTGTACGACGAAGCGATCGCGCGACTGGACGCGGCCGAAACGATCGCCGAGACTCCCGACGAGCATGAACAGTTGCTAAAGGATCGCATCGCGACCTACCAGGAAGCCGGAACACTGCCACAACAAATCGCCTCGCTGGAGGCCGAGCCACCGACGGCCGAGAACCTGCGGACCCTGGCGATGATGCATGCCGCCGCCGGACAATGGGCGGATGCCGAGGTGGCCATTCGCGACGCGGTCAAAAAGCAACCCGATGATCCGAGGGTGTTGTTGGTGACCGCGGAGATCGCCGAGGCGCAAAATCGATTTGCCGAGGCTGTCGCGTCGTTCCAAACGCTGGCTCGTGTCGAGGTCCGCTTTCAAACGAACTATCTGCAGCGGGTCGCCCAATTGCAAATGCGTTTGGGGCAGGTCGATCAGGCGATGGAGACGTGTGATGCGTTGATCGACGCAAACCCGGCAAGCCCGGAATCGTATCAATTCATGGCGCGGCTGGCATTCCGCGCCGGACGCGACGACCAGGCGATCACGGCGCTGCGGCGTGCGATGAACATCGCGCCCCGCGACAACGCTCCACGCCGGATGCTGGCCTCCGCTTTCGCCGACCGCTATCGCACCGAAGAGGCGATCGAGTTGTATTGGCAGGCGATGCGCTACGAATCGAAAGCCGACGACCGAATCGCGTTGGTCAAACAGCTGGCCCCCTTGTATGACCGACAGAATGAATTGGACACGCTTGTCGGGCGAATCGACCAGATGGCACGCGACGACGTCGATGCGCGAACGGTCCAGTTGATGATTTCGGCGGCTCATGAGGCGGTCCAGGACTACGGCGCGGCGCGGCAAGCCATCGATCCGCTGCTGGCCGGCCAGCCACGCGATGTTTCACTGCTGGAGACCATGGTCCGTTTAAGCGACGCGGCCGATGACGTTGCCACCGCGGCCGAGTTTCAAGAACGCATCGTCGCGCTGGCCGACACCCCGGAAAACCGTTTCAAACTGGTCCAGCTACAGCTCGACGCCGACCTGATCGACATCAAGACGGCGCTCAGCGACCGAATTTCACTCAGTTCCGACCCGGCACGACTGGGGGCAATGATCCGCTCGGCCGTTCGACGCGGGGATCGTCCGACGGCGATCGCGATTTGTGAAGAAGCCGTTCGACGCGACCCCGCCTTGTGGGACGTGAAACTGATGCTGGCCCAGTTGCTGCTGCATGAGCGTGGGGACGGCGAACCGGAAAACGCACAAGAGGAATCGTATCCCGAACCGCATCGCCGCGCGATCGATTTGGCCCGGGAGATCCGGCAGCAGGAGGTGCCGTTGGATGCCTTGCCGCCGGCGGCGCGAAAGCAGTCAGGCGGCAGTGCGGCCCGGCCCACCGGTTACGACACCAGTCCACGTCGCTGGACCAGCAGCTCCTACGCACTGGCGCGCGGCTATCGGCTCGGTCGCTATGCCAGCGGAAACTATTCAAGTTCTGCTAACAGCTACACGACGGTCGATCCGTCGTCCTTCGGTCACGCCCGTGTGCTCGCCACGGCGGTCGAAATGGTCGCGATCGCCAAACGTTTTCCGGACGACGAAGCCAGATCGAAAATGGAGACGCTGATCGATCAGACGGTTTCACTTCCGGCGGTCGAACAGATCCGTGACGCCGCCGTGATCTGGGAACACCGGGCACTCCAGTCGATCCTCGGCTACCTGACGTCATCGTCGACTTCCAGCAGCGAGGCCGAATCAGCCCTCACCGAAAAACTGAACTGGCGACTGGCCGAGTTGGATCCCAAAGACGGCGCAACCTATTTGCGAAGCATGTTGATGGGCAAGATCCGGTCGGCGGCGCAATCGAAGGCCAACGACGAGACGCCGGCCGCTGACAAGTCCGGTGTAGCGCTCACGGAGTCACAGGTCCAGTTGGTGGTCAAGCTGTACGAGCAGGCGTTGGCAGACGCCACGGCCGGCGGCAACTCCGCTGCCTGGTCAACCCTGTCGGATTATCGCGTGATCTTGTCCCGTCATTTCGAGCGAACGGGCGACACGGCGCGGGCGAAGCAGTACGCGCTCAAGGAACCCGCTGCCGATGCCTCGTTGAACGAACTGATTAGGGCGATCGCCTACTATTTGAACCTCGACCAGGTCGACCAGGCCGACACACTGGTCAATCGTCTGATGCCGGCCGTTCGCGGCGACGGGAGCGGAAGATCAGCGTCGTCAAGCAGCGTCACCGGGACCGCCGGACATTTGGCGACCGCCGGCCCCCACGGTGCCGAATTCGTCGATCGGCATCGGTTTGCGATTCTTGACGCCGTTCTGGCACAAGCGATCAAGAACAACATGACAGCGGCACGTCGCAGCACGACATTGTCCGACGGCACGATCAGCACCTACGTTCGCAGCGCGCAACGCAGTTATTATTCGTTCCAAGTCAAAGCACCGCTGTCAACGGACTTGCTGAGCCAGCAAGTCGTCAACGAGCTGTCGAGTCTTTTGTCCGGTCCAGAAAGCGGCCAGCCGCGCGGGTTGAACTTGACCGACGAGGTGCTCGAACACCTGGACCGGTCACCTGGCGATGCACCGATTCGAGAACAAAAGGTCCGCCGGGTCCTGGCCGCGTTTGCCTATTGGTGGACGCAGCGGCCTGAGGAGTGTTATGACCGCATCGAGCGATTGAGCCGAGAGTTTCCGGACGACGTCGACTTGCGGATCGAACAGGCACGATTGGCGAGCGAATTGGCACAACCTCGCCTGGCCCTGTCGTTGCTCGATTCGTTCGATCCGCTCGACAGCGGCATGTTGGTTCGCAAAGAGATGGCGGCGATGAATCTGGCGTCGCAGCTTGGGGACGTTGAACGTGCCAGGCAGGCGGCCGAGCGTTTGTTCGGGATGCGGATGGACAGCCGAACGCAGCTGGCGCTGGCCGACCAGCTCCGCCGTCTGGGGATGCCCGAAAAGGTCGCCGCCGTGCTGCGTCGGCTGCGCGGCGGTCGCGCCCGCGATGAACGAACCGAATTGCAAATCGCGCAGGCCTTCCTGGCCAACGACGAGCAAGAAGCCTCCGCGGAGGTCGCCTACACGCTGCTGCGCAAGCTCAGTAGCGGGCGCGCTTCGACCAGCAATCTTGCGTACTACCGCCAGCAAGCCGTGTCGATCCTGCAAAACGCCAAGCGGCTCGATCCGCTGATCGAACAAGCCCAACGTCGCGTCGCATCCGCACCGGCTTCGGTTCGTGCCCGCATCGAATTGGCGGAACTTTACACCGCGGCTGGCCGGCAATCGGATGCGCAGGACTTGTGGGGCGAGATCGCGAAATCCAAACCCAACGATCCGCGACAGTTGATCGCCCGCGCCGCGGCACTCTACAAAGCCAAGCAATACACGGAGGCCACCGAACTGTATCTCGATGCTTTCGAAAAGGACCCGCAATTGCTCAGTCGACATGTTTACGACTTGACCCGCGCGGCGGATCGTGGCGGTGACACCGATGCGATGTTTCGACGATTGACCGAGTTTGATCCCGAGTCGATCCAGAGCTACCGGTACGACAATCTGATCAACGTCGGGCGGCGAAAAGCGTTCACCGATGCGAAGCGAAAATTCGTCGCCCACGCGTTGAAGAATTCGCAGGTCAAGCAAGATTTTTATCGCTACATCCGAAACATCCCCGCGACCGAACGAGAGAAAATTCCCGAGATCCGTCAGGCGATGATCGACGTCGTCTGCGGTGATGACGCTTTCACGGCAACGTCGTCGACGTGGCGGGTCACCAGCCGGTCGTCCGGTGGCACGGCAAACGGGCCGTTGAAGGACATCTTATCATTGCTCCGCAGTGACGCTGAGGCGCGCGAGCGATTCGATGAGGCGGTTGCCAAAGCCCTGCAGAACGAAGCGACCGCGCCGACGGCAGCCTTTTTGGCGGCGCTGGTCGATGTCGCCGACGATGAAAAACGCAGCGCTGCGATCGAGTCGATTGTGGAATTGATGGAGCCCGCCGTCGCCGCCACCGTGTCCGGCGGTTCGTTCCAACCGGCCATCAGCGGTGGATTGCTGTGGCAGGGCGGCCAGGCTCTGGAGTCGGTGTCCGAGATCAACGACAAGACCGCTCTGTTGGTTTCGATCTATGAAGCCGCCGGACGCGACCCGAGTGTCTCGATGACCGATATGCGGTTTTCCGTCGGGGCACGATTGGTCGATGCCCTGGCAGAGGACGGTCAAAATGCCCGGGCCAGGACGTTTCTGCTGTACGCATACGAGAAGACGGATCATTCATCCGACAACTTGCACAATCCCGGTTATGGCGACTACCAAGACATCCAGTCCTACCTGTCGATCGCCGAGAAGTTGGACGGCATCGGGTATCCGATCGACGCACTGATCATTCAGCAACGATTGGTCGCCATGCCCGACCGGTTCGCCAAAGCGAAACGTTGGGGCGGCGGATTGTCGCTAGAAAAGGCCGAACAAACGGCCGAGCAATATGCCAAGAAGATCACGACCGAGTCGTCGGTCGAGTACTTGAACTTGCTCGGCGAATCGTTCCTGGACTGCAAGGATGAACTTGCGATCCGCTTGTTGGATTTGCCGCTGGAGATGGTTCTCGGTGGGGATGCCAAATCGGGACTGCAGATCGCGATCGATTCGGCAGTCGGATCGGACGACGGTCGAGCGGCTATGACGTCACTGTTCGATTTGCTGCAGGCACATTCACTCCAGCGACCCAAGGATTGGTCGATTCCTGCGGCACAGCTATTACTCGCGCTCAAAATACGGCCCGATGACCTGGATTCGTTGGCCGAAGAACTGACCGACCGGCTTCCTGACGAAGCGGCGTTGCAGGTCACGACCGAGTCAGTGTTGTTAAAGCCGTTGGCGGAGTTGTTCGTTGTTGCCGCGGCGGCTTCCCAGAGCGATTTCGACGTGGCACGGCGGATTGCAAAGGATCTGGGTGAGTACCTACGTCTGGTCGCGACCAAGCATCACCAACCGGGGCTTGATCTGGCGGTCGCTTCGTTGGGCGGTGACGACGAGGCGTCGCTGAACGCATTCTTGGATTCGATGGAGAATGCGTTCGAGTCGGGGCAGACGCAGAGGACGACTTACTTCGACGCTTGTTTTAAGATCGCAATCATTGCAGCCAAGCGTGGCCAGATCCAGACCTCCGCCAGGGCGCTGAAATTGGCACTCCGAGATGGGCCACCGCACAGCCGAGTTGCGGTCGCCGCGGACGCGTTTGCGATCAATCAAAACCAAAACGTCCAATCGGTGCCCGCCGATGACGGGACGGACGATTTGACGGCTCGATTGCTTGAGTTGATCAACTTGTATTCCGACGCGACCGGTGAAAAACTCGGTCGACAGGAACCCGAATTTGACAGGGACGCGGACCGCGACACGGTCGACGCTGATGTTTGGTTGGCACTCGATCAAGCCCTCCGCGACGTCGTCCTGCCACCTGGTCAACCTGGGATGGTGTACCCCTATGCCAGACGGATCGCGTCGCGGACAAGCTATGACAATTATTCCAGCGATGATGACCTGAGGCCCCAGTCGGTTTCGATTGCGATGGCACACACCGCCGCCATCGCCGGCACGTCGGACTCGCTGATCCAGTTGATCGCGTCGCGCATGGAGTCGGTGGCGGACAAAAAGGTCGCCGCGAGTGTCATGGTCGATGCCGCTCTTGCCGCTGGCGACAACGAGGTGTTGGCCGAGGCGCTGGATCGGTTTGCCCAGGCCGTGGACGAAAGCTTGCCGAGTGCCAAGGTGCTGGCGACGAAGCCTCCCCAGATGAGCAGCATCTCGTCGCAGACCCAGCAAGAATCGTTTCAGAAAAGCGACCTGGTCGACCTGATGGTTCGTACTTTGGCGCCGCTGGTTGCAGCGAAGGACCGCGTCACACCGCAGACCTATGCGCGGGTGACCGAATTGTTCGCACGCACCGAGCGGTTGATCCAGTCGGACAGCTACACCGCCGGCCGACACCGCGAGATCGCGCGGCGGATTCGCGACAAGGTGCTCGCCGGGACGGAGCAAGCGGCGGGGCACGCTGATTCTGAGAACGCTTTGAACCAGCCACTCGATGTGCTCAAAACGTGGATTTTTGGTGGGGGTGGCGGTTAGCTGGGCTTGGGGAACCGAAGAAACCCACGGATGGCAGCGCGAACCCACGGATGGGATGCGGTCGGGGATCCGCCGGTTCTCGGCAACCGCCACCGATTTCGATACACTTCTCCGCATGCGGGAGTTTTCCTCCCGCACCGCAATTTTTTCCCGCACCAGGACACGACGATGCCGCTGTGGCAGATTGACATTTATCCCGCCGAGAACGAGATCGACCGCGAGGGCGCCCGCACCAGCGAGGAAATTCATGAGTTGGGCATCGGTGACGACGTTCCGGTCGTTTTCGCCCGCGGTTTCTTGGTCCAGGGTGAGATCGACGGCGACCAGGCCGAGCAGATCGCCCAGCAGTTGTTGGCCGATTCGGTGACCGAGCGGACGGTCGTGGCGGTCGCCGGTGATGCGGTGTTGAGTCAGCCGCCGGCCGAATCCGGCGACATCCGGCTGGTCAATGTGCTGCCCAAACCCGGCGTGATGGACCCGGTCGCGGCCAGCACGATCGGTGCGGCGCGGGATTGCGGGTTCGACGTGCAATCGGTCCGCACGATGCGGAAGTACTGGATCAGCGGTGTGGACGAGCCGACGTTCCAAACGATTTGCCGCCGCGCGCTGTCCAACGACTCGATCGAACAAGTCGTCGCCGGGCCGCTGGAAATGGACCAGCTGGATGTCGGCACGGCGTATGACTTTGAACTCGTCCGCGTCCCGATCCGCAGTCTGAGCGACGACGAACTGGAAACGCTCTCTCGCGAGGGCCAGCTGTATTTGACGTTGGTCGAAATGCAGACGATTCGGGACCACTTCGTTTCGCTCAATCGCGATCCGACCGACATCGAACTGGAGACGATCGCGCAGACCTGGTCGGAGCACTGCAGCCACAAGACGTTGGCCGGACGGATTCATTACCGCGGTGTCGGCGCCGACGGAACGCCCGGCGGTGACGAACGACAGTATGACAACATGCTCAAGGAGACGATCTTTGCGGCCACGCAATCGATCCGCAAGAGCTTGGGCGACGACGATTGGTGCGTCAGCGTGTTCAAAGACAACGCAGGTGTGGTGACCTTTGACGATGATTTTCACGCCTGTTTCAAAGTCGAAACGCACAATCACCCCTCGGCACTGGAGCCCTATGGCGGTGCCAACACCGGAATCGGCGGGGTGATCCGCGATCCGATGGGAACCGGCATGGGGGCCAAACCGGTATGCAACACCGATGTGTTTTGTTTCGCCCCGCCGGACACGCCGGCCGACCAGCTTCCGCCGGGCGTGTTGCACCCGCGACGTGTGATGAAGGGTGTCGTCGCCGGGGTGCGTGACTATGGCAACCGAATGGGCATTCCGACGGTCAACGGCGCGGTTTATTTCGACAAACGTTACTTGGGCAACCCGCTGGTTTACGCCGGCAACGTCGGCATGATTCCCGTCGGCATGGAAGACAAGCAAGTTCACCCGAACGATCTGATCGTTTCGATCGGGGGCCGAACCGGACGCGACGGAATCCACGGCGCGACGTTCAGCTCGGCGGAATTGACCAGCGAATCGGAATCCTTGTCCGGCGGTGCGGTACAGATCGGCAACGCGATCACCGAAAAGATGGTCTTGGACGTCTTGATGCAGGCCCGCGATCGCGGACTTTACAACGCCGTGACCGATTGTGGGGCTGGCGGATTTTCCAGCGCCGTCGGCGAAATGGGCGAAGACGTCGGTGCGGAGGTTTGGTTGGAGAAGGCACCGCTGAAGTACGACGGTTTGTCCTACACCGAAATCTGGATCTCCGAGGCCCAGGAGCGGATGGTGCTGGCCGTGCCGCGGGCAAAGTGGGATGAGCTGCGTGAGCTGTGCGAGAGCGAAGGCGTGGAGGCGGCGATCCTGGGCGAGTTCAAACCGACCGGGCAGTTGCACCTGACCTACCACGGCGAAACGGTCGGCAACGTCTCGATGCAATTCTTGCACGACGGACGCCCGCCGGTGATCCGCGACGCCGTGTACGATCCGCCGGCCGCCGAGCCGCTGGATCTGCCCACGTCCGTTTCGGCGGAAACGCATCAACAGACGCTGTTGAAAATCCTGTCCAGTTTGAACGTCGCCAGCAAACATTGGGTCATCCGCCAGTACGACCACGAGGTCCAAGGCGGCAGCGTCGTCAAGCCGCTGGTCGGACCGCAATGTGACGGCCCCGGCGATGCCGCCGTGATTCGTCCGCTGCTTTCCAGCACTCGCGGGCTGGTGATTTCCTGTGGCATGAACCCGCACTACGGCGACTTCGACACCTATCACATGGCCGCGTCGGCGATCGACGAAGCGATGCGGAATGCCGTGGCGGTCGGTGCGGACCCAAGCAAGATCGCGATCCTGGACAACTTCTGTTGGGGGTACACCGATCGCCCCGAAACGCTCGGCTCGCTGGTTCGCGCCGCGATCGCCTGCCAGGACGTCGCCGTCGCGCTGGGCACCCCGTTCGTCAGCGGCAAGGACAGCTTGAACAACGAATTCAGCTACTTCGACGATGGTGGCGAAAAGCAAACCATTTCGATCCCGCCAAGTTTGCTGATCAGCGCGATGGGCCAGATCGCCGACGTCTCGCTGGCCGTGACGATGGACGCCAAGGAGTCGGGCAATGCGGTCTTCCTGATCGGAACGACCAAAGACGAACTGGGCGGGTCACATTATTGTTTGAGCGAAAACCGTTCCGGTGGCAGCGTCCCGACGGTCGACGTCCCGGTGGCCAAGGCGACGTTTGCTGCGGTTCACGAAGCGATTTCGGCGCGGATGCTGCGAGCCTGTCACGACCTCAGCGAGGGCGGCTTGGCCGTCGCGGCGACGGAAATGGCGATGGCCGGCGGCTTGGGCATGGAGCTGGATTTGGACGCGGTCGCAGAAATCTCCGCCGAGGGGCTGTCCGACACGTCGCTACTGTTCAGCGAATCCAATTCGCGGTTCCTGGTCGAATTGCCGGTGGATTTGGTGGATCAGTTCACCCCGATCTTTTACGCCCACGGCGTCCAGGCGGCTCGAGTAGGTACAATAACCGAGAACGGAAAACTGACCGTCACGCGATCCGGTGCCACCGTGCTGGACATCGAAATCGCGGCGGCCAAAGACGCTTGGCAAAAACCACTCGACTGGTAACCGGATGATCTCTCCCAGCTCGCAATCCGATTCGACAACAACGCCGACCTGGACGGTGGTGGTTTCTCGCGGACAATCCCGCAATCCCGCCAAACGCTCGCTGGAACAGTCCATCGCCGATGCGGCGTCGGTGCTCGAGGGCACCGAGGTGTTGGTGGTGCCGCACCTGTACGATTTACCCAAGGGCGGCGAGTCGCTTCAGAAGCTGTCCGAGCTGGAAGGGAATCTGATCGTCGTTTCATGGATCTTTCCCCGGGCGGCACATTGGGTGCTCGATCGAAATGGCGTCCGCGGGCAATTCGTTCCGGTGGCAATCGGTGACGCCGAAGACGAAGACGACGAATCGACTGAGCCGGCCGCGTCGGATGTCGATCGCGTTGCCGATTTGTATCCCCGCCCGAAGCGTCAAATCCACTGCATCGATTTAAAGGCCGAGCAGAGTCTGGAACGGTTCACCGACGCGATTCGTGGTCTGGTACTCGGGGAAGACGCCTCGGACAGGGGCGCCGACGACGCATCGTCGGCCGGCGAGACTTCGTTGCCGATCGTCGGCGGCCAGATCGTCCAGGTCGACGAAACGACGTCCCGCCGCTGGTACCCGGTGATCGATTTCAGCCGCTGTACCAACTGCATGGAGTGCGTCGACTTTTGTCTGTTCGGCGTCTATGGGGTCGATGCGGCCGAAACGATTCTTGTCGAACAACCCGACAACTGTCGCAAAGGGTGCCCGGCGTGCAGTCGAGTGTGCCCGGAAAACGCGATCATTTTCCCTCAACATAAAGCGCCCGCGATCGCGGGCGCCGAAACGGGTGGCAGCGAAGGGTTCAAGATCGACCTGTCGAAGTTGTTCGGCGCTCCCGATGGGGGTGACGATGCGATCGCAACGGCCGCCCGAGAACGCGACGAACAATTGCTGTTGGCCGGTCGAACCGCCGTCGGGATCGATGAGCAACTGCAGCGCCGTCAGCAGGACTTGACGGCTCAACCCAAAGACGACCTGGATCGTTTGATCGATTCGCTGGACGAGCTGGATCTGTAGCCCATCGGGGGAGATCGCCTTCAGCGTGCGGAACCGTTTGCAACGACGGTCATCGAAACGTGTAGACTAAAGTTTCGACTTCTCACTCCATTCGCCGCACGTTTGCGACAGCGTTAGCGGCGAGTCCGACGACAAGTTTTTGCAAAGGCTCAATTTCGATGGGACTATTATCAGGCATGCTGGGTTCGGCGTCCGAGGCGAACCTGGACAAGGTGGAAAAGCAGATCGCGTCGATCGTCATCGAGGACGAATCGGTGGAAAAAGCCTACCAATTGGTCCGCGACATGATCGTGCTGACCAACAAGCGCATCATCGTGATCGACAAGCAGGGGATGACGGGACGAAAGACCGAATATCTGTCGATCCCCTATCGCAGCATCGTCCGCTACTCGATCGAAAGTGCCGGGCACTTTGATTTGGATTCGGATTTGAAACTCTGGCTCTCCGGTACGGCGGAGCCGTTGACGTTTGATTTTCGCAAGGCCGAAAACGTCGCCGACATCATTCAAGTGATCACGCGGCATACCTGTCGTTAGTTCACATCGGGGCGATTCGCCGCGATCCCATGTCGGTGGTCAGCACGACGTGGGCGTCGAACGCGTCTTGGATCAGTCCGTGTTTGATCGACTGGTGATCGGGATCATCCCACAGGTCGTTGAACTCCCACGGATCGTTCCGCAGGTCATACAGTTCGCCGAGCCCTTTGTCGTGGTACAGGCACAACTTGTAACGCGGGGTCCGGTACATCGTGCCGAACGTCCCGACGCCGCCGGTGAAGTGTGGATCGAGAGCGTCGAAATACTCGCTGCGAACGAAGTCGTGGTGGTGCGACGGATCGGATTGCCCATGCAGAATCGGCAACAGACTCTTGCCCTGCATGTAGTCGGGGCACTCCAGTCCACACAATTCCATCAGCGTCGACGTCAGATCCAGCAATTCCACCAGGCCGTCACAGATCAACCCGGATCGGAATTGCCCCGGCCAGGAAAAGATCAACGGGACCCGCACCAGCCCTTCGTAGAATCGGCACCCCTTGAACATCAGCCCGTGGTCACCGAGCGCTTCGCCGTGGTCGCTGGTGAAGATGATCACGGTGTTGTCCCGCGCGCCGGTGCGGTCGAGCGTTTCGAGGATCCGCGCGAACTGGTCATCGATCTGGGCGATCATGGCGTAGTAGTCGGCTTGGACGCGATTGGCGTTATGTTGCTCGGGGGTGCGGATTTCGTCCTGAAAGTCCAGCGAGGCGAGTTTTTTTTGTTGAACCAGATCCGAGTCTCGGAAGTGCGGTCCCGGCATGTCGGCCGCATCGAACCGATCCGCGTAGGATTTGGGCGGAATGAACGGTGGATGCGGATCGTAGATGTTCAGATTCAACAGCCAAGGCTTGGTCGATCGTGCGTGGTCGTTGATGAATTCGATCGCGCACTCGCTGGCCCAGGTTGTCTGGTGAAATTCCGTCGGGACATGTTCCTCTGACTGTCTCATCGCGTCCAGATCGCCGCCGCGATCGGAGACCCACTGTGCGTAGTCGTGGCCTTCGGACCAATCGTCTCGCGGCGCGTGGCTGAACTTCCAATAGGAAAACCCGTCATCGATCCGCGGTTCGGTGCGATGCCCCGCACTCTGCAAGTGGAACTTGCCGACCAGACCGCAGTCGTAGCCCGAGTCGGCGATCAATTTGGTGATCACCGGGGGATAGGACGGAAACGATTCGTTGCCGTTGCGGGTGTTGTGCACGCGGGACGGATACATGCCCGTCATGAAACTGGAACGACTGGGCGTACAGATCGGGCTTTGGCAATACGCATGAGTCATCGCGACGCCGTCAGCGACCAGTTGGTCAATGGTCGGGGTGACCACATGCGGGTTTCCCAACGCACCGATGGTGTCGAAACGTTGTTGGTCGGTGCAATACCAGAGGATGTTGGGACGCATAGAATCGACGGTGGATGGTGAGAGGAAATGAAGTGGGGTGAGTAGCTGCCTTCGCCAGAAAGTGGATCCCCGGCGTTTTCCACGCTCGCATCGAGCGTGGCTACGTCAAATCGGCGCTGTCGGGGCGCGTCGCAAATCGCCGCCATAGTGTCCACGCCACCATCGCCAGTGCAAGCAGACACAAGCCCAGCGAGATCGGTTGGGTGAACATCGGCATCAAACTGCCGCCGCTCTTCATCAGCCCCGCCGCCAGGTGTTCTTCGCCGATCGGCGCCAACACCAATCCGATCACCAGCGGCGCGATCGGGATTCTGAACCGTTCCATCAGGTAGCCGACGACGCCGAACGCAAGCATCACCCAAACGTCGAACATTCGATTGGCCAACGCGTACGAACCGATCACACAAAAGACCATCACGACGGGGACCAGGACATAACTGGGGACGCGTGCCGCCCGCACCATCACACGTACCGAGGCCAACAGGAACAGTAGCGTCAGCACGTTGGCGATCAACATGGTTCCGACAATGGTTTGCACGGCCAGGGGATCGCTTTGAACCAGCATCGGCCCGGGTTGCAGCCCGTGAATCACCAATGCGCCCAACAAAATGGCATCGATCACGCTTCCCGGGATGCCCATCGCGACCAGCGGGATCAGCGCCCCGCCGACGGTCGCGTTGTTGGCGGTTTCGGATGCGACGATCCCCTCTTCGCTGCCGCTGCCGAACCGTTCCGGAGTCTTGGAAGCTCGGCGGGCTGCCGAGTAGGCGATGACCGAACCGACGTTGGCACCGATGCCGGGTAAGATTCCGATCCAGGTTCCGATCAGAGCCGAGCGGAGCAGATTGACACCGTGGGTCGCAAGATCCCGGATGCGGAAATCCAGCTTGTCGCCCTCGGTCGTTTCGGCCACTTGGCCCGCGTCGCCGCCGTCCAGGATTTGGCGGATCACTTGGTTGACGGCGAACAGGCCGATCAAGACGGGTAAAAGTTTGAACCCATCGTCCAGTTCATGGATCCCGAAAGTCCATCGCGTCATGCCGGTCGCCGGCGACGCTCCCGGCATGGCGATCATCACACCGAGCGCGCCCGAGAACAGCCCCAGGCTGAGCGATTTGCCGCCGACCGATGCGATCAGGATCATCGCAACGACCACCAACGCGAAGAATTCAAAGGGGCCGAACGTCAACGACCAGACCGCCATCGGCTGGGCCAGGCAGACCAGGAATCCCCAAGAGATCATTCCGCCCAGAAAGGACCCGCCGATCCCCAACGCCAGCGCGCGTCCGGATTGACCGCGTCGGGCCATCGGGTATCCGTCCAGCGTTGTCATCATCGAGGCCGGCGTCCCCGGGATCCGCAGCAAGGTCGCCGTCACCAGCCCGCCGCTGACCGATCCGACATACATCGCCACGAGCAAGACGAGAGCCAGCTCGCTGGGCATGGAGTACGTCAGCGGCAACGTCAATGCGATCAACATTGCGCCGGTCAATCCCGGGATCGCCCCGACGAAGATGCCCAACAACGATCCGATCGCCGCCATCAATAAGGCGGTCGGGGACAACAAAAATTCGATCGCGACGTCGGGCTGGGTAAACAAACGATGATTCTCCTGGAAGGCATGAGTCTACGGCAGATCCACGACCAACACTTCGGTAAACAGGTGATGCATCACGACGCTCATCATCACACTGACGATCAACAGAGTCAGCGTTGCCTTGATGGGGTTGGTCTGTCGTGACGCAAGCAAGGGCCACAGCAGGATCCCTCCGCTGAGCAGCGCGTAGACGGCCGTCGCCGGCACGAATCCGGCCAGGCCGAACTGCAGGCTGATCACATAACCGATCGTCAAGCATCCGATCCCCGCCAGTTGGGCGCGGTTGGCCGGACGCCCGTTTCGCGCGAGGTCGACCGTCTCGCGTCGCATGGCGGTGCGGCGCCGGAACGATTGAATGGACGCAGCCGCGGCGGTCATGATGAAACCGACCAATGCATAATCGGCAAACGGTGGCAGGTGCAGTTCGGACGTCGGGGCGGCCGCGGCGATCATGCGGTCACGCTGGTCGATTTCCACGTCGAGCGCCGGGCCTCGCAGCATCGTCGGTGTGATCTTCATTTCGGCCAGTGTTTGGCGGACCTGGTCGGTTTGCATGGCCGCCTGCAATGCATCGGCAATCGTCTCGATACGATCGGCCGGTGTGCCGAGTGGCGCCCACCAGAACTGCATGTTCTCGTTGATGACGTCCAAACCCTGTTCGGTTGCGGTCGCCAGTTCGGGCAGGTCGGGGTGTCGCTGGGGACCGAGCAGCGCCAAGGCCCGGATCCCGCTGGGTTTAAATTGAATGTATTCCGCGATCGAGAATGAAGACACATCGACGTGGCCACCTTGCATCGCGGCGAAACGTTTCGCTCCGCCGCCGGTCTGGGTGAAACGAAACTTGGCCCCGACTTTTTTCGATTGCAACATCAACCCGGCGAAGTGGCTGGGTGCACCCATGTTGGCCGCAAAGACGATCGAATCCGGGTGCTCGGTTGCGTCGCGCATCAACGCCGGTAGATCCGCATACGGTGAGTTGTCGTTGACCGCGATCACCTGGGATGCGTTTCCCGTGCCCGCGATCGGGATAAACGCATCGGCGCCGTAACTTGCACTGCCCGAATGGCGTGCGGTCAGGATGCCGTCGTGCAGCAGCAACAGCGTGTAACCGTCGGGGCGCGCGTTCTTGACACGACGGCTGCCGATCGTCCCCCCCGCTCCCGGCACGTTGATGATCACCAACCGCTGCGGCAGCAGACGATGCGTTTCGATCGCGTTTTGCAGCACACGTGCAAACGTGTCGCTGCCGCCGCCGGCGCCGAAAGGGACGACCAGCTTGATCGGCCGCCGCGGGTACACACGCGAGTCCTGCGGGGAATCATCGCAACCGCACAGCGACATGATCAGCAAACAGCAGCCGATCCAGCACATCAGGCGACGCAGCGGTCGAATTTGGAGCCGATGCCGGGGGCTGTTTTGTCGGGAAAGGGCCGGTAGGTACAAAGCGATACGGAACGTTGGGGGGCGGGGAGTACGCGGCAAGCTGCGGGAGACCGCCCTCAATATATGGAAGTTTTGTTCGCAAGATCGCGTGCAATCGGTTGAAAAAAGCTTTAGGGTGGATGCACAAGGCCTTGCCTTGGGGAGTCTCGTTTCCTTGCCAACCGTTTAATTCAGGTGTTCACGATGAAGCAAGCATGGACCAAATCTGCCGTTGCTCTCCTGATGATCGCAGCGTTGGTGTTATGCGGCTGCGGCCCGTCCAAGGAACCCACTGGTCCCGAGGAAGGGTCGATTCAGGCGTACTTGGATGCGAATCCCGAGGCGGCGGCTCGAATCGACGAAGATGACGAATCGGAAGAGGACGACGGAACGGGAGAGTGAACGAGTTGGTAATGCTTCAGTGGTTGATGACGCAGAGGCGTCTTATTTTATTCGGGGTGCGGCGGTAAACGCGTCGACCGGTTCGTCGATGCGTGGGTTCTTTCGCACTTCGGTTCTCATTCGTTTTCATTACGGGAGAGGTCAGATGCGAAGAGAGTCTAGGCGGGCATTTACGCTCGTCGAACTGTTGGTGGTGATCGCGATCATCGGCATCTTAGTCGGGTTGCTGTTGCCGGCGGTCCAGGCGGCGCGAGAAGCGGCTCGCCGGATGAGTTGCAGCAACAATTTCAAACAGATCGGATTGGCGTTTCACAACTACCATTCGACGTACAAAAACCTGCCGCGAAACCGTGGGGGCACCTATCGCCGCGGCAACAACATTCAAGCCAGGACGCCGGTGCCCCTGGGGGCACCTTACGGTGGCAATAATTTTTTCAACTTGAGCGCCCTCGTCGGCATCTTGCCGTTCGTCGAGCAGCAGGCCTTGTGGGATCAAATCAGCAATCCGTTTGCCGTCAAAGAACCCGCTTCTGCCCAGGGGCTTTACTTCAGCGCGATGGGGCCACAGGTCGCGATGAATTTGGCCCAACACGGTCAATTTCAATACGACCCCTGGCTGACGAACATCCCGTCCTATCGCTGTCCCAGTGATCCCGGGATCGGTTTGCCGGCACAGGGCCGGACCAACTACGGGGTCGCCCTGGGAGATTCGATTCAGTTTCAAAACAATGGCGGTCGCAACCAGACCGGCGTGATCGCACGAACGCGAATGACTCGGATGCGGTCGACAACGCGCGGGATGTTTGTGCCTCGCGAAGAGACTCGGTTTCGAGACGTGTTGGACGGGCTGTCCAACACGATCATGGGGGGAGAACTCAATACGGACCTGGGTGACAACAACATCACCACCCGTGTCGCCGAACGTTCCGGAATCTTGAACAACCCCAGTTTGTGTGCCGATCAAATCGACCCGGATCGACCGAAGTTTTGGGCGCCCGGCACAGACTTTGCCAGCAACAATGTCGAAGTGCAGCGAGGCTTCAAATGGATGAACGGGATGGCGGTCAACGTCGGCATCACGTCGATTCTGCCGCCGAACCGCGAGATTTGCAGCAACGGGAATAACACGTTCACGATCGGGATCTATGGACCGAGTAGCCGTCACCAGGGAGGGGCCCACATCCTGATGGGCGACGGCGCCGTGATCTTCATCACCGATTCGATTGAATCGGGAGACACGACGGCGGGGAATGTGAAGTGGAACGGCACCGGCGTTCAAACGCCCGGCATGCCCAGTCCCTACGGGTTATGGGGGGCACTCGGGACCCGGGCCGGCGGCGAAACGATCGAGGAGCAGCTGAACCAGTAGCTGCAAGTCGGTTGATGTTGCGGTGGTTCAGAATTCAAGCGAAATCTTCCGCGATGGAGGACCGACTCACAGCCGACATCGGGCGACGCCACACGCGTGACATCAGCCGATTCACGCAAGCGTTCGGGCCTCCAGCGTCGATGGAGGCCCGCGTCGATGGAAGCCCCGCGTCGATGGAAGTCCAGCGTCGATGGAAGTCCAGCGTCGATGGAAGTCCAGCGTCGATGGAAGTCCAGCGTCGATGGAAGTCCAGCGTCCATGAAGCCCGTAGGCTGGCGCCAAACGGCTGATCCCAAGAGGGTTTCGCGGAATCGAAAACGCCAAAATCCTACGAACGAAAACGCGAACGAATCGAACGATTTTTGCGAAACACAGGCTCCGCCTCGCGATGCACACCGGCGCGTGGCGGAGCCACAGAGACAGCAGCGTTTCAAGGCGGAGCGTGGGAACGAGGGTGATTGAATAACAATCTGCCGATTGTCGGTTACACTAACACGGCAAACCGATCCGAAATCACCCACCTGCCACGGATTCCCTCCGCCGATGCCCTCGACCCGCAACGTTTTTGCCTCCCTGATCGTTTTCCTTTTTGCAACGATTGCCCTGCCCGACGACAGGGGACAGGCCAAATCTCCCAACGTCGTTTTCTTTTTGGTGGATGATTTGGGGTTCATGGATGTCGGCGTCAACAATCCGGACACGTTCTACGAAACCCCCAACATCGACCGGCTGGCTGAACGGAGCACGAATTTCACCAACGGCTACGCGGCCAACCCGGTGTGTTCACCGACACGCTACAGCATCCTGACCGGGCGGTACCCGACGCGCGTCGACGCCACCAATTTTTTTTCCGGGAAACGCCCCGGCCGATTTTTGCCCGCCGAGCTCATTGATCACATGCCGCTGAGCGAGGTGACGATGGCCGAAGCGTTCAAGCAGCATGGCTACCGCACCATGTTTGCCGGAAAATGGCATCTGGGGCCGAGCGAAGAGTTTTGGCCGACCAAGCAAGGGTTTGATTTGAATTTCGGCGGATTCAGCCGGGGCGGACCGTATGGCGGCAAACGCTATTTCTCCCCCTACGGTAATCCGCGACTGACCAACGGACCCGATGGCGAGCACTTGCCGATCCGTTTGGCAAATGAAACCGCCGACTTCATCGCCGACAACCCGTCCGATCCGTTTTTCGCCTACCTCGCGTTCTACAGCGTTCACACGCCGTTGCTGGCCCCCAAACCGCTGATCGAGAAGTACGAACAGAAGGCCAAGGAATTGGGGCTGGATACCCAAGAGGCTTTTGCCGATGAAGAGCAGGTCTGGCCCAACGCAAAACAACCGCGTCGCGTTCGAACACTGCAAGCCCACGCCACGTACGCCGCGATGGTCGAATCGATGGACCGCGCCGTCGGAATCGTCATCGATCGGTTGGAAGCCCTGGACCTGATGGACGACACGATCATTTGCTTGACCAGCGACAACGGTGGATTGTCCACCTCCGAAGGTTCGCCGACCAGCAATTTGCCGCTGCGAGGTGGCAAGGGCTGGGTGTACGAAGGCGGCATTCGCGAAGCATTCATGATCCACGCGCCGATGATCCAGGATGCCCCCGATTCGTGCGACGTTCCCGTCGTCAGCACCGATTTCTATCCGACCTTGCTGGAGCTGGCCGGTCTGCCCTTGTTGCCCGATCAACACCTTGACGGGTTTTCTTTGGTGCCGCTGCTGAAGGGGAAGACCGAACTGGATCGCGATGCGATTTACTGGCACTACCCGCACTACAGCAATCAAGGCGGGTTTCCGGGTGGGGCGATCCGAATCGGTGACTGGAAATTGGTGGAACGCTACGAGGACGGCGCCGTTCATCTGTACAATTTGGCCGATGACATCGGCGAACGAGACGATTTGGCCGACCAGCATGCCGAACGAGTCGCGAAGATGCGTGCGATGCTCCATTCCTGGTATCAAGACGTGGACGCCAAATTCCTGCGTCCCAAAGAGAACGGACCGATGCCTTGGCATCCCTAACGTGCAGTCAATGTCGGCTGCATCGGGTAGCGGAACTCGCCAAGAGTTTCGGTCCGTCCCCTTGTATCCTGCCGCCTTCCCCATTCCAACGGAAAACCGTCATGCCGATCCGAACCCTGCTCGCCGCTTTCTTGATCGCAACTCTCGTTTCGATTCAATCGATCCATGCCGTCGAATCACAATTCGGCATCGCGCCGCAAAACAGCCAACTGGTCGTCGACGAGACGTTTGACGAACCGTTGGACAAGAAGTGGCATGTCAACACCGGAACTTGGAAGGTGGTCGATGGGGTGCTGCAGGCAAGCGAAGTGGCGGCGGACAATCACGCTGCGGCGGCACGGCGCACGGTCCAGACCGACAATGCGGTGTACCAGTTGCGTTTCAAAATCTCCGACGGCACCAAGGCCTTTCATTTCGGATTCGATCCGGCCAAAGGCGAACTGGATAAAAAGGGACATCTGTTTTCGGTCATCGTCACGCCGACGGGTTGGCGGATCATGAAACACGTCGACAAGAACCGTCGCCAGGAAGACCCCAACGAAGTCCTGGCGTCCTCGGACGTGGCTGTGCAGACCGGAAAGTGGCACGAGTTGCGCGTGACCACGTGGCAGAACTACGTCACCGCGACGATCGATCAAACCGAGCTCAAAGCCTCGCACCCGACCTTCGGCGTCAAGAAGCCGACGCTCGTCTTTCGATGCGCTGGTGAAGGCGTCGAAATCGATGACGTCAAGGTCTGGAGTCAACGTCGCTAGTGCCGCGTGGGGAGCCGAAAGCCCTGGCGGCCTGTTAGTTTATTCCGATCACACGTTGGATCAGCTGTTTCGCGCGAGCGTACAGGCCTCCAACACCACCAAAACGCACTGGCGCCCGTAGGCTCGCGCCAAACGGCTGATTAAATCAACAAGCCCGTGGCGGCTTTCGTCAATCTTTGATAACCGATGCTTGGATCCCGATGACTCGACTTTTTGCAGGTACACCGTTTGATATCCCTCCGCAGTGCGAGGACTGTGGAAAGCCAGAAACCGAATGTGTTTGCACGCCGGAAGAAAAGGCACAAGCCGAAGCGAAACGCCAACGCGAAGCCGATCGATTGCCGCCGGAGAAACAGACCGCGCGGATCAGCGTTCAGAAACGCAAGGGCGGCCGCAAGGCAACGGTTGTGGAAGGGCTGACGGCCAAAGCGAATGATCTGCCCGAGCTGCTGACCAAACTGCAAGCCGCGTGCGGCAGCGGCGGAACGGTCAAGCCGAAACAGGATTTGATCGAGATCCAGGGTGACCACGCCGCCACCGTCGGCAGCACGCTCACGGGACTGGGATTCAAAGTGAAACCGACGCGGTAAGATCCGCGCCCGGTCGACGGCCCGGAAGGGCCATCGTACAAGTGGGGGCGTCCAGGTGGATGACTCAGCCGGCTCCTTCGGCGGGCGGGAGTATTTTCACGGGTTGGGTTTCGCCGAGATCGTAGACTTCTAAATCAAACGCGGAATCGGGTTCGTCGATCTGGTCGACCGCTTCGTCCGTCATTTCAACACGCAGCGTGACCACGCCGATTTTGACCTCGCTGCCCGGCAGCAAGACGGCCTTGTCGACCCGCCGTTCGTCGACGTACACGCCGTTTTTGGATCCCAGATCGCGGACCACAAGCGATCCGTAGGGATCCAGTAGGAACTGACAGTGCTTGCGGCTGATCGAACCGTCGCTAATGGTGATTTCCGCCGTCGGGCAGCGGCCGACGGTCACCGGAGGAATGAGGACCCATTGTTGTCGGTCGATCCCGCTGGAGGTGTCGACCCAAACGAACTTGTAATTCATCGTCAGCGTCCCAAGAAAGAGAAGATAAGAAGGACCCGCCTGAATGTTCTTAATAGCAAATTTACACCATGGCAGGCCCGGCGTCGAATCGAGCGGCCTCAGAAACACTCTGCCGGAAACACCCTGCTCTCCGGCAAGCGAATTCGCCGATCGTTGCGAACCAGCTTGCCCCTAGATCGACACCGGTTTCGAAGTAGATTGGTCGTTCTTCCTGCCCAGCGTGCATGGTCACCATCACGCACCTCCCTTCCCCTCCGCGATTCCCCACTGCGATGAACTTCAAAACGCTCTACCTGCGATCTGCAAAACGGACTCCATTCTCGGTACCTGTTTGGTGTGCGCTATCGCTAGTGCTGCTGACGAGCACCCCGCTGATGGCAGATCGACCGGTCACGGTGATCTTTGATACGGACATCAGCGGAGACGTGGACGACGTGCTGGCCCTTGCGATGTTGCACACGCTGGCTGATCGAGGCGAATGCACGGTCGCCGCGGTGACGGTTTCGAAAATCAAC
The DNA here is from genome assembly GCF_008035925.1 of Stieleria maiorica. NCBI lineage: Bacteria > Pseudomonadati > Planctomycetota > Planctomycetia > Pirellulales > Pirellulaceae > Stieleria > Stieleria maiorica. The sequence continues at coordinate 6,579,786 of NZ_CP036264.1, forward strand.
CCGCTGACCGCGCCCTTCGTCGATGCGGTCAACACGTTTTATGGACGCGGCGACTTGCCGGTCGGTGTGACGCGGGATGCCCAGCGCCGCGACAGCAAGTATTTGAAACTGGTCGAGGAAAAGCAGCAGGGGCAGTACCGCTATCCCCATGATTTGATCACCGCTGACGATGCACCGGATGCAGTCACGGTGCTGCGTCAAACGCTGGCACAGTCAGCCGACCACTCCGTCGTGTTGGTGCAGGTGGGATTGGCTGCGAACCTTGCCGATTTGATCGAGTCGCCGGCCGATGCGATCAGCCCCCTGTCGGGCGTCGAACTGGTGCGTCGCAAGGTGCGTTTGGTGTCGGTGATGGCCGGCGCCTTTCGACCGGTCAAGGGCAACACGCATTTCCTGGAAGCAAACGTCCGCAACGGAATCGGTTCGATGCAGCGGTTTGCCGACCAGTGGCCCGCCGACGTGCCGGTCGTCTGGAGTGACTTCTTGATCGGTATCGCTGCACCGTACCCGCGTGAAAGTATCGCGCGGGACTTTCGCTATCGAGAGCACCACATCGTTCCCGAGGCGTATCTGTTGCACAGTGGTCCCGATCATGATCGGCCGACCTGGGACCTGACCAGCGTTTTGTATGCGGTGCGTCCCGATGACGGCTACTTCGGATTGTCGAAGCGCGGCACCGTCTCGGTCGACGACGACGGGTTCACCCGCTTCACGCCCGACCCACAAGGCCGTGATCGCTACTTGACCATGAACGCCATCCAAACGGCACGCGTCGTCGAAGTCCAACGCGCACTGGTGAGTCAACCGCCACGAGGCGAATCGGGCGGCGGCAAGTAGCATGCAAGAAGGTTGGCGGTCCCGCGGTTCACTGCACGACGTCCTATCCAGGTCGTCGCGGCGAGTCGTTCACGGCGACGCCCCGAAAGGGAAGCTGTACCCTGAGTAATGGTGCCCTAGGCGGAAGATTCCCTTGGGTATCGACCGTTTTCAATTGGCCCACGGATGGCAGCGCGAACCCACGGATGTCATACAGTCACGGATGGAATGCGGTCAGGGATCCGTGGGTTCACGCTGCTATCGTTGGGCTTACTACGTTGCGGTGCGCGGAATTCCGCTGAGTCGGATTGATGGATGGGCTGGCAGGCAGAACGATGTCATTCGAACAGGCGATTGGGATCAATCGCGATCTGGCAGTGGGCGGTCGCCAGCGGCAGGTTTAGTGGGGCGTCGAGACCTGGGCGATCACTGCCGGCGGCGGTGACACGTTGGATGGTCTTGTCCGCTGGGTCGATGATCAGATAGTGCGGGATGTTGTTTTCACGGCACAGGGTGCGTTTTGCTGTCAAGTCGCGACCGCGAGTCGAATCCGAGAGCACTTCGACGACCAGATCGGGGGACCGCTGCAGATGGTTTTCCGGCTGGCCGCGGCAAACCACCATCAGATCGGGGCGGATCACGGTGTCATCCCCGATGATCCAGTCCAAATTGGTGTACACCTCGCACGGGCATCGGTGCTGTTGGATCTGAGTTTGAATTTGAAATGACAGCCGGGAGATGACGCGCTCGTGGGGGCCGAAGGGCGACGGCCCCGTCGAAATCGCGACGCCGTCGATCAATTCCCAGTCGCCTTCCCATCGGGCGTAGTCTTCCAGCGTGTAGTGGGGGAGGTAGCGTGGCGCGGGACTCATCGGGACTTGCGGTGCGGGTCGGTTGTCGAGCGACGGGGGACTCGACTTCAGTGTCGCAGTCGCTTGCGGGCCGAGAAATCGAAACCGAGATGACAGGTTCGAAGCCTCTCCCACGGGCGACAGCCCAATGCCCCCTACCCGATGAGCCGACGGCGCTAGCCGCGGGCCTTGGATTGCCCTTCGAGACTTGTCAGGCCCGAGGCTAGCGCCTGCGGCTCAGTTTGTGATCGAAAGTAGGTGGCCTTGGGCGACAGGCCGGAAGCCTCTTCCACCGGTGACGAGCCCCGCGGGTTCCCAGGTAGCGTGTTTTGGCGGTTCGGTGGTACGGTATGCGGATCGAATCCGTTTTTGCGATGCAGGTCTTCGAATGAATCTGACTGACACTTTGCTTTCCGGGCCCGTGCTGCTAGCCAGTTCTGTCGACGAGGCACCGATCGAACCGGCATCGGCCGGTGTGATGTTGCTGTTTGCGGCCGTCATGTGCGCGACGTACGTGGGGGTTGCGATTGAGCGTTTTCACAAAACGGTCGCGGCGCTGTGTGGGGCGGCGGTGCTGGTGACGCTGGGGTTGGCGTTGCACCTGTTCGAGTACCCCAAGCTGTACGAGTTCCTGAAGGAAGACCTGAATATTTTTGGGGTGATCATCGGCACCGGCATCCTGGTCGATGTCGTCGGCAAGAGCGGGCTGTTTCATTTTCTGTCGATGTGGATCGTCCGCTTCACGGGCGGGTCGGCATCCAAGCTGTTCATGACGTTGTGCATCGTCACGTTTTTGTTCGTCGCGGTGCTGACGATCGTTCCGGCGATGTTGATCCTGTCATCGCTGGTGTTGGTGATTTGCCGGTCGCTGAATTACAAGCCGATGCCGTTGTTGCTGAGTGTCGCGATCTGCGCCAACAGCGGTGCGATCGCCACGTTCGCCAGCGGGTTGCCGAACATCATGATCGGGACGGCGGCCGAGATCCCCTATGTCCAGTTCCTGCAGGTCAGTCTGCCTTACGCGATCGTTTCGCTGGTGATCGCCGTCCTCGCGCTGCGATTCTTTTTTCGAAACGACTTGCCATGGAAGCAGACGCCCGAGCAACAGGAAGCGTTGCGGGCACAGATCGAAACGTTTGATCCCTGGGCGATGGTCGAGGACAAGCGTGTGCTGCTTCGCAGCGGAACGATTCTGTCGCTGACCGTGATCGGGTTTGTGTTTGCCCAACAGTTGGGCGTGGGGATGGACTTCATCGCGATGGTGGGTGCCACGGCGGCTTTGTTGTTTGCCGGCAAGGGCGTCGAGGACGCGATCGGGAAAGTGAACTGGACGGTGATTCTGTTTTTCATGGGTTTGTTTGTCATCATCGGGTGTGTCAAGCAAACCGGCGCGCTGGCCTGGGTGGCCGAGCAAGTGATCGAATTGTCGGGCAACGAATTGACGTTGTTGGTTCCGTTGTTGGGTGTGTTTTCGGCAGTGGCCAGCAGCATCGTCGACAACATTCCGGTCGCCGCGACGTTGATCCCGATCGTCAAAGACATCGCGGCCGACGGAACGGTCCCGATCGAACCGCTTTGGTGGACGCTGATCATCTGCTGCAATCTGGGCGGCAACGGGACACCGATCGGATCGATTTCGTGCGTGATCGCGATCTATGCACTCAAGAAAGAAGCCGGCGTCCACGTCGGCTGGGGGACGTTCTTAAAGCTCGGCGGTTTGATCATGCTCGTGCAAGTCGCCGGCGCGATTGTGTACGTCTTGATTCACCACAACAGTGGTTGGACGCCTTCGCTGTGATGGGTTTCAGTTGTTGCTGAATCCGTAGCCGACGGTGGTTTCGCGGCCGAGCGGGTTGCTGGTGAAGGCTTCGAAGCAATGTTCGCAAAGGTCATACTGGTCGGGGCCGTCGTCGATGTCTCGTCCGCACACGACGTCATCGATTTCGTCCAGGTCGTCCTGCAGCGACACACCCAGTTCGGCATTGAGCTCGCGCTGCAATTGGTCATGCAGTTCGGCGAGTTGGTCCAGATCTTCGGAGTGGTCACTTCTCGGCTCAGCGGCGCTGGCCATACGAACATCGATCTCGACGACAAACCTTGGTTCCGTTTCCGGATCGATCGTGCGTTTGCAGCGATCACAGGTGTAGTGGATCATGGGCGATTCTGACTCACGTAATGTTCGAAAAAAGCGGTCACTCTTTTACAAGCGTAGTCCACGAATCAAAAGTGCCACGACTTTTGTTCTGCCGCTGCACTCTATGGTAATGGCAGCGAATGGTCGGTCGCAAGCTTTTTGCGGCAACCCGCTAGCGGAGATCCGTAGCTGGTGGATCACCACTGCTAGCGTTTACTTTGGGGATTTGATTTCGCCCCAAACGAACTTCGATCAACATGCCGGGAAGGAAATCCCGCGGCAATTGTTCGACATCGCGGTCGTCCAAGACCTTGGTTTGGTATCCACGGGCTTTGGCTTCGGATAACAGACGCGTGATCGCGGGGGCATGTCCGTATGCCAAAAGACAGCGTCCCCCGGGGTTGAGACGTTGTGGCAGGCCATCCAGCAGCGAATCCATCAGGGCGAAATCGGGGTCGTAGAAGGCGTGATCGGCTGGTGCAGCGACCTTACCGTCCTCCCATGGCGGATTCGACAGTATTAAATCGAACGTTTCGTCAGGCTTGATCACGGCAAACGCCCCGGGATCCGATGGGGCGACCTGTCGCACTTCGAACCGAGCGTCGTCGTGATGCATCGCGACGTTGTATCGCGCGTTGGCGACCGCGGCCGGATTGATGTCCGTGGCAACCACCTTTTGGGCTCCGTTGGACAGACTTAGCAGCGACAGCAGCCCCGTTCCGGTGCCGATTTCCAACACGCTGCGCCCGGCGGCGATCTGGTCTTTGACGATCAATTCTCGCAGCGAGGTGGTGTCATCTGGTTCCCAGAAAACACTTTCGAATTGGACCAGCGGTTGGCCGTCGATCGCATCGAATTCCGGGAGCACGACGAATTGTTCGACGTCATAGGAATAGTCCAGGTCAGTGCGATCGGGTGACGGGCATCCGGCACTGCCGACCAGCACGCACAGCAACGCGGCGCACGCCGCGATGGATCGGGCGTTGCCGGTTCGAAGCGGCGGCGGAAAGACGACATCGTTCATCAAACCAGTTCCCTCTCCAGTGCGGCTTCGATCGCCGCTTGGTATTCCTGTTCGGTCAAGTCTAGAATGTCACGCATCTCGGCCATCACCTTGATTTGTGCCTGGTCCATTTTACCTTCTGCGGTCGCGGCCAAGAACATCGCTTGCAGCGCTTCGCCCTTTTGGTCTTCGCTCCAGCGTCGGGAAACGGTCAAGACATAGTTTGCCGCGCGGATCTTGTTTTGCTGTGCGATCGAGCACAGTTCGCCGAGTTCTTCTCGATCGATCATCCGGCCGAGCAGCTGATAGGCGATCTGTTGCAGCACTTTGATTTCGGTGCTGCTGATCTGGTCGTCTGCCAGGACGACCAGGACGGCGCTGCGAAGCGCTTCGGTTTGGAACTGTTCGATTTGAACCTGTTCGTGTTCGCGTTGGTCCATCTGCAACACGGTGGGGTCCCATTTTTCACGGCAGCCGCGGCAATCGACGAACCATTCGGCCGCCCCGATCGGGACGACCGGGATAAAGTACAGCGTGAGAAAGGGGCGTCGCGATCGCAGTCGGTACTCTTGAGCGCAGCGACACGTGGGGCAATAGAACTGCCCAGTTTCACGGGTCCGAGTTAGATTCATCGTTCCGATGAGGATCATGAAACGCTCTTGGGAAAACCTTGGTTGGAAAGCCGTTGCGGCACCGATTTCGAGTTCTTGTCCGATTTTGTCGATTTCGAAAGGGGCTCCGCCGATAACGATAGTGTAGGAACATCCAATCTCTCCAGCGCCACCGAGCCATTCCGATGCGGATCGAAACTCAGCGTTTTGGCAACATTACGGTCGATCAAGACCAGCTCCTTCTTTTTCCCGCCGGACTGATCGGGATGGAGACACTGCGTGATTGGGCGCTGCTGCCCGACTCGGAGAACCCTGCCGTCGCGTGGTTGCAATCGGCGTCTCGCGGTGACCGCGCGCTCCCGCTGATCAGCCCACGGGCGTTTTTTCCCGATTATCGCGTGCAAGTTTCGCGACGGGAACTGGCCGGTTTGCACATGCGCCCGGGGACTCAACTGTATGTCTTGACGACGGTGTCGGGACACAGCGGGAAGTTGACGACGAATCTGCGCTCGCCGATTCTGTTGAACTTGAGTCGCCGATTGGGATGCCAGGTGATCACCGACAACGACCATCCGCTGCAACAAAGCGTCACGTCGTTGAAATCGGATGAGGTGATGATGCCGTTGACCGGCCCGCTGCCTTCGGTCGCCGCGGCGACCTCGTCTAGCTTGGTCGGCCAGATCAACCGCGCCGCGTGATTCCCGTCGGGGCGGGGTGACGCCCGTCGCATTGGGAATTTCGTTCTAAACCGGCGTGCGCGATGAATCGGCATGACCGGTATCTGCCGACTTCCTGAGAAGGAGATCAAATGCCGGCGCCGCTGCGCCGATGAACAGGTTGTCAGGAGGCATGCCCACCGTGAGGCGAGGCTGTCTGCTGATCTTGAATCACCCTTCTCAGTCCATGGAAATCATTCTCTCGCCGCGAATCCAACGCAGCGGAGGGCGGTGCCGACTCGGGTGATTTAACCGTGATCTAACCTCCTTCTGTTTCCTTTAGAATTCAATGATGTCGAGGCCAATATGCTGGTCCTATCCCGACACCGCGACGAAAGCATCATGATTGGCGACGATGTCGTTGTCACGATTGTCGATATCCGCGGCGATAAAGTCCGCTTGGGTATCGAAGCCCCACAGTCGATCCCGGTTCACCGACAAGAAGTCTATGACGCGATCCAACGTGAAAACCGACGGTCGTCACAGACAAGTGCCGCCGCGACCAAAGACGTTAAACCGCCGCGCGATTAACCGTGTCGAACGGATCCGACGTGGCCGCTGCGCGATTCGGGCGACGCTCCACCGCTGATACACGCTGGCAAGGTTGGCTGTAACGCGGCCGGCAGGGACGCGATGACGCGGCGGCACGCTACTGATCGATGGTCGGATTGTCGTCCAGGTCACCTTCGGTGATGATCGTGAACCCTTTCTCGATCAACGTTTCCATCGCCATTTCGATGTTTTCCACCATGATCGCCACGGCCGGCTTGCCGAGCGGGCGAACGATCAGCGGATACGTTTGAATAATATTCAGCTCGGCCTGCAGCAACGCGGTACAGACGCGGAGCAGCGGTTGAGGGCCTTCGGGCAGTTGCACTCCGATCAAATCCGTTTCGATCAGTGCCAAACCGCTTCGTTCCAGGATTTCGCGTCCGCGATCGGCATCGTTGACCAAGAAACGGACGAACGCGCATTCGGCGGCATCGTTGATCGACAGGGCACAAATACGGATCCCGGTCCCTTCGAACCTGCGGACCACTTCCAGCAGTTGACCGACACGATTCTCCAAGAAGATCGTGAATTGGCGGAGCGCCGGGTAATTGCGGCCCCGCATCGTGTCGAACTTGGTTGCCGCACCACTTCCGTCGTCAGATTCCATCACAGCCTCGTCGTGAATGCAGCGCTACGTTTGTGTTGCAATCGACGTAGTGTACGCTGTTCGCCTCGGGATGGTCAATTCGACGATCCGCCCGTCATGGGGGGCTCCGGTGGGAAAGGCAATGCACCGTTCCCGCCGCCGAATCGAAACGCGTGATCCGCTTGTTGACGCGTTGGGAGTGTCGCCGTGTTCTCCGAACTCGGCGCAGGCGAAAAAGCGAAGCTTTGCGCCGCGCCGACCTCGGAGAGGACGGCGACTGTCCAGCCCAATCGAAAAAGAATGCCACGTGAGAGCACTACCGCCGGACACGGACCAGCTTCATCAGCCGGCCCGAAATATTCCAGTCCTGAACGTACAGATTCCCCTCCCGGTCCCAGAAGGAACCGTGCGTGCCGCTGAAGACACCTTCGACCCATTCCCGCTGGGGGACATTGAAGCTTCGTCCCTTGGCCGGGTCGGGGTTATTGCCCAACACGGCGATGATGGTGTTGGTCTTGTTCAGAATCACCAACCGTCCGTGCAGGTCCGGCACGGAAACGTAGTCGCCCTGGATTGCGACGGACGTCGGCATCCCCAATCCGGTGATCACTTCTTCGATGAAGTTGCCCTCCAGGTCATAGTGCAACAACCGTCCCTTGGGTTGGTGATTGCGGTCACAGATCAGTAAGCGGTTGGGCTGGTAGCGGGTGTCCAGTGTCATCCCATGCGCGGTGTTGAATTCCTTCAGCCCGTTGCCCTTGGTGCCGAAGTGCCGCAAGTACTTTCCGGTTTTGTCAAAGACAAAGATGTTGTTGCTGGCGTAACCGTCTGACAAATAAATGTCGCCGCTGGCCGCCACGGTGATTGCGGTCGGGCTGAACTTCTTCAGATCGAGTCCGGACTCTTCCGGGAAAGGCAGTTTCAAAACGATGTCGCCGCCGCGGACGCGGAATTTGATACCTTCAGCGTCCTTGTTCCGGGCTCCGTAAATGTACTCCTCGCCGTCTTCCTCGCGGATCTCCATGTCGTGGATGTTCGCATACTCCGGGCCGAGGTAGGTGTGGATCACCGCGCCCTCGGGCGAGAACACGAACACGCCCGCTTGGGCGCTGGTGTAGATGTTCCCTTGGCTGTCCACGACCACGCCACCATGTGTCGGCCCGAGCGGTGAATTCCCGTCCGCCCGAAGTCCCCAGCCGGGAACGGTGTCAAACGTCATGTCGCCGCACCCCATCCGAACGGGATCGACGGACCAGGCAGATGTCGCGGCGACAAACGCGACCGAAAACGTCACCAGGAAAAAGATGCGGTTCATCAAGGTTCGGTGTCCCTGCCGTCGGGGGCGGCGAAGAGGAGGGGGGAACTGAAAGAGGGGGGATGAGCTAGAGATTGTAACTCGGCGGCGGCACGCAGTGTCTGCCTGATCCAGAGAGGGGCTGCCCGGTAGAGAGAGTGTCTGCCCGATACAGAGGTTGACCGGATCGGGTATAAGATGCACGCCGCGCCGAGCCGCGATCCGATGACGATGGACTTTCCGCCCCCAGGCCGCCAGGATGCCCCACGACTCTCTGCTTCGATACTCGCATGAATTCCGCGTCGCCTACCATCAAACCGATGGCCAGCGGCGCGTCCACCACTCCAATTACCTGAACTTTTTCGAAGAAGCACGGGTCGAAATGCTCCGCGCCGGCGGGGTGCGTTACAAGGACCTCGAAGACTCCGGGCGGCTGTTGGTCGTCACCGAAATGAACGTCCAGTACCATGCGGCGGCGGAGTTTGACGACTACCTGCGGCTGGACGTCGCGGTGACCGAGATTCGGAAGGTGCGTTTGCGCCATCACTATCAGGTCTTCCGCGACCAAACGCTGATCACGTCGGCCGATTCGACGATCGCCTGTGTCGATGCCGAGGGCCGCCCCAAGAAGCTGCCGCCCAAGTTTCTGGAACTCGCCTCGCAATTGGGGCAGTGAGCGATTTTCGAGGGGGTATCGTGTACTTCTACAGGCCGGCGCGTTAGCGAGGGGCCAGGCGATGCCCCTCGCTTACGCGTCGGGCTGGGAAAACTGGGGGTAAAGTCCGGGGGGGACTGGCCCGTCCTGTCTTAATTGGCGCAGAACCGTCGATTTGTCTGGAAAAAGGTGACCGGATTCCTACAATTACCTGTCCCTTCCCATCACCGCGGTCGGGTGTGCCGCCGGTCGGGTGCGTAATAGCGCCTGCCGGTGAATCCCGATTCCGGTCCCGCCTACAACTAGCCGCTGGTTTTTCCGTGTTCGATCACAAGATCGCAATACGTCCCTACGACGTCCTGCCCCGCCACAGTCGCACGACCTGTTGGTTGACGATGATGCGCCCCGCGTCGCTGTCGGCTTGCCTGATCGGGTTTCTCTGGATCGTCGCCGCCAGTCCTCCGCTGAAGGCGGAGCCACCTGTCGATGGAAACGCGACTGCCGATGAAAAGACAACGACACCGGAGTCGGCGGCGTCCGAGGCGCTGACCGAGTGGCAATCGACCGGCTTGCCATTGATGCAAGCCTACTGCGTGGATTGTCACAACGAAGACGTCCAAGAAGGCGGCTTGGATCTGAGCCCGTTTGAGACGCTCAGCGACCTGACCACGGCGGAAGTCAAACGGGTGCTTGAGATGGTCCGCTTCGGGGCGATGCCGCCGGAAGATTACGACACGCCGGAGATCGAAGAACGCAAATTGTTGGTCTCGTCGCTAGAGGCCACGATGTACTCCTCGACTTGCGATCTGACACCGCGGGCGGGAAAGGTCACTGTTCGGCGGCTGAATCGCAGCGAGTACAACAACACCATCCGCGATTTGTTCGGGATGGATCTGCGACCGGCCGATCGGTTTCCTTCCGATGAAGTCGGCGCGGGGTTTGACAACAACGGCGATGTGCTTTCGCTCAGTCCGATGCTGATCGAAAAGTTCATCGAAGCGGCGGAACACGTCTCGCAGAACGTGATCGTCGATCCGGACGACCTTCCCGTGCTGCGTCTAGAAGTTCCCGGCGACCAGATTCCGATTTATGGCGAGCCCAAAATCGGCAGTTTCAGCGGACGTTTTGTCGACGGCGATAGTTTTGCCTGGATCGATCTGGAGGCCCCGTTCGATGGCGATTACCGCATCGACGTGCGTGGCGGAGCGACCTCGAAAGAACGCGGTCGCGTGAACGTTGCGATCTGTGACGCCAGCGGAACATTGCTGGCCACCGACGGATTGGACTATTTCGGCGGGGGAGGCAGCGCCGACTCGATGAACGAAACCATCGAGCTGTCCAAAGGGAAGCATCGATTGATCTTTGTTCCAGTCTTGGATGATCGAGAGTTGAAGGTGGGGGAGACGAAGTTTGAATCCGTCACGAACATGGATCCGGAACGCGTCAAATCGATTCTCGCAAAACGCGGCAAGCCGGTCTCGGTAGAGCGCGGGATCGACTCCGACGAGTTTCCGTTCATGTTCCGTTCCTTCAAGGTGAATGGCCCGGGAAAGCATCCGAGCGAGGCCTATCCGCCCAAACAATTCGAAGTGGTTCGCCACATCGCGCCGAAGAAACGGAATCGTTATTACGACGTGGAGAAAGTGGCGCTGAAGAATTTGACGCCACTGATGCATACCGTCTTTCGTGGTCCGGTGACCGACGACGAGGTTCGGCCTTATGCGCAATTGGTTGAGCAATCGGTCAAGGACGGTGCATCGTATCATCGGGCGACTCAAATCGCACTGTCGGCAATCTTGGTCAGTCCGCGTTTCCTGTTTCGTGTCGAGACGCCGCCGGCCGACAGTCAACCGAATGCGTTCGGCGACGTGCCGCTTTCCCAGCACCAGCTCGCGACCCGGTTGTCGTACTTTCTGTGGAGCAGCACGCCGGATCAAACCTTGTTGGAACAGGCCGATCGCGACCAATTGGACGTGGATCGATTGAAAGGCCACGTCGAACGCATGCTTGCCGACCAAAAGGCCGATGCGATGGCATCGGATTTTGCCGCCCAGTGGTTGGGTCTGCGAAACCTGACCGAACACGAGGCCGACGGCAAACGGTTTCCGACGTTTGATGATCCTCTGAAATCGGCGATGGTGCGCGAGACCGAAGCGTTGTTCTTGCACATCTTGCGACACAACCTGCCGGTCGGCGAGTTTCTGACGGCCGACTACACGTTCGTCGATCCGTCGCTGGCGCGACACTACGGGTTGACCGTCGATGAATCGAAAGCGCGTGATCAGCCCTATCAGAAAGTCTCGTTGTCAGGCACGCCCCGTCGCGGATTGCTCTCTCATGCCAGCGTCTTGACGCTGACCAGCACGCCGAATCGCACCAGCCCTGTGCTGCGTGGGAAGTGGATCCTGGAAAACATCTTGGGGACCAAGGCGCCGGATCCGCCGGCGGGCGTCCCCGAGTTGGAGGACGGGGAAACGGCCGGCGACAACGCGACACTTCGCGAGCAGCTCGAATTGCACCGTCAAAGTCCGTCCTGTGCGTCCTGCCATCGTGTGATGGATCAATTGGGGTTCGGCTTGGATGACTTTGACGCGATCGGCCAATTCCGCACCGAAGAGGGCGGCAAACCGATCGACGCCAGCGGCGCGTTGCCTGACGGGCGGTCCTTCAATGGGGGCGCCGAACTGAGCGGCATGTTGGCCGAGACCGAGATCGAAGGGCTGGCGCGAACGTTGACCGAACGATTGTTGACCTTTGCCATCGGTCGTGAACTCACGCCAGACGACCGTTGCACGATCGACGAAATCATCGAACACACGCGTGGCAATCAATTTCGATTGGCCGACCTGGTCACCGAAGTCGTCCTCAGCCGCCAATTCCGATTCCAAACTTACGACGCCGACGCGACCAACCGGTAGCGAATCAATAGGGAGAGTAACGAACGATGAGCAAGAGACCTGAAATGATTGAACGCAAGATGTTGGATCGCCGGACTGTCTTACGGGGATCGGCAGCAATGTTGGGGCTGCCGTTGCTGGAGGCGATGACGCCGATGGCGAAAAGCGCGTTTGCGTCAGCCGAAGCGATCCAGCGCCCGGTACGCATGGCATGCATCTTTGTCCCCAACGGCGTGATCATGCCGCAGTGGAAACCGATCGTCGGCCCATCCGGGCAGCCGACCGACTGGGAATGCAGCGAGACGCTTCAGCCGCTGGCGCCGCTGAAGCACAAGTTGAACGTGATCTCCAATCTGACGCACGACAACGGACGCGGCTACAAAGATGGAGCTGGCGACCACGCCCGATGTGGCGCGACGTTCTTGACCGCGGCGCGTCCGCTGAAAACCAGCGGCAACATTCGCTTGGGCATTTCCGTTGACCAGGTCGCCGCGTCTCAGCTGGCCGGGCAGACACGCTTGTCATCGATCGAACTCGGTATCGAAGGCAGTCGGAACGCCGGCAGTTGTGATTCCGGTTACAGCTGTGCCTACAGCAGCAACATCTCCTGGCGCAACGAGACGCAACCGATGCCCAAGGAGACGGTGCCACGGTTGGCATTCGAACGCATGTTCGGAAGCGGCGACTTGGCCGAACGACGGGAATCGAATCGAATTCGCAAGAGCGTGCTGGATGTCGTTCGCGGGGACGCACAACGGCTGATGAAGCAACTCGGCCGAACCGACCAGCGAAAGATGGACGAGTATTTTTCCGGGGTGCGGGAAATCGAGCAGCGGATCGAACGGAGCGAACAAGAAGATGCCGCGGCGCTGCCCGACATCGAGGTCCCCTTCGGCCGCGTCGAAGCGTTCCGCGAACACGCGCGGCTGATGTTTGATCTGATGGTCCTCGCGTTCCAAACCGATACGACGCGGGTTGCGACCATGATGCTGGACAATGCCGGCGGCAACCGTCGCTACACCGAAATCGGCGTCAGTGATGGGCACCACGGAATGAGCCACCACCGCGACAAGCCCGAACTGGTCGGGAATCTGCGCAAGATCGATCGCTACCTGGTCGAACAGTACGCCTATTTCCTGGAGAAGCTCGACGCGACGGAGGACGCCGGCGGGTCGTTGTTGGACCAGTCGATGGTGCTCTACGGCAGCGGCATCAGCGACGGCAATCGCCACCGTCACGAAGATTTGCCGATCGTACTGGCCGGCGGCGCCTCGGGGCAGATCGAAACCGGTCGCTACCTCGATGCCGGCAAAGAATGCCCGATGGCGAACCTGTTCCTGACCATGCTGGATCTGATGGGGACGCCCGCCGAATCGATCGGCGACAGCAGCGGGCGTTTGACGATCTAGGTTTGTCCCAAAACCCGACAAGGGTCGTATGTGGTAGCGGAATTCGCCAAGAATTTCGGCGTTTCCCGTGTGGACCGCTGCTGAGCTCAGGGGGGCCGCCGCAGTAAGATTTGAGGGCTGTGAACTCAAATTTGAATAATTCTTTGAATCGGGTCGACCACACAACCAGGGGGATGTTCTCTTTTCCATCCGTACTGGTTCGGCCGTGCCATGATTCGATCGACGCTGTTTGTGCTGTGCTGTTTGGCTGGTGGTCTGCCGATGCGGGCTGGAGGAGAAGAGCCGGCGCCGGCGGTGCCCACGTTCGGTGCATTCGAGCTTCAGGGCGCGTCGGAACCGCGGGGAGCCGCCGGCCTGGTCCCGGTCACGCCGGAACCACTCGACGGACCAGACGTCGGTCTCGAGGAGCCAGCGGAAAACGCTGCCGGAGTCGCTGACGAGCCGACCGGAACCGAGGAACCGCTGGGAAGCGGGCTGGGGTTTGATCTGCCTTCGTTGGAGGAGTTTTCTGAGCAACCGCTGCTGGTTCCGGTCGAGGCGCCGGCGACGCTGGCAACGTTGGACACGATCGACGAAGTGGCTCCCGTTGCAATCGAAGGCGGGATCCCGGCGATTTCCCGAATCACCCCGGCTGCGGTCACGCGGATCGCGGCCCCGACGATCTGGTCGTCCGGTGCAAGGAACCTGGACGAACTGTTCGATATCCTGGTGCCGAACTACCAGCACGTGCACCAGGTCGCCACCGGTCCCAAGATGGGCATGCGTGGGATCATCAGTGACCGCGACGACAAGATCCTGTTGAAGGTCAATGGCCGCATCATGAACAACCGCGGGGAGTCGGGGGCGTATCATGAGCGGGACCTGCCGCTGATGGGCGATCTGTACATCGCGGACTTTCTGCGCGGGCCTGGCGGGGCGACCGATGGTCCGGGAGCGATCGCCGGCGTGATCAACTTGCAAACGCACACGGGGTTAACGTTCCAGGGCTTTGACGCGACGGTGCGTCAGGGATTCATGGATGAGTTCACCGCGACGGAATTCCGCTACGGTCGGAAATTCAATGAAGATTCCGGCGTGTTTCTGTACTACGGTTTCGCGACCCAAGACGGGGCCGACCAATCCGACGCGCCGTTGGTGTTCGGCCGCAGCTTTACCGCCAGGGACAACATCCCGGTCACGGCGGGCGAACCGGTCACGTTCGACGTCCAAGATGACGGCCGCGGGTATCGATCCAAGCCCAAGCACAAACTTCACGCGCAACTGACCGAAGGCAATCTGAATGCTTGGGTTCGCTACACGCGCGGCGGCCAACAAATCGATCCCGACCGGCGCGACGTCGCTTTGCAACCGGCCGGCGACGCCCTTCCCGGTGACAGCTTTGACGACTTGCTGACGTCTCAAGCCGGATACCAGCAGCTGACGTTTGCGGGCAAGTATCTGCTGGAGTGCACGGAAACGTTTGATGTGGAATGGATGGCCAGTTGGGACCTGTTTGATTTCGAGCGATTCACGCCGCGCGACGGCATCATCACCAACCGCGAAGACGAGTTCTACACGCGTTTGCTGGCCCGATGGACACCAAATGAACGCCACACGTTGGCCTTCGGTACCGCGTTTTCTTACGAGTGGTTCGGGCTGAACAGCCCCGGTTTTCCGGGATTGCCGGCAAATGTCGAAGGGGTGCCGCCGAGCATCGAGGGGCCCTGGGAAACCGACACGTTTTCTTTGATGGGAGAATACGTGTTGCGATTCAACGAACGTTGGACCGCCTTCGCCGGACTGCGTAGCGACAAGCACTCGTACAGCGACTGGCTGCTTTCACCGCGGACCGCGTTGGTGTTCGCGCCCAACGAGCGGGACACGTACAAGTCGATCTGGACGGTGGCCAATCGACGCGCCACCGACGGCGACCTGAGGCGACAGTTCGTCGAAACGGGGACGTTCAGTGAGGCCGAAGAAAACGAAAGTGTCGAATTCCGCTACGAGCGACAACCTTGCGATCACTTGTTCTTTGCGGCCAGCGGGTTTTATCAGTACTACACCGCGATCGGATTCGATCCGACGCCCACGGTCCGGCGACAGACGGTCTTGGGGAAGTTCAAGATCGCCGGATTGGAATTGGAATCAGCCTATCGGACCAAACATTACCAGTGGTCCGTCTCACATGCCTACACGCAACTGGTCGATGGGTTTCTTCCCGACATCACGCGGAATCAGGGCATCACGGCCGAGCCGTACGGATTCGGCAGCGACTTGGTGAGCTGGTCGCCGCAACAAACCAAGTTGTATGCCAACCGGCAGTGGAATTCGCTGTGGAGCACCAGCGGATCGTTGCGTGCGTACTGGGGATTTCCCGGTGACGAAGACCTGGCCAATTACAACGCCAGTCTGGCCGACCCCAACGGGTTTTTGCCCTACATCGATCCGGGATACAAGAAGGCGTTTCGCGGCAGCTATTTCCTGGACTTCGGCATCCAACGCGACCTCTGTTGCGGTCAGGGGCGGCTGCGATTGGACTTCTACAATGTGCTCGGCTGGATCGACAAAGATCTGAATAAACGCAATGTGCTCCGTCGCGCGTATTATCGCAGCGAAGCGGCGGCGATCGCGTTGACGTATCAGAAGAAGTTTTAGCGGGTGATCTGTCACGCCACGATCCGAGAATTCTTGCCCGTCCGGTTCGCAATGACTAAGTTGAATAAACAGGGGATCGGCTTTCGCGCAGATACTCGGCTTCTGACCCGCGGGGCAGAGATTCTCATGGATCGGCGGATGCCACAGAAAAGGTCCGCGAGGCCGCCCATGCGCCGGATACTTTCATCGCTTTGCTTGGTTCTGTGCTTCACCGCGCTGACACCTTCACCCACCGTTGACGCCCAGCAAGCGGTCCGGAATCTCGAATTCGACATGAAAGCCGGCTACTTCGTTTACTTTGGCGGGTTGATCAAATGGCCGGATCGGCCGTTCCCCGGAGCGGCGAACGCCTTTGTGATCGGTGTGCTCGGGGACAATCCGTTCGGACCCTCGCTGCGGCCAAGTGGGAACGGATTCGCGGTCCATTCGAGCCTGATCGGAAAGCCCGTGTCGACAATTCAAAACAAGCCGATCAAGGTGGTCCATTACAAATCGGTGGCCGAGTTCGAAAAAAACTACAGTCCATGCCATATACTTTTCATCTCGCGATCCTCCGAAGCCGGCGTCTCGAGGGAGACGGTCCAGGATCGAGCCAACTCGGCCATCCAGAAAACCAAAGGTCAGTCGGTACTGCTGGTCGGCGAGGCGGATGGCAAATCAGAATCAGAGACGCTCGCCAATTCTGGGGTGATGATTTGCTACTGGAACGATCTTCAAGCGTTTCGTTTGAAGATGTTTATCAACAAGACTGTTGCGCAGAATGAACGATTAAACATTAGCAGTCGACTGCTGGGTTTAAAACTTGTCACCGTGCTCTAGGACACCCTGAGGTCCACAACCCATGCGCTGGCTGAGAGACCTGTCGATTCGAATTAAATGGACAGTCTCCTTGGTGATCGTTGTCAGCATCGCGTTGTTGCTGTCGACCCTTGCGGGACTGTTGGAACAGCATGGTTCGGCCAAGGCAGCCATGAAAACCCAGATTTCCGTTCTCGCGGACGTTCTCGGCGATGCCAGTATGACGGCATTGAAATTCGGGGACAACGAAGTCGGCGATGAGGTCGTGTCGATTGTCCGCCGCGAACCCGACGTGGTGTATGCACAGATTTTTGATGCCCAGGGCGAATCGTTCGCAACGTACAAGGCATCAAAGCGTGTGTCGGATGAGATGCCCATCACGAGAGACAGAAACCAAGCTGTATTCCGCGGAGGGTTTCTCCACGTATTCACGAAGATCGGCGATCGGGATGCTCCACTGGGTGCAATTTATTTGCGTGCCAGCATGGAAGAGTTGTATGCGTCGTCAATGCACCGGATCCGACTCGCATTCGTTTCGCTGCTGATCTGTCTCGGCATCGCGGTGCTGCTCGGTTTTTTCGTGCAGCGTGCGATCGTCAGTCCGGTGCTGCAGTTGGCCAAGGCGACGAAGAAGGTTTCTCGCGAAGGGGATTATTCTGTTCGCGTTCACTGCAACACCGGTGATGAACTCGGCGTGCTGTGCAACGGTTTCAACACGATGCTGGAACAGATCCAACAGCGGGATCGGGAGTTGGAAAAACATCGCACGCACCTGGAAGAATTGGTGCATGAACGGACCGGCCGGCTGGAAGCCCAGACGCAGGAGTTGAGCGATTCCAACGAACGGCTGGAACGCAGCAATCAGGAGCTCGACGATTTTGCGTACATCGTTTCACACGATCTGAAGGAACCGCTGCGTGGCATCTCAAGATACTCCTCCTTTCTGGCCGAAGACTATGGCGACAAGTTGGACGACGCCGGGCACGAGAAAATCGAGACGCTTCAGCGGTTGTGTTTACGCCAGGAGAATCTGATCGATTCCCTGTTGCATTACTCCCGCGTCGGCCGTGCCGAATTTGCCATCGGGCCGACGGATTTGAACGAGATCGTCCACCAGGTCACCGACATGATGCATGTCACGCTGGAAGAACAGGGCGTCGAAGTGCGAGTGCCCCGGCGCTTGCCAACCGTCAAGTGCGATTCGGTTCGAATCGCTGAAGTTTATCGCAATCTGATGACGAATGCGGTAAAGTACAATGACAAGCCGGAGAAGTGGGTCGAGATCGGTTTCCTGCAGCATGGTCAGGAGAAGACGAATCTTTTGAAGGAAGACGGCTTCGTGTTCTATGTCCGCGACAACGGGATCGGCATTCGCGAAAAACATCAAGAATCGGTCTTCCGTATCTTCAAGCGGCTGCACGCGCGCGACAAGTACGGAGGCGGAACCGGCGCGGGGCTGACGTTTGTCAAAAAGATTGTGGAGCGGCACGGTGGTAAAATCTGGCTGGAATCGACCTATGGCGAAGGAACCACGTTTTACTTCACGGTCGAACCGGGAGTGGTCGCATGAGCTCCACGCCTGTCGCTGTTGTATCGCACTCAATGAACAGGGGTCATAAGGCAGATGGTCGATTGGAGCAATCAACCGATATTGATCGTCGAGGACAGTCCGGAGGACTTCGAAGCGACGGTTCGAGCGTTGAAGTCCTCGGGGCTGAGAAATTCTCTTTATCGTTGCAGCGACGGCGACGAAGCGCTGGACTATCTGCACCGCCGTGGTGACTACACGTCGGCCGAGGACGCTCCGCGACCGGGCATCATCTTGCTGGACTTGAATCTGCCCGGGACCGACGGACGCGAAGTGCTGGAGGAGATCAAGCAGGACCCGGAACTGAAGAGGATCCCCGTCGTCGTTCTCACCACGTCGACCGATGAACGCGACATCGAAGCGTGTTATGAGTTCGGTGCGAACAGCTACATCCAAAAACCGGTCGATCTGGCGGGATTTGTCAATGCGATTCAGCGGCTGAAGGATTACTGGTTCCAAATCGTGGTGTTCCCCAAGACCGACGACTAGCAATCATGGCGCTTCGTATCTTGATCGTCGACGACAGCCCCGAAGACCGCGAGGTCTATCGGCGGCTGTTGAGCCAGCAGGCTTGGAACGAATATGACGTGACCGATGCCGATTGTGGAGAGGACGGGCTTGAGGTTTGCCGTTCTCGTCCACCGGACTGTTTGCTGTTGGATTACAACCTGCCCGACCTGGACGGCTTGGAGTTTCTGACCGAACTTCGCGACTTCGCCGGTGAGCATCCCTTTGCCATCGTCATGCTGACCGGTCAGGGGAATGAATCGATCGCCGTCGACGCGATGAAGAAAGGCGCCCAGGACTACTTGGTCAAGGGCGAGCTGACGTCGGACAACTTGCAACGCGCCGTCACCAACGCCGTCGAAAGAGTCAGCCTGCAACGCGAGGTCGAACTGCAACGTGAAGAGTTGAAGCAGCGAAACGAGCAACTGCAGCTGGCCAAAGAAGCCGCCGAAGCGGCCAACCGGGCCAAGAGCGATTTTCTGGCCAACATGAGTCATGAAATCCGCACGCCGATGAACGGCATCATCGGCATGACCGAATTGTTGCTCAGTACCAAGCACACCGCCGAACAAAATGAATACCTGGCGATGGTCAAGGATTCGGCCGACGCGCTGTTGCGTCTGCTGAACGATATCCTGGATTTTTCAAAGATCGAAGCCGGCAAATTGGCGCTCGAAGCGACGCACTTCAACTTGCGTGATTGCGTCGGTAAGACGAGCCAAACGCTGGGGATTCGCGCGGCCGCCAAGTCGTTGGAATTGCACTGCCGGATCGATCCCGCGTTGCCAGAATACCTGATCGGCGATGCGGGACGGCTGCGGCAGATCATTGTCAACCTTGCCGGAAATGCGATCAAGTTTACCGATGAGGGTGAAGTCGTCATCAATGTGGTCGAGGAATCACGTGACGACGATCACGTGACGCTGCATGTCTCCGTCCAGGACACCGGGATCGGAATCGCGCCGGAACACCAAGCGAATGTGTTCGGTGTCTTTGAACAGGCGGATTCTTCGATCACACGGAAGTTCGGCGGCACCGGGCTGGGGCTGGCCATCTCGTCGCAACTGGTCGAAATGATGGGCGGACGGATCTGGCTGGAAAGCGAGTTGGGGACGGGGACCACGTTTCACTTCACCTGCGTGTTCGGAATCGGCCAGGAGCAACCGGCCGTGGCGCCGGTCGACCGCTCCGCCCTGGCCGGGCTGCCGGTGCTGGTCGTCGACGACAACCTGACCAATCGTCGAATCCTGGAGGAGATCCTGACGAATTGGAGCATGCAGCCGGTGACGGTCGAGAGCGGAGCGGCGGCCTTGGGCGAATTGTCTCGGGCCACCGAAGCCGGCCGGCCGTACCCGTTGGTGTTGACCGATGCGATGATGCCGGAGATGGACGGATTCGAATTGGCGGGCCGGATCACTGAAGATCCGCGGATCGAGACGTGTGACGTGATCATGATCTCCTCGGCCGCTCGGCCCGGCGACGCCGATCGGTGCCGCGAATTGGGTGTCGCCCGATACATGACCAAACCGGTCGTGCAGTCGGAGTTGTTGGATGCACTGCTTGCGGTCTTCGGCCAGCGGGCCGCAGAGAACCGTCAATCGCAATCCGGTCCGGACGCACCGGGGGATGCGTCGGCACGTCTGAAGATCCTGTTGGCCGAAGACGGTTTGGTCAATCAACGTGTTGCCGTCGGGTTGTTGGAAATGCGGGGGCACGCCGTGACGATCGCCAATAACGGCAAAGAGGCGGTCGATGCAATCCGCAACGATCGCTATGACGTCGTGTTGATGGATGTGCAAATGCCGGAAATGGACGGATTGGAGGCGACGATTGCGATCCGCCAGATGGAGAAACCACAAGGCCGACACACGCCGATCATTGCGATGACCGCCGCGGCCATGAAGGGCGACCGGGAGAAGTGTTTGGAGGTGGGGATGGACGGATATGTCTCCAAGCCGATCGACCCCGAACAACTCGCTCGTACGCTCAGCGAGTTCGCGCCGACCCTCTCCCCACCACCGCCCGACGTGACCGACACGGAGACGACCGCAGCCCCCGAATCCGCACCCGAATCCGCCGCCGACGTGATCGATTTGGAATTCGCACAAACCCGGATCCCCGGCGGCGCCGACGGTGTGAAAGAAGTCGCGCGGCTGTTGCTGGACGAATGCCCCAAGATGATCGACGCCATTGCGGAAGGCTTGGCCAACAAAGACGCCAGTCAAGTCCGACGCAGCGCCCACACTCTCAAAGGCTCCGCCGATTGGTTTGCGGCAAAGCGGGTCGTTGCCGCGGCCAAGCGAATCGAATACTTTGCCCGCGACGAAGATCTGGATGCCGCAGCGGCGGCGCTGCCGGAACTCGAGCAGGAAGTGGCGCAGCTGATCAACGCGGTCAAGCAACTGACAGTGCCCGCCGTTGAGTCACAGGATTAGAATAAGCGATCCGACGGCCCCAACCCCTCTGACCCGAATGGTGCGGGGAGACGTGTTGGTGTTTAGTCTTTAGCCACTTGAGGTCGCGGTGACGCATTGACCGGGAATCGCCTAGAGGCCAATGCCACTTACTTTCGATCACAAACTGAGCCGTAGGCGCTAGCCTCGGGCCTTACAAGTCTCGAAGTGCAATCCAAGGCCCGCGGCTAGCGCCGTCGGCTCAAAAAGTAAGTGACATTGGCCTCAAGGCTAGACACCAACGATTGCCACAACCGTGTTTACCAAAGCCCGTGCCCATCACCACTGACACTTGATCGATGCCACTACGTTTTATCTTGTTCAGTTTGCTGCCTTTCGTTAGCTCGATAGCTCCTTTCGTATCAGCGCAATCTCCCGCATCGCTTTCAATCGACCAGGGGCGGCTGGTACTCACTCATTCGGCTCTCGGGGCGAACAAACTCCGATCGCCCGCCGAGGGACTTTGGTCGATCGGCACCGGGTGGCGTGACGACGCGCCGGCCGATTGGCACCACGGAGGTCCGGATCAAATCGAACAACGTGGACCGTGGACGATCGCGACAGGGACCGTTGCAACGACCGACGGGACTTGGGAGATCCGCGACCAGTACCGAGTGACACCGCAGGGGGCCTTGCAGGCCAAACGGCGCTGGCACTACACCGGTGCCAAGCCCAGTGGCCCGGTCGTGTTGTCGGTGCGCTACGTCGTTGATGCACCAGCGGAGAACGCCCCGCAGCCTTTCTTGCCGGGCATCAATTACTACGGCAACCCGTCGGGCACACGAATCGATGCCTCACGCGTCCCCACTTGGTCGGGCCAATCGGGCGAGGAAGCGTTGTACGAGGAACATCGCTATCCGCTGCCGTTTGCCGCGGTCGAACAGGCCGGCGAGTTTGTCGCGGCGCTGCACACACGTCCGTCCAGGTTGCCGTTTGCCGCGCGCGAGGATCTTTGGTGGTCGCTGGGGTTGGTCGCTGGTGAGGAGTCCACGGAATTGACGCTACGCAGTGGTCCGACCGCTTCCAACGGCGAACGTGGCGTCGTCAAAGCACGTCAAACGATGTTCTTGCCGTACGAACGCGCGCATCTGGTCGGCATCCCGCCGGGCGCGGTGATCGAGAAACAGTTCATGCTGCAATTGGCGCCCGCTCCGGTGCAAGGACACGGCTTTCGTTTGCCGCTGTGGACTTCGATCGACTGGTTTGATCCCCGCACCGATCGCTCGCTGCCGCATCCGGCCGATGTGATGGCTGCCAAACTGTACGACACCTTCGATCGCTGGCATGAAGATGATCAGTGCCAAGGGTTTCGGACGCGTCCGCCGGGCAACAAGCCCTGGATCATGATGGGCTGGGCCGATCGCGCCGAAGTCCCCCCGCGGGCACTGCTGGGGATGGATCTGCGGCCGTACACCGACCAACCGGATCTGTGGAAACAGCGTGCCGCGGACTCGCTGGACTTCCTGACCTCCGCGCCCACGCGCAAGGCATCCTATGGAGTCGGATTCCCAATCGTCTACGACTACCAGACGCACCGTTGGCTGGAACGTCAGAACCCGCTGTCACAGGCACAGGCACTTAACGGCATGATGGATGCCATCACCGAAGCGAATCATCCGCATCGTGATCGCTGGATGGAATTCGTCGCGACACAGTTGGACGCGATCGCGGACCGAATTTTGAAAGCGGATTGGCGGCCGGTTTCAACCAACGAGGCCTTTGCGATCGCTCCGTTGGTCAAAGGAAGCGACCATTCCTCAAACGACCGTTGGATGGAGGCGGCGACGAAGTTGGCCGATCACACGATCGATCGGCATCTGGACATGCAGGAACCCTACTGGGGCGGAACGCTGGATGCCCGCTGCGAGGACAAGGAAGGGGCTTGGGCGGCGCTGCAAGGGTTTGCGGCGATGTATCGGGCCACCGACGATCCGAGGTACCTGCGCGCGGCCGTCCATGCCGGCGATGTCTGTCTGAGCTACCTGTATGTTTGGGACGTGATGTTGCCGCCGGGGCGACTGGCCGATCATGACCTCAAGACACGCGGTTGGACCAGCGTCTCGGTCCAGAATCAACACCTGGACGTGTTCGGAGTCGTGTTCACGCCGACGTTTTGGGAGCTGGCCGATTGGACCGGCGACCCGCGTTACCGTGAAATCGCCAAAATCATGTTCGTCAGCTGCGGGCAAATGACAGACTTGGCGACGGGCGTTCAGGGCGAACAGTTGCTGCAAACCAATTACGAACAGCATGACCCCCGCGAGGTCGTCGAAGGGATGCGCGGTGATTACGCCGAACGGTGGAACATCTACTGGATCACCGCACACTTCCTGACCGCCGCAGCCGACTTTGAGAAATTGGGCGTGGACTGGCGGTCATTTTGAACGTCGAATCCAGCCCGCACGCGTAAGCAAGGGCCGGGCGGCACCCATCGTTCACGCTTCTCCTGATCACATTGTTTTGGGGACATCGTTGCAATCAGCAGGTCGCCAAGCGTTTCACCGCAACGCCACAGGGGCCGAAAGCCTTGGCGGCTTCCGCTACCCCAACGTCAAGCGTTGACGGAGCGTTCGAGCTTTTCTAGCCTTCGATGTGCTGGAGCACAAACTCCAGTGCTGCGGATTGGTCGTCGAATCGATCCATCGGGACGGAGGTAATCTCATCGAACGATCGAAACCAGGTCTCTTGGCGTTTGGCCAGCTGTCGGGTGTGGGTCGCGACCAGGTCCTTCAATTCATCGATGGGGCCGCCGCCTGCCGCTTTCCAGTCGAGGGTCTCGCGATAGCCGACGGCTTGAGCTGCGGTTCGGGACAATGCGCCAAACCGCGCGAGCAGTTGTTCGACTTCCTCAATCAAGCCCCGCTGGAACATGCGATCGACGCGCTGGTTGATCCGCTGGTGCAAGGCGGATCGTTCGTGCTGCAACGCGAACACGTTGCAGGACCGCGCGTCGACGTGGCGGTCGAATTGCACTTGTCGATGGCTGAGCGGCATTCCGGTCTGCTTGGACACCTCCAACGCCCGGATCATCCGACGCGTGTCACCCGGTGCGATCCGGGACGCCGAAATCGGATCCACTTGGGCCAGCCGCTGGCGCAGCGCTTCGACCCCGAAGGTGTCGATGTCGCGTTGCACCGATTCGCGGAACTCCCAGTCCGGCGGCGGTCCCACGTCAAAACCCCTCAAGACCGCTTTGAGGAACATCGGAGTTCCGCCGACAAAGATCGGGCGTTTTCCACGTTTTGTGATCTCGCGGACCCGCCGATGGGCTTCGTCCAAGTAGCACGCGACACTGAAATCCTGGTCCGGGTCGGCCAGATCGAGCAGGTAATGGGGCACCGTGGCACGCTCCGCGGCACTCGGTTTGGCCGTCCCGATGTCCATGTGTCGATACACCGCGATCGAATCAAGCGACAGGATTTCTCCCCCGATCCGCTGGGCCAGCTGCAGCGCCAGCGACGTTTTTCCAGAGGCCGTCGGGCCCGTCAGGACAATCGTTTCTTCGACCAAGGGGGGAAAAGTGGTGGGGGATGGTTCGGACATCAGCACGCCGGAGAAGCCAAGAAGAGAGGGTCTGCCGATTGATCGGGTTACCCAAAGTTTACGCCGATCAGGTCCGATCGGTAAACGCATGGTAGAATCCAACATCATGGGCATGACGTATTTCAAACGATACCGAATGGAATTTGACCTTCGCGATTGGCGTGGGGGCGATCCACGTCTGCCCGACGGATACGAAATCCTGCCCTACCTGCCGGGGCTGTTACGAGAACACGCGATCGCCAAATTCAACAGTTTCAAGGAAGAACTGGATGCGAACGTGTTTCCATGCTTGTCCAGACGCGACGGTTGTTTGCGTCTGATGCGCGAGATCACCAGCCGCGGCGATTTTGTGCCCGACGCGACTTGGCTGATCCGTTTTCGCGAAACGAATCCCAAGACCGGGGTGGTCCAACCCTATGCGGTGGGCACGATCCAAGGGCTGTCGACCGAGGGATGGGGATCGATTCAGAACGTCGGCATCGACCCGGCCCATCGAGGGAAAGGTTTGGGATCGATCTTGCTGTCCAAGGCCGCCACCGGATTTCGAGCGGTCGGGTTAGACCGCATGCACTTGGAAGTCACGACGGAGAACACCGGCGCGGTGCGATTGTACGAACGGCTGGGGTTCAAACGATCCAGCGTCGTCTACAAAGCGGCCGAGGTCGCGGGCGCCTAGTTTCGCAGGATCCACCAGATCCGGCTGAGCGCCGATTCTCGGCTTCCGGACTCTTTCAGCCGATTGGCCGCGGCGGTGATTTCCGGGGTAACGCTGCTGCGGCCGGACAGATAGACCAGGTGCTGGACTTGGCGATCAAAATCGTCGATCGACCGCAACCACGACACCGGCAACGAGGCTTCGTCGCCCGGAAAGTCCACGCTCAATTGTTGCAGGAAACCGGAGGCGGTGTTTTCGCCATCGAGCGCGGCGAGCGACTTCGGCGTGCGCGGCTTGCCGTTGATCGGCTGGGCTAAAATGGCGGTCTGGTCCTCCGAGCTCAATCGCCCACCGATCCGCCGCATCGCGACATCCACGCGTTGGTTGAGCGAGGAGGGGGGCGTTTCGATCGCCGCGGCGAACGCTTGGACCAAATCAAGGGCGTGTTTGCGTTGCTGTTCGGTTGACGTCAGCACCGCGTCGCCCTGCAAGACCTGCGGAACGCTGCGACGGGCCATCGGCGATGAAATGATCAACGCCAATGTCCGCGCGACATCAAAGTCATGGGCTTTCAGGTCGTCGGCAAGCTGCCGGTGCAAGCGATCCAAGTTCCCGTCGACCGGAGGCGCAAACGCGTCCACCGGCGAGGGTTTCAAGGGTCGGCCGTGGACCAGTTGCCAGAGCGAATCGACCATGCTTCCGGCCAGCACATCGCTGCCGACCAACGTCTTGGTCCAAGTGTGAAAGTCTTCCATCTGTTCGCTCGACTGCAGCAAGTACTTGCTGACCTTCGGTGTCGCCATGCTCATGCGGCCGTCGATCAGTTCGTAAAACGCCGGCGTCGACGCATCGGATTGCTCGGCAACGACCCAGCGTTTGTTTTGCCGCTTCACCGCGTTCTTGACCAACGCGACAAACGACCAATAGTCATCTTGAGTGCCGGAGCGGCCGATGTGCGAATCATGGCATCGAACGCAACGCATGTCTGCATTGATCGAGATGTTGGCAAGCTGTCTGGCAATCCCTTCGCTGCCACGACGTCCGATCGCTTGATACCATTGTCCGGCGTGTTCGTTGGACCCATCGATCATGGAGACCAGGGCCACGTCAAACTTAGCACCGCCCGAGACACTTCTTGAGAGTTCGTCGACCAAGCCGGAATACTGGGGACGCCCCATGGCCGCGATGCTGTTGCCGGTCGTCAATGCCAGCCAACGTTTCGAGATTTCGTCGGCGTTTGACGATTCGGCCAACAGATCTCGCAAACGCTGAGGGTCGTTGATGGCTTGGTCGGAAAGCGTGATTCCCAGTTTGGATTTCAGCCGCGACGTCATCTCCGCGGGCGCTGCATCGGGCGTCGGCATGATCCCGAGCGTTTGCCAGTAGGCCCGCACCGTTTCGGCGGTACGGGAAGCGACTAAGGCGACCGCTTCGGTTTCACCCGACGATTCCGGTTCAGGCTGTGGACGAGGCGTGTCCTGCTGAGTTTGGTCCGCGGTCGATGCAATCCTGGGCGGTTCGAGCGTGATGCCGCGCGGCGGTTTTCCATCCTTGGGATCGTGCAACGGATCGGCGGTGGTGTCTGCGGTGGAACTGGCGATGCGGAGATCGTCGGTCGACGGTGACCCGATCGATTCGGATGGATGGAGCGTCCCGGGGACGTCGGAGTCGACGATCAAGTTTGGATCGTCCGGACGATTGGCGGGGGTGTCCGGTCCGGACAGATAGACGACCGCGGTGATGCATGCCGCGACCGCGATCAAGAGGGAGACCAAACGAGTGATCGAGACACCGCCGGTTGACGGGGGGATCGCTGGGATCGAGGTGCTGCTTCGACCGGTCGCGGAAGGTTTTTTGGCCAGGATCGGTGCGACCAGATTCGGGGGCACCTTGCGTTTGGTCGGGTTGACCGGAACAAACTCGGTCAATAGCGTGTCGACGACGGGATCGGCGTCTTCGGCAAACTCACTGCGTCGATCGTCGGCCGATTCATCGAGACGTCGCAGGATGGCCGCCGACAGATCGGGAGGCGATGATCGTCGCGACGGATCGTCCGGTAAAAACTCGGCCAACAGCGTGTCGATGACAGGATCGTGATCCTCTTCCACCCGGCGTATTGATTGGTCGTCGCTGGGCGACGCGAGCTGAGCGATGATCCGCGCCGAAAGATCGGGCGGCCGTTTTCGCTTGCTGGCATCGCTGGGTACAAATTCAGCCAACAACGCATCGATGACCGGATCGGCATCGCTGCGTGCTTCGTGCGGATGGTGGCTTGCGGGATGGTTCATGGTTCGTTGTTGAGCTGCAGTTTTTCTTCAACGCAATTTCGCAGTTGTTGCTTGGCTCGTTGCATCAGGTTTCGGGCTCCGTGATCGGTGATCCCCAGTGCTTCGCCGATTTCGACGCGGCTGGCACTGGAATCAAATCTCATTCGCAAGGCGATTTGGGCCCGTTCGGTCAGTTTTTGGAAACACTGTTGGAGGGCTTCTACGGCGGCGTCGCCGGTCAGGTCTTTGCCGGCCCAGCGGTCCCAGGTTTCGTCTAGCAGTTCGGGTTCTCCGGTGGTTTGGACACGTCCCAGTTTGCGGTGTCTGGAAACCAGCAGGTTGTAGGCGGTTCGCCGCAGGTAGCCGGCGGTGGCGCTGTCGTTGTGTTGGACGAAGTCGTCGCGTCGCAGCACCCGCAAGAAGGTTTCTTGCGTCAAATCATCGGCCGTCGCGTCGTCGCAACCGAGCATTCGCAGGTAGCGCCAGACGCCCCGTTGATGGCGATGGATCAGCGTTTCCGCGTCGAGTGTTTCCGACGCCCCGGATGGTTCATCATGCACAGCTTCCCCGGGAACGTTGCCGTCGGGCAACGATTCATCGGAAACATCGTTTGACTGGGCCAACGAGCCGGTGCTCGGCCCGGTCGAGCTTGGCGTCTGACCGCCTAGGCTGGCATCATCCACCAATCATCAAGCCACCACTCATCTAAGCCACTAATTCGCTGATCACTTTTCCACCATTGGCAATCTTCATCGGGCGACGGTTTTTAC
The DNA here is from genome assembly GCF_008035925.1 of Stieleria maiorica. NCBI lineage: Bacteria > Pseudomonadati > Planctomycetota > Planctomycetia > Pirellulales > Pirellulaceae > Stieleria > Stieleria maiorica. The sequence goes on from NZ_CP036264.1 coordinate 6,608,525, forward strand.
TCATGAACGTCGTGTCGAGCGAGATGCCGAGTCCTTGACAGACCGTCGCCATCAGGTCTTCGCTGCTGAACGGTTCGGATTCAACGGCCGTTCCGTCGCTGCTGGTTTCTCCGACCGCCAAACCGCCCTTGATGCCTGCCCCGCCCACGACGCAAGACCAGGACCGCGCCCAGTGGTCACGTCCGGCGTTCTGGTTGATCCGCGGTGTCCGTCCGAATTCGCCCATCCAAATGATCGCGGTGTCCTGCAGCAATCCCCGCTGTTCCAGATCTTCCACCAGGGCGCTCATCGCTTTGTCCAATTGCGGCAGCTTGGTGTCCGATAGGGTTTGGTGAACGTTGTTGTGCAAATCCCAGCCGCCCAAGTCGACTTCGACAAAGGGCACGCCGCCTTCGACCAGACGCCGGGCCAGCAGACAGCCTTGACCGAAGCCGTTGGTCCCGTAGCGTTCCTTCGTCTTTTCGTCTTCCTTTTCGACACGGAAAGCTTCCATTTGGCTGCTGGTCATCAGGTCAAAGGTCTTCTTGAGCACCTTGCCGTGTTCGCCGGCGGGAAGGCCGCGGGTTCGGTTGGCGAAACCGCTTTCGATTTCCTGCAGCGCCGCCATCCGCTGACGAAGCCGGGACCCGTCCAGTTTCATATCCAAATTACGAATCCGGCCGCTGCTGGTGACGGCAAACGGCGACCAAGCCATGCCCAAAAATCCCGGGCCCGCGCTGGCGCCACCGACGGTGACAAACGGCGGGATCTCCAGTTCGGGACGCTGCGACATCAATTCATGCGCGACGACGGCTCCGTAGCTGGGGTGTTCGATGTTCGGGTTGGGCACGAACCCGGTGTGCATGTAATAACGGCCGCGATTGTGGTCGGCCTCACGCGTCGACATGCTGCGAACGACCGATAGGTTGTGCATCTGTTTGGCGACCATCGGCAAATGCTCGCAGATCTGCATGTCACCGGAGGTTGAAATCGGTTGAAAGGGGCCACCGGTCGGCGCGCCCGGCTTCAGATCCCACAGGTCGATCGTCGGCGGTCCACCGCCCATCCACAACATGATCGCCGATTTGCGTTCACGTCGCATTTGATCGGCGTTGGCTGCAATCGCTCCACCCATCGTCATCGCCGCCGACACGGCCGCGGTCGAACCGGCCATGTGGTTCATGAAGTGGCGGCGGCTCATTCCGCGAGGTGTTTTCCAGTTTGAAATCATTGCGATTGCCTGTCGAAGAGAACGGTTTCGAAGGAAGTGTTGTCAGATTGGTAACGCTTGAGATTCAACAATGAACCCAACGTCAATGCTGCATGATGAATTCATTGCTGTTCAGAATCGCCCACCAGACGTCCTGCAGCATTTCGATTTCTTTCCCGCCACGGGCCCGGTACAGTTCGCCGGCCATGGCGACTTCGCGTTTGGTCGGTGTCCGCGACAAGCCGGCCATGTAAAGTCGGTTCAAACGATCACGCGTCGACCGCCCCGATTGTGACAGCCGATCCAAGAAGCTGCCCGGTTTGGTGCTGGTCGCATTCAGGGTCAGTTCACCATTGAACAGCATCAACGCCTGGGGGATCGAGCCGTCAAAGGTGGTCGCTTCGTCGCCTTCATCGGTTCCGAAGGTCACGACGAACTGACGCATCCAATCACGGCGTTTCTTTTCCTGTTGTTCGTACGTCCCTTCGGCGTTGCCGCCCGATGCGGAAACGAGCGACTGGTAGAGCTGTTCGGCGCTCATCTGGCGCAGATAGAAGCGGGAGAACTTGGGCGTTTCACCGATCGACGGGTCGTCGATTTGATTGTTGCTGCCCAGCACCGATGCGAGCGAATAGGGACGGCTAAGGGTGATCCAAGTGATCAGGTCTTTGAGGTTGTAACTGGAGCCTCGGAAGGCTTCGGACAGGTTGTCCAACAGTTCGGGGTGTGTCGGGTTGTTGTGGGGGCCCATGTCGTCGATGGGCTTGGTGAATCCGTATCCCAGGAACATCGACCAGTAACGATTGATCGCCATCCGATCGAGCGATTGGCTGTCGAGCATCAAGCGTCCCAGTTCCTTGCGGCGATTGACGTCATCGACATATCCGCTTTTGGCGATCTCCGTGCCATCGGTGAACACCGGGTATGCGACGCGGGTCAGTCCGTTTCGCATTTCGTAAAAGACCAGCGCATCGTTGGGGTCGCCCGCTTCGCCCGCATAGTCTTCGCTGACCAGCTCGGCGTACTCGACATCACGCGTGCCGTCGACGAACCGCCGCAGGGCGCGGCTCTGGCGAAAGAACGAATTGAACTCCCAGAACTTTTGTTGTTTCCAATCGTTGAACGGGTGATTGTGGCACTGCGTGCATTGCACTTGCTGACCCAGGAACAGCCGCGAAACGCTGCTGGCCGCCAGCACCGCTTTTTCCTCGTTGACCTTGCCGACCAAAAAGTTGACGGCGCCGTTGAACCCCGGTGCGCCGGGTTTGGTCGACCCCTCGGCCGTCACCAGTTCGTAAACCATCCGATCATACGACTTGTTCGCCGCGAACGAATCTCGCAGGTACTTCATCATCCCGTCACGGTTGGTCAGGTCACGCCGGTCCATTCCGCCGCCGCGACCGATCAGCAAATTGGTCCAAACCGTGGCCCAATGGTTGGCATATTCTTCGGTGTAGCGATCGTCGTGCAGCAACCGATCGACCAGTTTTGCGCGACGGCTGCCGCCACGGTCAGACGCAAACTCCTGCTGCTCCTCCAGATTCGGAATCCGGCCGATGATGTCCAAGAAAACGCGCCGGCACCAAATCGCATCGTCCGCTTCTTTGGCGGGCGTGATTTCATAGTCCGCCCACCCCTGCTCGATCGCATCATTGATCATCGCGATCTGCGGCGGGGCAACGCTTTGCGCCGGGCAGGTCCATGCACCACCCGCAATGATGGCGATCATCCCACCCAATAAGCTCGCAAGACGCGAACGGAAGATTGATGCTGGCGTCATGAATACGAAACCCGGGGTGCTTTGGTTACTGGACGGGATGCCCCAAATCGGCTGGAAAAACGTGATTTCTGCTATCTATCAAACGAAACCGCTGGTCGAGGGTACCTCACCAATTGACAGATTTGTCACACAATGAACGAAACCTTCCCGCGGACGCGATCCCGTGCACAAATGGTATCCCCTGGGCTGTTTGGGTGACACACGAATCGTCGTTTTTGCGGCAAGTCGCAATGACCAAACGTGTCACGTCGGTGGTGATATTGGAGGAATCAACCGCCAAGTCAGCCATTTCAAAGGAATTCGAAATGCAGCAAGTTCATCAAGCCTTCGATTGCGATCATCGCGTGGTGACGGTCCCCGCATGTGGCGATGCTTCGCCGGAGCCGGCGCCGGTCGGAATGGCGGCCGGCTGGCTGATCGCTGAAAAGTCGGCCGTCGAGATTGATGCGAGGGGTACCGACGACCCGTCACCGTGGCAGCGGTCGCCCCGCTGTTTGCAACTTGGGACCGGTCAGTGGTGTTCCGCACGATGGGCTACTTGGTTTCCCGCCCCCGGCCCGGCAATTCGCTATGCCGTGGAATTGGGTTTCAAGGTCGGGGATTCGGTTGAGATCATCTTTCTGAGACGCGACCGCTAAATTGGTGGTCGGGGCGCGCGTGCAATGGGGGTGTTCGGCTTTGACCCTTCGTTTTTTTAATAAAAACGATGGTTTGGAATGCGAAAACGGCCCGTCTACACTTTTCGCACACCGATAATTAACCATATCTTCACTGATGAGATTGGTGTGCCATCAATCTTCCGTTGCCTCGACATGCTCTGGAAGGTTGTGGTGTCCCCCCAAAGAGTCGGGCAATGGGAATGGACCTCGGGATCGCGATCGGATTCATCGCCGCGGTCTCCGCACTCGCGTTTGTCGCGGGGCGGCGATTGTCGCTCTCGGTCTATCAGAATCAGCCTCTGTTGTTCGCCGAATGTCTGATCTTCTCGCTGGTCTTCGCGTTCGGGCTGTCCGATCGGTTGTCTTGGGCACACGCGTTCCCCACTCCGGCGGCATTGTGTTGGTCGAACTGGGTGCCGGTTCTGTTGTCCTTCACTGCCGGCTTGGCCAGTGAGGTCGCGGCATTGCGGGCGACTTGGCGACAAGGCGTCGCCGGCCTGATGGGGTTGCTCGCGATCGGTTTTCTGGTGTTACCGGTCATCCGTCCGCAGCTGTTTCCAATTCATTTGGACGACATCGCACAGTGGAAGGACGGAGTGTGTATGCAAAGCCACGAGGCCAGTTGCGGTCCCGCGGCGGCGGCGACACTGTTGCATCAGTCGGCGCTGCTGACCCCGGCACGGTTGACGTACGGCAGCGGACAACGGGCGACGGCTCCCCTGCCATCGGCCGAACGCTTGATGGCCGACGCGTGTTTGACCAGCAACCAGGGCACCTCGTCACTGGGATTGGTGCGGGGATTAAGGCTGGCCGTCGCCGGCAGCTCGCACACGGTGGAGGTCGCCGACCAGGATCCGGGGATGTGGGTGGCCCGCGGTCAATTGCCCAATGTGGCGGTGGTGCGTTTCAACGATCGCCGCAATCGCCAGCCGGTTCGACAGTTGTTGGGGACCGACGGCGAAGGTCACGCGGTGGTGGTGCACAGCCGAACCGCCGATGGACGCTGGAAGATCGCCGATCCGGCGGTCGGATGGCGATACTGGGACAACGAACAGTTCCGCCAGCTGTTCACCGGCGATGCGATTTATTTGACGGCGGGCAACTGACCCACGTTGTGGGACGTCCTTTTTAGGTGCGCCGCTTGCTTGTGTACGAGTCCCTTCCGGGGCGTCGCGAAGAGTCCGACCGTCGACGGCCCGGAAGGGCCATCGTACAAGGGACAATCGTACTGGCGAGTTACATGAATCCGCCGGCGCCGCCCATACCGCCGCTACCCCCGCCGAAACCAAACCCGCCGCCGAAACCACGTAGTCCCGCCGGCGGCTGGGGGATCGCGACTTCGACCTCTTCGGCGATCGCATCGGGGGCGAAGGAGTTTTCACGGAGGGCATCAAGCAATTGCTCGATCTGCCGATGGGTTTCATACGTGGTGCTGATCACGATTCCCGGACGGTTGCCCGGCGCGGGCGACAGGGTTGAATTACCGCCCAGGGCTTCCCAGTTGTCCGGATCGATGGTGGATTCGATCAAGCCGGTCAGGCTATCGAAGTCCCCACCGAGTCCGATGCCTTCGAGCCAGTAGACTCGGGAGAGCATGTGGTATTCGGCAAACTCGTCGGATCCCACCGTGTGCAGGTTGCCTTTGACCGTTAGCGCCAGGTCATGCTCTCGCAGCAGGTATGCGATCAGATCGTATCCGGAAAGATGATGGAGATCCGCGTTGACGGGCAAATCGGGATCGATACCGATGTCTTCCAAGGAACGCTTGTCGATCACGATCGGCAGATCCAGTGCTTGGCTCAATTGCGAGACGGCTTGGACAAGCGGCGTTTCCACAAAGGTCTCGCTGATCGGCTTGGCAAGTTTTTCGTCGGCTTGGCGCATCATCGCATCATCCACGCTGAGCCACCTGTCGGTTCCGATCCCGCGATGAACCAGTTCGCTGTGGTCGGCGGTGACCACCAACCCTTCGCTTTCGATGGTCGCTTTCAGTCCCAGCGGTTGCAGCAGTTTGCGGAGTGCGGTTCGCAGCGGTTCGGAACGTCCGGCGTAGTTCAGCGGCGCGTCGGGTTGGAGTTTTGCATACTCGATCACGCGTGGGTTCAAGATGACGGGTTGTTGCAGTTGGTCCTGCAGTTGATCGACCATGGAATCCAGGTTTCCGTTGATCTGCAGGTCGACGGGCTGGTCCATCATTTCGGCCAGTGCGTCGGCGAGTTTTCCAGTGGGGGTCGCGGCGCGAAAGCGTCGTTTCAAGACGGTTTGCGTTTCAGACGCGGGGCTCGGCGGAGGCATGATCATCCCGGCCGAGACCGCGGGCAGGGATTCACTGGGCATTGCACCACCCTGAGCGGTTGCCCCGGGTTCGGGAGTTCGGTCGCTGGAGGTTTGGGCTGTCGCATCGGCTGGGGCAGCAGACGCGGCGAACTGGGCGACGATCGCATCGGGTTCGGCAGCGATGGAGATCGGCGCCGATGCAGTTGGCGAAGCGGGGGAACCGCTATCGCTGGCGATTGAAGACGACAGCAACATGGCGGCGACGGTTCCGGCGGCGGTCAGTCCGCCGACGATGTTCCACGGAGTCATGATTCGTTTTCCTGAAGCGACGAGGGGATGGAGAAGGTTTTCCGCGATCGGTGGCGCCGGCGGCGGCCCGTCGGCCAGAGACAACAGCAGCGACGTGCTGGCGGCGGAGACTTCATCGGCCGAGGCGGTGTAGGATCCGGCGGCGGCGACGGCCAGCAGCGGGACGACCCCACGCCGTCGCAACCGATCGGCGAGCAGTTTCTTGCCCCGCTGCAGTCGTCCGCGGATCGATCCCAGCGATGTTTGGAAGTGTTCGGCCATCCGCTCGATCGGACAGTCGTCGTAGATCTGCATCACGACCGCGGCGCGATAATGTTCGGGCAGCCCGGCGAGTTCCTCGTCCAGCGCGATCGCATCGTGTTGCCGGGTGATGCGGTCCAGTGGGTCGTCGATCAGCACTGGTTCAATCATCGGTTCGGAGTTTCGATGGTTTCCGGTGAGGGTGGCGATCGACGCGCGATGGGCGACGCGATGCAGCCAGCCGGGCAGGCACTCGGGGCGCGAGATTTTCGCGCTGTTCTTGGCCAGCAACAAAAACGTGGTTTGGTATGCATCATCGGCATCGGTGGCGCTGCGGCATTTGCGTTGACAGACGGTCAACACCATTCTGCTGTAACGTCCGACCAGGACCGCAAATGCCGTCGCGAGCCGATCGTGTGTCCACGCGTCCAGCAACTCGGCGTCGCTGAACCGCTCGATCGCCCCGGTGCAGGTCTCGCCGGATTTCGATTCGTCGTCGTGTTCTGTTGGTGCTGTCATGTTCATGGCGATCTGCATGTTAGTGCGACCTCGCCTGCCAAGGGCGCGCGGAAAATCCATGATGACCCCGGATTTGTCTTCGTTTTTTCTCGGGTCGCGGATTTGCCCCGGCGGATTCGACGGGGGAAGGCACAATTCGCCCCGGATTCTCCACACCGCCGTCTTGACACAGCCCCCTTTTCAGATCGATTCGACTACCCATGAAGGCCAACAGTTGTTACCGTAGGAACTTCGCGTCGCACACCGGCGGGCGGGTCGCTCTGAGATGATTCCGACAGGAAACGGACGAGACCCGTTCGCCGGCGTGTGACATGGATGGCAGTGCCGGCACCACCCGTGGTGCCCCCGCTTGCCTCACGTGTCACAACGGTCTCTCTCTGCGTTTGTGTCTCTGCCGGGATTCCCGGTCGAGGCCTCAAGCGGGTGATGCAGTTCGGCACGTGCTTACCGACGCATGACTCTTTCACACGCAATGCTCCTTGTCCGTACCGTTTGATCCAGAATCAGAAGATGTCGAACTGGTCCAGGCCCGTTCCATCGACATTGATGCCAAGTCGACCTCGAGCTGCGAGAAACACGCGAGCTGCGAGAAAAAACCGCGTCGCGAGAAGCACGCGCGCCGCGACGAACACGCGAGCCAAGCGGATCTCGATGGCGATCCGGAGGGGCCGCCACTGCACTTCGATCCGCCCGGGACCGGCGACGATGTTCGGCTGGTCGCTTCCCCGCGGGATGAATCGGGCGACCTGGACCACTCCGAAAAACTCTCTCGTTGCCAGCAGCTGATCGATTATCAATTCAAAGACCAGGAGTTGCTGCGGTACGCGTTGACGCATGCATCCGGGGCGTCGCACCGCCTGGCGAGCAACGAGCGATTGGAATTCCTGGGCGATTCCATCCTGGGCTTCGTCATCTGTTCATGGCTGTACGAAGAGTACCCCGAATACAACGAGGGCGATTTGACGAAGATCAAGTCGGCCGTCGTCAGTCGGCGGACGTGCGGTAAAGTGGCCTGTCAAATCGGACTGGACGAATGTTTGATCGTCGGCCGCGGTGTGACCCGCAATCGCAGTTACCCGCGATCGTTGGTCAGTGACGTCTTCGAATCGATCGTGGCGGCGTTGTATCTCGATGGCGGCCACGATGTCGTTCGCGACCGGTTGAAGACCTGGTTGAAGGGCGAGGTTGAAATGGCCGTGACCAGCCAAGGTGCAACGAATTACAAGTCGACGCTTCAGCAGCGCGCCCAGCGCGACATCGCTTGCACACCGATGTATCGATTGAAACGCGAGATGGGGCCCGATCACCGAAAGTCATTCTTGATCAGCGCGGTCATCAACGGCAGTGAATACACCGCCGCGTGGGGCACCAACAAGAAGGAAGCGGAGCAGAAAGCGGCGGCCAATGCGTTGGCGGAAATGAACGGCGACCCGCTCCCCTATCCGCTGCCGGACGATCCCAACTAGTCGTCTACCGTCGCTCGGTTTTCATCATGACGATGCGTTCCGATTTTTCGCCGTGTTCTCCGAACTCGGCGAGCCGCAAGAGTCGCCGTGTTCTCCGAACTCGGCGAGCCGCAAGAGTCGCCGTGTTCTCCGAACTCGGCGAGCGCGAAAAAGCGAAGCTTTGCCCCGCGCCGACCTCGGAGAGGACGGCGACTGTCCCGCCCAATCCAATGCCAAGCTGCGGTCGACCCCTAGTACCGCAGCAGCGCCGTGCCCCAGGCCAAGCCGCTGCCGAATCCACACAGCAGCACATAATCGCCGCGAACCAGTCTGCCTTGCCGGAATGCCTCGTCCATCGCCAGCGGGATACTGGCCCCGGAGGTGTTCCCATAGCGATCGAGATTCACGAACACCCGGTCCTTGGAAACACCCAGATCGGAAACGGCGGCGTCGATGATCCGCTGATTGGCCTGATGCATGATGACCAGTGCCAGTTCGTCCGCGTCGACCTGTGCCGCGGCCAGGACCTCTTTGGCACTGTCGTCGAACACGCGAACGGCCCATTTGAAGACGTTCCGTCCGTCCATCTTCATGTACTGTAATCCGTCACGCAAGCCTTCAGCGGTCAACGGCAGACGGGTGCCGCCGCCGGGAATGCAAAGCATTTCCCCGCCGCAACCTTCGCTGCCGAGTTGGTACGAGAGGAGCCCCGAGGGGCCTTCGGCATCGGCCGGTTCGTCAACGCCCGCTCCCCAACCCGTTTCGTCGGGGCCGATCAAGACGGCGCCGGCAGCGTCTCCGAACAGCGGGTACGTTTTTTTATCGTTGGGATCGATCGTTCGGCTCATCAAGTCCGCCCCGACCACCAAGACGCGTTTCGCATTGCCGGCGGAAACGAACTGGGCAGCCGTCGTCAGCGCGTACATGAATCCCGCACAGGCGGCACTCAGGTCCATCGCGGCGGCAAACGCGCCCAGGCGGCGTTGCAGATGGCAGGCCGTCGAGGGCGTGAAGTGATCCGGAGTGATCGTGGCAACCAGGATCAAGTCGATCTCGTCGACCGAGACCGAGGCGTCGGCCAGGCAACGCAGGGCGGCTTCATAGCACAGGTCGCTCGTGGCCTGGTCGGCCGCTGCGTGACGCCGCTCGAGAATCCCGGTTCGTCGCACGATCCAATCGCTGTCACATCCCAGTGCCGCAAGGTCCTCGTTGGTGACCACTTTGTCCGGGACATAGGACCCGCATCCCAGGATGCGTACCCCCGGTGCCGATCCCATTCGGCCGCGTGTCGTGGGAAGGGCAGATGATTCGGTGCGATCAATCGTGGTCGGGTCGGGCATCAGGAAGCATTCGTCACGGGAGCGGGCAGGAATCAATCAACGACAACACGTTGCGTCTGCGTCGGGCAGCCGCGACGGAGTATAACGGGGGCTCGTTTCTTTCGTCAGGTGAACCCCGTCCACGGTGAATCCACCCGCCAATGAAATCACCAGCCAATGAAATCACTGGTTAGCCGCGCGGCTCCGATCGTCGTCGCAATCATCGCTATCGCGGTTTCCGTCTGCGCCTACCAGTGGGGTAGACGGTCGGCCCGCGGCGTGACTGCCACCGATGGGCCGGCATTTGCCGGTCCGAAGGTGCCGATGTTTCAGATCGTCGGCGACTCGATGGCCCCCACCCTGACGGACGGTCAGGTTTATCAGATTTCCGACGTCCGCGAGGAGCTGTGGATCGGTGACGTGGTCGCGATCGAGTGGGACGGCAAACGACATGTCAAACGCATCGCCGCCCTGGGCGGAAACCGTGTCGATCTGGTCGACGGCAGATTGACCATCGACGGGCGACGACTGGAAGACGTGATCGCAACACGAGCTGATTCGGGCCAGGGCCGAGATGCGTTTCTGCCGCCGGCGCTCGTGGCGGTGGAATCGCAACCCGATCATTGGAATCGCAGCGATGCAGCGGCCAACTGGCTGGTCTACGGCTATCGCAACCCCTATCAAGCCGGACGCATCACGGCGGTCATGGACGACTACCCGACAAACCACTCGGTGCGTCGCATCCTCAATCCCGTCGATCGATTGGTCATCCAGATCCGGCCACGGGCGGGTGGCACGGCTCCTAAATCAAATCCCATTGTGGCGGTGACGTTTTTCGATCCCTCGCACGCCATCGTCGCAACCCAGGCACGCTCGGGCCAGGCGCGTTACCGCGATGCGCGCCCGGAGGTGGCCGGAGCATCAGCCGATCGAGAGCAACTCGTTGCAGCACTCGATGCGGCCCACCCCGTCGCGGTGCAGTTGAATCAGCATCAGGCCGATCGGTACACGCTGCATGTGTACCGTGAGATCGAATACCGTGACGATCGACCCAGCGGCACCGTGAGCTATCCGATCACGCTGGCCGCGGACGACGTGTTTGTCGTCGGAGACAACGTTCCGGTTTCGGTCGACAGCCGAACCGTCGGCCCCCTGAAACAATCCGCGGTTGTCGGAAAGGTCGTTCGCCCTGCCGAACTCGCCCAGGGGCGGTAGACGATGGACAGAAAAATGAAGGGCAGAAAAATGAGGCGAGGACGAGGGGAAGTGGACGAAAAATGGGTGATGGGAAAAAGCTGAAACCTGAAACCCGTCTCACCGCCGGTCATTTTTTGGGGTTTGACGGCTTGGGCCCCTTGGCCACCTTCACCGGATCCTCCGGCGTGTCGGCTGTCTCTGTTGCACCGTCGGACGATTCCAGTTCCGGGGGTGTCGGGATGTCGGAGTCTTCAGCGTCGTTGTCGGAGGCGAGCATCTCGTGTCCATCGACGGAGTCGCCGAAGGCGGGGTACCCTTGGTTGAAGCGTGTTTCGGCGTTGTAATCCACCGGCGGGCGGTCATGGTGTTCGGCAACCGAGGCGTTTCGGCTTCGTCGACCGAACTGGAATCCGCTGGCGGCCAATTTGGTTTTTTCGCGAATCGTTCCTCCCTGAAACGGTCCGATGCCCATCACCCAAGTGTTCTTGGCCGTCGCGATCGAGTGCCGCACGCCCGACTGCCAGATCGGTTTGCGAGTTTCACGGTCGTAGGCAAAGGCCGCGATCTTGGCCGCCGCTTCACGGGCCTCCCGCCGCGCCAACGACAATTCGGGCAGCGTCGGGATCGTCGGCGCGTTGGGGATCGCGCTGGCCGCGCTGTTCAAGGCATTGTTTTCCGGAATCCCGTAGGTCACCTGATGCTCGTCCGAGCCCAACGCACCGATCCGGGCTTCGATGATCACTTCCGACTCGTTGGCCGAATCCTGCAACAAACAGCCGGCGGCCAGGATTTGTTGCCGCAACGCGCTGATCACATACTCTGCGTTGACGAATCCCGTCGATTTGACTTGTCGCAGGTAACTCGAATCCAGGTAAACCTTGCGTCCCGATAGTGGCCGGAAATCAATGTGCTGGACGCTGCGATCGACGGCATCGCTGACGACCAATTGTTCCGTCGCCCCATAGTTGCGCGTCGTCCCGCAGCCTGATTGCAGCAGTGCCGTCGCGACGAGCGCTTTCAAAACCAGCGCCCGCGCGACCCGCAATGCTAGCAGGTTTCGGATTCCAGCGGCGTGAAACATCTGGCGAAGGCAGCAGCGGCAAGACGGAGGGGAATTTGGGCAGGAGTCGGCGGGGCGGCGTCAACGGTCACTGTTAACGGGTCCCGGCCGTCGCTGACAAGTCCGGTTCGCACGCCGCAAGCTGCACGGTCGCAGTCTGAACGCGTCGCGAGGGTCAAAATCGCTCGAAAAACCGAGTTTCTCCCTAAGAGGCACGTTGCTCGTTCGTCAGACGATACAGTGGATGTTGGCACTCGCTGATTGGCTTGGAACACCCCTGAGGAGGATTCAAAAAGATGGTCATGATTCGATGTGTGTTGATCGCGATCGGTCTCTTCACCGCGATGGCTTCCCCGGCGAGTGCGCTGATCACCGGCGGTAGGGACGAACCGATTAAGGTTCAGGGGCTGCCCGAGGGGGCATTGCCGCTGGCCAACTTGAAAACACGAATCGCGTGGTGGGAAGGGCCACCCTTTGGTGGCGGGCAATACCACTTCGAATATTCCGGCAAGACGGCTGACCTGCAAGCCGCCATCGACCTGTTCGCTCATATCGATTCGCCTCGCAAGCAGCTGATCGTTCGCAGCGGCGTCCAGAATAGTTTCTGGTTGAACGCCACTGACAAGAACAAGTCGCATCCGATCGACTGGCAGTTCATGGTTTGGGTGCCGAGAAACTGGCAGCACCTGCGCGATTCCAAAATGGGCCTGTTGCCGCCTGGAGAAGAAGGTGAGGCGCCCAAGACAGAGCTGGTCGTTTACGTCAGCGATCGGATCGAGTGGCAGTCGTTGATGATTCCACCGGCGTTGTCGGTCGTCGATGAACGTCTGGAATCCAATGGGCTGACGGCCGATCAAGGTGCGGCTCTCCAGGGCCGTGTCCGTGATCCGGACGGACGCCCGATCGCCGCTGCGACGATCACGATCGGCAAAGACGCGGACCGGATCACGGCAACGAGTGACGCCGAAGGAACCTTCCTGGCCACCCGAATCCCCGCGGGCACGCATCGGGTCGTGGTCTCCGCCCCAGGATTCGCATCCAAAGACAAATACTATCACTCGTTCACAGAGACGACGTTTAAGAAGCTGGATGTCGCTCTGGCCAAAGCCGCCGAGGTGCGTGTGCGCGCTGTTGACGGCCAAGGGAAACCGATCCCCGACGTCGTGGTCCGCGTCCGCAACTGCATCGACCGCTCGGGAAACTTTTACCGCGTCGCGGGCGAACACGAATACAAGACCGATTCCGCCGGCGAGTTTGTCGTGACCGACGTGCCCCACGGCAAGCTCAAGTTCATCAGCCGAACGCAGGACTACTTTTACAACTCAGTCCTGAACGAACACGACACCGGCGAATCACCGATCGTGCTCAAGTTGCTGCCCACCGGAACGGTCACGGTGTCGGTTGCCACCGCCGGCGGTCAGGCGGTCACTTCGAAGTACATCGTCGAAATCGATCAGGCCGATGCCGACCGGGGCGATGGATCCAAGGTGGGCAGCTGGGGAGGGTCGGCCAACATCGCCGCCGACGGCAGTTATACGTTCAAGAACATTCCACCAGGCGATTACGTCGTCACCGGCAAACCGAATCCCGGGCGAGAAAGCGACCGAACGGATCCGACCAAGGTCCAGATCAAAGGAAAAGACCATCACGACGTCAATCTGACCGCGAAGTGAACCATCGTGTGGGACCGAGGCTTTGTCCCTAAACCCGTAGCGGAAGCCGCCAAGGCTTTCGGCTCGCAGCAGTTCACACGGGAAAAGCCGAAATTCTTGGCGAATTCCGCTACCGCGTACGACCCTTGCCGGGTTTAGGGACAAAGCCTACGTCAATCGTTGCGACGTTGGCCGATGAGGTCGTGCGGTGTTCAGGCCCCGGTCGATGATGCGTCTACACTCTTCCCCCTCTCTGCCTCGCTCCACGGCTCCCCTTCGAAGTGTCGGGTGGAGTGGTAGGAAGATTTTGGAGGTAGGAAAATTGGTGAAACTCGATGGAGGGTGCAATTAATCATTTTCTTACCCACGAAATTTTCTTACCCCATTCCGCAGGCGGTTAAGAAACGGGACCACAAGCACGAACCGGTTGAAGGGGCCCCTGTCGGTTTCGATTGCACGGTCCCTCTTCAGATCGCACGCTAGTACGCCTTGGCAAAGATTGCTTGCTTGGCTGCCGGCTTTCCGGTTGCAAAGCAGGTCCCCGGCGTGTCGTTGTTCTCGCTCGGGACACAACGGATTGTCACCTTCAGCTCTTTCAACAAGGCATCGATGCTCGCTTCGTCGGCGAAGTGACAGAGCGCGAAACCGCCATGGATTTCCGGGTTGTCGGGATTCTTGGCGGTGAAGAAGGCGCGGAAATCGGCTTCGTTGGTGATCGTGACCGTGTGGTCCTTTCGCAACTGATCGGCGCGATCGTAGAGCGATTGCTGGATCTGGCCGAGCAGCGCGCCGATGGTCGAAACGAGTTCGTTGCGATCCATGCCGACGCTTTTGGGTTGATCGCGTCGTCCCAGAAAGACCGAGTTCTTTTCCATGTCCTTGGGGCCGACTTCCAGGCGGATCGGGACGCCGCGTTTGACGTGGTGCCACTTCTTTTCGCCACCCCGCATGTCGCGGTCGTCGATTTCGACGCGAATCGGGGCGCCGTCGTAGGATTGATCGCGCAGTTCGTCTCGCAAGGCATGGATGTATTCCATCACGGCGGCTCGCGAGTCGTCTTTGTAGATCGGCAGGATCACGACGTGGGTGGGGGCCAGTTTGGGCGGCAGCACGAATCCGTCGTCATCGCTGTGGGTCATGATCAGGGCACCGACCAGACGCGTCGAAACACCCCAGGAGGTGGTCCAGGCGTACTCGCGTGACCCCGATTCGCTTTGAAAGACGATGTCCTGCGCCTTTGAGAAATTTTGGCCGAGGAAGTGGCTGGTGCCGGCCTGCAGCGCCTTGCGGTCTTGCATCATCGCCTCGATCGACAGCGTTTCGATAGCGCCGGGAAACCGCTCGCCGGCGGTTTTGGCGCCGATCGTCACCGGCATCGCCATCCAATTGCGGGCGAAGTCGGCGTAGACGTTGATCATCCGCTCGGTTTCTTCGATCGCTTCGGTGTCGGTGGCGTGAACGGTGTGGCCTTCTTGCCACAGGAACTCGGCCGTTCGCAGGAACATCCGTGTCCGCATTTCCCAGCGGACGACGTTGGCCCATTGGTTGATCAGGATCGGCAAGTCACGATAGCTTTGCACCCACTTGGCGTAGGTCGCGCCGATGATCGTTTCGCTGGTCGGCCGGACGATCAGTGGTTCCTCCAATTGGCCGGCCGGTCGCAGTCCGCCGTCGGGGTCGGGTTCCAAGCGATGGTGGGTGACGACGGCGCACTCTTTGGCAAACCCTTCGACGTGTTCGGCTTCCTTCTCCAGAAAACTCATCGGAATGAACAGCGGGAAGTAGGCGTTTTGGTGCCCGGTCGCTTTGAACATGTCGTCCAACGCGCGCTGCATGTTCTCCCAGAGCTGGTAGCCCCAGGGCTTGATCACCATGCAGCCGCGGACCGGCGAGTTTTCCGCCAAGTCGGCCGCCTTGATGACTTGCTGATACCACTCCGGGTAGTCGTCCGCACGGGTGGGAGAGATCGCGGTCTTGGGTGCTTTGGCCATGTCGAATCAGAATTGTCAGAGAACGTGAAAAATCCCTTCACACAGTTAATCGGTCAATCGACTGAGGTCCTCGATTTCTTCCTTGGTGAATTTGCGGTCCAAGCGGGCACCCAGTTGTGCGACGACGCGGGCGGCGGCGTGTGATGCCAAGTGGCCGGACGTTCGCCAATCCAGTCCGTTGGTGATCCCGTACAGCATCGCACCGGCGTACATGTCGCCGGCCCCGGTGGTGTCAATGGCATCGACTTTCACGCCCTCGATCGGAAACTCTTCGCCGCCGTGCATGACGATCGATCCTTTTCCGCCCAGCGTCAGCGCCACGTTTTCGCAGTGTTCGTGGATCTTGACGGCGCACCGAAGCGCGTCGGTTTCACCGGTCAGCGACTTGGCCTCTTCTTCGTTGCAGAAGAACAGGTCGACCGGGCCGGTGATCAGGTCCCAGATCTCGTCGCGGATCAAGTTGACCAGGAAGGGATCCGACGCGGTGAAGGCGACTTTGACGTTGTGTTTTTGGGCCAGTTCGAAGGCCTTGTAGGCGGCCGCTTTGGTGGTTTCGCCGGTCAGCAGGTAGCCTTCGACGTAGACATACTTGGAGCTGGCGATCTTGTGTTCGTCGATGTCCTCCGGACCCAGGCTGGTCGAGGCGGCCAAGTTGGTCAACATCGTCCGCTGGGCATCTTCGGTGATCAGGACGGCGCAGGTGCCCGTCGGCTGGTCCGCCGGTGTGACTTGGATCGACACGCCCAGGTCGCTCATGTCTTTGAGAAAGAATTCGCCGATCGCGTCGCCACCGACCTTGCCGATAAAGCCGGCCGAGCCGCCGAATTCTGCCAGGGCGACGATGGTGTTGGCAGCCGAGCCGCCGGCGCAACGGTTCAACGGCCGTCCGTCCAGTCGGCTGAGCACCCCGGATTGTTGTTCGTCGTCGACCAGGGTCATGATGCCCTTGTCGAGTGAAAGTTCGCGCAGCAGTGCGTCGTCGACGCGCGCCTGGATGTCAACAAGCGCGTTGCCCACGCCAAATACGTCATACAAAGCCATCGGGAGGCCTCTGGGAGAAAGCGGTCAAACCGGAAGGCCCGATAGCGTACAAGAGCCGCGTGAGTTCGGGAAGTTGTCCGGCGGCAGGCGCCAGCCCGCAAATGCCTGCGGGACGCGTCAGCGAGCGGCCCTGCGATTAATCTTGTCCCCAGGCTCCGCCTGGGGACACATTGTCAGAGAGGCTCCGCCTCGCGAGTCCGACCGGCGTGTGGCAGGAGCCACACGGACTCTCGCGTTCCAAGGCGGAGCCCTGGAACGAGGCGCCTGCCAGCGGGACGCGTCAGCGAGCGGCCCTGCGATTAATCTTGTCCCCAGGCTCTGCCTTGGGACACATTGTCAGAGAGGCTCCGCCTCGCGAGTCCGACCGGCGTGTGGCAGGAGCCACACGGACCCTTGCGTTCCAAGGCGGAGCCCTGGAACGAGGCGCCTGCTAGCGGGACGCGTCAGCGAGCGGCCCTGCGTCTAAACTTGTCCCCAGGCTCCGCCTGGGGACACACTGTCAGAGAGGCTCCGCCTCGCGAGTCCGATCGGCGTGTGGCAGGAGCCACACGGACCCTTGCGTTCCAAGGCTTGAGCCTTGGAACGAGGAGCGTGTCAGCGGGACGCGTCAGCGAGCGGCCCTGCGATTAATCTTGTCCCCAGGCTCTGCCTTGGGACACATTGTCAGAGAGGCTCCGCCTCGCGAGTCCGACCGGCGTGTGGCAGGAGCCACACGGACTCTTGCGTTCCAAGGCTTGAGCCTTGGAACGAGGAGCGTGTCAGCGGGACGCGTCAGCGAGCGGCCCTGCGATTAATCTTGTCCCCAGGCCGCGCCTGGGGACACATTGTCAGAGAGGCTCCGCCTCGCGAGTCCGATCGGCGTGTGGCAGGAGCCACACGGACACTCGCGTTCCAAGGCGGAGCCCTGGAACGAGGCGCCTGCCAGCGGGACGCGTCAGCGAGCGGCCCTGCGATTAATCTTGTCCCCAGGCTCTGCCTGGGGACACATTGTCAGAGAGGCTCCGCCTCGCGAGTCCGATCGGCGTGTGGCAGGAGCCACACGGACACTCGCGTTGCAAGGCTTGAGCTTTGCAACGAGAAGTCAGCCGACTCGTTGCAGCACCACGTCCAGCGTCTTGCGCAGTGCCGCACCGCTGGCTCGCATGCCTTGGACTTCTTTCGGCCAGAGGTCGATTTCCATCCGGTCGACGACGCCGGTTCGGCCGACGACGGTGGGCACCGACAGGGCAACGTCGCGGACGCCGAAACAGCCCCGTTGGACGCTGCTGACCGGCAGCACGCAGCGCCGGTCCAAGATCACCGCGTCGATGACATCGCGGATCGCAATGCCGACGGCAAAGCCCGCTCCACCTTTGCGTTTGATCACTTCGGCACCGCTGCCACGCGTCCGCGTGAACAACTGTGCCGCCAGCGTCGGCGACCAACCGGGGTACTTGTCCAGCGGCAAGCCCGCGATCGTCGCGCTGCTCCAAATCGGCACCATCGATTCACCGTGCTCACCCAGGATCAACGCCCGCGTCTGAGTCGGCGGCGCGCCCAGTTGCTCGGCGATCAGCGAGCAGAATCGGATCGTGTCCAACTGGGTTCCCAAGCCGATGACCTGGTTCTCCGGCAGCCCCAGTTTTTTGGCGGCGACGTAGGTCAGGATGTCGACCGGGTTGCTGACGACCAAGACGATCGCGGTGGGCTTCGGGCCGGCGGCTTTGACGTCGTTGAGGATCTGTACAAACAGGTCGGTGTTGCGATTGATCAAATCCAATCGCGACTCGTCCGGTTTGCGGCGCAGTCCGGCGGTGATGCAGATGATGTCGCTGCTGGGGATGTGTTCGTAACCGCCGCCGGAGATGACTTGATCGGCGACACTCGGACCGCCGTGCTGCAGGTCGAGCGCCTGGCCGACCGCCAATTCTTGGTTCACGTCCAACAGTGCGATCTCACGCGCCAGACCGCCACACTGAAGGGCATACGCGGCACAGGAACCGACCAGTCCGCCGCCGCCGATGATGGAAACTTTCATGATGTTGATTTGTATGGGGAGAGTGGATTGGAGGTGATGGATCCCGCCTTCGCCTAGGCGTTCATCTGACGCATGACTTCGTCGGTGATCAGTTTGACGAGTTGCTCTTCGTTGATTCCGCCGGGCAACCCTTGGCCACTCGCGCTATCGGCGGGCTTGGCGGGCATCGCCGGCGGTGCGGCAAAGGCACGTCGCTGGACACCTGATTCTTTCCACGAGTCACGGAAGATGTCGTTGGCGCAAATGTCACAATCTTCGTACGCCTTGGTGTTCCGCGGGTCCTTGTATCCCCACTGGTCTTTCAGATCCAACAGCTCTTGCGACTTTTGTTGATCCAGAAACGCGACGTTGCCGAGCTGTTTGGCCAACATCAGCATGCGGCAATACGAATCCAAGATTTCAGTCCACCAGTAAGCCTGTTCGACGGTTTCGCCGTAGCTGACCGTGCCGTGGTTGGCCAGGATCATCACGTTGGTCTTGTCGACAAAGGGGATGATCGTGTCGGCAAAGGCCTGACCGCCGGGCGTTTCGTACTTCGTGATCGGGACGTCGCCCAAGAACACTTCGACTTCTGGCAAAATGCACTGCGGGATCGGCTCGCGTGCGATCGCGAACGCGGTGGCGTGCGGCGGGTGGCAGTGAACGACGCTGCGGATGTCTTCGCGTTGTTTGTAGATTTCCAGGTGCAACAACGCTTCGCTGGACCGTTTCTTGCGGCCGGCGATCTGTTTGCCGGTCATGTCGATGGTCGCGATGTCCTCGGGGGTCAAGAACCCTTTGCAGTGCAACGTCGGCGTGCACAGGACCTCGTTGTCGCTGACTCGCACCGTGATGTTTCCGTCGTTGGCCGCAGCAAACTGGCGGTTGTAGATGCGACGGCCGATGTCGCACATGTCCTGTTTGATCTTGTGAACGTTTTGCATGGGATTCTCAGGTGACAGTGGGAGGCGTGTGGTGAAGTGTGTTGATCGAAAGGGAGTTGGGCTGGGCGAGTTACAATTCGACTTCGTCCAGCAGCGCGACGATGGAGGCGTCGAGTGGTTTGACGTCCGGCTTGAACGGTTGGGCGGCTTCGGGGCCCTCGGCCAAGGCGACCAGGTCGCCCATGCCTGTACCGCACAGGTCCCAAGCCACGATCGTGTCACCGCCCAGCGGCTCGGTGTCGATGCGATCGATCGAATCGACCACTTCGACCAGCCGCAGCTTGGCGTTGGCCATCGCCGGGTGTGACTTGGAAAGCGTCATCGATCCGATGGTGCGTGCAAGTTTCATCGCGGGCCTCCGTCGTTGGGTTGCACCGTCTTCGCCGCGCAACGGGCGATCCGAGCGGCCACGTTCACGGCCGCAACCAGGTTCAGTTTTTGGCGGTCCAAGACCCAGACGTCGGGGGCGAGTTCATCGTGGAATCGCTGGACATCGGAAAGTGCGGCGACCATCGTCGCGCGCTGTCCGTTGCTGCAGCAGCGATAGACTTCCGTGGCCGGTTCATCGCACCAGCGGATCTCGACACCCGCGGGTAACACAACGTTGCGGCGATCCAGTTGGTGGCGAAGACTTTCGGGAATCGACGCCGACGAACCGTTTGTTTGATGGTGTGAAGTGCAATCGGCTGGCCCCATCGCACCATCGACCGCCGATTGAATCGTGATCCCGCGCCGCAGCGCTTCCTCACGGGCGGCCGGCGTGATGATTGCCCCGACTGCGGCGACGACCTGACCGGTTGCCGCGTGGCGGTCCAAGGTTTCGATCGTGATCAGTTTCTCGCCCGTGACGGCCGCCGGTGGAGTCGCGGGGGACGCATCGGCAACGGCTGGTGAACCGCTGTCGCGCAATTGCCGGACCACCCGGCGCGCAATGTCAGCGATCATTGCGGCGTCGTTGCGGCGGTCGTGTGAAAGGCGAGTCACGGTGTAATTCTTTGGCTGTCGTTGTTTGGTGTGGTTAGGAATCGGTGTCGTCGATCAGTCCGATCACGGTCCAGCGGGCGGGCGTTTGGTCGTGGCCGCATGCCTCGCGGGCATACGAGCCGTCGCTGGTGATCATCACGCGATCACCCTTGCGCGAGCCGAGTTGGTCCAGTGCGACCAGCGGCGGACCGTCCGCGGTGTCTCCCACGCCGATCGGCTGCAAAACGACCAACCGCATGCCGACCAAACTCTCGTGCTTGACGGTGGCGCGGGTCGATCCGAGGACAATCGCTGGCTGCATGCTTGTAATCTTTCTCTATCTCAATTCTGCAACTTGAAACTCAAACCACCCGTAATTCCCCGATCATGCTGCACCGTCTTTCACGGGTGAACGTGGTCGGAGTGGTGACGCCTTCGCCGGTCGGTCCGGCGATGGAAAAGGACAGGTAGCCTTCGCCGCCGAGTCCGAGCGAGGCCATGCAGGGGCCGTTCTTGACATACAGCGTGGTGTCCAGTTCACGCCCCATCTTGGTCATGTTGCGGACATCGCGCGAATGGATGATCGCGGTATGGCGGAACCCGTGCTCGTAGTGCTTGGCCATGGCGATCGCGTGATCGACGTCGCGGGCACGGACGAAGGGCAGAAACGGCATCATTTGTTCGACGCTGACGAACGGGTGGTGTTCGTCGGTTTCGCCGAACACCAATTCGGTTTCCGGCGGAACGGAGACGCCGGCGGCGGCGGCCAGGAAAGAGGCGTCTTTGCCGATGTAATCTTTGCACGCGGCGTCATGCTGGTCGTCGCCGACGGTGACGATCGCTTTGCTGGTCAGCTGGGCGATCTGTTCGGCGTTCAGCTGGACGGCCCCGGCGCGGCGCATCGCAGCCATCATGTCGTCGAAGACCGAATCGACGACGAAGACTTCTTTTTCGGCGATGCACAGCAGGTTGTTGTCGTAAGCGCCGCCGGTGATGATCGAACGTGCCGCCTGGTCCAGGTCGGCGGTTTCGTCTACCACGACGGGCGGGTTGCCGGGGCCGGCGACGATCGCGCGTTTGCCGCTGTTCAGTGCGGCGCGGCCGACCGCGGGACCGCCGGTGACACAAATCAATGCGACGCTGCGATGTTTGAATAGCGCTTCGGCGGATTCCAGCGTCGGTTCGGCGATCACGCAGATCAGGTTGTCGATCCCGACTTCGGCCGCGATCGCTTCGTTGAATCGGCGAACCCCTTCGGTGGCGACCTTCTTGCCCGACGGGTGCGGGTTGACGACGACGGCGTTGCCGCCGGCGATCATGCTGACGGCGTTGCCGGTGATCGTCGGCAAGCTGTGGGTGACCGGGGTGATCGCACCGATCACGCCGAACGGGGCTCGGTCGATCACGGCCAATCCGTAGTCGCCGCTGAAGGCACGCGTTTCCAAAAACTCGACGCCCGGCGTTTGCTCGCCGAGGGTTTTCAGCTTTTCGATCTTGTGTTCCAGCCGGCCGATCTTGGTTTCTTCCATCTCCATCGTGCCCAGCTCTTCGCACTGCTCGATCGAGATTCGACGGATGATGTCGATGATGTGTTTGCGATCCGCCATCGTCCGCTCGCGCAACTGTTCAAACGCCGCGCGGGCGGCGGTGACGGCCGAGTCGGCGTCATAGAACACGCCATTGCGACCGCCGGCCGATGCCGTCTTCTTGGCCGCCCCATTTCCCGGTGGCATCGGCCCGACCTCGGCCAGGACCTGTGCGACTACGTTTCGGATCAGATTTTCGTCGTATTGCATGGTGGGTTATTCGTTTCGGATTAGCGGTCGTTGGAATCGTTGCGGGAGTAAACGTTCAACTTGTCGATGTGAACTTGATCGACGATCCCAATGATGACCGCATCGATCGGTAAATGTTTTGTCTCGGGAGTCAGTCGTGCGCTGCTGCCTTGGGTGATCAAGACAAAATCGTTCTGACCAGCGCCCAGGGTGTCGACGGCGATAAAGGTTCTGCCGGTGGTGACGATCGACTGACGCTTCTTGTCTTCCAGCCGATAGGGCTCGACGACCAGCAATTTGTGACCCGTCATCGTCGCAACCTTTTGAGTGCTGACGACCGATCCGGTGACTCGGGCGATGAACATTCGTGTTAGGCTCGTTGGAAGTTAAAGGGGAAAGATGAACGGTCCGGTTCACGAATGTTTCAATGCGTGCAGGGTCTGGCGAGCGACAATGACTTCTTCGTTGGTCGGGATCACCCACAACTGGGTGGTCGAATCCGCGGCATGAAACGAAGCTTCGCCCATGTCGTTGGTCCGATCACGCAGTCCTTCGTTGGCGGCCGAGTCGACGACGATGCCCAGTTGATCCAGCCCCGCACAGACGCGCTGTCGAACCAGGGTGTCGTTTTCGCCGATGCCGCCGGTAAACACGATCGCGTCGGCGCCGCCGAGTGCGACCAACATCCCGCCCAGGTGACGCCGAATCTCTTCGACATACACGTCCAAGGCCAGTTGGGATTGGGCGTCGCCTTCGGACGCGGCTTGCTCCACATCGCG
Organism: Stieleria maiorica; assembly: GCF_008035925.1. NCBI lineage: Bacteria > Pseudomonadati > Planctomycetota > Planctomycetia > Pirellulales > Pirellulaceae > Stieleria > Stieleria maiorica. The sequence goes on from NZ_CP036264.1 coordinate 6,631,660, forward strand.
AATGTCGCCGCTGCGGTTGCTCAATCCCAACAGTCCGCCTTTGCTGGCCAGTTCTTGCAGGGCTTGGTCGAGTGAAAGACCGGTGCGCTCCAAGATCAGGGGCAAGGCGAAGGGGTCGAAGTCGCCGACGCGGTTGTTTTGCGGCAGACCGGTTTGGGGCGTCATGCCCATCGTGGTCTGAACGCTTTGTCGATTTTCGATCGCCGTCACCGAACTGCTGCCGCCCAGGTGACAGGAGATCACACGGGCGTCCTGTCGGCCCAGGATTTCTGCACTGCGGTAGGCGATGTAGCGATGGCTGGCACCGTGGAACCCCCACTTCCGAATGTGGAATTCGTCAGCCCACTGACGCGGGATGGCGTATTCCTTTCGAGCCGCGGGGATCGTTTGGTGAAAATCGGTTTCGAAGGCGGCGACCAGCGGCAGGTCGGGGAACCGGGCCTGCAGCGTTTTCATCGCCGCGATGTACGGCGGGTTGTGCGCCGGTGCGGCGGCGTTCATTTCCGCCATCGCGTCAAGCACCTGGTCATCGACGACAAAGACGCCCGAGAGACGTCCGCCGTGGACGGCCTTGAAGCCGATCGCGGCGACTTGCGACGCGTCTTGGATCGCACCGTGATCCGGGTCGGTCAATTGATCCAGGCAGGCTTGGACGGCCACGCCGTGATCGGGAACCGCTATCACCAATTCGTTGGACCAATCGCCGATTTCGACCGTGCACTTGCTTTGCGCATCGCCGATCCGTTCGACCGCACCTTTGGCAAGGCAACGAGCGTTTTGGATGTCATCGATCGCTCCATCCTCGGTCATTTCGAACAACCGATACTTGAAACTGGTCGATCCCAGGTTTGCAACCAGGACGAGCACGGGCGGTACCCTCCGCGATAAGTCGGGGTCTGTTGTTGGCGCTAGTTTTTTCTGGTCATCCCGCGGGCGGTCTGGTGACTGCCGCGGCGGGCTGACGCTTAAGCCAAAAAAGCTTTCGCGACACCTTCGGCGGGACGAGGGATCACGTGGCTGGAGACCAATTCGCCGACTTGCGAGGCTGCGTTGGCGCCGGCTTCGACCGCCGCGCGAACGCTGCCGACGTCGCCGCTGACCACGGTGGTGACGTAGGCGCCGCCGATGTCGACTCGTTTGACAATCTGCACGTTGGCCGCCTTGGCCATCGCGTCGGTCGCTTCGATCAGTGCCAGCAAACCTTTGGTTTCGATCAATCCGATTGCGTCATTCATGTTGATTCTGTGTTGTTTCGATTTTTGTTGGGGGGAGATTCGATCGCGCCCGTTTGCGAGACCGGTCCGGCCGCGATTGGGTTTGGGCCGCTGCTACTTCTTGGCCGTCGGAGCGCTCGTCTTGAGAACTTTGCTCAAATCGTCGTGCGGACGTGGGATGACCTGAACGCTGACGACTTCGCCGATCCGTCCGGCGGCTGCCGCACCGGCGTCGGTGGCGGCTTTGACCGCAGCGACGTCGCCGCTGACGAACACGCTGACCAGACCGCTGCCGACCTTGTCCCAGCCCAGGAATTCGACGTTCGCCGCTTTCAACATTGCGTCGGCTGCTTCGACCAGGGAAACAAACCCTTTGCACTCGATCATGCCGAGTGCTTCATTACTCTTCGCCATTGGAAATCTGCCTATTGATAGGAGAAAAGGAGGTGTAAGAACTATTGGTGGCAGCCGCAGCCGCCCTTGGTTAATTCGACGGTCGAGGCACCGTCCAAGAAACACGCGTTGCCTTCATCGGTGTCGATGTGGACTTCTAACTTGGCCGCCTCGTCGGCACGCACCAGCACATCATCAAAGATCGTCGTGCAATCATGACTGGTGACTTTCAATTGCATCATGTCGCCGTTGGAGACACCGAAGTGTTCCGCGTCGAAGTAATTCATGTGCACGTGACGTGCCGCTCGGATCACGCCCTGTTCCAATTGGACGCTTCCGACCGGCCCGACCAGCACGCATCCGGGCGTCCCGTCGATGTGGCCGCTGTGGCGGACCGGTGCATCGATCCCCAGCGAGATCGAATCGGTGAACGCCAATTCGACTTGGCTGGCGCCGCGTGTCGGCCCCAGCACGCGGACGCTCGGCAACATCCGACGCCGCGGACCGACGATCATCACCGTCTGCTTGGCCGCGTAGAAGCCGTCCTGATAAAGGTCTTTGTCCGGTTCCAACACCGAACCGGCACCGAACAAGATTTCGACGTGCTCGTCGGTCAGGTGGACGTGCCGCGCGGAAATGCTGACACGCAAGTTCGGTTTACCGTCGACCCAACCGGGAGGATCGTTTGCAGGGCCACTGTCGGGTCGAGCCGGCGATGTGCCGAGACCGCCTGCGATCGCGCGACGAACCAGGGATTCGATTCGGGCGCGGTCAATTTGAGTCGCGTTCATTCGGTTGCGAAAAGAATGGTTGGGAGGGGGAGAGGGGAAGTTAAATCGGAGTCCAAAGTGCCTACGCGTCGGGGCTGATGTCTGTGTCGGGATCGGTGCCGTTTTCGTCGTCGCGTCGGTTGTCCGCTAACACTAGTTCGATGCCGGCGTCGTCAATCCGCTTTTTCCACTGCGAAGCCAGACCGCGGTCGGTCACGACACCCTGGACGTCCTCCAACCGGCACAAATGGGACAAGCTGACTTTGCCAAATTTCGTGTGATCGGTGACCACGTAGGCCTGGTCGGCCGCGGCCAGCATCGCTTTCTCGCTTTCGACCAGCATCATGTTGTTGTTGAAGTAGCCGCGCTCGTTGATCCCCGCGACCGACAAAAACGCCAGTCGAACGTTGATCTGACGCAACATCGATTCGGCCATCGGCCCGATCGCCACCGCCGTGCGGCCGCGGACACATCCGCCGATCGTGACCAGGTCGATCGAGTCACTGCTGGACAGCAGGTGCGCCACCGGCAAGCTGTTGGTGACCACCTGCAGCCGCCGCCCGACCAGACAACGCGCAAGTTCATAGGTCGTGCTGCCGCCGTCCAACAGGATCGTGTCGTGCTCCTCGATCAGCTCCGCCGCCGCCGCGCCGATCGCGGCCTTGACCGACCACGTCGTGTCCTTGCGGCCTTCGAACGCCCGGATCGTTGCACTCTCGCCCGTCCAAAACACGCCGCCGTGGGTGCGGCGGACGTCGCCGGATTGCTCCAGCTGCTCCAAGTCGCGGCGGACCGTCGACTCGCTGACCGAAAGCGATTCGGCCAGCTCGCCCAACGACGCGAATCCGGTTTGGCGAACCATCCGGCGCATCCGCTCCCGCCGTCCGCCACTGGCCGATCGGGTGTCGCTGGGGATGCGGTTGGATGAATTGATGGTTCGGACCACAAAAGTTGCCTAGTTTGCGCAGGTAATGCGTTTGGTGATAGCTTTCTATCAAACGTGATAGATTTCAAGCACCTTGTGACGAAAATTAATCATTTCTGAAAGAATCCTTCCTTTTCAGGCCAATGGGGTGGGGGCTGAATTCCGCCGGACGGGTGGTCTTCACCGCTACGTAGCTACGCTCGCCAGAGCGTGGAAAACACCCGAGGACCACCTTCTGGCGAAGGTAGCTACGCTGAAACGGTGTTCCCGCCTGTTCTTTCGGCTCTCCGGTTTCCGCGCTGTCGCCGCCGCGATACGCTTTTGCGAATCACGCGTTTTGCGGAATCATTGGGCGGACTGTTTCACTTCTTGCAGCGTCAACACATCACCATGACTGAATTATCGGGAAAGCGGGCCATTGTCAGCGGGGCGTCACTCGGGATTGGGCGCGGCATCGCGGTTGAACTTGCTCGTGCCGGGGCGACCGTGGCGGTCAACTATCGGTCCAACGGCGACCAGGCCGACGAGGTGGTTGCCGAGTGCAAGGCGGCCGGCGGGGATGCGTTCAAGGTCCAAGCGGACGTTTCGGTCCAGGAAGAGGTCGAGGCGATGATGCGGTCGGCGATCGAGCGTCTGGGCGGGCTGGACATCGTGGTCAGCAATGCCGCCTACAGCGACCGGCACCTGATGCTGGAATCGGACATGGCGGAATTTCGCAAGACGATCGACGTCAGCATGTGGGGCGCGTTCTACATGGTTCGATCGGGCGCGGCCGAACTGGTCAAAGCCGGCAACGGCGGCAACATCGTCGTCATCAGCAGCCCTCATGCGCATTTGGCGATGCCCGGCGCGATGGCCTACAACATGGCCAAGGCGGCGAACGACCAAATGGCGCGGACGGCCGCCTGTGAGTTGGCCCAGCACCGGATCCGATGCAACATCATTCACCCCGGCTGGATCAACACGCCGGGAGAACGAAAGTTCTTTTCCGAAGAGACGCTGCAAACCGAGTCGGCCAAGCTGCCCTGGAAGCGACTCGGCGAGCCCTGTGAAATCGGCCGCGGCGTCGTGTTCCTGTGTCGCGAGGAAAGCGAGTACATCACCGGCAGCACGTTGACGATCGACGGCGGGATCCAGTTGCCCTGGCGTGACATGTTCCGCGTCGAAGAGACGGCGGCGACGGCCAAGCCGATGTCGGACAACGGTTGACGCATCCTGGGATCGACTTCCGGCCTATCGATGCGTTCGAAAAGTCGCCGTGTTCTCCGAACTCGGCGAGCGCGAAATGTCGCCGTGTTCTCCGAACTCGGTGAGCGCGAAAAAGCGAAGCTTTGCCCCGCGCCGACCTCGGAGAGAACGGCGACTGTCCAGCCCGATCGAAAACGAAGCCGAGCTACTTCTCTTCTCGGATCTCCGCGAGCGCCTCTGCGTAACGCCGACCGAATTCCAGCAGCGATTGTCGGTCGAAGTGAACGTTATCGCTTTTAAGCGTCAGCCCGGTCGACTCGACCAGCGCGCACGCCGGCAGCTCCGCAGCGACTTCGCGATGAGCCTGGTCGACTCGCTTTCGATCTTCCGTCCATTTCGGCGCGTCGCGCTGCGCCAGCCCGCCGATGATGATCGGAGTCGTCTCGCCGACGTGACTGCGGAATCGACCAAACACGTCGATCAGGTTCGCTTTGTAGGCCTCGGCCAGCCCGGGTTTGCAATCCGATTCGCCTTGATGCCACAGGATGCCTTTGAACGTTCCGCTGGCCATCGCCGTTTGGATTCGCGCCAGGGCATCGTCATAGGGATGAGTTTTGGTTTGGGGGTGATATCCGCCGGGTGCCCAGGCGGCGATGGGCGATCCGCCGACCGCACAGGGGACCAGTCCGACGGTGACGTCGGGGTGTTCGGCGGCGTAGCGTCTTGCGAAACCTCGGCCAAGTCCCACGCCGGCGATCGATTTGTCGAAATGCAGCGGGTCGGTCGCGGGCACCCAATTCCCCTCGCGGTCGAGCATCAGAATTCTCGGATCGGGGACGCGGTCGGCCGGGGTGACGATTCCGCGGCCGGCCATGTTGGATTGCCCGGCCAACAGGAACAGGTGGAACTGGTCCTTTGCCGGCACGTCGGCGCTGGTGATCGTCACGCCGCCGAGTTCGATCATCGGGCCGTCGCTTTGACGCGATACTTGAAGCGTCGCTTTTCCCGCGTCGAGGTTCACCATGCCGAGCGACTGCTGCGTGAAGTACAGCATGCGGCGGGGAGTGGCCTGGGAATCCCGGTCGGGGCGTACCACCGATTCGGATTTGAATCGTCGCAGCGTCGACGAGATCTTTTGATCGGCGATCGACGCGGCGACGGTCACGTCTTTGGCGTCGCAAACGTAGTGCAGCGTGATTTGGTAGCGGCCGGATTGGGCGATGTCGACCGGCCAAGAGACCTTGTCGGTTGCGGCGGTCCAGTTGTCGACCCAGCTGTGCGCCCAGCTGATACCGTCGGCAAATCCCGGGTTGCCGGTCAATTGTGCGTCGACCGATGGGATGAAGGTCGGTCGTTGTTTGGTGACCGGTACGTGTCGCGTCGACGTGATGCTGTCGTTGATGGAATCGACATAAACCTTGATCTCGGATTTCAAACGCTCGGTCGTTTCCGGGTGCTGATCGGCGATGTTGGATTCTTGGCCAGGATCGGTGGTCATGTCGAACAGCGCCGCCTTACCGTTTTCGATGGTCAATCGATATTGATTGGTACGAACGGCGGCTTTACCGAACTTTTTAAGCTGCGATTGGTTCGGGCGGTAGGTCAAGATCGATCGGTCGGCCAGTGCCGGGTCGGCGCCGTCACGAATCAAATTCACCAGGCTCTTGCCGTCCAGCTTTGCTGAGTCATCCAGCGGGACATCGCACCACTGGGCGAGTGTTGGCAATAGGTCGATGTGGCCGGTGATCTGCTGGATGGTTCGTGGTTGGACCTTTTCCGGCCAGCGGATGAAGCAGGGCACGCGGCATCCGCCTTCGTGCACGCTGCCTTTGGCGCCGCGCATACCGCCGTTGAATCGTTTTCCGTTGGGGCCGTTGTCGGTCAAGAACAAGACGATGGTGTCGTTCGTTTTTCCCGACTGTTCCAGCGTGCCCAGCAATCGCGCGACGTTGTCGTCGATGTTTTCGACCATCGCGTAGACCGCCGCGGTCTTCTCGGAAATCTCTCCGGTGTCGTACTTGTCGAACAGGTCCTGGCGGACTTGGAACGGTCCGTGCGGTGCGTTGTACGGCACGTAGCAGAAGAACGGCTGGTCGCGAGGTGTCTTGAGAAATTCGATCGCCGCATCGGTCAGCACGTCGGTGATGTAGCCCTCGGTTCGGACGGGGATGCCGTTTCGTTCCAGGATCGGGTCGTCATACAGGTTAAAGTGGCCGCCACAGAATCCGAAAAATTCTTCGAACCCTTGGCCGTTGGGGTGCAGCGGCATTTGGGCGCCGTTGTGCCATTTGCCGAAGCACCCGGTCGCATAGCCGGCATCGCGAAACCGCTCCGCGATGGTGGTTTCGCCCGCACGCATGACTTCGCGGCGACTGGTGACGCCGGCCACACCGGTGCGTTCGGGGTACCGTCCGGTCAGCAGGGCGGCCCGCGTGGGGGCACACACCGGCGAGACATAAAACCGGTTCAGCCGAACGCTTTCGCCAGCCAATCGGTCCAACGCCGGCGTCGAAATGATCGGATTGTCATGGGTTCCCAAGTCGCCCCAACCCTGGTCATCGGTCAAGATCAGCAGGACGTTCGGGCGAGTGGTTGATTCGGCCCTCAGCAACGGAGTGGCCAGGGTCGCGACGACGAGAACGGCGAGTGTCGTGATTCGATGGAGCAAAAGACGCGGGGACATGCTGGCGGGGACCGGGATAACTTGGATGGGGAAACTGGAGACCGTGTTAGATCTTAGCCAAGTTTTTTCGGCTTCGGGGCCGGCACGATGCCCCGACCACGTCGATTCGATTCGGATCGTTGGGCAAAACGATGGGGGCAAAACGATGGGGGCAAAACGATGGGGGCAAAACGATAAAAGGCCGAAGGGGATGTGGCAGGGAGCGTCCAATGGGACCGATAGGACACACAGGACAGATAAGTCCCCTACGTCCTCTTGGTCCTATCGATCGCGGGGCGGTTTGACACGTCGGTTGGCCCGGCCTTCCGCAGGACGCAACGTTCCGCCGGCGCGAATGCCGCTGGAGACTCCCGCCCGGACGACGCTCAAATCATGTGGGATGTTCTCCAGTCCGCGCGACTTCGAGATCCGCTGCGGGAGAGCCATTTGGCGACGTCCAATCGACAGAATGCGAGTACGTTACAATTGCGTGCCCCCGTTTCCTCCCAGCCCGATTCGAGCGATATCAAAGTCGAGAACTGATGAAAAAAAAGATCCTCGAGCTATTGCCCTACCTAGGCTTGGAAACGGTTGAACCCTACGACGACGCGAGCCGACAATCCTGTTTTGGGCAACTGAAGGGCAACATTCCGAAGGACGTCGAGGCCTTCTACTCCATCACCGACGGAGGTGAGATACCATCGATCGAATGTCGGTTCTATGGCTTGGACGAGGCTTTGGAGCTTGCAGAGGAAATCAGAGAAATGCAAACTTCGCTGCCCTTGCTGCCGGTTTTTGAGGCATCTGGAGAGGCGTCCGATCCGTGCTGTGTGTTGCTAGGGGAAGGTTTGGCTGGAACGATCGTCCAGCTTTGCCATGACGTCGGCTCGCGCGTTCATGCGCCAAGCTTTCTTGATTTTTTGACAGCGATCACGGAGACCGAGGAAGGGCCGCTTGCCGCATCCGACCATAAGTTTTGCTTTCCAAAGCGTCTGACAAAGAAAGAGAAACTGATCGCATTGAAACTCCTTGACCTATCCTCGGAGCCGGTTGATCCCGATTCGCCCTGTGTGAATGCAGAATACGAACCCGAGCTTTTGATCGCTTTGGCGCAAAGCATGACAACGCCCCAAGCGATGCCCGAGTTGTTCGACCCGCTTGACCTAAAGGACGGAAGGGCCCGCCACAAAGCTGCGGTAAATCTTTACTACTGTGAGACGCCGGCGGCCAATGCGAAGCTTGAGAACTACTGCAGGGTGATGAATGACTTTGCTCGGTCACTGCGGCAAGCCCTTGCGAGCGATGGGCATAAACTCTCATTAAAGAATGCGGACGGCATTGTGCCCACGACTTGGCTGGTCTACCGAAACCGCCAAGTTCTAGTGGATGATGTTTATTCGACGGCGGCTTCGCCGAAATGCTGGGAACCGATGCGTCAATGGATTCAAGAGATGGATGAGCTGCTCGGAAAGTTCGAGGATTGACGAGATCCGATACAGCCGCCGACGTGGCTGAGTCGTCGTCGCAACGGTCGGCTGGTTTGGGAGCGGGCGGTTGAGGCGTTTTCCCTGGGCGATCTTGTTGCACAGATTGTGCCAATCCGTTTTGTGGTGACTCTGCCGGAATGATCCCCGCAGTGGCTCGCCGCTTTGCCTTGCCGTGCGGTCGTGCACACCGGGATACTCGGTAGGTGCGACAGCGACGCGCTTTGTAAAATCCGATACGATGAACGGTGTGGGGGCTTCCTTTCGGGATTGCTTCGGCCCGCAACTTGCATTGTCGGTTTGGTGATCCCCAGCACTTTCAAGGAGCACTGAATCATGGCTGGCAAAGTCGTCTATCAGAACGTGCACGGTATCGAGGAGTGTTTCATCATCGCCGACGATGAACCCGGCGATCAATCTGGCAGTTCCAAGGCGTTACACCGTCCGCACAAGAACGTTCCCGCACTCGCCGCGACGGTTCAAAAGACGAAGCATTGGATCAAAGCATTGATGCGGGAATTGCAATGGGAGGATGCACGCAAGGCGTATCACGGTCTGTGCGTGGTGTTGCACGTGCTGCGCGACCGCTTGACCATCCACGAGACCGCTGATTTGGCCTCCGAGTTGCCGATGCTGCTGCGCGGGATGTTCTACGAAGGCTGGCAACCGGACCATGTTCCTGTCAAGGATCGCTCCAAAGCCGCGTTTTTGACGCATGTTTCCGAAGGCTTTCCGAACGATCCCGAGGTGGATGCGGAGCGGTTGACACGCGCCGTGCTGAGCGTCCTGGCCCGCCGCGTCAGCGAAGGAGAGATCAACGACATCCGAGCGGTCATCCCCGAGTCGCTGCGCGAACTGTTTCCTAAACGTTGATGTTGATTGTGGGAATGTTGTTCAATCCTCGGAAGGCCGACCATCGGTTTGTTATCATGAAAAGGTGCGTGGCGGCGCCAACCGTCGAGTGATTGTTCGGCCGATCTCCTCTCCCCAAGGAAGTGACGATGCCACACTCAACGCAACAGAAGGTGATCGAGTTCATGGGCGGTCCGTTGGACGGGCATCGCGAACCGCTGGCGGTCACCGTGGAACAACTGCCCAAGCAGATCGTCTGTTACATCAGCGCGAACGTCTTTCGCCAGCTTGACGGCAGGCAGAACGAATACGAAAGCTCGGTCACCAGCTTGGTGATCTATCAGCGCGAGAATCAACAGCAGACGTGGAACTACGCATTCGCAGGCTCGTTTGCTCCCCACGAACGCTCCTCGGAGTCCTCCGACCGGCATCGCACGACAAGGCAGAATGACAAGTCGGCCTGATCGCACCCCGCTTCTCTCTGGGCTTCTCTCTGGGCCTCTCTCTGGGCCTCTCTCTGGGCCTCGCGCACACTGGCGGGCTTGACAAAGTGTCTGTTGCAACATATATCTAGGGCATGGAACCGAATAAGGCAAAATCGTTGGCGGACGAGATCGGCAAACGCGGTCCGTTTGCCAGTTTGCAGCAGGAGACGTACCTGAACCTGTTGCGGACGTCGACGCAATTGCACCGTGCGTTCGTTCAGCTGTTTGAATCGGTCGGGATTTCCGATTCCCAGTACAACGTGCTGCGAATCCTGCAGGGAACAGGCAAGCCGATGCAGATTTACCAGATCGGCCAACACATGATCACGCCCCAGGCGGACATCTCGCGTCTGATCGATCGTTTGGCCAAAGCAGAACTGGTCAAACGAGCACGCTGCGACGAAGACCGCCGGGTGGTCTGGATCCAGTTGGCTCCGAAAGGGCGCGCGGCACTGAAAAAACTGGCCAAACCGCTGGAGAAACTGCATCAGACGCAATTTCGGCACCTTTCCGATCAGGATCTGGCGACGTTGAACGAGTTGTTGTTTCGCGCCCGGCAGAGCGAGCCTTGAGGAGTTTTTTTTGCTGGATATCTGTTGCAACATGCATTTGCCTTCTCGCAGACGCCGCGCTATAAATCAATTTCCCTCTCCCCTCTCTGAAAAGGAGAAAGCTTCGATGACCAATCCAACGACCAACGTGCGACAACCCAAACGCATCACCACGTCGCGACCGCTGGTGGAGGGTGCCGGTGTTCATCTGCATCGCGGGTTCGGTTTCGGCGAAACAGAACCGTTTGACCCTTTCCTGCTATTCGATGACTTTCGCAACGAAGACCCCGAGCGGTACGTCAACGGGTTCCCCTGGCATCCGCATCGCGGGATCGAGACGATCACGTATGTCTTGGCCGGAACGGTCGACCACGCCGACAGCTTGGGCAACAGCGGACAGCTGGCGACGGGCGATATCCAGTGGATGACGGCCGGCAGCGGGATCATGCATCAAGAAATGCCGCACGGGGACGCCGAAGGTCGGATGCACGGGTTTCAACTGTGGGCCAATCTTCCGGCCAAGCACAAGATGACCAAGCCACGCTATCAAGACATCAGCGCCAAGGATGTCCCGGTGGTGGTGGAGGACGACGGCACGAGTGTGCGAGTGCTGTGCGGAGATTTTTGGGGCAAACGCGGTCCGGTCGAAGGTGTCGCTGCCGATCCCCGCTACCTGGACATCAGTTTGCCCCCGAACACGACGCGATCGATTCCGATCGAAACGACGCGCCATGCGTTCGCGTACGTGTTTGCCGGATCGGTGCGGTTCAAAGACGCGTCGGATCCGCGTGACGTGCGGGTCGAAGACCCGATGAACCACGGCCAATCGTTAGCCGAGTTTGCGGGAAATCGTTCGCTGGTGTTGTTCGACCAAGGCGATTCGATTCGCGTGCAGTCGGGCGAGGAAGGCGGCAGGTTCTTGCTGGTTTCCGGCGAACCGATCAAGGAGCCGGTCGCCTGGCGCGGCCCGATCGTGATGAACACGCAAGAGGAAATCCAGCAGGCGTGGCGTGAACTGAAAGAAGGATCTTTCATCAAGTCATGACCCTCCGAGGATCGGTGTGGAAGCTTCCGCACCGATTTTTTTCTTTCACCAGCCTTTCCGAATTTGCTTCCTTTCAACCTGAATTCCACGGAGACGACCGATGAAATTCTTCGCGACCCTGATGACCGTTTCAGTGCTCAGCTTGGCCGTTCAGCAACCGAGTGTCTTGGGACAATCGCCGGCGGCGGCAGCGCCAACGACCTACAAGATCGACAATGACCACACCAGCGTCCAGTTCAAGATCTCGCACCTGGGGATCAGCTGGGTTCACGGCCGATTCAATGAAACGTCGGGCAAGTTCACGATGGACGCCGATCAGGTGATGACGTCGATTGAGCTGACGATGCAAGTGAAAAGCGTCGACACCAAGAACGAGAAACGAGACGCCCATTTGCGTTCGCCGGATTTCTTTGACGCCGAACGGTTTCCCGAAATCACCTTCGAAAGCACCGCGATCAAGCCGTCCGACAAGGGGCTGGACGTGACCGGAATCGTCACGCTTCACGGCCAAACCCGCCCGCTTTCGTTTGTGCTGGTCGGGGGTGACAAGGCTGAATTCCCCGAAGGCGTTCATCGCACCGGGTACACGACGGCCTTCACGCTCAAGCGGAGCGATTTCGGGATGAAAACAATGCTCGGCCCCGTCGGGGATGAAGTCCGCGCCGAAGTCAGCTTTGAAGGCATCCGGCAGTAAGCAAGCGAGTCGCCGTCGTCGCGGCTACTGGTACTTGTCCAGATTCGTTTCGGGGCCGTCTTCGACGACCTTTTGGGCTTTCTGGAAACTTTCGATCAGGCACTTGTACTCCGGGCAGACGTGATCGGCCAGGATTTGTGCGAACCGCGAGCCTTCGGCGCGATTCCAGGTTCGCATCAATTCGGCCACCATGGCGAAGGTGTCCGTCGGGATCGCTCCGGCCTGTGCCACGCGGGCGATCGTGGTGTCGGTCGCCATTTTGCTCCAGTTACCCGATGCGTCCACGACGCAATAGACCTTGTAGCCGGCTTGCACGGCGCTGACGGCTGGGAATGCCATGCAAACGCTGGTCAAGGTTCCAGCGATGATCAACGTCTTGCGTCCCGTTTTTTCAATCGCTTCGACAAACGGTGGGTTGTCCCAGGCGTTGATCTGGCCGGTGCGAGGAACGTATTGGGCGTGCGGGGCGTACTGGTCGATCTCGGGGATCAACGGCCCGTTCGGTCCGTCCGGCACCGAGGCGGTGGTGATGACGGGGATGTTCAGCAACGTCGCCGTCTTTGCCAACGCGATCACGTAGTTGCGGAGATCGGGAATGGGCACGTCCCGTACCGTGTTGAACAGCCCGCTCTGATGGTCGATCAGCAGCATCACGGTGTCTTCGGGGTCGAGCAGTCCATTGAATTCAGCCATGATCGTTTTCCGGATTGAAAGCACAAAAGCAGCGGTCGATTGAATCCATCGACTCGATGGATCGGACGCTGCGTGTGCCTTGCTTTTAGAGCAGCTGAATCACGGATTCAAGTATGCAACAAGTTGACAGCTGTTGTTATGACGTCGAGCGATCAGTGCAGGACTGGCTAACACCTAGCTGGCCAGCGCCACTTTAACGTAGCGACGTTGGGTGCGAGCGTGGAAAACCCCGTGGACCCACCTTCTGGCGAAGGTAGCTACGTTTGACCTGCGATTCACGATGTTTGTTGTGTAAAGTGGCGCTGTCCAGCTAGACACTAACGGTTTACGTGTTTTCTTTACGGATCGCTTGGACGGTTTGGTCGACGTCGCGGTACTGGACGGCATGCGGGGCGGTCTGTGACTTGCTGGCGGTGGCGGCGGCGACGCCGGCGTATTCGCCCATCGCGACCGCGTTGCCGGTCACCCGGTAACTCGAGTGCGCGATAAAGTCGCCGCTGATGCATCGTCCCGCCATCATCAAATTGTCCACCCCGGCGGCGACGAGCGCTCCCATCGGGATGTCAAACGGCTTGGCTTTGATCCCGCGATTTCCATAGCCGCCGTCGGCCTTCTTGAGCGCATGAATGTCGACGCAAAACCCGGACGTGCAGACGCTTTGGGGATCCTTTCGTCCCGCGACGACGTCGTCTTGCGTCACGCGGCTGCGGCCCTGGATCCGTCGTCCGTCACGAACGCCGATCTGTTCGCCGGTGGCGACCAAACGCAGGTCTTTCCATTCCGGCAGCGTCTGCAATCCCCTGACGATCTGGTTCAATTCGTTCCGCGCCCGAAACGTGGCTTCGGTGATCGCGGCTGCATCATCGGGGCGGACGCCATATTCGTGGTTCATCATCACCGAGGCGATCGATCCGCCCATGTGAAACACGGTCGGCTTGGTGTAGCTCGGTTTGTAGCCGCCGCGTTCGATTTCGGCTCGGAAGCGATCTTTGTGTTTTCCGTCGCTGCTGCCGGCACGCGTGTACTGGTGCAGCAATTCGGGCGGCGCCGAGATCACACCCATCAACGACATCGGTTGGCAGGGACAGTTGTCTGCTCCCGCGCTATCACCAATTTCAAACTCACAACCGGCCAGCGCCCCGACGTCTCCGTCGCCCGTCGCGTCAATGACCACATCGGCCATCCAGGCCTGTCGGCCCGATTTGGATTCGGTCATCACACCCCGAATCCGATTGTTTTGGTCGAGATCCACCGCGACGACACGGGTGTGAAGCTGGACGCCGATGCGAAGTTCGCTGACGAGCGTTTCCAACACCCACTTCATCGTTTCCACGTCGTACATGTACGACAGCCACGTCCGCGGCCTCAGCGGGACGTGCCCGTACTGGTTGTTCGCCTGGTCCAGACGCCGGATCAGTTCTTTGTTGAACCCCGGTTTGTCGGAATCGATGACGTATGACAGCATGCCGCTGGTCCAGACCCCGCCCAGACATCCGTGACATTCCAACAGTTGCACCGACGCACCGGCTCGGGCGGCCGCGATCGCCGCGCTGACCCCGGCCGGACCGCCGCCACAGACCAGCACGTCGCTGCGGCCGGCGATCGGCGTTTGGCGTTGTGATTCGGTGATGGAATTGGGGGCGTGTCCCGATCCCGGCTCTTTCGAATCGGCTGCCGCCGACACCGCGAGTGTGTTCGCCGATCCGAGGACCGCCGCGGTTCCGAAAAGCATCTCACGTCGCTGTAGGGGCATGGTGTTCTCCCGCAGGTCTTTCTGCAATCCGTTTGGTTGATCCGCAATTGTAGCTGGCCGTGGTGTCGTCGGTGGACGCCGGTGTAAAATGCTCGGCAGCAATTCTTCCGCATCAGAGCTTCTCGAATCAGCGAATGAACCGTCGCAGACCCACTGTCGTGCTCGGCAAATTGCTGTCTGTGTTGCCACCGGTCTTGCTGGCCTTGTTACCCCGGTTGGGCTGTCCGTGTCAGTACCCCGCTTATGCAGGCTTGCTCGGTTGGTTGGGGCTGGCGTTTTTGATGCAGACCAAGTACTTGCTTCCAATCACGGCGGCGTGTTTAACATTTGCCGTCGGCGGGCTGGCGGTCGGTGCCGAGCGGCGCCATGGTTACCTGCCGTTCGGCGTCGGGTTGTTGGCGGCCATCGGGTTGATCGTCGGCAAGTTTGTGATCGCGTTTGATCCGATGGTCTATGGGGCGATCGCAGTGCTGTTGGCCGCCTCGGTTTGGAACGCGTGGCCGAGCAAAAAACGATCCAAATTGCGGATTGACGCTGATGGTCATGTGACGGAGGGTGACCACTGAGTCGTTGGGGAGATCGGGTAAGAAGATTTTGGAGGTAAGAAGAAGATGAAATGCATCAGCCCGCGGAGATAGATAATTTTCCTACCCTAAGAATCTTCCTACCATTCCGCTCAGCGACGGTGCTCGTTCAAGTCGGTGGAAACGAGAGCGCGGTTGGCAGAATGATACGGGGCAGAATGATGGTGGGGCGGGTCGGCTGGCGACAAACCGTTGCTCTCACGGTCAACGTAAGAGGCAGGAAACTGACAGGCTGGAAGCCTATCCCACGACTATTTCGCTTTGATGCGGCCGGGCATCTCGATTTGTGTCAGTTCCGGTGGACGACGGCTGGGGGCGAATGACAAGGCGGCGGTGGGGCAGGCGTCGACGCACTCTTCGGCCACTTTGGTTAATGCTTCATCAAGCTGACCTCCAAACGGTACGCTCAGCAAAACATCAAAACCGCGACCGACGAAGGACAGTCCCAACGGTTCTTGCGCCCGCTCGGCGATCTTGATGCACAGTTCGCACTTGATGCACTTGCCCGGTTCGAACAACACCGACGAGGCACGTCCAACGACTTCGTAGGGCCGACGCACGCGGGGAAAACGGTTCGGATTGGCGCCGTAAAACTCCGACCAGCGTTCCAGTTTGCACTTGTTGTGCGCCACACACCCACAGCCCAGGCAGCGCTGGGATTGTTCGGTCGCATCACAGGAAACGTAATCCGAGCCGGTCGCCGGTACAGAACGCGGGGCGGGGACGGAGTTGGCCAGAAACTGGTCGATCTCGCCTGATTCCAGACGACCGATGCGTGAGGCAAAGTCGTGCCCCAGGCCGAGTTTCTTGCAGCCGGCGAGGAATTGGTTGATGATCGTTGCGGCTTCTTTCCCGTCGGCCGTGCTCCGCACCACCATCCCCTTGCCACGCAACGCGTTGCCGACGGCGAACACGCCTCGGCGGTTGGTCGCGTAGGTTTCCGAGTCGACGTCGATGCCCTTGCGGCTGGCTTTGATTCCCAATTGTTCGACTCGTGCCGGCGTGGTCTGGCCGATCGCCAACAGCACCGCGTCAAACTCATCACACAACGCATCGAGTTGCTCTTTCGTGGTGATCGCTGCTTGCAAACGAACGTCAACGCCCAGTCGGATGATTTGGTTGATTTCCGCATCCAAGATGTTGCGTGGCAAACTCTGTTCATCTTCTTCGCTGCGGAGTCGGCCGCCCAGTGCATCGTTTCGCTCGATCAACGTGCAGGCGTGTCCGGAACGGCGCAGGTAAAACACGCCGGCCAGGCCGGAGGGGCCGGCACCGACAATGGCCACGCGTTTTCCCGTGTCCGGCATGCAGGGAGGCAGATAGGGATCGTCGCTGGCCAAATCGACATCCGCCACGTAGCGTTTCAGATCACAGATCGCCACGGGGCCGTCGGCGGTCTTGCGTCGACAACCCTTTTCACACGGCTTGGGGCAGACGCGGCCGAGGACCGCCGGCAAGGCGATGTCCGCTTTGATGGTGACGATGGCATCACGCAAGTTTTCATGGCTGATCTGGTCCAACATCAGCGGGATATCCATGTGTGCCGGGCAGGCAAAGTCACACGGGGCACGACAGTCACCGACGTGTTCGCTGAGCAGCAACTCCAGCGCCGTCCGTCGCAAGTCGCGAATCTCTTCACTCTCGTTTTCGATCTCCATCCCTTCGACGACCTTGGTCCCACAGGCCGAGATCAATCGGCCGGACCGGCGATCCTTAACCGTGCAGACCTGGCACGAGTTGGAGGGCTCGTAGCCTTTGAGATGACACAGCGTCGGGATTTCAACGCCCACGAGCGCGGCGGCATCGACGAGGTTCGATCCCGGCGGGACGTCGATTTCGCGATCATCGATTTTGATGTTCACCACGGCGGGGGACCTCGTTCTGGATTCGACGTTCAAACGTGATGGCACGGGCATACGTGTTGGTGTCCAGGCTTTAGCTCAATACCGCTAAGTCAAGCGTCGTTCTCTTTCGGCAGGGGCCCGTAGGCTCGCGCCAAACGGCTGATCATCGTTTGACATCAGCCGGTTCGCGCCAGCGTCCGGGCCTTAACTTAGCGGTATTGGGCTTTAGCTGCCCACTCTCGCTGCATCGCAGCGACCGGGAATCGCCTCAAGGCTAAACACCAACGTTGTTTGGTTCGGAAGTGATGTAAACGGCGTGTTCGGGACAGACCTGGTAGCAACTGTCACAGCGTGTGCAGCGATCCAGATCGATGGTGTGTCGGTAATAGGGAGTCATCGGGATGGCATCGACGGGGCAGTGTTGGGCACAAAGTGTGCATCCGATGCACCTGTCGTTGATGCGGTAGTCGATCAGATCGATGCATTTTCCGGCGGGGCAGTAGCCGTTGATGTGGGCTTCGTATTCGTCGCGAAAGTACTTCAACGTGGACAGGATCGGGTTGGGAGCCGTCTTGCCGAGACCGCAGAGGCTGCCGGCGCAGACCGATTTGGAGAGGATTTCGAGCTGTTCCAGGTCGCCTCGCTTGCCTGCCCCGGTGCACAGCCGGTCCAGGATGTCCAGCAAACGTCGGGTGCCGACACGACAGAACGTACACTTGCCGCAGGATTGGTCTTGGGTGAACTTCAGGAAGTAACGCGCGATGTCGACCATGCAGTCCTTGTCATCCAGGACCACCAGCCCGCCGCTTCCCATGATCGACCCGACCGCCGACAACGATTCATAATCGATTTGCGTGTCGGCAAGTTCCGCGGGGACACAGCCGCCGGAGGGCCCGCCGATCTGGACGGCTTTGAAGGTTCGACCGGGCTCCACGCCGCCCCCGATGTCCTGGACGATCTGACGGATGGTGATTCCCATCGGGACTTCGATCAGACCACCGTTGCGGACCTTGCCGGCCAGCGCAAACGCTTTGGTTCCCTTGCTGGTCTTCGTTCCCAGCTTGGCCAGCTCTTTGCCGCCGTGTCGCAGGATCCAGGGGATCGTGGCGTAGGTTTCGACGTTGTTGATCAGCGTCGGTTTTTCCCACAGTCCGCTTTCGGCCGGGAACGGCGGTCGAATCCGCGGCGTCCCCCGTCCGCCTTCGATCGAGTGAATCAGCGCCGTCTCCTCGCCGCAAATGTAGGCGCCGGCCCCTTCGCGAATCTGAAGCTTCAAGCTGAAATCGGTTCCCATCACCGAGTCGCCCAGGATGCCTCCCCGTTGGCAGATGTCGATCGCGCCACGAATCCGCTCGACCGCCAACGGGTATTCGGCACGCACGTAAAAGATCCCCTGGTGGGCATCGACGGTGCGTGCGGCGATGGCCATGCCCTCAATCACGCGAAACGGAATCGATTCCAACAGCACTTTATCCATGAACGCACCGGGATCGCCCTCGTCGCCGTTACAGATGACGTACTTGGTCGGGCTGTCTTGGGCGCGAACGGTGCGCCACTTGGCATGCGTGGGGAAACCGGCACCGCCACGTCCACGCAGCCCACTGGATTCGACCTCATCCAGGATTTGATCGGGCTGGAGCTGTGTCAGACACTTCTTCAACGATTCGAATCCGCCGTGGCGAATGTACTCGTCCAAATCCAGTGGGTCGATCGCATCCAGCAAATCCAACGTCAGATGCTTTTGGGGACCGATGAACGCGTCGATCACGCCGTCCCGCGCCCCTTGATGCTTTTGCAAGACGTCCTGGTCTTCATCGGACTGCAGCCAATCAAGCATCCGCGACGCGGCGTATCGAATCGGCTTGGAGATGCCTTTGGGCCGAATGTGCTTCAAGACGATCTTTCGCGCCATGTCGGGATTGACGTTGGTGTAGGTCTGTGACGCGCCGTCGGGCGAGACCAGTTCCACCAGCGGGACTTTGCTGCAAATCCCGGTGCAGCCGATTTGTTTGACATACGCGTCGCCGCCGGATTCATCGATCGCATCGCACAGTGCTTCGTGCACCTTGTCGCTTCCCAGTGCCAGGCAACAGGACCCCAGGCCGACGCGAACTTCGGTGGTCCTGGGACCTCGCGGCTGTGAAATCGGGCGGTGGACGGCGGAGAGTTTGACGAAATCGGCTTCGTCGTATTCCTGCAACATCTGTGGTGTCGTTTGAGAACTGACGTGACCAAAAATCGCGTCGTCGATTTGCACGACCGGGCCGAGCGTGCAGCACCCCAGACACGCCACCTTTTGGACCGTGAACTCGCCTTCGGGATCGGTGTCTTCGTGAGCAGCCAGTCGAAGCTCGTGACGGATCGCATCATCGACCAGATCGGCGCCTTTGACATGACAAGCCGTTCCGGTGCAGACGCTGATCATGTGGCGTCCGACGGGGCGATGTCGAAAGTGGTCGTAGAACGACGCCACGCCGGTGATCGATGCCGGTGTGATTTCGGTCAATTCACAAACCCGTCGCAGCGCCTCCTGGGGCAGATAGCGATATTCCCTCTGCACCGCGTGCAGGATGGGGATGACGGCATCGGGCGTGCGGCCTTCCCGTTGGACAATTCGGTCGACGGGCGACAAGTCGATCATGTTGGTCGTGGTGATCATTCGGCATCAGGTCCGAAACTTGTGTCACTGGTTCTCATCATCAGCGCTCCCGATGCAGAACAAATGCTCGCTTCCCCGAATCAGAATCCGTCCATCGGCGAAGGCGGGGCAGGTCACGCAGTCTTCGCCCAGTTGCGCCTTCGAGATCTGATTGCACGCATCACGGGTCGGCTGCACGATCCATGCCGTCCCGTCCCGGCCGAACAGATAAACGTGATCGCCGACCAAGCTGGGGGAGGAGAGGAAATCGGCTCCAAAGTCTTCTTCCCACAACGGTTCACCGCCTTCCTGTTTGTCGAAACAGAACAGCGTGCCGTAGGACGCCAGCGTCAACAAAAAATCATCGGTGACCAAAGGGCTGCAGGTATCCGGAAGTCCGTAGTCGGCGGTCCAGACGACGTGGGTGTCCGTCACGTCACCGGATCCGCCCGCGCGAATTGCGGCATAGATCGCGGTGTCGTTGCCGGCATAGACGATTCCGTCGGAGTACACCGGTGATGGGCCGACTTCGACTCGCTCGAGACATTTGGCACGCCACAGTTCCGTCCCATCGCTGGGCGAATATGCGATCACCCAGGGATCGCAGCAGGTGATGATTTGGTGTTGACCGTCGTGCTCGATCACGATCGGTGACGACCACGACGCCGGGGTTTGGCGAGTCGTTTCCCAGATCGGCTGGCCCGTTGCTCCGTCAAACGACATCAGTTTTGAAAGCTCGTCGTCGCCGGATCCTTGGTAGAATTGAACGATCACCGCACCCTGGAACGTCGCCAACGACGACGCGTGGCCGTAATTGTTTCGTTGCGGCACACCCAACGAACGCGTCCAACGTTCCCGGCCGGAATAATCCAATGCGACCAGCAACCCGTCGGCGAACATCGCAAACACAAACCGCCCGTCGGTCGCCATCGTCGGCGCCGCGTAACCGGTGTCCTCGGAGACCTTGATCTTCTGGCCGGCGATGGACGGGGCGACTTGGAATTCCTTGCTCCAAAGGATTTCGCCGGTGTTCAAGTCAAAACAAAAAACGCCACGGACCGCTTCGCTCGCGCCGGAAAGAAACACGCGGTCATTCCACACGATCGGTGAATTCGCACCGGGTAGCGGCAGCGGTGTTTTCCACACGATTCCTTCACCGGACTGGCCGTCCCATTGCGTCGGAGCGTCTTGGAAATGCGAGACGCCGGACCCGCTGGGGCCACGAAAGCTGGGCCAATTCGCCTGCACGACTTCGACGCTTGGCAATTCCGGCAGCACCGGCTCGATTCTTGTCGGTGCAACGGGAGGTGTTGCGTCACCGACCGAAGCTTGATCGGATGCCAAATCATCCAAGGTGGCCGGCAACACACTCGGGTGATTCGCTTTCATTGCCCAGGTGGTGCCGACCAGGGCCAGCATCACCACGGCCACCGCCCACGGTCCGCGGTGGCTCAACCGTTCGTCCGAGTCGGGACCGGGCAGTTTCGGTTCGGGGCGGGGGAGTCGTCGATGCAGCGTGGCGGCCCATTTGCTGAAGACAAGCGTGACGACAATTCCGCCCAGCAGCAGGTACGCCCCTCGTTCGGTAAAACGCTGTTCACGGAAATACTCTTGCCGCAGCGCAAGATCGAGGTCCTGGATCAGTTGACGCAGTTGATCGTTGTCGGGTTGTTCCAAGTACTGCTGCCGAAGCTCGATGAAGGCGGTCTCCTCCAGCGGAAACTTGTTCAATCGGTTCGCGCCATCGATCACCAGGATTCCACCGACAAGCGTTGAAAACACCGCGGCCACGATCGCGGAGAGCAGGATGGATCGTTGGCTGAGCATGCGGCGTTGGAATTCGGTCTGCCTTTGCGTCTCATCTGTCATTGAACGGCGGACGTTCCACGCTCTGGCGAGCGTGGCTACGACACCTGTGTTGCGGAGCTTTGCGTTCACGGTTTTTTCCCTCCGGCGGTCAATTGGACCAGCGGCCCCGTGGGCGTCCGGCCAGCGGGGAGGGCTTCGGAGACATCGGAGATCAGACCCAGCCTGACTTTTTCGACCGGGCAATACCAATAGCAACGCCCGCAGGAAACGCACCCGGCACGATCCGCCTGGTAATCCTCGCGGCGACGTCGCACCGACAGATAGATCAGCTTGAACCCGATCACCAATCCCGTCCAAGCACCCAGCAAGCCGCCCAGCGTGACGAAGTCATTGCGCCGCGTGAGCGCCGATTGATACAATTCATCGACCGACCGCGGCGAACCCCGAAAGGCATCACTGGCGTCGGTCGTGGTTTCCGCTATGCCCAACTCTTCCAGTCGCATCTGTTCGGCCAACCGCGATTCCGGGTGCCACTGTGCCAACGGAACGGCGAGCGTCGTTCCCAACCACCAGAAACCGGCCACCAGGAAGGGAGAGGCAATCAGGGCAAATCCGAATTGACGTTTGCCTCGTCGACGCGCCCCGGGCGTTTGCGCGACCGTGGGCGGGTGGATCGCTCCGTACGGACAAGCATCTTCACAAAGTTGACAATTGATGCACGTGCCCGGCGGGATGCTCAAACGCCATTTCGAAAAACACGACAACACGCGCAGGATCGCGCCATAGGGACACAGGTACCGACAGTACGGGCGACCGACAAACACGCCGATCATTAAGATGCAGCTGCCAAAGATCAGCATGTCGGTGTTGCCGCCCAAGCGGAAAAACGCGATGAACGGATCGTAGCGGCAGATGATGAATCCCGTCCGGGTCGCCGCAAAAATCAACGCCGCGCCCAAATAGATGTAAGCCACCAAGCCCAGGGAATGATCCAACCAACGCGGCACCGCAACCGAGCGAACGGCGATCAATTCTTGCATCGCCCCCAGCGGGCAGACCGAAGCACAGAAGGTTCGGCCGAAAAACAGCGTGAACACCAACGGCAGAATAAAGAACGCCACCACCGCAAGCGGCACGACGTAGGTGGGATCGAACACTGCCAACGCGACATTCTGGGTCGCACCGATCGGACAAACACAGCCCTGACGCCAGAACCCGAACCACAGCAAACTGGCGATCGTCAGCAGCAGCACGTTACGGCGAGAGCGTGACACCAAGGTGAAGTACGACGCCAGACAGAGTGCGGCGAACAGAATCGCCACATCCAACACCGGCCCCATCTCTCCCTGGACCTCCGGAATCGTGGCGGTGGGGATCGGATGGTCGGAAAACTCCGGGACGGGGAACATCAGATCCGGGGTTTCGGCCGCCATCGCATCGCCCATCCACATCAACGTAGCGACGCTCGCCAGAGCGTGGCAAACGCCGCTGATCGACCTTCGGGCGAAGGTCGCTACGTTTGACCGTCGGTTGATAGCGTTGCTTGTGCGACGTGGCGTTGTCCTGCTACTCATCGGCGTGCACCTGATCGAGCAGTTTCTGTGCCGCCGTGTCGGCCTTCCCCGCCTTTTGCCGCATCACGCCCAACGCCACACGTTTCAGCCGATAGGGTTTGTCGGCGGAAACGTTGACAAAGGCGTCGCTGGGGCAGGCGACCGCGATCGCGCATTCGTTGCAATTGACACAGCGATCGTGCATGACTTGCAGATACAACGATCCGTTCATCAGCGCACAACCCTTGACGCACATCGCACAGCCGATGCAAGCGTCGGTGTCGATCGTGTACTCGTAGAAATCTTGACCCGCTTTGCCTTCGACAAAGGTTCGGATGATCGCTTCGGTCGGACACAACAAGTCCGCCGCGGCGGTGTCGCGACTGTCCAGCCCATCGAGTGTGTAATAGCCGGTGCATCGATTGCAGAAACCGCACATGTCGAAACACTGAACACATTTGACGGCTGATTCATCCAGCACACAGTGGGTGGCGCAGTTTCCACAGCCGACGCACTTGTCGGGATCGATCTGCCAACGATTCTCTTCCGCTTGGCCTCGTTGGCCGGCAAGGTATCCGCCCAACACACCGGCCGACACCACGCCGACGACCCGGGCTCCGTCGGCCAGGAACCCACGTCGGTCGGTTTGTTTTTCGTCGCTCATGATGGCTCTCCCTCCATCGCCGGTTGCCTGGCTTGGTCCGCTTTGGGAAGCCCACATTTTTTAAACAGCCCGCAAGTCTGACAGGGAGACGTCAGCTGGACGCACCCGAGATTGTTCGCGCGGCGGAGCAGGTTGAGCGTCAAGACGGACATCCCGCCCAAGAGGGCATAACGTCCGACGCGAACCAGCCATTGCCGACGATCATGGTCGAATTCATCACGTGTCATTTGATTCACCCTCCACTCGATGCCAGCGGGAAGCGTGAGCGAGCGGCGCAGCGACCTCGTTCCAAGGCTCCGCCTTGGAACGCGATGCCGGTGTGGCTCTGCCACACGCTACATGCGAGTCGCGAGGCGGAGCCTCTCGGGTAGTGTGTTCCCAGGCAGAGCCTGGGAACAAGTGGAAGCGTGAGCGAGCGGCGCAGCGACCTCGTTCCAAGGCTCCGCCTTGGAACGCGATGCCGGTGTGGCTCTGCCACACGCTACATGCGAGCCGCGAGGCGGAGCCTCCCGGGCAGTGTGTTCCCAGGAAGAGCCTGGGAACAAGTGAAGCGTGAGCGAGCGGCGCAGCGACCTCGTTCCAAGGCTCCGCCTTGGAACGCGATTTCGGTGTGGCTCTGCCACACGTTGCATGCGATCCGCGAGGCGGAGCCTCCCGGCCAATGTGTTCCCAGGCGGAGCCTGGGAACGAGTGGATGTCTATCCCACTGGTGTGCTCATCACGAGGCATGAAAACCCGCACCGACTTTCGTCTCGGATCCAGCACCAGGACGCGTCCCCGGCTGTCCGCCGCGACGTCAAAGACCACGCCCGCTTGGTGGGGCCGCGCGTCACCGAGTTCGGATTGGGCGATGCCCAATTGCTGCGGCCCGGCGACGACCGAGCGGAATTCACCGTACTCGCTGTAAGCCTTGATCCGCGGCACGCCCTTTTCCGACGTCACGATCTCTCCGCCGGGCAAGACCGCAAACTGACTCGGATTGCAGCAACCAAAAAAGCTCTCGGTCGCCGCGCCGGGATTGCCCCAACGGGCCTGCAACGCACCGTCAAACGTGTAGGTCTCGATCTGCAGTGCACCGGGATTGGCGACGTGCAATTGTCCATTCGACCCGATCGCGATGTCGAACGTGGTGCTGGGGACGTTGAATGTTCGCCCCCCCGCTTCGGCATTACCGATCGTCCCCTGCAACTCGCCTGACGGGCCGAACCGCCATACCACGCGGTTGCCGGCATCGGCGGCGAAGACGGATTCATCGGCCACGGCGATCGACGCCAGGATCGCGGCGTCGGTCGGGACGTTCCAAGTCGCGACCCGACTGCCGTCGCGATCAAAGACTTCGATCCGGTTGCCGGATCCCACATAGATGCGACCCGGCGCGAGATGTTGATCGTTGCCGACCGCCAAACAACTGGGACGGCCTTCGGTCGGGATCATTGCCAGTGTCGTGCCGTCTTGTCGATACACGCCGACCGTCTGGTCACCGCCGACGTAAATCTGGTCCTCGGGACCGACGCTGATGCAGCGAGGCTGATCCATCGACACGCTGAACTCCCTCGTCTGCGCGTAATGAATCAGCGCCGGATCGACTTCGTAAACGCGAGAGAAATCCATCGTGAACGATCGATCGCGATGACCGGCCAGCGGGTCGCTGCTGACAACGGCATAACTGGCGAGGCCGACCGCCACGGCAATGACGGCGGTGATCAATGTTCCGCGATAGTGGACCAGCAATTCCATGGGCGGTTGAACTCCAAAATCATGTGTCGCCGTTTTCGCGTGTCACGGCTTCGCCTTCAAATCGATGCAAACCATGCGTGTCATGTCGCGCAGGATCAAACGGCCCGCAGCCATTGCCATCGGCCCCCAGGCATCGTGCCCACCGGGAAGAACACTGTGCCGGGCCAGTCGCTTGTATCCGGCCGGTGTCGCTTCGGCGACCGTCAGCGTGCCGTCGTCATCCAGAATCAGCAGCAGGTCGTCGGCAAACATGTAGGGGCCTAGTCCGAATCGATCGCTGCCGCTGTCCCAGACCTGGTGTCCATCCAGGTCCATGCAAACCATCGTTTTCGCGCCCACCTTTCGAATGCCGAACAGATGTCCGTCGCGATAGATCGGTGTCTGTTGCTCGGAACTGAATTGTTTCGGCTTCAGTTCAAAAACCGTCTGCGCCCGGATGCCGCTTTCGGTCTCGACCAACTGCAACATCAACGCCCCCGATCCATAGCCACGCGACAGAAACAGCCGATCATCCGGCAACGCGACCGGTGACGGGCTGGTGGCGTTGATTTCTTTCCAAGCGGTCGACTCCCAAAGCAGCGATCCGTCATCGGCCGCGACGCCGACGACACCTCCGCTGGCGCAGTAGACGTACGTGCGACGCCCCTGAAATTCCATCGGGACGACGGACACATGGGTCATGTTCCAGCCCCTGGGATTCGGCGTCTGCCAAATCACGTCGCCGGTGCGATAGTCGATTGCCATCAGCAGCGCAGTTCCGCATGGGGCGACGATCAGCCGGTCCTGGTCCACCAGCGGGCATTGACCGGTGTACCATTCCGGCACACGCGTCCCGAAGTCACGTTCCAGATCGATCAACCAGTGTGACCGGCCGGTCGCGGCGTCCCAACATGCCAGATGACAGCGTGGTCCCATCGTGATCACGTGATCCTCGACGATCACCGGCACGGTCCGCGTCATGCCGTGATGAAAGGCGACGACCACGGGATAGCTGTTGCGCCAAATCTCCCGACCGTCGTCTAGTGACAAGCAACGCAGCGTGTCGGCCTGGGCTTGCTTGTCGTAGTCCAACACATAGACGCGTCCGTCGCTGATCGCAGCCCCGGCGTAACCTTCGGCGACGTCGATCGACCACAGCACCGGCGGTCCCTCCTCAGGCCAGGAGCGTGCCAGTTTCGGGCCGTCGGTCGCAATCGAATCGCGATTCGGTCCCAGGAACCCGGGCCACCGGCCGGAAATGTCCGAAGCGGTTCCGGGACCCGCGATCGGCTGGCCGGGTTCGGGGCGATCTGTCTGGCCGGCGGCATCGATGGTTCCGTCGCGTCCCGGCGTGCGCGGTTCCAAACCCTTCGGCGGGCCGGTCGCCAACCAGAACGCCAGCGACACGACGGCGATCGTCGCGGTCAACGTCGGAAGGATCGCTTCGGGTGCGTGAAGTTTCACAAGAACCACCTGGACAAATTCAACGAACTCACTGATCGATGCAATACAGATGCTCTTCGGTGCGGATAAAGATTTGGCCTTCGGAAAACGCAGGGGTGGCGTTGGTCACACCGTCCAATTCGTTCTCGGCGACCAATTCGAACTCCTCCGGGTTGGGCTTGAAGACAATCGTCGTGCCGCGTTGGCTGAGCGCGTACAAGTGCCCGCCGGCCAGCACCATCGATGCCCAATGATCTTTGGCGCGACTTTTCCACAAACTCTCCCCGGTTTCGGCGTCTAGGCATTCCAAGGTTCCGGGGCCGGAGTTGGGACGATAGATGTAGCGGCCGACCATGATGCCCGTGCCGACGCTGCTGGGGTTTCGTTTCTCGACATGCCACAAGCGATTCGATGTGGTGACGTTGCCGGTGCCGCCGAGCCGGAATCCCATCGCCGGCCCGCGCAAGTCCGCCATGGCGAAACCGATGCCGTTTTCGATCAGCGGCGAGGAACTGACCGCGTCGTAACGTGAACCGCTTAGTCCGTCGCACCACCACAGCAGATCGCCGTCGTCGAGATCGTAGCCGCACACACGGGTGCTCATCGCGCAAATGATCTGCGGCCGGCCGTCGACCTGCGCCACCACCGGTGTACTCCAGGCTCCGACGTCGTCGGCGTTCTTGTCGCCGGTGTAGGCTTCGTCGGTTTCCCACAGGGTCTTTCCGCTGGCCAAGTCGATCGCGGTCAGGAAAACACGTGCACCCGGGCCGGTTTGCAGCAGGACGCGGTCTTTGTAGATGATCGGCGACGAACCATAGCCCCAGATGTGTCTGAATTCACCCAAATCCCGCGACCACAGTCGTTGGCCAGAGTAGTCGTAGCAGTACAAGCCGGCCGACGAATGCCAGACGACGACACGCTGGCCATCGGCGGCCGGTGTCGTGCTGCCGAACGGGTTCTTGATGTGCGTCGTGTCTTCACCGAACTCAACCGTTTGTGTCCACAGCAGCATTCCGTCGCCGCGATCGAAGCACAGCAAGCTGCGCTGGCGACCGTCTTCGCTGCCGCTGGCAAGAAACACGCGGTCAGCAGAAACGATCGGGCTGCCGGCTCCTGGGGCGGGCAGATCGACCTTCCACTTGATGTTTTGCTCACGGCCCCAGCTCAACGGATAATCGTTTCCCTCGGCGACGCCATTGCCGTTGGGCCCGCGGAATTGTGGCCAGTCGCCCGCACGGACGGTTGCGACCGCGAGAAACACCACAAGTACCATCGCCAGCGCAGCCAGCGGTTTTGTCACCTCGTCAGCCACCAGGACCCGTTCTAACGCCTTCATCCGCTCGCTCTCCAAGTGATTTTCAGCGGATCCCCGCTGGCCCCGCTCGGTTCCTACTGCGTTGAAGCACGTCGCGTTCCTACTCCGGGAAATCTTGATGTGCCAGGCCATTCCAAATGCCCGCATGGTGTCGAACTCCTTACGATGGCTCCTTTCTCCCCTGGCTTTGCGGGTAAGAAGGGCTGGGGATGAGGAGGCCAGTTGCTCGTTGGCGGCCGATGGAGGAACGGACCGGACGTCGGCGTGAATCGACGGCTGAAAAAGGCCGGCTTGCAGATTGAAAAATCTTTGCAAGGAGAAAACGCAACGGTGCCGCCCACGCTGACACGCGAGACATCGTGTCACGGAGTGAAGTCGCGCCGCAGATCAGCATGCGCAAATACGCACGCCGCCGAAAACAAAGGCGAGACGAAGCGCTAATGAAATAAGTACACGGGCAGATGCGATGCTTCGATCAACTTTTGGGTGAAGGAGCCCAGCAAGACCTCGTGGATGCGCGCGCCGAATCTCTTTCCGCCGCTCCGCTTCGGCCGTCTCGTCGACGATTTCAACGCCGACCAATTGGCATCGGTAGCGGTTGGCAAGTTGAATCGAATCGTCAACAGCCACGTGTCCATTGGCCGAGCCGCTGACACCGACAAGCAAGCGTTGCCGATTTGAATCTTGATTCATGAGTCAGCCTTCGGTTTCGAAACGAGGCGGAAGATCATCAAATCCTGGACACCAGCGCACGTTGGTGTTTAGCCTTCAGGCGATTCTTCTCGCTGCGAAGCAGCGACCGTGGGCGGCGAAAGCCTGGACACCAGCGCATGTTGGTGTTTAGCCTTCAGGCGACTCTTTTCGCTGCGAAGCAGCGACCGTGGGCGGCGAAAGCCTGCGTACCAACGTTCACGCCCACCTCCTGCTCGGTTCTCGACCACGCTGGATTCTTGGCATCCAGCTCAATCCGTTTGACCTCGTGATTTACGGTGTTTTAGCCATTGAATCGCGGCACAATCGCGTTTGGCACGGCAATCGCGTTAAGGGCTCGTCACTCGCCGAGTGGTGAAGTGCACCGCTGCGAGAGAACACCATTCAAACCGTGGAGAGTGCCATGTTGGGCTGGGCATTAACTTTCTTGATCATCGCATTGATCGCCGGCGTCTTGGGCTTCGGCGTCATCGCGGGAACCGCGGCGTCGATCGCGAAAATCCTGTTCGTTGTCTTCCTGGTGCTGTTCATCATCGGGTTGATCATGGGCCGACGCGGACCGGCGATTTAGATGAGAGCGACCCACGATTTTTACCTCTTTGTTCTGGCATCCCTGATCGCCCTGGTGGCCTGTGTTTCGGGCTGTCAGCAGAAAGAGACGCTTCTGGATGTCGACACGCCCAACGGCGGCGTCGAGATCCAGAGGGACAAAGATGGTGGCAATGTCACCGTCGAGATCGGCGAGTGACGCCGCCGCCATTTGGTAGATGAACTCAATTGCTTTAGAGGAGTGTAACGATGCGTGCAGTCATTGGGATTGCCGTTTTAATGTTGGTGCTGGCATGGGTCGGCTGGGTGCAGTTCAGTTCACCCGACGGCGATCCAACCATCCGCGTGGATTCTGACAAAGTCCGCCAAGACACCGCTGAAATCGTCGAAAAATCGAAGCAGGTGGTCGATCGTGCCGCGGAATCGGTCGACGAGAACCTGGAGACGGAGCCGGAGCCAGTAGCTGAGCCAGAAGCTGTCGATCCCTAGTCGTAAGGGCGACAACACACGCGTCACCCCGTTCATGACGTGAAGACAACCTTTTCTTGGAGACCCCAATGACATTCCCTACTCGCCCCTACGCCGTACTGGCGCTTGCTGCGCTGCTCGCAGCCCCAGCGGCGACCGCTGCAGACAAGTCCGTTGATGACCAGGCCACGAAACAAACGTCTGCAGAGGAGAGCGCGGACGAGACCATCACCGAAAAACTGCAAGGCCGCTGGGAAGTGGTCGAAGCAGTCAATCAAGGCCGGCCGCTGCCCGAAGTGGAGGTGAGTGGGACCTACGTGACGATCGCGATCAACCGGATCGTTACCTATGATCGCGACGATCGGCAACGTTTTCGGGCCGTGTTCCGAGTCGA
Source organism: Stieleria maiorica (assembly GCF_008035925.1). Lineage (NCBI taxonomy): Bacteria > Pseudomonadati > Planctomycetota > Planctomycetia > Pirellulales > Pirellulaceae > Stieleria > Stieleria maiorica. Next base: position 6,662,057 of record NZ_CP036264.1, read on the forward strand.
TTCATCGACCAACCCGGTTCAGATCACGATGACGTCCGTGCCGAAGCTTGCCCGCCCCAGCGAGATCGACCCGCCGCCCAAACCAGACGAGGCGGTCGCGCCGGGGATCCTGCGGTTTGACAACGAGCATCAATGGACGCTGTGCTACGCGGTCGGTGATGCCGAGCGGCCGACCAAATTCGATTCGCCCAAAGGCAGCAAGAACATGTTGATGACGCTGCGGCGGCGCCCGGGCGACCCGGTGCCGGATGTGCAGGACACCAATGCGAAATAGGGACGAAGGATGAATGGCATGGGGTTTGGAGAGGACGGATACGGCAACCGTTGGTGTCTAGCCCTTAGGCGATTCCCGGTCGCTGCGAATCAGCGACGGTGGGCGGCTAAGGCTGGTCCGAGCACCTGTGCCCGCCCCATTTAGCACGACGAGTGAGAACGACCTCGGTCTGAATGCTGGGGGAAAAACGAATGCTCGATTTAATCGACTGGGAAAACCTTCAAGCGATCGCCATCGCCGCCGGTTGTGGTGCGGCGCTCGGGATCGAGCGTGAGATCGCGGGCAAGCCGGCGGGGATTCGAACCCACATCTTCGTCTGCGCGGGGTCGGCGCTGATGATGATTCTGGGGCAAGAGGTGGTCCAACAATTCCAGCAGCAAGAGACGGACAGGTTGATCAACACAGATCCGATCCGGATTTTGCAGGCGATTGTCGTCGGGATCAGCTTTTTAGGTGCCGGCACGATCGTGCATGATCGCGATCAGAGCGTCGAAGGCTTGACAACGGCGGCCACAATTTACTTGACCGCCGGGATCGGCGTCGCGGCAGCTGTGGGGCGTGTAACGCTGGCGTTGACGGTGACGGGTTTTGCCGTCGCGGTGTTGGTGTTGCTCGGTCTATTGGAGCGTCGCATTGCAGTGTTCAATGCGGACCGAGAGAAAGAATGATGGTTTTTGCGGTACCGCAACATGGCAACTGATTTATTGATCGCGATCGCAGCCATGACGATCGTCAGTGCCGCCTGTGGTTGGGCCGCAGCTCGTCGTGCCTATTCTGACCGGGGGCAGTGGAACATCGCGTTTCTTGCCGTCGCGGTGTTGTCGACGGTCTTTTTCTTATTCTATGGCTCCGGGCAACTGTTCTGGGCGCGTCTCGTTCCGTCATCGGCTGCAATCATCTACACCAATCTGTCTGCCATCTTTGCGGCTTTGGCCGCGGGCTGGGCGTGGCGGGTGCCGGACACGCCGGCATGGCGACGCGGGTTGCTGGTGGCAGCGTTGGGCGTCGGGTCGATGATGGCGATCACCTGGTCGCTGTTGTCGATCGCCGTGCGTCCACCTCCGGCCGGGGGCGACGAATGGGACAACGGCGTCGCACTCCAAACGTCGTGGGCAACTTGCAGCCCCGCAGCGGCCGCGACGCTGTTTCGCGCCGAAGGCATCGAGGTAAGTGAGGCTGAACTTATCCCGCTTTGCCTGACCGATGCCAGCGGCACGCCGACGCTGGGGTTGTATCGCGGGATCAAAAAGATCGCCGATCGGAACGCCCGTGACGTGGTTCTGGTCGACGGAGCGAGCGACGATTTGATCGCGGACGATGATTGGCCGGTGTTGCTGGCGGTCGAGTTGCCGTATGGAGTCGACGATCGGCGATACGTGGATCAATGGGGCTGGATTCCCGGCATGGGACACTCCGTCGTTGCACTGGGGACAACTCCCGACGGCGGCCTTGTGATCGGTGATCCGTCGGTCGGCCTGGAATGGTGGACCGAAGCGGACCTGCGGGTGCTGTGGCACGGTGTGGGGATTCGCGTAAAGTAAACGTACAGCACAGACACTCCAATCGACACAAAACCATGACCATCGCGAGCATCAATCCGGCGACCAATCAAACACTCGAAAAGTTCGAACCGCTGGCCAAGGACGACGTGATCGATGCGATCGGCGTCGCTCACGGGGCTTATCAAGGCTGGCGAAAGGAGTCGTTCGCCAATCGCAAACGCTGTTTGCTAAAGTTCGCCGAACTGCTGCGGGCCGAGGCGGACCAACACGCCCGTACGATCACGACCGACATGGGCAAGCGGATCGCGGAAAGCCAGTACGAGATCGAATACTGCGCGATGATCGCAGAGTTTTACGCCAACGGGGCCGAGCGTTTTTTGGCCGACCAACCGATGCAGGTCGATGGGGTCGACGCCTACATCCATTACGAGCCTTTGGGCGTCCTGCTGGGTGTGATGCCGTGGAATTTCCCATTTTATCAAGTCGTCCGCTTTGCCGCGCCGAACATCATGGCCGGCAACACCGTGATGATCAAACACGCCAGCAATGTTCCCCAGTGCGCCCGGTCGGTGGAATCTCTATTCCATCGTTGCGGGCTACCGGACGGCGTCTACACCAACCTGTTCATACCGACGGAATTCGTCGAAACGATCATCGCCGACCGGCGCGTTCAAGGCGTTTCACTGACCGGCAGCGAACCGGCGGGGGCAGCCGTGGCGGCACTGGCCGGTAAAAATCTCAAACGCAGCGTGTTGGAACTGGGCGGCAACGACCCCTTCATCGTGCTCGAAGACGCCGACTTGGATCACGTTGTCGAGCAGGCCGTCAAAGGCCGGATCGTTAACGCCGGTCAATCCTGTGTCGCCTCCAAACGCTTCATCGTCGTCGAATCCGTCGCCGATCGGTTCTTGGCCGGATTCAAGGAACAGTTGTCCGCGCTGAACATGGGGGACCCGATGGATGAAGCGACGACGCTGGCACCGCTGTCAACCGAGGGTGCGGCCGTGAAGTTGTTGGAACAGGTCCGAGCTTCCGTCGATGCCGGCGCGAGCGTGTTGTTGGGAGGCGATCGGCCCGACCGCGAGGGGGCCTACTTTAATCCGACCTTGCTGACCGACGTCACGCCCGACATGCCCACGTTTGATCAAGAATTGTTCGGCCCGGTCGCGACCGTGTACGTCGTCAAAGACGAAGCGGCGGCGATCGAGTTGGCAAACCAGTCGTCTTACGGTCTGGGCGGATGCGTTTTCACCGCCGACGTCGACCGTGGCCGTCGGGTGGCCGAACAGATCGAGTCCGGCATGGTGTTTGTCAACCAGCCGACGCGTTCGCAAGCCGAATTGCCGTTCGGCGGAATCAAGAACAGCGGCTACGGCCGCGAACTGTCCCATTTGGGCATTCTCGAATTCGTCAACAAGAAGCTGATTCACTTGGGCACCAAGTAGGATCTCTCGTCGTGGCAGAAACCCGGGGTGGATAAACGACCGCGCGCGACGGTTCCTCCGCCGTCGTGACGTTGCGATCGCCTCCGCTCGCTGCGACACGTCCTGTGTTGAACGCATCGGACTCAATCGGCGAGAGCTGTCGCGTGGGATCTGTTCGGAACGCTGCGCGGTTCTACAGGGGCGGCATCGATGACCGGTCGATTGGCATGCGGCGTGCAAGCGGCGGTGGTTTTCCCAATCACCAACGCACCGAGAGCCTCCAATCGATCATGAATGAACCATCCACGCCAACGATCACCACCGTCCGCAATGTTTCCAAGGTCTATCAGCAAGGCGACCGGACGGTTGCCGCACTGCACGACGTCAATCTGTCGATTCAATCGGGCGCGTTCGTGGCCGTGATGGGGGCCAGCGGTTCCGGAAAGAGTACGCTGCTTCATCTGATGAGCGGTTTGACTCAACCCACGTCCGGCGATATCAGCGTCGAGGGGCAATCATTGGCCGCACTCAGTGATCTCCAGTTGACTCGGTTTCGTCGCCGACGCATCGGGCTGGTGTTCCAAGACTTTAATCTGATCCCTTCGTTGACGGCTCGTGACAATTTGTTGTTTCCGATTCATGCCGCCGGGATCAAGCAATGTGACGAGGCGGAGATCGACGCGTTGGCAACACGATTGGGAATTCAAGACCGTCTGAATCATCGGCCGGATGCACTCAGCGGTGGCGAGCGACAAAGGGTCGCGATCGGACGTTCGTTGATCACGAACCCGGCAATCGTGTTTGCCGACGAGCCGACGGGAAGTTTGGATTCGGTGACGGGGCAGACGATTTGCCGACTGCTGCGCGAGTTGTGCGATCAGCAGCAACGGACGGTCGTGGTCGTGACACACGAACCCAGCGTCGCCGTCTGGGCGGACCAGATCGTGGTGCTTAAAGATGGTGCGGTCGTGGAGCAATTCCCCACAGGGGAGTTCCGCGACGCGCAGTCGTTGGCGGCCCACTACCAGCAGGTCATCGGCGCAGAACTGGCACTGAGCTAAGACGGGACGAATGTCAAATCATTCGATCAAGCGTTCCCGAGTCTTGGCCGCGTTCGGAAAACAGGTAAGAAGATTTTGCAGGTAAGAAAATGATGAAACACGGCGTCCATTCGAATGAGCCAATTTTCCTACCCCAAAAAATCTTCCTGCCCCGCTACCCCGCCACGAAGTGCTGGCGAGCTGCCGATTATTGGGACGGGATGGCAGCATGAATTGGGGCCGCTTGCATGTCCCCCCACCACTCGCTATTCTGTTGCGAGTCATTCTCAATAACAGTGTTTGCAGTGCAGCAAGCCAGGGGCGTCATCCCACCCTCCAGCCAGCCACGCTCGACCGGCCCCCCGGACAACCGAACTCGCCACGGTGGCGAGCTCGCAAGTGTTGTCCGGTGGATGATCCCCCCACCACGCGTGCCCCACTAAACGAAATCATGCACTTCAAGCAAATCGTCTCAGTGCTGTTGCTGGCCATCTTCCTGCTGTCGCTAAGCGTCTTTTCGGCCGTCCACGCCGGTAAGGGGCAGGCGAGTTTCGAAATCGCCCAACCGACCGTCTTGGAATAGGACTAGGCGTCGTAACGGACCAGGTACCAGCCGCGGCCGATCGCGTCAGCGGTGCGGAGTTCGTGTGGGTCGGCTAGCCCACCGACGAACGAGGCCGGATGGCTGTTCGGCGGATGCCACTCCGCCCAGTCCCCGCCGTCGGTTCCGGTCAATTGCAGTTTGATCGCGCCATCGGCGCACCGCTCGATCGCGCTGACGTACACCTGTTGGGATGCCAGCGCGGGCGATTGCAACAGGACCAGCGTGGTCGGCTGTCCGAACGGATAGGCCATGAAGGGGCCGGTCGCGGGCAAGTCCCCGTCCCGCTGGGGCCAGCGATTCCGCAACGGTGCGGCGATCGCTTCGAGTTCGTCGATCCGGCAGGCGAAACGGATTCGCTTGCCTTGCCAGGCGATCCGTTCGTGATGGATCGCCAGGCCGCACCACAGCGCGATCACGGTCGTGATTGCCAGCAGTCGGCGCAGCGAACAGGGACGCAGACTCAGACGCCAGCGACGGGTGCGCCGGACCAGCAGCGCCATCATGCTGGCGGCGGCGATGATCACCAGCCACGCGAATCCGGCGGCACGAAACCACTGTGCCGCATCATCCAGATCCGCAGCCCGGCGGGCGCGCAGCAGGCTCGGCAGCATCGGATCGAGTGCGGTCCATGCCGCCAGCGCGAGCAGTGCCGTCAGGTGAATCGTCCAGGTTCGCTGTGGTCGCATCGCCGCCGGCCGCTACTTGCAGTACGCCAGTGCCATCAAGGCAAAACTGGTCGCCAGGTTCTTGTCGTTTTCGAACCAGCGTTGGTTGCTGTTACTCCACGAGCCGTCGTCGTTTTGGCGTTCGGCAAGTTCGGCGATCAGATCCGCTTTCCAATCGTGCTGGGTTCCATCAGCGTCGTTGATGGTTTGAATGCCGGCGGCGTTGAGTGCGGCGGCGAAGGTGTGGTAGTAGTAATACAGTCCCGCCGATCCCATGCCGGGATTGCTTTCGACGTCATAGTGATCTCGGATCCACTGCAGTGCGGCTTTGACGCGCGGATCCTTGGGCGTCAGTCCGGCAAAGATCATGCTTTTCAGTCCGGTGTAGCCCATCGATCCATAGCTGCGCAGTCCGCCATTGGGTGTGTAACGTTCCTCCGACGTGCTGGGGTCGATCTTGGTCGTCGGGATCTCGTAGTAGAATCCGCCGTCATCAACTTTGGCCGCAAAGTCCGTGTCGTTGTACTTGCTGTTCAGGTTTTGGCAGCGCGACACAAAGGTCAAGGCACGTTGAATTGCGGGATCGTTCGGTGCGGTTTCGGCGGCGCGGAGGGCTTCGATCATGTACGCGGTGTTGGACAGGTCGGGACGGCCCGGGCCGCCATAGCCGACTCCGCCGTACCATGGATCCGAGGGATCGCGTTGCCCTTCGCCGTATTGGATTCCGGTGACGAAATCCTTGGCCCGCTTCAACGTGTCGTTGTACTTGCCGGACTTGTTGGCCTCGGAAAAGCACAGCATCGCCACGCAGGTTTCATAGTTTTTCAGCCGGCCGTTGCCGTAGATGCCGCCGTCGGGTTTGACGTATCCCTGGAGCGCCTTCAATCCCTGGGCGACCATCGGGTCGTCGACGGTCCTTCCGTTTCGCAGCGCCGAAGTGATCGCGAGGGCCGTCACGCCCGGTCCGACGCGATCGGAAAACGTGCCGGCGTCGGACTGGCCTTGCTTGGCCAAAAACGCCAGCCCCTTGTCAACGATCTCCCGGCGCTGCAACTCCGTTTTTGAAACGGCTGGGGTTTGTGGTGCTTCATCGTCCGCCGCAAGCGCTGGTCCGCTGAGGAAGGCGAGTGTCAGCAGGGGGACAAAAATCCGTCGTGGGCGGTGGAAATTCCATCGTCGATTCATCGTGGGCTCCAGAGAGTGGCGTTGTATTCATGTTTTTTGCTGATTGAACGTCAGTCGGAAGCAGGCTTTGCAAGTTCGATGCCACTCACCGTCTGCGGCTACAATGGGCGTCCGAGCGGTTCGGCATGATCGAATCGACCCTGCGCATCGGCCGCTCACCACCAAAAGACGATCCAACCCTGGGGAATAACATGTGTGACCAAGATCACTTTGAAGAAGATCTGAAAAAGTATTCTCGCCGCGACATCGGCACGCTGGCCGCCGGCGTCGGTGCGGCGATGATGCTGCCCCGTGCGGCCGATGCCGCGGAGGTCAGCGGCAGCGATGTCACGATCACGACACCCGACGGCGAGTGCGACGCCTACTTCGTCACTCCGACAACCGGCGCGCACGCGGCGGTCCTGGTGTGGCCCGACATCTTTGGGCTGCGTCCGGCGTTCCGGCAAATGGGCGACCGGTTGGCCGAATCCGGTTACAGCGTGTTGGTCGTCAACCCGTTCTACCGGACGATGAAAGCGCCCACGGCGGCCCAGGGAGCGAGCACTTCGATTTCCGACGTCCGGCCGCTCGCACAGACCTTAAGCGCGGCGACGCACACGACCGATGCCAAAGCGTTCATCGCTTGGTTGGACGCACAGCGCCAAGTCGACACGAACAAGAAGATCGGAACGACCGGGTATTGCATGGGCGGACCGATCGTGATGCGGACCGCGGCGGCGGTGCCCGAGCGCGTCGGCGCCGGCGGGACCTTTCACGGCGGCGGGTTGGTCACCGACCAACCGGACAGCCCGCACCTGTTGATCCCAAATATGAAAGCACAGTTCTTGATCGCGATCGCCGAGAACGACGACCAACGCGACCCCGATGCCAAAGACGTGTTGAGGAAGTCCTTTGCCGAAGCCGACCTGGCCGCCGAGATCGAGGTGTACCCGGCCGGGCATGGCTGGTGCCCTCCGGATACCCGCGTGCACAACCCGGAACAAGCGGAAAAGGCCTGGGGACGGATGCTGGCGTTGTTCGAGCGAGCATTGGGCTAAGGCCCGTTTAGCTTGGACGCCCGGTATTGCGAGTACGATGGCCCTTCCGGGCCGTCGTCCGATCGACTCCCCGCGACGACCTCGAAAGGATGTCGTACCATGGCGGCCCGCTGATGGCGGCTTAATCAATCGGCCGGCGGTCCGCGACATTCCCGCTTCAACTCGAATGTCCCAATTCTCTGAAACATCTCTGTTTCAACCCCGCTTGGTTCCCTGTCGAGCGGCGTGATCGGGTGTTCCGATCGACGCGAACGCTTCATTCTCGGCGAACACTCCGATACGGGAAACACTTCGATGGCTCGCTCCAAAAAACAATCGCACAAGCAACGACGACTGGGACTGCAGAATCTGGAAACGCGAAAGATGATGGCCGGGGACATCTCGGTCGACGTCGATATTTCCGGCAGCCGGATCGATGTCGAACTGACCGGCGACGGTGCCGCCAACGGCGTCGAAGTCCGACAGATCAACGACACGCTTCGAATCACCGGGTTGAATCATGGTGGTGCAGCGACCACGATCGAAGGCAACTCCGCGCTTAACATTCCGACCAAGCAGTTCATCTCGGGCTCGTGGCGGACCTTGGACGACCTGACCATCAAACTCGGCAACGGAGATGACTACGTCGTCGTCCGCGATGTCAACATGCAGCATCATTCGCACAGCGATTTACGGATCGAGACCGGTGCCGGCAACGACCGGATCACGATGTTGGATGTCGATGTGCTCCGCAACATGAGGCTCCTCGATCATTCCTCCGACGACGGCAACGACTACTGGTGGATGCGAAACGTTGACATCGGCGGCCGACTGGAAGCCGACATGGGTGACGGGGCGGACACCTTCGTCGCCTCCTACACCGACGCCGATGAGATGGATATCGATAGCGGACGGCACAACGACTATGTCAGCCTGTTCGGTATCGATGTCGACTCGCTCGTCGTCAATCTGCGCAGCGGCAACGACACGTTGCGAATCGACGCATCCGATGCGGACGCTGCCGATCTGGATGGCGGCGACAACCACGATACGTTGGATGTCAACGGCACGGGCTTCTATGCCAACGCCTTTGATGCCGTGCTCGCCTCGGAAGACTTCGAGACGATCTATGCGTGATCCGGATCGGTGAATTCTGACACGCACCGGTCAATGGGCTACCGATGGCGGCGCGAACCGATGGATGTGTCGTGACGCGAGATCACTCCGATCCGGTGGCGTCGTCGCTCTCGGCCATGTTGCCTTCGGCGGCCGCCACCGCCGCTTCGTAGTCGGCGATGGCCTGTGCGTCGGCGCCCTCGGTGGAGGTTTTGGGCCCCGAATCATCGCAACCAACGACGAGGGTGATTGAAACGAGCACGAGCAAGAGGTGGGAAAGAATTGATTTCATTGGGGGCCTCGGCAGCCGGACGCCGCCGGTGAGAGTTAGGAGTGAAGAAGGCATCGATTGATCATGCAATCGATCGACGATTGCGGGACGATCGGATGCTTCAGGACCCGAGTCGTCTACCGCAATTTGGTTTTCAATTGGGCTGGATCGTCGCCGTCCTCTCCGAGGTCGGTTCAGGACAAAGCTCCGCTTTTTCCCGCACGCCCGGTTCGGAGAACACGGCGACACTCTGAACACATCGTCAAGTACAAAAATTGAGCGGCGGTCGACAGCTAGATCTCTTCGTCGATCGTTTCGTTGCTCGCACGCGTGCCGAGGGCGCCCCACAGTCCGTAGGGGCTGACCGAACCGGGCAGTTGTCCGCCGGTCCCGTTCAGCCAAACGCTGCCGGCGGTTGAATCACCTGCGTCGATCGAGTCGGTGATGAACTTGACCGCCCCGTCGCCCATCAACACGTGGGCGCCGCCTTGGTGGCGACTGGACATGGTCGCGATCAGGGTCGTGCCCAGTGTGTTGTACGGTCCACAGAGCTCGCGGTTGGGCGACAAGATGGTCAGGCAACCGGTGAAAAACGGGCCTTGGTCGGCCCAGCGGAACCCGCGGGCAAACAGGGCTCGAGACGTCATGAAGTATTGCGGGTCCCAAAATCTGGGGCGATCCGGATCGATCAACGGCGAACAGATCGATGGGTTGTCACGAAGATTCGCCAACGAGACACCGGGGGCGCTTTGGTTTCGCGACGATTCGGTCACTTGGCCGCGGTTATCGTTGTCTTGTAAATAGGTGATGATTTCTCCCATCGCAATCGTGTTGGACAGTCCGTCCAAAACGTCGCGGAATTTTGCTTCTTGCAGCGGTTTGAAAAAGCCGCGGTGTGCCGCGTTGGATTGACGGCTTCGACCCGTCGTGATCTGAGTTCGGTTGTTGTTGCGATTGGCTAAGTGAAGCAGCCATGAGGAGTCACCGAGACAGGCGGCGTAATTGGTTCGCCCCAATGCCGGCAGACCGACGCCGGGATCGCTGGGGCAGCGGTACGTCGGAACTTCGGTCGTCCACGGGATGTACTGAATCACCTGCGGTGTCGGCCCCATCGGCGGCCAGGGATTGGCCGGTGTTCCCACCGCCGCACTCGTGTTCCCGTCGGTGCGCTCCGCGTTCGGGTTGCTGATGTCGTCCCACAACGCCTGCTGCTCGATGAACGGCAAGATCGGAACCAGCATGCTCAATCGCATTCGGTTGGACACATTCGAGCTTCGGAACCAAGGCTCCGGGGTGCCCGGCAACGTTCCCGCACCGTGAGTCGGCAGTTGCTTGTAGGCCGCGTGGTAGTTGTGGATGCCGATGCCGAGTTGCTTGAAGTTATTGCTGCAACTCATCCGTCGTGCCGCTTCGCGCGCCGCTTGGACGGCCGGCAGCAGCAGACCGACCAGAATGCCGATGATGGCGATGACGACAAGCAGCTCGACGAGGGTGAAGCCGCCTCTTCGCTTTGCAATAGGGTTGGTCACATGAACACCTAAAATGATAGAGAAAGACTGAGCCGTAAAACCGCTCCAATGGAAGCATCGGCTGCATCAAAAGTTAGGGCGACCGTGAGTGGTGACGCAATCATAAAATGCGTCGCGTTGATAATAAAATGCGTCACGTCTGCGAAGAGGGGCGATCACATCAGCTGCCGAGCCGCCAAACGCCCGCTCCTTGCGTGACCAAATAATCAGCGCCGCTGTCCAGTTTGCCGAGCGATTCGTCGATCCCATCGGGCCAAGTCACTTGGACATTGCGGAGCGTTTCGGCGTCGCAGGTGCCGAACGCGACGCAGGCTTCGTTGACGCATTGGAATCCGTTTCCGGTCAAAAGTGACTGTTCAAGCGTCCCGGTGTCGGTCGTGAATCGGACCCGCGTGCCGATCGCATCGCGATGGGTGGATCTGGCCCGCAGGAAAAAACGTGTTTGTTTTCCGCTGGTCGCCGTTTGATTGATCAGCAACGCAACGGGATCAAACAGATGGGTGACGATCAAGTCACAGCGACCGTCTCGGTTGGCGTCCAAGGTTGCAACGGCGCGGGCAAGTTTGTGTTCACCAAAGTAACCGCCGCGTTGATCCGCCGCTGTCACCTGCCAGCGTCCGCGCGTGACCTGTTTCAGCAATTGTGCCCTTTGGCGAAACGCTCGACCTTGGGATCGAAAATCGTCGATGTCACCGTTGGCGATGAAGACTTCCAGCGAGCCGTCGTTGTCAACGTCGATCCACTGGGTGCCATAGGCGAGCATGGGTTGCGATGATTCGGCAAAACCTGCAACCTGGGACTCATCCGACCAGACTCCCGGGCTGTCCTGGCGATAGTAGGTATTGTGATCATCGACAAAATGTGTCAGCAAGAAATCGATGTCGCCGTCCCGGTCCGCATCGGCTGCGGCGATGCCCATGGAAGCCTGGGCGGCGGATCGGCGGTTGAACGCCAGACCTCTCACGCCGGCCTGTTCGGAAAGACCGAATGCGTTCGTGCCGTCCCGTTTCGCCCAAAAGTGATTGGCGGTCATGTCGTTGGCCACGTAGGTTTCCAAGCCGCGGCGGCCGTCCAGGTCACCGACCACCAATGCAAATCCCCGTCCCGGTTCGTGCGGTCCCAGCCAATCGGTTGCGTCGTGAAAGGTGCCATCACCGTTGCCGGCCCAGATTCGATCCGGTTCGGCATCGAAGGCGATGGGATTGCAGGACCGGGGCTGATCGACCGACGGATCGATGCATTCCAGGGTCAACGGCTGCTCGCCTCGGCAGTAACCGACTTCGTAAATGTCTGCCTGGCCATCACCGTTCAGGTCGGCGATCGCGACCGATGTCGTCCAGCCGCTTCCGCCCGGTTCTTTTCGACCCAGCCCGCATCTTTCGGTGACCTCCTGAAACGTCCCGTCGCCGTTGTTTCGGTACAACTGGTTCGGTCCAATGTTGGCGACATAGACGTCCGGCCATCCGTCGGCGTCGTAGTCTCCCACCGAGATGCCTTGAGCGAACCCGCGATCGATCAGCGACGCAGCGGCGGTGACATCGGAGAATTCGCCCGCAAGGTTTCGATGCAGGCGATTGGGCCGCGAGTCTTGGCGATCGGGCGTTCCGTCCATCACCGTCAGGTAAAGATCGGGCCAGCCGTCCAAATCAAAATCGATCACGCCTGCGCCGCCTGCGCCCGATTGATAAATCATCAGCCCCGCTTCCTGATCGTCGGGTTTGTCGATCGCACAAACGTGTTTCAGCGACCGCGTGGCGGCTTCGTCACGAAATGGAGCGGCCACACCGAAGCCGTCTCGGAGGCCAGGAACTGCCCGTTCCCGCGAAACGGCCGGTCCAACAAGCGAGCGTTCGGGATCAGCAGGTTCCGCTAACGACGGGGAAACATCGTCGGAAGATTGTCGCCAGGCAACCTCCGGATATGACGACAAGTCTATCTTGGTGGAAACCAACGAATCGGGCAGCTGCCATGGCGTGGATCCCTTCAGTTCCGCGCGAATCTTGCGCAGCGTTTGCTCCCAGCGAGGATCGGGGTGCTGTTGCATCGATGCCCCGGCCATCAACCAGCTCGTCGCCTCCCACAGTCGCCCCAGATCGTAGAGCGTGCGAGCGAGATCGACGACCGCGGTTTGCGAGTCATAATCCCAAGTGGCCAGCGTGGTGGTGTGGCTCCGCAGCATGGCAAGGTTTTCAGCGCGGTCGGCCGCAACCCGGGCCTGCTCGGTTCGTCCCAGTTTGGCCAGCGACGCCGATAGCCCCTGGAGCGATTCGGGATCATTCTCATCCAGTCGCACGGCCGCCCAATACGCGCGGGCAGCCTGCTCCGTCGCCTCCTGGCGGGACGCCCAGATTCCTGCCGCCAACCAGTACTGAGGATCGCCTTCGATCTGCGGCGGCAGCGATTGACTCCATTGCCGGACCGCTTCGGTTCTGTCGAGTTCGACCAACGCGCGGCCGTACAACGCCAGGGCGGGCACGAAATCGCGGTGCCTGGCGACGACCGCCGCGAGTGCTTGTTCGACCTCATTCCACTTGGACTGTGCGGCGTCGAGCTGGGCTAACGAAAACCTTGGCCGCAGGTCATCTGGATGACGGCGGAGTGCCGACTCGCAGGTCGGCGCAAACGTTTGCGGTCGATTCAGATCGGCCAAGATCAATAAGACGTTCTGGCTTCTATGCTTGTGTTGGACCAGCCATCGAAGGTGCTCGGCCGCTTGGTGTTGCAAGCCGACGCGGGCGAGCAGACTGGCCAGGTTTTGCCGGATCTCCAAGACGTCGGGGTAAACCTGGACGGCGTCGCGCAAGACCGCGATGGTTTCGAACGGACGCTGATCGCTGACCGTCGCGCCCGCCCATTTCAGCCACAACTGCTTGGATGGTACTTCCGCGGCTGCGACCGCGGCTTGATAAAACTTGGTCGCAGCGATGGGGTCGTCGGCTTGGACCGCGCCGTCGCCGGCCATTTCCAAGCCTTCGGGATCGTCGGGGTGGTCCTGCAGGTAGCGCGCGATCACCGCTCGCGCGGCATCGAAGTGTCCCGCCGCGATCTGCCCCCGCGCTTCGTCCAGGGTTGCCTCAGAAACCGCTGCGCCGGGATTCGGACCGTCGACCTCCGGGTCGGGTGTATCGCGATTGCATCCTGGCGAAAACGCCAGAACCAACAGCAAGCAGCACACCGACTGTCTGGCAGTCGTGATCGTGAAGCAACGCGTCATCGGTCACCCGCGCCGTGTCGATTACTGGTCGGTGTTGTCGCCGTCGGCCTTCTGCTTTCGCTTCGCAGCTGCCTCCTGAGCGGCTCCTTTGGCTCGCACGTGAAAACCGGCCTTGTTGAGTGCCTGGACGAGGGCCAGACCATCGAATTCGCCTTCGACGACCAGCGTCTTGCGTTTCGCTTTGGCGGTATCGGCCTGGACGCCTTCGACCGACGCGATCGCCGCTTTGATCGCTTTGTTGCAGCCCGCGCAGCAGTTGTGGATTCCGACCAGTTCCAGACGTTTGGTGGTGCCTTGCTTGACGCCACTGTTGTCTTTGATTTTCAATTTGGCGTGGTCGGTGTCGCCATGAAATCCGGCCCGAGCGATTGCACCGAGTGCCCGACGCGCGGTCTTTGCGTCTTCGGCGGTCAACACCGCCGTTCCACTCTTTTGATCGGCCTTGACCGACGCACCTTCCACTTTCTCTAACGCCCCTTCGACGCCTTTGACACACGCCCCACAGCAAAGGTGCATTTTCGAAATTGTGACGGAGACTTCTGCGTCGGCCCGTGGGGCGACAAGCAGAACAGCGGCTGCACTGACGAACGCCAAAACAATTCGATGGATCATTGGAGGCTCCGGGTAGATGGAATCGGGGAATCGGTGTCGGGGAAAGACGACGCCCCATTCTACACGTCGCGCACCACCGGGATGGCATGCATGTTCAGCGGGACACGTCGCGGCCTGAATCAACAAGCTGGTGGGCGAGCGACCCGCGACGGCCGAAACTGTTGGTGAGTTCCGCGTCCGGCAATAGTAGACGTTGACAAAACGCTCGCCCTACGGTCGGCTTGACCTGTTCGCGATTCGTCATTCCCGTCTCACAGCCCCATCGCTCTCTGATGCAATACCCCTTTGAACCCTTCGCCGATACCGCGTTGCTGCAACAGGCCGTGACCGATTCGTTTTGTCAACTCGCCGAACAGACGGTCGCAAAAAACGGCGTCTTCCGCGTCTCCCTGTCGGGAGGCTCCACGCCGCGTCGGGTCTACGAAATGCTCAGCCAACGCGAGCTGCCGTGGGATCGGATCCATTGGTTTTGGGGCGACGAACGCAACGTGCCACACGACCACGACGACAGCAATTTCCGCATGGTCCACACCGCACTGCTGAGCAAGGTCGACATTCCGCCGCAAAATATCCACGCCGTGCCGGTGGATGTGGAATCGCCAGCCAAGGCCGCCGAGCAGTACGAGCAAACGCTCCGCCAGCATTTCCACGGCCCCGTGCCCGACTGGGATCTGGTCCTGTTGGGCATGGGCGACGATGCCCACACCGCTTCACTGTTTCCCGACACGCTGGGGCTGGGCGAGCAGAAACGATGGTTCATCGAAAACTGGGTGCCGAAATTCGACGCCTTCCGCTACACGATGACTTATCCGGCGATCGAGTCGGCACGCAACACCTGGTTCATCATCACCGGAGAAGCGAAGCAAGACGCCTTGAAGCAGGTCTTGTTTGGAGCGGAAGACCCGGCACGTTATCCTTCCCAACGCATCCGACCGACGCGTTGGTTTGTCGACGCGGCGGCGTGTGGGTGAAGGTCGCTTTGCTGTTTTATCCCTCACTCCTGAGGGCGTGCGATTCGCATCTCCGTCCAAGGCGGATCCGTGGACGGCGCGAGGAGTCCTCGCAGTTCGCAGCCCGAATGGACTCGTCGCCTCGTCCACTACCTGAAAACCAGGCACCGACGACGGCCCGGAAGGGCCATCGTACCTGGTGTCGCTAGGCCTTTTCTTCTTCCGAATCGGCGGCGGCTGCGACGGGCTCTTGCTCTTGCGGCGTTTCGGCTTGGCTGTCGCCGCTGTCGGAATCGTCGGCGAACGAAGGTCGTTCGGCTTTGCGCGAGACGCGGTCATTCTTGCCGACCAGTTCCAGGATCGCTCGCGTGCCGGCGTCACCGAGTCGCGGGATCGCCAGACGCACGACGCGGGTGTAACCGCCGTCGCGATCGACGTAACGTTCGGCGATCGTGTCGAACAGGATGGCGGTGGCTTGCTTGTCACCGATCAATTGCACGACGCGTCGCTGAGCGGCGACGACCGGGGCACGGGCCGCGGCCCACTTTTGCCAGTCTTCGCTCTTCCGCCACTTGCGATACTCGTCGCTGCCGCGGTCGGCCGAGCAAGCGTACTTGGCGGCTTCTTCGGCGTGCGGCAATGATTTTTTGGCGATGGTGATGCACTTTTCGACCAGCGACCGCACTTCCTTGGCTTTGGGCAAGGTGGTGGTGATTCGTCCGGCAACCTTGGGTGCGTTTTCATCGAGTTCGGCGTCACGCTCGGTCAAGAACAGAGCGCTGGCAAGGTTTTTCAGCAGGGCCTTTCGGTGGCTGGGACTACGTCCCAGCGTGCGGCCACGTCGTCGGTGTCGCATGACGTTTTCGGATAGGGTTGGATGGTTGTGTTTGCAAAGTGGGATTCCGGCGGCAACGCAGTGTTTGCGTCCGCTAGAACATCGGTTGCGCGGGCACTCGCATGCCGAGGTGCAATCCGTATTGAGCCAGTTTTTCACGGACTTCGTTCAGCGTGGTGTCACCGAAGTTCCGGACTTCCAACAGTTGGTCCTCGTTGCGTTGAACGAGATCGCGAACCGTTTGAATGTTTTCACTTTCCAGGCAGTTGTTCGCACGCACCGACAAACGCAGGTCGGCCAGCGTCATGTTCAGCTTGGCTTCAAGCTGTGCCTCGGGCGAACCCGCTCCGCCGCGGGCGGCCGAGAAGATGCTGGGACCGAGTTCGCGGTATTGGACGAACGGGTTGAGGTGTTTGCGAAGGATCTTGGCCGATTCGACCAGTGCCAGTTCCGGATTGACGCTTCCGTCGGTCCAGATTTCCAGGTTCAGTTTGTCGTAGTTGGTTTTTTGGCCGACGCGGGTTTCTTCGACTTCGTAGCGGACCCGGGTGATCGGGCTGTAGACCGCATCGACGGGGATGATGCCGATTTCGTGGTCGGCGCTGCTGTGCTCGGTGGCGGGGACGTAACCGCGTCCGTTTTCGACCACCATTTCCATCATGAACGGTGTGTCTTCGGTCAGCGTGGCCAACACGAGGTCTTTGTTGATGATTTCGACATCCGAATCGGTCTGGATGTCACCGGCACGAAGCTCACCCGCTTTGTCGCTTTCGACGGTGATCACCCGCGTCGCTTCGCTGTGGTTGCGGACGACCAAGCTTTTGACGTTCAGGACGATTTCGGTCACATCTTCCAGCACGCCGGGGATGTTGGTGAACTCATGCTGGGCGCCACGAATCTTGATCTGCGTGACGGCGCTGCCCATCAGGCTGCTCAGCAGGACGCGTCGCAGGCTGTTTCCGACGCTGGTTCCGAAACCGCGTTCGAAGGGCTCGGCGATGAACTTGCCGTACGTTTGGGATAGGGAATCGCGGTCAACTTCCAGGTTGCTGGGAAGTTCCATTCCACGCCAACGGATATGCATGGTTGTGATCCTGTCGCTTGGGAGTGCAAATGCGGGTGTAAAGGAGTAGACGTGAAAGCGGTCGACTAGACGCGACGCTTTTTCCGCGGCCGACATCCGTTGTGCGGAATCGGCGTGACGTCTTCGATCAGCTTGACCTTCAATCCGGCTGCTTGCAGCGCGGTGATGGCACTTTCACGTCCCGATCCGGGGCCTTTGACACGCACTTCGACGTCCCGCATGCCGAACTTGGCCGCTTTTTCGGCGGCTTGTTGGGCGGCGCACTGACCGGCAAAGGGGGTGCTTTTGCGGCTGCCTTTGAACCCGCTGGTTCCGGCACTGGCCCAGCACAGCGTGTCGCCTTTGACGTCGGTGATCGTCACCGTCGTGTTGTTGAACGTCGCGTGAACATGGGCGATGCCGTTGGTCACGTTACGCCGTACTCGCTTTTTCTTGTTGCTCTTTGCCACTGCAAAGTCCTAAAAACTACAAACGGTTGATGGTTGAACTGGGGCCGAAGGGCAGCGGCGCGGCGGGCGCCGAAGCTGTCTCGGACCGAACGAAAATCTGTCTTGGGAAACGCATCGGAGAAGCCGGCCCACGATCATGCCGCGGCCGAGTCCGTCCGCGCGATTAGCGAAGATCCTTGACGCCCTTCTTTCCGGCGACGGTCTTCTTGGGGCCTTTTCGGGTGCGGGAATTCGTCTTGGTCCGCTGTCCACGAACCGGCAATCCCATGCGGTGACGCATGCCGCGGTACGACTTGATCTCACGCAGCCGGCTGATGTTCTGGGTCGTTTGACGACGCAGCGGTCCTTCGACCGTGTAATCACGTTCCAGCAGTGCTGCGATTTGACCCAGTTCGTCTTCCCCGAGATCGCTGGCGGGGCGCGTCGGTTCCACGCCCAGCTTCTCGCACGCTTCGCGGGCCGTGTGAAGGCCGACGCCGTAGAGATAGGTCAACGAATACTGGATCTGTTTGTCGTTCGGGATGTCGACGCCCAACAAACGGGGCATGGCGATGCTCCTGCAAAATCATCGTGCTAAAACTATGAAGACACAGCACATCTGCGGTGGGAGGCGCCCCGCAAAGGGACCGCGACCACAGAAAGTCAGAAAAAGTGCTGGCCAAGAATCCCGGACTATAGCGAATGGTCCCCTTTTTGCTCAATGGCCACTTTCTCGCCTTTTCAGGAATTTTCGTTTCCCCGTTTCCGGACCAGCCGAAAAAACTCCGTCGGGACCACATCGCGGGGCCCCGCAGGCACGCGAAACTGCTCCACGGTGTGGAAATCCGACAGATCCAGCTCCAGTCGGGTGTCGCCGCGGACCCCGGAAAGGACGCGTGTTAAGTAGACCTGGTCGCAACGATCGATCAGTTGACGGTAGATTTCCGCCCCGCCGACCACGTAGATCGCTGCGTCACCGCCCTGCTGCAGAGCCGCTTCGGGTGACGGCGCCAATTCAACGCCTTCGTAGTCGAGTCCCCGTTGCCGCGAGACGACGATCGTCCGCCGCCCGGGAAGCGCACGCCCGATCGAATCAAAGGTCTTGCGGCCCATCACCAGCACGCCCCCCATGGTCATCTTCTTGAACCGCTGCAGGTCCTCGCGGAGCCGCCACGGCATGGTGCCGTCCAATCCGATCACCCCGCTAGGGGTCATCGCGACGACGGCGGTGACGGGAGGGGAACTAGCGCTGCGCTCCAATTCGATGTCCGTCCTGATGGGTGGTTCGCGCAAAGGGGGCACTTTATCGGTTGACGATGCGATTCGGAGTGTCGCCGTGTTCTCCGATACTCGGCGTGCTCGAAACAGCGAGGCTTTAGCCCGCGCCGACCTCGGAAAGGATGCCGACTGTCAGACCGCAACGGGGGCCTTGATGTGCGGGTGGGGCTCGTAACGGACGACTTCGAAGTCGTCGTAGACGAATTGATCGATCGACTCGGGCGTACGGCGGATCAACAACTCCGGCAACGGCTTCGGTTCCCGCGTCAGTTGCTCCCGGGCTTGCTCGAAATGATTCTGGTACAAGTGCACGTCGCCGAAGGTGTGCACGAACGTGCCCGGCTTGAGCCCCGTGACGTTGGCCATCATCATCGTCAACAGTGCATAGCTGGCGATGTTGAAGGGCACCCCCAGAAAGACATCGGCGCTGCGTTGATACAGCTGGCACGAAAGCCGTTCGTCGCTGACATAGAACTGAAACAGCGTGTGACAGGGCGGCAACGCCATCGCACCGACCTCGCTGACGTTCCAGGCCGACACGATCAGCCGGCGCGAAAGCGGGTTGGTGCGGATTTCGTTTTCGACCCAGGCGATCTGGTCGATCGTCTCCCCATCGGGGGTCGGCCAGGAACGCCATTGGTGCCCATAAACCGGGCCCAAGTCGCCATTCTCGTCGGCCCACTCGTCCCAGATCCTGACCCCGTTCTGATTCAACCAGGCGATGTTGGTGTCACCGCGCAGAAACCAAAGCAGCTCGATGATGATCGAACGGATGTGCAGTTTCTTGGTCGTCAGCAACGGGAATCCGTCGGACAAATCGAATCGCAGCTGACGGCCGAACAGGCTTCGTGTGCCGACGCCGGTCCGGTCGCCGCGATCGGAGCCGGATTCCAGGATGTCTTCGAGCAGGCGGAGGTATTGAAGCATTTCGCTTTAGACCGACGCGTCGATCGCTTCCTGGAGGGCGGCTTTGGTGGTGTTGCCACCGCGGAAGCTGTGCTCGACTTCGCCGTTTTTGAACAACAGCAACGTCGGAATACCGGTGATCCCGAACTTCTGGGCGACGCTAGGCGCGTCGTCGATGTTCAGTTTGCCGATCTTGGCGTTGCTGTTCTCCTCGGCCAATTGATCGATCATCGGAGCGATCGCACGGCAGGGGCCGCACCAAGGTGCCCAAAAATCGACGAGCACCGCGCCATCGGCTTGCAGGACTTCGGCGTCAAAGTTGTCATCAGTAAATTCTTTCACGGCATCTGAAGCCATGGTTCTGGTCCTCAAGAAAACGACAGGGAAAAGTGGAGGCCGGCGACAGCACGCCGATACTCGAGTGCGAATTGTAGGACGCTGCCGGTGGTCGGCCAAGTTAGCCGGAGCGAGAATTTCACCCCGCGCGGTCGTCGATGGCAAGGCAAACCGCGTCGGCAAGCTCTCCGAGAAGCATGGCGGTCGCGCCCCAGACGACACGTCGACGCCCCAGGAAATCGCTAAACTCGATCGCCGGGTGTCCAAATCTGTACTGGAATACCTCGCCGGTCCCCTGTTTCTTACCGATGCGGTCCCGTTTTTCCGTGATGATCTTGCAGGGCGGGCAGGACGAAGCCACCGCGCCGCCCCCGAGTTGCACCACACTCTCCAGGGGCATCTCAATCACCTCGTCGACCTCCACCGGATCGGGATTCCAATCGCCGATCGGGCCTCCGGCGGTCAAAACGAGTGTCTCGACCAGATTGTCGCTGGCGAACACGTAGATCGGTTTCAAGCGCCCGACGACTTGAATCACCTGGGG
Organism: Stieleria maiorica; assembly: GCF_008035925.1. Lineage (NCBI taxonomy): Bacteria > Pseudomonadati > Planctomycetota > Planctomycetia > Pirellulales > Pirellulaceae > Stieleria > Stieleria maiorica. Next base: position 6,682,870 of record NZ_CP036264.1, read on the forward strand.
CGACACCCCCAGCTCTTCCCGGTATTCCCGCAAGGCGGCCTCAAGCGGCGACTCGCCGGGTTCGATCTGACCGCCCGGCAAACAGATCTGTCCGCCGTGATGCGACAGTGCCTTGGGGCGGCGCGTCAGCGTCAAGCACAACCGCCCGGTCGGCCGATGGGGGTAAACGACGATCGCGACGGCCGCCCGACGGGAGTCCAAGCGGGCCGGGCCGCGGTGCCGACCGTAGGACAGCCGGGGGCTGAGTGCGGGCGCGAAACACCGGCCCGTGACGGGAATCAGTGGGCCTTGCAGCCGTGGTGGGGCCGAGCCGCCGAGCACGTGCCCGACCGCCGCACCGAAGGCTTCGATGGAGTCGAAAGCGTCAACGGATTCCGCCCCCCCTCGCTTTTCGGCTGAACTGTCGTCGGCGGACACGGCAAAAGCTCTATCCCAGGTTTTCTACACAAGAGTCTCGAGCAATCGCCGCAGCTTTCGCAATTCGACTCGGTGATCCAAGCCTTCCATCGGCGTCATGTTGACGGTCAACGCGCGATCGTACTTCTCGCGTTCCAACTGGGTGATCAGTTTTCCGTAATCGACTTCGCCCTGACCGACGCTGACCTGAAATGCATCCGGACGGGTGTCGCGAAGGTGCACGTTGCAGACGAACTTTAGGATGTTGTCCAGGCTCTTTCCCTTGGCCGAACCGGTGATGTAGACGCTCGGGTCCAGCGTGATCCCCAGCCCATCGACGTTGTTGCACAGCACCATCAAGGTATCAGGATCCTCGCTCAAGCACCCCAACTGGCTCTTCACGCTGACTCGAACGCCTTCCGCTTCGCCGATCTCGACCAGTTTTTGCAGGTGTTCCACCTCCTCATTGAACGGGGTGCCCTGCTCGGCCGAGGGGACCGTGATGGTGACCACCTTGGTGGTCTTGGCCAGCCAACAGAGCTTGGCGAATTCCTGGTAATGGTCGGCGCCGGTGGAGGCCAATTGCACGCTGTAGCCGGAAATGTCCAGCCGGTGCGTGTGGCGGAGCAATTGAATGGAGCGATCCATATCCTCCAGCAGTTCGCTCGGTTTGACGTTCCCGGACTCGTGAATCGCGATCTCGACGGCGGTGAATTCCAAGTCGGAAGCCAGTTCGATCGCGCCGAGTAATTCGAGACCGGGGAAGCATTCAGTAGAAGCGGCGATCAACACGGGAGTATCCTTTCAATTCAAACGTCAAAAAATATCGGAACGCAAGACGGCGGGCGATCGAACAGCGCGCCGCCGCCACGAAGGGTTTTAGGAAAGGGTACCGAGTTTGGCGATCTGGGCAAAAGACCGGTTTTCGGCCGATGGTGATGAAACGACCGAAGGGGCTCGATTGTGCCAATCGAAACCAAAGGTTCATGCCAGCGGGAAGCGTGAGTCGCCGTGTTCTCCGAACTCGGCGGATCGGAAAAGCAACGCTTTGGCCCGCGCCGACCTCGGAGAGGACGGCGACTGTCTAGCCCAATCGAAGCAGATGCGGAAAACCACTTGCTGACGCTGCGTGCTGGCATTGGGTGCTGGCATTGGGTGCTGCTAGGCTTTCCGCCCCCCATCCAATCACTCACTCAACCATGCGACCACCTCCGCGGCCAATTGCTCGGGGGATTTCTGGTCGGTCTCCAAAACAAAATCGGCCGATTGGCGATACAGCGGTTCGCGGCGTGCAAGCAATTCACGAATCTCTTCGACCGCCGACAAGTCCGTCAACGCGGGGCGGCGCTGGCCGGTGGTCTGGTCGGTGGACAGACGATCGGCGATCACGTCCGCGCCGGCGGTCAACCAAATGCAAACCCCGGTCTGGCGAATCACTTGCCGATTCTGATCACGCAGAATCGCCCCCCCGCCGAGCGAGATCACGCGTCCTCGGGCCTGATCGGCGGCGACCTGGCCCAGGCAGCGTGATTCCCAATTGCGAAACAGCTCCTCTCCGCCTTCGGCAAAAATCTCGCGGATCGATTTCCCCGCGGCTTGCTCGATCACGTCATCCAAATCGACGCACTCGGTGGCCAGTTGGGCGGAAATCAGTTTTCCGACGGTGGTTTTTCCCGTGCCCCGGTAACCGGTCAAGTAAATTCGATCCGTATTCATTGCGATAGGAGTTTTGATTTCAAGTGCCGGACCGATCAAATATCGAAACGCCCCCAAGGTCCACGTCACCGCAACTATCGACGCGGCGCGTGTGGGCATTCCGGTTGATCTGCATCGCGTTGGCAATGTTGCCGTTGGTTGCGGCGGAACTTTACCTTCGCAGCACCCGGCGTGTCGACGTGTCCGACCTGGCCCGCGATCCCGTGTTTGAAACATCGGGGCAGTCATCGCTGTTCGTCCAATCGGACGACTCGTCGCGTTGGATGATTCCCGAATCACGATGGAACTTCTTTCGTCCTGCCTCGTTTGCCGCAGCAAAAGCCGCCAACGTGCGACGTATCTTCGTGCTCGGCGGGTCGACCGTCCAGGGCCGGCCTTACGAAACCGAAACCGCGTTTGCCAAATGGATGGAGTTGCGGCTACAGGCACAGGATCCGTCCCACGTCTACGAAGTCGTCAATTGTGGTGGCGTTTCCTACGCCAGTTACCGCGTCGCGATCATCTTGGACGAAATCCTGGCGCACTCGCCCGACGCGATCGTGCTGTACACCGGCCACAACGAGTTTCTGGAAGAACGCAGCTACAACACGATCGCATGGCAACGGAGTCCGCTACAGCGACTGGCCCAATCGTCTTACCTGGTCCAATCGCTGCGTCGGCGTTTGCAGCCCCCGGCGTCCCCGCGTCAGAATTTGTCGCCGGCGCTGCAAACCCGACTGGACTATGTCGACGGCATGGAACGTTATGTCCGTGACGACCAATGGCGACGCGGCGTGGTGGAGCATTTTCGCGTCACGCTAGAACGCATGATCGGCATGTGCGCCGCCGCCGAGGTTCCGTTGCTGTTGTGTGTGCCGACCAGCGATGTGGTCAAGACGCCGCCGTTTAAAGTGCTGCCGGCGGAATTGGACGACGCGTCACTGGCGGAATTCCGACGCCACTTATCGGTCGCTCAAGATCCCTCGATCGCGTTCGACCAACGCATCGCAGCCTGCGACGCGTGTTTGAAAGTTGATGCCGAGCATGCCGGAGCACACTATCTGGCCGGAAGGTTGCACTGGGAAAACGGCCGAGCAAATCAAGCGAGGTTCCATCTTTACGCGGCGCGCGATCACGACGTGTGCCCCTTGCGCGCGAGCACGCCGATCATCGAAACCCTTTTGCAGCTCGCCCAGCGGCATCGATTGAAACCGATCCGATGCGATCAATTGTTTGATCAAACCGACTCGCAGTTGAGACCGCTTCCTGATGGGATCGAGGATCCACAACGGTTCGCCGACCATATCCATCCGACGATCGCCGGGCATCAGGAAATCGCCTCGGCCGTTTCTGATTCCGTGATGGTGTTGTTTCAGATCCGCGCCAGCGAGGCCGGCGAGGAAGCGTATCGACGGAGCGCGGCGGAACATTTGGATTCGCTGGACGAAACCTATTACGCCCGCGGCAAACAGCGATTGGAAGGGCTGAAGAACTGGGCCGCCGGACGCGCCGGGAAGCTGTCGCTGGACCAGGAGTGAGTGGGACGTTGGCACCGTTCCGATTGCCCAGGCAGGGACGTCCGCCGAAACGCATCGCACACACTGCAACCGATGCCCCCACGGATAGCAGCGCGAACCCACGGATCCCAGGCTGCGAGTCATCCGTGGGTTCGCGCTGCTATCCGTGGGCTGGTTCCGGTCTTGATTGGAGGGCGATTCACTCCGCTGGGTCGCCGCCGTCCCGGCCGGGCTGTTCTGTCACACCGGAGCCAGCAGCACCGGAGCCAGTCACACCAGGGCCGCCGGATTGCGAGGGGCCGTGCAGTAGACGTTTGGCACGCTCGCGGGCCGGCGCCGCCCAGGGTTGGCCTTCGTAGAGTGTGACGATGCCTTCGAGTAACGTCCTGCGTTTCTGGTCGGGCAATTGTTCGGCGTTGTCGATCCGCCGCATCAGTTCGCTCAACTTGGGGTCTCCCGGTGAGCCGTCGGTTTCGGTCTGAGCCTGGGTCAGCCGGTCGATTTCGAATGTGGCCAACTCGACCAGACGCGACCCCTCGCCGTCTTGGTCGGCCGACTCGTTGGCAAACACGGCGATCCATTGACGCAGTTTTTCGACCGCGGCGCGCGGATCGTTCTGCCGCAATTCCATTGCTTGCAGAAACGTTGCCTCATGCAACGGCCCTTCGCTGGTTCGCAACTTGGCCTTCAACTTCAAACGCCGCACCGCCGCCTCGACACGATAGATCTGCTCCCGCTGTCGGATCTCGTCGGCCCTGGGATGATCGGGAAACAGTTTCAGGAATCGTTCCATTTCATTTTGAACTTGAAACGACTGGGCGGATTGATCCGGGGTGTCGATCTTGGCGAGCAATTCCTCCGCCGTCGGTCCACGTGTGGACAGGAACAAGAACACGGCGCCGGCGATCAGCAACAGTGAGAGCGCGGCGATCGAAACGGCGCGCAGCGCCGGGTGCTCCGTCTGGGCTTTGGGCGACACAAAGAAACCTTCGCGCACATCGCCGTCGGAAACTGTTTGAAAGTGTGTCTTGCCGCCCGAGGTGACGGAGGTGTCGATGTTGCTGGAGCCGGCGTCGCCGGCCGTTGCCCGGCTCGCGTCCTGATCGCCGTCTGGATCACCGTCTGGATCGCCGTCTGGATCACCGTCCAGTGGTGCCGTGACCGCGGTCCCGAGCACGGTCGCCTGTTTTCCGTCATGGCCCTCGGTATGCACGGTCGGCGCCGCCGGGTCGACGCTGCCCGACGCCGTCTGGCCGTCGTCATCGATGTCCCAAAACGGGAGAGTGTCTTCGGGACGCGTTTTGCCCGAGGGTGCCTTGCTGGCGTTACCGTCGGGTTTCTTTTCGGCGTCGGTGGTATCGATCTGGTGCTCCGATCGATCCGTGTCGGCGGGATGGTTGTCGGCCGGAACTTCCGGCGGCTGATGCTTGGTGTCGGTGCCGGCGGCAGCATCCGATTCATCGCCGGGGCGATCGGACAAGGTCTGCAGCCGATGCAATCCGGCGCGCATCGCTTTCAATCGATTCATCACCGCCAGTGCGGTCGGCGGTCGATCCTCGGGAAGTTTCTCCAACAGTTCCATCACGATCTGCACGACATCGTCGGGCAAATCGGGATCGACCAGGTCCAGCGAGACGGGGTCCTTGTGCTGCAGCGCCGAGATGACTTCGGTGATGTTCTTGCCGCGAAAGGGCGGCTTGCCGCACAGCATCGCGTACATCACGCAGCCCAGTGCGAACAGATCGGTCCGTGACGTGACGCCGCTGCCGTTGGCCTGTTCGGGTGCCATGTAATCGGCGGTGCCCATGATCGATCCGGCGGCGGTTTGGTCCTGGCCGAAGATCTTGCTGATGCCGAAATCCAGCAGCTTCACCGTGCCGTCGTGCTGGACGACCAGATTGGCCGGTTTTAAATCACGATGTGTCACCCCAAAATCATGGGCGTGCTTGAGTGCCGCACAAACTTGAATCGCGATCTCGATGGCCTTCATCCAAGGCAGCTTCTTTTCGCGGCGGATCAGCTCTTGCAGCGTGTCGCCTTGGACATACTCCATCGAATAGAACAGCATGCCCTGCTCCTCGCCGAACCCGATCAATTTGACGATGTTCGGATGGCTGAGCAGCTTGAGTGTTTTGATTTCGGTGTCAAATCGCCGTCGAAATCGCATTTCGTCGGACATTTGAGCCGAGATCAATTTCACCGCCACGTCCTGACCCGATTTGGCATGCTGGGCCTTGAACACCGATCCCATTCCACCCTTGCCGAGGGTCTCGCCGATTCGGTAGGGGCCAAGGTATTCGGGGGGCTTCATGTCGAATCGACGCGTGAGAAAAGACTGAGAGAAGGAGGAATCGGACCGAGAGTCAGATCGTATCTTAAGGCGAGCAAGCCGGCTTCATTAATCTAGCAGGTTTCCGGCATCAGACGTCTGGGGGGGCCGGATCCGAATTCCGCTGGCCGCCAGATTTCCGTACCATCTGGGGCATGAACACCTCGGCCCCCCCTGCTGAATCCATGCGGTCTGAAACATTGTCTGGCGATCGAACTTTGTCCGCCGAAGACCGGCCGAGCACCGAACCACCGACGGCCAAGTCGCCGATCGGGCGGACGTGGTGGCTGATCGCGCTGGCGTCGTTGATCGTGCCTTGGCTGAGCCAGCCCCCGTTGGCGTGGTGGCCGTTGGCTGCCGTCGCCGTCACGCCGCTGCTGGTTGCCGCGACACGCGCAACGATCTCGCGGCGACAGTACGCGGTGTTGTACCTGGCCGGTGCCGCTTACTGGGCGCTGACGCTGCAGGGACTGCGGTTCGCCAATCCGTTGATCTATCCCTGCTGGATCGCGCTGGCCGCCTATCTGGGGATCTATCCGATCGCCTTTGTGGTGGCGTTGCGGCGTTTGATGCGAAACGGCGTTGCGATGATTCTTGCCGCGCCGCTGGCATGGGTGGCGATCGAGTGCGTTCGCAACTACCTGTTGACCGGCATTTCCGCGACCATGCTGGGGCACACCCTGGCCGACGTCCCGACGATGATTCAAATCGCCGACTTGGGCGGCAGCTACGCGGTTTCGTTGGTGATCGTCGTCGTCAACGTGGCGTTGATTGCGGCGTGGCAGTCGCGAGGAAAAGCGGCGACCAGTACATCAACGCCGACGCATGATGAGCAGACGCGCGATGAGACGGCTGCCGAGAGACCGTTGATCGAGAAACCGTTGATCGGGGGCGTTCGGGTTTGCAGCGTTGTCGCGCTCGCGCTCGTGTCGGCTACGTTTCTGTACGGCCGGTATCGTCTCAGCCAACCGTCCCGGTCGTCAGAAACCACGATCGCGCTGATCGGACGCAACGAGCCGGTGGAATACGATCAAGACCCATCGCGGGAATTGGAATTGTTCGATGCCTACGCACAAGAATCGATCCGAACGTTCCAGTCCACGGAGCGTTCGATCGATGCGGTCGTTTGGCCCGAGTCGATGTTCACCGGCCGAATCCCTTGGATGGCCGGCGAGGGCAACGGCGCGATGGCGCGTGAATTGGGACTGACCGAGGATGAAGAGCGGGCGATGATCGCCGAGCACCGCAAGCGGTTTCAGTTTCGCGCCGCCTCCCTTCAGGCAATGCTGGCGACCCACAACGGCCCCGACGCGTCTCGACCCGCTGTGATCGGTGGCTGCGGCGTGATCGACGACGGTGCGACGACGAAGATGTACAGCGGGATCGTTCACGTGGGGGCCGACGGCCAGGTCCGCGACTGGTACGGCAAGATGCACCTGGTCATGTTCGGCGAATACATCCCGCTGGTCAAACACCTGCCGATGGTGCGAGATTGGGTGCCCAAGAATCTGGGGCTCACGCCGGGCGAACATGCCAAACGGTTCACGGTCGGCGGGACCACCTTGTGCCCCAACATTTGCATCGAGACCGCGGTCGAACGCGTCGCGATCAATCACCTGCGTGAACTCAATGACGACGATCAAGGGTTACCCGACGCGATCGTCACGGTCACCAACGACGCCTGGTTCGATGATTCCAGCGTCGTCGTGCATCACAAACGATGCGCGCAGCTGGTCGCCGTGGCCTGCCGTCGCCCGATCCTGTCGGCGGCCAACAATGGTCCGACGGTGTGGATCGACAGCAACGGCCGAGTCGTCGACGAACTGCCCCAAGGCGACAACGGATGTGTGATCGCCACGCCCGACATCGACAGCCGGACCAGTCTGGTGCTGATGATCGGTGACTGGCCGGCGCGGGCTTGCACGCTGTTGGTGTTCGCGATGCTGTGGATGCCCGGCCGACACATTGGGAAGGGCCCGTAGGCTGGCGGACAATGCCCCGACTTATGAGCCGACGGCGCTAGCCGCGGGCCTTGATTGCCCTGCGAGGCTTGTAAGGCCCGAGGCTAGCGCCTGCGGCTCGGTTTGCGATCGGGAGGCCCGAGGCTAGCGCCTACGGCTCGGTTTGTGATCGGGAGCCGCCTAACCGCGGGTGAACTTGGCTTCGCTGAGCCGGCGTTTGGTTTCGGCCATCAAAGCGTCTTCGTCGGCTTCGCTGTCGGCCACGTACGTGACGCTGAAACGCAGGTACGCTCCGGCGTCGTCCCACGGCACGGTGACGACCCCGAGTTGTTCGATCAGGAACCGCGTGGCGTCCTCGGCCTTTTCAAACGTCTCGCCGCTTTCGGTCCCGGTCGGCGCGGGCGTGTACAGGAAGTACGTCCCGCCGGGCATTTCGCAATCGAAACCACATTCTTTCAGAACTGCGACCAGCTTTTCCATCCGGCGACGATACTTCGCGTTGATCCGCGCGGGGATCGAATCGTCATCGAGTGCCGCGGCGGCAGCTTTTTGAGTCGCAATGAATTGACCGCTGTCGCTGTTGTCCTTGACGTCGGCAAAGGCGGACACGATACGTTCGTGACCGGCGACGAATCCCATCCGCCATCCGATCATGTCATAGCCCTTGCTCATCGAATGCACTTCGACGCCGACATCCAGCGCGCCGGGCGTTTGCAAGAAACTGGTCGGCTTGCCGTCAAAGGTCAGCAGGAGATGCGCCGCGTCATGCACGACGACAAACTCTTTTTCCTTGGCCAGTGCGACCACCTTGGCGAAAAACTCCGGCGTCGCCAATCGTCCGGTCGGCGAATTGGGATAGTTCAACACCAGCAACTTGGTGCGTCGGTAGACGTCCTCGGGCACCGAATCCAAATCCGGCAGAAAGTTGTTCTCTTTCAATAGCGGCAATCGGAACACGTCACCGCCGTAGTAGCGCGTGTGCGTCCCCGCGACCGGATAGCCCGGTACGGTCATCATCGTCACGTCGCCGGGATTGATGAAACATGCCGGCAACATCGCGTAGGCGGGTTTGCTGCCGATGCAGTGATTGATTTGCGTCGCCGGATCCAGGTCGACGTCAAAGTGTCGCTTCATGAACCGGGCGGCGGCTTGCTTGTACTCGATCACGCCGTTGTCGGCGTAGCCGCGGTTTTCAGGCCGGTTAACTTCGGCCGCCATCACGTTGCGGACCGATTCGTCGGCCATCGCGTCGTTTTCACCGATCCCAAAGTCCAGCAACTGGCGATCCGGGTGGGCGGCCAGCGCGTTGCGTTTGGCGCGTTTGATCTTTTCGAACTTGTAGATCTCGGTGCTCTTTCCATAGCCGGCCCCGCCGATGCGGTCGGCGAACAACGATTGGAAATAGGGATCTTTGACGTCAGGTTCGGTTGCGGTGGACATGGCGGCGATCGGTGGAATTGAAGAAAAATGTTAGCCCGAAATGATAAACCGACGGGCAAAAACTCGCGAGTGCCGCCGTGTGGGTTTTCCCGGCGGGTGTTTTGGCAATTCGCCCTCCCGGGCAGGACACTGGGGGGCACCGCAAACCTTGAGTGTGAAAACCGGCTCGCACCGAGAGAATTCGGCCATAGGCCGTTTACACCCCTAGCCTTGGGCATCGCCCAAGGTGCAAAAAGAATTCTGGAACGATTTTGGCCAACGGCCATAGACAACTGTTCGGGCCGACGCGAGGCATGTGCATGGCCGTTGGCCAAATCCGAGATCGTTGCCGCAGTTTTCCTGGGGCGGCGCCGCCTCGCTACGCTCAATCGGCTTGCCCCAGGCTACGGATTTGCATGCCCTTCAGGCAAAGAGATTTGTCGAGGCACTAACACCCGCCTGCAGGGCCGATCCTGCCCCCCGCCCAACCGTCTACCGCGTCGCTTGGCCGATGCGTCGCATCAGCGCTTCGGCGACCTCGGGGGTCGGCCCCAGGTAGTCGCCGACGACGAATTGAACGTTCGGGTGCCGCTGCGAAGCCTCGTGGACTTGCGTGCCGATCGCGTCGTACAACCGCCCTTGGAACAGCAGATGCGGCTGGACGATCACCGTCCGGATCCCCGGACGGGTCGCCAATTCGTCCAGCGTTTCGGGAACCTTGGGCTCGGCCATCGCGTAAAAGCCGACCGCGTGCCCGCCGATGCCGCAACGCCGCGCCACGATTTCACCGAGCACTCGCATGTCCGCTTTCGCGCAAGGGTCATAGCTGCCCCGTCCGACCGTCAACAGGGCGACGGAATCGTCGGCCTGGGGTGTGGCTTCTTTGATGCGACGGACCAACAGCTCGACGATTGTCGGGGCACGTGACAGGGGGCCTGATTGGCAGGACGTCACGCCGGGCGTCTCCGCGGTGCAGGCGGCGACGGCATCGGGGATATCGCTGCGGGCATGTCCGGCGGCGAACAACAGCAGGGGCGCGACACAAATCTGTGTCGCGCCGCGGCGGACCAGCGTCTGCCATGCTTCGGGGATCGTGGGGTGTTGGAACTCCAGCAAACACCCTTCCACCGGTACCGGAGCCATGCGCCGGGCCAAGACCGATGCCAGTTGAAAAAACTCGGCTGTCCCCTCGGGGTCTCGGGTCCCGTGCCCGACCAGCAAAACCCCGTCGGTTGGTGGCGTGACCGTGGTCACGTCGACCACTAGTTGTTGACGACCGTTGATCCGCTGAATCCGGCCGCTTCCAACTGGGCGATCGCCTGGTCAGCATCAAAGCCGTCTTTGTAGGTCACGATGACCTGCGGATTGTCGATGATGCCGTCTTCTTTTTGCGGGGCCAATTCCACGGTCAGGACGTCGGATCGCTTTTCCAGGTTTTCCTTGACGCTGGGGTAACACGCAAACGGGCAATGCATTTCGGGAACGTTCATCGTCAACGATGCCGTGTTCACATCGGCATCCGGAGTGATCGAAGCCGTCTCGGCAGCTGCCGGAGACTCATTGGTCTGGCCGGCAGGTTCACTCGGTGACATTGTGATCAGGTACATGATGCCGGCAGCGGCCAGGATTGCGGCGCCGTAAGCGAGAGAACGCATGTGGTTGGTCCTTGGGGTTGGGAGGGCGGGCGTTTGTGGGGCTGCCCCCATCGTTTCATCTTGACGTGAATTGGTCAATTATCGGAATTTCCGTCGGCTGTCGGCATCCGCCACCAGAAACTTGATCGAAAATCCGCGATCCAAGCGATTTTCACTCCTCTTTCGCTCGGAGACTAGCCCGTTGTTTCAATTGGATCTCAGGATTGCCGAGCGAAAAGGGGTCAGGTACCAAAAACCAAATGGCCCGCAGGGTGCTTCGCATTTTTGGTACCTGACCCCTTTTCGCGGTCTTGCGCCGCTGACGCAACTCAGTTGGCTGGTCGGCGTGCTGATGATCGCCGATTTTAGCTCCGCCCAACCGGCGCCGTCATCGTTTTCTGGAAATACGCTGCCGATGGTCGCGGGGACGGCATCGAGTGATCCCTACCAAATCGTCGCACCGGCGGGGTTGGTCGCACCAGGTGGGGGCTCGCTGGTGGACGGTCAGGCCTATCGCAGCTCGGATCCCTATGCATTGGCTCCGCCGCCGACGCTGGGGGCAGCGTCCAGCCCCCCCGTCGTCCAGCAGAATGTCCATGGCGCGACAGGACTCTTTAGCGGACCACTTTTTCAAGGGGGGCCGATCTACAACACGGTCGGTCATTTCGATCCGCTGATTCCCGAGCTGCGAAATCGGCTCCATTCCCGGCTTGCTTTTCGCGCCGAATACCTGCTCTGGGATGTGACGGGAATGGATAGCCCGCCACTGGTGACGACCAGCCCTAGTGGCACGGGGCAAGGCAGCGCCGCCGTGCTCGGCCAGCCGGGCACTTCGGTTGCCTTTGGGGGCGATTCGCTGAACGACGGCTCCGTCAGCGGCTTTCTGCTCGGCGGCGGATGGTGGATCACCCCGCAACAGAATTTTGCGATCGAAATGGAGTACTTTCAACTGGACGAGCTCGATGACGGTTACAACGGATCGAGCGACGGCGCGGTGATCTTGGGGCGTCCCTACGTGGACATCACTCAAGGCGTCGAGACGGCCGAGCTGATCGCTTATCCCGGGCTGGTCGGCGGTGACGTTCGCGTCGGTTCGGAGACTGACCTGCGATCGTTCTTGATCGACGGACGCATCTCGCTTTGCCCCGCCCATGGCGCCTGTTGCCAAAACTGTGGACTGCGCAACCGCACCGATTGGATCATCGGTTACCGAAACATCCGCCTGGAAGACACGCTGGCGATCAACGAGAACCGCCGCAGCTTGGTGGCCGGTCAGGACCGAACGATCACGTCGTCCGATCAGTTCCAGACCACCAACCAGTTCCACGGGCTGCAACTGGGTGTCGTCCGCCGCATGCTGCTTCAGCGGGCTTGGCTGGAAACCTCGATGCGGGTCGCGATCGGTAACACCGAACAAACGCTGCGGGTTGCCGGCAGCACCACCATCAACGATCAAGGCACCTCGGCGACCTATGGCGGCGGATTGTTGGCACAGACGACCAACGGCGGCACGCGGAGTCGTGATGAATTCAGCATGATCCCGGAGTTGGGCATTCGGCTGGGATTCCGATTGACCGATCGGTTGCACGCCAACATCGGCTACACGGTGCTGTATCTGCCCAACGTGATTCGTGCGTCCGAGCAGATCGACCGGGACATTCACCCGGGCTTGATCCCGCCCGGTGCCGGGGCAGTCTCGGGTGTGCTGCGTCCAGCGGTCACGTGGGACCAGTCGGATTACCTGGCCCATGGGTTGCACCTGGGCGGTGAGTTGAATTTTTAGCGTTCTGCGCTGGTGTCCAGGCTTTAGCCCAATACCGCTAAGTTAAGGCCGAGGGAGAAGCCCGGACGCTGGCGCGAACCGGCTGATGTCGGACGATGATCAGCCGTTTGGCGCGAGCCTGCGGGCCCTCCCCGCAGGAAACAACGCTTAACTTAGCGGTATCGGGCTTTAGCCGCCGGCTCTCGCTGCTTCGCAGCGACGGGGAATCGCCTAAAGGCTAAACACCAACGTGCGCTGGTGCACACGCTTTTGCCGCTCCGAATCGCCTCGAGGCGAGACACCGACACGCGCTGCGATTCAGGCCGATTCCATCAGGCTGCTGATCAGCGGCAGCAGTTGTTTCTTGCGGCTGACGACGCCGTCGAGTTGATACAGCCGGTCTTCCAGTTCGGGATAATTGATTTCTTCCCAACCCTTGGGTTCGCTGCTCATCATCAGCAAACTGCCGTTGCTGACGATGTCGGTGACCAGCAAGGCGCTGAAGTCCAGTTTTTGATCCCGGGCCATGCCCTCAATTGCACCGAACAGTTCGTCTTTACGTTCCCAGAACAAATCGAACCCGATCTCTTCGATTTGCGAGATGGAAAATGCGTGTCCGGATTCTTCGAAGTGCTTGCAATCTTCGCGAACGACTTGATCGGGCGAGCAGGTGCGGAGTGCCGAGCCGACTTTAAAGAAGTCTTCGGCAAATGATTCCAGCGGCACGGTGCAATACTGCTGCAACCACTGCAGCAGCTCTCGGTCGGTGTTGGTGGTCGTCGGTGAGCGCAGATAAAGCGTGTCACTGATCATTCCCGACGCCATGCAGAGCGCGACACCGGGCTCGGGATCCATGTGAGCTTGGCGATACATTTTCGCCACCAGCGTGCACGTCGATCCGACCGGTTCCATCGTCAATCGAATCGGTTCGGTGGACTTGAGTGATCCGCCCAAGCGGTGGTGGTCCAGCACTTCAACGATCCGCGCGTCTTCGGCTCCGGGGACTGCCTGGCCCAGTTCGTTGTGGTCGACCAGCACCAGTTCGGTTTTGGGCGGATTGACCAGGTCACTTTTGCTGAGCACGCCGACGAGTTTGCCGTCTTCGATGACGGGGAAAATGGTTTGCGGAGACCGAAAGATTTTGTCGCGGGCTTCGGCAACGGGCATCTTTGCAGGCAGCGAGACGAAATCCTGCTGGACGATATCACCGATCAGCTGCGCCGCCTTGATTCGCATCGTCGTCGTCGCGGTGTCAAACGGGCTGCCCAAGACGGTGATCCCGCGGGCCTTGGCCAGTTGCATCAACCCGTCGGATAGTTGGTAGCCGCCGGTGACGACCAACGCACGGACGCCAAGCTCCAACGCGGGCAGTTGGATGGTCGGGCGGTCGCCGCTGACGACGAGCAACTTTTCCGCCGGAAATTGCTTGATGTGGTCGGTGAATCCGCCGGCGCTCATCGCCCCCACGCTGACGATCAAGTCCTCGTCGACGTCCGGATTGACCACGTGTTGAAAGGACCCGCCGAGCACCGACGCGATCTTGTTCAGGTTCGTCCGCACCTGGCGCGATTTCAGCGAATCCACGCCGCTGTCGAGCACCAGTTCCAGCATGTCCAACAGCGAGATGATCCCGGTCAGTCTGCCGTCGCGATCGACCATCGGAATACTTCGCAACCCACGTTCGTCCATCCGGCGATAGACGTCGTAAAACACTTCGTCGTGGTGAGCCAACGTGACGTCGGTCTGGCAAACGTCTTCGACCAACGGATGGACATCCATCACGATCCGCGGTGCCGAGAGCTGGGCGATCTTGAGTGCGTACTCGGTCCGTTGGTTGGGCGGGCCACAACTGGCCGCGATCGCATCGGGCCGCGTCGTGCGTCTCAGAAAATCGGCATACGCGATCGCCGAACAAATCGCATCGGTGTCGGGGTTGCGATGACCAAAAACGAATAAAGCCATAAGACACGATTAGAATGGAACGATTTGCCTGGACCCGCCGGGCATTGTCACCGCAATCGCTTCCACCGTCGATCCTACCGGGCCAAGATTTCCGTCGCCCGATCGAGAATCGCCTCCGGGTCACTCATCCGTCCCATGCCTTTGACACGGCAGGATAACCATCCGCTGTCCGGTCCGATCAGATGGCATCCGTCGGCGGCCAGCTGGTCGACGTTGCGACCGACCGCGGGCTTGTTCCACATCGGATCACTCATCGCCGGAGCGACCAGGACCGGCGCGGTGTTCTGCAGGTACAGCGTGCTGACCAAGTCATCGGCGACGCCGTGGGCGAACTTGGCGATCAGGTTGGCGGTCGCCGGGGCGACGATCATCAGGTCCACATCGCGAGCGAGTTCGATGTGCGAACCGAGCGGGTGCTTGTTGTCAAATCCGTCCAAACCGACGCCGCGTCCGGACAAGGCCGCCAAGGTCGCCGGCCCCAAAAACTCGGTCGCCGAACGCGTCATCACCGTCTGCACCTGATAGCCCCGCTGGGCCAGCCGGCTGCAAAGCATCGCGGCCTTGTAGGCGGCGATCCCGCCGCCGACGGCCAGCAAGATTCGTGGGGAAGGAGCCGGGTCGGACATGACAATCGAGGGTGAAGACGAGGGGGGCGGGGCAGCATCGCTACCTTGTTCCTGTGCTCTGCCCGGGAACACACCGGACTCGGAGGCTCCGCCTCAATGCCACCTACTTTCGATCACAAACTGAGCCGCAGGCGATAGCCTCGGGCCTTACAAGTCTCGAACGGAAATCCAAGGCCCGCGGCTAGCGCCGTCGGCTCATGAAGTAGGTGGATCGGGCTCAGCCTGGCGGGGGTTGAGACGACGTGTGGCGGAGCCACGGGGACATTGCGTTCCCAAGCGGAGCCTGGGAACGAGGGCGCGATTCAATCAACAGGCCGTCAACCGCGTCCGCCGGCAAGCAGGCCTTACAGGTCTGCGGCGTCCAGGTCGGGCGATTCGGCCGCGGCGATGGTCGCGTCCAAGTCCATCTCTTGGACCTGCTCGACTTCGTTGTCCATGTTCAGCACGATCTTGTCCTGCATGATTTCTTGCAGCACGATCGACATCTTGTCGTGGGTGTCGACGTTGACCAGGGCACGGCTGCCTTGGTTCAACTGGACGAGTCGCTTTTGAATCAAGGTGCTCAATTTGAATCGACCGCCGACCTTGTTGACGGTTTCTTCGTCTTTCAGTTCTTCGAGCATGTGTGTTTCTCCTGATGGTCTCTTAGGATTTGGCAGACTTGGGCGACGGCCGCATCGACCGAGCCGTTGATGATTTCGTACTGGTAGCGGTGCACGAACCGCATTTCACCCGCGGCCGTCTCCAAACGGCTCTGGATCGCGGCTTCGGTTTCCGTCCCCCGGTCGCGTAGCCGGCGTTCCAATTCGTCCATTCCGCCGGGATGGATGAACAGCGAAATGGGATCCGCTTCCAAGTGCTCCATCACTTCGATCGCACCCTGGACGTCGATTTCAAGGATGATCCAATTCCCCGCGGCCAGCCCCTCGGCGACTTCACTGCGCAAGGTGCCGTACCAGTGCCCCCTGCCGAACACTTCTTTGCATTCCAGAAAGGCGTCTTGGTCGCGAAGTTCCTGGAAATGCTGCTGGGAGAGGAAATGATATTCTCTTCCGTCCTTTTCGCCAGGGCGCGGGGCTCGGGTGGTCGCCGAGACGCTCAGCCGCAGCGGCAACTCACAGTCGGACAACAGCCGCCGCGTCACCGTTGATTTCCCCGCCCCGCTGGGACCGGAGATGATGATCAGTTGCGCAGAAGTCGATTCAGCCATTGTTCAAACACCGCCCTCGGGGCCTACTCCAGGTTTTGCACCAATTCACGCATCCGCTCGATCGCACATTTGATTTCCACGACGATCGCCGAGACATCGGCATGAGCGGATTTGGAGCCGATCGTGTTGGTCTCTCGGAACATCTCCTGGATGATGAAATCCAGCTTTCGGCCGACCGGTTCGTCTTTCGTCGCGTTCTTTTCCCCGTCGGGGGTCTCGCCCCGCAGCACCGATTGGAACAGTTTCAGGTGGCTGTCCAGCCGGGTGACTTCCTCGCTGACGTCCGCCTTGTCGGCATACACCTGGACTTCGCGAAGCAGGTCGACCGCATTGACTTCGGCATCGTATTCGGCCAGCACCCGTTTGACTTTACCTTCCAGGCGGACGCGATAGCTTTCGGCGGCCTGTGGGGCGAGTGATTCGATCGAACGCACATGGGCGGCTATCGTCGCGCATTCACCGAGCAAGGTTTCGGCCATGTGGGCGCCTTCTTGCTGCCGCATCGCCACCAGGTTCTCCAGTGCATCGATCACGACCCGTCGGGTCTGCTGGAAGATCTTCTCCGCCTCGTCCCCCTCGGGCAGCGACCCGGTCAGCACGCCGGGCAACGTCATCAGCGAACCGACGTCCAGCGAGACCTGCGATGTGGATGCCGCGCCGGCTTGGTCGATCGCCGTTTGGCACTGACGAATGTACCCGGCCAACACGGTGCCATTGATCTGAACCGGTGTCTGGCCCTGCTGGCGTTCGACGTTGATCGACAGGTTGACCGATCCCCGGTGCAGGTACTTGCGGACGACCGACTCGATCAGCGATTCGCTGCCCGAAAGCGCATCCGGCGTCCGGATCGAGCACTTGAATCCACGGTTGTTGACCGTCCGCAGTTCCACCGTCAGGGTGCCGATGTCGGTCGGCCCTGCGGCTCGCCCCTGCCCGGTCATGCTGCGAATTTGTCCGGTCATGCTGCGAGCCTGCCCGGCCGCGCCGTCGGCGGCGCCGGCCGGTGCGATGGTCGATTGGTCTGAAGGCATGCAGTCGCCCTATTCGGGATTCGACTCGGTCGATTCGGCTGACGCGTCCTCAGCCGGGGCTTCCTCAGCCGGGGCGGTTTCAGCTGGGGTCAACTCCATCGACGGCGTGTCGGCTTCCGCATCGGAATCGTCAGCCGGCGGGTCCGATTCCGCCGGCGGGTCCGATTCCGCCGGTTCATCCGACAGCAAACCGCTCAGTCCGCTCAGGCCCCCGGCGCCGCTGGTGTCGCCGGATTCATCGGCCGGCGACTGCAACGCAGGGGTGTCGTCGACGGCGTAATCAGCGTCGTCGGCGGTCAGTGGGGGAACGCCCAGCGAGTACATCGCGATGGCGCAGACCAGGCCCCAGATGATGGCCGAAACGGCGGTGATCAGCGTGAACGTGTCGCCCGCTTTGCTGCCGAAGGCGCTTTGGCCGCCGGGGCCGCCCAGGGCGCCGGTCAGTCCGCCGCCCTTACCGCGTTGGACCAGGATCAGCAGGATCAGGAACACCGAAAGCATGAACATCAGCCATCCCAGCACGGCGCTGCCGAGGGAGCCCAGGATCAAGGTCTGATTGGTAAACGTGGTCATTGAATATCCGTTGTCTGTCGTTGGATCGTAGGGAGGCCGGTGGGATCAGCCGGCGTTGATGATTGCGACGAAGTCATCTACTTTTAAACTGGCACCGCCGACCAGGGCGCCATCAATATTCGGTTGTCCGAGCAATTCCTTGGCGTTTCCGGGTTTCACGCTGCCGCCGTACTGGATTCGCATCTGTTGGGCGACTTCGTCGGTGAACAATTCACCGAGCAATTTGCGGATGAACGCATGAACCTCTTCGGCCTGCTCGGGCGTGGCGGTTTTTCCGGTGCCGATGGCCCAAACGGGTTCATAAGCGATGACGACGCCGGAAGCCCGTGCTTCGTCCAGGCCTTCCAGCGAGCCGCGGAGTTGTTCTTCGACGACGGTTTCGGTCTTGCCGCCCTCGCGGTCGTCGAGCGTTTCGCCGACGCAGACGATCGGGACCAGGTTCCCCGCCAGGGCGGCGGCCAGTTTTTCGCTGATTTGGGCATCGGTTTCGCCCAGGATGGCGCGGCGTTCACTGTGTCCCAGGATCACGTACCGGCACCCGCTGTCGCACAGCATGGCGGCGTTGACTTCGCCGGTGTAGGCACCGTCTTCGGCCGGGTACAGGTTTTGTGCCCCCAGTCCGACCGCGGATCCGGCCAGCACATCGGCGACTCGGCTGAGGTAGACCGACGGTGGGCAAACCACGACCTCGACCGACGGGTTTTCGCCGACGGCATCGGCGATGCCTTGGGCCAACGCCGCGCCGTCTGCGGCACGTGTGTTCATCTTCCAGTTTCCGGCGATAATGGTTCGGCGGCTCACGCTGTCTTCTCCGGCAGAGGTGAAATGGTTTTTCCGAGTAACTTGGCGAGCGATTTCAACTGGCTCGTCAATTCGGCATATTGTTCGGGCAGCAACGCCTGGGGGCCGTCACTCTTGGCGACTTCCGGGCAATCGTGCACTTCAATGTGAATCCCGTCGGCTCCGGCGGCCAGACCGGCCATCGCACAGGCGGGAATCAATTCGGGTTTGCCCGTGGCATGCGACGGGTCAACGATGATCGGCAAATGGCTCAGTTGTTGCACCAGCGGGACGGCGGCGACGTCGAACAAGTTACGCGTCGCGGGGTCGAAACTCTTGATGCCGCGTTCGCACAGCACCACGTTGGGATTGCCTTGGGACAGGATGTACTCGGCACACATCAGCAGGTCGGTGATGGTCGCCGACATGCCGCGTTTGAGTAAAACCGGACGCTGTGAGGCGCCGACTTCGTTCAGTAACGCGAAATTCTGCATGTTCCGGGCACCGACTTGCAGCATGTCGGCGTACTCGGCGACCAGTCCGACCAGCCGCGGGTCGGTCACCTCGGTTACGACCGGCATCCCATGGGCCTGGCCGACGTCCCGAAGCCGCTTCAGCCCTTCTTCGCCAAGCCCCTGAAACGCATAAGGGCTGGTGCGCGGCTTGTAGGCGCCGCCGCGAAACAGGTTCGCACCGGCCGCGGCGACCTGTTCGGCGATCCGGTGCATGCGGTCTTCTTCTTCGACACTGCACGGCCCGGCGATCATGCCGATGGACCCGCCGCCGATCTTGACACCGCTGACATCGATCACACTGGATTCGGGATGGGCTTCGCGGGAGGCCAATTTGTAGGGCGGAAGCACCGGGACGACTTGGGCGACACCCGGGATGGAGCGAACCGATTCGACGACGATCTTGGATTCGTCACCGATGATGCCGATGATCGTCCGATACGTCCCGCGCGAAAGGTGGGCCTTCAACCCCATCGCTTCGACACGCTCGATGACGTGGTCGACTTGCTCGTCAGTCGCTCCGCCCTTGAGAATCAGAATCACGGTGAATCGCTGGAAACAATTGGGGGAAGATCGGGCCGGGAAAGGAATCGAAGCGGGAGAGTTTAGCGATCCGGGGGGCGGTTCGTCGAGGGCAAAGGTTTTGCGGGGCGGAAAGACAGTCGCCGTGTTCTCCGAACCCGTCCCGGTTCGCAAAAGGCGACCTTCCTGGCAGGGTCGCGGACGAGTGTACGCTCGGAGCGGGGAGGGTTTCGTCTTCACCGGATGCCTCTGGGGGGCCAGCGCTGGGAGGGGCCGATGGAGCTTGCGTCATTCCGCCACCACCCACCATCTACAGGGGCTGACAAGTTGCTAGAATGTGGCTTTAAGGGGCCTCTGAGCCGCCCTCGTCCTTGTCTCTAGCCGTATGCGATGGACCAGCAATTACCCCGTGGACGCGAGTCGGCGACCGAGCCGGTGCTTCGCAGCCGCTTACTGCCGCGGATTTCCTTTCAGTCGCTGTTGGTGCTGACCGCGATTTCGGCGGTCGTGATCGCGGTGGTGTACGCCGCCGACCAGGGTGGCGCGTACGCGACGGCGGCGGCCGTCGGGCTTTTTTTTACCCTCTGCATGTTCGTCTGCTCCGCGCTGCTGTTCCTGCTGTCCTGGGCGATCGCGTTTTTGCCCCGGCCGGCCGGGGCCGCGGCGGTGGCCATCGGTATCGCCTTGGGCGTGAGCCGCTGGCTGGAGATCCCGCTGGGTGGATTGTCGCTCTTGCAGGAAACGATTTGGCTGATCAATTTTCAAGTGATCGGATGGTTCTTGCTGTTTTTCCCGATCGGTGTCGCTCCCGACAGCGATGGCGCCAGCCCCTTTGCCGACGACCAGCTGCCGCCGCAGATTTTTGCACCGCGGGAGCCGTCGAATTGATCGTTGCGTTTTCCCGATCCCGAAGAAAGGCCGCGATGATGTTCGGCTGCGGTGGCGTGCGGACCGACAGCCCGGTCTCCGCGGTCGTCTTGGCCCTGCTGATCACCGGGGGGATGATCGCCGAGGCCGCCGCCCAATTCAGTGTCCCCGAAATCCTGTCGACACACCGAGTCGAATTGCCCAGCGACCCCGCGCCCGGTTCCGCGGGCGGGGGCAGCGGGTTCAAGGCCGCGATCGAAGTGACTGATTTGATGGGCGTCGGCTACGTCGCCGTCGACGTCACGCTGACGTCGACAGGGGGCCCGATGACGGCCGAGCGAAACCTGTCGCTCCGTCTGACCCCGATCGATCGCCATCTGCCGGCCGAGCGGGCGATCGCGACGACGTTCCCGTTGACGTTTCCGCAGGGCCAGACCCAAGTCGAGTTGTCGCGTTCGAGTCCCAAGTGGACGATCGGCAATTCCTATCGTATTGAGATTTTCGAGGACGGTGCCCCGCTGTCGCAGTACAGCGTCGAAGTCGGCAGCCGGTTCCCCGGCTACGCGATTCAATCGCCCGCGACCGTGTTGGCCAACGAATTGACCTGCAACTTCATGTTCGTCGAAACGAAGCCGGTGCCGGTCGAAGTGCCGGCCGATGTGATTCGGGTCATCCCGCCCGCCCGCGCGAGAAATGCGACCATTCCGCCGACCGTGCAAACGACGTCGCTCAGTCGCCTGCCGACCGACTGGCGTCGATTGCGCGACCTGGATTGCATCATTATCCAAGGCGACAAGCTGGAGGCTTTTGCGTCGGATCCAACGGCGACCACCCCGAATCGACAGCGGGAAGCGATCCGGGCGATCCGCGATTGGGTTTTGATGGGCGGAACCCTGGTCGTGCTGGAAGCCCCCGACGCGATCCGGCTGGCGCAAACGCTGCGGTTGAAGCTGCTGTCGCAGCCCCAAGAGGACCAATTGTTTCGCGCGTTGGTGGCCGGTGTCGCTTCAGCCAAGACCGCTGAACTGGAGGACGACCGGTCCATCCTCTCCAGTTGGGTGGAACGAGTGCCTGCCAGCCAATCGGACCCGAGCCAATGGGACCCGAGCCAATGGGACCCGAGCCAATGGGACCCCAGCCAACCAGACCCGCAGACCGGCGCTGGAAGCATCCCGAGCGCCGGCTTTGGACCGCCTCCGGTCCAGCGGACGTCGCTGGCGCAACGCACGGCCCGGACGCGCTGGATCGAGGACCGTGAAGCACGCATCAAAACGTTTACTTCGCAGTGGTCCCAAGCCTATCGACGGGACGTCGGTGGTGGCCAAGTGGTGGGGCTGCCAATGGAAACCTTCGACCCGTTGCTGGGCTTTGACCTGCTTGAACAATTGATCGGCTTTCGACGCTCGGCGATGCTCACCCGCGGCGTGGATCCGATGATGGGTGATTTCCGCAGTCGGCGTTGGTTGATACCGGGTGTCGCCGAACCGCCGGTCTACACCTTCATGGGGATTCTGACGCTGTTCGTCCTGCTGGTCGGCCCGGTGGCGTATCGCTGGACGACGCGCGGGCACCGGTCGCACTTGATGTTCCTGATCGCACCCGCCCTGGCGCTGGTGACGACCGCCGCGATGTTCACCTACAGCATCGTGTCCGACGGTTTCGGAACCACGATTCGGGTGCGACAACTGACCTGGATCGATGGTGCAAGCGGTGATGCGGTCGAGCGAACTCGGTCGACCTTGTTTGCCGGCATCAGCCCCCGCACAGGATTGCGATTTTCCGCCGATGAGGAAGTGATGGCCTATCCCAGCGGCGGCCAGCAGATGTGGCAGGACCTCAGCAGCGACCTGAACGAAGTGCGATTGCAGGTTGACATCGACCAGAGTGAACAATGGCTGGACCCGGCGTTCTTGCCTTCGCGGACCCAGACCCAGTTTGTCACCCATCGGGTCCGCCGCGGCGTGGGAGCGATTTCCTTCAGCGGGGCCACGCCATTCGATTCGGGCGGCTCGGTTCCCAATGCCACCGCGATCGAGCTTTCCAGCTCACTTCCATTTGAGCTTCGCGATCTGGTCGTTTGCACTCCCGACGGCCGCTATTGGTCGACCGACAAGATCGACGCCGGTTCGACCGCAGCGGCCAAGTGGATCCCGCAGACCCAAGACGCTTCCAAACTGCTGGGTAACCTTTACATCCGATACCGTCCGGTCGGAGCCGTGTCCGAGTCGGGACGATCGACGCGGAGCCGGCGGATCCGCGACTTGCCGCTGTTTCTAAATCGAGAACTCAGTCGCGGCGGTGTCGTGGTGACCGACGGGGTGTTCGAACACTGGCTCAATGACACCTTGTTCGTGCGTGGGGAATTGCCGCCGGGCACGTTCGTCGGTCTCAGTTCACCCAGCCGCGACTCGGTCCCGATCGGTGACGCCGAACAGGTCGCCAGTGTCCGCTACGTGATGGGGACGCTGCAATGAGCTTCACCGAACAGGACTCGGACGTGCGGGAATCAGACGCCCCGGAATCAGACGTGCAGCCCGCTTCCTCGGTCGCCGCCGGGGAAACGTCGCCGGATCAACCCGCGGCCCGCGGCGCTGCACCGGAAAGCCGACGCGAACCGGCGGTCGGTGTTCACAGCGACACGTCGGAATGCATCGAACTGCGACGGCTGCACCGTTTCTTTGGCGACACGCGGGCGGTCAACGACGTCACGTTCAGCGTCGGACGCGGCCAGGTATTCGGATACATCGGCCCCAACGGTGCCGGAAAAACCACGTCGATGCGGATCCTGGCGACGTTGGACCTGCCCAGCTACGGCGACGCCTTTGTCGACGGCTTTTCCGTGGTCAACGATCCCGAACTGGTGCGCAAACGCTTGGGGTTCATGCCCGACTCCTTCGGCACCTACCGCGACGTTAATTGCCGTGAATACCTGGACTTCTTCGCCCGCGCGTACGGGCTGGTGGGACGCCAGCGGACGCGTCGTCTGCAGTGGGTGCTGGATTTCACCGGCACCAGCGGGATGGCCGCCAAGCCGATTCGCGGTTTAAGCAAAGGGATGAAACAGCGGCTGTGCTTGGGCCGGGCCCTGGTCCATGATCCCGCCGTGATGATTCTGGACGAACCCGCCGCCGGGCTGGACCCGCGGGCGCGGATCGAACTGCGCCGCATGATCCGCGAACTGGCCGACCGCGGCAAAACGATTCTGATCAGCAGCCACATCCTGACCGAACTGGCCGAAATGTGCGACGCGGTGGGGATCATCGAGCAAGGCCGGTTGCTGGCGACCGGCAGCGTCGATCAGATCCAGGCCGAAACACAAAACCGATCCGAACTGACCGTGCGGATCCTCAATCGCCATGACGAAATCATCACCTGTCTGTCCGGTCTGGACGAAAACATTCCGATCGACAACCCGATCCTGGACGGCCAATTCGTCCGTTTCGGTTTCAGCGGCAACATGGCCGACCAAGCCGCGATCGTCACCCACTTTGTCACCCACGGGTTTCATGTCGCCGAAGTCAACGCCCACAAGAAGAGTCTGGAAGATCTGTTCTTGCAAGTGACCGAAGGGCTCGTTCAATAACTCCCAACTCCATGACAACCGTCTCCCCCACGATCGAGACCGACCAGACGAGCGCCGACTCGGGCTGGCTCGCCTGGCTGGACCGCTGGTGCGAGCGGGTGGGCGATGCGATCAATCCGATTTTGGTCAAGGAGACGCGGCAATCGCTCAAGAGTCGACAGTTCGTCGTCACGTTTTCGATGATCTTGTTTGCCGCGTTGGCGTGGACGATCGCCGGCAGTTTGTCGTTGATGCCACAGATTTACACGACGCCGTCGGCGCCGCGGATGATGATCGGCTATTACGCGGTGCTGGCGTTGCCGATGATGATGGTCGTCCCGCTGGCGGCCTATCGGTCGTTGGAAAGTGAAATCGATGACGGGACGTTGGAGTTGTTGTCGATCACGACGTTGTCGCCGTGGCAGATCGTGATGGGCAAATTGGCCAGCGCTTCGCTGCAAATGGTGCTGTACTTCGTCACGCTGTTTCCCTGCCTTGCCTATGCGTATACCTTGCGCGGCGTGGACTTGCCGACGACGCTATTGATTGTCGCATCGCTGGCCGTGACCGGGTTGCTGTTGACGGTGATCGGATTGTTTTTTGCTCCGCTGGCGCGGGGGCGTTCCGGGCGTGTGGCGACGATGCTGGTGTTGATCTTTTTACTCGTGCTGGCCGAATACGGCATCAGCTCGATGGTCGTCGGGATGGTTCTTTATGGCAATCCGCTCTCCGCACCGGAATTGTTATTCACCGTCCTGGCGACGCTCGCCCTGGCCGCCGCCCTGGGGCATCTGTTGCTGACCGCCACCGCGGCTCAACTGACCCCGGAAACCGAAAACCGATCGACGTCGCTGCGTCTATCGCTGTTGGTGCTGACGACGATCTGTGTCGCGACGATGGTTTCCGGGCTGCTGGTGCTCGGCGGCCAGGCGATCCCGGTCTACATCGGCGGCCTGGTGGTGATCGCCGGCTTGTGGACGTTTTGTGGCGCGTTGATGGTCGGCGAGCGTTCGACGATCACGCCGCGGATTCGGCGCGAGTTGCCCAGCAGTTTCCTGGCGCGACTGTTTTTGACCTGGTTGACGCCCGGCCCGACGACCGGCTTGGTGTTCGCCATCACGGGGATCGCGATCCTGGCATCGATGCAATACGCCTCGTTGGATTGGGTGATGCGTGCGGCCGATGTCGGTGGGACGATGCGGCGACAGTTTCAACGCATGGTGGGGCTGCCGGCAATCCTGTTGTCGTCGTACCTGATCTGCTTTCTTGTCGCCGTGCGCATGGTGATGTTCGTCGTTCGATTGCGAAACAACCCACGCGTCGAAGTCGGGGTGGCGGCGTTGATCGTGGTCGCGGTGATGGCGGCGTTGGTCCCGTATTCGATGCAACTGCATTACAACGATTATCAACCGCTGACCTACGATCCGATCTGGCAGGTGACCAACTGGGTGTTCACGATGGGGACGGCGGTCGATCGGGGGCTGCCCGCGGGCGTGACCGAACGGATCGTCGGGGCCGCCGTTTGCCTGTCCCTACTTTCTTGCTTCGCCGCCTGGCAGACGACGCGGCCCCGCCGCATCGCCACGCCCCGGCGGGTGCAGGAAGAACTCAGCCGCCGCTAGGATTCCGCCGCAGCCCAGGTATCGGGTAGTGGACGAGGCGACGAGTCCATTCGGGTTGCGCGCTGCAAGGACTCCTCGCGTCGTCCACTACCGTTTGCACGGTGTCCGCGCTGCTACGCTACGGGCTCGCTACGCCGTGTGTTGCCGCTGCGAATTGACACGCTGCGAATTGACACGCTGCGGCGGACAGACCTTGCGAAGCCGGTCTTGGAGGTCGGCCAATTGAAACGGCTTGGACAAGCACGCATCGGGTTTTCTGCCGGAAACCTGCTTCAGGTTTTCGATTTCGATCAGCAGCCCGCTGCAAACGATGATCGGCAGATCCGGCTGATGCGACTTCAGCCGGTCAAAGGTTTCCGCTCCGGAAATGCCCGGCATCATCAGGTCCAAGATGACCGCGTCGAACGACTCGCCTTGTTCGACCCGTGCCATCGCTTCGTGACCGCCCGCGACGTCCGTCACCTGATGGCCGATCGCTTCCAGGCTCAGTTTGGTGACGCGCCGCACTTCGTCATCATCGTCGACCAGCAAGACGTTTAGCGGAGCACCATTGGCGGGAGTCTCGATCGCGTCCCCGCCGCGATCGACGCGCCGCCATTTGCCTGTCGCGGAATCCGTCTGGCTTTCAACGGAATTCGACGGGCTGATGGTCGTTCGTCGCATGGTTGCGATGTCGATTGCCGCGTGGCCGGGGATCGATTCATCAGGACCGATCGACACGCCGGGCAACAGCAGGGTGAACACACTTCCGACACCGAGCTGGCTGTGACATTGGATGGTTCCACCGTGTTGATTGACCACGCCGTAGGAAAGCGCCAACCCTAATCCGGTTCCCTCACCAACCTTTTTGGTGGTGAAGAATGGTTCAAAGACGCGAACGCTGGTTTCATGATTCATTCCGTGTCCGTTGTCACGCACTCGGATGCGTGCCATCGGATTTCCGTCATCGTCGACGATCGAATCGGTCTGCAACACGATCGTTCCCGCCTGTCGCCCCAAGGCGTCGTGGGCGTTGAACAGCAGGTTCAGCAGAACCTGTTCCAACTGAGCGTGGTCAATCCGACACAGCGGCAGGTCCGGGCTGAGCCGCAACGTGACGACAACATCAGGCGACAACGAGGTTTTGGCCAACAAAACGGCGTCGTTGACCACTTCATTCAGATCGCCGACTTGTAAGTCCAGTTTGGTCTGGCGAGAGAAACCGAGCAGCGAACGAACGAGCTTGGTCGCTTGTGCGGTGCAGCGGCGGGCCGAGGCCAAGCATTGGAGGTGCTGATGCTCGCCGGTCAGGGAATCGCCCCGATCGATCAGTTCCAAATTGGACGCGATCGCGGCCAACAAGTTGTTAAAGTCATGCGCGACGCCACCGGCGAGCCGACCGAGCGCATCCATTTTCCGGCTCTCGAGCAAATCCGATTCCAGCCGACGGTTGGTCCGCACGGTCCGCTGCAGCCTCAACCACATCGTGGCAAAACAAAGCATCCCGGCCAAACAAATGACGGCGATCATCGTCAACACAAAGAACGCCAGCGACGGTGAGAGTTGCCACCATCGAGAAACGACCCGCAAGTCATTGACGTTCGCCAATTCGACCACGAAGACGGGGTGGAATCCCTGTTCCGGCTCCGCCAGCTCCGGTGGCGCCGCCAGGACCATTCCCGTCACCGCGACGCGTCGAGCGTTTTCCAGCGATGCGTCTTTCCATGAATCATTGTCAGCCTCCAGGATCGCCGCGAACGACGTGTCGCCGTCACGCAGCATGATGATTCGCCGCTTGCCCTGGCTGCGCGTCGAAATCAAATCCGCTTCCATCGTCGCGCGATAAGGACACAATGCGACCTGAACCGATTCGGCCCTGTCCATCGGCGACGTCGGGACACTCCGAAACGCTTTGGATTGAAGCGTGACGGCATGAAACTGATGGGGCGGCTCACGACGCACGGTCAATTCGACCACATGCCCCAATGAGGTCTCGTCCGCCAGTTCGGTGTGGACGAAGATTCCCGGTCCATCGGATTCGATCAAGTAGCCTTCGTGTTCGATGACGGATGTGATTTGTCCGTCGGTCCGATACAGACTTCCCGCCAGCGTGTTCGCCGCGCGAAGCTGCTCGATCGTCCGGAACTCGGCGTTCCGGATCATCACTTCATCGGTTTCGTTGGCGACGTCGTCTGATCGTGGTGCAGCCCTCAGTGGCGGATCAAATTCATTCATCCGGACGACGTACCGAAACGGCTGTCCGTTGAAGTCGACTTCACAAATCAACGTCCCCTCGATCTCTACCGAGCGCCCGATCCATTCTTGCCAATCAATCGTCTCGTCCGCCTCAAATCGGTGGATGACGAACGTGGTGTCGCCCGAGGAGCACAACGCGACCCAAAGGTCACTAAAACGCGCAACCTCCTGCAACGTCCCCGACGTCGTCACTCGTTGGGCCCAACGATCCCCCAAGGACAAGTCCTCGATCCGGGTCGTCTTCGGCATGACGGGTTTGGCGACATCCGTGATTTCGATCGTTTCTGCCTGGACGAAGTAGCGGTCCAGGATCAGTTTGCCGATCACACGCACGTCGGTCCCCGGGGCAAGCCGAGGGTGTCGTTCGAAGTCTTCGAATGCGATCGATAGATAGATCGCGCCGTGTTTGTCTTGGACAAACACCGCTCGATCACGCGCATCCCAATAGTTGACTCGGGCGCGAAAGTCGACCGGCAACGACTCCACGTCGGTCCGCCCGTAATGTCGCGCCAGGTCCGCAATACTGCCGATCGGTTCGTCGGCCGCTGCGGCCTGGCGGCCACCCGCGCCCGAATCCGCCGCTGGTTCGACCGCCGGCAGACGCGCGCGGCCTACCCCCAGCGGCAACAGCGCACAGGCCAACGCCAATGCGTGAAGGAAGCTGCGGCGATCCGTCGGGGCAAAGGACATGACCAGAGACTGCGTCAGATAATCTCCGGCACTTCATAGCCTTTGCGGTACTGGCGCCGCAGGAGTCCATTGGCGACCTCCGCGCCGCTGCCGACAAACTGCTCGGTTTCGGAATCCAGGGACAGCATCGGGCTGAGCTTGATGCCGGGGCCGTCGAGCTTCAAGTCGTGAGCGGCCAAGTGCTGGTCCATCTCGGCGAGCAACGCGTCCCACTCGTCCAGCTTGACTTCGCCCGCGGCATCACGGCTGAAGTCGCTGCCCGCTTGGAAGGCGACGTTGGCCAGGTTGCACCAGCCGGTGCTGTCGTTGCCGACGGCGACGTCGGCGTTCAGCAGGCCGGAGTCTTGGGCGCGGACGGCATCGATGAAGTTCTGTTGGTGGACGACATCGCCCCGATTGCCCTTGAACTCCTTGATCTTTTTGCCGTCGTTGTCGTACGCGGCGGCACCACCGCGTTGCCCTTCGAACCGCCCGCCTTCACAGTAGGCCATGTAACCACTGGCCGGGCCGGGATGCGTGGGGCTCTTCTTTCCGCCCGGCTGGGCCGGCAAGTTGCTCAATCCGATCACGACGGGAATCGATCCGGTATCAAAGTACGCGAAGTGCACGTTCGGTGTTTCGCCGGCATCGTTCAACACCACGCGGCCGCCCCCGCCCAAGACACGCTGGGGCAAGGCGACGCTGTCCTGGAAGATGTTGTTGCGGCAATCGTCCAGCACGTGCACGCCCCAGTTGCCCATTTCGCCGCTGCCGGTGTTCCAATCCCAGTGCCAGTCGTAGTGCAGTTTTTCGCGATAGATCGGTTCGTCGGCGGCCGGACCGAGCCACAAGTCATAGGCGACGTTCTTTTCGATTTCCAGCGGGGTGTCGCGTTTGCCGATCGACGGGCGGACGCCGTAGCGATTGACGCGGGCGGATTTGATTTCCCCGAGCGCCTTTTCCTCGTGCAGGAATTTCTTGATCTCGGCCTGCATCGGGTCGCTGCGCTGCTGCGTTCCGATCTGGCAGACTTTGTTGTACTTTCGCGCCGCGGCCACCGTTTGGCGTCCTTCCCATTGGCTGTGCGAGAGCGGTTTTTCGACATACACGTCCTTGCCGGCTTCCATCGCCCAGATCGCGGCCAGGCAGTGCCAGTGGTTGCAGGTCGCGATCACGACGGCGTCGATCTCCGGCGAATCGATCAGCTCGCGGAGATCCGTCCAGGCTTGGGCCTTGGGGAAGCGTTGCTTGGCCGCACCGAGCCGGTTTTCGTCGACGTCGCACAGCCCGGCGATGTTGACCCCTTCGACCTTGTCAAATTGTCCCATCAGCCCGCCGGCCCGTCCGCCGCAGCTGATGAACCCCAGGTTGATCTCGCTGTTTGCATCGGCGGCTCGCAACGTGCGGCCGGGAAGCGAAGACGTCACCGCAAATGCGGCGGCAGCGGACGCGGTCGAACCGACAAACTGGCGGCGGGAAAGTCTGGTCATCTGGAAATCACTCTGCAATATTCAAGAGGAGGAGTCACGGTCGTGCGTGGGGGCAACGACGGCGATCAGGGGCGGGGAATGAACCGTCATGATAACCTGGACGGCCAAGTCGCTGGCAGTCCCAGCCAAGAAATCGGCAAACAGCATCGCCCCATTCTACCAAACCGCTCGTGCCCCGAATGGCACGGGCTTGGTGAGCCGACGGCGCTAGCCGCGGGCCTTGATATGCCTTTAACACGGCGTGGCCCGAGGCTAGCGCCTACGGCTCAGCGTATTGGCTTAAGCCCGTGCCACTCGCTCCAGCCCCCTTCCCCCTTACCATCCGTGGGTCGTTTTCTTCGCTGTCGCGTTTCTCGGAGTCGTGGAGAAATTACGGACGCAAGGCTAACGCCAGCGGCGTGACACAGTAAAGCTTGGAGTCGCGACAGCGTTCCCCAAGACCCGACGTACGAAGCCCGGCGACCCCAACGGGGTTGAACGAGACCGCTGCGCCGCCGTGGTTGCGGGACGGTTGATTCGGCCCTCAGGTCAGTCGGCGTTGATTTCGTTGATCAGCTTTCGCAATTTTCCCAGGCTGCGGCGGTCGAAGTGGAACACCAGACGCGGCAATCCGGCCAGATCCGGTTCGCCCGCTTCCTCGGCCAGCGCCTTGCACTGTTTGAAACGGCCGTCGACCAGGATGTCGCTGTACTCGCTTTGGATCGTCTCCATCTTTTCATCCGACAAGTTCTCTTTGAGCCGGAACACCAGTCGGTCGCGGACGTAGCGCATGCTGTGATAGCGGCGATAAAACCCGAGGATCTCTTCGATCGCCACGTCGACGTCGTTGGTGATCCGGTATAGCGAAACGTCGTCGGGGCTGATCATGCCGCCGCCGAGCAATTGTTTGTCGATGAACTTGCCCAGATCACTCCAGTAGCTTCCTTGCGGGTTGTCCAGCAACACCAGCGGAAGCATCGTTTGCTTTCCGGTTTGCATCAGCGTCAACGTCTCGAGCGCTTCGTCCAGCGTGCCGAACCCACCGGCGCAACAGACCACGGAGCTGCATTCTTTGACGAACATCAGCTTCCGCGTGAAGAAGTACTTCATCGTCACGAGCTTCGGGTCGCCTTCGATCACGTGGTTGGCACCCTGCTCAAACGGCAGCATGATGTTCAACCCCATCGACGCTTCTTTGCCCGCACCGACGTGACCGGCTTCCATGATCCCGCCGCCGGCACCGGTGATCACCATCCAGCCGTGCTCGGCCATCCGCCGTCCCAGCTCGGCGGCCGATTGATAGTCGGGATGATCCGGCTTGGTCCGCGCCGAGCCGAAGATCGTGACCTTGCGACGACGGCGATAAGGGCGAAACACCTTGAACGCATAGCGCAGTTCCAGCAGCGTCCGAGACAGGATTTTCAAATCGCCGCGGGACGTCCGGTCTTTTTCCAGCCTCGCGATCGTCGCACGCATCTCGTCAAACAGATCCGAGCTCTCGACCGCCGGCACCGTGGTGATCGGTTCGTCGGCCGGCTGGGGACGCTCGAGTTCGCATTCGCCGATCGCCTCGGGCGGCAAACTCTCGGGATCTCGTTGATTGGATGACATCTGCTGTGGTCCGCTGAACAAGTAGGGTGAAAAGTCCGGTGGGGTTCCAAGTCCGGCCTAGGCGGCCGTGTCACTTTGCGCCGACGCGTTTTCCTCTTCCGCTTCGTCATCGCCGGGACGCACCGAAAGCAATTTGGCGATGATGATGGCCAGCGGCGCGGCGCCGAAGCTGAGCAACGCGCCCATCTTGACCGAGTCTTGCGTCGGACCGGGGATTTTAAACGCGGCGACCGAGACGAACAGCGCGACGGTAAATCCGATTCCCGCGACCATCCCCAACGTGACGACGTGGCGATAATCCATCCCGGCCGGTTTTTGCAACCGGAATCCTTTCTCGGCCAGCAAAGTCATCGCGGTGATCCCCACCGGTTTGCCGAGCAGCAGCCCGGCCAGCACCAGCCAAGTCCCCGTCCCGACGCTGCTGAGCACGACGCCGGCGTTGGCAAGTCCGAACAAACCCAAGATGCACTCCACCGGAGTTTTCCAAAAGTGCTCGAACTCATTCAACGTGTCGCTGCGATGCAGTTCGTCTCGCGCGAAAAGCCCCAGGTCCGACACCGCGCTGGGAAGCATGGGGATGATCGGCACCAATCCCAAAGCCGGGTGGATGTGGGCCATGTAAAACGAAAACCATGACAGGACGCCGGGACCGAGCATGTAGAACCAGTGGGAATGAATCCTAAATTTGCGCAGTAACCACGCCAGCGCCATCGCCCCGGCGGTCAGCAACAACCAAATCGGTTCGATCGGCGCCGAGGGGTAAAAGATCGCCAGGATCATCAACCCGGCCGCATCGTCCGCGATCGCCAACAGCAGCAGGAACGCGATCGCCGGGTGGCCGGGGCCGAAGATCAGCCGGGCGACCAGATAGCTGAAGGCGATGTCGGTCGCACACGGGACCGCCCAACCCTGCCCGAGTTCCGCTTGGGTCCCCGTCGCATAAGCACCGGCCAAATAGAACAGAGCCGGGCCGACGATGCCTCCGAACGTCGCCAGCAAGGGTGTCGCGGCCTTGCGGGGATTCGAAAGTGCCCCGCCGGGTAGCAGCGATTCCCAAACCTCTTTGGCGGCGATGGCGAAAAACAATGCCATCAAGACGTCGTTGATAATAAAGCTGAGCGAGTACCAATGGTGGCCGCCGTCGCCGTGGCCGCCCTCACCATGATCACCCTCGCCGTGCTCCGCGTCACTGTGTTCGGCGTCACTGTGCTCCGCGTCACTGTGCTCCGCGTTGTTATCCGTAGCGATGGCGGCCGGTGACGTGGTGTCGTCGGCGACCGGAACCGGGGCACTTTCGTGATGCTCTCCGCCTCCCCACAGGTTTCGGACATCGTAGTGGATGAAATCGTGATAGCTGGTGCTGCCGCTGCGGTCGGCCAGGTTGGCCCACACGAGGGCCGCGACGGCCCCGATGACCAGCAGGAGTGAGTTGTCGATCAGAAAGCGGGCGACGCCGCCCTTTGGAGTTTCGTGCCCGGACATGGACCGTGCGAGTCTCTGGTTTTGAGAGTTGGGGTGGTTTGTGACGGTTTTTCAGCCCGATGGCCTCCGCCGCGAATCTGCGGAATGGTACCGGTTGAGTTTCTTTTTGGTGACCCCAGATGGCCGGTAACATCTCGTCGGCCGTCCCGCTTGGTCTCGGGGAACGCGATTTTTGCGTCCAAAGTCATGCAACAAAGATTCGACCGAGATTCCCGTGGGAGCGACTGCCGTGAACGAAGATCAACTTGAGAATCCTGTCCTGGGCTACGTTGTGATCGCCGTCGCCTTGGTGGTGGGCATGCTTTCGGCAACCGTTTTCGGCCAGGGGGCTGAAGAACCATTGCCCAATCGCCCCCAGGCCTGCCAGGTGAGACTGGCTGGCGAAGGAAAGACGGGAGATCACGGAACCGGAGACGGCGATAGCGCCACATCCGATCAGGATGCGGCAAATTCCCGCACCCCCGGCGCGAACTCGGCGAGCATCTCCCGGCGGGAATCCGCGTCGCACGAACCACTCAGTTCCGCCGCGCGACGTTGGATCTTAGGGGTGCGTTGCAAACCGACGACGGCCGGTTGCGTGGTCACCTCCGTCGTTCCCGGCAGTGCCGCCGAGCGGGTGGGGCTGATCGCGGGAGACCGCATTTTGACGGTCGATGGCACCCAAGTGGGCTGGCACGGTGATCGCCTGAACCCGCTCCACCAAGCCGTCGATGAAGCCCCCACGCGGCGCGTCCGCCTGCTGGTCCAGCGAGCCGAATCGGGGCTGATCCGGCCGCTGCATGCGACGTTGCAAACGATGCTGGAGACTCTGGGCCACTGACCCCGCCGGGCTGCTGCGGCGTCATGCTGCGGCGAGTTTATCGATTGCGTCCGCTTGTCGGGTCCTGTCGTTCGTTTTGGTCCTGCGGGACGCATGCCCGGGCCACCCGCACTTTCGCGTCTTGCGGACTGTGCCGATTAACCCCAACAGGCGGTTCGACCGATCCGAACGGTACAAGAGGCCGCTTCGGACCAGCGCCGGCGGTCGCGCCAAGCCTGACGGTCCCGGTCAACGAGCCACCCGATGCTGAAACTGAACCCACAACCCGCACGATTCGCCGATTCGTCCCCGTCGCCAGAGAGCGATGACGGCCGGCGGTCCGGACCGCCGGGAATTCGCGCGGGCAGATCCGCCAGCCCGCGCGCCGTGACGCCCCGATGGATCGTCGCGTTGTTGGCGGTTTGCATGTGCGGTCATGCTGCGGCCGAGTCTCCCCGCCGGCCCGCTGAAGGCTCATTCGCCGCGCAAATCGCCCGCTCGCAATTGGACGCCGCGATCGCGCTGGGGAACATGCATGCCCTGGGGCGAATCGACAAAGCATCCCGTCTGGATTCACTGTACAACGCGATGATCGAAACCGAGCGGGCCCGAATCGCCCTGCGACGCTCGGTGGCCCAGCCCCCGTCGCCCCAGCCCCCGTCGCCCCAGCCCCCGTCACTCGCCCAGAAGCAACCGATCGCATCACCGGTAACGATCGATCCGCAGGCGTCCGAAGACACCGCCGCCGACCGCGAAATCCAGATCGCGGCGTACCAGGATGATGGGGATACGGAATCGGGCGGCGGCGGACAAGTCGTCACGCTATTGCGTCCCACGCGACACCGTTTGGAGTCATCCGGCGAGCCGTCACGTGAGGCGGTGTCGCCGGAAGCAATCGAAGACGCGACAACGGATCAAACGCGCCCTCGGGCAATGAAACTGCGCGCCGACAACGTTTCTCCGGCCACAACGATCCAACCGGCGATGGCAACACCGATCTTTCCGGTGACCGTCGGACAGCCGCTGATCCCGGCGATGCCCGGTGGTGGCGGCGAAGCCAAGTTTTCCGACATGCTGCGGCAGCCGCCGCTGGTGGCGTCACCGGTGACCGCAACGACGTCGACCATCAAACCGGCAAACAAGCCCTCGCTGCCGGCGCCGGCCGCGGTAGAGGCGGCCGCGGCAGAGCCCGCTGTAAAGCCCGCAGCGCCGACCGCGGCGGAGCCGCATCAACACGTTGCTGATAAACCATCAACCACGGCGGTGCCACCCGCGGCGTCCGGGGTTCCCGCTGCGTCGGCAGGTGCCCCCGATGCATCCGTCGCCATGCAATGGCCGTTTGCGCTCGGTGGCCGCGAAACGTTGCCCACGCCGCCAAGTGCCAGCGACGTGACCTTGAGCGTCGATGATGTGGATGTCCGAACGGTCTTGGAAATGCTGGCCAAGGGCTACGGGATGAACATCTTGGTCGCCCCGGATGTCGAAGGCACGGTGACGGCGAATGTCACCGGACTGACGCCCGAGCAGACGCTTTCCAGTGTCGCCCGGATGACCGGATTGGCGATCGAGCGTGAAGACAATGTGATCTTGATCTACCCCAAAGACAATCTTCCTCGCGAGTCCCGGCAGCTGCGCGTCTTTCCGTTGGACTTTGCCCGATCCGAAGACGTGGAGCCGACGATCACGGGGTTGTTGTCACCGATCGGCAGCGCGTACAGCTCGAAGGCCGACGAATTGGATCACCGCAGGGGTCGCGAATCGATCGTCGTCGTGGACACCCCCAGCGTGCTCGCGCAGGTCGAACAGTACCTCATGCAGGCCGATCAGGCCCCGCTGCAGGTGATGATCGAAGCGCGTGTGCTGGAGATCGAACTGAAAGACAACATGGAACACGGCGTCAATTTTGAAGCGATCTTCGGCGGCGACTTTCGTGTCGGCGGTTTTCGGCTGACCGACAACATCGCCACATCGACCAATCCGTTCTACTTTGCCGAGATCAGCGGCACCGACTTAAAAGCCCTGCTGACGTTGTTGGAAACGACGACCGATGCAAAGACGCTTGCCACGCCACGGGTGATGGTGGTCAACGGGCAAAACGCAAAGATCCAAGTCGGCCAACAACTGGGTTTCGCCGTCGCCACGGTGACTCAGACCTCGACCATTCAAGACGTTCGTTATTTGGATACCGGCGTCGTGCTGAACGTCACGCCGACGATCAGCCGCGACAATCGCGTCTTGCTTCAGGTCAAACCGAAGGTCAGCAGTGGCGAGATCAACCCGGACACGCTGTTGCCTGAGGAAACGACACGTGAAGTGGAAACGTCGGTGATGCTGGACAACCACCAAGGGATGATCGTCGGCGGTCTGATTCAAGAGGAGGATCGGGTGGTGATCAAGAAACTGCCCTGGTTGGGCGATGTCAAACACGTCGGAAAACTGTTCCAACGCCGTGAAACCTCGCGGGCGCGGACCGAGATCATCGTCGCCCTGATCCCCCACATCGTGGACCCCAATATCGACGGGCAGTGCAGCATCGATGATCCGATGCGAAATCAGATCGAATGGCAGCGAACGGAAAACAGCCTTTTCAACGGTCCGCTCAATCGCGAGTGCCGTCCGTGGGAAGCCCGGCTGCCCGACGTGACCGCCGAGGGGCCGATCCACCGCGATATCGATCGTCAGCGGAATCGCCACCCTTACTGCAAAGGCTGCGAGCCGATCAAAACAAGTCTTCTGCCGATCCACTGACAGTCTAATTGTCGATCTCGTCACACCGGGGTACACTCCTGCGGTGGACACACCCAGCCGTCGCGGAGCGATTTGCCCGGTTTTCCCGACACGGTAAATCGGCTACGCCGCTGGCGGTCATCGGGTCGCCCATTCCGGCGGACGCCCCGTTAATTTGGGGATCCAGTCCTCCACCGCCAATCGCATTGGCACGCCCCCCATACTGCCCTCGCCCCATCGAGATTTCCCGGATCACGTGATGAGTTCAAGCGTTAATTTGGAAACCCAAGACGCCGGTAAGGTTCGCCTGATTTATGGTGACCAAGAAATTGAGCTCCCGGTCGTCGAAGGCAGCGAAGGGGAGCGGGGGATCGACATCTCTGCACTTCGCGGTTCGACCGGGCTGGTGACGCTGGATGAAGGGTTCGTGAACACCGGCAGCACGCGAAGCGCGGTCACCTTTTTGGACGGCGAAAAGGGCGTCCTGCGGTACCGCGGCTATCCGATCGAAGACCTGGCCGCCCACTGCGATTTCGTCGAAGTCGCTTACCTGCTGATCCACGGCGAATTGCCCAGCCCCGAAGAAGCGGCCAATTTCCGCAGCGGGATCCGCCACCACACCATGATCCACGAGGACATGCGGTCGTTCTACAACGGATTCCCGCGTGACGCCCACCCGATGGCGATCCTCAGCAGCGTCGTCGGGGCGTTGTCGACCTTCTATCAAGATTCGATGCAAGTCGATGATCCCGACCAGGTCGAGATTTCGATTTATCGGCTGCTGGCGAAATTGCCGACGATCGCCGCCTATGCGTACAAAAAGTCGATCGGCCAGCCGTTCATGTATCCGAACAACGATTTGGATTACTGCGAAAACTTCCTGCACATGATGTTCGCAACGCCGGCCCACGATCACTTGGTCGACCCGGACTTTGCCGAAGCGCTCAACCTGCTGCTGATCGTCCACGCCGATCACGAACAGAACTGCAGCACGTCGACGGTGCGAATGGTCGGCAGCAGCAACTCGAACCTGTTCGCGTCGATCTCCGCCGGCATCGGCGCCCTCTGGGGACCGCTGCACGGGGGGGCGAACGAAGCCTGCGTGAACATGCTGGAACAAATCGCGGCCGACGGCGGGAACGTCAAAAAGTACGTCGACATGGCTAAGGACAAGAACAGCAGCTTCCGCCTGATGGGATTCGGACACCGGGTCTACAAGAACTTTGACCCCCGCGCCCAAATCATTCGCGCCTGCTGTGACAAACTGCTGGCCAAGCTGAACATCGACGACCCCTTGTTCCACGTTGCCCAGGAATTGCAGGACGTCGCGTTGGAGGACGAGTACTTCGTCGAACGCAAGCTGTACCCGAACGTCGATTTCTATTCCGGCGTGATCTACCGGGCGATGGGCATTCCCGTCCAGATGTTTACCGTCCTGTTCTCGCTCGGTCGGCTCCCCGGCTGGATCGCCCACTGGAAAGAACTGCACGCCACCCCGGGCAAACGAATTTATCGCCCCCGACAGATCTACACCGGGCAAAACCAACGAACCGTCGTGCCGATCGAGAACCGCTGATCGATGTCGCTCGACTATACTGCCCTGTTCGAACAAGGGCTCGACTACAACGCGTTTTTGACCAAGTACGGCAATCCGGCCCAGCAGGACCGCTGGGCTGCGGTGCATCGTGAAGTCCGGATTGATCCGGCCCAGCGTGAACTGCTGGGTGGATTCACCCGTGAAATGAAAGTCCTGGTCTCCGCCGGGGTCTGGTGCGGTGATTGCATCAACCAGTGCCCGGTGTTCGACCATTTCGCCGACGCCAACGCGAACATTCGCGTGCGTTTTTTTGATCGCGACGACCACAGCGAATTCGCCGCGGCCATCTCGACCTGCGGCGGGCATCGCGTCCCCTCGGTGCTGTTTCTCAGCGAAGACAATTATGTCTGCGGACGCTACGGAGACCGGACGCTGGCGACGTACCGGCACATGGCCGCCACCCAGCTCGGGCCCAGTTGCCCGACCGGCATCGGCGCGGTCAACGTCGATCTGCTGACCGCCGTGACCGCCGAATGGCTGGCCGAGTTCGAAAGGATCCAGCTGATGCTGCGATTGTCCGGGCGGTTGCGCGAAAAGCACGGCGATTGAACGGTCAAGCAGCGCTGTCTGCGGCAGAAGAGGTGCCCAGGCCAGAAGATTTCGGGGGGCATCGTTTACTGGTCAAAAAATTTACTGGTCAAAAAATGGAGCCGCCGGACGTGTTGGCGACCACACCAGGTCCACACGCTTTCATTTTTTGACAAACCCATTTTTTGACCAACCTCTTTCTCGCCCCTCCATCTCTCTCGCGCCCTCCGCGTTCCAGCCACCGCCACCCGGCTGTCAAACCTTTCCGGTTATTCACCTGGAACCGCCTGTGGGCAGCTTCTTGCCGCTGAAACCGGTCTCCAGCGGGTCTGAACGACTGAATATTGCCGGTTCAGAACTCCGATTTCCTATGCAGCCCCCTGTTTATCCACGTTTTACTGGAGCCTTCCAGTGCCGAAATTTCCGCGGCCGCCCCGTGTCTCGATTGTGATTCCGCTGCAGCGTGACGAGAAACTGTTCGAGGAAACGTTGCTGAGTGTCTTGGAAAACCAGACGGATGACTGCCAGATCGTTGCCGTACACAACGGGACCTACACCGACCCCTTTGAGCTGAGTGATGAAGTCCACTTCGTCACCGCGCGGTCTTCGAACCTGACCGATCTGGTACGCGATGCGTTCGACGCCACCAGTGCCCCGATCGTCCATGTGCTGGGCACGGGAATGAAAGCTTGTGCGGAGTGGACCGACCGTGCGCTCGAACACTTCGACACCCCGCACGTTGGTGCCGTCACTCCCGCACTGGTCGATGACACCGGCCGAAGCGTCGACGGTGCCCACTGGTCCGATTCCGACGGACGGTTCTGTCAAAGCTGGCCTGCCGATGCGCCGCCCGAAGGCGTCTCCGGATTCTTCATCAACACATTTTTCATTCGGCGTCATCTGCTCGGCGATCTGCTCGACGCGGTCGCCCCGGCGATGAGCGATCCGATCGCAGTCAGTTACGCAATGGGATGCCTGTTGAAGCGAGCGGGATGGACGACGGCGTCGGCAGCGGATTGCTACATCCAGGCGGACAGTGCATTGGTGCCGGTCGACGAGTCGGACGTGGCACGCGGTCAGTGCTTGGCAGCGATCCGCCATCGAATCCTGCCAAGTGAACCAGTTCCAGGAATGGTCACGATGCTTCGCCAAGCGTTGCTGGGCGGGAGTTCTCTGGGCGAGATGATCGGGATGCTGCGGTATCGCAACAGCATGTCCGCGGTGCGTCGCGCGATCGACCTGGATTGTGTCGCATCGGTCGACCAGATCGCCGGCGTGATCAACCTGCCGACGGCCGAACCGCGCCTGGGGCGCGAGGCGGCGTAGCGGAACGCGCCAGGGGGCTGTTGGCTTCTCTTACACGCCGGAATGTGCGCAATAATGCCAGCCCGACGCGTAAGCGAGGGACGCCACGTTGCCCCTCGCTTACGCGTCGGGCTGGCAAAGGCACTCTGGATTCGAAAAAAACAGCAGGCCGCGACGAAAAACAAAAAGCCCCGCCGGTTGATCAACCGACGGGGCTTCGCGATTCTGATTCAGGCCATCAGCGTGGCGGGTCAGTCGTTCGACTCATCCTTGCTTTCTTCGCTTTCGCCGACCGCGGCGCTGACCGGTTGCTCCTTCTCTTCGGTGTGCCCGCGGGTTTCGCCGTGGAATTCCAGTCGGACGACTTTCACCTTCTTGCCATCGGGGTCGATCATCTTCCCGTCTTCGGTGATCGTCATGTCGCTCGGAGCGATCGAGTTGCCGTCGGAGTTTTCCAGGATCCCTTTGACCACGATCGTGTCCTTGCCTTCGAACGCACCACGCAGCAATTCTTCGCTGAGCGGATCTTCGATGCGTTGCTCGATCGCGCGACGCAGCGGACGTGCACCGTAATCCAGGTCGGTTCCGCGACGGATCAGGAACTCCTTCGCTTCGTCCTGCAGTTCCAGGGCCAAGCCGCGGTCGAGCAATCGCTCGCGGACCTTGGACAGTTCGAAATCGATGACCAGCTTCAAATCTTCACGGGTCAGGTGACGGAAGATGATCGTGTCGTCCAACCGGTTCAGGAACTCGGGGCGGAAGACGCGTTCGATTTGTTCCATCACGCGAGTCTTCATCGACTCGTAGCTGGCGTCGGTGTCGGATTTTTGGAACCCGAACGCGGATTCGTTCTTGATCGCTTCGGCACCGGCGTTGGTCGTCATGATCAGGATCGTGTTGCGGAAGTCCACGTTGCGGCCGAACGAATCGGTCAAACGCCCTTCTTCCATCACCTGCAGCATCATGTTGAACACGTCGGGGTGAGCCTTTTCGATTTCATCGAACAGCACCACGGCGTACGGTCGGCGGCGGATTTTTTCCGTCAACTGGCCGCCTTCTTCATAACCGACGAACCCGGGAGGCGCCCCGATCAGTCGGCTGACGTTGTGTTTCTCCATGTACTCGCTCATGTCGATGTGCACGAGCGCGTCGCTGTCGCCGAACATGTATTCGGCAAGCGCTTTGGCCAACAACGTTTTACCGACACCGGTCGGTCCGGCGAAGATGAACGAACCGGTGGGGCGTCGCGGATCCTTCAAACCGCTGCGGCTGCGTCGGACCGCCTTGGCAACGGCCGAAACCGCCAGGTCCTGGCTGACGACGCGTTTGTGCAGTTCTTCCTCCATCCGCATCAACCGCAAGCTGTCTTCGGTCGACAGCCGGGTCAGCGGGATGCCGGTCATCTTGCTGACGACCTCCGCGATCACTTCTTCGTCGACCACGCCGTCGGTCTGTTGACTCTTCTCCCGCCAGTCTTGGGTGATCTGGTCTTTCTTCTTGCGAAGCTTCTCGGCCTGATCGCGCAAGTTGGCGGCTTTTTCGAAGTCTTGGTTGGCGACCGCGTCTTCTTTTTCCTTGTTCAGCTGCTCGACTTCTTCATCGATTTCTTTCAGATCCGGCGGACGGGTCATCGTACGCAGACGCACCCGGGCACCGGCTTCGTCGATCACATCGATCGCCTTGTCGGGCAGGCAGCGTGCGGTGATGTAGCGTTCGCTCATTTCGACGGCCGAGACCACGGCGTCGTCGGTGATCTGAACGCGGTGGTGTTCTTCGTAGCGTTCGCGAAGCCCTTTCAGGATCTCGATCGTTTCCTCTTTGCCGGTCGGTTCGACGATGATCTCTTGGAAACGTCGCGCCAGGGCGTTGTCTTTTTCGATGTACTTGCGGTACTCGTCCAGCGTCGTAGCACCGATGCACTGGATCTCGCCACGGGCCAGGGCCGGTTTGAGAACGTTGGCGGCGTCGATCGCACCTTCGGCACCACCGGCACCGACCAGGGTGTGGAGTTCGTCGATGAACAGGATCGTGTTCTTCACACGACGGACTTCGGTCATGACCGCTTTGATGCGTTCTTCGAATTGACCGCGGTACTTCGTCCCGGCGACCATCATCGCAAGGTCCAGGACGACGATGCGTTTTTCGGCCAGGATCTCGGGGACTTCGCCCTCGATCACTTTTTGGGCGAACCCTTCGACGATCGCCGTCTTGCCGACACCGGCTTCGCCCAGCAGCACCGGATTGTTCTTGGTGCGGCGGCAGAGGATTTGGATGGCGCGTTCGATTTCGCGTTCGCGTCCGATGACCGGATCCAGTTCACCCTTGCGGGCGAGTTCCGTCAGATCGCGACCGAAGCTGTCCAGGGCCGGCGTCTTGCTCTTGCCGCTCTTGCCGGACGATCCGCTGGAACTGCCTTCTTCGGATCCGCGTCCGCCACGCTCGCCGACTTCGGCGCCTTCGAGGCCGTGGCCGAGCAGATTGAGCACTTCTTCGCGGACGTCTTCCAGTTTCAGCCCCAGGTTCATCAACACCTGGGCGGCGACGCCTTCTTGCTCTCGCAGCAGCCCCAGCAGAATGTGCTCGGTGCCGACGTAGCTGTGGTTCAGATTCCGAGCCTCCTCCATCGAGTACTCGATCACCTTCTTGGCCCGCGGCGTTTGCGGCAGCTTGCCGACGGTCACCATCTCGGGACCGCTTTGGACCAGTTTCTCGACCTCCAACCGAATCTTGCGAAGATCGACGTCCAGGTTCTTCAAAACATTCGCGGCCACACCACTGCCTTCTTTCACCAGCCCGAGCAAAATGTGCTCGGTGCCGATGTATTCGTGGTTAAAGCGCTGTGCTTCCTGGTTGGCCAGTTGCATCACTTTGCGAGCGCGGTCGGTAAATCGTTCGTACATAAGTTTGTCTCGTTACCCGGCGGGTTTTGCCAAGCGGGCACCCGCGGGGGGCACACACTCGGGTTGGTCCATTCAAATCAGACGCGGCATTGACCAGGGAACCGAGTTCCCGGCATCAAACCACGTCAGCCTTGCATTGTTCAAAACTCAGGTCGACAGCCGAACTGTCAACTTGGCGATTCGTTCGTCTCGATTCCTCGTCAGTCCCTTATCAGCAAACCGTACGCCATTGGAAGCGAAATCGAGTCACAACGACCGCTTGAGGACACAGCGGCGGTAGGGATCACCGGTAATCAACCGGCTGAATTCGATTCTATCGGTTTTGTAAATTTTGGGGGATAGGAGTCCCGGCGAAACAAGCGGACGGAAGCCCGATTTGAAGCAAAAATGCGGCTCAAATTTTTGCGAATCTGTTGTCTAAAAACGTCGTCACGTTGTCAGTTTCACGACGAAGTAGAACAAAACGATCCATTCCGCTTGGCGATCTGCTGGATTGTTCGCCCGCGTGCCTCGTTTAGGCCGCTGTCAAATCGGCAGCATCTCCATCCTCCTGCAACTCCGAGGCCGATTCGGTTTCCTGACCGTCGTTGACCGCGTCCT
Source organism: Stieleria maiorica (assembly GCF_008035925.1). Taxonomy (NCBI): domain Bacteria; kingdom Pseudomonadati; phylum Planctomycetota; class Planctomycetia; order Pirellulales; family Pirellulaceae; genus Stieleria; species Stieleria maiorica. The sequence continues at coordinate 6,726,772 of NZ_CP036264.1, forward strand.
CGTCTTCTGAATCGCTGGATTCGCTTTGACGAGCGATCCGAGTCGCCTCGGCGTCGATTTCGATCTGCCAGCGGTCGGCGATCTCCAGCCGGCGCATTTCGTCCAGCAACACGCGGGCACTGCCGACCCGCCCCGTATGACGATAGACACTCGACAACATCAACAACGCCGGGGGGTCACGTGGTTCGATCGCCAGGATCCCCAACAATAACGGTTCGGTCGCCTCCCAATCGCCGCGCAGGTAGGCCGCCTGGGCGTCGACAAATCGGTCGGGTGTTTCGGTGACCGCTCGTGGATCGAGTAATGCTGGCAATTCTCGAACGCTCTTGACCGTCCAGCAGACCCAGACACAGACGCCGACCCACCAGGCGCTTCGCACCAGCAACGGGTCCAGCCAGGTCGGATACAGGTATTTGAGAACCAACAGCGAATTCATGCCGATACCGAACCCGATCGCCAACGGCAGCGCTGACAACCGACCACGCCACCAAAGCTCGCTGAGCCCCGGCCAGAGACAGGTCAGATAGTTGCGGAATTCCATTTCATTCTCAGAGAGTTCTCTGAACCGATCTAAGCGATCTGCCGCGGACGCCGCAAGCCGAGATTTTGCCGTTCAAACGTAGCTACCTTCGCCAGAAGGTGGACCTCTGTGATGTTCCACGCTCGCATCGAGCGTAGCTATGTCAAAGAAAATGCGAACGACCAGAGGGCTTGTAAGCCGGGTTCTGTACCGATCGGAGCGGGCGGCCGGAACGGATTCCGGCAGCGGCGCGCCGATGGCAGCGATCATTTATCTGTGCACGACGATTGCTCGTCGCCTCCATTGCGACCTACCCGAGTGTCGATGGCGAAGCGGACCGCTTCTGCACCCTGTTTGGTCTAGCTCCGGATGGGGTTTACCGAGCCGATCGGGTCACCCCGATCGCTGGTGCGCTCTTACCGCACCGTTTCACCCTTACCACGCGTCCAGCGGGGACGAGCCCCGGTGAACCGTTCGGCGGTCTGCTCTCTGTTGCACTTTCCCTGGCCTCGCGGCCGGTCGACGTTATCGACCATCCTGTCCTGCGGAGCCCGGACTTTCCTCCCGCCGGCAAAACGCCGACGAGCGATCGCCCCGCCCTCTGGTCATTCGAACTGCCCAACATGATCGATCACGACTGCCTTGCCAACCGATCGGTCGACAGACGCCGCACGCGAAACAGGATTCAGCAATCGTTGGTGTTTAGCCTTGAGGCGATTCCCCTGTCATTGCAAAGCATCAAGCGGGCCGTCGCCCGTGGGGCATCAGCGTGACAACCTAGAATGGACGTCGTGCACCCAGTCGCCGACGGTTATTTCCCCGGGACATACTCCAGCTGAATCTCGCACTCGGGCAGCTTGGGCTGCAATTGATCGACACCGTCTTGGGTGACCGCGGTTCGCGTCACGATCAGTTTTTCCAGGTTTGACATTCCGGCCAACGCTGGTAATCCATCGTCGGTGATCTTGGTGCTGCCCAGATGCAGGAACGTCAATCCGGTCAATCGGCCCAGCTCCTCTAACGATGCATCGCCGATGTTCGTCTTGTCGACATTCAGCCACTTCAGTTGCTTCGCCCCGGACAATTGTCCCCAGGCTCCATCGCCGACCGACGTGCTGTACAGATTCAGTTTGGCAAGCTGCTTGAATCCGCCGAGGGTTGCCAAGGCGTCGTTGTTGATCCCCTGACACTCGCTGAGATCCAATTCGGTCACGTCAGAAAGCCCGGCAAGGTTGGCCAGGCCGTCGTTGCCGAATGGAGTGGACGCGATTCGCAGTTTCTTCAGCGCCGACAATCCGGCGAGCGTGCCAGCCGCTTGATCGGTGACCTGGGTCCCGGCCAAATACAACTCCACCAGTTCCGATAGTCCGCCCAGCGCCGCGAACCCATCGTCGCTGATCGGCAAAAAGTCCAACGCGATCACTTTCAGCGTCTTGATTCCACCGAGCGTCGGCATGGCGGCATCGGTCACTGTCGTCGCACCGTCTTTCCCGGAAAGCCTGATCGCCTTAAGCCGCGTCAAGCCGCCCAGATGCGCGATTCCGTCATCTCCGATCGCACAGCCACGCAGGTCCAGGTTTTCCAGCGTCTGGATCTTCCCGACTTCGGCCAAGTCATCGTCGCTGACGTCGGATCCGGCAAACAACAGACTTCGCAACTTGGGCAGGGCCGCCAGCTTGCCGATCACATCGCCGACCTCCGCATCGCGAAAGTCGACTTCGATCACCGCGTTGTTTCCGTCGCGACGCGTTTTCGCCACCGCTTCGATGTCCGCCGCGACCTGATCCGTTTCGCCGGCCGATTGATTGAGGGAGCCGACCTGAACCGCAGGTTCGGGATCGCCCGCCCGGTCCGGCGTCGAGTCCGTCGCCGGTTTGGACGGGCAACCGAGGCTAAGACACAGTAATCCCGCGACGATTGCGGACACGTGAAGAGGTTTCACCGATAGGATTCCCGAGGGGCGTATGGATTCTGGGCCAGACGCTGTAGTCTAGCAACAATCCGATCCGCCAGGCCCATCGTCAATCACCTTCGCTCCGCATGCAACTTTGTTTTGTCTACACCAGCAACCCGTTGGATGACCGCGACCGAATCGATGCGGTCTTGGCGGCGATTCCCATCGAGTGCCGGCGGCAGCAGATCGCCGATCTCAGCCCCAAGATCGACATCAATGACTCGGGGGAATTGACCATCGAAATCGAAGTGGACCTGAACTCCGCGAGCTCAATTGCCGAACCCGTTCGAATCGCGACCGCCGCCGTGGAAGTGTTTGTCGAATTGGCGACGCAGTTTGAATTGGCTTGGAACGTCGGCCACCAACACGAACCCTGTATCGGGACCATCTCCGCCGCGGCCGGTGTGCACGACTTGATGGACGAAGTGAAGATCGCCGTGGACGTCGCGCGGTCCTTGGCCGACTTCAGCATCGACGAAGAAGAAAATGCCTTCGTCCGGCCCGAGACGAGCGTGACCGAAACAGGCGCCGACGATCAGGCGTCATGGGACGAACTGTTTCAACCTCCCGACACCTTCATCCGTTTCCCGGAATTCGATGAAGAGTAGCGGCGCTGGTGTTCAGGCTCTAGCCGCTCCCGCTCGCTGCTTCGGTACGACGGCCCTTCCGGGCGGTCGCTGCTCGCTGCTTCGCAGCGAAAGGAATCGCCTGAAGGCTAAACACCAACGCGTGCTCATTGCTTTTCGAACGCGAGTGTGGCCACCACGTCGCCGTTGCTGTTTTGCAGTTGCCATCGAAACGCGTCCGCGGAACTGCGTTGCAGCGCGCCGGCGAGTGTCACACCGGCCGATTCACTCAACTCCAACCGATTCGCGGTTGCTTTGTATTTCCCACGTGACACCAGGTTCTTTCCGTTCTTGGTGTGAACCATCACAAAGCTCGCGTCATCGGCGAATCGAACGGCCCACGCATCGCTGACCGAGGTTTTCGCCGACCAAGTGCCGACCAACGTTGACGAGCTTTGCGACGCCGGGGTGACGTCCCGTTGTGTCGGAGAGACAGACGGTTTCATCATCACCGCAGGAACCATGGACGCCGTGTCCGTTGCGGCAGTCGACAATCGCTTGGCGGCAACACGCAGTCGCTCGGGCGTGACGTCGTGATTGCTCAGTGACGATTGGTACGCCAACGTTTTTCCCAACGCGACTAGTTGAACATGCGAATGGTTCTGCAACGCAACCAATAATGCCATCAACTTTTCTCCATCAACCGCTGCGCCGTCATCGAGTGCTCCGATCGACAAACCCTCGATCGGCATCACCACGTCGATGCGTCCGGCTTCCGCGTCGACGCTGAATCGCAGGTCATTGCGTTTGACCGCATCCGGTTCGGTCGGCAGCATGTCTGCCAAGTCGACTCGAAGTGATTGCGACTCGATCTCGCTCGCGACACCGGCTTCATCGAGCACGGTCGACAATGCCGCCGGCCCCAAAATGACATCGGACGCCTTGGCCGGCAAAGCAACTTGCTGCGCTGTGCCGACCACGGTTTCGGACATCGAGATTTCGCTGAACAAATCACCATCCAAGGGAGATCCCGCATGGACCGCCGACAACGGGAGCGTGGTGACGGCGATGCACAGCAGTACCAAGGCCATGATTCGGCAACGAAACGACCGTGCAAAAACACTCCGCCGACGCGATAAAGCATCGCCGGTGTTGGAGGCACTGGTATTAGGGTCACTGATATTAGAGCCAGCGGCACACGGAGGGTGGGCGGACTTCCAACGAAGCTCGTTCATGGATCGGTCACTCAGACGGTTGGGTCGGAATCAGGGTCTAAGTCACCAAGCGAAACGGGCGGCGAAATGTAAATGAAAAAACTGTCCCGCGAACTCGAATCGGGGCAATCGCCGTCCAACGCCAGAAAAAAACAAACTTCCATTGGCATCCGCAGGGGTGATCCATCGAGCCAGAAAATTCGGGCCGAACCGGGAAAAAAGGAGTCACGTCGTCGGTGGGCAGACGCCGATCAGGAGGGTGTCGAGGAACCAGTGCGCTTGCTGTTAGAAGCCGGCGCCCTACACTTACGCGGCGTGGTCTGAAAAAGACCCCGCCCGCTTCGATCCTCTTAATTCGGCAGAGGGATCATTTTTAGGGTTCGCCTAAGTCACTCAACGGCTTGTGCAGTAGCACGCTTAGACTTACGCGTTTCTCCCAGCGGCTCCATTTTGCCGCCGACGGGTCGAAGCAACTGCCGGCTGACAGATCGCCAGATTTGTCAGCCGGCTTTTTTCATTCCCTCGCCCCCTTCGCCGGACCTCTCGCTCGACGCGGCCCGTTCCAATGACTTCTTCCGCATCGGCCCCCCCAGACCCCAATCCAGCCGGCGACATCCCACCGGACGACATCCCGCGCGTCGCGCCTACACGCCGACTCTCGTCGCGGGCGTTGTTGGCCGCGTTCGGGATGATGATCGCGGTCGGACTGAGCGTTTACGCGTTGTTCCCCGAAAGCATCGGCGGTCCGCCGCTGCCGGTCCGTGTTTCGCTCGACCGAGCCCCTCTGCCGACGACGGGGGGCAAGGTCGCCGTGCTGACCGACGTGGTCACCGTCACCAGCGAACTCGATCAGCCGATCCGGCATTTGACGATCATTCTCAATGGGCACTATGAAATCACCCAAGCCAGTCCCCTGCAGCCGGGGGGCAGTCTGACACTGCCGCAGTCGATTTTTACCGACAAACGCAGCAACCGGCGGTTCGAACCCGAGACCCAGCGGGTGACCGAAGTCCTGGTGCGAGGCCAGTTGCCGAGCAAGTCGCGGGGGGTGTCGAAATTCACCTTCGACGACAGCGGAGCGCAGTAGTGCAATGCGAGTGCGCGAGTGTTCAGGCTTTAGCCCAATACCGCTAAGTTAAGGCCGAGGGAGAAGCCTGGACGTTGGCGCGAACCGGCTGATGTCGGACGATGATCAGCCGTTTGGCGCGAGCCTACGGGCCCTCCCCGCAGGAAACAACGCTTAACTTAGCGGTATTGGGCTTTAGCCGCCCACGCTCGCTGCTTCCGGTACGACGTCCCAAGCAGCGACGGGGAATCGCCTGAAGACTAAACAGCAACGTGCACGACCTTTTTTTCGCAATTGGCACAACAATCGCATCCACCCCATCTCTTGCCGGGGTTTGGCTTGTCTTTCGTCCATTCCGGCTGATCGATTTTGCTACAGGTGTTGCAAAATGCAACACCTACAACCGGAATGAGGATCAGATGGAGTGGGCGAAAGGCGGTTTTTTTCGTAGCGAGTTGAATTGAGCGGGAATAGACTCTGCCCATAGAGATTTCTCTCGATCAACTCATCCCTTTTCCCTAGATCACCCGAAACCCGCCAGTTGCGCGTTTTTTCGAGTGGTTTGGCACCTAGCACACAGAACGGTCGTTCCGATGAAGACAGGCAGATCGCCGTTTTCAAGCACCGCGGAGAAAATTCAGATGCGAGACGTCGCACGTCAACTTCAAACTTTGATCACGCCGGGGCGTTGGTTGCGTCCCATGGTCGGCCTTGTGGCATTCACGATCCCGATGGCAGCGGTGTTGGCTCACGCAGCCGACAGCGTCACGGCCAACGACAGTGGTGCCCAGGTCCGCGTCGTCAGTTTCCCCGGCGACCAATCCAGTGCTGACGGTCCGGCGTACTTCGCCGCTTCGATCCTGCCGTCGGCCGATGACGCATTGCTGCAGGCGGTCGAGCAGCCGGCGGCCGATGTCGTCGTCGTCGTCGACACCTCGGCCAGCCAGTCGGGTGAGTTCCGTCGCGAATCATTGGCAGCGGCCACCAAGACCGTTGCATCGCTTCGGCCGCAAGATCGCGTGCGGGTGTTTGCCGCCGACGTGGACGCCGTCGCCCTGTCCGATGCACTGACTCCCGCAGCTGATCCGAGTGTCAGTTCGGCCCTGGAGGGATTGAAGCGACGTCTGCCCCTTGGCAACACGAACATGGTTTCGGTCATCGATGCGGTCCGCGGCACGCTGTTGGCCGCCCCCCGCAGCCACACGCGTTCGATCGTTTACATCGGTGACGGGGCATCGATCGACGCGACGGGCAGTCAAACGCGGTTCGCGGCGTTGATCGACGCATTGCGAGCCGACCACATCTCGGTTCACAGCGTCGCGATCGGCCCATCCAAGAACGTCGAACTGATGGCCATTCTGGCCAATCACACCGGCGGCGTGTTGGGGATCGTCAGCGAAGCCGACGGCAACACCGCGACGGCGATGGCCGCCCGCGTGACCGAATCGGCGGTGCGTTCACCGATCTGGATCGACGATGCAAACTTGCCCCAGGCGGTGACGATCGCTCATGGCAAACGTCTTCCGCCGCTGCGTGTCGATCGCGATTCCATCCTGCTCGGTCAAATCGCCGGCAACATCGATTCCATGCAGCTGGACCTGCGCGGGACGACGCCGACGGCCGACATCCGCGTCACCACCGATGCAACGATCGAACACGGCAACCCCGACTTCGCCTTCCTGCCGGGGCTGGTCGACGGTGCCAAGAAAAACGCGGGGCTGACCCTGCCCACCGCCAGCAGCGTCATGCTTCGTGAAACCGCTCGTATCCTGGCGGCCAAGTCCGACGAACTGGTGCGGGCTGGGAAGCTGGCCCTGAAGCAAGGCAACAAGAAAGGCGCCAAAGCCGTCGCGGAAATGGCTCTGGAAGCCGACCCGAACAACGAAGACGCCAAGGCATTGGTGAAAGTCAGCGGCACCACGCTGATCATCCAAAACGAATCGCCGTTTGACGACCTGTTCGGCGACGACGCCCAACCGGCCGATCCGGCGCCCGCCGCGGACGATCTGTTCGGGACGGACGAACCGGCAGCCCCGGCGGCTCCCGCCGCGGACGACTTGTTCGGCGACCCCGCACCGGCGGCAGCTGCCCCGGCACCGGCAGCACCGGCGCCAGCGGCCGAAGCAGCCCCGGCGGCGGCCACCCCGGCGCCGGCCGCTCCCAGCGGCGGACGTCTGCCGATGGTTCCGCCCAGCCGCAGCATCGTCGGCGATGACGAGATTTTGGAACGCGGCGGCGATTTGCTCGATCGCATCGAAGCCGAACGCAGCGCCGCCAACGGACGGTTGCGTGCCGAGGTCAAAGCGGCCTTGCGTGCCGCCGAACGCGCCCTGCGGTCGGATCCGACCGGTGTCTCCGGCCAACTGAAATCCGTGCTCGCCCGCGTGCAAACGCTGCCGGACATCGAACCCAAGTTGCGTCAGGATCTGGAAAGCCAGTTGCAGTCGGCGATCCAAGCGGCCAGCAGCGCCGAAGCACGGTTCGCGGCCCAGCAAGCCAACATCGTCGCACAAGACGAAGCGTCGCGTGCGACCGCCCGATTGTTGGAGGAAACCTTCCGCCGCGAGGCGACCTTGAAAACGCTTTCCCAGCAGATGAACGCGTTGATCGACGAAGGACGCTACACCGAAGCCGACGGCACGGTGTCGTTGAAATTCGCCGAGATCTCCGGTGACTCGATCACCGAGGATTCGGTGGCCGGCCGACACTTCACCGACCAACCGTTGGCGCTGCAGACCTATGACCGCGACCGACGCTACAAGGAGATGCGCGAACGAAACTTTGTCGATGCGTTCTCGTTGGTGCTCAAGAGCAACATTCCGTTCGTCGATGAACCGCCGATCTTGTACCCCGATGCGGACGTCTGGCAAGCGCTCAGCCGTCGTCGTCTGGAGCGTTACGGTTCGATCGAACTGGTCGGTGACAACGAAACCGAACGTAAGATCGAAGCATCGCTGTCGGACGAGACCACGCAAACGTTCATCGAAACCCCGCTCAGCGAGGCCATTCAAACGATCAGCGACACGCACGAAATTCCGATCGTGATCGACAACCGGGCGCTCGAAGAAATCGGCCTGGACGCCGACGCCGGGGTCAACATCGACCTGAAGAATGTCACCTTGCGATCGTTCCTGCGACTGATGTTGCGCGATCTGGAACTGACCTACCTGATCAAAGACGAAGTGATGCAGATCACCACCGTCGAAGCAGCCGAAGACAACCTGGTGACCAAAGTCTATCCCGTCGGTGACCTCGTCGTGCCGATCGTTTCGCTCGGCGGCGGCGGCATGGGCGGCGGCATGGGTGGCGGCATGGGCGGCGGCATGGGTGGCGGCATGGGCGGCGGCATGGGCGGCGGCATGGGCGGTATGGGCGGCGGCATGGGCGGCATGGGCGGCGGTATGGGCGGCGGCATGTTCGTCGTGCCCGATAACGTCAGCTTGGATTCAAAATCGGAATCCGCCCCGGTAGCCGACGACGCCAACGCCACTCCGGCCGACACCGCCGCGGCAACGCTTTCGGCGGCCGACGAGCAATTGATCCGCCCGCTGAAAGTCACCCCCAAGGCAGGCCAAACGCGCAGCGAAGCATGGGAGCAGTTCTTCGCCGGGCTGACTCTGGGCGACGTGCGCGAAATCACCATCCTGGACCAACAGATCCGTGCGACCGCGCGGCAATACTCGGTCAAAGCCGCTGCGGCGGACGAACAGGGCGATCGACAAGCGGCCGTCGAGTGGTTCAGTCATTCGCGCGACATGATCAGCGAAGCGATCCGGGCCGGGCATGTTCAACCGTGGATGTATCAAGCGTATGCGATCGCCTTGACCGCCACCGGCGCGCCGAAGGCGGAAGTCGAACGGGCGCTGTTGTCCGCGGTCGATTTCGCCGAGACCCCGGCCGACATCCTGAACGTTGCCGCGCGCCTGGAGGATTTGGGCAGTGACGCCGCCTCGCTGCGGTTGTGCAAACGGGTCGCGGAATTGGATCCGAACCGTCGCGAGACCTACGTGATGGGACTGCGATTGGCCGAACAACTCAATGACCCGGCCGCGATCGCTTGGGCCGCCAACGGAGTGCTATCGCAGGCGTGGCCGGCCGAGTTCGCGCCGGTCGTCGACAAAGCGACCCTGCTGGCACGAAGCGCCTACACCGAACTGAAAGAGAAAGGACTGGAAGACGAAGCGGCCCGGTTCGCCAAAGCGTTGGACCAGGCCGCCGCACACGATGTCATCGTGCGGGTCTCGTGGACCGGCGATGCCGACATCGATCTGGCCGTGGAAGAACCCGGCGGAACCGTTTGCTCGTTGGAAAACCGCTCCAGCGCCAGCGGCGGCACCTTGCTCGGTGACTCCTATCCCGGCCAAGGCGAAGACAACACCGGAACCGTTTCGGAAACCTACATCTGCCCGCGAGGATTCAGCGGCCAATACCGTCTGCTGGTCCGCAAGGTGTGGGGCGAAGTTTCGACCGGACAAGTCACCGTTGAAATCGTCACCGATGCCAAACGACCGTCCCAGCGGTTCATTCGAAAAGAGGTTCCATTGACCGAAAAAGACGCCTTGTTCGTCTTCGAAGTCAAAGAGGGAAAACGTCAGGAAAAACTCGGCGAAGCCCAACTGGCACACCTGCGCGACGTGCAGCGTGATCTCAACGGCCAGTTGCTCGGTCAATTTGCCAACCCGGGAAGCGATTCGGCACAAGTCCTGCGGGATCTGTACCGCGACACCCAGATCTTGACCGGTGGCATCGGGGCCAATCCCTTCTTCGGCCGCAACGGCGCCGTCGGGTTCCAGCCGCAAATCACGCAGTTGCCCGAGGGGGCGTCGCTGTCGACCCTGGCGATCATTTCTGCCGACCGACGCTACGTCCGGATTTCGCCGGCACCGTTCTTCTCGCAGATCGGTGACGTCAGCACCTTTAACTTTGTCGACGGGACGTCCGGTGGCGCAGGCGGCGGTGGTGCCGGCGGCGGCTTGGGCGGTGGCGCCGGCGGTGGTCTCGGTGGCGGCGGCCTGGGCGGCGGCGGCGGTTTCGGCAACTGAACCGACGATCTCACGTCAATCGCTTTTGCTTGCAATTCAAAGGCGGTCATCCTACTGGGATGGCCGCCTTTCTTTTTTTCCGCCACCGTTGAAACCTGGCCCGCGCTCGACGGGTAGATCATTGTACGGGGGACCCTTCACACGGGGGGCGGCACGGCGTTGGATTTGGAAGACTTCGATCGGTTGTGGCGTCCCAAAGTTGTCAGGTCCCCGCCGAATTGGTAGACACTACGCTCGAATCTAACACCCCCATCTGTCACAAGGACAACAAACGATTATGGGTTTCATGACACATTGTCTCCGTCCCCGGCATGCCGCGAGCGCCGTTGCGGCCGCGGCGGTTCTGGCAACCACGCTCTTGGCCGCCCCCGCGATGGCTCAAGAGCGGCTCGCGCCGGCGGCCGGATCATCGCGTGCCACGCTCACCGACGGCACGCAACCGGTCGTCGTCGTCACGCTCGGTTCGGTCAAGAAGTTGATGGATGACGTCAGCTACCTGGCCGAAATCACCAGCCAGCCGCAACTGGCGATGTTCCCGATGCTGGCCGCCACGTTCACCCAAGGCATGGACATGGACCAACCGATCGGGATGCTGGTTCCGTTGGTCGGCGGAGCACCACAACCGATCGTCGTGTTGCCGACTAAGGACATTCGCCCCATCCTGAAGCGTTTGGAAGCCCAGACCGGGCCGGTCGACGAATTGGATGACGGCACGTTGGTGCTGACCGTCAACCAAAACATGTTGTATATCAAACAGAACGCGAACAACGCCGTCGCGGCACAGAATCAAGCCGCACTCGCGTTGGCCCCGGAAGACGCCGGCGATCTGTTTCAAGGCATGGGCAACAACTACAACGTCGCGATCCGTTTGCAAGTTCAACAGGTTCCCGTCGAAATCCGCAACATCCTGATCGATCAATTGCGTCAGGGATTTGAGCAGACGATGGCCCAACAACCTGACGCCGCATCGGGCCGGGAGGTGGCCGAGAACTCGATCGCACAACTGGAACGCCTTGTCCAAGAAGCCGACGAACTGAATATCGGGTTGAACATCGACAAAGCCAACAAGCAAGTCGCATTGGATCTCTCGTTCACCGCCGTCGGTGGAACTCAACTGGCCGCGGTTTACGGCGGTCAACAATCGATCCCCTCCCGGTTCGCATCGGTCATCCGCGACGACGCGGCCGCCTACCTTCACAGCGCCACGTCGATCAGCCCCGAGGCCATCACGCAAGCCAAAGATGGCATCCAAACGTCCTTGTCGATGATCAAAGGTGCCTTGGAAAACGAGGGTAACCTGACGGAGGATCAGGTCAACGAAATCGACCAGTACATCAACCGTCTTAGCGACATCGTCACCGAATCGCTGTCCGAAGGCAAAGCGGACATGGGCGCCTTGGTGATGGCCGGCCGCGATGAGTTCAAAGCCGTGATCGGCACCTTCGTCGCCGACGGCAACAAAGTCGCGGAGTTGGCAAAGGACCTGGCGACGAAAGTCCCCGACAGCCCCGATGCCCCCAAGTTCAAATTCGACATCGGAAACTTCAGCGGTGTCACCATGCACCTGATCGAAGCCGATGTGCCGGCCAGCGAAGACGAAGTCCGCAAACTGTTCGGCGACAAGATCCAGGTCCACATCGGAACCGCCCCCAAAGCGGTCTACGTCGCGGCAGGACGTGGCAGCGAAGAACTGTTGAAGGAATTCATCACGTCGGGAAGCAGCGATAACGGTGGCGATCGCCCGTTGGGGCAGTTCAAGATGAAACTGTTGCCGTTCATGGAACTGGCGCAGTCGGTCGAAGCCAACGACAACGTGGCGGCGATGATCAACGCCCTGACCAATTCGGAAGACAAGGGCGAAGTCAACGTCACCACCAAATCGATTCCCAACGGCTCGGCGATGAAGCTGACCATCGGCGAAGGCCTGATCCGGTCGATCGGCGCCGCCGCCATGGCCGGTCGCCAAGCCCAGCAGCCGTTCTGATCCTCGAGGCCTAGCAGAACCGTCAATTCCTAGCCCCCGTCCCCGAATGTGTGGACGTCTGCACAACTACACCATGGCTCCCTTCTCCCCCGGCTTTGCGTGGGAGAAGGGCTGGGGATGAGGGGGCGAGGATCTCTGACGTTGCGGCGCTCGCCAGAGCGTGCGACGCGGCCGGGATCCACTTTCTGGCGAAGGTAGCGACGTTCGACCATGTAAACGCCGACCGCTTTGCAGGCCGTCAAGCCGCTTGTTTCGTGACCGCCGCCACGGCGGCCTGCCCAGAGGGCGATGCGACGTTCGGCGCGTTGCTCCCCGTTTCCTCTTCGGGCAATGAGTCTTCGGGCGATGAATCGGTCCGCGAGACCAACCCCGTCGCCATCAGGATGCGGTCGCACCAGCCGATCAGCATCATTTCCGTCCGCGAATCTTTGCCGCCATAAATCGGCAATCGACGGCCCAACCGCGAAGCGAAGTCGCGGATCAGGAAGTGCGCCAATAGCGGGCGCCGGACCAGTAATTGGATCGGAAACGCCAGCGACCCGATCGTCGGTAGAAGTCCCCAAAGCAACGCTTCCAGGTGCCGAACGCTGCGACCGGACGAGAACCAACTCAACAGCGTCACCAGCGTGCGGGCCAACGGCAAAACCAACCACGGCAACAAAAACCAAACATTGCCGGTGGCGATCGCGGCGAGCAGGCCACCATATTTCGCCGGCACCACCCACGGTGAACACGCCTTGACCGCCAAATGCAACGCCATCCCCCGCGCATACGTTGCCACTTCCTGCGCATCGACCTGACGACTCAGTTCGGCCGCGTCGTCCGATCCGATCCGCTGTTCGCGTTCCCAACGCCGGATCGCGTGCCGAATGTATCGTAACCCCACGTAGGTTTGATAACGCGGCCGGGACAGCAGATGCCACGCCGCACGCAACGAGCGTCCGACACGACGTCGAAGCTTGCCGGTCAGCCGCTTCCAGCTGGCCAGTCGCAGCGGGGCGGGTTCGGCCGCTTTCCAACGCGAGGTGTGATGGATCAACGCCTCCACGTCTGCCACCGCATCGAACGTCTGCGAACGCAAGCGAGTTTCATCCAGATCATCAAAGGGAGGAAACGTTCGCGCGCTGGCGGCCAGCAGCCAATATTTGGGGACCAAGACCGCGGGGATGCCGGATTCAAGATCGACGATCGTGTACCGATCGCCACGCCGCAACAGATTGGCCGTCGAAACCATCGCCCGGGGATCGACCTGCCAACCGCTGCCTGTCAGGCCACTGCGGATCAAGGCTTCGCTGGTTTGCCGCATCACGTCGACCAACTGATCGATCTCACCGACGGACTCGCCCGGGGCGGCCGGCCGAAGACCGCGACCATCAACGTGCTCGGCCGCCAGCACCCACCCGGGCGCCGCGGCGTCAAAGCGGACATACAGTGGCATCGCAACCAGTGGCATCGCAACCAGTGGCATCGCAACATCCGCGTCCACTTGATGCCGGCGCAGAACCTCCGCCGCCACTCGGCGGCGAAAGAAGCACGCCAGGATCGCATCGCGATTGAATTGATAGGCAAACGGGGCGAAAAAACACAGTCGGTAGATCGTCCGCGTCAACAGGCCCGGGCAGAACACCTTTTCAACCACGCGCCGCGTCGAGCCGTCGGCAAACGTCGCGTCGACTAGCCGAGCCGTCGCCGCACGCCCTTTTCCGAGTTCGCGGACAACCCGAACTTCGACGGGGGTGGATTCGATTGGATCGGGAAGGTCTGATTTCACAGGATCGATGCTGCGGCGGGGAATTTCGATTCGCCTATATCAGATTCGACAATCCGGCGACAAGGTTGCTCCGGCCCAGAGATCGATATCGATGCATGCCCAGGTCGTGCGGTTTCCGAGGCGTGCAGCGCACAGGGTTTTCACGACTTTCCCCGGCCGCCTGAATCACAAGGCGGTCAGTCCCCACGGATGGCAGAGCGAACCGACGGATGTTGTGCGGTCGGGGATCCGTGGGTTCGCGCTGCCATCGGTGGGCTTTTTCAATTTCCCGAGCCCCTCCCCCCGAACGCACCACCTTAAAGAAAAACAGTCCTGCCAGAGAGAGTGAAGAGCGTCAACGCCTGCTATCTCAGAGGTCTCGAACCGCACGACCGGTGTTAACATGTCAGTCGGACGCGTCCCGCGAACGCAGCAGGACGTCACGCGGCATGCCGCATTTTTCTGGCGGACGGACACGAGAAAACGCAATTGACACCTCGCGAGCTCACGATATATTGAGTATTGGTTCGTGAGAATCCCAGACCGTCCGCCTCCCTCTGCCCCCGCAACACATGAAACCGAGGACAAAAAAATGAATCGCAACGGTTGGCTTGGAATTCTGGCTCTGTCGGCTATGACACTGGCACTGATGCCACAACCCGCTCCGGCCCAGTTTGGCGGGTTGTTCGGCGGACCGGAGATCGAAACGATCAGCACCGACCAGCTGCAGTCGTTGCTGGACAAACAGCAGCGAGCCGCGGCCGACGCAAAAGCAGCGGGCCAAGAAGCTCCGACGCCGGATTTCGTGGTCGTCGACGTCCGCTCGGACGCCGAGGTCAACGTCTCGATCATCCCCGGTGCGATCACCAAAAAGCAGTTCGAAGCCGATCGCCAGCAGTACCAGGGCCGTACCGTGATCCCCTACTGCACCGTCGGCGGACGCAGCGGTGCTTATGCCAAGCAACTCGCCGCCAAGGGTGTCAAAGTCAAGAACTACAAGGGCAGCATCTTGAAATGGGTCGATGCCGAGTTGCCCTTGGTGACCCTGGATGGCAAGCCGACCAATCGCGTCCACACCTATAGCGATCGTTACAAAATTCCCTCGAAGTACGAACAGGTCACAAAGTGAACCAGCCGCCGGCCAATGCCGAGCAGAAGCACATCGTTCTGCTGGGCGTCGGCCACACCAATGCCCACCTGGTCAAACAGTGGGCCAAGGACCCGATCCCCGGTTGCCGATTGATCTGCGTCAGCACGTTCCCGGCGGCGACCTACTCGGGGATGCTACCCGGCACGCTGGGGCGTCAATTCCACGACGATTGTCTGCGAATTGATCTGGCCGCGCTTGCCGACCAAGCCAACGCCGAACTGATCCTTGCCGATACCGACGGGATCGACCTTGCCGCAGGAGAATTGCACTTCCGCGATCGTGCCCCGATCCACTTTGACGTGCTTTCGATCGGCGTCGGATCGATGCCGGCCGGGTGGCAGCAACATTCGGCTTCAAAGCTGTTGGTCCCGATCAAACCGATGCAGACGTTTCTGCAGCGGCTGGAGACACGATTGCAGGACGCGGCGGCGGCGACGACCGGCCCGCTGCGGGTGGCGGTCGTCGGTGGCGGGGTCGCGAGCGTTGAAATTGCGTTGTGCTTGCAACAGCGGTGGCAAACCAGCGATCGCAAGCGGCCGATCGAAAGTGAAATCTTCACCAGCAGCGACCACGTGGCCGATGGGATGCCCGAACGCAGCGTGCGGATGATCGAGCGTCTGCTGCGGCGACGCTCGATTGCGGTCCATCCCGGCCATCGTGTCGAGGAGGTCACCGATTCGGCTCTACGGACCGACGACGGCCAATGGTTCGGCTCGGACTGCGTGATCTGGGCGACCGGCGCGGCCGCCCCACCGGTGCTCGATCGCCTGGGCCTGCAAACGGACGCGCACGGATTCATTGCCACATCGAAAACCCTGCAGTCGCTTTCGGACGAGCGAATATTTGCCGTCGGCGATTCGGGCACGGTGGTCGATGCGCCCTCACCCAAGGCGGGTGTGTATGCCGTCCGGCAGTGTCCGATCTTGTGGCACAACGTCAACGCGTTTCTCCGCGGGGAAGCGTTGCAGCAATTCGAACCCCAACGCGATTTTCTAAAGCTACTGAACACCGGTGACGGGAAAGCGATCCTGCAATACGGCCCACTGACCGTTCACGCCCGTTGGTGCTGGTGGTTGAAGACCTGGATCGACAAACGGTTTGTCCGCCAGTACCAGTTCGAAACCGAACGCCACCGCCACACGCCTGTTCCGACCGAGGATGATCAATCAAAGGAGCCCTTGTCATGCAGATCAATGTGATTCGTCGGTGGCTGGCAAGTTTTGGCCGAATCGGAATGGTCGCCGGCGGGCTGTTGTTGTTGGTCGCGACCATCGCCTGGTTATCCGGCATGTTCGAAGACAAAGTCCAACCGGGTTGGACCGGCCGCGGGGTTCCCAAGCACACCGACCAGCCGACCGACATCGTTCACGAGATCGAAAAGCCTTACATCGAAGAGGCGATCGGGACGCTCAAGGCATCCAGCCGGACCGTCGTCGCGGCGAAACTGCTGGCGACGATCACCGAGATCCGTGTCACCGCCGGCGACCAGGTCCAGCGGGGCCAAGAGCTGGTCCGTTTGGACAGCAAAGAATACGAAGCCCGGCTCGACCAGGCCAAACGGGCACTCGAGGCCACCACCGCCAACCGCGAGCAAGCCGAAAAAGCATTCGCGCGGGCGGAAACGCTGCAGCAACAGAACGCGCTGTCGCGATCCGAATTCGATTTGGCAAAGCGTGACTTGCAGGTCGCCAGTGCGAACGAATTGCAGGCGACCAAGGCGGTCCAAGAGGCCGAGGCGATGCTTTCGTACACCGTGATCAATGCCGCCAAGGACGGCCGGATCGTCGACCGCTCGGCCGAACCCGGCGACATCGCCCGACCCGGCGAACCGATCCTCACGCTGTACGATGCGACCTCGTTGCGGCTGGAAGCCCCCGTGATGGAACATCTGGCCGTCAAACTCGGTGTCGGTGATCACTTGGCAGTCTATGTCGACGCACTGGATCGTGAATTCGACGCCACGATCGACGAAATCGTCCCCCAAGCCGACGCGCCCAGCCGGTCCTTCTTGGTCAAAGCCAGCCTGCCCAAATCCGACGAACTCTACGAGGGGATGTTCGGGCGACTGCGGATTCCCGCCGGCCGGCGGCGGCACCTGTGTTTGAACACCGACGCGTTGATCGAGGTCGGGCAATTGGATTTTGTCGACGTCGTGCTCGCCGACGGAAACATCGAGCGGCGGTTGGTCAAGATCGGACAGCTCGGCATGCCGGGCCGCCAGGAAGTGCTCAGCGGTGTCGAAGCGGGCGAGCGAGTGGTGTTGCACGTCGATGGCTCAGCCAAGGAGAGCCCAGTGAAGGAGAGCCCAGTGAAGGAGAGCCCAGTGAAGGAGAGCCCAGTGAAGGAGAGCCCAGCCGATGACACCCTCTGACGATGACAACCAGGCGGTTGACCACACCGCCGACACGCCGTTGATGACGCGGATCGTCGAACTCTTCTTGCGCGGCGACGTCGCGATTCTGTTGGTCCTGGTCTCCCTGTTGCTGGGCACCGCCGCACTGTTTTTGACCCCGCGCGAAGAAGAACCACAAATCGTCGTGCCCATGGCCGACGTGTTTGCCTCGGCGCCCGGGCTGTCGGCCGAAGAGGTGGAGCGTCAGGTCACCGATCGCTTGGAAAAGCTGCTGCACCAGATCGACGGCGTCGAATTCGTCTATTCGGTGTCCCGGCCCGGCGAGTGTGTGGTCACGGTGCGATTCTACGTCGGCGAAGACCGCGAGGACTCACTGGTCAAAATCTATAACAAGATCAACTCGTCGGTCGATAAGATTCCACCGGGCGTTCAGTCCTGGGTCGTCAAACCGATCGAAGTCGATGACGTGCCGATCGTGATCGCAACCCTTTGGTCGGACCAACCCGAGCGTTACGGGGACCACGAGCTTCGCCGGATCGCCGAAGAGGTTCAGCATCAACTGCAGGCGATCCCCGATGCGAACCGCGTCGAAGTCGTCGGCGGACGGCCCCGTCGAGTCCATGTCAACCTGGACGCCCAGCGATTGGCCGCCCATCGCACGTCCCCCTTGCAAGTCGCACGGGCGTTGCAGGTCAGCAACGTGACGGCGCGAAACGGAAGCTTCGAGCAGCAGAACACTCAGTTCAATGTCGAAACCGGAACCTTCATCCGCGACGTCGATCAATTGCAGAACATCGTCGTCAACGTCGCCGGCGGTCGGCCGGTGTACCTGAAGAATGTCGCATCGGTCATCGACGGACCGGCCGAAGCGGACAATTACAGTTGGATCGGATTCGGTGCGGCCGATGACAGGTACGCAGACCGTACCGACCTGTACCCCGCCGTCCACCTCTCCGTGGCCAAACGCAAGGGTTCCAACGCGGTTCGGGTGGCTGATGCCGTCGAAACAAGACTCAAGGATCTTGAGAGGACGCATCTGCCCAGCGGAGTGAACTTTCGCATCACCCGCGACTACGGTGAAACGGCCAACGAGAAAGTCAACGAACTGATCGAAGGGTTGGTCGTCGCCGTGCTGACCGTCGTCGGGTTGATCGGATTGACGATGGGCTGGCGGCCGGCACTGGTGATCGCGTTGGCGATCCCGGTCTGTTACAGCTTGACCCTGTTTATCAATCTGATGGTCGGCTATTCGATCAATCGTGTCACCATGTTCGCGTTGATCCTGGCGCTGGGGCTGTTAGTCGACGATCCGATCACCGATGTCGAAAACATCGCACGGTACTTCACGATGAAGCTGTTTCCGCCCCGCAAATCGGTGCTGCGTGCGGTGCAGGAAGTCCGCCCGGCGTTGATCCTGTCGACACTGGCCATCATCGTCAGCTTTTTGCCGTTGGCATTCATCACCGGCATGATGGGCCCGTACATGGCGCCGATGGCGCTGAACGTTCCGCTGACCGTTACCGTTTCAACCGTCGTCGCATTCCTGATCACGCCCTGGTTGGCGATGGTGTCGCTTAAACAGATCGATGACTCGGGGAATCCCGACCAGGCCTATGACCTGACGACCCGCCCGCTGTACCGGTTGTCCCGAATCGTGTTGGCGCCGATCCTGTCCCGACCCCTGTACGCCTGGGGTGTCTTGCTGGGCATCGCATTGCTGTTTGCGATGGCGATGATCCCGCCCGTGTTTCGCTGGGTGCCCGTCAAGATGTTGCCTTATGACAACAAAAACGAATTCCAAATCGTCATCGACATGCCCGAGGGAACCACATTGGAACGGACCGACGTGGTATCGCGACGGATCGGGCGGTTCATCGGCGGATTGGCCGAGGTCAGCGATTACGAATTGTTCGTCGGGACGGCATCTCCGATGGATTTCAACGGTCTGGTGCGACACTACTTTCTGCGACAAGGCCCCAACGTCGCCGACATCCGCGTGAACCTGCTGGCCAAGGAGCAGCGGGCTCAGCAATCACACGAGATCCTGCTTCGCATCCGTGATGAAGTCACCGAATTGGCCCGGTCGATGGGCGCGAACATCAAACTGGTCGAGGTGCCTCCCGGCCCGCCGGTGTTGTCCACGATCACGGCCGAAGTGTACGGGCCGCCCGACGGAACGTACGCGCGACAGATCCACGTCGCCCGCAACGTCATGGCGCGACTGACGCACGAGCCCGGTGTGGTCGACCTGGACGTCAGCGCCGAAGACGACCAAATCCGATTCGTGTTCGAAACCGATAAACCCAAGGCGGCTCTGTCGGGCATTTCCACGCAAACGATCGCCGACACGGTCGCGACGGTGCTGAGCGGGAACCGGGCGACGGTCTTGCATCTGCCCGATGAAGTGGAACCGTTGTGGATCGAGCTGAAGCTTCCCCCCGAGAGTCGTTCGGCGCTGGATGATTTGGAAGAGATTTATGTTCAGGGAGAGCAAGGGCAAATCGTCCAACTCGGTTCCCTGGGCCGGTTCCGCGAAACGTTGGAAGACCAATCGATCTATCACAAGAACCTGCGGCGGGTCGTGTACGTCTACGCCGAGGTCGCCGGGCGTCCGCCGGCCGACGCGATCATGGACGTCCAGTGGGATCGACAGCCCGCGGGGACCGGAATGTCCGCCGCGGAGCATGCCGCGGTGACGCCGCGCCCGCTGGAGAGTCGATCGTGGTTGTCGCTCGGCGGCGGCGTCCCTTGGTCGGTGCCCGATGGCTACCAGGTCCAATGGGCCGGCGAAGGCGAGTGGGACATCACGCTGGACGTGTTTCGCGATCTGGGGTTGGCCTTCGGTGCGGCGCTGGTCGGGATCTTTGTCGTGTTGATGTTTCAAACCGGTTCGCGAACCTTGCCGTTGTTGATCATGTCGGCGATTCCGTTGTCCATGATCGGCATCATGCCAGGTTTTTGGGGGCTGAATCTGATCATGAATCAACCCATCGGCGGCCACCCCAATCCGGTCTTCGTCACGGCAACGGCGATGATCGGCATGATCGCCTTGGCCGGGATCGTGGTCCGCAACTCGGTCGTCCTGATCGACTTCATTCACCTGGCACAGGCCGAAGGGTTTGACTTGGAGGAATCGATCGTCCGCAGCGTGGCCGTCCGCACCCGGCCGATCCTGTTGACCGCCGGCACCACCCTGCTGGCCAATTGGGTGATCACCCTGGACCCGGTGTTTTCCGGATTGGCTTGGGCCATCATCTTTGGCATCCTGACGTCCACCGTGTTCACCTTGGTCGTGATCCCGGCCGCGTACTGGTTGATCTACCGCGGTCCGACAGAGTCCCTACGACCCGACCAGAAATGAGCCGATCTGGCGCATCGAACGTGCGATGGTGCACGATCGAGGCTCACGAATCGCCGTTGACCTGCCGCAACTGCAGCGTGTCGATGATCTTGTCGTCGGCCAACGCGTTGGTGATCACCACCAGCCACTCGCCGGGGCTGCACCAGCCACGCTCTTTCAACCGCCCCAGTGCGTTTTGAATGGTGCGTTCGGGGTCATCGCTAAAGTCCATCAAAAACGGCTCGACGCCCCATGGCAACATCAATTGATGAAAGGTCGACGGGATGTCGGTGAAGGCGTAGATCGGTACTTCTTGCGCCCGCATCGCGCCGAGGACATAGGCCAGGAATCCGCTACGGGTGAACACGACCACGCCGGCCCGGCCGAGTTCTTTGGCCAACACGACCGAGGATCGGAGCATCTTTGCCTTGGGCGTGTGCAACCGAATCCGCCGATTGATTTGTCCATCGACCGAGGGTTCGATGCTTTGAACGATGTTCTTGAGCACCTCGACCGATTCCAGCGGATAGGCCCCCATCGTCGTTTCCCCGGACAACATGATCGCGTCGGCTTGTTCACGGATGGCGTTGGAAACATCCGAGATTTCGGCGCGGGTGGGGATCGGAGACTGGATCATCGATTCCAACAGATGGGTCGCGATGATCACCGGTTTGCCCTGGACCTGACAGGCGTTGACCAATTCGGTTTGCACGAGCGGCAGTTTGTGGTATTCGATCTCGATCCCCAGATCACCGCGAGCGACCATCACGCCGTCGGATTCATGGATGATCTCCTCCATGTTTTCGACACCCGCCTGATCTTCGATTTTGGCGATGATCTTGGCACAACTGGAAAGTTCATCGAGAAACTCTCGAAGCGTCACGATGTCGGCGGCTTGGCGTACGAAGGAGAGCGCGACGAAGTCCAGGCCGGCGGCGACACCGGCACACAAATCGGCTTCGTCTTTTTTCGTCAGCGCGGGTAGATTGATTCGCGTGCCCGGCAGGTTGATGTGACGACGCGAGCCGAGTGTCCCAGGGGTGAGCACTTCCAAGACGACCAAGTGATCGGTCGTTTCCAGAACCTTGGTTCGCAACAGTCCGCTGTCGATCAGCACCGTCGCGCCGACGGCGACGTCAGCCGGCAAGTCGGGATAGTTCACCGAAACGCGGTGCACACCGTCGTCGACGGCATCAAACGGTTGCGTGTGCAATTCCAAGCGGTCACCGACCTTCAATTCGATCGGGGCATCGACCGGGCCGGTCCGCACCTCAGGTCCTTTGACGTCCATCATGATCGCGACGTGACGACCGACGTTTTGCGAGGCTTGTCGAACCCGCGCGATGATCTCTCCGACCCACTGGACGCTGCCGTGGGCCATGTTCAGCCGGATGATGTCGACTCCGGCACGGATCAACGATTCCAACTTTTCGAGTGTCTCGGTTGCCGGACCAATCGTCGCGACGATTTTCGTGTGTCGAAAGGGGCGTTGTGTGTCAGCCATGGTGATGATTTCCATGCGAACCAAGCGTGCTTCGAGACCAACGTCTAGTGTGGCGCTCGGATGACCCGCTGCAACACGGGTTTCAGCGATGGTGAAATCGCTGCCCTGCAGGGGATTTAGGGCGCCATAGATCGGCATTGGAAAACGGGAAATATTACAGGGACCGCGTCGGACGCACCGGGCCACGGTGCCCGTCGTGGCCCGCCGCCGCCGCGATTGTCTATATTGAATCAGTTCGTTTGATCGCACACGCGGCTTCGCACCGGCAGACATCTTTTCTGGGGTTGGTTCAATGAATCATTGGCTTCGCTCGATCGCTGCACTGGTCGCGTTGTCGACGAGTGGATGGGTGGGCTCGGTTTCCTGGGCGCAGTCCGGACCCCAGGCACCTGCCGCCGAGTCTGATTCGCCGGCCCATTCAACCGCGGCGCCGATCACCGATGCGATGACGTTTGATGCGGCGATCGCGGAACTTTCTCACGCAAGGTTCGCGCGGCGGCAAGCGGCCTATCGTTTTCTGATCGAATCTGGCAGCGATGCGATCGCACGCCTGGAGAACACCGCCGGCAGCGCGGATCGAAACGTCGCCGAACGATGCGTGCGGGCACTCGTCGAAATCACCCGTGACAGCGAGTGCACCGAAGCGGCCCTGGCGGCTCTCGATCGGCTGGCCGAAGACGCCTCCAATCCGGTCGCGGATTTGGCCGCATCCGAATCGCGCCGTTTGAAGATGTCCAAGGAAGAGCATGCCATCGAAGCGTTGATCGCTGCCGGCGTGGACGTCCATCGGTCCACCCGCGGAACGGTTTACACCATCCAAATCGCCAGGGACCAGGACCTGTTCTGGCTCAAATTTTTGCCGCAACTTCGCCGGGTCCGTTTGTCGGGCAATGGCATCACCGACGCCGGATTGAAACACCTGTTCGATTGCAACCGACTTTCCGATTTGTCATTCAGTCGCACCGCCGTCACGGACGCCGGATTGGGACAGCTTCGACACCTCCCTTCGCTGTCCGGACTGCACCTCGGTGACGACTCCTTCACCGCCGATGGCATCCGAAAACTCAAGTCGATCCCCGGCCTCACCTCGCTCTCCTGGTTCGCCTCGATCGATCGTGAACGATTGCAGGCCATCGGTGAACTTCAAAACCTGACGAGTTTCAGTTTTTCGACGCAACAGGTCACCGAAGAAACGATCCAGATCATCAATCAATTGTCGCAGCTGACCCATTTGCATTTGACGGCAACCGGGGTGACGGATCTCCAGTGCAGGTATCTGGGACGAATCAAACCCGCCACCAACCTGTCTCTGATGCAGTCGCCCGAATTGACACTCGCCGGCTGGGAACAACTCTGTCGGTTGGACTTGCAAACACTATCGACCTATCAAACCCCGATCACCGACGAAGTGCTCCAACGACTCGGCGACGTCACGTCGTTGAAGTACCTGACGGTGACCGAGGCACCGATCAGCGACGACGGGTTGTTGCACCTGAAGAAACTATCCGAGCTGCGATACGTCAACCTGCGCCGAACCAATGTGACCCAAGAGGGCGCCGATCGATTGAAAAAGCTGCTCCCCAAGCTGCGCACCCTGCGAATCGATTCCCAGGGCTTCGCCGCCGCCGAACCCTACAGCATCACCACCGCGGGCGGCAAAAAGAATGTCCATTTGCGGATCGCTCTGACCGACGCCACGCTCAAAACGCTGGCCCGGGAGAAAGACATCCACACCGTCTACATGAACCGCATCGGCAGCAATGATCAACAGGTCCGCATGATCGCCACGTTGCCGATCAAGGGGCTGGTCATCGATTCCGACGCGGTCACCGACCAGGGCCTTGCCGCGCTGAAGGAACACCCCCACCTTGAACTGCTGACCGTCACCTCCAACCGACTCACCGACGGCTGCAAAGACACACTGCTTGCGATCCCCAAACTGTCCAAGCTCTGGATCCAGAAGGCCACCCTGACCGATGACGGAGTCGGATCGCTGGTCCGAGGGTTTTGCGACAAGCAACAATTGACGTCGCTGACCTTCGGCAATTGCCCTCAGATCACCAACGCAGCCTTCGACGGAATCATCAAACTGACTTCACTAAGCTACTTGGCCTTGCGCGACAACCCGCGGCTCGATTCCGCCGTCTTCCGGCACCTTCACGGGATGGAGGAACTGGTCGAAATCCGTCTGGAAGGAAACACCGTCCGGGCCGACGATCTGAAGCACCTTGGTACGCTGCCCCTCGAACGACTCCATTTGAGCAACTCGACAATCGCCGAGGGGGCGATGGCGGCGCTCGCCGATGCGAGTCCGAAGATCCGACAGTTGGGGTTGGCCAAATCGAATGTGGATGACATCGCCATGGCCTCGATCGGCAAACTCGAACAACTCGAATGGTTGTGGTTGTACGGAACGTCCGTCAGCGACGATGGCTTGACCGAACTGGACGACCTGAACAAGTTGAAACATGTCTATGTGGATGCGAATCACGTCACTGCCAAGGGGCAACAGCGGTTTGAGCAACAACATCCCGATGCGGTTCTGCGACGCTACTAGCCCGGACAGTCGCTTGAGTCGGAATCGCGATTTTTTCCATAATGGCAGTTGGCCCGCCGGCAAAGTTTACCCACAGCTCGGAGCTTTTCTTCGTCATGGGGCGTGTCGTTTCTAGGTGAATTTCGAGCGTATAGCTTCCGATAGCAGACACTAACCCTCTGCTATCGATGGAGCCTGCTTGTGCCGACCCGCCTGACGAGACCTCAGCTGAACCCCACCCCCACCCACGTCAAACGGCGGCAACTGCGCGCTACCGTCGCCGGACTCGCCGCCGGATTGGTCCTCGGTTTGACCGGAGTTGCGGCGGCCGATGGGGCGATTCAGCTGACCGCGCCGTTGAATGCGGCTCCGAATCCTGCGCCCCAGGTCCGTTCGGCGGACACCGCTTGGACACAGCGGCCCGCGACCGACATCTCGTCCGGCAAATCGACCGCGGACAAAGAGCCGACGAAGGCATCGCCACCGCCCGTGAAGACCTCGGCGGAGCTGCCTGCAAAATCCGCCGCGAGGTCGCCGGACCAGCCTTTACTGAAACCGACGCCCGCAACCACCGTTTCAAGCCCCTTGGATCGGTTTCGCGGCGCATTGCCGAAATTGCCGGCGGTGAAACCGGCGACAACATCCGTTCCAACGCCCGGCGAGGTCGAACTGGACAGCGGCAATCCGGACAGCGGCAATCCGGACAGCGGCAATCTGCCCGCGCTACCCTCGGGCAGCCCTTGGCAGGATCGGGCCGCGGGGCATCGTGCCGGCGACTCCACCGCAACTTCACCCACTCGCGTGGCCGACCCGACACCGGACGCATCCAGCCCCGCCATATCAAGTTCGGGCGTATCAAGCGCGGGCGTGGCAGAGGGAGGCTGGGTGGCGCGGGACGCGATCAATCGGATCTCGCCGCTGCGAGACCCGATCGCCGACCAGTCAAACGCCCGATCGACCGAAACCGGTGTGATGAACGAACCGGCGACCGTTGCACCGGAGAACGTTGCGGCGACAAACGATGCGGTGGCAAACGAAGTGATCGCGGACGATGCGTCGACATTGCAATCACAGCGGCCCGTTCAAGATGCGGTGACGAAACCGTCGCAGCGACAATCGATGTCGTTGGACGAGGCCCGATCGGCCGTGGCGGACACGCGTGATGTGGACGACGATGAAACGCCGTTGCTGCCACCGCCATCGACCCGCCAGACCGATCTCGTGGAAACCGAACCGTCGGATCCGCGTGAACCCGAACGTGCGAGCCGAGGGGGCGATCCGCTACCCAAACGCAAGCCGATGTCCAAGATCGTCGAGAGTGCTTCGTCGAGCGAAAAGTCGGACTCGGCGAAACGACACAACGCCGACAAACTAGCTCGAGGAACCGCTGATCAAGACACCGCTTCCGAGTCCGTCTCGATCGGGGACCTGTCGGCGTCCGAGGACGCACCGACGCTGGACTACACCGGTCGCCCGGCGGCGGAAATCACCCCGACGCGAACGGTGGCCAACATGCGTCGCGGGATCGAACGCATCCTGACGTATTTCTATGAACGGCCCGAGATCGCCAACGGACGCAGCAATTGGGGCATGATGCACTCGATGATGGTGTTCGGTGCCGACACGCGGTTGGCCGTCGGACGTCAACACTACAGCACGATCGCCTGGATCGCTGGCAACAATAATTGTCGCGGGCAACGCCTGTTGACCCATGATGCCAACGGAATCCAGGCCAAGAGCGGAGTCGGGTTGCAAGGCCACCAGGGACAGTTTCTGGCGGTGTTGGGCATGTGCAACGTTCCCACCGACTATCCGCTGTATGCCGGCAAAGTTAAATACGACGTCGCGGCATTGATCGAGTCGGAGAAACGGGCCTGCAAGGCGGGCGAAGAACTGACGTTCACCCTGATCGGGCTGTCACACTATCTGGACACCGACAGCCGATGGGTTGCCGCCGACGGCACCCGCTGGGACTTCGAGCGGCTGATCGAAGAGGAACTTAAACAACCGATCGTCGGCAGCGCTTGCGGCGGGACCCACCGACTGATGGGATACTCCCACGCCCTTCGCAAACGTCGCGCCGAAGGCAAGCCGATCACGGGGCAGTGGAAGCGTGCGGAGATCTTCACCGAGGACTTCATCGATTACGCCTACTCGCTGCAAAACCGCGACGGATCGATGAGCACGAATTGGTTGGAAGGCCGTGCGGACAACGGAAACGTCGATCGAAAGATTCAAACGACCGGTCACATCGTCGAATGGTTGCTGACCGTCACGCCCGATGACCAGTTACAAGACCGACGTCTGGTCGCTGCGGTCGCGTTCCTGCTCCGTTCCATGGGGGCGGATCTGGATCACGATTGGAGCATCGGTCCCAAAGGCCACGCGCTACGATCGCTGGCGATGTATCACCAACGCGTCTACCGCGCTGGCACGCCGTGGGTCCCCGCCGCGGTGGCCGCATCGACGACCCGAGCCCAGAGCCACCGCTAGGACGACGACGCATTGGGCGGTTGGATGATCGTCGGTCAATCGTAGCTACCTTCGCCAGAAGGTGGTCCTTGACATAATCCACGCTCTGGCGAGCGTCGCTACGTCAGAGCGGAAAAGGGGGCAGGTACCAAAAATGCGAAGCACCCTTCGGGCCATTCGTACCTGACCCCTTTTCCGCGGCACCCTCAGCTACGACAGGCGAATAGCCCAAGCACGAAGGGCGAGCGTCACGCGATCGGATTTCGTATATTCAGTGCAAGGGTGTCGCGACACTGCTGCGCCGAATCGACCGTCCACGGGATCAACGATGCAACGTCTCACGCTTCCCCTCTTTTGCCTGGTCTTCGCGTTCGGGTCGACGGATTCGCCAGCGGACCCGCCATCGGGGGCGGAACTTGCCGGCTATGCGATGACGCACGCCGGTGATGTCGCCCGCGGCAAAGCATTGTTCGACGACCAGCGGACCACCCGCTGCAGAACCTGCCATCGCGTCGGCACCTCGGGAGGCCGAGTCGGCCCGGATCTGTCCAAGATCGGCGGCAAGTTCGATCGGATTCACTTGATCGAATCACTGCTCGAACCTTCGCGTCAGATCGTCCAAGGCTACGAAACCAGCGTCGTGTTGACCACCGCCGGCGAAGTCCGCTCCGGTGTGATCACCGGTGAAGACGCGCGGCACGTGACGCTGGATGATTCGGCCGGGAAACAATGGACGATCGCCCGCAGCGACATCGAATCGATTAAACCGAGTGCGACCAGCACGATGCCGGACGATCTCGCCAAGCACCTATCCGAACAGCAATTCACCGATCTGATCGCCTACCTGGAAACACTTCGCACCGGAGTCGGCAACAAATTCGGTTCGGCGACCGTCGGCCCCATCCAGATCCCCGCCGGTTTCCAGATCCAAACACTCGTCACCGGTCTCTCCGGCGCGACCGCGATGGAAGTACTCGACGACGGACGCGTGCTCGTCTGCGAACAAGACGGTCGTGTGCGGGTCGTCAAGGACGGCAAGCTTCTGACACAGCCGATGCTGACCTTGGACGTCGAACACCACTGGGAACGCGGACTGATCGGCGTGACCGTCCACCCCGACTTTCCGGCTTCGAACTGGTTGTACGTCTGCTACGTCGTCGACCAACCGTACACGCATCACCGCGTCAGCCGGTTTCGTGTGCACGGTGATGTCGCCGACCCCGCCAGCGAACAGATCCTGATCGCCGGCGACGACCAGAGCAAATTCGGGGGCAACGTTCCGGCCGGTCATCAAGGCGGCGCGCTGCACTTCGGCCCCGATGGCAAACTGTACATCGCCATCGGCGAGCAGACGGCGAAGCAACCCGCCCAGGACATGCACGCGTTGCAAGGCAAAATCCTGTGCTTGATGGACGACGGTTCGATCCCGCCGGACAACCCCTTCGTCAACACCACCCAAGGCAAGTATCGATCGATCTGGGCACTCGGTTGTCGCAACCCGTTCACCTTTGCCATCGACCGCCGGACCGGGCGAATGTTGATCAACGACGTCGGCGGGAAATTCGAAGAGATCAATCCGGGCGTCGCGGGAACCAATTACGGGTGGCCGAAATACGATCACGGCCCGATCGACAAGCAAGGTTATACCGGGCCGATCCACCGCTACCCCGAAGCTTCGATTTCCGGAGGCGACTTTGCCCCCGATGCGGTGGGCAAAACGTTTGCCGGTCGCTACTTCTTTGCCGACTTTGTGCACGGCTGGGTCCACACCATCGACGCCGATGCCGGTGGAAAGCCCGAGACGTTTGCCAGCGGATTGCGACGCCCGGTGGACCTGCGGTTTTCCGCCGACGGCTCGCTGTACGTCTTGCTGCGCAACGCCTGGGTCGTCGATGATAAATTCCAACGCGACAGCGGTTCGCTGGTGCAAATCCGTCGCCGGTAGGGTCGTGGAGAGACGGGCAAAATATGGGATGGTCAAAAAATGGGAAAACAGATCCACGGTATCCACTCGGCTGGACCGATCGTTTGCAACGGGGGGAGAGTCCCGTCGCTTGCGTCTCATCACGAGCAAACTTGCTGGCCCCCACTTTCTCGTCTCTTATTTCTTGACCATCCCATTTTTTGACCAGTCTCTTCTACCCGAGCTTGTTTGCTCGTTCTTTCCATGTCCCAGCTTCGTCTCGCCACCTACCATGCCGGATTGCGGATCAGCGAGGTGTTCGTTGACGAGCCGGTGGTGATCGGCCGACGGGATCCGCGGAAAGGTGATCCGCCGCCGGTTGCACTGCATCGCACGGCCAAGGAAACGCGGCTCGTGGTGGCGGATTCGCGGCAAAAGGAAATGTCGCGGCAGTGGATGCGGGTGTCGCTGGACGAATCGTTTTCGTTCCAGCTGACGAACTTGCACGATCACTGCCCGGTCGTGATCGTCGACGCGGAGGACATCATGCCGGGACAATCACGTCGCTTCGAGGAGGAAGCGGTGGTCGAGCTCGGTAGCCGATTGACGTTGCAGATCGAGGCCGTTGATGCGTCGGGGTTGGGGTCGGCCAGCTATCGCAGCCTGGAGAGCGTGCCGATGGTCCCCGGGGCACAACCTTACGTCGAACACACCGTCGCGATCGGGCAGTTTGCCCAGTCCGAGGGGCAGGAGGTCAACAAGATGTTGCAGTTGGCGTTGCAGGTCGTTCAGGAATCGGTCGGCAGCAACGCGTTTTTTCAGAAATGTGCCAGTGCCGCAGCGGAGATGGTGGACCTGGATCGGACCGTGGTCTTGTTGCGCGGCGAGACGGCGGAACTGGACCAGCTGCCGGTCGAGTCGGAATTAGACGGCGGTTGGTTCCAGGTGGCACAGCACACGCGGGGGGACAATTTGCTGGGAGGGCATCGTGGACCGATCAGCACGACGTTGTTGAGACGTGTCAGCGAGACCTGTTTGACGGTCATCCATCAACCCAAGACGGGATGGACTGACCGGGCGAATCCAGCCGGCGACGACGACCGCTTCGCGCCCTCGCTGCAAAGCGTCCAGTGCGCCGTCGCCTCGCCGATCCTGAATGCAGACCATCAAGTGATCGGCGTCATCTACGGCGATCGAACCATTTGTGCAACCGGTTCGTTCTCCAGTGGCATCAGCGATATGGAGGCGACACTGATCGAGATCCTGGCCGGCGCGCTGGCCGGCGGCCTGGCTCGCAGAAACCAAGAACGGATCCGCAATTCGCTGGCCGAGTTCTTTTCGCCCAAAGTCGCCGACCAACTCATTTCCGACCCGCAACTGATGGAAGCGAAGGAAATTGATGTGACGGCGCTGTTTTGTGACATTCGAAAGTTCAGCAGCGTGACGGAGAAACTGGGACCGCGAAAAGCGATCGAGTGGATCAATGACGTGATGACCGAGCTCAGCCAGTGCGTGATCGATTCCGATGGCGTGCTGGTCAACTACATGGGGGATGAAGTGTTCGCGATGTGGGGCGCCCCCGGCGACCAACAAGATCACGCCCTGCGAGCGATCGCGTGCGCCAAACGGATGTTGGCAGCGATCGAGGAACTGCGGAGCCGATGGGGCAACGTTCTGCCACAAAAATTCGGCGCCGGCATCGGGATCAATACGGGACTGGCGCTGGTCGGCAATGTCGGATCGCGACAAAAGTTTCAATACGGCCCGCTGGGCAACACCGTCAATCTGAGTTCACGCTTGCAGTCGGCGACCAAGCAGCTCGGTGTCGCCTGCTTGGCGGGTGAATCCACGGTGCGGGCGGCCGGATGCATCGATCAGTCCCGCCGCTTGGCCAAGTTATCGGTCGTCGGAATCGAACACTGCATCGATGTCTACGAGATCACGCTGCGAGCCGACGATCAATGGCAACGACTCAAACGAGAGTACGAGCAAGCACTCGATGATTTCGAGCAACGTCGGCTGACCGACTCCGCGACACGCATCGAATCCCTGGTCGCGGACTACCCGCAAGACGCTCCCAGTCGCGACTTGCGGCGGAGGGTCCGGGCGGAACTGAACCAACCGTCACAAGATTTCAACGCGGTGTTGGAATTGACGCAAAAGTAGGCTGTCGGATCAACTTGCATTTCGCGAAAAAGCGATCAGGAACCGCTGGTGGATCGCCTGGAGGGACCGTCCAGCTTAGGGCGATGCTTTTCTTGCACGTACGATGGCCCTTCCGGGCCGTCGCCCGTGGGGCTCAGCGCGACGACCTAGAAAGGACGTCGTACACCCATCCACCGACCACCTCCGACCCAATCGGCCAGATCATTTGGATTCGTCGCGTTTCGCCTCTGCACTCGTTGCGCAATCCCGTGATCCTCGCCGCCAATTGACGGCTTGGTTGGCAGAGTACAATGGGCAATAGCCCTTGTTCTGCACCAGGCGGGCCATCCAATTCTGCCAAAGGCGATGACGCAAACGCTTATTCACGACCTGCTGTTCATCCTGACCGCAGGTTTGCTAGCCGGTTTGGTCTGTCGCCGGTTGCAGGTCTCGGTGTTGCTCGGCTATCTGGTGGTCGGCGCGCTGCTCGGCCAAGGCGTTCTCGGCTGGGTGCTCGACGAATCTCATCAGCTGGAACACTTCACCGAGGCCGGTGTATTTCTGCTGTTGTTTTCGATCGGGCTGGAGTTTTCACTCGATGACCTGAAGCGATTGGGGGCCAAGTTGTTTATCGGCGGCGCGACCCAGATGTCGCTGGTCGCCGTTCCCGTCACGGCGGTCTTGGTCACCTTGGGGATGGGCTGGCGACCGGCGGTGTTGATCGCGTCGGCCGTCGCCTTCAGTTCGACGGTGCTGGTCTTCAAAGCGCTCACCGAATGGGGGCAATCGCAACGGCCGCACGGTCGCAGCGCCATCGGCATCCTGCTGTTTCAGGACGCCGCTTTGATTCCGCTGCTATTGATGGTTCCGCTGTTGACCGGCGAGGGGGACGCGCCGGGGGTCGACCAGTACGTGTTGCTGGCGACGGTATCGCTGTTGTTCGTGTTGGCGGTGATCGGGCTGCGTTACGTGCTGTCCCATTGGATGATCCCGTTGTTGGCGGGTTACCGAAGTCCCGAACTGGTCATCTTATTCACGGTCGTTTCGCTCGGCGGCGTGACGCTGGCGGCGTATCGGCTCGGTCTGCCGGCGGCGGTAGGCGCGTTCGCGGCGGGGTTGATCTTCAACGGCAACCGCTGGACCAAGCAGATCGACGCGCTGGTGCTGCCGTTTCGCGAAACCTTTGCCGCTGTCTTTTTCGTCGGACTCGGATTGATTTTTGACCCGGCGTTGATCTGGCGAGAACCCTTGACCATGTTGGCCGCCCTGGGCATGGTCATTGTGCTAAAGACGTTGGCCGCGATGGCGGCGCTGATGCTGACCGGAATGACGTTGCAACGTGCCTTGGGGATGGGGATCGGTCTGGCCCATGTCGGTGAATTCGCGTTCGTCTTGGTGTTGTTGGGAGTCGAATCGGGTGTGTTAAGTGAACTCGATTACCAGCGTGTCGTCGCGATCGCCGTGGGATCACTGGTTCTGACGCCTTCGCTCCTGCAATTCGGTTTACGTTTGGTCCGCGATGAAGCCAGTCAAGTCGAATCGGAGCCGGCTGAAGTCGCGGACACGCTGCTCACGCGACTGGCGACCATCATTGGTGCCGGCCCGATCGGCTCGCGAATCGCATCGCAACTGGAAACGATGGGCAAAGATGTTTGTCTGGTCGACCTCAGCCCCGTCAATCTGCATCCATTTTCTCAACTCGGATTTCGCACCGTTGCCGGTGATGCCATTGATCCCCAAATCCTTCAGCGGGCCGAAGTCGCCCACGCGTCCGTCGTCGTCGTGTGCGTCCCCAACGATCAGGTTGCGATCGGCGTGGTCCGCGCGATCCGCAAACTCAATCGACGCGGCAAACTGCTCGTCCGCTGCCGCTACCAAGCCAGCGTCGCCAAGCTGGTTCGAAGCGGTGCCGATGTCGTCGTGACCGAAGAAAACGAGGCCTCCCTGGCGCTGCTACGGGAACTGAATCAATTGGAACATCGCGAATGAAGCCGCTAAGAGCATCCCAAAATCTTCTTACCCTCAACTCTCTCCCAGCTCGCCCCGATCCGCGAATCGGCCCAGAACCGTTTCGGCGTCGCTGACGATTCGCCCGATCACCGTTGCCGCGGACTCGATCGCGGTCACCTGCCCGGCCACTTGGCCGCCGAACATCGCCAGCTTTTCTAACTCGCCCGTCATCGATTTCAAGGGCGAATCGGTGCTCATCCGATAGACCGGACGCCCTTCCTCTTCGGCGATTTGTTCTCGCGGCATGTCTTCGGCGCAGTGCCCGAACGGGTCGTGCTCGTACTCTACCGTGCTTTCGTTCTTGATCACGCGCACCGGGCTGTGCGGCGGCCAATTGATCGCGAACGCATCGGTGTGCAGCGTGTCGGTCGCATCGGCGCTGACGATCCGTTGTTTGTGAACGTCATGGGCGAACGATTCCTGTGTGGCCAACAACACGGTGCCGCAATGAATCCCCTGGGCGCCCAAGGCCAGCGCGGCGACCAGCGAGCGACCGGAACCGAAGCCGCCCGAACCGATCACGGGAATCGAGACCGCATCGACGACCTGGGGCAGCAACACCAACGACGTCACTGACCCATGAATGTGCCCACCTCCTTCGACGCCTTGGGCAATGATCGCGTCCGCTCCGGCAGCCTCCGCCTTGATCGCCTGCTCGGTATCGCCGACCTGATACACGACCCGGCACCCGGCCTGCTTGGCTCGCTGGATCGCATCGGGGACGACGTCCCAAAAGTAAACCATCGTGTGCACACCGGCTTGCAAGCAAGCGTCCAGTTCCAGTCGAAACAGTTCCGGATCCGTCGCCGCAGGAATCAAATTGACCCCGAACGGTTTGTCGGTCCGCGATCGCACCTCGTCGATCTGTTGACGAATCCGCTGCGGCGATTCGCGGACCATGCCCAGACATCCAAAGCCGCCCGCGGCCGACACCGCCGCGACCAGCTCCGCACGCGCGACGCCTCCCATGCCCGCCTGCAAGATCGGATAGCGACAACCCAGCAGGTCACAGATCGGAGTCCGAAGCATTTCGGTGGAGGGCATCACGTTATCCTTGCGTTGATGTGGAATGGAAAGGACGCGCTGGTGTCTAGCCTTTCGGCCAATACCGCTAAGTTAAGGCCGAGGGAGAAGCCCGGACGCTGGCGCGAACCGGCTGATGTCGGACGGTGATCAGCCGTTTGGCGCGAGCCTACGGGCCCTCCCCGCAGGAAACAACGCCTAACTTAGCGGTATTGGCCTTTAGGCGACTCCCTGTTGCCGCTTTGCAGCAACACCGCACGACGATCGGGGCGATCTCAGCCGAAGCACTTTGCGCTGGCCGCTAAGTGTAGACTGTGTATCCACTCGAATCACGTCAAGGAACATCGATGAACCTGAATTCGCTCTCTCGACGCCGCTGGCTGCAATCGGCCGCCGCCGGCACCCTCGCCGTCGCGGTCGGATCGACTAAAAACCGCTCGTTTGCCGCCGACGGATCGCCCGAAGTCGTCCCGATCGGTTCGCGTCGCGAGTTGTTCGTCGACGACGAATTGATCCAGTCGCTTAACGATGTCAATTTGGTTCTGCATCGCCCCCGCGATGAAGGTCAGGTGCTGTCGTTCGACGAACCCTGGGAAGGCGGTTTTTGCGGTTATGCCACCGTGATTCGCGACGGCGACCGATTGCGATTGTACTACCGTGGGCTCGGTGTCGCCGGTCAGGATGGGAACCGCAGCGAGACAACTTGCTATGCCGAATCCACCGATGGTGTCACTTGGACCAAACCCGACTTGGGGCTGTTCGAAGTCAAGGGGACGCGGCAGAACAACGTGGTCTTGTCCGACGCGGCGCCGGTCACGCACAACTTCAGCCCGATGTTGGACACTCGGCCCGGCGTTCGACAAGAGGAACGCTACAAGGCCCTCGGCGGGACGGTCAAGAGCGGCTTGGTCGCCTGGGTCTCGGCCGACGGCACACGGTGGCGCAGATTACAGGACGCGCCCGTGATTCCCAGCGATCAGGTTCCGTTTCCGCACTTCTTCGATTCCCAGAATCTGGCGTTTTGGTCGGCGGCCGAGCAACAGTACGTTTGTTTCTTTCGTGTGTTCCAGGACAAGATCCGTCGCATCGCACGCAGCGTCAGCGACGACTTTGTTCATTGGTCGCCGCCCGTGGTGATGGGCTATCGCCATCGGGGTGACCAGGCGCCGATCGAGCACTTGTACACAAACCAAACACACCCGTATTTCCGCGCCCCGCATCTGTACGTGTCGATAGCGGCCCGCTTTATGCCGCGACGACAGGTCTTGACCGACGATCAAGCTCGGGCGATTGACGTGAACCCACGTTATTTCAAGGACACGTCCGATGCGATCCTGATGACCGCACGACCGGGACGTGATTACTACAACCGTACGTTCCTGAGCAGTTTTGTGCGTCCGGGAATCGGCGCCCGCAATTGGGTGTCGCGGACCAACTATCCGGCATTGAACGTGGTCCAGACCGGGCCGACGGAGATGTCGGTGTATTTGAATCAAGACTATGCCCAGCCGACGGCACATCTGCGACGCTATTCGATGCGGCTGGATGGTTTCGCGTCCGCACAAGCCGATTACCACGGCGGCGAATTGATCACCAAACCATTGACGTTCGCCGGATCACGCCTGGCAATCAATTTCGCGACCTCGGCCGCGGGCGATATTCGCGTGGAGATCCAAGACGCGAGCGGTCAACCGATCCCGGGCTTCACGCTTGCCGAATCACGCGAGCAGATCGGCAACGAGATCGATCGAATCGTGACCTGGAATTCCGGCCCCGATGTCTCGCCCCTGGCCGGACGCCCCGTGCGACTCCGCTTCGCGATGAAGGATGCCGACCTGTTCGCCATGCAATTCACCGATGCGGCTTCGTCCGGATAAATGCGACGCGCTCAGGACACCGGGTGAACAAACCCCAGATGGCCCTCGAAGTGTCGGCACTGCAGCGCCTCGTGCTGTTGCCGCGTCATGTTTCCAAAGAACACATGTTTGGGGATTTGATCGGCCGACATGAATTTCCGGTACGCTTGGCGAAGATGCTCAAGTCCGTCTTCGGTCGAAACGGCCTCGCTGGGCCAGAGCACGTTTTGTGCCTTGGATGGCAGCTTGAACCCGGTACTGGCCTTTCGCAGCACCATCGGACGGATCAGACGCGACAGCAGTCGCATCGGCAGCGCCGCCGGCGGCATCGCGCGCTGGTGCAACGCGACCTCCAAGGTGCGGGCCAAGTGTTCCAGGATTTGCCCGAGCGAAAACTGGCCCGTGGTTCGCGTGGTTGAAGCGGCCAGTCGCTCGGCCTCCGCCATCGCCTCTTCCATCGAACCAAAACGGAGCTTGCGGTGTTCAGCGGCCATAGCAGGATACAAAAATGGGGACGGGGGTGAATGGCAGGGGCTTAGTGAGCCGACGGCGCTAGCCGCGGGCCTTGATGCGTCTTTAACACGGCGGTAAGGCCCGAGGCTAGCGCCTACGGCTCAACGTATTGGCTTAAGCCCGTGCCATTCGGGACGGGGGTTGATTTCGCCAGCGCTACTGGCACGTGTTCGTCAGCGTTCCGATGCCGTCCACGATCACGCTGCATCGGTCGCCCGGTCGCAGGTACACCGGTGGGTCCTTGGCATCGCCGACGCCGGGTGGAGTGCCGGTGAAGATCACGTCGCCGGGTTTCAGCGTGACGAATTTGGACAGGTGCGCGATCGTCGTGGGAATATCAAAAATCAACTGTGCCGTCGTGCTGTCCTGGACGACTTCGCCGTTCAACTCCATTTGCACCCGCACGTTTGACGGGTCGGGCAGCTCTTCGGTCGTCACCACACAGGGGCCCAGCGGGGCGAAGGTGTCGAACGTCTTGCCCAGCAACCACTGGCCGCCCGGGC
Organism: Stieleria maiorica; assembly: GCF_008035925.1. Taxonomy (NCBI): domain Bacteria; kingdom Pseudomonadati; phylum Planctomycetota; class Planctomycetia; order Pirellulales; family Pirellulaceae; genus Stieleria; species Stieleria maiorica. The sequence goes on from NZ_CP036264.1 coordinate 6,764,176, forward strand.
GACCCTTTTGCCAATCGCGTGCCGAGACGTCGTGCCCACAGGTGTAGCCATAGACATGCTGCATGGCATCCGCCACGGGAATGTCGCGTCCCTCACGTCCGATCACCACAACCAATTCGGCCTCATAGTCGACCTTCTGGGAGATCGACGGCAACTGGATCGCTTGGCCGTGCCCAATGACCGCCGTGCTGAATTTGCTGAACACGACCGGCTCGGACGGGATCGGTGAATTCGTTTCGATCGCGTGATCGCGATAATTCAGCCCGATGCAAATCACTTTTTCAGGCGTCGGAACCGGGGGCAACAGCACCTCGGGCGCTGGCGACCAGTGTTCTGCGGCGACGGTGTCTGGATCGGGCAGACCACTCGCCCGCAAACCGAACAATTCCGCTTCTGATGGCGCGGTGTCCATCACCAAACGCAACGGGCAAACCTTGCCGCTGTGATAAAACGCGTACTCGGGGCGTCCGTCAGGACCTGGGATGCGACAGAGGGGCATGGGGCAATGATCGTTAAAGCAGAAAGGGGTGGGGCAGCGAGATCATCCTGCACTGTTCACGCCTGGTTGCCAACCCGGCGACCGGTGGAAGGTTTTCGTCAACACGGACGCAAGACGGGCCTCCCTCCCCTCCCGAAGCCAATTCGACGCCCACGTAGCGTCGGCAAAAATAGCGGGATCGCTAGAAACCAGAAACCATCTCTTCACGCAGCTTCATCAACTCGATCACCAGATCGCTCCGCTCGCCGGCCAAATTCTGTTGCTCGCCGGGATCGCGACTCAGATCCGCCAGGAACAACTTCTCGTTCAATTGGCCACCGCGGATTTGTTTGGTTTGCGGCAGGGTCGTGTCACGCGGATTTCCGATCAGTTTCCAATTGCCACGGCGCACGGCCCACTGTGGCGAGCGGCCGCCGCCCATCTGCCAATAGAACTGTTCGCGTGGCGCCGCCGCGTCGTTGACCAAGACGTCCGCCATCGACACGCCGTCCAGTTTCGCCTCCGGCAATTCGACGCCACACCACTGCGCGAGGGTGGGGAACCAGTCACAGGAGGTCATGAACTGGTCGCGCGATTCACCGGCGGGCAACCGACCCGGAAAGCGGACCACACTGGGCACGCGGATGCCGCCTTCGAACAGTGAAAACTTTGCGCCGCGGTACGGGCCGGCATTGCCGCCGCCGCCAAACGCCCGCGTTTCGGTGCTGTGTCCGTGGTCGGGTTGGTAAATCACGATCGTGTTGTCGGCCAAACCCCGCTCGTCCAGATAGTCCAGCACCATGCCGATGTACTGGTCCATCGTCGAAACGAACGCGCAGTATTCACGCCGCGGTGTCGGCAAATCACGGTAGTGTTCTAACCACTCCGGCGTGCCCTGGTAGGGATAGTGCGGCGCGTTGAAAGCCCAGTACAGCAGCCAGGGTTTTGCGTTGGGGCCATCACCGGTTTGGCCACCGATGAACTGTTTGCAACGATCGACCATCAGTTGTGGAAAGTACTCGCCCGGCCGATGCACCTCCGTCCCGTTGTCCCACAGATCATGGCGATTCGGTCCCGACCAATAAAAGAAGTGCGAAAAGTTATCGATGCAGCCTTCCAGGTGACCAAACCAGCGATCGAATCCCTGGCCGGCCGGATTGATGGTGTCGGTGCGTCCGAGGTGCCATTTGCCGACATGTCCGGTCGCGTATCCGGACCGACGGAACGTTTCGGCGATCGTGATTTCTTCCGTCTTCAAGTCCCCGTTGCCCGGTTGCCCGGCACGTGCGGGATAACGTCCCGTCAACAGCCCGACGCGGCTGGCCGAACAGACCGGTGCGGCGGAATACATTTGGGTGAGTTTTAATCCTTGTGATGCCAAGCGGTCCATGTTGGGCGTCAGCAAGTCTTTGACGCCGAAGCAACCCATGTCAATCGAACCTTGATCGTCACCGTAGATGATCAAAACGTTGGGGCGTTGCGATGACTCGCCAGAGTTTTCGGAGACCGTCTTTTCAACGTCTTGTGACCAAGTTGCCGGTGCGATGGAAAAGGTCAACGCACTCGTTAGCAACAAATAAACAATCGCTCGCATGAAAAACACTTTGTGGGAGACAACGAATGATCCGCGGGATGTGATAGTCTAACGCGAATCGGCTATGCCGGCACACACCACCATCATTCTGCCCCGGATCATTCTGCCATCCCTCCCCTGAGTCTCACTGACCTGATACGCAGCTGTGGAGACGCCGAGAGGTAGGAAGATTTGGGAGGTAGGAAGATTTGGGAGGTAGGAAGATTTGGGAGGTAGGAAGATTTGGGAGGTCGAATCGATGGCGTCGTTCGTCATTTTCTTACCTCCGAAATCTTCTTACCCGATTCCGCAACGGCTGAACAAACGGACGTCCGCCTCGACGAGCCCGGAAGCCCATCCCACAGCACAATCCTAATCGCAAAGCTGTGCCAGGGCCGCCGCATTCGCTTGGTCTTCGAAGACCGCGGCGATTGGAATCGCGAACCCGGCGACCACCCTCGATTCGATCGATCCACCCGCCAACTTTTGGGCCAGATGGTAACCACTTTCGCCTTCCCGCAGGACGTACTGTTCGATCGTCCGCTCGTCGCAATCGATGATCCAGTACTCGGCGATGCCGTGCTGGGCGTAGTCCTGGAACTTGACGCCCTGATCACGCGACACGGTGCTTTCGGATAATACCTCGACGACAAAATCCGGCGCCGGAAACTGCATGTGGTCGGGGCCGAAGGTCGCGGCTTTGTCCTTGCCAAAGAAAACGAGGTCGGGTTCGTAATCGTTGCGGGTCAGGCAGATCAACGCTTTTTCAGAAAAGACTTCGCCGAGCCCGTTCCGATGTGCGAAGGTGTCGAGCAATTTGAGCAACCGTCGCGTCACTCTCAGGTGCTTTGCCTTGGCCGGTGAGTGCATCACCACTTCACCGGCGATAAACTCTGCCTTCACACTGGGCGGCAATTCACGCCGAAACGCTTCGCGCGCCTTTCGCTCGGTGGCCAATTTCGAATTGATCACTTCGGCGATCTTCGGCAGCTCGGGGCTCGCAAAAATTGATTCGAGATTGGATTCGTCAAGCATTTTCGTGGTAATCTCCTCGCCCACAGTTTATCACGCGACCCGCCAAATTTGCCAATCGAATGAATCGCATTGCCGCAGTTTTGCTCTTCCTGTCCATGTTGCCGCCGACCCTGCCTGGGGAAGACGCGGTTCAATTGAAGTGGGAGGAATTGCCGGCACTGCCCGACGCCTTGGGGTTTGCCGGCCCGTTCGTCGGGGTTCACCCGATCGCCGCCGCGGACCCGCAGGCGGCCGACGAAGTGCTGATCGTTGCCGGTGGAGCCAATTTTCCCGCACCGGTCTGGGAGAACGAAAAAGTTTGGCACGACCGTGTGTTTGTGGCCACCAAGGATCAGGGGACGTTGCACTGGACCGAAGCCGGGACGTTGCCCCGGCCGCTCGCGTATGGGGCCGCCGTTTCGACGCCCGAAGGTGTGCTGTGCCTGGGCGGCAGCGATTCCGAGCAAACGTTTCGCGACTGTTTTCTGTTGCGTTGGAAACCCCAATCAAAACAGATCGAAACGATCGACTACCCGCCGTTGCCAACACCGTGCGCCTTCGGTGCGGCGACGATCATCGGCAGCGTGGTCTACGTCGCCGGCGGGCAAAGTGATTCGGCGTTGTCGTCGGCCATGAATCAACTTTGGTCGCTCGATCTGTCACTAAAGGACTCCCCAGAATCATTTCAGTGGCGATCGCTTCCCGATTGTCCAGGGAAAACGCGGGCGCTGAATCTGACCGTCAGCCAGCACAACGGATTCGAGAGTTGCGTGTACGTCATCAGTGGTCGTCGCCAGGAGGGCGATCAGACCGAGTTTTTGAAAGACGTCTGGGAGTATTCGCCATCGACTCAAGCGTGGCGGAAACGGAGCGACGCACCGCGCAGCGTGATGGCCGGAACGGCAATCGGATTTGGCCAAAGTCACCTGTTTGTGCTCGGCGGCGACGACGGCGAATTGTTCGGCCGTGCCGACGAACTCAAGGACGATCATCCCGGATTCATTCGCCAGGCACTCGCCTACCACACCATCACCGACACATGGACAAGCGCCGGGCCGACGCCGATCAATCAGGTCACGACGATCGCGGTCGAGTTGGATGATTCAATCATCGTCGCCAGCGGCGAAGTCCGTCCGCGGGTTCGAACACCCAGCGTGTATCGCGTGACGCCGGTCACGTCCACGCATGGCTTCGGCGGTTTGAACTACGTCGTGTTGTTCGGATACCTGATCGCGATGGTCGGTGTCGGTGTCTACTTTGCCAACAAGAACAAGAACACCGACGACTACTTTCGCGGCGGCAAGAGAATCCCCTGGTGGGCCGCCGGGTGCAGCATTTTTGCGACGATGCTCAGTTCATTGACCTTTACCGGAGTCCCCTCCAAAGCCTTCGCCCAGGATTGTGTCTACGCGATCGGCAACTTCATGATTCCGGTGGTCGCGGTGGTGGCCGTTTTCGTGGCCCTGCCGTTCTTTCGGCGCATCGATGCGACGAGCGCGTACGAGTATTTGGAAAAGCGATTCAGCCGCCGGGTGCGGATGTTCGGCAGCGCCAGCTTTGCACTGTTCCATTTGTTTCGCATGGCGGTGGTGATGTCGCTGACGGGACTGGCGCTGGCCGTCGCCACGCCACTGACGCCGTCTCAATCCGTGCTGCTAATGGGCATCCTGAGCATTCTGTACTGCACGATGGGAGGCGTCGAAGCGGTGATCTGGACCGACACGATCCAGACCGTGGTCTTGCTGGGCGGGGCCGTGGTCGCGATCGTGTTGTTGGTGTCGGGATGCGAAGGCGGATTCGGAGGGTTCGTCGAATCGGTGACCCGGGCGGACAAGGTCAATGTCGCCAACTTACATTTCGACGCGACGTCGGGCCGCACCGCGTTGTGGGTGGTCATCATCGGTGCGATCGGGCAAAACCTGTCCTCGTACACCGCCGACCAAGCGGTCGTGCAACGTTACATGACGACCGAGACGCAGCGATTGGCGGCGCGGTCGATCTGGACCAACGCCGTGTTGACGATTCCCGCAACGATCTTGTTTTTCGGGATCGGCGTCGCCCTGTTTGCGTTTTATCAATCGCATCCCGAAAAACTGGATCCGACGATCACCACCGACCAGGTCTTTCCACTGTTCATCGCCCGCGAGATGCCGATCGGGTTGGCCGGGTTGATCGTCGCCGGCGTCTTTGCCGCCGCACAATCGACCGTATCGACCAGCATGAATTCGACCGCCACGGCAATCGTCACCGACTTCCTGAGACCGCAACAGGTTTGCAGCAGCGAAGCCGGTTACCTGACGGCCGCCCGCGTGTTGACGTTCTTGATGGGCGTCGCCGGCACGTTGCTGGGGCTGATCTTTGTCGACCCGAACATCAAATCGTTGTTCGACACCTTCATCGCCGTGATCGGATTGTTCATGGGCGTGCTCGGCGGCCTGTTCATCTTGGGTGCTTTGACAACCCGCGCCAACGGAAGCGGCGCGATGATCGGCGCCCTGCTGGGCGCGTCGGTCATGTTCTGCCTGTGGCGATTCACGCCACTCAACGGATACCTGTACACGGCAACCGGGATCAGCACCTGTGTCGTCGCCGGCTACGGCGCCAGCCTGCTTCTGCCGCAAGCCGACAAGGATCTGGCCGGGCTGACGATCCACACCCTGGGCGAAGCGGCGTGAACCGCTATTCCGCACCCGTCCCAGTCTACGCGCACCCCATCATTCTGCCCCGAATCATTCTGCCATCCCTCCCGTCGTTCCGATCGATTCGACATAACACCCTGGCTGGCTGGAGAGGTAGGAAGATTTTGGAGGTAGGAAAATTGCCCCAGTCGAAGGGAGACTGCATTTCAACATCTTCTTACCCCCGAAATCTTCTTACCCCATTTCGGGAAAGACTAAAAAAGCACGCCCGGCCTCTCGCTCCCCCGACGGCGCCGGGGACAAGTGGCAGGATTGACGAGTCTGGAAGCCTCTTCCACAACCAGCCACCTCAGGCGATCAGTTCCGGGATGATTTCGCCGCCGAATTGGCTGAGCTGTTTGAAACGGCCGCCGTGGAAGTAGGTCAGCTTGTTGTCGTCCAGTCCCAACAGATGCAACAGCGTCACGTGGAAGTCGCGAATCGGGTGCACGCACTCGACCGCCGACGAACCCAGTTCGTCCGTCCCGCCGACGACGCCCGGTTTCACGCCGCCGCCGGCCATCAACATCGTCATCGCCATGTTGTTGTGACCGCGTCCGAGCGAGTACACGCCGCCACGCTTGTTGTTGTCCGGCGTGCGACCGAACTCTCCCGTCCAGATCACCAACGTGTCTTCCAGCATGCCACGCTGCTTCAGATCGCGAATCAGCGCCGCCATCGGCTTGTCGACACTCTTGATCCGAGACGAGTGGCCGCGTTCCAGATAATCGTGGCTGTCCCAACCGCCGCTAAAGATCTGGACGAAACGAACACCGCTTTCGACCAACCGCCGCGCCATCAAACACTGGCGTCCGAACGTCTCCGTTTCCGGATCATCCATGCCGTACATCGAGACGGTGTCTTGCGATTCTTTGCTCAAATCGATCACGCCGGGGACTTCGGTTTGCATTCGGAACGCGAGCTCATAGCTTTGCATCCGGGCACTCAGTTTTTGATCCGCCGCACCGAGCGAATCCAAATGCGCCTTGTTCAGCCGCGCCAGTTCGTCCAGTGCTCGCCGTTGGTGATCGCGCGATTTGAAATCCTGTGGAGCAAGGTCCAGGATCGGCGATCCTTCCGGACGTAACCGCGTGCCCTGGTAATAGGGTGGCAAGAACCCGTTACTCCAGTTCGTCGGACCGCCCTGTGGCAACGCCAATTCGGTCATCACGACGTAGCCCGGCAGGTTCTGGTTTTCCGTGCCCAAACCGTACGTCGCCCAGGCACCGACCGCGGGGTCACCGCCCAAGCGGCTGCCGGTGTTCATGTGGAACAACGCTTCGGGGTGATTGAGCGATTCGGCTTGGCAACCGCGATAGTTGCACAATTCGTTCGCGACGTAGGGATCCGACAGGTACTTCCACTGGTCGCACATCTCGATGCCGGTGTCGCCGACCTTGTTGAACCCGAACGGGCTGCCGACAAAGAATTTGAATCCCTGTTCCTGGCCTGCCTTCAGCTTCGACTCGGTCTTGTGCAGCCGGGTCAATTCCGGCTTGGGGTCGAACGTGTCCATCTGGCCCGGCCCGCCTTCCATGAACAGCATGATGACGTTCTTGGCCTTGGCCGGCATCATCGGCGTTTTGGGTGACAGTGGTGAATTGCCCGCGGAGGCCTGCGCCGCGTCTTCGCCTTGGAGCATCGCCGAAAAGGCGACCGAACCCAGGGAAGCACCGAGTCCGAATAACGCGTCGCGACGATTGAGCTTGGTAGTCATCTGCCGTTTTCCTGTGCTATGAGAATCTGTCTGGTCTGTGTTTCGGATCAAAGTGAAAGGTCAAGTGAGTTCAGCCCGTGTTTGCATTGATGCCAGCGGGACGCGTGAGCGACCGGCCCGTAATCAAACTCGTTCCTAGGCTCCGCCTTGGAACGGGATGTCTGTGTGGCTCCAGCCACACCTGCCGTCAAAACGTGAGGCGGAGCCTCCTGGTTCCTTGTGTTCCCAGGCGGAGCCTGGGAACAAGTGGGATGGCTGACGCCACGTGCTGGCATACTTACTCCACATACATAAACTCGTTCGTGTTCCATAACAGCAGGCACATGTCTGCCAGCGCCCGCGTCTCGGGTGACACATCGGCGGCTTTTAGATCGTACTGGTAATTCTCGAACACCGGCAAAATCTCTTCGTATTTGAACACCTTGCCCGAAAACTCTTCCACCAACGAACGCGTGATGCTGCTCGGATACTCGACCGGAGCCGGTTCGACCGACCGGTGATAGGTCTGCATCTCTTTCACGTAACGCGTCAGTTGCTGTTGCTCGTCTTGGGTTGCGCCGCGTCCAAACGTCAATCGAAACGCCCGATCGATCTGTGCGGAAAGTTGATCGCGTTCCTTTTCCAGCCGCAGTGCAAAAGCGATCGAACGGTCGGTCATCGTCGCACTGTTCATCAATGTGAACACCTGCGGCGTCACCGAGGCGGATTCTCGCAACTCACACGACTCGTTCGGGTTCGGCTGGTTGAATAATTCGGTGAACGGATCGGCCATCCCGCGGACGTGATAGGCATAGATCGTTCGCCGGTTCCGCTGGTCGGCCTGCGGCGATGGTTGGTAGGAGGGGGCGAGCGAGAACTGGATCATTCTCGGTTGCAACGCCACCTCCATGTTGATCTCCGGCTTGATCGGCACACCTCCGTCGCAGTGTCGAAGCTCGCCGGTGATCGCCAGCACCGAATCACGCAGCTCCTCGGCACTCAATCGACGGCGTGGGAAATGCGACAGCAATCGGTTGTTCGGGTCGACTTCTTCCAGCCTGTCACCGGCGGTCGGGACCGTGGATCGGCGGTAGGCGTCCGACAGCATGATCGTGCGATGCATCCGCTTGATCGTCCAACCGTTCTCGACGAAGTCCGACGCCAGGAAATCCAGCAACTCGGGGTGCGAGGGCTTGTCGCCCTTGGCGCCAAAGTTGTTCCCGTTGGCGGCCAAACCGACTCCGAAATGGTACTGCCAGATTCGATTGACGATCGAACGCAGTGCCAAGGCGTTGTCCGGATGCGCGATCCATTTGGCCAGTCCCAGTCGACGTCCGTCGACATCCGGGGTCAACAGGAACGGATCTTCGGCAGCCGAATCGGCCGATGAGGGAGCCGGCAACCCGACCGCGCTCAGCACGCCCGGCAAGACCTGGTCGCCGAGTGCCGTCAACGCACCGCCGACAAGGATGTGGTTGACGACCGACTTCGTGTCCTTTTTCGGTTTGCCGATCCGCAGTTTGCGGGCGCCGTTCCAAGCCATTTCGGCATAGGCGGCGTTGTAGACGCTCTGCGCCATCGGCTGGTAGCGTTCCAGACGACGATTCCAGATCCACTCGTCTTGCTCGCGGACCTTCAATTGGCCTTGTTCGACGTAATCCAAACCGACGTGTCGTTCAGGCTTTTCTTCGTCCGGCAGATCCTTTCGCTGATTCTCGTTCTTGTACGGCAATCCGTGTTCGTCGAACCATTTCTTGGCCGCGGCTTCGCGTTTTTCGACCAGTTTGTTTTTCTCCGACACGGCAAAGTCCAGCATCTTTTGGACGTGCTCGCGGCCGCTTTCGAATCCTTCGGTGGACTCTTCGGGCAATAACGGCACGTTGCGTTCGGCCATGTGTGTGGTCGAAAACGCCGCGTACATGCGATAGTAGTCGCGCGTCGGGATCGGATCGAATTTGTGGTCGTGGCACTTACAGCAACGCATCGTGGTCGACAAGAACGTCTGCCCGGTGATGTTGACCAGGTCGTCCAAGTAAATCTGACGCGCCTCGTCGGCGTCGATCATCGCGTTGTCCCAGGGGCCCAGCCGCAGGAAGCCGGTCGCGACCAGCCACTCGGCTTCTTCGGCCGTGTAATCGCCGTTCAGACGAGTTTCTTGGACGACCTTTTCGTCCCCACCGCTGCGGGCTCGAACCGATTGGTCGGCCAATTCGTCTCCGGCCAGCTGCTCGACGACGAACTCGTTGTACGGTTTGTCTTCGTTGAACGCCCTGATCACGTAATCGCGATAACGCCACATGTTGGAACGCTCGAAATCGTTCGACATGCCACCGGTGTCGGCGTAGCGGGTGATGTCCAACCAGTGGCGTCCCCAGCGTTCACCGTAACGCGGGCTGGCCAGCAGCCGATCGATCGTCGCGGCCCACGCCGCATCGGCGTCTTCTTCCCATGCTTTGACGAACGCGTCGACTTCGGCGGGCGTCGGCGGCAATCCGGTCAAATCCAATGTCGCGCGGCGCAACAGGTCTCGCGGTTCGGCTTGCGGGGCGGGTTCCAATTCCGCCTGCTGCAGTTTTCGGTCCACGAAGTAATCGATCGCTTCATTTGCCGACGTGCCTTCGGGCAACAACTGCGACGTGGACTTCAGTGGTTCCCAAGCCCAGAGATCTTCTTTCTGGTAGCGGCGATCGGTCCATTGTTGGCTCGTTCCGCCGCTGGTGGTGAACAGCACGCCGTCTTTGGTTTCTTTCTTGGTCCGTTCTTCGTCGCGGTAACGTTGTTGCGTTTCTTCGTCCGGCCAGGGGGCGCCACTCTTGATCCAGCGCCGGAACAGATCGACTTGTTCCTCCGTCAAGCGATCGTTTTCCTTGGGCGGCATCTCCAATCCTTCCCAGGCGATCGCTTCGATCAGCGTGCCCTGGTCGGGGTGCCCCGGAACGATGGAGGGTTCTTCCGACTCGCCGCCGCGCAGCAGAGCGTCGCGGTTGAGCACGCTAAAGTCACCCTTGATGTCGTCTTCTTCTCCGCCGTGGCATCCCAAGCATTTGTCCGTCAGCAGCGGCAGGACTTTGAGCGTAAAGTCACGTTCGGCCGCGATCGCCGGATCCGCGTCCCATTCCGTCGCGGCCGGTTCATCTGCCCGAACCGTCCCCGCCATCAACCCCACCACCAGCAATACCATCCCTGCCAGCGGGAAGCGTAAGCGAGCGGCCCCAGCACCCATCCCCGCCGCCTGTGACAGACACCCGCCACCGTCGACCCCGTTTCGGCGATCACTCGATCGTCCTTGGGCAAGACTCAATTTCATTCCGGTGTCCCTATCGCTCATTCGGGTTTCCAACGTGATACAGGTTTAAAATTTCGGTAGCAGAAAGCGCGCCGGAGAAAAGCGCGAACTCGTCCACACTGCCGTTCAAGTTGCGGACGACAAACGTCGCATCGCTGCGATACATCGGTTCGCTCCAATTGCAAATCGACGCGGAGCCGATCTTGATCTGTTCGACGAGCAACTTTTCCGGGATCGATTGGCGGCTGATCGGTTCTCCGTTGACAGAGTGCGTCACCAGTTGCTGATCGACGTCGTAAACCGTTGCCAGCATCGTCCACTGGCCGCTCATCGAAGGGTCCCAGAACGGCGGCGAATAAAACACTTGGCGCTCGCGTTCGGCTTGCGTCCAATCGTCCATGTTCGGTGGCTTGACCGAAAAGAACATGCGGCCGTCATTCATGATCTGCCAATGCGGCTCGCGTTCTTCGTGGCCGTCGGTCAGAAACAGCGAGTTGTACCAGCGGTCCAGGCTGTTGATTTTGACCCAGCACATCAGCGTCAACCCACGATGTTCACCGGGGACGACAACGCGGACCCGGCTGCCCATGCGGCTGAAATCCAACGCACCGCCGTCGCGACCCCAGCGGTCTTGGGTGCGCGTCGCGGCGACCACCGCGCCATCACCGGCGATCACAGTGCCGTTGACCCGGCCGGCGGACGATGCCCGATTGACCAATTGCCGCGACCAGCCTTGGTCGGGATCGACCAGGTAATGCGCCATCAGCCGCGGATCGTTGCGAAGCATTTCCGTGGCCAGCTGCCACTGGCGAAAGTGACTCGATTGACGCCGGGCCAACGCGTCTTGAAACGCGGCCGGTCCGACCAGTGAGATGTCGTCGGCCGATTCCCGGGTCACCGTGCCGTTAGCAGCCAGTTCGACGCCTTCACCGACACGCAGCCGCCGGGTGCCGGAATCACTCGGCCGCAACTCCACTTCGCCGTCGACCACTTTCACGCTCGAACGCATCTCGTCGACTTCGACCGCGAACTCGGTTCCCAGATCGATGACTTCGCCTGCGCCGGTTTTCAAACGGAACCCTTGGGCGGGCTCGGGCACGTGCGCCCGTGCGCTGCCCCGCTGCATGCTGACTTGCATCGGCGAATCGATCGAAAACACCGCATCGCCGCGGATCACCATTTGGACGCCGCTGAACAATTCAACATGGACCAAACCGGAAACGAGGTGCAGTTCACCTTGCGGCAACAGTCCGCCGTTGTCGATCGGGTCGCCTTCCCAGACCGCGTCGGTCTGGCCGCTCAAGACCGCGAATCCCGTCGCCGAGGGTTCGTTTTCCGAGCGGATTTGCGCGGGCGGGTTTTCATTGTCCCGCTCTGCTATCTCGCGATCTGCGGCGCTATGAAGCATCGCCACGATGAAGACCAACGCGGCCGCGATCGCGACCACGACACCGGCCCAGCGGCGCAGGCGGCCGGACCGTTGATCCGTCGCGGCGGCGGAGTGATCGGGTGATGGGCGTTGCCCTTCCGACGCCAGTTCGGCGAGCAACAGGTCCATTTCCAGACGCCGGTAGTACGTCTTGCGGACCTCCGGATCGACGATCAGTTCGGCTTCCAGTCTCAGGAAATCGGCTTCGCTGATGTCACCGTCCAGAAGTGCATCCAACAATGTGGCTTGTTCATTCGGAGTCATTGGCGATCTCCCGTGGCGGCCAGTCGCCGCTGGATGCAATCGCCCAGCGAGGTGCGCAGCCGGTGAAGGGTCACTTTGATGCCGCCGACCGAGCGGCCGAGCTGGTCGGCAAATTCGGCCAGGGATTGCTGCGAGGCGTAGCGGCGCATCAGCAGGTCGCGGCTGGCCGGCTTGAGCGACTGCATGCACTCGCGAAGGGCCGCTTGCCGCTCGGCCAAATCGTCGTTGACCTCGGCCAATTCCGTCGCGATCGTCTCTTCCAATTCGTCCGAGAACCGCAGTCGGCTGTCGCGGGCTTGTCGTTTGCGGTGATTCAGGACCTCGAACCGGGCGACGGCCATCGTCCAGGCTTTGAAATTGGTCCCGGCCTCGAAATCACCGCGTTTTTCCCAGATTTTCGCGTTCGCCTGTTGGATCACATCCCCGGCGGCCGGGTCGCCAGGCAGCAGCGCACTGATGTACAGACGCAGGGGGAGCTGGCATTCGGTCAGCAGTGCGACGAAGGCGGAATCACCCAGCGGAGTAGGTTGGGCGGAATCGTCGTCGGGAGGTTGGTTCACGGGGTCCATGGTAGCTAAATGCCACGAAAGACCCGCAGGTTAACAAGAATCGAAACGATTCTTCCCTAAAACCACGCCCCAGCAGTGTAGAACCGCTGTCCCAGCTGTTCCCCCTGACCGCCCCGCGGGCACCTCCGCCATCAACCCCCACCACCCTCAAACGGCAAGTGTAAAACCGCTGTCCCAGCTGTTCCCCCTGACCGCCCCGCGGGGCACCGGACACCCTCAACTGTTCACCCCCGACCGCGCATCATCCACCCCTAACGCCCCCGTCAGCAACCCCCGACCCAACACCAACCACCCCAACGTCCCCGGTCGCCCGCCCCATCATTCTGCCCACCCTCTCGTCTTCGTCTGCCGCACCCTCCACGCCTCTTACGCCGACGACCACGGTCACGTCAATGCTTGACGAGCCGCGCGAAGAATCCATGACCTCGGGGCCGGTGAAGCATCCTGTGCAAGGACGCCCAGACCGCTCCAATCATCGCTCGCGCCCGACTTGAAACATTCTCCGTTTGCGCACCGGGCGGCTCATTTTCGGGTGGAAACGACGGCGCCACGTTTCCCACCGAGCCTCTCTCATGCGTCTCGCAGCCTACCGAATGGTCCGGTCTTGATGGCTCCACATCGCCGGCCGGAAGCGGCTCAGCGTTCGGAGGATCGATTGCTTCCATTTTCGTCGTATCGGTGCTTGTTTCTTGTCTCTCCTGCAGCCGATCGAGCGGGCTAACGATCTCCTTTTCCGCATCATTCAGGCAATGCAGATAGATCATCGTCGTTGAGATGTCCTTGTGCCCCAGCAATTCTTGCACGTCGCGAATGTCCGTGTTGTCTTTCAATAGATGAGTCGCGAAGCTGTGGCGAAACGCGTGCGACGTGATGCGTTTCAGTATCCCGGCGCGCTCGACCGCTTCCTTCAATTGCGCAGGAAACGTGTCTTCGTGCATGTGGTGTCGATGCAGTCGACCACTGCGTGGGTTCCTGGACCGTTGGCGCGATGCAAACAGATATTGCCAACGTAATTCCTTGTGCGCGTTGGGATACTTACGATCGATCGCCCTGGGCAAATACACCGACGCGGCACCCTCGTCCAAGTCGCGCTCGTGCAGCACCTTTCGCGACTTCAATTGACGACGCAACGCGGGCGCCGCAGCCTCCGGCAGCGGCACGCGGCGATCCTTTTTCCCCTTTGAATCGCAGACGATGATCATCTTTTGGTCGAAATCCAAGTCCTTCACGCGCAGGCTCAAACATTCACTCAACCGCAGCCCGGCGCCGTACATCAACTGTGCCATCAACAGATACACACCGCGAAGCTCCCCAAGCAGCGACGCGACTTCCTCGTGGCTCATCACCACGGGGATGCGTTGGGGTTTGGTGGACCGGATCGCGTCGACGCACTTGAGGTCGCGTTTCAAGACATGCTCAAACAGGTAAAGGATTGCGTAGAAAGCTTGATCTTGTGTTGACTCAGCGACGTTTCGATCGACCGCCATGTCTGTCAAGAACTCCTCGACGTCCACCGCACCGATCTCGCCCAAGCCCCATTGAGTGCTCGCGTCGGCGTCCTTGACGGATTTCCAAAGTCCGCGATACGAAAAGAAATCGCAGAGTTTGCCGATGTACGCCTTTTCGGTGTTCCATGCCAGTTTGTTCAATCGCATCGTCCGGCGCATTTGCTGGATCACCGGAGCTTCCTTGGTATCAATCTCCCCGACCAACTCTTTGATCTCGGGGCCTGAAAGCTCCGCCTGTCGCTCGCAACTGGCTTTGTAGCGCAGTTGAGCCACAATGCGATCCAGCCGCTCGCCGCTGTCTCGATGAAAGCGTTTCTGATAATCCGAAAGCGCCTCAGCAACCTTCAAACGTTTCCAAGCCGGCGCGCCCTTCTTTTTCTGGTCGATCAGAAATTCGATCACTTCGGATTGGCCAAAACGCCAGTTCGAATCGCCGCCGGTACCGTGAAAGACTGCCAGCTTTTGACGCCAAATCAACGCCCAGTCCGGCTTCTGGCCCGCTTGCTTCCCGGTCCGCTGCCCTCCGCCACTCTTTTGAATCGCCATCGGCCCGCCCCCTCCGCGAAACTGGTTGTTAAACCCGCTGCAGAACAGCCTCTCGCTGTGGAGGGGCGGGGTCAACCCCAATGGGTTGCAATCTTTTCAGAAAACAGGATAATTTGAAGATCACTTATCGCCGAGCCGGGGATAAGACCGCCGAAATCTTATCGACCCGGGGATAAGGCGGCAGATAAGACCCCCGCCCTGCGAGACCGGGTAATAAACAAGTTATCGCAATAAGAGTTCTCGCTCCAATTGAAACCAACCCATACGAACCGACACACAATCCAGACCGCCCGACGCAAGAAGTATCGACCCGGCGTTCGACATGGCCTGTGTGGATATCCGCCGGTTGGGTGCTGTTTCTGTTCTTATTCTTACCGGCAATTCCGGTGTCGCGATTGCGTCCGCCTCCTGATGGTGCGTTCTTGCCCATGCAACTGATCACCACCACGCTTTCAATTTGCGCAGCTGGACTACTGCTTTGCTGGCCACGTCGAAAGCGATGGCTATTGATAAACGTCCCCGTCGTGATCCTACTTTCTGCCGTACAATGGACAGCGTGGACACGATTTCCCTAACCAATGCTGCGAACCGCATCACACCGCACAAAAATCGCGATAACCATGCGATGATACGGAGCGGCGGTGGTCGCCGTTCACGCAGTGGTTGAGTCACCCGCCGCCGCCCGCATATCGCTGCCGTTCTGCCAGGAGGCATTTGTAGTTGAAGCTTTTTCTTTGGATCTGGACCTCCGTCGGTATCTTGCCGCTTTTCGCATTTTCTGCCTTGCACGCATATTCGGCGTGGCAGCTGCGACGAGCTCGGGCGAGCGAGTCGCATGACGAACTCGGAGAAAACGAATTCGTAATCACCATATCGGAAGTTCAGTTTGATGGGATGACTGATCCGATGGTGGTATCGCCGTCCGCTTGGCCTGCCTTGGCTAGTTTGGCTGGCATATCACTTACTTTGGCCGGCCTCCTATTTTTAATCCCCAAGCAGCCGCTTCGAATCAAAACGAATGTCTATGAACGACTGCCGACAGTTATCGATCGTATCGTTAACTCGAAGAAAGATCCCGCAACACTGATTGTCTCCGCCCGAGACGGAAATCGTGCACTTTCCGTATCGAAGAGAGATCAACGAATCGAAATCGGCCTTTCGCACAACCTGTCGGAAAGCCAAGAGATCTCAGAGATCAGAGGCCACTTTCGAACACTGGGAATTGAGCCAACGCATGATTACGAAACCTACGACGATCACTTTGACATTACGACGGTCCATCTGGAGTACGATATAACCGACCACGCTCCAGAGACGAGCAAGTTTTGCGAATTCATTTTTCGCGACGTCTACTCAATAGGCTCTAACGAAACTGTTGAATGCGACATCGACGATTAAAACGGGCAGAACCATGGGATGCAACGGAGCGGCGGTGGTGCGATTTTTGGTGAGATCAATGTCAACTCCCGCCGCCCGCTGATCCCGGACGTTATCGGAAAAGGAAAGATACACTCCGATGGGATGGAAACTCGACGAATCAGTGCTCGACGCACTTATTGAGCTTGAATCTTTTGAAAAGCAGATTCGTCAAGGTAAGGTCGAAGGCGGAAAGGCAGAGCTTCCCTACGTTGCTTTATCCTATACAGCACTGAAGCAACTCGGGTTCGATACCACCGATTCATCCATTTCGGAACTCCTCACAGAATCAATTGCCCCGATCGTCTCATTGCATACGACGGAATGGTGGACGGAGGACAATGCGAAGATTTTCGCGGAGAATTGCAAATTCAACGAATTGGAAACGATAGCCACAATTCAGAGTTGGAAACGGTTTGCACCGGAAAATCGGCATTCACTAGATATCGATAGGGAGAGCATCGGACCGACGATCATCGCCTGTCTCGTTGCAGAAGACTTCGACGCCTTGCATGCCGTTGCGCAGTTCCACTCTCATGAAATGGGACCAATGTACTACGGGGGGAATATCGATGAGCTTTATCAGCGTCTTCTCATGCTACTGATGGCAAAATTGGGCGGAGTAAATGCCTCGCCCTACGAGCACGCAATACAGGAGATTCGTGAACGACCATTGAAGATGTCTACATCGCTCCAAGAACTGATTCTAGCAGTAGATGATAGTGACCAGTCGGCTTTCGATAAATTGCTTCCAGGTTCGATTTCAATCCGTAATTCACGCTGGGAATTTATGTCAGTGCTCGATCATATTTCACTTGAGCATTCAATTGTGATTGCGATTGCGGAAATGAAGGGGATGGCGATTCCTCGTCTTTCAAACAAGCGGCGACAATCGATCGTTCGAATGTCAGATCTTCGTAGTTGGTGACAGTGCGTGAAATCACAATATCCGATAACCATGTGATGCAACGGAGGACGGGTGGTCCGTTTTCTCGTTTGCTTGCAGGTCGTTCGCCCGTCCCCGCTGATCACTACCGTTCTGTCATTGATGAATCGTCATTCCAATGCCGTTTCCCGTCGACTCAAAATGGATCACAAAAACCGAGAACAAACTCGGTGTGCGATTCCCGGCGTCCTTCGTGGCAGCAATGTCGGAAATGAACGGTGGCTCCGTCCGGACTCGAATCGATGACTTCAATTTGTTTCCATTTCTCGACGCGTCCGATCGTAAACGCATCCAGCGAACGTGCGGCAGCATTGATCGCGAAACAACCACAGCACGAAAGGATTGGACTGGATTTCCGCCCGACGCCGTGGCAATTGGCGCAAACGGCGGAGGTGATTTGCTTGTGCTGATACCGATGCCCGATGAATCAGACTCATTGCAGCATTCGGTATACTGGTGGGATCACGAGACCGGCGACGTCGAATTGGTCGCTGATGACTTTGGCGATCTCCCGAAAACGTGACAGAACAATCCAATGCACCCGAGCGGCGAAGTCAGCCGTTTTCCAATTGACAGTCTCTCGTCGCCGCCGGGTGATTGGTGACGTTCGCCGACCAAGCGTATCGATAATCCGCCCCCGAAATGAGCACGTTTACGGACAATGCCGTTCTCGAAATGTTTCGCGACCTACCTGGACATCGCGGGTGTGCAGATGGGGAATTTGACGCCATCGAATCAAGACTCGGCATCAAGTTCCCTGGCTACTATCGCAGGTTGATGTCGTTCGATTCTGATCGCCTCATCAACACTGGCATGATTCTGCCCCTCAGCCAGATCCGCGCTAACACAATCGCCGAGATTGATCCGCTTGATGGCGAGCCACCAATTATTGTAACGCCTCGCATCGTTTTTGCGGTTGACGACATTCGTGCGATCTTTGCGATGGATTGTCTGGGATCCGACGACTCACCCGTCTACGAGTTCGATCACTACAATGCCGACGAAGACTCACAACCGATCAAGATCCACGATACTCTTGCCCCGTTCTTTGCTGATATACT
The DNA here is from genome assembly GCF_008035925.1 of Stieleria maiorica. Lineage (NCBI taxonomy): Bacteria > Pseudomonadati > Planctomycetota > Planctomycetia > Pirellulales > Pirellulaceae > Stieleria > Stieleria maiorica. The sequence continues at coordinate 6,782,640 of NZ_CP036264.1, forward strand.
CCGTGTGTATCTCGGACTTCGATAGGATGGCGGCGAACCATGGGATGCAACGGAGCGGCGGTGGTGCGGTTTCTCATGAGATCAATGTCAACTCCCGCCGCCCGCTGATCCCGGTCGTTCGTCGACTTGCGGCAGTGACACTCAGCGAGACTTTTTTTTGCCAGCGCTCAATCACGAAAGCCAGCGTTTTCAGTTTCGCATTTTGGATCTATTGGTTGCGCCACTTGCCATTGTGATTGCATTTTCAGCGTCCATCTCGCTTGATCTCCTGGCAATGGACACCGCTGACTGGCTTTTGGGGATTGGCTGGCCTGGACGATTGAGGGAATCGTTGGAGCGGCTATTTTCGCTTCAAACACGTGAACTGATGACTGCTGGTATGACGCTTGCGATACCGTCGGTGCTCGCCCTGGTTTTGCTCGTTTGCTTGCTGGCTGTAACCGTCACTCGTATTGGAGTTCAGCTCGCAGGTTTGCTGCCAATTGCACATCTCTATGTAACCTCCTGGTTCCTGAATGGCGAGTTTCTTTGGGCGCTACACGCGGCACATGTGATTGTCGTTGTTCCCTGCTGGCTATTCGCGTGGTATTCGTATCGTGCTGGGCGGCATTTTCTTCTCGGTAGCAGGCCGGCTATGTTGGCAGCCGTCCGGATAACTTGTGGACTGGTTCTCACTTTTATGGTTGCTGCGAGCCGCTCGCTATACCTAAACTACCTCAACCTACTTGACGAGATCTTTGCTCTACCGTCGGTTTGATCGCCTTAGCTGGGGCACGACGAACCAGCGGATGCACGTGAGTCGCCGAGTTGAGTTTTTTGAAGTGGTTGATCGTTCGCGGCGACCACGTGATCCGTATCGTTCTGGCATTGAATACATCGAACTCGTACTCAGGGTAAGCGTTCTATCTGCCCAGGGTGGCCTTGGTGGCGGGGGAAGCTGCCGGCGGCCAATCGCCGGCACGTAAATTCCGTGACAGCCGCTTCCTGCGTCTCTAGCACGCAGTTCATCGGCGCTGCCGTTGATGCTGCGTTTTGATCTCACTGGGGTGTCTCTGAGCTCTACTTCCGCTCGACTCCCAAGGGGCGGCGAGAAGTGCGGTCAAGGGATTCGGTCTTTTACTAAAAGAAAAACCCACTGGATCACGCATCGCATGTCACGAGGGAGTCAGGCGTCTATCGATCCACCACGGGCCACGAGAGATCAAAACGCTTTCGCGGTCTCATCGCTGGTAACCCACGGTCAGAAGACCCCTGAAGCTGGCGATAGCCTTGCTCGCCATCACGTCTGATTTCGGGTGCGCCCTAACGGAAGTGACCTGATGCAGTTCACCACATCATGTCCAGGTCCCCGTCGCCGGTTTGCTGGGCGTACTCAAGGTGGTCGCACAGGTCAGCGACCGCTTCAACATCAGAACCCGCTTTGCCTTTGACGCACGAGTGGCTCAGGTCGCCGATTAGCCACTGCAGCTCTACCCGAGTCATTCCCACTCGGCGAATCGCTTGTTCTTTCGGCCAGCGTCGTAGTGACGCCTCTAAGCGGCCCGATACATAGCCGTACTTCAGGATCAAGTCACGATGTTCACGCGTCAGTTGAATTCGCTCGGTCAGTTTCGTCATCACGCCACCCTCGCCTCACGGCGACGCACTCGACGTTGCTGTGTGGTCAGGCGTCGCGTCTTCTGCTCGGCGTCGCGGTAGGGACGGATCGACTCCGGGTGTTCCTTGCGCCACACGTCGGGAAGCAGGCGTTCGTAATCTGTGCTGCCACTTGCCAACTGACGAAGACAATCGTCCACGTAGGCCCAAACATCCAAGTGATGCCGTGCCGCCGAAGACACAAGACTATACATCGTCGCCGCCACTCGGCCTCCTCGGTTTGATCCGACGAACAACCAGTTCTTTCGACCGATCGTCAAGCGGCGAAGTTCGTTTTCCGTCGCATTGTTGTCAATCGGGATCGCGCCGTCGCCAAGGAACACCGACAACTCATCCCACTGATTCAACGCATAACGCACCGCCTTGCCGATCGAGCTCTTCGGAAGCACTCGTCGATCACCGTTCATCTGCAGCAACCAGTCATGAAGGTCGTTCATGATCGGCACCGACTCGTTCTGACGCAGTTCCAGTCGGTCGGCCGCCGAAGCTTCTCGCACGCGATCTTCAACCTTGTACAGGCCACGGTAAAACGCCAGTGCCCGCGCAGCGGCGACCGGGTCGTTCGGTCTGGCTTCGACGAACTTTCGACGTGCGTGCGCATTGCAGCACGCGGCAAAGATCTGATCCTGTGCTCCAAGATAGACTCCGTCGTTGACTCCATAAGCATCGACCACCGCGTGGCCGTGAAAATCACGAAGGAATTTTGCCGGGCCGTCGCGTCCCCGGCTTTCCGTGAAGTCGAACACGTTATACGGATGATCCTCCCCGCCTCGATACAGCCAGAATCGTGCAGTCCGCATCTTGCCCGGCAAGCTGATGTCCTGCAGGCGAACCGACGTATCATCGACACCCAGCACATCGCCTGAAACGATTCGCGACTTCATCAGTTCCACCAACACATCGGCCAATGCCGCGATGTTCGCCAGCATCCCAAACTGTGTGTTGCGAGGGATCAGCATCCCGGCGCGGGCGAAGATGTCTTCTCCGCGATAGAGCGGAAGATGATCGGCGAACTTGTTGACGATCAGTTGCGTGTAAACACCGAAGCCATAATCGCTGCCGGGGATCGGCGTTGTCAGTCCGCAGGGTTCCTCACCGGCGGGCACCTGAGCGATCGATTCTTTGCACTTGCAGCAGGCTCGTTTGTGGCGATGGATCTCCCAGACGAAAAACTCTGCCGGGATGAAATCCAATCGATTGCTGATGTCGGTGCCCACAATCGGCATCTCTTCACCACAGCACAGACAGCTTCGCTGTTCGGCCGGAACGTCCGCCTCGATGACTTTGCGTTTGAGATGATCCGGTAGCTTCTCGGACTTCTTCTTGCGACGACGCCGACGTGGCCGGATTGCTTCACCGTCTTCGACATCGTCATTCTCGGCTTGCTGAACACCTAAGTCGAACAGATGCAACTGCGAGTCATCTTCGACGTGCCGCTCAGAAGATCTGCCGAACAACTTGCTGCGATAGAGGTTCAGTTCTTCGCGGAGTTGTTCGTTGGCTTTCTGCAGTCGCTCAACCGTTTCGATCAGCTCAGCGTTGAGCCTCAATGCGCTCTGCAGGTCGTCATTGTTTTCCGAAGCAGCCATGCAGTTGTTATCGCCATCAAAACAAAAAACGCAAGGCTCTGTTGGGCCTTGCGTTGATGCTTTTTAAAAAGATTTGCTCGGCTAACTCACGCCGCTTCAGGGCGGTCGATCGAGTAGCGTTTGCGCCGTTGTGATCCTTCGATCTGCACACCGCGGAGCATCATGACCAGGCCGGCCGAGTCGATCTCGAAGCTGCCATGCTCTTTGGAGACAATCTTTTCGAAGCTTCCACTTTCGAGTCGCTTGGACCAGAGAGCCAGGCCGTCGCAGTCCCACATCAAAATCTTGACATAGTCGCGCCGACGGTTGAAAAAGACGAACAGATGCCCGGAGAACAAGTCGACCTGGAAATGTTCTTTGACGAGTCCGGACAAGCCATTGAAACTCTTCCTCATATCGGTCGCCTCGGTGTAGACAAAGATCCGCGTAGTGGGCGCAAGTGCGATCACGATGCCACCTCGCTGAGTGCCTCGACGATGTTCTTGATCAGCCTGCGTTGCTGCTCGTCGGTGGCGTTCCGGTCGAGTCGAGCAACAGCCCCGCCAGGCAATTCAATCTTCAGGCCGGTCGGTTGAGCCGCTTCCATCGCGGCGGGCAGAAGCTCAACCGCGACGAACGAGGCCGCTCGATCGCGGGGGCCTGTTGGACGATCGGGAACGCAGGATCGCAACTTCCGTCGCCACTGATAGAAGGAGGCGACCGAATAGCCTTCGCGATCACAGAAATCAGTGACGGTCAGGCCGGATTGGGCGAACCGTTCGATGCGGTCACGCCACTGCTGTGCGAGTTGAGGGTTGGGGAACTGCGGCATGGGTTTCTCCTGAAAGTGGAAAGAAACCCCTCACGCTAACCAGCCGGTCAACATGGGCAGATAGAACGCTTACCTCGTACTCCTACTCGAATCGGGGCACCAATGACCGAACCCATCTTCGATCACGATCGACTTGACGTTTACCGCCTCTCGATCGAATACGTCGCTTCATCGTTTGCGGTCGCCAAGGATTTGAACGGCTGCCATCGTCATGCACGCGATCAGTGGCTTCGCGCGGCACAGTCGATTCCGCTGAACATTGCCGAGGGCAACGGCAAACGAAGCCTCAAAGATCGAAGTCGCTTTCTCGACATCGCTCGCGGTTCGGCTTTGGAATGTGTTGCGATCCAGGACATTCTCGCTGTAACGGATGGCATTGACGACCAGCGTCACACCGAATTGAAACGGACGCTGCATCGAATCGTGTCGATGTTGACGCGATTGATCGCTCGCGGTGATGTCGTTGCCGAACTGCCTACGGAGTACAATGCTGGAGTCGATTACGAGTACCGCGATGCTGAGTACAAGTACGACGAAGGCATGAAGCCAGAACCAGGCCGTGCACCTGAGGACGGCTTGCGAGGTTTTACCAATGGAAAATCAATCGTCCGTCCCAGGTGACGGCAATCGTTCGCCCAATGGAAATTGATCAAGTGTCAACTTGGGTTGCTCCGCCGGCTTTGAACGCAACTTTGTGGCACAGCGGCTTGCTGGTTGCCCAATTGAGCAATGCGTTTCCTCATCAGGGAACTTGGTTTGCAGACTTCGATCTTCGGATTCGCAGTCGCGGTGACGCACACGCAACGCGGATACTTGAGTACATTGCGTTTTGCCAGGACTTCAACTGCCGAATCGCGAATGGCGACGATCATGATTTCACTGAATTCGATGAGTTTGTCGACGTGTCGGATTGCTCGCGATGGCACGCGTCGTTATCGGGTGGTCTATCGATACCAATGGAAGGCCAATTAGGGTTCATTGATGAGCAGGTCAGTTGGCAGCATCCGGATACCCGGCCGTCAACGGAAATGGCTGCAAACGAGTATTGGGCTTGGGTGGCCGCGAACACGAACTCAAAATCCGCGATGGAATCAGAGGGCGAACCAGACGATGCACGTGAGCCGCCGAGTTGAGTTTATTGAAGTGGTGAGTCGTTCGCGGCGACCACGTGATCGTTACCGTTACCCGACTGAATTGCATCCATGACGTATCGTGGCACTCAACAGGAATCGCGAAAGCGCTACCTTGCGACTTGCGACGCCGAGGAGGCGTCGAAATACGACGCATGGGTCAATGCAATGACCTCTGCGGATCACGACGCTTGTGTTGCTGATCTCAATCGCTGCATCGCATTTTTTGACGGCATGACTGTTCTCGACGCTGGTAGTGGCACCGGTGCGTTGTGTCTGGCGTTAGTTCGCGTTTCCGGTCTTCGCATCACCGCTCTCGAACCATGCGCAACGATGAGCAAGTTGCTTGACTCGAAGCCCGACCTGAAGTGCGTGTCGACCGTTCGGGGCTTCTGCGACCACGCGGATGATCAATCGCACTTCGACGCGGGGTCTTTCGACATGATTGCCTCGCGGCAACTTGCAAATTGCCTATTCGATCCACTTGCCGCATTTCGAAACTGGCATTTTTGGCTCCGCCCGGGTGGTACAGTTGTCGTGTTGGACGGTCTTTTTGACCGCCATGACTGGTCTGGCAGATGGGACGGCCTTGTGGACACGCTTCCACTCGCTGCTTGCCGAACTACTGCGACTGTTCCATACTTGCTCGAACAAATCGGTTTCCGCATCGACTTTGTGGGACTGATGGACTACACGAACGCTTTGCCCTCGACGCGTACGCAGCGTTTCATGGTTGCGGCTACCAAACCGAACGGGTAACCACCGGTTGCAACGGAGGCCGCGATCCAAGTCCAACGAAGTGGTGAGTCATTCGCGCGGCCCCGCTGAACCCTATCGTTACCCGACTGAATCATGCTGAACATCGTTCGCAAATTCGTCCAGAACGCATTCAGTGCAAACCCGCCACGCAGATGCTCAATCTGTGACTCGTCGCACTTCGACACCGGTCCTTTCATCGAAGGCCCAAGCGAGTTCATGGCATGCTCGCTGTGCATCTCAAAACTTCGTGATTCGATTGCATTACACGATGACTCCGTCGCGATCGCGTCCGAACACGTTGGCAACCCATACAAACCGCCGAATACTAACCTTCGATTATCCGATTGTGCATTGTGCGGCGACCACATCGCGGATGGCGTATATGCAACCATTGATCAGCGTTATTGCGTTTGTCCTTCTTGTTTGCAAATCTCGATCGATCTACTCACTGCTGACTCGCAGTCGTCTTAGGCATCGCCGGGTGGTACACTGCAGTCTTTGTGCATCGTCAAATCCTCGTCCCACAATGCGGGTAACCAGAAAATTGCACGGGAGATCGCGAGCTAGTTTACTTGGCCGTTTGAACATCGCCCGCGCGATCCCCGTGAATTTCAACGTTATGTCGCTTCATTGATCGCGTCAAATTCTTCCAATATTTGCAAGCTTTGACCGAATCACCTGTAGTTCTTACCTCCGTCACTGGGAAAAACGCATGAATAATCCATTCCTACCGGCTCTAGTCATTTTTGGGCCATTTTTCTTGCTTTTGTTGTGCTTTACCCTTACTCGAGCAAGGGACAAAGAAAACCGGGTGACTCCGAACTCCGTCAGTTTGGCAATTGGTGCGTCCCTACTTATTGGCATTTTGGGCGGTGCCGTCGTTATTACGATATGGTCACTAAACGCATAAGATTTCACTTGTTTCCTTAGCTGAATCTCCAGACGAGTACCAACTATCTTGTGATCAACGCGGCTGGCAGTCGCTCATAAAACGCCACGACATAACAAAGCCGTGAACCGGAGCACTCATTCACGCGGCAACTGAAATCAAAGCCTTCCGTTCGTGCCCGGTTACGGCGGTCGTTCCCCGACTGAAGATAGCTGGCCTCTCCCACTCCGCGAGAAATTCGAATTGACGCTGTATGATGACGAATACGCAACGTGCGTTGAAACATATGCCACGTTGCGCGTCTTCACGGGTGACGTCCCACCTGATCGGTTTACCGAATACATCGGTGTCACGCCCTCGAAGACACAAGAATTCCAAATTCGTCCCGAGGGCTGGAAGAGCCTTCCGGCTGGATGGTTTTTGACTTCGCAATCCGAAATTGATTCCCGCGACGTTCGACGCCATATTGACTTCATACTCGACCAGATCGATGCGAAGACAGACGCGTTGGCATGGATTCGAGAATCTGGCGGAATCGCGGACGTTATGTGCTACTGGGTGTCTGCTTCAGGTCAGGGCGGACCGTCGCTTTTACCGGCCCAGTCATCTAAACTTGCTGCATTGGATCTAGAAATCTGGTTTGACGTGTACTTCGACGCATCGGATGATGGCGGCGACTAGATCGCGGGGAACCATGCGATGCACCCAAGTCGCGGAGTCGTCATTTTTACCAATGAAAAATCGTTCGCCGCGACTGGGTGATCGCTGCCGTTCGTCGATAATGGTATCGAGGCGAATCTAAGATGTCGCAAAACCGAAACGACATCCGCGAAGAAAAACCAAGTATCGAACCGTTTCGATTACCCGATGTTGAAACTCCGCGACGACTTTGGCTCCCTAGGTTTTGGCGTGACTCTGGGCACTGGAACGATGCCGTTGTGTCGTGGTCAATGCTGATTACCCCCGCCATATTGCGCTCACTGAGCTACTGGATGGGATACACGACTCTTGCTCTTATTCTTCTCCCCGTGGGATATTGCTTCGGTTTTGTCCTTGGGCTGTGTTTGGCAATGATACTCAGTACCTTCTTTTCGGCGGACGGAATGTGTCAACGACATTGAGACAACTTTTGGATACTTGTTAGCAGGGCAGCCCAGCGTACGCGGGGGCCAGCCCCCGAACCCCCGGGATTTTTTTAGGCATGGCTCGGGTGTTCAATGATGTTTCTTGTGGTATCGTCGATTCGTCCGGTGAAACGGAAGATGGCTCTGCGGGGACGCAACCGTCCAAGGGATAGCCGGATCGAGGGTGCGTCAATGACGTCTCTTATGGAGCTCCGGGGCAATTCGCTTCAGGGGCTCCGATTTTTCTTTCTCTTTCCCGTTTTGGAGCGTTGATCCAGACGGCCTTGGGAAGACTCGCAGGAGTTGGGACGCCGCCCACGAATCGCTCAGGATTCTTTTGCCACGCCTCTCGAAGCGTTTCCTGTCGCTGTGCAAGGATCTCTTCGGCTTGTCCGTAGTGTAACGATGATGGTGTGAGTAGGCCGATGCCGCTGTGGTAATGCTCGTCGTTGTACCAGCTGAAAAAGTCTCGGCAGAACCCAAGTGCATCTTCATAGCACCCAAATCGCTTTGGGAATTCAGGACGATACTTCATCGTTTTAAATTGGCTTTCCGAGAACGGGTTGTCGTTGGAAACGTGGGGGCAGCTGTGTGACTTTGTGACGCCCAGCGAAGTGAGTAATTCGGCCACGGAATGGGATGTCATCGAAGGCTCACGGTCGCTGTGAAGGATCAATTGGTCGGATTGGACGCCTTGTTTTTCAATCGTCGTTTCAATGAGCTGGGTGGCCAGATCGGCGGCTTCACGATGCGCCAGCATCCAGCCGACGACGCAGCGACTGTAGATGTCCAGGATGACGTAAAGGTAATAATAGGTCCATGTTTCGGGACCCTTCAGCTTGGTGATGTCCCAAGACCAAACCTCATTGGGTCCGCTCGCCAACAGTTCCGGCTTTTGATAGTTGGGGTGTTTCAGTTGATTCCGCCGCTCGCGAGAACTCTGGTTCTCGGCGAGGATCCGATACATCGTTCGCACGCTGCACAGGTAATCGCCTTCATCAAGCAACTTCGAATAGACCTGCCGCGGTGACTGATCAGCGAAACGTTCACTGACGAGTTGATCAAGCACCGCCTTTCGTTCATCCGCTGATAGCGTTCGAGCAGGTGCAGGCCTCGGGCTCGATGGCCGATCGGGATCACGACGACGGTAAAACGTCGCTCTGGAAACGTTCAGTGCCCGACACGCGGCGGCGACGCCGACGCGTTTGCTAAGCCCTTCGGCTGCTTTCAGTCTGTCTTCTCGGGTGATCGCGTCTGCATCATCTCCGAGACTTTTTTTTGGACGTCAATGATCAACTCCGCCTGACGGAGTTTCTCTTTCAAGCGTTCATTCTCACGCCTCAGATCAGCGAGTTCCTTTGCCGCTGACGCCTTTTTGGGTGATGCTGCTCGATTGGATTTTTTCGATGATGACAATGGTTCTTCCCGAAGTTGACGACGCCAGCGTCCTACCACTGACGAGTAAAGCCCTTCGCGTCGCAGCAGGGCTCCGATTTCACCAGGCTCGGTACACCGTTCGGCCTCGAGCGCGATGCGGCGTTTGTACTCGGCAGTAAAGCGACGACGGCTCGCTTTCTCAGTCACCTCAGGATTTTTCTCAACTTTTTTGTCAGCGTTCTCGGTCATGCAAAATGCTCCGTGCCCTCAACTCTGAAAAACTCAAAGTTGTCTCACGCATGTTGGCACGTCGCAGCCTTCGGCCGCAACCAAACGATCCGGCCTCCATGACCGTTCAGAATGCCGGGGGATTTTCCCAGGCATTGCTCGGGTGTTCAAGGAGCGGCCAAATGGTTGCAATCTGCGGCACCTTCCGCAATCCTTGCTATTTACATGGTTGGCGTTTTACGCTGGGAGGGTGACATGGAACGATTCATCGAACGACACGATCAACGCATCATCGGTGTTTTGTCGGGATTCGACCGGATCCTTTTTCGTGGGACCATACGTGCGTTGAGTTACTTGGACGGGATGGATAAGTATTTGAACGTACATGGCGTCCTCTACAAACATTTCGGCGGTTTCGTCCAACGCATCTCAGACAGAATCAAGGAACACGCCGCTGAATACGCTGAAGCGCATGGCCGGCCGTTCCGATACTTAACGTCTTCATCCATTTCCAAAGAAGACTGCGCGCGAAGCATCATGGAGCAAGACTCCATTCAGCAAGGATTAGTTTGCGTTTTGTCATGTGTGGAATCGTGCCAAACCTACGAGCTTCATAAAGATCCGAAAGGAAAACGTCTTGAATTGGCGCATGCCCGAAGGAAATGCTTGTTCCTCTATTTCTACTTCGTCGACCGGGAATTTGGCCTGATGCACGTCCGACTTCAGACTTGGCTTCCCATGACTATCCAGGTTTGTTTGAACGGGCGTGAATACCTTGCAGGTCGACTGGATAAGGCTGGCATCGGCTACAACAAACAGGGCAATTGCTTTACCCATATTGATGACCTTGCCAAGGCCCAGCAGATGATTGACGATCTTCACAAGCGAAACTGGGTACAGTTCCTGAATGCGTTGGCCCGTCGGTTCAATCCCTGGCTCAAACTGAAAAGTCAGCTGAAGTTCCCCGCGTATTACTGGACCATGCGCGAAAGTGAATACGCGACTGATGTGATGTTTGCGAATGAGGCTTCACTTAATGCGATCTACCCTGCTCTTGTCAATCATGCAGTTCAGCACTTCGGCTGTCGCGATGTGATGCGATTTATGGGCCGTCGCTTTCATCGTGATTTCAACGGGGAAGTGACAAGCGATGTGAAGCATCGTGTGGAAGGAGTAAGGATAAAACACTGGGTCGATGAGAACTCGATCAAAATGTACGACAAGGCGGGCAGCGTACTGAGAATCGAAACCACGATTAACAATCCGAGACGCTTCAACGTTCGAAGAAAAGCGACCCGTGGCGGCGAAGTTGTTGTTGCATGGTTTCCGATGCGAAAGAGCGTCGCCGACGTTGCACGGCGTGTGGAAATATGTCACGCCGCGAATGAGCGCTATCTTGAGGCACTCGCTGTCGTAGGAGAATCATCTCCCGCGCACAAGATACTTGATCCAGTAAGTCGCCGGATTTTCCGTCAGGGACGACCATATCGGGGGCTACGCCCGATCGAACCGGACGAAGTTCGCATGTTCTCGGTTCTGCAGGAAGGGACGTTCCTCTTGCAAGGGTTCCGCAATAAAGACCTACGGTCAAGGCTCTTTCCACATGTCAATCGTAATGACAAAGAGCGGAAGCGGGCGGCTGGGCGTATCACTCGGTTGCTACGGTTGCTTCGCGCACACGGATTGATCCGAAAAGTTTCAGGCACGTTCTACTATCGAATAACACAAAAAGGGCAGAAACTTATGACGACGGCTCTGAAACTTCGCGACACCGAACTCCTCGAATTGAGCGCTTAATCTTTGTTGTCAAAACAAGCTTTCACGGGTTTGTTATACAGAGGGGCACTCCGGCGGAAGAGCCGATGCTCAAATTCTCTGTTCAAGAAGCTCGGAGTCGGCGGGAAACCCGATTGGGTTTTGCTCTGATCGGCACGGCAAGCTGGCGACGCCAGAGCCAACGGCCGTCGCTGTCGGTCACACCTTGCTCATCGACCGACACGATCCGGTTGTCACTGATCGCGACACGATAGACACAAAACGTAGAGATCGTTTCCAGCGTTGGGTGACACGATTCGCAGGTGATTTTGAATCGCAGAGTCGCAGAGGACGCAGAGGTGCGAAATTGAGCGTGTCATCCTCTGCGCTCTCTGCGCCTCAGCGTTTTAATCTCCCCCCGCTGCCTTCATCTTGGGCGCGTGGATCTATTGCTACCCATCAACGGGAGGCAGGCTTCGATGTCGAATGAGCGGCCAGCGTTGAAGTTCATCTGACCGGCCATCGCGTCGATCGTCGGGGGGGCGGGGGAATCAAGCTCGCGCCAGCTTCTTGAATCTCCTGGCCGCAGGTCATCCGCGTTGTGTTTTGGTCGACGTCCTGATCTCACGTGGCCCATCGAGTAAGCCAACGGCGCATGGCTTCCCCGCTGGCACGCGTCGGGCGGTCCGAGAGGTTCTTTGTTGACTACGAGACGAAACCGGCCCCCGAAACCGCACCCGAATCAAACGCCAACACTGGCACGCGGCAACTGCAGCTATTCTAATTGCGGTCGACCCGAACCCGGCCAAGTCGAGCCGACAAACTTCAACGCACGATCTATCCGGGCACGAGACGTGCCCGGATAGATCGCATTTCGTTACCCGAATTGGTTCAAACGTAGTACGAATCGCTGATGAAAACCGAGCGATTTCACGAGGCGACGTTGATCACTGTTTTTCGAGGCAAACGCTGGCGACGACATTCTGTTCAGCGATTGCCACTGATAGCAACTGCAGTTTTGTTTTGTGTTGCGGTTATGACTGTCTACCTGCTTTTACATCCAACATCGATGACGGATGACGCTTTGTCACTGGTTGCATTAACAGGACTCGCTTCGACGGCCACGTTTGTCTCATACAAGCTTCTTCCAAGGCTCGTAGTTTGCGCAAATGCTCAATTTTACTTGGAGGCTCCCGGTTGCTCTGCGATATGCATGAACCCAAACCACGAAACGGATGTCCGCATTCGGAGAATCAATGATCGGCTCGTGTACATATCGACGACGGATGGTAAATTCGAGCTGATTGCTCATCGGCAACGCTTGGCTGATACTGAATCGGGTAACAATCGCGTGCACCCGAGTACGCGAGTTGGGCGGTCTCGAAGTTGAACATTTTCCGCGCGTACCGGGTGACGCGTGACGTTATTTGACTCAAACAGGGCGAAACCAATGCCTTTCGTTTCTGGAACGTCTGACACGGAGCTTGACTTCGACATGCTTGTTAAACGTCTCTGTGAAGCCTTTCCCGAGACAACTGTGATTTCCGAAGACTATTACGCCGATCGTTTGCGGCTGGAAAAGGCGATTGCGCGGCAACTCGGAATGGCAGATGATTGTGCACCAATTCGCTGTACCGAAAGAGTTGCACGCGAGCATGGGACGCAAAGGCACCTGTCTATTCCAATCTCCAGCGATACGAAGCTAGATACACGAATTGACAAGATGGGGATTTTGGCCGTCGGCGGACAGGATACGGAGCAATGTCGCACGGATATCGGAAAGCTGGTCGACATCCTGACGTCGTTTCTGTTGAAAATCCAAACAAGCTGGGGCAACGTCAAATAACCATGCGATGATGACGGAGCGGCGGAGTCGTGGTTATTGAAGTGGTCGATCACCCGCCGCCGCACGCATATCGCTAACGTTCACGCTCTCGGCTGCTTGAAACGGGTTCCGAGATTAGCGTTCATTCGCTTGGATTAGCGGTTGGTGTTTTCGGCGTTTTGGCACCGCTAATGAACACCGATGAACGCTAATGCCAGTACCCGAGCTTGCGGGCACCGGGATTCATCAGACCTCTGTTTCCTGTTATTCGCTCCTGAAGTCATGGTTCGACAGGTGCGCTGACATACTTGCTGGAAGGGCCTCACGCAAAGTCGCCAAGCCGCAAAGCTTTGCCCCCGCTTCTTTGCGGCTTGGCGTCTTTGCGTGATTCTTGTCTCACTTGGTGCACGGTCGACTCGGCCGAATTCGACAAGCCGACGCCTGTCGAATGCAACGCTGACAGCCGACGCCTGATGCGCCGACTGCTGTTTGGAGACTCGATTTTCCTCGGCGATTCCGGTCGAGTACACTGGCCACCAGTGACGATGGTTCAAGCTGTCGTCGTGGCCGATCCGCGTGAACCAAGTGGTGCACCGCAGTCGGCGAGTCGAGTTTGTTTTAAAATCAGGTCGATCACGCCGACGCGGTGACGACGTCCGTTATTTGCAATAGGTGATGCTCGATGGGCGAACGCATCGCTGGCACCTTGATCTCTGTCGCTGCGGTTTTGCTTTCGATCCATGCCTCACTTGGCCGTGTGTTCGGTTTCCACCGTAGCATTCCGTGGAGCGGCGGGGGCAACATGACAATGGTCGGCGAAATCTCGCTGGCTGGATTCATTGGATCCGTTGGCGGCGGAATCGCTTCTGGTCACCCTGTCTTTTTCTTAACAGCACTGCCGTGTTGGCTTGTTGGATTTCTCTCGCAGTCGCGTGCGAATCGTCGTTTCCAACGAGACGAAGAACAGCTCCGTACGGAGAACGCAAAACTGTACCCAGGCGTGTTTGACATTGACCCACCGCAATGCATGGATGTCGATACCACACCACTTGTCGATGTCTATGATTGTGATTCATGTGTCTTGATTGGACGAATTGGCTCGATGCACATTCGCGACTTAATTCATGCAACTGCGGACATGCCCGACCAAGGGCCAAACGACATATTCGTGATCGAGGAAATGGTCGAACCGCCCGCGTTGCCGGAATCAAACGAATTGCATTCGTTCTTGCAGCCACACTTTGGCTCGCGGGGGCACGCGGTGTTGCGCTGGATCCCAGTGCAGGAAAGCAAAAAAACAATAAGAATTTTACATCGCGTGAATGACGAGCGGTGTCTCTCTCTGATCTCTGTTTGCAGCCGAAGGGTAGCGTCCACTCCGGCGGAAGAGCCGATGCTCAAATTTTCTGTTCAAGAAGCTCGGAGTCGGCGAAAAACCCGATTGGGTTTTGCTCTGATTGACACGGCAAGCTGGCGACGTCAGAGCCAACGGCCGTCGCTGTCGGTCACGCCTTGCTCATCGACCGACACGATCCGGTTGTCACTGATCGCGACACGATAGACGCAACACGTAGAGATCGTTTCCAGCGTTGGGTGACACGATTCGCAGGTGATTTTGAATCGCAGAGTCGCAGAGGACGCAGAGATGCGGAATTGAGCGTGTCATCCTCTGCGCTCGCTGCGTCTCAGCATTTTGATCTCCCCCCGCTGCCTTCATCTTGGGCGCGTGGATCTATTGCTACCCATCAATGGGAGGCAGGCTTCGATGTCGAATGAGCGGCCTGCGTTGAAGTTCATCTGACCGGCCATCGCGTCGATCGTCGGGGGGCGGGGGAATCCAGCTCGCGCCGGCTTCTTGAATCTCGTGGCCGCAGGTTATCCGCGTTGTGTTTTGGTCAACGTCCTGATCTCACGTGGCCCATCGAGTAAGCCAACGGCGCATGGCTTCCCCGCTGGCACGCGTCGTGCTGTCCGAGAGTTTTTTTCCTACGAGACGAAACCGACCCCCTAAACCGCATCCGAATCAAACGCCAACGCTGGCATGCGGCAACTGCATCTATTCTAATAGCGGTCGACCCGAAGCCGGCCAAGTCGAGCCGAAAAACTTCAACGCATGATCTATCCCGGCACGTCCCGTGCCCGGATAGATCGCCTTTCGTTCTGCAATTGAAGAGGTGAAGATTGCGTTTCAGCTTGAAGGCCGCACTGGCATTCGTGGCGATCTCATCAATCTTGTTCGTGTTGGTTGAGCGGCAAACTCGCGATTGGCGTGCCCATCAACAGCTGATCGGTGAAATCGCGGCCTTTGGCGGTTCCGATCCAACAATTAAGGATGACTTTACGGTTACATGGATCACCATAGAAGACCGAATCACTTCGCAGATTCCCGATCGCTTTTCCGTTTTGGAAACTCTCTATTGCTCTGACTCCAATGTGGCTGATGAAGACCTTCGCTTTCTCGATGGTGTTGACGAGATAGTTGTGCTTCACTTGGATGGAACCCAAATCACTGATGCAGGATTGCCACATCTATCCAAGATTGGGCGCCTGAACGCCATTCTCTTCGACGATACCTCCATTTCTGATGACGGGATGGAATTATTGGCATCGGTAAAGTTTAAACTCGGTGTTGTCTTATCGGGTACCCAGGTGACGCAATCCGGCGTAGACCGGCTTAAGGAGTTGCGTCCCGAGATCTACGTGATACATGACGAATTGGGGCTCGACGGATACGAGTAGAATACAGGACGATGCGATGCAGGACGAGTCGCCCGAGTCGTGGTTCTTGAAGTGGAAAGTCATCCTCGCGTCCTTGGTGATGTACGCCGCTGCGGCGATGAGAGTTGGGGTCGATGAAACGCAGCAACCGCCCGCAGTTTTCGATCGCGTCGTTACTGATGCAGACGTTGTTTGCGGCTACGTTCATCTCAAAAGCCAGCGACAAACCGGCGTCATCTTTTTTGCCATCCCATTTTTTGACCACCACTCCTTCCGATTCGTTTGCCATAATGTTTGACAGCAAGGAATGGTGAGAACCTCCGTGCCTCGAGGTTGTCGATGCGTCGCACGGTGTTCCAGCAAGAAGCACTCGTATTAACATCACTCAATGAAGCAGGCCTTCTACATCTTGCTTGCCACCGGGGCATGTGCGATTGCGGGAACGCTCCTTGCTTGGCTGCACGGCGGTCAACAGGAAGATGTCGGCAGTGCGATTGCAGGCGGTGCCGGATTCGTGATGGCCAACGGCATTGCGATTCGTTTTCGCGGCTCCAAAGTCATCGGCGATTCGCACAGCGAGACGTTTTCCGGTATCGCATCTCCGGAGTTAGGCTTCGCGTATGGTGTGTTCGCAATCGCCTATTTCGCGTTTGTGGGATGGCTTACGGGTTTTCTTCACGATCATGGCGACTTTGCGGGGACTGTTTGCGGTGGTTTTGGAGGATTCATTTTGGCCATCATCGTTCCTGCCATTCACCGTTCTTCATTCATGGCAGCAGGAAGGAAACTGCAACTATCGCTTTCCGTGATTGCGCTGGGCGCGCTGCTCACGATCGTATGGGCGATGTACAAGCACGAATTCCTGTAGAACCTGATCGCGGATCACCATGCCGTCCAACGGAGTACGGCATCACGCGTTCGCAAATGGAGAATCAACGCGTCGGCCCCCGGTAGCGGCGGACGTTCACGCTCGCTGGGTGCCGCAATTTCCGGTGTGCGATTCGTGCTCATCTGAGGTTAATGCTGCGGGATCGCGGAACACAGACGAACGCAGATGATTCCGCTGTGACTTGCAGCACGGATTCAATACAATGAAGAGTCAGACGAACCGTTTGTGTACACGGACGCCGATGGTAGCTCTGTGCAGAGTGAATTCCCACAGCCGCCTGATCGACTGCGCGACGGGATGATCGAATCACTCTTCATCGACACGCTTGACGGCCATCCAATCAGGCGACCGTTCCGCCGCATTGTTCGGCGATGCCCGGGGGGAACCTGCCGTGGGAAGCTTTCCGTCCCCGACACGGACAACGAAATCGAGTCGGAATGGTTACTCGATGTTGATGGTCGATCAGCGACATTTATCTTACTAGGGACCACGCCTTACGTGCCACGCTGGAAGGCAAGATAGCAAGGCCGTGAACCTGCGCAGTGAAGCCGAGCCGTGAGACGCCCAGCCGCAACGATTCAAGCCCTGACCTTTGAGGCCTTGGGCATTGCGTGGCCGGCATCGCAACTGTCAAATTGGTCTGTCATCCATTCGTCACGCCACATGGGTTGACGTCGAAGATTTGGGCCGAGATCCCGTGTTCCGAATGTTTTGAACCACTGCACGTTTTTCAATGAAAAGCAATTTGGAAAACTATCTGAGACCAACCTCGATCGTCGACTGTGCGGATCCGGCGATTCGGAAACTCGCGACGGGTCTCGCGGGCGATGCGGCGCCCCTGACGGCAGCCTCTCGCTGTTTTCAATGGGTTCGCGACGAGATTCGCCACAGTGGCGATTTCGGGGATCGCCGCGTGACAATGATCGCGTCCGACGTCTTGCGGCATCGAACCGGGCTTTGTTACGCAAAGAGTCATTTGCTGGCCGCGATGCTGCGTGCAATCAACATTCCTTGCGGCTTTGCCTATCAGCGTTTGGCCGACGACCAATCGAAATCTGGATTCTGTTTACATGGATTGAACGCGGTTTGGCTGGAGGAGTTTGGCTGGTATCGGGTGGATCCGCGGGGCAATCGGCCCGGCCTGTCCACCAGCTTCGATCCACCCCGCGAACACCTTGCGTTTGTGCCCCAGCAGAATGGCGAGCGGACGATTGAGCAAGTATTCAGTGACCCGCTGCCGGTGGTCGTCGAATGTCTGTCAAAGTACAATGACGTCTCGGAACTCTGCAGCGACTTGCCCGATTGCTTTGCCGAACCAACGTGAGCTAGTCCGAGGGCGCCGCAGAATGGGATACTGGGTTTCTTTTTAGGATTCTGATCGAAGATGAATCTGGCGAAATCGAGTCTGTTCCTGGCCTTTGATCGCTGACGCGTCACTCCTTATTCTCAGACCGATGATCCATGCTCGCACTGCGATTCCTCGCGATCTTCACCTGGGTCTGCATTCTTGATTGTTGTGCAGACGACGCTGCGGGTGTTCCGCGTTTTGAAGCGCTCGCCCGTCTGCTGCAGGCGGCTCACACGACGGATCTTCCCGTCGTTGACCGTGTCGACATTCTTGCGTTTTCATTCTCCGATCCAGAAGACGATCCTTCCGATCCGGAAACCGAAACGTTTCTCGTTCGGCCAGCGTCACCGGTCGTGCCCGATGGGACCGCCACGATTCCATCACCTGAGATCTCCGTCACGGCACACGCCTCGACGGTGGTCAAAGGCAAGGACGCCAAACGAATCGCTGACGATTGGCGATCACTCCGTTTTCAGCCGAACGGCGCATTCTGTCACGTGCCCACCTATGGCCTTCGCTTCTACCGTGACGGCACGGTGATTTTTAGTGTTTCGATTTGTTGGAAATGCCACAATTTCTACATGCCCGTGATCGATCCCCGGACCGGACAAGCTTCAGTAGCGTTGTATGGGTTTGACGACAATGCCGCTGCAAAGAAACTGCTGAATGACCTACGTCGTTTGGTTCCACACCCGAAAATCCGTCATCCTCGCCTTTGATCGGCGATCGAATTGCTGGTCTCGATTGTGGTAGGGTTCGCGATCATCCAGAATTCTGCGCCCCCCAGAAACCGAGCGCTCCACGTAGGAACACGCATTGTTTCTGGCGTGGTCTTCGCTTCGATGGTCATGAACACCCAGCGGCTCGCAGGTTGGATTCTCGACTCGACTCATTTGCAGTTCAGCGGCAACATTGATGTTGCCGTCTTGGTGTTAGCGATCAGTATCGCCGGTGCGTGCGTCATCGAACGCTCAATGCGTCGTGTGTTCTCGACGTGAATTTTCATTGTGTGACCAGACGAGCAAAACGATCAAACGAAGACGCGGAGGCTGACGGGGATGTCATCCTCGGGCATCATGACGGTGCTTACCGAGACTCTGCACTTCGGCTGGGTGCGCCGTCAGGTTTTCCCTGCTCGATAGGCGTCTTCGATACCTGGCAATCCCCCTCACCCCCGGCCTCTCTCCCCCGAAAACCGGATCGCTGAAGCTCGCCGGTTTTTGGGGGCGAGGGGAGCCAGTGTGAATTGGGTGGTCTCGCAAAGAGGCGGGGCAACGATTGTCGCTTGGCAACGCTGCCTTGGCGATCAAGCCTACGATGTTCATCGCAAAGTCGAGCCACGCCCGGAAGAGGAGATGGAGATTGAGCGACCAACAGAACATCGGTGCGGCTCGGAGATGCTAACTTGGTGCTCGTAATTCGTGATAACGAAATAATCATTGGCATCGGTCGGGCGAGACGAACCGGCGTCCGAAACGTCGGCCGAAAGTTGGGAATTTTGGCTACGATGATGACTGCCCGTCGGAATGCTCCTGTTGATCCGGACTTGT
Organism: Stieleria maiorica; assembly: GCF_008035925.1. Taxonomy (NCBI): domain Bacteria; kingdom Pseudomonadati; phylum Planctomycetota; class Planctomycetia; order Pirellulales; family Pirellulaceae; genus Stieleria; species Stieleria maiorica. The sequence continues at coordinate 6,802,288 of NZ_CP036264.1, forward strand.
GATAATCTTTGTTGACCAGACGAACGGCGTTGTGTACTTCCTGATGAACGTCTAAAGCAGGCGTTGAACTCGATCAAATGCATGCTTGCCGAATACTCGCGATCTTACTGTTCGTTGCGGTCGGATGTGATTCGGGAGGCGGCGGTGCTCAAACTGATAGTAAACAAAGGCTCTGAACCAGTGCAAAATCCATATCAAGCTCCTGGAAACCCGGCCGAGGCTGATTCTCGAAACTCACCATCGAGCGTGTCGAAGAACAAGACGTTCTGGGGATTCATTGGCTCCGTGGTGATGTGGGGATTGACAGCGGTCGTTCTCCTTACTGTGGGGTGGCCATTTGCGATTGCTTATGCCGTGTTCTGGAACAACAACAAGGAAAGATTAGCTGAAAAAGAGCGTCTGGAGCAGAACGTGCACGCGTGCCCATCGTGTCGTCGAGAATTGGCGAGGACGTCGCGCATTTGCCCGAAATGTGGGTGTCGATTCGCGTGATCGATCACTGCCCCAATCTAGCGCCGACCATAAAGCCCTTGACGAGCGCGGCGAGAACCGAGGCCAGCGGAATGAGCCAAATGAGTCGATTGCTCTTTTCCGTTTGGGGTTCGGCAAGGTCGGTCGACGAAGGGAGGAAGGTTTCATCCTCGTCTTTCTTTCGAGTCAACACGTGGAAACAGACGCCGACGCCAAGTCCGCCGATGGTGCAGAAGACCATTTGCATGATGACTTCCACTAGCATGGAAGTCCCTCCAACCGTGCCGATCAGCACGCCAACAAATAATCCGACACTGCCACCGACAATAAGCGCTTTTAGCATTTAACAATCACCCACAATAAGAGACGAATCACACGAAGGGACATAGTCTGCCTTCATTCTGTCAGCCACGGGGCCAGCTTGCGTTAGCCGCCCGGTGATTCGAATTCCAAGATCGGTTGATCAACGGCCAGTGTATCGCCGATGTTGGCCAGGACCTTGGCGACGCGTCCCTGGCGTTCGGCGCGGAGCACGTTTTCCATCTTCATCGCTTCGATCACCGCCAGGTCCTGTCCGGCGTGGACCTCGATCCCCTCTTCGACTCTCAGCTGCGTCAACAGGCCGGGCATCGGCGAGAGCAAAAAACGGCTCATGTCTGGCGGCTCTTTGACCGGCATGCAGGCGAGCAGGTCCGCCGCCCGCGGCGTCAGGACCATGATGTCGATCTGGGAACCCCAGTGGAACAGGCTGTAATGCATGTTGCGGCGTTCGACTTGAATGCAGACGGTTTCGCCGTTGACGGTGCCTTTGAACAAAGGCTTGCCGAATTGCCAGTCGCTGATCACGCGGTAGGTGTCGGTGCCGTAGGTGACCTCATGGCCGTCGGGACAGGGTCGCATCACGACCGGCGACTGCTCGCCATTGAGCACGATGACCCAGTTGTCGGGGATGCTTCGTTCATAACCAGGCAATTGGCCACTGATCCCGGCGGCCCGGTCCATGTAGCGGCGATGGATGGCCGCCGCGACCACGATCAGCAAAGCGGGATTCTCGTGCACCAAATCCGACGGTTGGAATCCATCGGGGTACTCTTCGGCGATCAGATTGGTGCTGATCATCCCCGAGCGGAATCGCGGGTGTTCGATCAACGCCGCCAGAAAGCTGATGTTGTGCGACACGCCGCGGATATAGAACTCATTGAGCGCCTCGCGCATGTGGGCGATGGCGATATCACGCGTCGTTCCGTAGGTGATCAGTTTGGCGATCATCGGATCGTAGTGCATCGAGATTTCGGCGCCTTCATAGACACCGGTATCGACGCGAACGAGCTCGTTTTCCGGCGGCGGGCTGTAGCGCACCAGCCGTCCGATCGAGGGCAGAAAACCACGCAACGGATCCTCCGCATACACCCTGGCCTCGATCGCCGACCCACGCAGACTGACGTCCGACTGGGACAGCGGTAACTCCTCGCCGGCCGCGACGCGGATCATCAATTCGACCAGGTCCAGCCCCGTCACGTATTCGGTCACCGGGTGTTCGACTTGCAACCGGGTGTTCATTTCCAAGAAGTAGAAATTGCGGTCGTTGTCGACGATGAATTCCACCGTCCCGGCCGATTCGTACTGGACCGCGCGGGCCAGCGCCACCGCCTGGTCGCCCATCGCCGCGCGTGTCTTGGCGTCCAAGAAGGGCGAGGGGGCTTCTTCGATGACCTTTTGGTGACGTCGTTGGAGCGAACATTCGCGTTCGCCCAGGTGGATGACGTTGCCGTATCGGTCGGCGATCACCTGGATCTCGATGTGTCGCGGTTGTTCGATGAATTTTTCGATGAACACACGGTCGTCGCCGAAGGAGGTTTTTGCTTCACCGCTGGCCCGCTGGAATCCGTCGCGGCACTCGTCGTCGTTGCGGGCGATCCGCATCCCCTTGCCGCCTCCCCCGGCGCTGGCTTTGATCATCACCGGGTAGCCGATGTCCTGGGCGATCGCGACAGCAGCGTCGGGCGAAGCGATGATGTCGGCGTGCCCCGGGACGGTATTGACGCCGGCGTCGTGGGCCAGTTTCTTGGACGTGATCTTGTCGCCCATGTTTTTGATCGCGTGGACGTTGGGACCGATGAACGTGATCCCGGCTTCCGCCAACTGCTGCGCGAAAGCGGCGTTCTCGGACACAAATCCATAACCCGGGTGAACCGCCTGGGCGCCGGAGTCGCGACAGGCAGCGATCAGTTTGTCGATCACCAGATAGCTTTCCGCCGACGGTGGCGGCCCGATCGGAACGGCTTGGTCGGCCATGGAGACGTGCAGCGCATCACGATCGGCTTCGGAATAAACCGAGACCGTTTCGATCCCCATCTTGCGGGCCGTCTTGATGACGCGGCAAGCGATCTCGCCACGATTTGCGATCAGAATTTTGTTGAACATGTTTCTTGATTTGACCAATCTCTAGAGCGGTATGTTTCCGTGCTTCCGCCAGGGGTTTTCCAGTTTCTTGCTGCGCAACATGGCCAGCGATCGACAAATACGCTTGCGGGTCATCCGCGGCATCACGACGTCATCGATGAAACCACGGCGACCGGCGATGAACGGGTTGGCGAACTTGACGCGGTACTCTTCGGTCAGTTCGGCGATCTTTTCGGGATTGTCCAAATCCTTGCGAAAGATGATTTCGACGGCCCCTTTGGGACCCATCACCGCGATTTCCGCACTCGGCCAGGCCAGATTGACATCGCCGCGGAGGTGCTTGGACGACATCACGTCATAGGCACCGCCGTAGGCCTTGCGGGTGATCAGGGTGACTTTGGGGACGGTCGCTTCGGCATAGGCGAACAGCAGTTTGGCGCCGTGTTTGATGATCCCGCCGTATTCCTGGGCCGTGCCGGGCATGAAACCGGGGACGTCAACCAGCGTCAACAGCGGGATGTTGAAGGCGTCGCAGAAGCGGACGAAGCGTGCAGCCTTGATCGACGATTTGATGTCCAGGCAGCCGGCCAACACCAGCGGTTGGTTGGCGACAATGCCGATCGGGTAGCCGTCCATCCGGGCCAACCCGACGACGATGTTTTTGGCGTGTTCGGGCTGTAGTTCAAAGAAGTCGGTGTCGTCGACGATCTTGAGGATCAGCTCCTTCATGTCGTAGGGCATCGTCGGCGAATCGGGCACCAGCGTGTCGAGCGAGGGTTCGACACGGTCGGACGGATCGGGGGTGGGGCGATGCGGAGCGGGGGTGCGATTGTTGGCCGGCAAGTAGTTCATGAACCGCCGCACCATCGCCAGGGCTTCGACGTCGTTTTCGAACGCGCGGTCGGCAACACCGGAGACGGTCGAGTGAGTCACAGCGCCGCCGAGCTGTTCGTGCGTGACTTCTTCGTGCGTGACGGTTTTGACCACATCCGGTCCGGTCACGAACATGTACGAACTGTCTTTGACCATGAAGATGAAATCGGTCATCGCCGGCGAATAAACCGCGCCGCCGGCACAGGGGCCCATCACCAACGAGATCTGCGGTACGACGCCAGAGGCCAGGACATTGCGTTGGAAGACATCGGCGTAGCCGCCCAGTGACGCGACGCCTTCCTGGATTCGTGCCCCGCCGGAATCATTGATGCCGATCACCGGAGCACCGACTTTGATCGCATGGTCCATCACCTTGCAGATCTTTTCGGCGTGGGCTTCGGACAACGATCCCCCGAAGACGGTGAAGTCTTGGCTGAAGACGAACACGACACGTCCGTTGATCGTGCCGTAGCCGGTCACGACGCCGTCGCCGGGGATGCTCTGTTGGTCCATCCCGAAATCTTTGCAGCGATGTTCGACGAACATGTCCCATTCTTCGAACATGCCCGGATCCAACAACAGTTCGATCCGCTCCCGTGCGGTCAGTTTGCCCTTTTTGTGCTGCGCGTCGATCCTTCGTTGGCCGCCGCCCAACACGGCCGCCTTGCGCATTTCTTCGAGTCGCTTGACGATCTCCTGCATGATGATTCTCTTTCAATTGCGGCCAGCGCCGGTGAAGACGCTCGCGGTTCCTGGGGTTATCGTTCCGTTGAGTGGTTTGCGATCCAGTCCGTCGCCTTCGGCCAGAGCTTTTGTTGCGCCCGGGAGCCGACCGCCAGACCGATGTGGCCGGCGGGGATCGAGAGTGTGGTGATGTCTTGCGAGGCGACATGGTTTTGGATCGCCAGGGTCGACTCTGGCGGCACCAAGTGGTCCCGCTGGGCGACCAACAGCAGGATCGGACAGGTGATCGATGCCAAATGGATTGATTCGCCGGCCAGGACCATTTGGTCATTTACCAATCGGTTCTGTTGATACAGCATGGACACGAAATCGCGAAACGTCTCGCCGGCCACCGGGATCGTATCGTTGGACCAGCGCTCGATCGTTTCAAAGTCATCCAAAAACGCCGCGTCGCCGGCGTTTTCCAGGTACGACAGTTGTTTCTCGGCAAAGTTTTGGACAGGTTTCATCAGCTGGAAAACGAACTGCAGGAATTCGCCGGGGCAGTTGCCAAATGCGTCGATCAGTCCATCGACGTCAAACGTTTCGCGGCGTGCCCACAGATTCAGCAATCCGTTGTGGCCGTCGAAATCGATCGGCGTCGCCATCAGAATCAGATTCTTGATCCGTTCGGGATGCAGCGCGGTGTACATCGCAGTCATCGTCCCGCCCATGCAGTACCCCAGCAGACTCAGTTGCGACGCGTTCGATTGCTCGCACACCACGTTGACGGTGTTGTCCAGGATCGAGCCGATGTAATCATCCAGTCGCAAGGAAGCATCCGCATCGCCGGGGGCGGCCCAGTCGATCACGTACACATCTAGACCGCGGTCGAGCAGACGCCGGACGACGCTGCGGTTTTCTTTCAGATCCAAAATGTAGGGCCGATTGACCAGCGCGAAGCAAACCAGCACCGGCTGGGCGTATTGAATGCGCGAGGGGGAAAAGTGCAGCAGTCTCATCTGCGGTTCTTCATGCACGACATCGAACGACGTCGCCCACTTCGGAGCCTTGTCCGGCGGACCCTTTGGATGTGGCGGAACGTTGCGGTCTGACTCCGCGGCGATCGCAGTGCGTTGGGTCTTCGTCCCCTGTGGCAGCAGCCGCCGAAAGTTGGCCGCCAGAGCGCGAACATCCTCGGGCAAGCTGCTGTTGTTGATGTCGGCGGCTGATCGGTTGGAATGGCCGTCACGCTTGGTGGCGATCAGGGTGTCGATGTGTTGTTTCAGGACCTGCAAGAATTCGGGGCTGCGGAGGTAGGTTTCGGTGGCTTGGCCCCACCGGTTGAACCACCGGCGTCGGTGGCGTTTCGGATCGCCATTGGAATCCGCGGCGGGTTGCATCGCGCGCGCTTTCTCGGCCGCCTGTTTCACGGCGTCGGTCCAACACCGCACCAGCGGCGGCGGTATTCTTGCGCTCGCATCGGGTTCGCGGACGGGGTCATTCATGCATGATTCGAACGGCGTCTCGTTGGGTTTGCACCTGCGTGGCGGTTGCAGGGCGTGGCGTTTTAGAACAGGGTCACCGACCCTGCGAAACAGGGTTCTAATCCGGCAGGGGTTTCGATGACCAGAGCACCGTCGTCGTCGATGCCTCGGCATCGCCCTGCAACTTTCCGTGTTCCCAAGTCGACTTGGACGTTGCGATCGGTCAGTAAACATCGTTCACGCCACTTGGTTCGTAGTTCGTCGTCGTGCCGACCGATGCACTCCAGCCGATACTGCAATCGATTCAGCACCCCGGTCAGGACCTCGGTCAATTCAAACCTGTGCCCGGCGACGTCACACAGGGCGGTTGCCGTCGCTTGCAACTCCGCGGGAGCGTCCCCGAGCGAATTGTTGATGTTGATCCCGATACCGATGGCCAGCAATCCCGGATTGCTCAACGGCAATTCGATCAGAATACCGCTCAACTTGCGTTGCCGGCAGTAAACGTCGTTGGGCCATTTGAGTTGCATGTCCGAACGCTGGTGGACTTCCTCGATCGCCTCGCACACGGCCAGCCCGACCGTCAGCGAGGCCTGGGGGAATCGCCGCTGGGGCAGATTGCTGTCGATCAGCAGTGTAAACGTCAACGCACCGGGCCGCGCCCACCAGCGGTTTGTTCCGCGGCCACGACCATCGGTCTGTGATTCGGCCAGAACAAGCAGGGGGCCGTCGAGCGAGCCGCCGCGAGCAATTTCGAGCGCTCGCCGGTTGGTGGAATCAATCGTGCGGTGAAAGTCGACCTGCCGAACGAACGTCGACTTGGGCAATTGATCCAAGTCGGCGTCCGTAAAGGCTACGTCCGGTGTCATGGTCACACGATGCATCGCTTTTCCTTCGCGTTTCGGTTCCTGCGAAATTCGGGCCGTCATTCGGCGTGGTGGCTACAACCCCATTTCCGCTTAAGTCAAGCGGCGTATTGCTCCGCTGGAGGCCCGTAGGCTAGCGCCATACGGCTGACATTCGTTTGACATCAGCCGGTTCGCGCGAGCGTCCGGGCGTCCCCGCAGCGTTTTACTTCGCGGTATTGGGCTACGACCCGGCCTTGGTGACCAGCTCACTCAATTTCGCCATCGCTTCTTGGTACTCTTTCATCTGTGCTTCGCTGGCTTCGCGCATGCAGTCGAGCGTTTTGCGAAAAAACTGTTCGGTGCGTTTGCGAAACTCTTGTGGGTCGGTCGATTCGCCGATCTGCAAGGCTTCTTCGAACGATTCCACTGCTGCATCATACTGTTGATCCAGGGTGGCGCGATGTCGATGCGCCAATTCCGAAACGACTTCGCCCCATTGCTTTTGGAATTCACGTACTTTGTCAACCCAAACGGATTGCGGCGAGGCGACACCGGGCCATAATGCAGTCCATTGGGCGATGGCTTCCTGTTGCATCTTGAGTCCGGCATCGGCGGCCTTTTTCATGTTTTCAAACACTTGATCGTACACGTTCGTTTCTGTTTTCGTCGTCATTGCATTCGCTCCTCATTTAAGCGTTGGTTCCTAATGGTTGTTTGTCGGATCGTGAGCCGACACGCACTCTTGCAGCGTTGACGATTGCTGCACGTTCGAAAGTGGCTTTGCTGTCCGGAGGATCATGGTTCTCATGGCCGACCATCCCATCTTGATCAAGCGATATCCCAATCGCCGCTACTATGCGAGTCACACCAGTACGTATGTGTCGCTGAAAGACATCGAACAGATGGTGATCAGCGGTCACACGGTGGAAATCCGCGACAGTCAGTCCGGTGAGGACATGACGCAATCGGTTCTGATTCAGATCATCATGGAGCGTCACCCTGATAAAATCTCGCTTTTCCCCTCGGAAATGTTGCATTTTGTTCTCCGGTCCAACGACTTGATGTCGGGCCTATTGGGCGATTATTTTCGTCATTCGTTGGACTACCTTGATTACTTGCGACGACAAAATCCGGCCGCCGCGTCGCTGGCCCCGATGCAATGGATCAAGGGCTGGTTGGACAACGTGTCGACTTCACCCAAGCCCGATCCGCAGCAATCGGCGTCGTCCGAATCCGCTCAACTGTCGCAACGCGTGAAACAACTCGAAGAGCGGATCGAACAACTCGAAGCGGGCGACGACTAAGCCGGTCCGTGCCAGCCGGCGTCCGCCCACAGTTCACCGCTGACCGCCGAGTTGGAAATCATGAAGCAGATCGCGTCGGCGATTTCCTCCGGTTTGATCAGACGTCTCAGTTGGGTGTACGGCAAAACGTTCTTGTCCAAAAAATCTTGTCCGAGCGCTCGGGCCATCGGCGTGTCGGTGAATCCGGGGTGGATGATGCCACAGCGGACACCGTGGAAAATCGCTTCTTTGGTCAACGTCGCGGCGGCACCTTCCAGGCCCGCTTTGGCAACGGCGTAAGAGATCTGTCCCTTGTTGCCTTGCGAAGAAACCGAACCGAGGAACACGACGACGCCCTGGATCGTTTCTTCGGGATCCCATCGTTTCAGACCACGTTGGCGGCGGTCTTCAGCGATCCGCGCGACCATTTCGATGCCCCAATAGATCGGAGCGATCAAGTTCACCTCGGTGACTTGTCGGAACGTTTCGGTGGGATAGATCTGGGCGCGACCGGTTTCTTTGTTGATCGTTACTGACAAGGCGTCACGCGTGATCCCCGCGGCCGGCACACAGATCGTGACAATGCCGTGTTTTTCCGCTGCTTCGTTGAAGACGCGTTTGCGGAACGCTTCGTCAGTCGTGTCACCCAATTTGGCTTCGGCGACTTCTCGACCGGACGCCTGGTTGATCGATTTGGCCAATTCTTGGACGGCGTCGCTGCGGTCGACCAGCATCACCGCTTTGGCGCCGCGGTTGGCCAATTCACGCGCCACCGCTTCGCCGATCCCGCTGGCGGCACCGGTCACGACGGCGACCTTTTCGCGGATGTTCTTGTAAACGCTCGATGGAAGCTGGGGAGCTTCTTGCTGGTCGAGTTCGGGTGCTTTGGTAATCATCGTTGACATTCCGTTTTCGTTGGGGTTGGTCGATGTGGTCATTGGGGCGACGGGCCGAGCTGTGAAGCCGGGCCAATAGCGCGTCCAACTCCGCAGCAGATCTTGCTGCAACCTGAGGTTGGCTTCCGTGGCTTGACGCATGCATTGAAGCATCGAATCAAGCACGTTGCCGTCGGTTGGTAACATGGGAATGCCTCCGAAAAACTGAGTGAACGTGCGATTGCCGGGCCCGTGGGCCGGGACAACGCCCGATTGCTGCAGGTGCAGCATTTAGTTGCTATGCAAAACTCGTACCGTCGAAGAAATGCCGTTAAAACACGTTTTTTCGCTAGCGCAATCGCGTCAAAAGTGTGCGAATGCACACTCGGGCGTGGCATTCCGCTCACTGCGGGGATCGGTCGGGTGGCGCAAGCGGGAAAGGATGCCGGCACGTGGCGTGAGCCAGTGGCGCGTTGCTGGTGGTGGAGTTGATTGACGGGCCGCTCGCTGACGCTTCCCGCTGGCATGTCACCTCGTTCCAAGGCTCCGCCTTGGAACGCGCTTCCGATGTGGCTCCGCCACATGCCAGCTGTGACTCGAGGCGGAGCCTCGGGGACCGTGTGTTCCCAGGCGGGAGCCCGGGAACAAGGGGGGCGTGGGCCGCTCGCTGACGCTTCCCGCTGGCGTGGATTGCCGCTTCAATCGGGCGATTACGCACGAACGAGACGTATTGGTATTGAAAGCGTTGCGCAGACGCACAGTTCAATGGAAAGGCGTCGACCGGCGCATTGCTGTTGCGCTGGAAAGGTTGGTGCGATGGGGCACGCAATTGCGCTTGGTTGCGCGTTTGTTGACGGTTGTTGTTTTTGTAATTGCCCGTCGCTGATTTCGACATTGGGACGCCTCGCGACCCCCATGATTGGTATAGCGTTTGCTTAAGCTGACGCCTCTACCACCACGACGATGAATCATCTGTGGTGGCCAATCAAGCATCCTTGTTCCCGCAGTCGTTGCGAAATCTCAAGGTGCAGTATTAAAGAACGTGTTGTAGAGGAGAGCCAGCGAGATGACGCGTGAAGTGGTGGTACTCAGTGGCGTGCGAACCCCGATCGGAGGCTACGGCGGCAGCTTGAAAGACACACCGCCGTGCGACTTGGCCGCCAAGTGTGTCAAGGAAGCGGTGAAGCGTTCGGGCATCAAGCCGAATGACGTCGGGCATGTGGTGTTCGGCAACATCATCCATACCGATGCCCACGATCATTACCTGGCCCGCGTCGCGGCGATCAACGGCGGGTTGCCGCATGAGACACCCGCGTTGACCCTGAACCGGCTTTGCGGCAGCGGGTTGCAAGCGGTGATCACGGCGGCCCACGCGATCATGTTAGGTGACGCCGAGGTGACGGTCGCCGGCGGTGCGGAGAACATGAGTCGTTCGCCGTACAGTTCGGCCGCGATGCGGTTCGGTGCGCGGATGAATGACACGGCGATGGTCGACATGATGGTCGGTGCGCTCAGCGACCCCTTTGATGATTGTCACATGGGCGTCACCGCTGAAAACGTTGCCAAGAAGTACGGCATCACGCGGGAAGATCAAGACGAGCTGGCCGTGGAAAGCCACCGACGTGCGGGCGCCGCGATCGACCACGGCTACTTCAAAGCTCAAATCGTCCCGATCGACATCAAGGTCAAACGTGATGTCGTTCCTTTTGAGGTCGACGAAACGGTGCGTTACGGCGTGACGACGGAAAAACTGGCGCGACTGCCCACGGTGTTTGATCGCGAGGGCACGGTGACGCCCGGGAATGCATCCAGCATCAACGACGCCGCCGCCGCCTTGGTGTTGGCCGACCGAGAAGTTGCCGAAAGTCGCGGATTGAAACCGATGGGCCGGCTCGTCGACTATGCCTATGCCGGGGTGGATCCCAAGTACATGGGGATGGGGCCGGTGCCGGCGGTTCGCAAACTGCTCGAAAAGACCGGCTTTGGACTGGACGACATCGACGTGTTTGAAGTCAACGAAGCGTTCGCGGCCCAAGCGCTGGCGGTCTGTCGCGAATTGGACTTGCCGATGGACCGCACCAATCCCAACGGCAGCGGCATCTCGCTGGGGCACCCGATCGGCGCGACCGGTGCGATCCTGGTGATCAAGGCGCTCTATGAACTCAATCGCACGGGGAAGAAACGAGCCTTGGTGACGATGTGCATCGGCGGCGGCCAGGGGATCGCCGCGATCTTTGAACACATTTAACCGCGTGACGGCAAACATTCACTCAACACAGCCATTCAAACGGAGCAGACAACGATGGGAAGGGTCGACGGAAGAACCGCGTTAATCACCGGCGGGTCACGAGGAATCGGTCGCGCGATCGCGTTGGAGTTGGCACGCGAGGGGGCTCGGGTCGCGATCAATTTTTCCAGCAACGAGGCCAAGGCTCAGGAGGTGGCCGATGAAATCAGCCGCGGCGGTGGGACCTGCCTTTTGGCGCAAGCCAACATCGGTGACGCGGCCGAAGCGCGGGCGATGGTGCAAAAGGTCGCCGACGAGTTCACTCATTTGGACATTCTGGTCAATAATGCCGGGATCACTCGCGATGCGATGTTGCCGCGGATGACTGACCAGCAATGGATGGAAGTGATCCAAACCAACCTGGGCGGCTGCTTTTTCTGCACGTCGGCGGCGATCCCGATCATGACGTCGCAAAGCTATGGCCGGATCGTCAACATCAGCTCGATGAACGGTCAAGTGCCGGCGATCGGCCAAGCCAACTATAGCGCCAGCAAGGGGGGCATCATCGCGTTCACGCGAACGGCTGCTGCGGAGCTGGTGCATTCGGGGATCACGGTCAACGCGATCGCGCCGGGGTACACCGACACGGACATGTTCGAAGCGGTGCCGCCGGTGATTCAAGCCAAGATCCGCGGCGGGATTCCGATGGGACGTTTTGCCCACCCTGAAGAAATCGCCCATGCGGTGACCTTCCTGGTCGCCGACGGTGACTACATCACGGGGCAACAGATCAACGTCAACGGCGGTGCCTTCATGTAACGCCGGCCGCGAGTGTGCCCATCAGGTGCCGCGATCGAAGCGGTTTTATTAGCGCAGCGAATACAGGAGCTAGAGAAGAAGCGATGTCGCAATCCAAAGACAATCAAACATTCGATCCCTTCGATCCCACGGGCATGCTGAAACAAATGCGCGATTCCAACATGGAATCGTGGTCGAAAATCATGACGGATTTCGTCAACACCGAAGCCTATGCCGAATCGACCGGCGCCATGTTGGACGCCTGGTTGACGACGTCCGGGCCGTTCCGCAAAGCCATGGAATCCGCCCTCGCTCAGGCCATGGCCCAACTGAACATGCCCACGCGCGATGACATCACACGTCTGGCCGAGCGGCTGACCAACATCGAAATGCGGTTGGATGACCTCGACGCGCGATTGAGCGAACCGTCGAAATCCGACAACACGCAACCTACCAACTGAAGGGGATTGTAATGACCACGAAAGAATCGCCCCAAGCGGTGGATGCCGGCATGCCTTCATTCACCGAGCTTTGTCAAAACTGGCACCGGGCCGCCGAGAATCTTGACCGGTTCAATCGCATGCTGACCACCGATGCCAAGATCGCGCAAACACCCAAGGAGGTCGTTTGGACGCTGAACAAGGCCAAACTTTATCATTATGTCCCCGTCGTGCCCGAGCAGGATCGCAAGCCGGTGCCGTTGTTCATGGTGTTCGCCATCATGAACCGGCCGCACGTGTTGGACCTGCGGCCGGGACACAGTTTTGTCGAGTACATGCTGCGGCACGGATACGAACTGTATCTGTTGGACTGGGGCGAACCCGGTCCCGAAGACAAGAACATGTGCTTTGACGATTACGTGTTGGAGTACTTGCCGCGCGCGATTCGCAAGTTCAAAAGCGTCTCGGGTGCCCAGGAGTTCAGCATGTTGGGGTGGTGCTTGGGCGCACTGATCAGCACGATGTACGCCGCGCTGCGACCGGATGATGGGCTGAAGAATCTGTTGTTACTGACGGCGCCGCTGGATTTCAGCGATCAAGAAGCCGGTGGGTTCACGCGTTGGTCCAGCAACCCCGCGTTCAATGCCAACACGATCGTCGAAAAACTGGGCAACGTCCCCGGCGAGATGATCGATACGGGTGCCAAGATGCTCAAACCGATCGAAAACTACTTCGGCAGCTACAGCATGCTGTGGGACAAGATCGAAAACCCCGGCACGGTGGAAGCCTGGCACGCCATGAACACCTGGGTCCGCGACATCATCCCGATGGCCGGCGGTGCGTACAAGCAATTGATCAACGAGTTTTACAAAGAGAACAAATTGATGAAGGGCACGATGCAGTTGCGTGGGGAAACGGTGGATTTGAAGAAGCTGAAAGCCAACCTGTTGAACGTGATCGCCGAAGCCGATCACATCACGCCGCCCTGTCAGTCCGAGGCGGTGATGGACGCGGTGGGCAGTGAGGACAAGGAAGTGCTGCGGGTGCGGGGCGGCCACATCGGCATCATGGCCGGACGCGGTGCCGAGAAAAACACCTGGCCGCACATCGAAGCTTGGCTCGCCGAACGATCGGGGACCTGAGATGACGCCCCGCTGGGAATTCCTACTCGATGAAGCCGCCTTCCAGTCGATCTTGCCTCCCGAACACGCGCATTTCGCGCGACCGATTCGGGAGGGGTTGGGGCTGTTTTTGGGCGGTTTGCCGGAACAGCAACAGCGCGCGATTCTGCGCGGGCAAGCGAAACTGCCCGCAACGGCGTCGTTTTCCCAGCGGTTGGGCATTCTGGCGCGAAGCTCGCCGGTGCTGCACAAGGTCGGCCAGATCCTGGCCCGCGACAAACGGTTGCCGTTGGAGCTGCGCGGCTATTTAAGTGAGTTGGAAAGTCTGCCGCCGGCGGTTTCCCAGCAGCAAGTCGAGCAAGCGGTCGTGCAGGAACTCGGGCCGACCGATCGACTGGGCATCATGCTCGGGCCGGCGATCGCCGAAGCCAGCGTGGCGGTGGTCGTTCCATTCGATCGGACGGTCGGATCGACGGCCGAGGGCGGCGTCATGAAGGTGCTGAAGCCCGGAATCGAGGAACAACTTGATCGTGAGTTGAATTTGCTGGTGCAAGTCGGTGGACAATTGGATCGACGCTGCGACGAATTGCAGATCCCACAGCTGGATTATCGCGACGCGTTCACGCAAGCCCATGTCCGGTTGCTGGATGAGGTGCAGTTGGAAAACGAACAACGGCATTTGGTGGAAGCCAGAGCCTTCTTCGCCGATCAGCCTCGCGTGCAGATCCCCAGGCTGCTTGAACACTGCACCAAACGCGTGACCAGCATGGAACGGCTGAGCGGCGGCAAGGTGACCGATCATGGATTGTTTGGGAAGCGTGAAAAACGACAGCTCGCCACGCTTGTCGGCGAAGCGTTGATTGCCGGGCCGATCTTTTCCAAAAGCGATCATCCGATCTTTCACGGCGACCCGCACGCGGGCAACCTGTTTCTGACCGATGAAGGGCGTCTGGGGATTCTGGATTGGAGTCTGGTCGGACGCTTGGGGGCCGAGGTGCGGCGGACGGTGGTCCAGCTTTGTCTTTCAGCGATCCTGCTGGACGCCCGCGCGGTCGCCGCTCGGATGGCCGAGTTGGCGGTGCAGCAGCCGGCCGACGCATCCGCGCTCACAACGGTGGCCGATAAATGGGTCTGCAGTGTTCGCCGCGGACAATTTCCCGGATTGAGCTGGATGGTCGGCATGCTGGACGAAGCAGTCCAACACGCCAAGTTACGGGTCAGCGACGAATTGATGCTGTTCCGCAAATCGTTGCTCGCACTCGAAGGCGTCGTGACGGATGTGGGGGAACGGACGGGCATCCTGGACCGGACGCTGAACACCGAATTCTTGCGTCACTTTGCGATCGAATTGCCCCAGCGTTGGTTGCACCCTCCTTTCTCGCGAAGTTTTGCCACGCGACTTTCCAATTTCGATATAACCCAAGCGATGCTCGGTGCTCCCGCCGCATTTGCCAGTTTCCTTTCGGGACATGCCCTCGACGCGATCGAGAGTTGCCAAGGCAGATCATCAAACAATTTGAACATCCCCCTTTAACGAACGGACGAAAACAATGGCCGTCAAGTCTTTGAATCATATCGGCATCGCGGTCCGATCGATCGACGACCACAAGCCCTTTTACGAAGACGCCCTCGGGTTGGAATTCGAAGGGCTGGAGGATGTGCCGAGCCAAAAGGTGCGTGTCGCATTTTTCCGGGCCGGCGATGTTCGGCTGGAACTGCTGGAGCCGACCAGCGAGGACAGCACGGTCGCCAAGTTCATCGAGAAACGCGGCGAGGGATTGCACCATCTGGCCTACACCGTCGACGACATCACGGCGCGAATCGCGGAACTGCGTGAATCGGGATTGCGAATGATCGATGAGAAGCCGCGCGAAGGATCGCACCAGATGCAGATCGCGTTCTTGCATCCCAAGAGTTCCGGCGGTGTGCTGACCGAGCTTTGCGAATCTGCCGACCACGCGTAAACTGAAACCCGAGAGCAAGGACAATGACGGTTACGTTTCCCCGCGAACTGAGAGTTCAAGACGACTTCCCTGCGGTCGACTATGACCAGTGGCGCCAGGTGGTCGAAAAGGCGTTGGCGGGGTCGCCGTTTGAAAAGAAACTCGTTTCAAAAACCTACGACGACCTTTCTATCCAGCCGATCTACAGTCGTCGCGACGAGTCCGGCCAAGACGATCCGATGGGCTTTCCCGGTTTGGCGACGCGGGTGCGTGGCGGGAGTCCGCTCGGATCGACGCAATCAGGTTGGGACCTGCGTCAAGAGTTTTGCGATCCCTGCCTGACCGAAGGTAACCAAGCGATCTTGGAGGATTTGGCCGGGGGCGTGACGTCCATCCAAATCCGACTTGACGATGCAGCCCGCTGCGGGTTGGATCCCGATGCTTCGGTCAGTGACACAGGCACCGGGCGCGGCGGGGTGATGGTCTACTGCGTCGACGATCTGGACAAGTTGCTCGGTGATGTTCAGTTGGACATGATTACTGTCGCCTTGGATTCCGGTGCGGCGTTTGTCCCCGCCGCGGCGACCTTGGTCGCCCTGTGGCAGCGCCGTGGTGTGCCGCCCCGAGAGGCGCGTGGTGCGTTCAACGCGGACCCGCTGGCGGAACTGGCCCGACGGGGACAATTACCGACCGAGACACCGTCGGCGTTGTTGTTGTTGGCGGATCTGGCGGATTGGACGTCAAAACATTACCCACAAGTCACCGCAGTCGGCGTCGACACGTCACCCTTCCACGACGCCGGCGCGAGTGCGGCCCAGGACATCGCCTTCGCATTGGCAACGGGCGTCGAGTACTTGCGGGCGATGACCGACCGCGGGATGGACGTCGACACGGCGGCCAAACAGATCCTGTTTCGCATCAGCCTGGGCACCGAGCATTTTCGGGCGGTCGCCAAACTGCGTGCGGCGCGATGGCTGTGGTCACGCGTGTTGGAATCCAGCGGGGCGTCGGAAGATGCTTGGGCGATGCGGATTCAAACGCGGACGGGCAACCGGGTGCTGACCAAGCATGACGCGTCTGTCAACCTGCTCCGCAACTGCGTGGCGGTGTTTGCAGGCGGCATCGGTGGGGCGGACACGATCACGTCGGTGCCGTTTGATTGCGTCGCCGGTTTGCCCAACGAATTCAGTCGCCGCGTCGCTCGCAACACCGCGCTGGTGCTGCAAGAGGAATCGCACCTGCATCGCGTGATCGACCCGGCCGGCGGCAGTTGGTTCTTGGACCAATTGACCACCGACCTGGCGGGCAAGGCGTGGGAGATCTTTCAGGAGACCGAGCGTCAGGGTGGCATGGCGGCGGCGCTCGCCGGCGGATGGGTCGCGAAAGAGATCGCTGCAACGGCCGCGGTCCGGGCCAAGGACATTGCGACGCGAAAACGTGGGATCACGGGCGTTAGTGAGTTCCCCAATGTCGACGAAGAACCCCTCGTCCGCGCGGCTCGGGATTTGAAAGCCCTTGCCGAGGCAGCGGCCACGCGGGTGCGAGGTGCTCGCCCGGCGAGCGATGAAACCGCGTCGCTTGCGGTCGCCGATGATCGGGTCGCCGCAGTGGTCATGGCCGCGTCGGCCGGCGCGACGCTCGGGCAATTGGCCAGCGGTCTCGGATTCCACCAAGGCGAAACGGCATCGATGGGAGCCATCACGCCGCAGCGTTTGGCCGAACCCTTTGACCAGCTGCGTGATGCCAGCGATGCCTGGCGGGAAACGCACGGACAACGTCCACGTGTGTTCCTGGCATGCTTCGGCCCGGTGTCGCACTACAGCGGCCGGGCAACCTGGTCGACCAACTTCTTTGAAGCGGGCGGCTTCGAGGTCGTCGGCAGCGAGGGTTTTGAAGATGCGGAAGCGGCGGCTGCGGCGTTTGAGTCATCCGGTGCAACGATCGCGGTTATTTGTTCCTCGGACAAACTGTACCCCGACGTGGTCCCCGCGGCAGCGGGCAAACTGAAGGCGGCCGGGGCGGATGCGGTCGTGCTGGCCGGATTCCCCGGTGACAACGAACAAGCGTGGCGAGATGCGGGCGTCGACCGCTTTATCTTCATGCGTTGCAATGTGCTTGAAACACTCCGCAGCCTGTTGGCAAAAGTCGGTGTGATTGACGAAGGAGAGCTGGCGCGATGACGATCCCAAACTTTTCCGAGATCCCGTTCCAAAGTAAACAGCACGCTTCCGGTGGCTTGGACGACTGGCAAGCGAAAGTCGATGGACGCACCGAACAACTGCAGTGGCAAACGCCGGAACAGATCCCGGTCAAGCCGCTGTACACGTCGGCCGATCGTGCCGGGCTGGATCACTTGGACACCATGCCGGGGATCGCACCGTTCTTACGCGGCCCCTATGCGACGATGTACGTGCAGCGCCCTTGGACGGTGCGTCAGTACGCAGGGTTTTCCACGGCAAAGGAGTCCAACGCGTTTTATCGTCGTAACCTGGCGGCCGGGCAGATGGGTTTAAGTATCGCCTTCGACCTGGCCACGCACCGCGGTTACGATTCAGATCATCCACGCGTCTCGGGCGATGTCGGCATGGCCGGCGTGGCGATCGACAGCATCCATGACATGCGGACGCTGTTCGATGGAATTCCGCTGGACCGGATGAGTGTGTCGATGACCATGAACGGTGCGGTGCTGCCGATCATGGCGCTTTACATCGTCGCCGCGGAAGAACAGGGCGTGAAACCGGAGCAGTTGGCCGGGACGATCCAGAACGACATTTTGAAGGAGTTCATGGTTCGCAACACGTACATCTATCCGCCCGCGCCGAGCATGAAGATCATCGCCGCGATCTTTGAATACACCAGCCAGCGGATGCCAAAATTCAACAGCATCAGCATCAGCGGTTATCACATGCAGGAGGCCGGGGCGACGGCCGACTTGGAATTGGCTTACACGTTGGCCGACGGGCTGGAGTACGTCCGCACGGGGATCTCCGCGGGACTGGACGTCGATGCCTTTTGCCCGCGACTGTCGTTCTTTTGGGCGATCGGCATGAATTACTTCATGGAGATCGCCAAGATGCGCGCCGCTCGCATGATTTGGGCCAAACTGATCAAGCAGTTTAATCCCAAAAACCCCAAGAGCTTGTCGCTGCGGACCCACAGCCAGACCAGCGGATGGAGTTTGACCGCTCAGGATGTCTACAATAACGTGACGCGGACGTGTATCGAAGCGATGGCGGCGGCGCACGGGCACACGCAATCATTGCACACCAACGCGCTCGATGAAGCACTTGCCCTGCCGACCGACTTCTCGGCCCGGATCGCGCGCAACACGCAATTGTTCCTGCAACAAGAAACCGACACGTGCAACGTCGTCGATCCCTGGGCGGGCAGCTATTACGTCGAACGTTTGACGCACGATTTGGCGCAGCGCGTTTGGGAGCACCTGGTCGAAATCGAAGAACTGGGCGGCATGACCGAGGCGATTCAGGCGGGGATTCCCAAGATGCGGATCGAAGAAGCGTCGGCGCGGACGCAAGCGCGAATCGATTCGGGACAGCAAACGTTGATCGGCGTCAACAAGTACCGACCGCCGACCGAGGACGAGATGCGTGTGTTGCACGTCGATAACTCCGCGGTGCGAAAATCACAGATCGCGGGATTGAAACAACTGCGTGCCGAGCGGGATTCGTCTGTCGTCGAAGCGGCATTGGATGCGTTGACCGAAGCGGCGCGCAGTGAAAAGGGCAACCTGTTGGAGTTGGCTGTCAATGCGGCCCGTGCCAAAGCGACGGTCGGCGAGATTAGCGCGGCGCTCGAAAAGGTTTACAATCGCTACCAGGCGCCCGTTCAATCCGTTCGCGGCGTGTATGCCGCGGCATTGGAGAGTGAATCGATGACAACGGAAGTCCGTCAAATCGTCGAAGCGTTCGAACGCAGCGAAGGCCGGCGGCCTCGGATTTTGGTCGCCAAGATGGGACAGGACGGGCACGACCGCGGCCAAAAAGTGATCGCCAGCGCGTTCGCCGATCTGGGCTTTGATGTCGACATCGGACCGCTGTTTCGAACGCCCGCCGAAACCGCCCGCCAAGCGGTCGAAAACGACGTGCACCTGGTCGGCGTCAGTTCGCTCGCGGCCGGTCACCTGACGTTGGTGCCGGAACTGCGTAAGGCGCTCGCGGATCTGGGGCGAGAAGACATCATGATCGTGGCCGGCGGAGTGATCCCGCCGGAGGATCGCGAGGCGTTGTACGAAGCCGGTGCAGCGGAAGTGTTCGGACCGGGGACGGTTATCAGCGATGCGGCGATCCGCGTGGTGCGCGATCTCGCCGATCGGCTGGGGTTCTCGGTCGATGAAACAATCGAAACTCAAGATGCGTGAACGGAATTGGGCATGAAG
The DNA here is from genome assembly GCF_008035925.1 of Stieleria maiorica. Taxonomy (NCBI): domain Bacteria; kingdom Pseudomonadati; phylum Planctomycetota; class Planctomycetia; order Pirellulales; family Pirellulaceae; genus Stieleria; species Stieleria maiorica. The sequence continues at coordinate 6,822,116 of NZ_CP036264.1, forward strand.
CGTGATGTTCCACGACGCCGTCAGTTGACGACGGAGGATTACTTTGATGGCGTGCGGGCCTGTGATATCACCGTGTTGCCGAGGGCATTGACGCTGATCGAATCCAGCAACGCCGCGCATCAACGCCAGGCCGAGGCGTTGTTGACACGACTGTTGCCGCACACCGGCGATGCGATCCGCGTGGGCATCACCGGCGCCCCCGGTGTCGGCAAGAGCACGTTCATCGAATCACTCGGATTGCAGTTGACCGCCCAGGGAAAACGCGTCGCGGTGTTGGCCGTGGATCCATCGAGCGGCATCAGCGGCGGCAGCATCCTGGGCGACAAGACACGCATGGGGCGGTTGGCGGCCGAACCCGGTGCCTACATCCGCCCTTCACCGTCGGCGGGAACGCTCGGTGGCGTGGCCGGCAAGACCCGCGAAAGCATGCTGGTGTGCGAAGCGGCCGGATACGAAGTGTTGTTGATCGAAACCGTCGGCGTCGGACAGTCCGAGACGATGGTCGCGGAAATGACGGATTGCTTTTTGGCGTTGATGTTGCCCGGCGCCGGAGACGACCTGCAGGGGATCAAACGCGGGCTGTTGGAATTGGTGGATGTGATTGCGGTGAACAAGGCCGACGATGCGACCCGCAAAGCGGCCGAGGTGGCCGCGCATCAATACGAGATGGCGATCCATTCAATCCTGGGAAAACAAGACAACCCGCCACAGGTGTTGACCTGCAGCGCACTGCACAACAAACATGTCGACGAGGTTTGGCAAGCCATCGAAGAACGCTACACGGCGATGAAAGCCGGTGGCGAATTGGCGGCCAAGCGACGTCGACAACAAGTCCGATGGTTGTGGGCGATCATCGAAGAGCGAATGAAGCAAGCCCTGCGCGAGCACCCGGGGGTGCGTCGCATTCGTGACTCTCTGGAAGCCGACGTGCTGGACGGCAACCTGCCTCCCGAAGTCGCGGCCAGCAAGATCTTGGAAGCGTTCGGTTTGCAAGATCGCTAAGGCGTTTCGTTGAATTTTTGGTACCGGAATGCGGCCGAGCACCTCCGTGGTGACTCGTCCCCGTTACACACCACTGCAATGCCATGAGTATTCGAAAAGAGTTTTTGACCGGGCTGGAAGAACGTCGCCGGACGCTGCGCAGCGGCGGCGGGGAAAGCCGGCATGCCAAACGCCGCGACAAGGGAATGCTGTCGGCACGCGAGCGGCTGGACCTGTTTTTCGACGCCGATACCTTTCAGGAATGGGGCATGCACGTCGACCATTCCTGCCATGAATTCGGCATGGAGAAAAAGTCGATGCCCTGTGACGGTGTGGTCACCGGCGTGGGACGCGTCAACGGCCGGCCCGCGGCCTCGTTCAGCCAGGACGCAACCGTCGGCGGCGGGGCATTGGGGATGCGGCATAGCAAAAAAATCTGCGACATGATGGATTACGCCCTGGAAAGCGGGATGCCGTTTGTGGCGATCAACGATTCCGGGGGCGCCCGGATCCAGGAAGCCGTCGATTCGCTATCGGGTTACGGGCAGGTCTTTTATCGCAACGTGATGCTTTCGGGCTGTGTCCCGCAGATCGGGGTGATCGCCGGGAACTGCGCCGGCGGAGCGGCTTATTCGCCGGCGTTGATGGATTTTTTGGTGATGACGCGTGAAAACGCCAACATGTTCATCTGCGGTCCCCAGGTCATCAAGGCGGCCACGGGCGTCGACTGCACGATGGAAGAGATCGGCAGCGCGTCGGCGAACGCCAGCATCAGCGGCAACGTCCACTTTGTCGCCGACGATGACCGGCATGCGATGCAGATCGTTCAACAGTTGCTGTCTTATCTGCCCCAGAACAACGCCGAAAACCCTCCGCACCGATTGAGCGACGAGCTTTGTTTGGACCCGGATCCATCGATGAACGACGTGATTCCGGAGAACATCAAGGACCCGATGGACATGTACGCCGTGATCGAGCGGATCGTCGATCGAGATTGTTTTTTGGAAGTCCACCGTGGTTTCGCACCCAACCTGATTGTCGGTTTCGCGCGGGTCGATGGCGTGGTCGTGGGCATCATCGCCAACCAACCCAACGTGAAAGCGGGCACATTGGACATCGATGCATCGGACAAAGGGGCACGGTTCATTCGCTTTTGCAATGCGTTCAACATTCCTTTGTTGACTTTGGTGGACGTCCCCGGTTTTCTGCCCGGCGTGGCGCAGGAGCAAGGCGGCATCATTCGTCACGGTGCGAAAATGTTGTTCGCTTATGCGTCGGCGACGGTTCCCAAGATCACCGTCATCACGCGCAAGGCCTACGGCGGATCGTACCTTGCGATGTGCAGTCGTGATTTGAAAGCCGACATGGTGTTCGCGTGGCCGACCGCGGAAATCGCGGTGATGGGAGCCGAGGGCGCCGTCAACGTGCTGTACCGAAAAGAGTTGGCCGAAGCCGAAGACAAAACGGCGCTCCGCGAGAAGTTCATCCAAGAATACCGCGACCGATTCGCGTCGCCGTACCTGGCGGCGTCGCATGGCATGATCACCGATGTGATCGCCCCGGCGCAAACCCGAGCCGTCGTCTCACTCGCCCTCCAAAACACGCTGAACAAAAGCGAAACCCGTCCTCCTAAGAAGCATGGTTTGATTCCGCTATGAAAAGATTACGCATCACCGTCGGGAATAAATCGTATGACGTCACCGTGGAGGATCTCAGCGACGCGGACACGTATCACGCCCCGATGCAACCAGCACCGGTGCAACCGGTCGGCAGCGCGCCGGCTCCGGCGATCGCCCGCGAGTCCGCGGCCAAGCCCCCGCAGCCCAGCGTCAGCGGCGCGGTGACCAGCCCGATGGCGGGGGCCATCCGGGCCATCCTGGTCAAACCCGGCGACGCGGTCAAGCGTGGACAGGGCATGGCCATCTTGGAAGCGATGAAGATGGAAAACCAGATCACCGCACCGGTCGACGGAACGGTCAAGAGCATTGACGTGGCTGTCGGTGATTCGGTCGCCGAAGGGCAAACTCTGGTCGTACTGGAGTAAGTGATGTTGTTGCTGGCCCAAGAAGAAAGCAAGCGGCTGATCGACTTCTCGCTGGCCCCGTTGACCGAGGAGCACGGGATTCCGATGGCCATCATGGGCATCGTGGTCGTGTTTTCGGCGCTCGTGTTGATCGTCGTCTTCATCACCGTCTTGCCGCGTCTGGTCGCCCCGTTCATCGAATCCCAGCCGGCCGCCACACCGGCCGCACGCGATGACGAGTTGCCCGAAGAGGTTCTGGTCGTCATCGCCGCCGCCGTCGCCGCGGCGCTGGATCACCCACACCGGATCGTCAAGATCCGTGGATTGGGAGCCGGCGAATATGCTTGGTCCCTGGAGGGACGGATGAAGCATCACCTGTCGCATCGTATCGAACATCGAGACCGTAAGTGAGTGCCATGGAATACTTGAGCCAAAAAGTGGTCCAGCTTTACGAGACGACGGCCTTTGCGGGGCTCGAAGCAGGCAACGTGGTGATGATGGTGATCGCCCTGGGCTTCATCTACCTGGCCATCACCAAACGCTACGAACCCTTGCTGTTGATCCCGATCGGTTTCGGAATCATTGTCGGTAACATGCCGACCGAATCCGGTGTGCCGTTGGTGTTCGCCGAAGACAGCGTGCTGCGGTTCCTCTACTTTGGCGTCGAAAAAGAGATTTACCCGCCGTTGATCTTTTTGGGGATCGGCGCGATGACCGATTTTTCCACGATGCTGTCCAATCCGAAGCTGGTGCTGTTGGGCGCCGCGGCCCAGGTCGGCGTGTTCCTGACCTACCTGGGAGCGTTGTGTCTGGCGTTTACGCCGCAACAAGCCGGGGCGATCGGGATCATCGGCGGGGCCGACGGTCCGACCGCGATTTTCTTGGCGTCCAACCTGGCGCCCGAGTTATTGGGAGCCATCGCGATCGCGGCTTATTCCTACATGGCTCTGGTGCCGGTCATCCAGCCGCCGATCATGCGGCTGTTGACGACCAAAAATGAGCGTCTGATTCGGATGAAGCCCTCGCGCAAGGTCGCGCGTCAGGAACTGATCATGTTTCCGATCGTCGCGTTTCTGATCTGCACGCTGTTGGCACCCGGTTCGATCGTGCTGATGGGAATGTTGTTCTTCGGGAACCTTTTAAAAGAATGCACGGTTACGGATCGATTGTCGTTGACGGCGCGGACGGCGATGATCGACATCGTCACGATCTTGTTGGGCTTTTGTGTCGGTGCCAGCACGACCGCGCAGTACTTCCTGAAGGGTGAGTCGATCCTGATCTTTGTGCTCGGTGCCGCGTCGTTCGCCGTGGCAACCGGATGCGGCGTGTTGTTCGCCAAGTTCATGAACCTGTTCTTGAAGGAGAAGATCAACCCGCTGGTGGGCGCGGCCGGCGTGTCGGCGGTCCCTGGTTCGGCCCGCGTCGTGCAATTGGTCGGCCAGGAAGAAGACCCCGGGAACTATCTGTTGATGCATGCCATGGCTCCCAACGTCGCCGGCGTGATCGGTTCGGCGATCGCCGCCGGAGTGTTGTGGTCGCAGTTGGCGTCGTAGAAGGGGTGGGGGAAGGCAGAATGATACGGGGCAGAATGATGGGGCAAAACGATGGGGGCAAAACGATGGGGGCAAAACGATGGGGCTTGGGACGTATCTGCTTGGTTCATGACCGGCATCATCATCATTCTGCCTTCCCATCATTCTGCCAGTTCTTTCGGAGACGGGTTCCGTTGCCCAGCGCAGCGTTCGGCGATGGCAGCTGGCTTGAATCTGTTTTATAATCGGCGGGGCAACGTCGTCCCTACGAGAGTGTTTTTTCATGTCCGGCCCCACCTCCGTCAGCCTGCTTCAGCGGCTTCGTGATTCCGCCGACGAGGCGGCGTGGCAGCGATTTTGCGATCTTTATTCGCCGATCATTCGGGGCTGGTTGATCCGCCGCGGATTGAATCAAAACGATGCCGATGACGTGCAGCAGAGTGTGATGGAAAAGCTGGCGGAGAAGCTGCCCGCATTCGAGCACAACGGCAATACTGGTGCATTTCGGCTGTGGCTGAAGAACGTCGTCGCGAACCGGCTGACGGTCGCTTGGCGAGAAAAGCAACGCCTGGGACAGGGTGCCGGCAGCGAGCAGGTCGGCGAAATGGCCAAACAGCTTGCCGATCCGAACAGCCAGTTGAGCCAGTTGTGGGACCAGGAATACCAACAACGCCTTTGCGAACGGTTGCTTTCTCTGGCCGAACCCGATTTCTCGCCGCAAACGATGTCAGCGTTTCGGATGGTGTTCCTGGAAAACCGAAAGGCCAAGGAGGTCGGCGAGGAACTCGGGTTGACCGCCAACGCCGTGCGAATCGCTCAGTCCAGAGTGCTGAGCCGGTTGCGAGAGTTGGGCGAAGGGCTTTTGGACGACTAGCGATGCCACCGGTTTCGGCAGACTTGCATGATTCATCCTGACGACGCAGTCCTGCAACGATTCAAGTCGGGGCGTCTCTCATCCGGCGAGATCGATGATCTGGAAAAGCATCTGGCTGAGTGCGACGCCTGCGGACAGCGTATCGACGATCTGGAGGTGCAGCCGGATCCGTTGGTGCGTTTATTGTACGAGGGGCTGGACGAAACGATTGTTCGCCCAATCCCAGATCAATCCGCCCCTGATCCTTCCGCGCCGAAGGGGCAACATTCACCGCCACCGATTCGGCATGGTTCCGCCGGCCCCGGCGGGCGCTCGGCGGACCCGACGCGGATTCCGCACTATCAAGATCATCACATGTTGGGACACGGCGGGATGGGGGTCGTGTACCGGGCCTTTGACCCAAGAGTCCGACGCCAGGTGGCGTTGAAAGTGATCGCGCCGCAGCGTGAATGGCGGCCCGAGGATCGTTCGCGGTTTCAAGTCGAAGCGGCCGCCGCGGCGCACCTGCAGCACGCCAACATCGTGCAGATCTTTGAATTCGGTGAGGCGGATGGGATCTTGTATTGCGCGTTCGAATTCGTTGCCGGCGGCACATTGGCCGAACGCATGCGTCGCCGACCGCTTTCGCCGATCGAAACGGCACGGCTGTTGGCAACGATCGCCGACGCCGTCCACTATGCCCACAAACGGTCCGTTTTGCATCGCGATTTGAAGCCCGACAACATCTTGATCACCGAAAACGGGACTCCGAAAATCGCGGACTTCGGGTTGGCCAAACGTTTGGATGATGCCGAGTCGAAGACGATCACCGGGGTTCCGATGGGCACCCCGGCGTACATGTCACCCGAGCAAGCCGAAGGGTCCACGCAATTGACGCCTGCGACGGACATCTACTCCCTGGGCGCGATCATGTACCACTGCTTGGTCGGGCAACCGGTGTTCCAAGGTAGCGTGCTGACCGTGCTGGAAAAAGTTCGCAGCACCGAACCGGTCCGGCCGAACGCCTTGAAGCCTGGAATCGACCGCGATCTCGAAGCGATCTGTCTGCGTTGTCTGCAAAAGGAACCCGGGCGACGGTTCGCGACGGCCGCCGAGTTGTCCGACGACCTGCGGCGATTTGTGGCCGGCCTGCCGGTTCAATCACGTGTGCCGTCACTTTGGGATCGCTGGCGCAAGAGCGCAAAACGTAACCCGCTGGCCACGACCTTCGGATCGCTGTTTATCGTCTCGTTGCTGATCGCGCTGCCGATCGTCGTCGGACTGAACATCGTTCTCCGCCGGCAACAATCCGAGTTGCAGCAGAAACAATCCGCGCTCGAAGAGACGCTGGACCAAAGCCATCGATCCGCGTTCGCGCTGCAACTCAGACGTGCCGCCGATCTCGCTCCTCAAGATCCGACCAAAGCGATCGTGTATCTGGAGGATAAATCGATCTGTCGGCCCGAGCTGCGCAGTGTCTTTTGGCACGTCTTGAAGCGTTACTGCGATCAGAAACGGACCGTGTTTTCCGAGGCGAGGGATGTTACCGCGATGGCGGTCTCGCCCGATTCCTCCATTGCCGTCTTCGGCACCTCGCAGGGCAAGCTTATCGTTCAACCGCTCGACGCCCCGGCGGATGCCAAACCGATCGACGCTCATACCGAAGCGGTGACTTGCATCCGCTTTCACCCCGACGGCAAATGGATAGGGACTTCCGGACAAGACGATGTCGCGTCGGTTTGGGCGACGGATTCGTGGCAGAAAGTCCGAACGCTCGATGCGAGCGAGTCGTCGGTCGCCGTGGGGGATACCAATGCGATTGAGTTCTTGGGCAACGACCAGTTTTTGACGGCACACAGCGACGGCGCGATCCGCCGGTGGCCGGCTGCGGGCTCTGCGACGACAGTGCACAGGGGCACAGAGAACGGTTCGCTGATCGGCATGTCAATCAATGCCGATGAAAGTCTGGTCGCGAGCTGTGCCCGGGAGCCGACGGGGGAAATCCGAGTGCGTGCGATCCCGGGCTGGCAGGAAGCTGGTGTGACGATGTCGGAGGACGCCAATGCACTGGCGTTTCACCCTTGGCAACCGGCCGTGTTGGTCTCCACCGGAGCACGTCGGATGGTGCGTCAATGGTCGGTTTCCGACAGCGGGATTAGCGTCACCCGAGAACTAGAGGGCGCGTTTTCCGAGAAAGGCAGTTGTATCGCTTTCTCTTCCGACGGCAGCTTGCTGGCCGCGGGGAGCTATGACCAGACCGTTCGCGTTTGGGATTTCGAATCCGGACGCATGTTGTTTGTCGCGCAGTGTGGAGCCGAGGTGCTGTCGTTGGCCTTTGAGGATTCCGATCGGTTGTGGGTGGGGCGACGCAATCAAGCGACCGAAGTTTGGGATCTAAACCGGTCGATGGAGCCGCCTTACCTGGTCGCCGACGCCGATCCATCGGATCGTGTGATCGGACGGCTCGTTTTTGATTCCGCCACGGAGCAATTGGTGTCGTCTGATTTGGCCGGCCAGATCGCCCGCTGGGATCCGCAAACCGGTCGCCGTCTGCAGGTCTGGAACTCACCCGGCGGTGATTCCATCAATGCGATGGATGTCGATCACGAAGGGCTGATTGCTTGGGCCTCGGGCGAATCGGTTTTCACCTGCCGATCGACCGAGGCCTTGCCCGACGCGATGCCATTGACCGACGAGGAACTGTCGACCGAGTCGATCGCCGCGACGCCCGAAGGGATCGCCGTCGCCACGACCGATTATCGATTGATGATGTTGCGTTCCGGGCAGCGCAGCCCCGTCTGGCAAACCGAGCTTGCACTGCTCGATTTGCGCTATTGCAAAACCGCGAATCGGTTGTTTGGCCTGGTCGATCGCTATGGGATCGATGATCAATCGGAAGTTTGGATCGGTGATCCGAAAACGGGCGTCGGGCATTCGATCGAGTTTCCGTTTCCCGTTGTCGCCATGGCCGTCTCCGATGACGCCACACAGATTGCCGTGGCGAACGACTCGGGGCAATTGATCTTGTCGGATTTCGACGGCAACGTGATCTCGCGTTCCACGTCAGAGCAAAACACGTACATCACGTCACTGGCCTTTGTCGACCGAAGCCACACATTGGTCTCGTCGGAAGAACCGGGGCGACTGCGGTTTTGGGATCCACGGACCCGGCCGACGATGACACAGCGAGGGTCGATCCCCGTGTCCGGCAAAGCACCGACGGCGATCGCGGCCGATGACGCCGGATCACGGTTGTTCGTCGGTTGCGAGGACGGATCGATTCGCGCGCTGGAGTACTAGGCAGAAACAGTGTGAGCGTTGGTGTCTAGCCTTTCGGCGACTAGCTCAGGACGATCGTGTTTGTGAGTACGATGGCCCTTCCGGGCCGTCGTCCGTGGGACTCGATGCGACGACCTAGAAAGGACGTCGTACAACCATCCGCTGATCGCATCTCTCCCAGTGATTACCTGTCGCCGGGTTGGTAATAATGCAAGACGCAGGACAGAATGGGCGTCGGGTCCCAGGGGATCGGGTCGACCAGGCGGACGCGTTGGGTGGTGGCGCGCGATCCAGCCTGGATGACGCCGCGGGTGACGTACTTGTCCGGCGTGATCGTGGCGGATTCGCTGTCCGCTTGGCCGATCGCCAGGCTTTGAAGTTCAGGGGCGATCGCATCTTCCGGTTCGCCCTGCTGGAAAACCGTGATCGAGATCGTGCCGACATCCGCGCCGTAAACCGATTCCAGTTCACGCGATCGTGCGGCCGAGGCGATCTGGAACGCGTCGGCTTGGCCGTCATCTTTCTGAAACCCTTTGATCATGATGGCGGGGTCGCCTTTGTGTAGCACGTACTTGGGACCCGCGAAATCGACCAGGCGTTTTCGCCACAACACGTTCTCGCCGTTGACTTTGACGACCGCCGCAAAGGTTCTGTCGGATTGGTCCAGACGTTTCAATTTCAGCCAAACGTGTTGGCCTTGTCGCGGTTCGGGCAGCACGGCCATACCATCGACGATCCGCGGCGGCACGGGGTTTCCGTCATAGAACACTTCAAAGGAGATCAGCGGATTGCGTTTCGCAGGATGGTTGCGTTCGGGATCACGGAGCGTTTCCAGGGCGTTCAAATGCACCTGGTCGGCCGATCCGCTGTCACGAATGTGGTAGGGCACGCCCAACTGATTCAGAATGCACATCTTGGTGTTGGCGTCAAAATCGTCCAGCGAATACAGGGGGCGCTGGCGGCGATCGTGGACCGATTGCAGGATCACACGGACGCTGGCCAAGTCTTGCCGAACGACGATGCGGCCGGTCACGAACGTGTCCACCTTGACCGGTTGCCCATCGGGTAAGCGATAGTTTGCCGCGAACAACCGTTGCCGTCCGGCTTCGGAACGGTGATTCGCCCCGGCCGTTTTGCTGGCCACATCGCTGGCGTTTTCGACGATCTGCAAGTTGCCATCGGAGGAGTACCGTCGCAAGGCGGTTTCCAACCAGTCGCCGCATTCGCTGCTGAGCGTATCGTCGCCGCGGACCGACCTCCGGTGCTGGTCGCGAACCTCGAACTTCAAGACGCCGACGACTCGCGATCCCTGTTGTTGCAGTTCGCGGGCGACCGACGCCGCCTTGTCGTTGATCTCGCTGATCAGATTTCCGGCCCGATCCGCCCGGCACGGGACGCTCCAGAGCGTCGCGAGCAAACCGATCAGAATTCGTGAGAAGTGTTGGGTTGCCATTTCATTTCCAAAAGCGTGTGTCCATTACGACGCCCCCCAATGGCGGCGACGTTCTCTTGCTGGACAACGTGGCGTTGTCCAACGAGTGAAAGACAGACGCAACGCGAATCGTTTCAGGAATCTGTGGACTTTTTGTTTTCTTTTTCGTCCTCCGAGTCGCGGTCGAACAACCAGGGCAATTCGGCGATTCGGATCGGCGTCGCTTTGACGGGGCCGAGGTGCCCGTTGTTTTCCAGCTTCTTGCGTTTCTGCTCCATCTTGACCTGTTCACGATGCCCCGATTCGTACTTGACCGCCTGGCCGGACCAGCCTTGAACGCGGTGGATGTAGTTGGAAGGCATCTGGACATAGCTGCCGCCACGGCGGACGTAGCCCGCCGGAATCCGGGCCTTGCCGGCAGCGACCGACGCAATCGACGCCGGAATGTCCGCGTAGTAAGCGGCTGTGTCCGCCATCCGTCGCGGGTAGTTGGGAATGCCGAACGAAGGGACGTAGACTCCGGGAATCGAATTCAACAGCCCAGACGCCCTGGACATCCCGGAGTTGAACTGGTCGATCCCCTGGCCGAGATTTCGGCCGGCGGCGCGAATCTGCTGTCCCGGTACCCTCAGTGGTACAGCGATTTGCTCGAGCCCGCGTGCCGGGAGTTCCAGATTATCAGCCAACTGAGACATTTGATTGGCCGCGTAATCAAACCGATTGGCGACCCCGGAGACGCTTGCGCCCATCGGTCGCATCACGGTGCTGGGCGTGTAGACGTCGACGGCGTCGGGCAGCCAGTGGACCAGGTCGCGGCTGATCCAATAGGGACCGATCGGTTCATCGTTGAGCGAATCAAAACGCAACCATTGCTGGCCATCGACATCACGGACGTCAACGATTTTGATTTTGGATTCGCGCGCGATCGTGGCCGCCGGACCGCTTCCCGGTTCGCCGAACACCTCCACTCGTGTCACGTCGGTCTCACGTTTGATTTTCGGGACGGGAACCCCATTGGCGTCGACCAGGCGATTCCCCTGGTCATCGCTGACGAAGTGTCGGTTCAAACTCTGGTCATCGGAAACGACGAACAAGTTAAAGTTCTCATCGCCACGATTGAATCCGTCCAATGCTTCGGCGAACAGGCCGGCTTGTCGATAGGTGATGCCACGAGCCAAGTGCGCGAGCCGACAGTCGGCGTTGATTTCCAACGCCGCCCGGATTCGATTTCCTAGCAAGTAGTTCAGATACCCGCGCTGTGTATTTTGCAACCGTGCGAACTCTTCGTCCGATCGATCGACGGAGATTTGTTGTCGAAACAAGGCTTCGGACATTCGCAGGTTAACAAGCATGTCATCGGCGATCTGATCGGCCGAGCGTCTTGCTTCGGCTTGCATGTCGCCGGTGGTCAGCGTGCGGCGTGCGACCAAGTTACTGACCGTGGCCAGTTCGAACGGCGGTGCCAGTCCGAACAGTTCTGGCGTTTGGCGGATGGGTCGGGTTCCCGGTTTTGTCTCGAAGGCGTCGACCGTTTCGCTTGTCTTGACAAACGCATAGGTGAACAATTCGAACAGTCCGACCCGTCCGTCATGATCGCCCAACAGGTCGGCGGCGCCTTCCAAACCCTGTGCCAAATAGTAGGTGAAGACGGGGTGCCGTTCGCCCTGGACGATCTCATTGCTGATCCACGATCGTTGGCCTTCGCTGCAACTGCTGAGAATCCAGACATCATCGGCGACGTCTTCGATCGTGGAAAGCGACGACACCAGTCCGCGATACTGGTCCGACGCGGCGTTTCGGCAGGCATCGACGACGATCAATTTGTTTTCCGCGGCACAGTTGGCGGGTTTGGCGAAGACGTTGGCCAGGGCGTTGATCGAAATCAGACCGGCGGCATCCGGGTTGGGGTCGGCCAGAGAGTCGTCGTTGGTGTCTTGCGCGCAGTAGTAGCTCTTACCCTCGTGCGTGATGCCGTGGCCGATAAAGAAGATCGTTGCGACGCCGGCATCGGCTCGGGAAAGGAACTCGAAGAACTGTTTTTCGATGTTCACGCTGGTCGGACGCAGCGATTCGGATTGCGCATCGTCGTAGATCAACGTGATGTCGTCTTCGTTGTAACCACCCCGGCGGAGCGCCGCGGCGATCAGTTCGGCGTCGCGGTTGGTTCCTGAGAGCGAGGGCAGTTCGCCGGCCTGGGAATAGTCCCGCGTGGCGACGATCAACGCAGAATACTTCGTGGGGGCCGCCGATTGAGATGGCTGATTTGTGGCGCCGGTCGTCCCACGCCCCGACGACGCCGGAGACGTCGATGCGGTCGTTCCCTGCCGATTGATCGTTTGTGACGGCGTCACGGGGCGACTGGTCGTCTGCGGTCGATAGGAACTCGGACGCGGCTGCGCGTTGGACATCGCTTGCTGGGCGATCCCCCGCGCGATCCCTTGCCACTGGGCATCGGCCGGAACGTGGGGCAGTGCGACAATGCAGCTGAACGCAAAGGTGAAGGTAATTATTCGCATGACTTCGTTTCCGATGGATGTGGTGGGGCGAGTCATCTTATTCTTCTGACGCATTGGTACCGAGTGTCCCGGCGGGCGATTGGATCCTGACCAGTTGGTTCTTCAGGTATTCACTGGGAACGACTTGCGAGCTGGCCCCGCGGAAATCGCTCGTCCGCACAAATCCATCCGGGGGCAGGCTCACATCGGCAAAACGCAACGTTCCGCCATCGACCACGGGACGGCGAACCGATTCGACCTCCAGCCAGGTGCCTTGTCTGCGGTCGATCCGGACCACCGTCCCGATCTCCAAGGTTGCCACGGGAACGGGATTCAACGCGACATAGAACCGGGTGGGTTTTTCGATGATCAATTGCCACGATCGCTCAGGTTTGACCGATGGGGCAAAGACCGCGTCAAACCCTCGGTACAAGACGTCGGCCGAGAGCAGGGAGTCGTCGATCGACGCTTCGATTTGGTCGTCGCGGCAGAGCCGTTTGGCTCGGTCAAGAAGATTGATTGCCGCCTTTGCATCGAGTTCCAAGTGCAAGGCTTGCATGGCCTCGGCGGCCAGACGCCGTGCCTGCAGGTTCAGTTGATCGGCATAGCGTGTTTGTTCCGGCGACGTCACCAGAAACAGACTTTCATTGCCGGACAGTTTGCCGGCGATCCGAGGAGCCGAAACACGGGCATCGGCGGCAAAGTCCGATGCATAACGCGTCAATTCCTGCGCCGAGACGGTTCCGCTGCGATCCCGATCGGCGTGTGAGTCAAGGCCGTCGAACAAGGACCAACTGAACGCGGTCAATGTCACTTTGCCACGAGTGATCAATTTGCCTTCGCGACCCACGGCGATCACTTGACCGGCCGCAGGGACCGGCAACGCGCGGCCGAATCTGGCCGCCGCTTCCTCCGGAATCCCCACGCCGTGGCTATGCCCATCGATCAGGATCATTTGTTGGGTGTCGGTGATGTCCGCCAGATTGCGAACCAACGCCGCAACGTCGATCGCTTCGCCGGCGATGCTTCCGTCGGCAGCCAGTTCGGTCGCGTAACTTGCCAGATAATCCGCTCCGCCGGAATGAATGCCGTACGACTGGGCGATCAGCACCACAATGTCCCCCGGGGAAACCGACAAGATCGCATCTTCGATCGCGTCGTCGAGGCCTTTTTGGGTCGCTGCGGGGCCGGTCAGGATCCGCATCTGCTGACGCTGGAAACCACAGCGTTCCAGCTGTCGCGGAAGTCCCTTGGCGGCGAGAGCATGGTAGGTCGCGCCCGGCAGCGATGGGTATTGCCCCGGTGCAAAGACGATCGCATGGCGGGTTTGTGCCTGGACCGCTGTGCCATCAAACCCGGCGACGATGGCCGCCAATGTGATGATGATCCACGCACAAAAGGTGGGACGCCCAAAGAGACGCTTTAATGGAGTGTTGAAATGCATGATGCTGGAAACGATGAAACGACCTCAAAACCCATAGTCAATATAAACGATATCCGACGGTTCATCCTGGGGAGCTTGTTCGCCTTGGTAGGGAGCGATCGGTGCCTCGATTCGTTGCCCCAGTTCGGTCGCGAACTGGGGAATCGCCCCCATCGACGACCTGGATTTGGCAACCGGTTTGTAGATCGCGGCGGTGATCACGCCGGTGTCCAAGTTGTCGTAGGCGTCGTCGTCCAATTGGTCGGTGACCCGAAACCCGTACGCGACCGCTTGGCCGCTGCCGCTGTCGACGTCATTGTAAAATCCCTTGAAGGTATGAATCGCGTTCTTAGCCACGTACCAACATCTCGCCTCCGGCAGACTGACCAGGATGCCCGGGCGTCGCTCGGTGCTGCTGCCGAACGAGTTGTCATAGGGTCGCTCGGGAATCGTGTTTTTTCCATCGACCAACAACCGCAGAAAAAACGCCTCACCGCCTTGGTTGTCGACGACGATCTCGTAGCTGGTGTTCGGATCCACGCGGACCGACATGCGAGAATCCTGGTTGATGTACTCGTGGTCGACACGTTTTCCGTCGACCGCCAGGTAGATGCGGGGTCGAAAGGACGGATCGGTCATCGGATGCACGGCCAGCGAGTCATCATTCAGACCTTCCAGACGCGACATCGCAATCCGCTGGCGCGGGGAAACCATGTCCGAGTGTCCGGGCTTCAGCCGGATCGAATCGACATCCAATTGCAGTGCCCGTTGCGGTTTCCCGTGTGAGAGTGTGACCAGTCGCAGTTGCAGCCCGTGAATTCCGGTGAAGTCTGCGCCCGATGGAACGAGACCGCCGATCCGTCCGAACACGACCACGCCGCGGTCTTGGGATTCAGGTAGCAGTGCCTGGGAAACCTCTCCGGCGCGACGGACGATTTCGCGGGTGCGGATTCGCGAGGTTCGAAGGGTTTCGATCACCTCACGTTCTTCCGGACAGGCATCGAGATGATGCTTGTAAACAAGGTGGCGCCGGACACGGTCGGACAAGTAGCGTCCCAGCTGGCTGGACCGAACCTCGTTCCCGGCCGCCAATAGAAACGGCAGCACGACGACATGATCGATCGAAGCGTGATGGCAATATCGCGCAACTTCGTCGGCGATGTCTTCCAACGCGTGTTCCAGGTCGGCGGTCTGGTATCGAATCACCGTTCGGTTGTCGGACGATGTCGGCGATGCGACGCTGAGAATCCTTTCCGGGCTTCCAGACTCGGCGACGAAAAACCGTACGAGTTCGCCGACCGACAGTTCCCCGTTCCCGTCTGCATCGGGCAGTCGCAGCGAAGTGGTGGCGCGGTGGAGCGTTTCCATCGCCGACCGACCCACGTCTTGATCGTCGCCTGAGGTTAGTGGTGCAACAAAATCGATCGGTACAGCAGATCGAGAAACCAACGTGGACAAACAGGTGTAAAGCTCTGCCGCATCGGTGTCGGATTTCAGGTCGCCCACAATGATCACATGTTTCGGTGGCGGATCGACGCGATTGAGCAAGCGGACGATTTCGCCCAGCGAGACGGTGGTTCCTGTTTGATCGGTGTGGAGATGGCAGTCTGCCTCGCTGATCGCCACGTGGCCTCGGACATAAATTACGAATCGTTCGGCCGACATCGCTTGTCGAGCTAGTCGTCGCGGCACGGATTCTCGAACGACGGAAAAACCACAGCGGCTGAAGGAACGGACGAGCGATACACTTAAATCGTCCGCCGCGGCGTCGCGATCGGCTGCATCGATCAGGCACAAACGCAAGTCGTCGGCCAGGCAGCCGCGGAACGCACCGCCGCCACTTAGGAAGGTGGCGACGATGCAACAAGCCAGAAACTTTGACGCGGCTGACCGGATCATCGTGCAACCCTCGGATAATCGGCGATCAGCACTTCGCGTCGGATCTCGTATTGCCGAAGATCCGATGAAAGTTCGCGGCGTCCTCGGTTTTCGATCAGGTACTCGGTCAGCAAGATCGCGGTGTCCAGATCCGCCAACGCTGTCTCCAGGTGTTCGCTTCGTTTCGATTTTTCATAAAAATGCAGATGGGCCTTCGCCTTCCAAGCACAAATCTCGGGATCCCAAGGTTTCAGTTTCATCGCATTCTCAAGTTCTACGATCGCGTCTTCGGGCCGGAGTAGCTTAATCAGGCGCGAGGCTTTTTCGAGCGAGGACGTGATCGCTTGGGAATCGGAATCATGGTCGACCGAAGCGATCACCGTTTGGTGCTCCGATGCCGGGGCGATCAGGTCGGGCTGTTGTGGATGACGCACACCTTTTCGCAATGCGAACAGGTCGAGCGTTGACGCGACCATTTCGCTGACGAACTGGTGAAGTTCCCCAACCTGGATTTGTCCGTCTCGCCGGCCATCGATTTCTTGGTCGGCCCATCCGCTCAGTCCGACACACATCCAAAACGTCACCAGTCCGTGTCGTCGTTGTGGCCATTCGATACTGGACTGCTCGCTGCGGCAGCTGGCAAACGTGATCAACCCGCCGGGGTTTCCAAGTTGCCGGGCGATATCGCCGCCGGTGGGCTGAGACCGCAACTCCTCTCGGTCGTCGGTTTTCGATCCGGCGTGGCAGCTGTCCAGGATCAGTATTTTGCGTCGGATGTGATCGCAGTGGGCCAACAACTCGCGGACCAGGGCGATCGGGATGCAGGTTTGTTTCTCCAAGCCGGGAATAAAATCGCCGGGGGCAAGGAACAGACTGCCGTCGTCGGGATGAATCAAACCGTGCCCGGCGAAAAAAACCAGCAGCGAGTCGTAGTTGCCATTGTTGGCCAGATGCAATTCGTCTCGCAGGGCGCCGAGCACCTTGGCAAAATCGGGTTGGTCCCGCGGCGAACCCTGCTGCGTCATCACGTAGACGCTGTCACATCGGCAATGCGTTTGCAGCGTCTCCTTGAGCAATCGGACGTCCGAACCGGCGTAATTCAAACCGGTTGATCGATAGTAATCGTCCACGCCGATCAGGATCGCGTGCAAGCGCCCTGTCGATTCGATTGGTTGTTGGGCCGACGTCACGACCGGCAGCAACGCCGGTAGCAGTGCGAGAAACAGCGGGTGGATTCGAAGCATGATGGGGCAGGTCTTCTGGGGTGGTTCTCGATAGTATAGCCGGAGCGTTTCGATGTTTTGGTCGAATCACGTCCGCGTCATTTTCACGCAGCCACCGGCAGCGCCGGCGGCTTTGAAAATCGCGGCTTTCTGTGATCAGTCGGCGTAGATCCCTGCCCCGACGGTGTGCGAAACCCGTTGCACCGCGTCCCCGTGGTGCATGATCACGGTCGGTGCCGGAATCAGATTCACGGGGACCGTTTTGGCGACGCGTCCGTCGGGCCGGACCACTCGAATCACCGCATCCATCGTCCCTCGCAGACCCAGATTCGGCAGGTCAACGGTGACCGAGGTGTCGCTCCAGGCGGCGATGCGACACGATGACGTGGTGCCGGCCACGATCAAGTGGACCGTCCCCGGCACGTGCTGGAGATAGTTCGCCAGCACCGTCATTCGCGCCCCGCTGACGACGTCGGGTCGCCCGAGCGGCACATGCCACGAAGGCCCCGGAATGCTCCGTCCATCCCAAGACGAGTCCGGGGACGGGAGATTCGGTCTGCAGCCATCGGGGCCCACCGGATTTTGCAACACGCCGGCACCGGAGCCATGCTGCGACGAATCCCCGTCGATGGGTGTGTTGAGCGGCGCATTGAGACGACTCGGTCGAGTGTCGTGCAACACGGTCACATCCACCTTCAGCGCCAATCGCGAATTCGCCGGAGCAACGAAGATGCACACGCAGGGCGTTCGAGAGCAATTGACACAAGCGGTTGGAAGCGGGCGGCAGGGAAGTCGGACGCACGGTCGCCGCACACAGGGATGCCCCGCATTGGCCATGCCAACGATTCCTGCAGAAAGCAGCAGGGCCAGCCAGGGAGGTTTTAGGAGCTCGTTCATCACAACACACCTTTTTATCGAGTCTTGAAATGTCTCGGCCGATTGGCCACTGCTCGATAAAGACGCGTTTGTGTGAAAGTGTTTCAGTAAACAATAAAAGGGCATCACGTTTGTGATGCCCTTGTCGGAGGGTTGTCGTGTATGCGATGGATCATTCGCTGTAGAACGTGATCCCGCCGCTGGTGGGCTGGGCGTACACGGCCGATTCGGCGCTTCCCACGGCAGGCATCGGTTGGGCGATCGTTTCTTGATGCACGACGATTTCGGGTTGTGCGATCAGTTGAACCGCCATGGTTTTGGCGACACGACCGTCGGGTTTGACGATCCGCAACCTCGCGTCGGTCGGTGCGTCCAGTCCCAATCGAGGCAGCTGCACGGTGACCGAATTCGGCTTCCATTGCAGCACGTCACACTGGGAGGTCGTGCCCGCGACGTCCAGCAGAACCACGCCCGGATCGTGCTGGAGGAAATTGGCGAACAGGCTGATGCGGGCACCGGTGGTGATTTGCGGTCGACGCAGCTGATAGGCCGGAGCAGATTGCACCATGCGGTAGACGGCCGTGGGGCCGCTGCTCGGCTGGGGAGACTCCCCCAAGGCAGCAGCGCCCGGGAGGAACATCAGGACGGTCAAAGCGATTTTTTGTGGGCTGGTCATTGTGTTTTCTCATTGGGTGTCGTTTCGATTCGAGCGTCGTTGTGACGCGGTTATCAAAGAAAGACGTTTGCGACCGGTTTCGTTTCACTCTTTTTGAAATTTCTTTTCGTTCGGTGCGCAGCAAAAAACCGCCAACGGTCCCGTTGGCGGTCTCGATCGTCTGGCGGTCTGGTGGTCGGTTCAGTGTCCGGCGTAGGTCGCCACGCCGACGTATCCCGCGACGGGGCCCGGTTGGCCCACCGTTTCACCGTGGATCACGATCTCCGGTTGTGGCACCAGCCGGACGTCGAGCGTTTTGGCGATGCGACCGCCGGGTTTGACGACTCGAAGCTTCGCATCACGCCCTCCTGCCATGCCCAGCATGGGAAGGTAGAACGTGACCGAATTCGATCGCCAATCAACGATTCGGCACTGGGCGACGGTGCCACCGACCTCCAACAGAACCACGCCCGTCTGGTGTTCCAGGAATCCCGCAAAGACGGTCATCCGAGTCCCGCTGACCACTTCCGGTCGGCTCAGCGAATAGGCCGGTTGGGACTGAACGGGGCGCTCCATCGCCCGAGAGATTTGCCGGGTCCAATCGGCCAGCGTCGAGTAGCCATCGGTCGGCTGGTCGGCATGGGCCGATCCGATCATTCCGGCGGTCATCAACAAAGCGGCGAAGGTGGTTTTGACGGTGAGATTCATCTGCTAGGTCCTCGAAAACGGGGTGGAAATGTGACAATTGGCTCAGCGGCCGATGCAAGGGAAAGACGGGATGCGGTCTGAGTGTTTCAGCAAATGGAAAAGAATTTCGGCATCCGCTCTTTCGTGATGGTTCGGTTTCACGCCTCGTTCCCGGGCTCCGCCTGGGAACGGGCATTTTCAGAGGCTCCGCCTCTGGTTGCACGGAGTGTGTGTGTGGCTGGAGCCACACCTGCAGTGCGTTCCAAGGCGGAGCCTTGGAACGAGGGGCAACGAGGGATAACGAGAGACACCAGAAAAGCGGATGCCGGTAAGGCATCCGCTCTTTCGTGATGGTTCGGTTTCACGCCTCGTTCCCGGGCTCCGCCTGGGAACGGGGATTTCCAGAGGCTCCGCCTCTGGTTGCGCGGAGTGTGTGTGTGGCGGGAGCCACACCTGCAGTGCGTTCCAAGGCGGAGCCTTGGAACGAGGGGCAACGAGGGATAACGAGAGACACCAGAAAAGCGGATGCCGGTAAGGCATTCGCTCATTCTTGATGGTTCGGTTTCATGCCTCGTTCCCGGGCTCCGCCTGGGAACGGGGATTTCCAGAGGCTCCGCCTCTGGTTGCGCGGAGTGTGTGTGTGGCGGGAGCCACACCTGCAGTGCGTTTCAAGGCGGAGCCTTGGAACGAGGGCAAAACCGAGCGTTTCGGCTGACACTACTCTTCCGAATCGGCGTAGATCGCCGGCTTCGGCGTGTCTGCGGTGGGCATCGGCTGGGGAATCGTTTCCTCGTGAACGATCATGCTGGGCTGGGGGACCAGCATCACGGACACGGATTTCGCCACTCGGCCATTGGGAAGCACGATCCGGATCCCAGCATCTTGGGGGCCCGCGACGCCAAAACTGGGCAGTTGCACGGTGACCGAGCTGGAACACCACTCGAGCAATTCGCAACGGGTCGTGGTGCCGCCGATTTCCAGCAACACGACGCCGGGATCTTGTTGCAAAAAGTTGGCGAACATCGTGATGCGGGTGCCGGTGGTGATCTGGGGCCGGGCCAGCCGATAGGCCGGAACGGATTGAACCGTGCGGTGAATCGATCGTGGCGACGGGCTGTGAATCGGATACTCCGCTCGTGCCGCGGCGGCGGGAGCGATCATCAGCAGGCCCAAAGTGATCTTCTTGGCAATGTTCATCGTCTTGTCCTTGGTCTTGGGGGTGAAGTCGTTGGCGTCATGGCTGACGCCATTGCCAAAGAAAGACGACCTGATGCGAGATCATTTCACGAAGCCAAGGATTCTGGCGAAAAATCTTTGGGGCAAGCTGAATCGATACGGGTCATGGCCCCTGGACGGTGTCCAGCAACATCACGTGCGGGAAGAACCAATGCAAAACGACCAGCAGGATCGGAGGGGAAATCGATAAGATCAGTAGCGGCAGCAACCACATCACGATGCGCCGCTCCTCTTGGCTGAGCAGGCGATCGTTGCGATCCTCGGATTCGAAACTCGTGCGTGTCGTCGCCGGATCAAAAGATGGCGTCGCGGTCACCGCCGGATTCGGCGGTTTGGATTTGGAATGTGTGTTGGCGATGAGTGCGTGAAACATTGTCGTTGCCTCGGTGTGGGTCAATCGCAACACACGTGCAAGCGACGGGCCAGTGGCGTCGATCCCGGATGGATCGCGGTTGGAGAGGGCAAATCCGTCAACTCCAGTTGACGAAGCGGAAACCCCGGTTTCCGGTACGTGACTCGAAATTCGAGGCGTCCGGATTCTCCCGTGGTCGTGCTACAATCCGTTGATGAATTGTGATCTCGACACCAGCATCCCCGAATGGATCATTGAGCATCCGGAAACGACGCGCGTGTTTAACGCGATGCGGTTGGACACCAGTTGCGCCGGCAAGTCGCTGCGCTACGTGTGCATCCATCAGGGGCTGAGCCCGACCGAAGTGTTGGAACGTCTGCGGGAGGCGGTTGCGGGCGACCGCTCGCAGGACCTCGATGCAGGATAGCTGGCTTGCGCCGCTCGAATGTCGCGACGCTCGCCAGAGCGTGGAAAGCGCTGGGGACCAGCCTTCTGGCGAAGGTCGCTACGTTGAATTGTAAACGACGTCCGGAGTTTTCCGGGTGAGCGGGAGACCGTGATTGGCATAGCGATTGCTTCTCACTCATGTGATGCCACGATGGTGCCTCGTCTTTCCTTATTGCCGGAAGTCAAAACGATGTTGATGCGCAACCCAGAAAAATCGGTTCGTCACGAGTCCGTCGTCTACACGCGGAGGGATCACACACGAGTTGACGATCTGCGGGGCGATCGGCCGCCGACCGACGAACCTTTCGCCATCGAGCCGCGTCACCAGATGTTGTTCGGACAACTCGCTTTGATCGCATTGTTTTGTCTTGCGATCTTGCTGAGGACGCTCGCGTAGTCGGACAGCGCCACGTTGTTCGAGAGACATCGGGAATCGCTGTGCAACTGTAGCAGCCTTCGCCAGAAGGCTGGTCCTCAGCGCTTTCCACGCTCTAACACGCGTCCCTACGTCAAACTGGAACTGTCCAGCGAGCCACTGGTCTGCCGACCAATGCAGGTTTCCCCCATCCCTTTCTGTCGAGATCATTATCGTCATGCCCAAGAAAAGAATCATCATCACCAACAAAGATCGTGAACGTCTGGAGGACTTGTTCAAAAGCACGTTGGCGGCGGTGTTTCGCAACAAGCCCTACCTGAACGACCTGCGTGGTGAACTGGACCGCGCGTCGATCGTCGCCCCGGAGGAGGTTCCCGGCGACGTGATCACGATGAACTCGATCGTTCGGCTAAAGGACATGAAGACCGACGAAGTCGAAACGTTCACGTTGGTGTATCCAGACGAAGCCAACATTGTGGACAGCAAGCTATCGATCCTGGCCCCGCTGGGGACGGCGATCTTGGGCTATCGCGTCGGCGATTTGGTGCGTTGGAAGGTGCCCAGCGGAAAGGGCTGCTGGCGCGTCGAAGAATTGTTGTACCAACCCGAACGTGACGGCATCGCCGCGTGCCCTTCGTAGTGCCTCCTTACCGGCCTACGCCAATTTCAAGCCCACGATTCCGGCGACGATCAATCCCATGCACGCGATCCGCGTTGCGGACGCGGGTTCGGCGAACAGCACGATTCCCAAGGTGGCCGTGCCGACCGCACCGATCCCGGTCCAGATCGCGTAGCTGGTACCGATCGGAATTTCTTTGACCGCGAGCGCCAAGCAATAGAAGCTGGCGACCATCGTCACGATGGTCGCCAGACTGGGCCAAAAACGTGACCAGCCATCGGTGTACTTTAATCCGATCGCCCAGCCGATTTCTAAACAGCCGGCGATCAGCAAATAGATCCATGCCATGAATAATGACGCTATAGGGTTTTTAGTATCTCGTCGGCCGTTGATCGACCGCGGTGTGTTTCGCTGATCTTGACGTAAGTGATCTTGCCCGATTCATCCAGGACGATCGTCGACGGATACGCCGTCTCGTTCGGAGCGTCCCATCGCAATCCGTAGGCATCGGTAAACGAATAGCCCGGATCAAGCAGGAAGGTTAGCGGTTGGGGCAACGTCGTGCCATGCAGGAAATCGTCGGCATGCCGGTCCAGCTGCGATCGCGGACCGGGATAGATCAGCAGAACCCGCGCGTTTTTGGCCGCAAATCGTTCGGCGTTCTTGACAAAGTCGCCGACCTGGGCGGTGCACGCGGGACATTGCGACCCTGGAAATCCGCGCAAGACGACGATCACGACCGGGCCCTTCGCATTCACCCGGCTCAGCTGCACGGGGCCCGACAGCTCGCCGGCAATCGCTTGCAACCGGAAGTCCTTGGCCGTTTCTCCCTCGGCGAGCGCCCGCTTGGCCATTTCCACGCCCTTCGGCGTCTGCGATTGGGCCATCGCCGGAACCGCGATTGCCAGCGAGAGAACGACGCAACCGAAACCTAGTTGCCGAATCATCGGGATCATCTTATACCTCAGTGTTATCGAATTGGAACAGGGCGAGTCTGTCTTGCAACGGAAACAAACGCCGTGATTTGCGGAGATCGCCAAACCGAGCTCCTGTCCGCCACCGGAAGATCCATTTCCGACACAAGACGTCCGACGAAAAACCATTCCATCGCATCAAACGCCGATAGCATGTCCAAGAAGATCACCGCCGAAGAAGTCGACTCCTTCATGTTCCAATTCAAGGTCTTCATCGGCGTGGCCGTCGTGGTGTTTTTTCTGCCGCTGTTGCTCTATGCGGTGTACATGGGCAAACGCATGGATCAATTTGAGGATTCGCTGCGTTACCAATTCCCCCAACCAAACGGTTCGATTGCTGACGTCGACGATGCGGAACAAGTTCCGCTGGCGGCCACGTCCGGGCAAGTCGTCTACGTCCCGGCGTATTCCCACGTGTATCACGAGGACGGGAACCCGCATTTGTTGACGATCACGCTGAGTATTCGCAACACGAGTGACGAACGTGAAATCGTCGTCCGCAGCGTGCGTTATTTTGACACACGGGGACAGCAGGTGAAGTCGTACCTGAAGCAACCGCTCACACTGGCGCCGCTGGGAACGACGGAGTTCTTGATCGAGCGAGATGACAGTTCGGGCGGCAGTGGCGCGAACTTCCTGGTCGATTGGGTGGCCCAACAACGCGTTTCAGAACCGATCATCGAAGCCGTCATGATTGACACCGAGGGCCAGCAAGGGATTTCATTCGCCCGCGCGGGCACGGCGATTCGAGAGATCGCGCCGGTTGCGGCAGATCAATGAGGCGCGTTTGTTTTCACAGCCAATCGAAAAGCGGACAGGTACAGAAAATGCGAAGCCATAGAAGACACCCTCCCCTCGCTGCGCTCGACCCCATAGGCATCAAGTTAAGACGAAACCCACTTTGGAAGCATTGATGTCAACACAACGTACAGTCAACACAACGTACAATGGCTCCCCTCTCCCCAAAACCGATCGCGGTCATCATCCTTCCGCGATCAAATTCTGTTTGCGCGATCTGTTTTAGGGAGAGGGGAGCCATGCTCTAAATTGCGGACCGATTTGTGTAGACACCAACGCACTGGAAGGGAGGGTTGCTTCATCGCTTGATACCTATGAGATACCAAAAAAACGCGGCACTAGCGAAACTCGTCGGCGCTGATCTGGTGTCGCTTGAGCAACTTGTTCAACCCCTGGCGTGACAGCCCGGCCTGTCGCGCCGCCCTGGCGATGACGCCTTCGTGTTTTTTCAGCAGCGCAGATAGATAAGCCCGATCGGCATGATCGAGGGCTTCATCGCGGGAGATTTCGGCCAACTCAGCTTCACCGGTCAGCGACGGTTCACAATCAAGGATCTGAGCAGGCAGGTCCGCGACTTCGATCTGATCACCGCGGGCCAGGGTCACGGCGCGTTCGACGACGTTGCGAAGTTCGCGAATGTTTCCCGGCCAGTGGTAGCGTCGAAAGCACTCCAGTGTTTCGGCAGAGAAACGGTTCAGGGTCGATCCCTTGGGCCGCAATTGTTTCAAAAAATGCTCGGCCAGCAGCAGAACGTCGTTGCCCCGCTGACGCAGCGGGCTCAATTCGATGTGAATCACAGCCAGCCGATAATACAAGTCTTGGCGAAACCGTCCCGCGTCGACTTCGGCGTGCAGATCGCGGTTGGTCGCGCCGATGAAACGCGTGTCGACTTTGATCGATTTGTTTTCACCGACCGGTGTGAAGGTTTGTTCTTGGATCACCCGCAACAATTTCGCCTGCGAGGCGGCCGGTAACTCGCCGAGTTCGTCAAAGAATGCCGTCCCCCCGTCGCAGTGACGCAGCAATCCCTGTTGGTCTTTGATCGCTCCGGTAAAGGATCCCTTGACGTGACCGAATAAGACGGACTCGAACAACGATTCCGGGATCGCGGTGCAATCAACGATTTGAAACGCGTGTTCGCGGCGGCCGCTTCCATCGTGAATCGCCTTGGCAATGACCTCCTTGCCGGTTCCGCTTTCACCGGTGATCAGCACGTTGGTGTTGCTTGCCGCGACGCGGTCGACGATGTCCAGGACTTCCAGCATCGGAGCACTTTGGCCGATGATGGTGCCGCCGCGTGTGTTTGACTCGGCGGCACTGACGGTACCGGCCGATGGCGTGGGCGTAGCCGGTCGCCCGCGGATGGCCCGGTCGATCGCCGCCAACAGTTCGTCGAACTTGACGGGTTTCAGCAGGTAGTCGGCGATCCCAAGACGAACACTCTCGATCGCACTCGGGACCGAGGGCACACCGGTCACGACGATCATCGGAACATGCGAATAGGTCGTTCGCCCCTGTTTCAGAAGCTCCAGCTGGAAGTTGCCGGGCATGTTCAGGTCCGTCAG
Organism: Stieleria maiorica; assembly: GCF_008035925.1. Classification (NCBI taxonomy): domain Bacteria; kingdom Pseudomonadati; phylum Planctomycetota; class Planctomycetia; order Pirellulales; family Pirellulaceae; genus Stieleria; species Stieleria maiorica. The sequence continues at coordinate 6,847,820 of NZ_CP036264.1, forward strand.
GATCAGATCAAACGCATGTTCTGCCAGGACGGTGATCGCGTCATCGGCATTTTCCACGCAGACGCATTCGTACCCTTCGTCGCGAAGTAGTTCGGCCGTCGTGTTGCGATACAGCGGTTCGTCGTCGGCGATCAGGATGCGATGTTTGGGCTGGCTCATCAACGAATCTTAGCGGAACTCACGAAAACCGGAACGCGTCAGGCGGCGAAAAGGGAGGCACCAATGAATGGCATGGACCCAGGTGTTGGTGTGCAGGCGTTCGCCCTACCCCGCTAAGTCAAGCGTCGTTTTCATCATGTATGGGCCCGTAGGCTAGCGCCAAACGGCTGATATACATTTGACATCAGCCGGTTCGCGCAAGCGCAATTGACAAAGCACTAGGTCTTGTCGTCCAAGCGTCTCGGCAGCCGCACGCGAAAGCGACTGCCTTGGCCGGGGGCGCTGACGACATCAATCGTTCCCTTCATGGCCTCGACCAGACTGTGCGTGACCGACAACCCGAGCCCCATGCCTTGGCCGACCGTTTCGGTCTTGGTGCTGAAGAACGGGTCAAAAATCTGGTCGATGTGCTCGAGGGAGATCCCACACCCCTGGTCGGTGACGGTGACGGTCAGCGAGTCGGCGTCGGTCTCGGCGCTGATCACGACCGATTGCCCGGGCTGTGACGCCTGAATCGCGTTGTGCACCAGATTCAACAGCACCTGTTTCAATTCGCCTTCGCGCAACACGACTTCATCCGGATCCAGGCCCGCGATGGCCTGCAATGTCGTGCAGTCGACTTTCGTGGCGACGTTGGTCTTTCGCGCTAGCGGGCGTGCGAGTGAGACGACCACGTCGATCGTCCGCCGAATCGAAAACTGTGTGGCGGCTTGTCGGCTGGGGCGGTACAGCTGGTACATCTGGTGCGTGATACCGCTGATCCGATCGATCTCGCGGTCGATCATTTCGAACTTGTCGGCGTGCCCGATCTCCGGCGGCAGTTTTCGTTTGATCAATAACAACGCGTTGCGGATACCGGCCAACGGATTGTTGATCTCGTGGGCGACCCCGGCGGCCAACTCACCGAGTGCGGCAAGCTGCTGCATTTTCGCGCGGTGCTTTTCCAACTCCGCCACCTGCGCGGTGCGTTCCTGGACCAGTTGTTCCAGATGCTCGTTGTGCAGTCGCAGTTGCTCGCGCATCGCACGACGGTCTTCGATGTCGCGGATGCTGACGCGAAACCCGAGTGATCGGCCGGCTTGGTCGGTCATCGGTTGCCACGACACGGCGACCCAGCGGCTGGTCCCGTCGCGGCGTGCGACTTTGAACTCGATGTGGTTGCCTGTACTGCCCTCGGCCATCTCTTTCAAATAGCCGGCCAGCCGGGCTTGGTCCTGCGGGTCAAACAAGGGCAGCGGATAGTCGTCCATCTGCAAACATTCCGCGGCCGAATAGCCCGTGAATCGTTCGACGGCCGGGTTGACCCACAGCAGTTCGCCCTGCGCGTCGTGCCACGCTTCCCAGTCGTAGGTGCAGTCGGCGATCGCCCGGAAGTATTCCGCCGGGATCGGCTGGCCGCGGCGCGGAAGCGGGGGATCAAGCGGGTGGGGTTTGGGATCCTTCAATGCGTTTGCTCTTCGTTGTCACCCGATCGGATCCAGCCCGGTCATTGTGCCGTGCCCGGTCCCGAAGCGATCGGTTTCCATGCCCAAACGTTGCAGCATGGAAACAAATAAATTGGGCAGCGGGTAGTTGTTGTTGCGGTCAAACGCCAGGTGTTGGCCATGACGGAATCCGCCGCCGGCCAACAGCATCGGCATGTTCTTGGTGTCGTGGCTGCTGGCATTTCCCAAGTTCGATCCGAACAGCACCATGGTCGAATCAAGCAGCGATCCTTCCGCCTCGCTGCTGGCCTGCAATTTGGCAAGGAAACCGCGAAACTCCTCGATCAAGGCCGACTCGATCAGCGTCAATTGAGCGATCTTGTCTGGGTCTTTGCCGTGGTGTGACAGGTTGTGATAGTCGGCGTCGACACCGGGGATGACCGGAACCGCGTTCATCCCGGCGATGTTGTAGGTCAGGAAGCGTGTCGAATCGGTTTGGATCGCCAAGTGCATGACGTCGTACATCAGCCGCATGCACTGGACGATCCTTTTGCTGTCCGGCTCGTCACGTGGCGGATCGACATCGACCGTCGACTTGGGCTTTTGTTGCCAAGCTTCCGCTTTGGCCAATCGCCGTTCGGCTTCGCGGACGGCTTCGAAATACTGGTCCAGCTTTTCACGGTCGCGCGAGGTCAGGCTTCGTTGCAGCCGACGCGTTTGGTCCATTACGACGTCCAAAACGCTTTGTCCGTCTTGCAACCGCTGCATCTGAAGTGCTTGTTCATCGGCCTTGCCCGCCAGAAACAGTTTGCGAAACACAACCGACGGACGCGTCAACGTGGGGATCTCCACGCCGCTACGCGACCAGGAGAGCCCCGGGCCGGAACTGCTAAGCGACAACGATGCGAAGCGTGTTTCACTGCCGAATTCGGCCGCCGCCAACTGGTCCAGCGAAATCGTGTTGCGAAAACCCGCGCTGTTGGGATGCGGGGCACAGGTCAGATAGGATTTGTAAGAAGCGTGTCCGCCACCGACTTCGGGATGCGACGCCCCGGAGATCACGGTGAATTGGTCACGAAACTCCGCCAACAACTTCAGGTACGTCGGCAATTCATAATCACGTCCGGCCTGTTGTGGGATGATGTTGGGGGCATGCAGACCCAGTCCGATGTCGATCGCGACGATGCGTCGTCGCCGGGCGATCGTCTTCGAGGCCGAAGCGGTGGATTCAAAGAACGGCAGGGCCAACGCCACGCCGCAACCGCGGAGCAGCGTTCTGCGTTGAAATCGTGTCATGGTTTTTGAAAGGCGGGGTGTTGAACGATCGCATGGATCAGCGAGCGGAAACCGTAGTCGTGTTGACGCGTTTGACGCACGATCTGGTCGACCGTCGCCCGGTCCGAAAAACCGACCTTACGCCCCAGGGCATACGTCATCAGTTTAACGGTCAGATTGCGTGCCAACTGGTCGGGGGCGGCGGCGAGAACCTTTTTGAATTCTCGGATGTCGTCGATCGATCGCCCGTCGTCCATCTGTGCGGTCGCATCAACGGGCAATCCGATCCGATAACGCACCCAGGCGTAGGTGAACGGTGCCTGCTTGATCCCCGGTCGTTGTCCTTCCGTTGACATCGTTCGGTAGCGATCGCGGTAACCCCCGATCGGGTCGAAACACTCCAGCACGAATCCCGGCGGATCAATCTGGCGATGACAGGCGGCGCACGAAGGGATGTCCCGGTGTTTGGCCAGTTGTTCTCGTATGGTGGTCGCGCCGCGGATGTCTGGCTCGACCGACCCCACGTTGTCCGGAGGCGGTGATGTGGGTTGCCCCAAGATATTTTCCAGGATCCAAACGCCGCGCAGCACCGGCGACGTGTACGTCCCATTGGCGGTCACCTTCAAAACACTTGCGTGCGTCAACAGCCCCCCACGCAAACCGTCAGGCGGCAAGGAAACTTTGCGAAACGCCTGGCCGTCGACGCCGTCGATGCCATAGTGACGGGCCAGACGACCGTTGAGAAACGTGAAGTCGGAGTCCACGAAGTTGACCAGGCTGAGGTTCTCTCGCAGGATTTCATCGAAAAACATTTCGGTCTCCTGCACCATCGAGATCCGCAGCAACTCGTCAAACTCCGGGTACAGGTTCGCGTCCGGTTCGGTGAAATCGATGTCGCGCAGGTCGAGCCATTGGCCGGTGAAGTTTTTCGTAAAGGCAGACGATCGGGGGGAGTCCAGCAACCGCTCCACCTGCTGTCGCAGCACGTCGGGCCGGCGAAGCGATCCGTCGATTGCCAACCCTGTCAATTCGTCATCGGGCATCGTGCTGCACAGGAAATAGGACAGCCGCGTCGCCAACGCATGCGGGCTGATCTGCGAGGCGCCCGGTTCGTTACGAAACAGGAAGTCGGGTGAGCACAGGATCGCCTTCAAACTGACTCGCAAGGCGGATTCAAAGGACCGCCCGGCGGCGACGGCCGATGCGAATAAATTGACGTAGGCATCGGCTTCGCTGGACTGGACCGGTCGGCGAAACGCGCGGGGCAATAAGCGTCCGATGATCGTGCGGGCATCGTCTTGGTCGGCCGTTTGAAGATCCAACTCGCCGAGCAGGTGGATCCGTCCGGGCGGCGGCCAGCTTTCCAAGGGGCCTTCGATCACGATGTCGCCGATCTCGATGCCCGGCTCGGACCAGGTGTCGGCGTCTTTGCGCGTGTCGCGTGTGCCGTAGCACTTGGGCTGGAACGTCCCCCCGGCTTCGACCAATCGATCGGTGAACTGGATCGTCGTCCATCGGCCCGGCGGCACGTCGTAGTAGCCGACCAGATGACGTTCACCACGATTGACGATCGTGTCGCCCCCATAAATTCGCAGCGTGACCGGTTGGTCACTTTGCACCGCACGGACTCGAAGCGTGCCACGATAGGTCCCGGCGGGAGCCCGCAAGCGGGCGAAATTCACCAGGTTGGTGGGGCAATAACCCGATTGAAAGATCACCAGTCCGTCCTCGGTGCGGCGAAACATCTTCCCGATCTGGTTGTCCAACTGCGGCCGTCCCCGCCAGTCGACTTGGTCCAGCAAGTTCGTTTCATGACGAATCTGCTGGGGCGGTTGCTCGCTTCCGAAGACGGCGTCCAGCACTTGATCGGCCGCGTCCAAGTAGGCCGCCATCGCTTCGGCCGACACCGCCAGCCCTTCACCGACCGTGTCGAAACCGTCGGTCGACGAATCCTCCGGCAACCCGTTGATCGTCACCGCGGTGTGAAATAGATCCCGAACCGTGTTTTGGTACTCGTGGCGATTGAGTCGGCGTAGGACCACATCACGGCGATCGGATTCTGCCTCCATCAATCGGCTCGACAACGCGGCCAAAAATGCTGTGGATCGTTCCCCGGCCGGCTGGGTTTCCTCCGGTGGCGGCATCTCTCCGCCAGACACGCGATCGTGCACACCGATCCAACGCCGCGCGGTTTCCGGGTCGGAGAGGTTAAAGTCCAAAGCATCCAATCCCAAACCGCCTTCGGGATCGTCGCCGCGATGGCAATCGATGCAATAGGTGTCGATGAACGTGGACAGGACGGCCGGCGTTTCACCCTGGTCCGTCGGCGTTTCACCGAGTGCCATGCCGACAATCAGTGACCAGGCGAGAAACGCGACGGCTACCTGTATTGGTTTCATGGGGAGGGGCTATCAGGAATTGGTTCTTCCGAGAATTGAGTCGCAGATCGCACATCATACTCCAGTTTCGACAGGCGAATAAAACCTGGGCCAGGTGACGATCTCGGCGGTTGCGGAGCAGGCTTTGGTGGAGCGAACCAGACTGCGGGGGGCGAGCGGCGGTGGCTATACTTGCGTCTCACGCATTGATCGATTCTGTCCCACCTAACATTAACGCAGCCATGCATCTGTATCGCCCGACTTGGACACTACTGTTTATCGCCTTGATCACCGCCACATTTCATCGCCCCGCGGTCGGGCAACACGCTCCGACAAAGACGCTCGGACCGTACCTGTATGAGACCAAGCCTGATCATGAGGCGTTCGTTTCATTCAATCCGAGTCTGGCACCGCCGGTCGGTGATCTGTTGCTCCGCGAGGGAGATCGGTTGGCGGTCTGTGGTGATTCGATCACCGAACAGAAAATGTACTCGCGGATCATCGAAACCTACCTGACCGTTTGCGTGCCTCAATTGCGAGTCACGGCCAGGCAATATGGTTGGAGTGGTGAGAAAACAGACGGTTTCCTGCGTCGCATGGAAAAGGACTGTCTGACATTTCAACCCACCGTTGCAACACTCGCCTATGGTATGAACGATTCACGCTATCGGCCGTTTGATGTCACCAACGGCCGATGGTATGAAGACCATTACTCGGCGATCGTGAGTCAGTTTAAAGAGCATGACGTGCGCGTGGTCGTCGGGTCACCGGGGTGCGCGGGCAAGATCGCCAGTTGGGTGAAAAGCCGATCCGGTACGTTGCAGCAGCACAACCTGCATTTGTGCGCCCTGCGTGACATCGCGATCGATGTTGCCCAGGAGCACCAGGTCCGATTCGCCGACATTTTTTGGCCGATGTTCCAGGCACAGGTTTTCGCGCCCGCGCAGCATCAGGCGACGCCTGAAAAGCCCTACCTGGTCGCCGGGCAAGACGGCATTCACCCCGGTTGGGCCGGACACGTGATCATGGCGTGGGCGATGTTGCGTGCGATGGGGCTGGACGGGCAGATCGGAACCATCACGGTCGATCCTGGTCTGGGCAAGGCCACGGCGACCGAGGGGCATCTGGTGGATTCCTATAAAAACCACATGTTGACGATCACCAGTTCACGTTACCCGTTCTGCGCCCGCGGTGATCTGAATGATCACAACTCCATTCGCTCAGGAATGACGTTGGTGCCGTTTGCTGATGACCTGAACCGCTTCTTGCTGAAAGCGAATGTCCCAGCCGGGACAGGTTGGCAGGTGAAGTGGGGGGCGGAGACAAAGACTTACACCGCCGAGGAGCTCGCCGCAGGCATCAATCTCGCCTGGGACTTTCCCGAGAATCCTTTTGGTGATGCCTTTGATCGCGTCGATGATGCCGTGGCAAAAAAACAAGCCTATGAGACGCAGCAAGTGAAGAAAGTCTTCCATGGGCAAGAAGGAAAGGCGGACTTTGATGCCGCTGTGGCGCAAACCGAGGCGATTCGCCGGCCACTGGCCGACGCGATCGCCGACGCGATGCAGCCCGTGACCCACACCATAGAATTGCATCCTGTCCAATAAACTATAGTACGACGGTCCCTTCCGGGCCGTCGCAAAGACACACTGTACGACGGTCCCTTCCGGGCCGTCGCAAAGACACACTGTACGACGGTCCCTTCCGGGCCGTCGCGGAACAGAGTGCTACCGGTCGCGAAAGAGCTGTCGTCGCCGGAGTGAATGCTGGCGACCTCCGCCTTCTTATCATCGATCCGCACTGGCCCCGATCGATGCCGTTGCGAAGGGTGGTGCATCCCCTCTGTGGACGGCGTTCTCTGGCACTAAGACGCCAAATCGCTTTAATCGGTGGGCGTGACTAGCAACCGAGGTGCATTAAGGTTACCTGCGATTGCCCCAACAGACTGCCATCCGCGATTCACGGTTTGCTTAAATAAAGATTAAGCAAGAATTTTTTCGTATAACCTGCTGGTAATTGTATTGAAAAACGGGACGATAATGTAGGTTGACCCTATCGCTGATGGCATTGACATAAGTCATGTCGTTGATGTCAGCACTCATCTTATCTTCTACTTTACTCCCCCCCCACAGAGAATTGAACGATGGCAAAGAAAGCGAACAAGCAAGAAAAGGTCATTGACTACTTGAAGAAGAATCCCGAAGCGACCATTGCCGACACGGCAAAGGCTTGCAACGTGTCGGTCCCCACGGTTTCGGCGGCCAAACGCAAAGCCGGATTGACCAAGCGATCCGCCAAGGCGCCGGTAAGCCGAAAAGGGGGCAAGGCCAACGCGGCGTCGTTGATCGATCAATTGGAGCCCGCACTGATGCTGATTCAATCGTGCGGTGACGCGAAAGCGGCCAAGGCTGCAATCGACGACGCCGCACGCGTCTTGGAAATCGCTCGAAAGTAGGTTTTCAGACCTTCGAGATCATGTAAAGCATCTCGCGGCAGATCTGCCGCGAGCGTTCGTCGTACACCGCAGCCTCCTGCGGTGTGTCGTCGGCGACCTTGGGGTCTTCATAGCGGATCGGCGATCGTAGGTCGCATCCCGTCACGACGGGGCATGCCTGGTCCGCACTGGAGCAGGTCATGACGGCGGCATAGTCGGTGGTCGGATTCGGCGACTCGCTGAAGACTTTGGAAAAGCATTCCAGCGGATTTGAATCATCCGAATACGCCACACGGTAGATCGGGTTGTCCGCGTCCCCGCCGTCGGTGTCGACAATCAAACCGCTGCGTCGAAGTGAATCGACCACCCGCGGATTCATCGCGGTGGCTTCGGTTCCACCTGAATACGTCGTGATGCCGGTCAGGCCGTGCGCGTCTGCCGCCACCTTGGCCCAGATTTGCGACAGATGACTCCTTCGCGAGTTGTGCGTGCAGATGAAGGTCAGTCGGGCGGTTTCTGAATCGCCCAGTCGAGCACGCAGATATGCAGCGACCTCTTCAAGTTCTGTTTTTCGCGACGCAGGAATCTGGTCGAATTCCGATCGGCGCTCGTCAATAAAACTGGCAAGTGCGGGATACAGTTGGTTCGTGTCCATGTTTTTACTGGTGTTCCTGTTGAATGATTAACCGCTTGTCGTCGACACGAGAAACAGTTCCCGTAATCCGTTGGTCCCGGTGGGCGGTGTCGTTTGCCAAGCAATGATTGCGGTCTGATCGGCGTGTTGGTTCAAGACTTCGTGAATGTACTTTTTCTCGTGTGCTTTCCGGCCAGACAGGACGGGATCGGTGATCTCGAGCGGGGCGAGTGACTGGTTGATCACCCATGCAAACGGTTCGATCCTTGCGCGGCGGAGGTCATCCTGCAATTTGGCGGCTTCGTGAACGGGGGTCGATTCGGGCAGCGTGACGATCAGCACCCGCGTGAAGTTGGGGTCGCGCAACCGCGGCAACAGGTTCTCGACCGATTCCGGCATCTGGCGGGATTGACGTGTCACCTCGCGATGGTAGGCCAGCGCCGAATCGAGCAGCAGGATCGTGTGCCCGGTCGGTGCGGTGTCGACCACGACGAAACGGTCCTCGCCTTCGGCCACCGCGCGTGCGAACGCTCGGAACACCGCGATTTCTTCCGTGCACGGGGAGCGCAGGTCTTCCTCCAGCAACGCACGCCCCTGGTCGTCCAGTTCCGCGCCGGCGGTGCGCATCACCTCTTCGCGATACGCCTCGATTTCCCTCTCCGGGTCGATGCGGCTGACCGTCAGGCCGTCGATCTGGTCGGCGGCGATCGTCGCGGCAACATGTGCCGCCGGATCCGTGGTCGAGAGGTGCACGGGAAATCCCCGTTCGGCCAGCGCGAGCGCGACCCCGGCCGCGACCGTGGTCTTGCCGACGCCCCCTTTGCCCATCGTCATGATGACGCCGTGCCCTTGGGCGGCCAGCGTATCGATCAACGAATCCATCGCAACTGAGTCAGCAGCGTTATCAACATGCGCGATCGTGTGGTCCTCGGAAGGGGCGGTCAAGTCAGACATCGAACGATCGACGCCCAACTGACGCAGCGCATCGACACCGACCAAGCCTCGGGCAGCCAGCGGGACCGAAGTGCGGTCGAGTTTCTTCAAGCGACTCGGCATCGAAGCGATCGCCTGATCGCAGCGGGATTGCATCGCCGTGGCGACGGGATCCGAGGCATCGGTTGCCTGAAAGACGCCATTGATAGCCAGGTGTTGATTGGTCACGGCGAGCACGCGAAGCTCTCCGCTGGTGCGGTCGGCTTCGGCGAGCGCGGAAGGCTCCGGCCGGGTGACCAGGACTAGCGTGGTCCGCTTGCCATCGCTGAGTGCTTCAACAGTTTTCTTATAGAGTTCCTGTTGTGCTTGCAGTCCGGCCAATGGTCCCAGACAGGAAGTACCCGAGGTGTTCGTTTCCATGAATCCCGACCACGCCGATGGCAGTGTCAACAATCGCAAGGTGTGACCGGTCGGTGCGGTGTCGAAAACGATGTGGTCGAATTCCTCCGTGGCCTGCGCGTCCCCGAGCAGCTTGGCGAATTCATCAAAGGCCGCGATCTCCAGCGTGCAGGATCCCGAAAACTGTTCTTCCATGCTTTGCACGGCAGCGTCGGGCAGCACGCCGCGATAGGGAGCCACCATCCGGTCGCGGTACTCACCGGCCGCCTGCTCCGGATCGATGTTCATCGCCCAAAGGTTCGGCACCGCATCGACCGCCGTCGGCTCGCTGCGGAGTGTTGTCGCCAGCACTTCATCCAGGTTGGACGCAGGGTCGGTCGACACCAGCAGCACGCGTCGGCCTCGATCGGCCAGCCGGATCGCACTGGCGCAGGCCATCGAAGTCTTTCCGACACCGCCTTTGCCGGTGAAAAACAAGTTCCGCGTCGCTGTCTGTAAAAAATCCATCGCGTGTTCTCCTGTTTGGTGAAACCTAGCAGCAACCCGTGTCGCCGCAGCAACCGCCCGAGCCTGCCACTGGAAGCGCGCCTTTGGGGGCCAGCGAAGTGCCGGTCCAAAGCGCCAGGTTTTCGCGGGTCGGGTACTCGTTGCGACTGACGATTCGACCATCGACGATCACCAACGGCAGGCACTCGACGCCTTCGGAGGCCAGCATCGACTGCACGGTCGGATTCTTGGCGAACTCGGCCGCGTCTTGCGCCAGATTGAATCGCTGGACGTCGTGTCCCTGGTTTTTCAGCCAGTCCAGGTCGGCGGCAAATTTCGGCAGCACGGGGTCCACCTGGGGGCCACAGACTCCGGTGCTGCAGCACATGGCGCGGTCATAGATTTGAACAGAGCTCATCGGGAATTCTCCTCGGTTGAAAAAGTGTAAGCGTCTATCGCCGATAGGCGATTTTGTGTCGTGGGAAATGATTCGTTTCGACTTCCTTTCGGTGACTTCCGTGGGCGACGGCCCGGAAGGGCCATCGTACGCGGAGAAGGGAGCGTCCTTGGCTGGCCGGTCCTTAGAGTCCCGCCACCAATCGTTTCAGTTGTTTCAGTCGCTTCGTGTTGACGCAGTAACAGACCTTCGGTCCGTCGACTTCGCCTTGGATCAGGCCGGACTCTTTGAGGATTTTCAGGTGTTGCGAGACGGTCGACTGGGCCAGGGGCAAGCAGTCGACGATTTCACCGCACATGCAGGCCTCGCGGCCGATCAACAGTCTCACGATCTGGACCCTGGCCGGATGGGCGATGGCCCATGCCAGCTTCGCCAATTCATCCGCCGTCGGGTCCGCCTTGAGCTTCACCGAGGAGGGGTCGCATTTCGTTTGAGACTGTTTCTTGGCCATCGATTTCGATCCGTTTTAACGTCTATCGTCGATCAACGATTGAATGTTAAGCCGCTTGCGAGAAGAAGGCAAGGGAAGATTAAGAATGGCCGCGAAAAATCGCCCTGACGCCCTCGTTCCAAGGCTCCGCCTTGGAACGGGAGGCCGGGGTGGCTCCGCCACGCGTTGCGGGTGACCGGGAGGCGGAGCCTCCGGGAAAACGTGTCCCCAGGCGGAGCCCGGGAACAAGGAGGATGATAGGCCGGCACCCTGTTCCACACCTGTATCCCTCGTTCCAAGGCTCCGCCTTGGAACGGGAGGCCGGGGTGGCTCCGCCACGCGTTGCGGGTGACCGGGAGGCGGAGCCTCCGAGAAAACGTGTCCCCAGGCGGAGCCCGGGAACAAGGAGGATGATAGGCCGGCACCCTGTCCCACACTTATGTCCCTCGTTCCCAGGCTCCGCCTTGGAACGAGCTTGCCGGAGTGGCTCCGCCACTCGTTGTGAAGCCCCACGCCCTGCTAGCGCTGCGGGCTAGTCGGTCAACGGGTCGCTTGCGCGTCCCGCCGGCATGCTACCGATTCGGGCCGAGATCAAATCGGTCCAGGTTCATTACCTTGCTCCACGCCGACGCGAAGTCTTCGACGAACTTCTGCTTTCCGTCGGCACTGGCGTAGACCTCCGCGATGGCTCGCAGTTGCGAATTCGAACCGAACACCAGATCCACGGACGTCGCCCGCCATTTGACGTCGCCGCTCTCTCGGTCACGGCCTTCGAAGAAGTGTTCGCAGATCGGCGACTTTTGCCACGTCGTGTCCAAGTCCAGCAGGTTGACGAAGAAGTCATTGGTCAACGTCCCCGGTCGCTCGGTGAACACCCCCAGCCTCAAGTTGTCTGCGTTAGCATCGAGCACGCGCAAGCCGCCGACCAGGGCGGTCATCTCCGGTGCGGTCAGTGACAGCAGATTCGCGCGGTCGACCAACAGCTCTTCGGCAGGTCGGTTCAGTTTGTGACCGAAGTAGTTTCGGAATCCGTCGGCTTTCGGCTCCAGAACGGCGAAGCCCTCGACATCGGTCTGATCCGCAGTCGCATCGGTACGTCCTGGAGAGAACGCAACGTTGACGTCATGGCCGGCTCGCTTGGCCGCTTCCTCCACAGCCGCGGATCCGCCCAGCACGATCAAATCCGCCAGCGAAACCCGCTTGTCGCCGGGCTGATTGTCGTTGAATTCCTGTTGGATCTTCTCCAGCGTCTGGACGACCTTCGCCAGCTCCGCCGGCTGATTGACGTCCCAGTCCTTTTGAGGCGCCAGTCGGATCCGCGCGCCGTTGGCTCCACCTCGTTTGTCGCTATCGCGGAAGGTTGACGCCGATGCCCATGCGGTTTCGACCAATTGCGAGATCGACAGTCCGGAATCGAGCAGCTTGGTTTTCAACGCGGCAATCTCGTCCGCCCCGATCAATTCATGATCGACCGGCGGCACGGGATCTTGCCACAGTTGTGGTTCGGCCACCCAGGGACCTAAGCAGCGTGAGACGGGGCCCATGTCGCGATGTGTCAGTTTGTACCAGGCCCTCGCGAATGCTTTGTTGAACTCGTCGGGATTCTCATAGAATCGTTTTGAGATCGGACCGTAGATCGGATCCAGTTTGAGTGCCAAGTCGGTCGTGAACATCATCGGGGCATGGGACTTGTCCGGAACGTGAGCGTCAGGCACGGTTCCCTGGGCCGAATCGTCTTTCGGCGTCCACTGGTGCGCGCCGGCGGGGCTCTTGGTCAATTCCCATTCGTATTCGAACAGGTTTTCAAAGTAACCGTGGGACCAAGTGGCCGGTGTCGACGTCCAAGCACCTTCCAGTCCGCTGGTGATGGTGTCCTCGGCGTTGCCTTTTCCGAAGCTGTTCTTCCAACCCAGACCTTGTTCTTCCAGTGAAGCGCCTTCGGGTGCGGGGCCGACGAATTTACTGGGGTCTGCAGCACCGTGCGCCTTGCCCAGCGTGTGTCCGCCGGCGATCAACGCGACGGTTTCTTCGTCGTTCATCGCCATGCGTCCGAACGTTTCACGGATGTCTTTGGCCGCCGCCAGCGGATCCGGTTTACCATTGGGGCCTTCCGGATTGACATAGATCAGTCCCATCTGCACCGCGGCCAAGGGGTTTTGCAGTTCGCGATCGCCCGAGTAACGCTTGTCGCCCAACCACTGCGTTTCCGGCCCCCAATAAACATCTTGTTGCGGTTCCCAGACGTCTTCGCGACCGCCAGCGAATCCCATCGTCTCAAATCCTGCCGACTCGAGGGCGCAATTGCCGGCGAAGACCATCAGGTCGGCCCACGAAATCTTATTGCCGTACTTTTGTTTGATCGGCCAAAGCAATCGCCGCGCCTTGTCCAAGTTGCCGTTGTCGGGCCAACTGTTCAACGGTGCGAAACGTTGTGTGCCGTCCCCGGCGCCGCCTCGTCCGTCGGCGACGCGATAGGTCCCGGCGCTGTGCCAGGCCATCCGGATAAAGAACGGGCCGTAGTGGCCATAGTCCGCCGGCCACCAATCTTGGGAAGTCGTCATCAACGCCTCGACGTCCTTCTTCAGCTCATTAAGGTCCAGCTTGTTGAATTCTTCGGCATAGTTAAACCCTTCGCCCATCGGATTGCTCTTGAGCGAATTCTGATGCAGGATCTGCAGGTTCAACTGGTTCGGCCACCAGTCGCCGTTGGAAAAGACGCCGGCCGCGGTGTGTCGGTTGGACGGATCCGGGACGTCGCCCATCACCGGACACTTGCTAATGATCTGACCGTCTCCGCCAGACGAGACGGCAGACGGAGAGTCTTGTGCGAACCCGGTGGCGCCGATGCAGAGCGCCACGACGCCCGTCACGGAACGAGCGAAATGGTTGATCGAGGTCATGAGTATTCCTGGGTGCGAGGACGAAATACGACGCTTGTGATTCCGAACCGTGTGTCTTGTTAGTATGACGATTCGGCTAGTCGAAGGCTGTGAATTCTTTACTAGCGTCGCCGAAGGGTCCAATGCATTCCCGTCATGCCTGGTATGCACCGCGTGCATCAGGGGCGTCCCGGTCCTGAAATAGAGGGGGCGAGGTGCCGCCGAGGGGCCGCTCGCGGCGGTCGGAGAATGGTGGTCAAAAAATGGGATGGTCAAAAAATGGGAGCCGTGACGGGGGACAGCGTGGGGAGCGATCCATGAGGAGACGTTTTCCTCATTTTTTGACCAATATATCTTTTGACCAGCTGCATCCCGGGACCTGTCCTCGATGATCTCCGTGACGCTTGCTTTCACCCGACTCCCGCCGTAACCTCCGGGTTCGTCACAAGAAAAGTCCGACGAATCTCTGGGAGTTGGAAACCGTGGATACCGCACCGATCGCGTCCCCAGTAGGCGGGCCGTTGAACCCCGCGGGCGGACCGTTAAACGAAGACCATTACCGCGAGCTGTTGGCAGCGACCAGCCTGATCCGGCCGGTGCGCCGCGCATCGCGGGTGGCCACGTTCAATGGTTGGACGGTCGGGGTGATCGCGGCCTTGTCGTTACCGTTCGCCTTCTTCGGGCTCGATGGCGTGGCGATCACGGTCGGATTGTCGACCGTCTGCGGCCTGGAGTTTTGGGGGCGGCGAAAATTGCTCCGATTTGACCCCGCGGGGGCAATCTGGCTGGGCTGGAATCAGGTCGGTTTTCTGGCGTTGATCGTCGCGTACTGTCTATGGATGCTGCTGGGCGACGTCCCCGACATCCGGGCCAATCCCGAGTTGTCCCGGTTGCTCGGTTCCGACGGCCAGCAACTCTACCAGGCATTGAATCTGACGGTTTACGGAAGCGTGATCGTGTTGAGCGTGATCTTTCAGGGCGGCAACGCGATTTATTATTTCACGCGTCGCCGTTACTTGATCGCCTATCAGCAACAAACAGCGCCCTGGGTGCGCGAGTTTTTCAAGATCATCCCTGTGGTGTAGTGGATGCGGGACGCCGCGACCGACTTGCCGGTCGCCCGTTGGCGATGACCCAGCCCGAAATAGGACCAATGGGGCGTATGCGACATATAGGTCCTATCGGTCGCATTGGTCCTATGCCGGCGCTGACATCCCGGGGAACCGCCGGCTTGCCGGACGGCGCCACTACGGTGCGTCCGCACTGATCATCCTCTTTTGCTCGGCGGCCTTCTTTCGCCATTTCGTCGATTCGTTCAGGTCTCCGGCGGTCGCGAAGGCGTCAGCGACGATCGTGTAGGCTTCGGCTAGGAGCTTGGGATCCTTTTGGTTTTTGCCTTCGCGGAAGGTCTTGGCGAATTCATCCATCTTCTTGCGCACTTCCGGCAATGCACAGATTCGTCGGCCTTCGCGTGTGGAGCAGCCGAAGACGACGCCGGCTAGTTTGTCCCACTCGCCCAAGCGATCCGTTCCTTTCCGCTGGACCGTCAGCGTGATTTCGGAACGTTCACCGGGGACCATCTCAATCTTGGTGTACCGGCGCCCCAGAAAGGCGGGCAGCTCATAACGATCGTCTTTGACGGTCAGACTCTGAGATCCCTTCGGCAACATCAATGTGCCAGCACCGTCTCGATCGGTTTGAATTTCAAACGGAAAGCCATAGTCTTCGTTGACAAACGCTTCGTAATCACGTTGATGGTCGCGAACACGGATCATGTCTTCGCCACGTAGCAGTGTATCGCAGTAGACCTGGGATCCGTTATTCCACCACTGAATGTTTGGCCAAGAACCAACCTTAGCGCCTTTGACCGGCTGCTCTAGTTCGTCAACAACAGTGATGTCACACGGGACCAAGGGCTCCATGGTCAACACGACCGGGTCGCCTTGATCCGGGCGTATCACCTGAGCGCGCAAGTAGGGATCCGGGTTGCGTGGATTGGCGACCTCGGGTGGCGCTTCACCGGACTCGCCGATATACCCGTTGCAAATTCCCGCCAACTGGATCGCTTCACCCGTCGGCCATACCGGAATCACAAAGTCACCGTTTTGGGAAACCGGGCTCCAAGAAACGAAACCGGCTCGGTCGTGACCGACAGACGGATCCAGTGTCCAGTAGACCACACGACCATTGCGGATCGGGCGCGGCACCGACGGATCCAACTGGCCCTTGATCGGGACGACGGGCTTCAATTCAACCGCGATCTCGTTGCGCCCGTCGGCTTTCAGATTCACGTCGACGATCCGGCTGGCGTGGGTGATTTGGTCGTCATCGACACGCATGAGCAGCACGCTCGCATCCCCCAGTTCCAACGACGGAAATCTCAGCGTCTCCGAATCGACCGCTTCCATCACACCGGGGTCTCTCCAACTGCGGCTGTCGGACCAGTTGGCAACGATCAGTTTTGGGTCAGCCGGTTGGCCGTCGATCAGCGGACGAACGAACAGATCCGCACCGCGTTTGAGCACCACCGGATCGGCGGTATTTGGATCGTGCGGAAGATCAAGGTGGATCGCACCTTCAAGGACATAGTCGCGATGGTCCACCCGGACAGAGACCCCGATGGTCTTGGTTTGCTCAGCGACATTGCGAAACATCGGGTACTTCACGATCGCGATGCCATCCTCGTCGGTTTGCGATGTTTCGGGTTTGGTTTCCGAGCGGTCCTTTCCGCTATCGGTCCAACGTCCGTGGCCTTGGCCGCTGCGCAGCGCCCAGGGGGTGACGCGGGCGCCTGCGACGGGATCCCCGGCCTCGTTGACCACCCGCAACTGGAGTGATTCGGTGGTCTGGAAGACAGGCCCGGTCGAATCGCCGAGCACGGAAAACGCCAAATCCTTCGCTGGATCTTGGGCCGCGGCAGAACTGATCGCGACTGCGACGCAGATTGTCAAACCAAAACCGATCGAAGTCTTCATTGGATGGCTACCCCTGATTGTTGATGGAAATCGTGTCACTGATCCCGACGCGTTGATGCAATGCGAATTGGTGTACTATCGAGATAGTGCAGTTGTATCCCCTCTGCATGGCGGCTGTCAATCAATTCGGTGGTTGATCGGCCGAGGGCGGCAGTGGCTGGTCGTACGCCGGCCCTTCCGGGCGGGCGCTGGCCGGTTTACCGGCCACGGGGTGGGGGGAATCACCAGCGGGAAATAGGACCAATGGGACACATGGGACGTATAGGTCCTATCGGTCCCATAGGTCCTATTTCCGTGTTGCCAGCGCCGGGGGAGCCGCCTGCGGCGGCCCACGCCGGCCCGGAAGGGCCGGCGTACATCAAAACCGCCGGCCCGGAAGGGCCGGCGTACAGCAAAACCGCCGGCCCAGAAGGGCCGGTGTACAGCAGACAACAGGGCGCGCACAAAAAAACCCTTCGACGGAGAACCGTCGAAGGATTTTTTAAAAAATGGCGAGACCTACTTTCACGCTGGTGGGCACTATCATCGGCTCGGAAAGCTTAACTGCTGTGTTCGGGATGGGAACAGGTGGGACCTTTCCGATATGGTCGCCAAAAGACCGTGTGAGGGGTATTTCGCCCAGCACACGGCCGGTTGTCTGGTAATGGCAGTTACTTCGAACCAAACGTTATCCGAAGCGACGCATGACAGAATCATGAGTGCGGGATATCGATGGCCAATCCTTCGTCCGTTAGTACCGGTTAGCTGAACACGTTACCGTGCTTACACATCCGGCCTATCAACCTGGTCGTCTTCCAGGGGACTTTCGACAGTTGTCTACGAAACCTAATCTTAGAGCGGGCTTCACGCTTAGATGCTTTCAGCGTTTATCCTTTCCGAAGTTAGCTATCCAGCCGTGCCGCTAGCGCGACAACTGGTACACCAGAGCTTCGTCCAACTAAATCCTCTCGTACTAAAGTTGAATCTCTTCAAGTTTCGAACGCCCACGGCAGATAGGGACCGACCTGTCTCACGACGGTCTGAACCCAGCTCACGTACCACTTTCATTGGCGAACAGCCAAACCCTTGGGAGCTTCTACACCCCCAGGATGTGATGAGCCGACATCGAGGTGCCAAACCGCATCGCCGCTGTGGACGCTCGGATGCGATAAGCCTGTTATCCCCGGAGTACCTTTTATCTGATGAGCGATAACCCTTCCATTCGGGATTACCGGATCACTAAGGCCAACTTTCGTTCCTGCTCGAGTGATGGCTCTCGCAGTCAAGCACACTTCTACCTTTACGCTCTTCGCCTGATTGCCGACCAGGCTGAGTGTACCTTTGCACTCCTCCGTTACTCTTTGGGAGGAGACCGCCCCAGTCAAACTGCCCGACTGACATTGTCCTTTGCCTGGATTCACAGGATCAAAGTTAGAATTAAAATATGACCAGGCTGGTATTTCAACAACGGCTCCTTCGACACTGGCGTGCCGAGCTCAAAGCCTCCCAGCTATCCTACACAAGACATATCTCAACCCAATATCAGCCTACAGTAAAGGTTCACGGGGTCTTTCCGTCTAACCGCGGGTACGTGGCATCTTCACCACGACTACAATTTCACCGGGTCGGTGGTTGAGACAGTGCTGAATTCGTTACGCCTTTCATGCAGGTCGGAACTTACCCGACAAGGAACTTCGCTACCTTAGGACCCTCATAGTTAGGGCCGCCGTTTACTGGGGCTTCGGTCGCTTGCTTCGCTTGCGCTAACAATCTTCCTTAACCTACCAGCACCGGGCAGGCGTCAGTCTCTATACATCCACTTGCGTGTTAGCAGAGACCTGTGTTTTTGATAAACAGTCGATACAGCCGATTTTCTGTGGCCTCAGGTAGCGTGAACCACCCGAGGCGCCCCTTATCGCGAACTTACGGGGCCATTTTGCAGAGTTCCTTAACCACCGTTCTCCCGAGCGCCTTAGAATACTCTTCTCGCCTACCTGTGTCAGTTTTAGTACGGTCAGTTGCTTAACCTAGCAGCTTTTCTTGGACGTCCTTCCAATGACTTCGAGAACTTAAGTGCTCTCGAGCTACGCCTTGAATTGCGAGGGTGATTTAATCCCCTCCATCTCGGCCTTCGCTACGGACATTTCTATTCGTACCGCTCACTTTCTGGACGCCGTCCCTGCATCGGATACACAACCGGCGAAGGAATGTTGACCTTCTCTCCATCGTCTACGCCTTTCGGCCTCGACTAAGGTGCCGGCTAACCCTGGGCGGAATTGCCTTCCCCAGGAAACCTTAGGCTTTCGGCGAACAGGATTCTCACCTGTTTTATCGTTACTCATTCCGGCATAATCACTCGATGACCCCGACACCACTCGTTACCGTATGGCTCGTATCTGATCATCGACGCTCTCCTACCGCTTGTGCTAGGCACAAGCCCGCTGCTTCGGTGACACACTTACTCCCGTTCATTATCGGCGCAGAAATGCTCGACTGGTAAGCTGTTACGCACTTTTTAAATGGTGGCTGCTTCTAAGCCAACATCCCAGCTGTCACAGCACTTCAACTTCCTTAGTGACTAAGTATGTCTTAGGGACCTTAGCAGGCGATCTGGGTTGTTTCCCTCTCGACCCTGGAGCTTATCCCCCAGGGACTGACTGCCGAGATAATTTTACCGGTATTCGGAGTTTGGTTCGGTGAGGTACCCCGGGAAGGGCCCCCATCCGATTCAGTCTCTCTACCCCCGGTAAATAGTGGCTCGACGCTATCCCTCAAGATATTTCGGAGAGAACGAGCTATCTGCTGGTTTGATTACACTTTCAGTCCTCCCCACAGGTCATCCCCTCAGTTTTCAACCTAAGTGGGTTCGGTCCTCCACGCAGTTTAACCCACGCTTCAACCTGCCCATGGGTAGATCACACAGCTTTCGCGTCTGCAGCATACGACAATATTCGCCCTATTCAGACTCGGTTTCCCTTGGGCTTCGTTCCGGAGGAACTTAACCAAGCCGCATACCACAACTCGCCGGATCATTATGCAAAAGGCACGCCGTCACCCGTTCAAATCGGGCTCCGACCGCTTGTAGGCACATGGTTTCAGGTTCACTGTCCTCCCCTTACAGGGGTTCTTCTCACCATTCACTCACGCTACTGGTTAGCTATCGGTCATTAAGGAGTATTTAGCCTTGCGGGATGGTCCCCGCGGATTCAGTCCAGGTTTCACGTGACTGGACCTACTCAGGTGCTCCTACGATGCGTGTTTATTTTCGTGTACGGGACTGTCACCCTCTGTGGCGGAACTTTCCTGAACCTTCCACTAACAACACACAATTCGATATTGGAGTCCTACAACCCCCAGAGGGAAACCCTCTGAGTTTGGGCTATTCCGATTTCGCTCGCCGCTACTGACGGAATCGATTTTTCTTTCTCTTCCTCTGGTTACTTAGATGTTTCAGTTCACCAGGTTGGATAGGGTATCCCGGGATCATCGCTTGTTTGTCAACTCCCCCAGGCATTTCGCAGACTTCCACGCCCATTCTCTTAATGCCAAGGCATCCCCCATGTGCCCTTGGTAGATTGGCCAACGAAATCCCGAACTCAACACTCAAGTCGAACCGGCCGAAGCCGACGCAACCTGACGCCAAGAATCGTGATCGTCGTTTGTGCTAATCACCATAACGATATCACATGACTGGATTGATCGATCACAGCACCGCGGTCGCGATGCCACAACGTCACAAATCAGTATTCGCACAGAATCCTGTCAGATTCGCTTCTAATCGGCCAGCAACTTTTCGCCAGGGCTTAAGGAACCCTGTCGACGTTCACTGGCCACGCTTGTTCCGAAGAACTTTGTAGTCGCCGATCAATCGATTTCGATCGACCGGCAGATTACTGATGCCAATTACCAAACAACCAAATTGTCAAAAATCAGTTCTCCGTTTCCGGCCCGCGTCGCGGGGGAAAGCGAAGGACACTGCGTGTGCAGCCGCCCGCCGCAGAACTTTGCGGCGAGCGGTCACTCACGAGCGAGGCGGGAAGATAGAGCCGACAGCCGTGGGCGTCAACCGTTCTTCATCGGAAAACCAAGAAAACTTTTTCTTAGCTTTCCGCCGCGGCCTACCGCGGCCCCGCAACGGGGTTTTTCCCGTGCGGGAGTGAAAAAAGGAAAGAGGTTGAGCTGCTCGGTGTGTCCGGGCGGGCTGCCGTCGCTGTCAAATCACGACTCGCGGGGCCAGTATTTGGCCGGTGCGGTACATGATTTGCTTGCAGCGGCAAGCTCATCTCCTTGGCTCAGCCTGTCGCCGACGCTCGGCCGTGACGACTGATCCTTCTTTCTGTTTAACCGAAGTGGAGGTAGACGGACTTGAACCGACGACCTCCTGCGTGCAAAGCAGGCGCTCTCCCAACTGAGCTATACCCCCTTCGGGTCGCATCTCCGACGGAGATGCCTCTCAAAATTGATGTTTCAAATCTGAGGTTTCGGCCGATGGCCGAGTGGGCGTGCCAGAACTCGAATCTGGGACCTCGTCGTTATCAGCGACGCGCTCTAACCAACTGAGCTACACGCCCGTGTTTGTTCGCTAACGCTTGCTTGATGAGGAGGCGTTCCTGTCAAACAAGTGTTCAGCCAGAGCCGTCTCTCACGGCAAGTTCCGTCGAGCGAGGGAGAAGTTTACGCAAACCAATTGGGCTGTCAAAGCCAAGTTGGCATTCTGAGCGAAAAAAGCTTCTCCGTGACCGACACGTTCCACCGCGTCGACCGTCTCCAGAGGGCTGCTCTGGCGAAGTTTCGCTGTCGGTGGACCAGTTTTATTCGGCACGAGAACGTTTTCACTTAAATCGACATTCCAACAAATGCCGAGGTTCGGTCAAAATACTCGGCGTATCAACCCTCCCACTCTATTGGACACCCGTGAAGATGATGGATCGTTCCACTCGGCGACCACCCCTGGTAGACCCCCCACCCCTGGTGGACCCCTCTGCGCGACGTCGATCGCGCCGCCGCGCGACGTCTTTCGCGACGCCCACGAGGCACAGCAAGTGGAGGCACAGCAAGTGGCTGTGCCTCGGTCTGTTGGCAGTCGCGGCGGCATTGTTTGCCGGGCTGCCCCCCGAGGCGTGGGCGCAAAGCCCCACTGCGGCCCAGGCGCTCGCACTCAAACCGCTTCAGCCCGACGCAACGTATGAGACCGTTCCGGCCGACGCCGTCGCCAAATGCACCGTCAACGACATCACCGAGGCCGGCCAAAATGGCTGGGAAGTGGTCGCTGCGGACGGCCAAATGCTGCGCCGGTTCGTCGACACCAACGGCGACAAGAAGATTGATTTGTGGTCGTACTTCAACTACGGGGTGGAGGCCTATCGCGACATCGATGCGGATTTCAACGGGAAAGCCGACCAGTATCGCTGGCTGGGCAACAGCGGCACCCGCTGGGGCCTGGACCAGGATGAAGACGGCCGGATCGATTCCTGGCGACGAATTTCCGCCGAAGAAGTCTCCGCCGAAGTCGTCGCGGCACTCCGCGACAAGGACCCGCGGCGGTTCGTCCGCCTGCTTGCCACGCCGTCGGAGTTGAAGGCGTTGGGGCTGGGCGAAGCCAAGCTGGCCGAACTGGAGATGAAAGCGAAGCTGGCCGCCCGCAATTTTGCCGAACTGGCCAAGAACCAAACCGTGATCGGGCCCGATACCGAATGGTTGCAATTCGCCGCCCCGGCGCCCGGGTTGGTTCCCGAGGGGACCGGCGGTTCGACCAAAGACGTCGTGGTCTACGAAAACGTCGTCGCGATGTACGAAAACGGCGGCCAGAGCGGCCAGTTGATGGTCGGGACGCTGGTTCAGGTCGACGACCGCTGGCGAATGGTCACCCTGCCCAACGTCGGCAGCGAAGACGGCGCGTTGACGCAAACCGGCGGGCTGTTCTTTACGCCCGGCGGCGTCGCGACAGCCGCAATGCCGAGCACCGATTCCGGGCTCCAGGATCTGGTCACCCAGCTCGAGTCGCTGGACAAAAAACTGGCGTCCGCCGGAGAAGCCGGGTTGCCCGCGTTGCATGCCGCCCGCGCCGAATTGGTCGAAAAGCTGATCACCGCCAGCGGCAATGACGAAGACCGGGCGACCTGGACGCGTCAATTGGTTGACACCGTCAGTGTCGCGGTGCAAAGCGGGCAGTACCCCAGCGGACTGGACCGCTTGAAAACCGTTTCCGGTAAATTCGCACGCTCCAACGAGGCGTTGGCGGCCTATGCCGATTACCAGGCGATCCAGGCGGATTACTTCCTGAAACAAACACCGGACGCGGATTTCGAAAAGGTCCAAACGTGGTACCTGCAAACCCTGGCCGACTTTGTCGATTCGCATCCCCGCACGATCGAAGCCGCCCAGGCGATGCTGCAACTGGCGCTGGCCAAAGAGTTTGAAGACAACGAGAAAGACGCCCTGGCGTACTACCGCAAGGTGCGCGACGGCTACAAGGGCACCGAAGCGGGCGAGAAAGCAGCCGGTGCGGTCCAGCGGCTGGAATCCGTGGGACGCAAAATCGAACTCGAGGGTGCCACGCTGGACGGAAAGACGTTCAAACTCTCGGCGCTTCGCGGCCGGCCGGTGGTCATCCACTACTGGGCCACCTGGTGCGAACCGTGCAAGCAGGACATGAAGCTGCTGAGCCGTTTGCAGGGCCGCTACAAGCGGCAAGGGTTGACGCTGGTCGGCATCAACGTCGACGCCCGTCGCGCTGACGCCGAGGGCTTTGTCCGCGAAAACCGTCTGCCCTGGATCCAGCTGTTCGAAGAAGGCGGCCTGGAATCCAGCCGGCTGTCAAAGGCCTTCGGCGTGCAAACGTTGCCGACGATGATGCTGGTCGACAAAGATGGCACCGTCGTTCGGCACAACGTCCGAGCCGCCGAGCTGGACGCCGCGATCGAAGAGATGGTGAAGTAAGAAGCGTTTCGTGCCTCGTTCCCGGGCTCCGCCTGGGAACGGGGCTTTCCGGAGGCTCCGCCTCGAGGGCCTCGTGACGTGTGGCGGGAGCCACACCTGCATTACGTTCCAAGGCGGAGCCTTGGAACGAGGTTGGAAACTCGAAACTCGCTCCCTAACTCCGGTCCTCGTACGGCCGGGGGCGGAGCTGTTGGAACAGAGCACGCTTCTGGTCGGGGAGCGAGTAGTGGAAGCCGCAGTTTTCCAAGAACCGATCGGAGGAGCTGATGGCCATGATTTCCATGATGCCCAAATCCCTGGCGCGGTCGACACACATCTGGACCAGGCGTTTTCCGACCCCGAACCGTTGGAAATCGGGGTGCACGGCCAGGCATTGCAGTTCGGCCAGCTTGGGGCTGTAGACTTCGACGGCGGAAAACCCGACGCAGCGTTGAGCGGGTTCCTCGGGTGCCGTTTCGTCGCTCGACGCTTCGTTTCCGGGGGCATCGCCGGGCGGTGTTCCCTCCTCCGGCGTTTCATTGATCATGGCGATGAAGCCGTGCCGGGTGAGTTCAATCAGTTCGGCATGGGTGCGTGACAGCAGCAACCGTTGCATCACGAAGGGACGCAGCAGGGCATGGATCGCCGCGGCGTCGCTGGGCAGCGCCTGTCGCAATTGGGGCACCGCCAACGGCGACGGTGATTCGGATTGATTGTCGTTCAATGCAGTGACCTAACCCTTGGATCGTCAGTGCAACTGGACCGGGTTGGTCGCTTGCTTGATCGTTTTTCGCAACAGCATTGCCGGTGCGTCTTTGCCGGTGAACAGTTTGAACTGGTAGGCCGCCTGGCGAACGAACATGTCGATGCCGGTGATGATCCGGCACTGCGCCCGTTTGGCGTATTTGACCAGCAGCGTGTTTTCGGGGTTGTACACGGTGTCAAAGACGACCATGAACTGGTTGAGCCCCGATGCATTGAAGGGCGATTTGTCAACGTCGGGGTGCATGCCGACCGGGGTCCCGTTGATCAGCAGTTGGACCTTTTGATTGTGACGGTCTTCCCAGGGCACGACGCGGCAACCGACCTCGGAGGCCAACAGTCGGGCGCGTTCTTCGGTACGCGAGGTGATCACGACGTCGGCCTGGCGCTGCCGCAATCCCCAGGCGATCGCGCGGGACACGCCGCCGGCGCCCAGCACCATCGCGGTGACACCCTGCAACGCGTTTTCACGGGGGACATCTTTTCGTTCCAAAAGTTCGACGATGCAGTCCATCGCGGCGCGATAGTCGGTGTTGTAGCCGAGTCGTTCCCCTTCGTGAAAAACCATGGTGTTGATCGCGCCGATCCCGTTGGCGCTCGATTCGGCCTGGGTGCAGTAGTCCAACGCGCGCTCTTTGTGGGGGATGGTGATGCTGATCCCGCGGAGTCCGATTTTGTCGACGCTGTCCATGAAGTGGTGCAGGTCATCTTGAGGGACACGCAGCGGCAGATAGCGCGCATTCATTTCCTCTGCCTGGAAGGCCGTGTTGTGCACCAGTGGGCTGTAACTATGGGCGACCGGATCGGCGATCACCCCGAACAGCTCGGTGTCCGCGTTGATGTTCTTGACGTCATACAGGCTGTTCATCTCCTTCCAATTCAACTGTCCCGGCGCCATCTTCTTGTCGGTGCTGTAGGTGGCGTAGGTGAACGGGGCGCCGAATCGATTGGCCAGGATACGGGTGATCGTTCCGATTTCTCCCATGCAGATCCCGATCGTGGGGATTTTGGCGTTGCGGATCAGGTCGAACATGCGGACGTTGTCGGCAAAGGAATTCGCCATCGTCGCGATCTTGACGATGTCGGCGTCCTCTTCGGCCATCGCCGCGTGCAGGTCTTCCAGATTGTCCGGGGTGCCGGAGAAATCGTGGTAACTGATGATGCGTTTGGTGTTGCCGTAACGCGGGATTTGGGCCGCCACGTCAGCCTCGATGTCGACGTATTCGGCGCCGGCGACGATCGCCGATCGCAGCAGCATCAGTCGATCCTGCTCGCTTTTCGTCCAACGCCCCCCGTCTTGACGCCGTCGAACGGTCATCACGACCGGCCCCGGTCGATTGTCCATCAGACGTTTCAGATTGACGGCTCGACCGACATAGTCCAGCCGCAATTCCACAAGTTCGGCGCCTTGTTCAACCAAATGCTTGTGTTCGCCAATCATCCGGGTGTGGCGACTGCGACCGAGACTGACACAAATCATAGGGTTTCGAAATCAGAGGAAGGAGGGGGAAGTGAAGCTTGCGGCGGCCGCCGGCGGGGGGCTCAGTGAAGAGTTTACTGTGTGGCGTGCCGCCCGCGTATAATAGGTCGCGGCGGATGCAACGGTCAGGGGTGCATTTTAATTCCTCGGGGGCAGCGGTCCCCAGGGTTCGCGCCAGTTACCGGGCCCCTCCATTGTTTTGTTCGTGTCGCGAAATGACGCCATCTCCACAACCCGAAGCGACGCGACCGCAAAATCCGACGCGGCCGCAAAAAACGATGTGATTAGAGGTCCGGAGGCTCGCGCAATTTGTCTTTTAGTCGAGAATTAGAATAATGGAATTGTCCCCTGTTGAATCGACCTCCCGACGCAGTGACGCGGGCGGTCGGCGGTTTTTTTGCAGACTCGGATTCTCCCTCGTCGGCTTGATTGGTTTTGCCGTTTTCGGAAGCGTTTGCTCGGCTGCGGACTGGCGTTTTCCGCGCGGCGACGCGGCGGCATCCGGAGCGACGACGGCACAGTTGCCCGATGAGTTGGCGGTGGCATGGGAATTCACTGCCGACGATGCGATCGAATCGACGCCGATCGTCGTCGGTGACCGCGTCTTTGTCGCCGATGTGATGGGCAAAATCTATTGCCTGGCTCGCGGCGACGGACAACAGCGGTGGCGAAAGGATTTCGGGACCGGATTCCTGGCCTCGCCCGTGATCGCCGGAGAGCGACTGGTCATCGGGGATTATGACGGCAACGTCTACGCGATCTCCGCCGCAGACGGTACGGAGCTTTGGACCGCGACCACCGAAGGCGAAATCAGCGGTTCGGCGGCGATTTTCGAGGACAAGGTCTTGGTCGCCTGCCAGGACGGCAAACTTTACTGTTTCGAATTGGCGACGGGAAAGCCGGTTTGGACCTATGCCGCCGAAGACCAGATCCAATGTTCGCCCACGATCGCGGGCGACCGGACCTTTCTGGGCGGCTGCGACGCCAAATTGCATGTGGTGGATCTGAAGACGGGCGAGGCCGACGGGGACGCGATGCCGCTGGAGGGGCCGACGGGCAGCACGCCGGCCGTCCGCGGTGACCTGGCGATCTTGCCGACCCATGACGGTTCGGTGTTCGCGTTTGACTGGAAGAACAAGCAACAGCGATGGCGCTACGAGGACCCCCTGCAGGCACAAGAGTATCGCAACAGCGCAGCGATCTCCGCGGACGTCGCCGTTGTCAGCAGCCAGCGCAAACAGGTCGATGCGATCGATTTGAAAACGGGAAAGCGGCTTTGGCGACACACGCTGCGGCGGTTTGCCGACGCATCGCCGGTGATCGCCGGTGCGGATGTTTGGATCCCGGCGACCGACGGTCGTTTGTTGCGATTGGCGTTGGCCGACGGAAGCGTGAAATGGACCTACGAGATCCGCGGCAGCTTTGTCGCCGGCGTCGCCGTCACCGACAGCGAGTTGTTCGTCGCCGATGACGAAGGCGTGGTGCGCTGCTTTCGGGGCAAGTGATCAGGGCAAGTGATCAGGGCGAGACACCAGCGGTCGATGACGGACTACTTGCCATAAACCTCTTTCGGGTCGACCAACCGCGGGTCGACGACCGTCAGCGAGGCATCTTGGGGGTCGACCGAGCGAAAGAAACAGCTCTCATAGCCTTCGTGGCAGGCGGCGCCGGTTTGTTCGACCCGCAACAGGATCGTGTCGCGATCACAATCCACGCGAATCTCTTTGACACGTTGGCGGTGTCCGCTGGTTTCGCCTTTCCGCCACAGCGATTTTCGGCTGCGGCTGTAATAAACCGCCTGGCCGGTTGCCAAGGTCTCTCGCAGCGCGTCTTCGTTCATCCACGCCATCATCAAGACGCGGTCGTTCTCGGCGTCCTGCGCGATCACCGGCAACAGTCCGTCGGCGCCACGAGAGAAATCAACAGCGGTGGAGACATCGATCACGGTGAAATTTCCGGGGGGGAATCGAGACGGGAGGCGAAGATTATAGGCAGATTCGTAATAAACGGAACGACTGTCGCGGGGCTTGCCGACGAAATGATCAGCCCGGAGCGGTCGCTGAAGGCACTGCCGCGCGGCGGACGATAACCCGGGCAGCGGTGTTTGTTCGCCGTTTGCCGAGCACGTTTTGCCGAGCAGGTGTTTCCTTCAGTGGGGTTTTCCTTGATGTCGCCGACAAGATTGTCCATCGTTCTGCCGGTCCGCGATCGGCAGGATGAAATCGCACAGCGGGTGGAAAGCGTCCTGGAGGGGCTGGTCGATTTGACCAGTGAAGTGGCGGAGGTGATCGTCGTCAATGACGGCAGTCGGGACGACACGCAGGAGGTTTTGGAGACGCTGCAGGTGAAGTACCCCCAGGTGCGGATCGCGCGCCACGACCGGCCGCGCGGCATGGAGGCGGCCGGCCAAACGGGTTTGGAACGGGCGACCGGCGAACTCGTGTTCATCCAGGAGAGCGACTCCGAGCTGCGGATGGAGGATGTTCGGCGGCTGTTGTTGATGAGCGA
Source organism: Stieleria maiorica (assembly GCF_008035925.1). Lineage (NCBI taxonomy): Bacteria > Pseudomonadati > Planctomycetota > Planctomycetia > Pirellulales > Pirellulaceae > Stieleria > Stieleria maiorica. The sequence continues at coordinate 6,876,330 of NZ_CP036264.1, forward strand.
AGATGAATCGGTGGTCGCCGCCCGCGCCGAAAGCCGCCAGGAGCCGATTGCCCCGGCACTGCTGCGGCGGCTAAGGCAATGGGGCACCGACAAGCACACCCAAGTCGAACTCCGCGCCGATCAATGCCCGCCCTGTTCGGTGCAAATGATCCGCAAACCGCATCTGCAGCGTTTGTCGGCTCCCCGAGGAAAACGCTATTGGTTGCAAGGCCAAACCGATCGCATCCATGCCGTCGAGCGTGCGGCAGGTGGCGCGCGGGCACAGGTCGAAGCGCGGGCGAAGGTACAGAAGCCGGCGCGATGAACGGCTTATTGTTGTGAGCACGCTCGCGTGACCGAGCGGTCTGACGATCGACGAGTGCCGCGGCGCGAGCAAGGGGCAAAGCGGGGCCACTCGCTCGCGTTTCGGGCTCGTATGGTCCTGATCGTTCACCCCCGGTCGCTGCGAAGCATCGACCGGGGATCGGCTAAAGCCTAGACACCAGCGAACCCCTCCAACTGCGTTGAAGTCAGAACGAACGTTGGATCGAGAATTCCGCGATTTCGGCCAGGCAATGCTTGGCCGCGCCGGAGGGCAATTCGGTGATCGCGTCCAGGGCGCGCTGTTTGAAGTCCGCTGCCGTTTGAGCCGTGAATTCTCTGGCGTCGGACTGATCCAGCCAGCCACGGATCTGGGCGTGGCGGTCGGCGGCCGGACCGCGGAGCACTTCTAAAATCGCGGTGCGTTTGGTCGGCGTGGCGGTTTCCAACAGCCGGATCACCGGCAGCGTGATCTTGCCCTGGTCCAGGTCCGTTCCCAGCGTCTTGCCGACGGTGTGGTCGTCGCCCCACAGGTCCAGGAAATCGTCGGCGATCTGGAACGCGATCCCCAAGCTGTTGCCGTATTCGGCCAGTCGCGCGATCGTGTCGGCGTCGCAACCCGCCTCCGCGGCGGCCAGGGAGCAGGCCACCCGACACAGTTCGGCGGTTTTTCCCTGGATGATTTCGAAATAGGTGTCGCGATCGATTTCGACATCGTCGCGGCCGAGCACCTGTCGCAATTCCCCTTCGCAAACCAACCGCGCGGCTTGGCCGACCCACTGGCAGGTGCGGGTGCTTTCAAGCGTTGCGGCCAATTGAAAACTTTGGGCGAACAGGTAATCACCCAGCAGGATACTGGTGTGATTGTTCCACTGGGCGTTGATCGTCGGGACGTGACGGCGGGTCGCGGCGTCGTCCAACACGTCGTCGTGCACCAAGGTCGCCGTGTGCACCATTTCCAGGACCGCTCCGATCACAACATTGCTGGGCCGGACTCCGCCCAGGGCGTCGGCCATCAGCAGATGAATCGCCGGCCGGAGTCGTTTGCCGCCCAAAGCGACTCCGTGACGCAGCAGCGCCGAGACCCCTTCGAGTGGGCTCTGCAATTCCGACCGCAAGCGAGCTTCGACCTCCGCCAACGGGTTGAGGATGGGGGCGTAGAGTCGTTGCAGCAAAGCGGCGGCCGGCGGGGCCGTGGCTTGACCGCCCTGTTCACGCCCACCGGGATCGGTCGGGGGGGCCGGGTGGGAATCGCCTCGCGAGCCGCCCGAACCCGAGAAGCCTGAACGCGAGCCGCCGGAACGGGTGTCGCCGGCCCGGTAGTGGGCGTCGACTTGAACCGTGTCGGATCGGTCTCGAAATGTCTCGGAAGCGTCCATTTTCTTGCGCGTCGTTGCGGGGATTGGGGCTGGCCGTCAAGTCATACCCTGAAAAACCGCAATTAGAAACCAGAGACAACCAAAACAAAGGGGGCCGAGGTGCCGGGGGGCGACGATCGGTCGCATCAGCCCTGGGTTGGGGGCTGGCGCACGAAGGTCCCCGACTGGCCGCCGGCTTTGCCTTCCAACTGTGTGGGGCCGATCTGCATGGCCCGATCAACGGATTTCAGCATGTCGTACACGGTCAGGGAAGCGACACTCGCGGCGGTCAGGGCTTCCATTTCGATTCCGGTTTTGCCCGAGGTAACGCAGGTGACCCGGCAGATCAGTTGGTCGGTCGATTGGGGTCGGGATGCGTCGGCCGGTGACGGTTGCGGATGATCGGCCCAGTCAAACTGCACTTCGACCGATTCGATCGGGATCGCATGACAGAGGGGGATCAGGTGGGGCGTCCACTTGGTTGCCGCGATGGCGGCCAGTCGAGCAACGGCCAGCACATCGCCCTTGCGACTGGTTCCCTGCCGCACCAGTTCGGCTGCCTGGGCATTCATCATGATCCGCGACGATGCCGTCGCCGTGCGTTCGGTGACGCGTTTGCCGGAAACATCGACCATGTGGACGTTGCCATCGGCGTCGAAGTGGTTGGAAGGCACGATGGAAGTGTGAAGTAGAAAGTGTGAAGTGTGAAAGGTAGGAGGCTGGGCCAGCTTATCCACAATCAGCCAACAAAAAAACGCCACACATTCGCGGGAAATGTGTGGCGTTTTTTGAATGGTCGGTGGTGAAACGAGGCGTTTGCGTCGGCCGAATGCCTTCGCAGGCCGCGTTCACACCAGTTCTTTCTTTGCTCCGACGAGCGTTCGCAGTCGTTCAGCCAACAGGTGGGCGTCGAACGGTTTTTTGAACGTCTCGTTGATGCTACTTCGATCGAAACTCATCGGCTGGCCGTCATCGGGCAGCAGCGCGATCAGAATGACATCGGTGAAGTCGGCATTTTTGCGCAGGTTCTGGCAAATTTGCACGGCTTCGATTTTGCCGATCGAAAAGTCGACGATGATGCAGTCTGGCGTGAAGCTTTCGGCTTGAATTCCGGCTTCGAAACCGCTCGCGGCCACGGCGACCTTGAACGATTTTTCCGGCGGCAATTCACGCTTGAGGTTCTCGATCAAAACTTGATCTTGGGCGACGATCAGGCACTTGGCCATCGCTTCGTCTTCCAAGTCACCCAACGGCATGCCGTGTTCCTTCAGGAACTTGATCAGGTATTCACGTGGAATACGACGATCTTGTGATCCTGGGATTCGGTAGCCTTTCAAACGCCCCGAATCGAACCATTTCGAAACAGTTCGGGGTGCGACTTTGCAAATCTTGGCGACCTGTCCAGTCGTAAAGACCTTCATATCAGGCTCTCCATAACGCCTCGTTGATTATTCCCTCGAACAATGGTGCGTCGGTACCCAATGTTCTCATGGCCTTGGTCGATCGATCGTGCCGCACGCTTTCTCGTTCGCTTCATCTGTCTTACCGGTCCTGATCGGCGAGTCAAACTGTTTCGAACCTGAATGCTGTGTGTGCTGCAAACCGAACGCTGGGTCAGGCCACCCGGCTCACATCCTGTGACGCTTACCGAACGGGATCACTTGCTAGGTTTCAAACGTTGTAAAACGGAACGCTCCGTTTTTCGGGGTAGATGCTGTGACATCCGGCGACCAACGCCCAACGTTCCCATGGATGAAACACGGCGGACATGATGATGGGTGTAGTCATCAAGTCTGTGTTTGCAGGAACGTTCGGCTATAGTCGCCATCTGCCGTCGAGCAGGATGGATGTCGCGAACGCCACATGCACCGGCCCGAATGCTTTCCCAGAATCCCCCCTGGGCAGATCAACGATTCGGCTGCCACCAGCCCTCTCGCATCACGGCGGTCGAAACCGCTGCGGTGCGAGAAAACTCAGTCGAAAACTGTCGATCCGAGACTTAGTGTCGAGCAAAACCGCCCCAATTCTTTAGGGCGTTTGGAAGGGAACAAGCGTCATCGTCCCTGTGACGGGCCTTGACCGGATCAATCGGGACGGGCCCTTCGATGCGAATGATGCAAAACACCCGTGTTTCCGGGGCTTTAGACGCTACCGACGCCGTTTTAGTCGCACCGGAAACGACGATTTGTGGAGAAAAAAAACTTTTCGGAAAGTTCACTTTTGTGCCCGATCGGTCTAGACAGCGTGTCATTCGAGCGGTCATCTGCCCACCTTCGGCGAACCCGTTTCACCTTCATCGCGTCTCCCATCGAAATCGCAATTCCATGCAAGACAAAGCACGTGCCTTCTTTGATCAAGCCATCGCAACACCCAGTCCGTCGGGATACGAAGAGCGGATTCAACAACTCAATCGTGACTACATCACCCCCCATGCCGATCGCGTTCGCATCGATGTGCACGGCAACCTGATCGCCGAGTCGGGGGACGTCGACGGTCCGCGATTGATGTTGGCCGGACACTGCGACCAAATCGGAATGCTGGTTTCCTACATCGATGAAAACGGTTTCGTTTACGCTCAGACGATCGGCGGCTGGGACCCTCAGCAATTGATCGGCCAAGCGATGTCGATCTGGACCCAGGCCGGTGAAGTTCCCGCGGTCATCAGCCGCAAACCGATTCACTTGCTCAACGATCAGGAACGCAAAAAAGTCGTCTCGCTGGACGAGATGTGGTTGGACGTCGGTGCCACCAACGACCAGCAAGCGGCCGAGAAGATTCGCATCGGTGACCCGGTCACCTTGGACCTGCGGATGCGTCCGCTGATGAACTCACTGGTCAGCGGCCCCGGGATGGACAACAAAACCGGGATGTGGACGGTGATCGAAGCCCTTCGCCGCGCCAAGGAACTGGCCGGCACCGATGGCCTGGCCTGCCACCTGCACAGTGTCTCCACGGTCCAAGAAGAAATCGGCCTGCGGGGCGCCAAGACGGCCGCCGGGGGCATCGACCCGTCGGTCGCCATCGCCGTCGACGTCACCCATGCCTCGGACTGTCCGACCATCGACAAAAACAAGCAAGGCGACATCCGCCTGGGCGGCGGTCCGGTGATCTTCCGCGGCCCCAACATCAACCCCAAAGTCGCCGCGCGGTTGATGGAACTGGCCGACGCGAATGAAATCCCCTACCAACGTGCGGCCATCGGGCGAGCCACCCCCAACGACGCCAACGTCTTGCAGCTTCACGGCGCCGGCGTCGCGACCGGATTGGTCGCCATCCCCAACCGCTACATGCACTCGGCCGTCGAAGCCATCTCGATCGACGACATTGATCACGTCGCACAACTGTTGGCCCGTTTCGCGGCCGCTCTGAAGTCAGAGGATGACTTCACGCCGGGGGGGTGAGGAGTTGGGAGTGAAGGAGTTGGGAGTGAAGGAGTTGGGAGTGAAGGAGTTGGGAGTGAAGGAGTTGGGATGTTGAGAGTGAAGGTGCTAATAAACCATCTCCCTTCTCCCTTCTCCCAACTCCCTTCTCCTTCACTCCCAACTCCCATCTCCCTTCTCCCAACTCATCTCTTCTGCAGCCGCTCCAGCGGGACGTAGTAGCGTGAGTAGCGTTTTCCGTCGCTGAATTTTTGCCCGGCGGGGTTGGGGACCAGCACCGTCGCGCGGCGGGTGATGCGGTTGACCCGCCCTTGCATGCGGTGCCCGTCGTGGAAAAAGACGACGTCGTCACCGACGCGGATGTTGAAACGGACCGCGGCCCGCTCGCGTTGGGTGATCAGGTTGTGTTGGTAATCGGTGTGGCCGAAGTATCGGTTGGCGATCGACTGGTAACGGGCTTCGCTGCAATTGCCGTCATTCCAAATCAACATTTCGATCAAGTGCACGAACTCGTGCTCGGCGATCCGCTGCATCGCCTCCAAGCGGTCGTGACACAAGCACCCGGCCACCTCGATCGGACGGGAGACGTCTTCGAAGGTTTGGAACAGCAGGGTGCTGGAGAGGACGAGTTCGAATTGGCGTCGCCCGTCGTAGCTGCCTTCGGGGTATTGAGTGACCAATTTGCCGCCGACGCTGGTCATCCGTGAGGACAGATGGAACGAGATGCCTTCGGCCGACGCGGCGCTTAAAATCCGTCCTTCGAAAAAACGGTCATCGTACATGCGGATCATTCGAGCGACGTCGTCCGCGGCGACCTTCTGGAAATTCGGACCGTTGATGCAGCGACTGGTCACCAGCATTTGTTCATAGATCTGTCGCCGCCATTGATCGCGTTGCCGCGCGGGAAAGGTCCGAATCGCGACTTCTCCGGCCAGCCGACTCAAAACGGCGGGATCGCGTGGCGACGGTCGGCCCGGCAGCACCCCCGCCGATGCGGCGCGGGGCTGGCCTGTGGAAGGGCGGGGTCGATTCCTGGTGCGGGTCTGCCGATGCGTCATCCTGAAGCTCATGGAGGGGAGATGCTCGCATTCTAGACGATCACGGCCGATCAGGAGTAGCTCAATCGGCACGCTCAGATGCCGCCGAGAGACGCGGGAGGACACGCCGTCGGTGCGGAGAGGCACACTGGCGTGCGTTCGGGATAAAGTTCTGGGGAGGGACCTCCCTGTGGTTCAGCGACGGCCCGGAAGGAGCATCGTGCTTGGAGCGACGGCTATGCGTGGGATACCGATGGTCCCAAATCGGCGCGTCCCTCAAGGCTGGACAATGCGTTTGCCATCGGCTCGGTTTCGTCGCGTCCCAACACATCGTCCGTCCAATCAAGTTCGGTGTTTCCAAGCAGATCGTCAACGACGTGCGAAGGGAGCGGATCGGTGGAGACCAATTTTTTCATTGTCGCCACGTCAATCGATGGGGCGTCGACGACATCATTCGATGGCTGATCGAACGTTGCCGACTGGTTGCCCAGCAAATCCGACACCGCTGTTGCGAGATTGCCCGTCGTTGCTCGAACTCGCGTCGATGACGTTGTCGAACTTGCGATTCCCCCCCCTGCCCGTCCACCAGCCGATGTCCACCCCGCGGCGGCATAGGCGACGGAGTTTAAGGTGCTGGCCTTGCCGATCGAATCACTTGCTGTCGCTTGCCCGACGGTTCCGCCGGCGAGCAATGCTCGCAGTTGAGACGAGGTGAGTTGTGGGTTGGCCGACAGCGTCAACGCGGCCACGCCTGCCACATGTGGGCTGGCCATGCTGGTACCGCTCAGCGAACGGTAGCCGCCGCCGACATAGGCGCTGTAAACACGAACGCCCGGCGCGTCGATTTGAACGGCGCCACTGTTGCCCACATCGTTGCTGAAACCCGCGATGCGGCCGTCAACGTCATAGGCACCGACCGACAGCACGCCGGTCGACGCGGCGCTGTGTCGCGCCGGGTAACTGGGGCTGGTCGCTGATTCGTTCCCCGCCGCGGCGATCACCAGTGACCCCAAGGAGATCGCGTAGTTGATCGCTGCGGCGATCCGCGAACTGGCGTCGCCGCCGAGGCTGAGGTTGATGATTTGCGCGCCCGAGTCGGCCGCGTAGCGAATCCCGGCGGCAACGCCGGCATCCGATCCGCTGCCGGAATCATCCAACACGCGGACGGGCAGGATCTTGGCATCCGGCGCCACGCCGGTCACCCCAAACCCGTTGTCGCCCGCTGCGATCGTGCCGGCGACGTGCGTGCCATGACCGTTGCCGTCATCCGCCCAGGCGTCGCCGCCGACAAAGTCATAGCCCGAGACGTCGTCGATGAAACCGTTGCCGTCATCGTCGATCCCATTGCCAGCAATCTCGCCCCGGTTGATGTACAAGCTGTCGACCAAGTCCGGATGGTCGAGGTCCACGCCGGTATCGATCACGGCCACCGTGACCCCTTGTCCACGGTATCCGGCCGCCCACGATTCCGGCGCCCCGACGGCATTGAGATTCCAGTCCTGGCTGCCACCAAAGTAGGGCACGTCCGCAAGTGGCGTCACCGTGGTCGGCTGCGCGGGTGAGTCTCTTTGCTGCGCGGGTGAGTCTCTCTGCCGCGCGGGTGGGGCCGCTACTGCCGGTTGCTGGCTTTGGGCATCCACGGTCAATCGATAGAAAATGTTGCGATAATCGACCGCGGAGATCGCGATGTAGTATTCGCCCGCCGGCAGTGATCCCGACAGCGATTCGCTGCGATCGAGCGAACGCGTTGATGATCCGATCACGTGACCGCGGCGATCAACCACGTACAGATCGGCATCGTGATTGAGTTGGTCCAGCGTGATGCGGACGGTGGCTTCCGAAACGACTTCGAATCGAACCACATCGATACGGTCAAACCAATCCAGACTTCCCGCCCGCCGGATCGGGCCGTCGACAACGCCTAGGTCTGCCGCCGTTCGCATCGTTTCGCCGGCCGCATCGGAGGCGTTGTCGTTGACAGCAACGCTTTCAATCGATGGGGAGCTGTCGATTCGATCCTGCACCACCGGCACGACATCGCCCGCAAGCAGTCGACGCGTTTCGAGGGATTCAACCCCGAGCCGTCGGCGACTGGAAAAATGAACACCACCACGAAATCCTTTTCGTCGACGCATCACACATCCACCACGCACAGAGCGATTCACAAAACAGACGGACTCGGCGAGCCCGCGGCGACGGTATCAAAACCGTGGTGCCGGGTCAGCTTCAGTTTTCGTGGTGTTATCCCCCTGCTGATTCCCTTCGACATGGCAGGACGTCGTAGCAAGTGGAAAGGTAGGAAGATTTTGGAGGTAGGAAAATTGGCTAAATCGAATGGATGGTGTCTTTCATCATTTTCTTACCTCCGAAATCTTCTTACCCCATTTCTGCATGTGGCTAAGAATTGGGACCACGTGGGCGAACCGGCTAATGTCAGTTGAGTTTTCCTGGCGAGCCGCCCCGTATTCGTCTTTCGTAAATCGAAGCATCAATTCGTTAGATATTTAGCGATGGCAGGCCCCGCGATTCTGCGCAGCCCGGGCGTAGTATGGGGGCGGGAAACGAGGAATCGGGTCGTTGCCATTTTTTGACCAACAAATTTTTTGACCAAAAACTCCCCGACCCTACCTCCGAATCGTCACCCCATAACCGCCGCGATTATTGCCCAGGTCGTCCAGGTGATCGTTGATTCGAAACAGCAACCAGCAATGCTTGTCGATGACCAATTCGATTTCGGATTCGACACTCTGAATCAGCAACGGATCAAGCTGTTGTTCCTCGTCAGTTCTGTTGGGCAAGACGCACACCAGCAATTGACCGAGCGGCCGATCGTTGGCGTAATGGATCGTGACTCCGGGGGGCTCGCTGATCCACGGTTTCGGTTCGTCGTCCAGGCTGCATCGCCCCTCGGCGGTGATTTTGACTCGCATCCCGGGCGCAAATCGGACGCCGACGCTTTGCCAGCCCTGGTCTGCCGCGATCGTTTTCTCAAGCTGGCTTCCCCGCCACAGTTTGTCGGTCATCGCCAATTCGATGCGTTCCCGCGACCAGTCAAATCCGTAATCGATCGTGTGCGTCAACATTCGCCAGCGCGCTTGGACGATCGGCCACTGTTGTGCCAGTCGACGTTTAAACGCGGTGGTGAAGGCGACCGTTCGCACGCTGCCGTTGCGTGCCTCGGCCAGAACTGCCGGGCGGTAGTCGGGATACTCGGTCAACAACATCGCCGCCACCCAGCTCCAGCCGTACGATTCGACATCGCTTTTTAAATCCGGTGGGTATCGCAGCACGGCATCGAGGGCTGGAATTCGCTGTTCCTCGCGACGCTGCGACAACAGTTTGAACCGGCCCCAGTAGGGAACGGCCTGGCGTGATTCCGGTACCACGTTGACTTGGACTTGCTTTCCCGTGCCGTGGTGAACGCCCAGCATCTCCGCCAGCCCCTCGGCAAACCATGACGGCCCGGTGCCGTCGAACAACTCGATCGCCAACGCGTGCACGCCTTCGTGCAGCAACAGGTGGCGGGTGTAGTAGTCGCTCTTTTGCCGCAACGCCCAAATGTTGGAATCGATGGCATAGCCGAAGGGGAAACGCAGGTCCGGCGGCAGATCTCCGCTGTCACGAAATCGCTGTGGATCGGACATCACAAACGCGTCGACCCGCCAGCGGTCCAACGCCCCCGGTGTCAGTTGCCAGAACCGTTCCCACTGGGGGACTGCGGCATCGAAGGCGTCGACCAACTCGACCAGCGACTCACGCGAACCGGAGTCCGACTTCAACACGATGTGTTTGCCTTGGACTCGTAGCATCTCGACCGTCTGCATCTCGGGCGACGTTTGCGCAAACACCTCCGCGGGATTCAACGCCGCGATGCCGATCCATCCGATCAGTGTTAGAATGCGCCGAAACCAAGAAGCATTCAGTTGTTTTCTGAAAACGTGCTTCGCAGCACCGCGGAACGCGGCGCCGAAGTGCCAACCCAAGTCGATCGAACTGTTGTTGATAAATGAGACCATTGCACCATTCTAACCTGCACACCGCGAACCGACGATTCGCCCTTGAGACGCGATCCGCTGCGATTCGATGGTGCCTTTTGCTGTGCCCGCTGCTGTTGGGCACGACCGCCTGTGTCCCCAAAGCCGAACGGGACGTGGTCGTCTACTCGGCGCTGGACGAGCAGTTTGCGACACCGATTTTTGCCGCCTACGAACGAAGTGTGGATCACGAGACGGGGATCGTCGCCAAGTTTGACGTGGAATCGACGAAAACGGTCGGCCTGGTCAACCAGATTCTCGCCGAGCAGAATTCGCCGGTTTGCGATGTGTTTTGGAACAACGAGATCATGCACACCGTTCGGCTGCAAAAGCTGGGGTTGTTGAAACCGCGAACCTGGGCCGTCGCGCCGGGCTGGCCGAGTGACATGATCGCCAGCGATGGAACCTGGTGTGGATTCGCCGCCCGCGCAAGAGTGCTGCTGGTCAACACCGACAAGATTCCCTCCAAAGACGACTATCCGACCAGCGTGGCGGAGTTAGTGGATCCGAAATGGAAACACAACTGCGCGATGGCTCGGCCGTTGTTCGGAACCACCGCGACGCACTTTGCCGTGCTCCGTGTCCGTGACGGTCATGATGAAACGCTGGACTTCTTGCGCCAGATTCACGACAACGCCGTGGTGCTCTCTGGCAACAAGCAAGTCGCCCAAGCGGTCTCATCCGGCGAAGTCGCCTGGGGGCTGACCGACACCGACGATGCGATCATCGAAAAGGACCAATTGCGCAAGGTCGCGATCGTGTTTCCGGACCAACAACCCGATCAACCGGGGACGTTGCGGATCCCCAACACGTTGGCGATTTTGAAGGACGCGCCCAACCCGGTCGCCGCCGAATCGCTGGCCGATTACCTGGTGTCCGCCCAAACCGAAGACCGGTTGGCGATGGGGGACAGCAGCCAGCTGCCGATCAGCCGCGACAGTGAGTATCGTCCCCGCGTGATGCCGCGGGATCCGGTGCGTTGGATGAAGGTCGATTTCGAAGCCGCCGCTGAAGGCTGGGACGCGTGGGCCGCAGAAGTGATGGCGGTGTTTCCCGATTGATGAGCTGATCTTGTGCTATGCAGTACGTAACGCAGCTACCGGTTCACTCCAGCGAAGACGTCGTTCTGAACAAGGCGTCCGAATTGCTGATCGCCTGCGGTTTCAATGTGACTTCACAAAATGACAACGAAGTGAAGTTGCGGGGACCGGGCATGCGTAGCACCAATCAAAACCCGATCCTTGGGGCGACGGAAATCACGCTGCGACGGAGCCATTCAACGCGAGGAAAGATCGCCGTTCAAGCCGATCTGGGCGGTGTTCGTTGGATGCGCAATTTCATGATCTTCTTTCCGCTTTGTTTATTCGGTGGCCTATCCGCGTTCATGGTCATCACAATAGCCGTCGCCTTCGCGAACATCCCCCAGGCCAACTTCCCTCAAGGATTGATTGAAAAGCTGCTTGTCGGCGCGGCGTTCATGCTGCTGCTGTTTTCATGCTTCGGTGTCATCATGACCAAACGCATTCGCCGGAACGCCGAGACCGCGATCGACGCCTGTGTTTCGAACGCCGACCACTTGGTTCGTCGCGAAAACCAGTAGGTTACTGATTGAGCGCCATCTGCACGACGTTGGTGACGATTTTGGCAGCGTCTTCGGTCCCGTAGCCCGGGCACTGGACGGAGTTCTGGCTTTCAAGGGCGCAGCTGATGTCCAGCGGTGAAAACACGACCGCGACGACATCGTCGATTTCGGCGTATTCCAAAATCGGCGGCGAGGTCTGGCGGCGGATTTGTTGACCGCTCGCCCCGCGGCCGATCCGGCGAATGGTCACCGATCGAAGGTCGTAACCGTAGTACTGGGTGGACAGCATCGGGTGATCCGAGGGCATCGATTGCAGCGAGTTCTGTCCCAGCACCGCGGCAAACTCGCGGCGAAACGCTCGGGCAAAGGATTCGTCCCCGCAGATCGCGGTGCCCAGAATCACTCCGCCACGCTCGACGAATTGCCGCAGCACGTCTCGCTGGCCGGATGACAACACAAAGTCGCGTCGCCCATGGACCCACAACACCGCGACGTCCGCGAGGGCTTGCTCGTCGAAGGCGACCGGGTTTTCGGGCACGCTGATCGCGACCTGCGTTTGTTTGCGAATGATGGTCGACGCGTTGGGCAGCGCGCGGCGCGCGTCTTCACCGCCGGCACCGACATCCAGCCGCGCGATCCGTGTCGTCCCCCGCTCGCTCGATTCCACGCCGTCGGCTTGCAGCACGATCTGGGCGTCCAATTTGTCTTTCAGTTCACGCCCCGTCGCATAAGCGATGATGTTTTGGCCGATCCGGATCGAATGGTCGATCTGGCGGCGATCCGGATCGTCGGTCTCTCCGCGATGAAACAGTCGGTCGCCCAATTCCCAACGACACGTCAGACTTTGCGGCACGTAGAACACCGCGGTCCGACAGCAGGCTTGGACGCCGTAGACCCAAAACCCGTTGGGCATCGCACCGATGTCCACGTTGCGCTCGGCATTCCATACCGGATGAGACGTCGGCAATCGCTCCAGCGGTGCGCCGGGATACCACTCGGCACACAGGTTCGCCACGCTGTTCTGAAAATTCGCGGCGTTGCCACAACCGTTGTCACCACTGGCGTCAAAGACGATCGTGCCGCCCTGGTCGACGTAGTCCTTGAGTAGGTCGCTTGCGTTGGCATCGAGCGACAGTGCTTGTTTGCCGCTGATGACCAGCACGGGGGTTTGCAGCACGTCGACCAGCGAGGCATCTTCCAGCCGCACGGTCTGCCAGGTCAAATCGCGTCCCCATGCGCGTTCGACGTGACGCACCAGTTGTCGCAACGCATCGGGGTGCGGTTGCCATTCGGATTGTCCGGCGCGGTCACGCTGCAACTGTCCGACGACGACTTGACGTTTGCCTTTGGAAAGAAACAGCAACGCGAACGAGGTGGCGACGGTGGGGCGTTCCCATTGTCCGCCTTCCCAAAAACCTTGAAAGTCATCCTGTTGCGCGATCAATCGTTCGGCGCCTTCGCGATACCAATCGTGACCGCCAAAGAAACGGCGGCCGGAGAGTCGTCCGGTGCGTTCGACCGCGTAGAGATAATAGTAGTAGGTGTCGGCGCTGCCGCCGGGATTGACATCCACACTGAATCGCTTGGCCAACCAATCGATGCCGCGCGCGATCGGGTCTTGCTCGGTCGACGCACCGCCGCAGCATTCGATCTTGCCGTCGCTGACCGATGAACTGACGTTGCCCAGTCGACCGTTGGCGATGATCAATGACGCGATGCCCGCACAGGTCATGCTTCCCGTCGCCGAACTGCCCCCATAACCCCAGCCGCCGTTTGGTTTCTGTTGCAGTTCCCAGTAGTCGATCGCCTGCTGAAACACCTTCGGGTCGACCGTGACGCCACGGTCCTGGGCCGCCCCGAGGGCCAGCAATGCGAATTGGGCATTGGAGGGGTCGCCACCGAATTGGCGTTTCCCGCCGTAGCTCCAGGCCCCGATGGCGGTTTGGGATTCGGTCAACCACGTCACGTTGTTGCGAATCCGCGGCAAATCACTGGCCGAACCGTGTTGGCAGAACACGAGCGTTTGCAGCGCCACCGAATAGGTGCTTTCGGCAACCGTCGCCCGCAAATAGGTCATCGCTCGCTTGATCGCCGGGTCATCACGCGACACACCGGCGTTGAGCAGGGCGAGCGTGCACAACGACGACAGCCCGCACGATTGGCCCTGGAATTCGTCCCAGCCGCCGCGCTCACCCTGCGTGCTGCGAAGATAGGTAATCCCGCGATCGATCGCGCGATTGACCGCAGCGGCATCCACGTCGGCATGAACCGTCGCGGGAACCGTCCAAAATGCGACAACGACGGAAAAAACTAGCGTGATGCGGCGAAACAATCGGTGGTCCCCCTTTCCAGTAACCTGTCTGTCCATCTTACACTGATGCATCCATGTCGGCGATGCCGCCGGTGTCACCGCCGCGTGACTCGCGAAGCGAGAGCCACCTGATTCGACCCCCGTCCCCTTTTTGCACGTCCCCTTTTTGCAAGGTAGCCGCCCCATCGTGAGCGCCCCGACTCCACCCAACCCGCCGGCCGCCAAACCCGGCGGTCAACCCGGACGCAACCTCGGCGATGTCCTGCGTGAATTCTCCGATCACCAGTCGACGATCCGCAGCGAACTGTCCAAGGTCATCGTCGGACAATCCGAAACGATCGAGCAGTTGCTGGCGGCGATCTACACCCGCGGCCACTGCTTGCTCGAAGGCGTCCCGGGACTGGCCAAAACGTTGATCGTCAGCACGCTGGCCAGCATCCTGGACGTCAGCTTCAAACGCATCCAGTTCACCCCCGACCTGATGCCTTCGGACATCACCGGCACGCAAGTCTTGGAGGAGGACGAACACGGAAAACGTAGCTTCCGATTCGTCGAAGGGCCGATCTTTGCCAACATCTTGTTGGCAGACGAAATCAACCGCACCCCGCCGAAGACGCAAGCCGCGCTGCTCGAAGCGATGCAAGAACGCCAGGTCACCGTGGGACGCGAAACGTTTGCCCTGCCGAAACCATTCTTCACGATCGCGACGCAGAACCCGATCGAGCAAGAGGGGACGTACCCGTTGCCGGAAGCCCAACTGGACCGGTTCATGTTCAATATCAAATTGGACTACCCCTCGGCGGCCGAAGAAGAGCAAATCCTGACGACGACGACCCGGGGGGAAACCGCCAATGTCAACAAGGTCTTGTCCGCCCGCGCGATTCTGAACGTCCAGCAATTGGTCACCAGCGTGGCGGTCAATCCCTTTGTCATCAAGTATGTTGCCAGCATCGTCCGCGCCACCCGCCCGTCCGATGAAAGCTCGCCGGAATACATTCGCGACCTGGTCGATTTCGGCGCCGGGCCTCGGGCCGGACAAAACCTGATCGCCGGGGCCAAAGCGATCGCGGCGATGGAAGGTCGGTTCAGCGTCGACGTCAACGACGTCCGGAGGATCGCGTTGCCCGTGCTGCGGCACCGCATCGGGACCAATTTCCAAGCGACCGCCGACGGCATGGACAGCGACGCGCTGGTGACGCGATTGCTTCAGGATATCCAGCCGCCGCAACCGGAAAAAATGGCCAAATGAGCTCGCTGCTCTCGCCCGAAGCGCTGCAAAGTATCAAACGCTTGGACCTCCGCGCGCGGATGGTCGTCCGCGGGTTTCTGCAAGGGTTGCACAGCAGTCCCTTTCACGGTTTTTCCGTCCAGTTCAGCGAGCATCGACGCTACAACCGCGGTGACGACCCCAAACTGATCGACTGGTTGGTCTATGCCAAGACCGACAAGTACTTCGTCAAACGGTTTGAATCGGAAACCAACCTGGTCGGTTACCTGGTCATCGACCTGTCGAAGTCGATGGGTTTTACCGAAAGCCAATCGATGACGAAGTTCGAGTACGTGACCTGCCTGGCCGCCGCGCTGACGTACCTGATGATCATGCAACAAGACCCGGTCGGCTTGATCACGTTTGACGAAAAGCTCCACGCGTCCCTGCCCGCTCGCTCGCGTCGCGGGCATCTGGGCGATGTCATCGCCAGACTCTCGAACCTGAAACCCGCCGGGGCGACCGACGTCCCGGCCGCGTTGACTCAGGTGGCCGCCATGTTGAAGCAACACTCGCTGGTGATGCTGTTTAGCGACTTGTGGCCGGCCGATGACGGCGAAAAAAGTTGGCAGGAGCAAATCGCCGACGTCGTCTCTTCGCTGGCAAGGCTGCGGCACGCCGGGCACGACGTGATCGTCTTTCACGTGCTCGATGCGGCCGAAGTCGAATTCCCCTACGACGGCCCGGTGCAGTTTACCGATTCGGAATCCGGACAATCCGTCTCCGTCGACGCCTCGGGGTTCCGCGATGACTACCTGGCCGCGCTCGCCGAATTCCGCGACGCCTTCCGTGATGGCTGCAATCAACTGCAAATCGACTACGTCCCCCTGGATACCAGCATGCCGTTTGATACCGCGCTGACGGAGTATTTGATGCAGCGGCAGGGGCGGTTTTAGTGGGGGGCAAAACGATGGGGGCAAAACGATGGGGGCAAAACGATGGGGGCAAAACGATGGGGGCAAAACGATGGGAGGCAGAATGATACGGGGCAGAATGATGGGGGGCAGAATGATGGGAGGCAGAGTGATGGGGACGGAGTGATGGGGACGGAGTGAT
The DNA here is from genome assembly GCF_008035925.1 of Stieleria maiorica. NCBI lineage: Bacteria > Pseudomonadati > Planctomycetota > Planctomycetia > Pirellulales > Pirellulaceae > Stieleria > Stieleria maiorica. The sequence continues at coordinate 6,892,655 of NZ_CP036264.1, forward strand.
GGGGACGGAGTGATGGGGACGGAGTGATGGGGACGGAGTGATGGGGACGGAGTGATGGGGACTGACCGGCCTGCTCGGATTGACTTATTGTTTTGCCCCCATCGTTTTGCCCCCTCTCCTGCCCAACCGCGGCGATGCATCATCGACCGTTTGCCGGGACCTTTTTCGACCGAATATGATGTGTCCCTGCTCCCATCATTCTGCCCCGTATCATTCTGCCATCCTCCATGCTCTCATCGCCCGCTCTCGGTCATGCGTTCCGGCCCACCATCCTCGTGCTGTTGCTGGCCGGTTTCCCCGCACACCCCGCCGCCGCAGAATCTCCCAACGTGCTGTTCATCGCGGTCGATGACTTGGCATCGACGCTGGGGTGCTACGGCGACCCGATCGCCAAAACGCCGAACATCGATCGGCTGGCGGCATCCGGCGTGTGTTTCTTGAACGCGTACAACCAATTGCCGCTTTGCAATCCGACGCGGGCGTCGATCATGACCGGCCGTCGACCGGATGAAATCGGCGTCTATGACTTGGACCGTCACTTCCGCGACCAATTGCCCGACGTGGTCACGTTGCCCCAAGCGTTCCAGCAGCGGGACTATCTGGCGGCACGGGTCGGCAAGATCTATCACTACAACGTGCCCGCATCGATCGGAACCGATGGGTTCGATGATCCGCCGTCGTGGAACCTGACCGTCAATCCCAAAGGCCGCGACAAGAGCGACGAAGCGTTGATCTTCAACGCCGAGCCACACCGAAAGATCAGCGCTGCGCTGTCATGGCTGGCTGCCGACGGCCGCGACGACGAACAAACCGACGGGATGATCGCCAGCGAAGCGATCAAGTTGATGGAAGCCCACCGTGACGAACCGTTCTTTTTAGGTGTCGGGTTCTTCCGCCCCCACACACCTTACGTCGCGCCCAAAAAGTACTTCGACCTGTACCCGCTGGAAACGATCTCGCTGCCGTACGCGCCGCCGGGGGATCGAGACGACATCCCGACGGCTGCGTTTGCGCACAATTGTCCGATTCCCAATTACAACTTGGATCCACCGACGCTGCGCCGCGCCACCCAAGCTTATTACGCCTGTGTTTCGTTTGTCGATGCCCAGGTGGGGCGGCTGCTCGACGCGCTGGAGCGATTGGAGTTGGCCGACGATACGATCGTCGTGTTCTGGAGCGACCACGGCTATCACCTGGGCGAACACAACGGCATCTGGCAGAAACGCACGTTATTCGAGCAGTCGGCCAAGTCACCGCTGATCATTCGTGTTCCGGGAGCAGCCGGCAACGGCCAGGCTTGTCGACGCATCGTCGAGTTTGTGGACATCTATCCCACCGTGGTCGGTGCGGCGGGAATCGAAGGGCCGCCGGGGCTTGCCGGCCGTGACTTGGCAACGTTGCTGGAGGATCCGCTAGCGGACTGGGACGGCCAAGCGATCACGCAAGTCTTGCGGCCCGCCGATGACCGGCTGGAGACACAGGTGATGGGATGCAGTATTCGCACCCAGCGTTATCGCTATACCGAATGGGCCGAAGGGGCGCAAGGCGTCGAACTTTATGACCATCGCGCCGATCCGTTGGAGTTTGACAACTTGGCGATCGAGCCCGATGCCAGGCGTCAGGCCGTGATCGATACGCTGCGCGATCAACTGCGCAAGAAAGCCAGCGGCACGATCCCTCGCGTGCCGGTCAACCCCGCCAGGTTGTAAGGCGGGATAGGCTTTTGCAGACCCGAGAGTCGCCGTGTTCTCCGAACTCGGCGGACCGAAAAGGCGAAGCTTTGCCCCGCGCCGACCTCGGAGAGGACGGCGACTGTCCAGCCAATCGAAAACGAAGCTGCGGTAAACCGCGCGGCTCCATTGACCGGATCAGCGCGGTGTCGGCGGGTTGAACACGTTCGTCGGCTTGGTGGCGATCGGCGCGACGCCGGAACTGCGCGAATCGAGTCGCAGGCCGCCGGGCGGTTTGGCGGGTTTTCCGGCGGGGAAGACCACGTCATGCAGACTGCCCAGGATTACCACTCGCGTCATCTCGGCGGTGCTCCGCACGTTCAATTGACGGTACGCCTTTTGACGTTCCCGTTCGATCGTCTTGACTGACACCTTCAGCTTCGTCGCGATCTGTTTGTTCGGTGCACCTTCGACGACATAATCAACGATTTGACGCTGGCGGTCCGGCAATCCTTGGTACAACCGGTGGCAACGCAAGACATCGAATTGGTGTTCGACTAGCGTGCTCAGACCGACCGCATGTTGGATCGTTTCGATGATCTCGGGAATTTCCATCGAGTTGATGGCGACGACGTGCGCGATCCGCGCGACGGCTTCCGATGCCGCCATCCCACTTGTTTCATCCAGGACCAACACGACCGGCGCCACCACGTTCTTTTCGAACAGCAACTGCTCGATGCTGGTCCATTGCTGGATCCGCGGATCATAGTCCAACAGCACACAGGCCACATCGTTGTCGGCGGCCGCCTGGTTGATCAGCGAGGTGATGGAAGAGGACGTTTGGAAGCGACAGTTCTCCGCCTGTGCTGCCTGGGCGACCTTCGAGAGCCAGCCGGCGTCCTTGCTTGCCGCGTACACGACCGGCCGGGGAGTTGGTGTCAGGCCCATCGGGGTTTCGTTGTGGTTCAGCATCGTTTCGCCTTCGTTGGTTGGCGTCGGTGGGGGCGGCGGAAAACAGTCACAACCGCGTTAGGATTTTTCTCATCACCTGTTGCATCGGCTTGTATGAGTGTTCGCCCTCACCAACCGCGAGGGCGTTTACTACACGGGTGTTCGTCACGCAGGTGAATAAAACGCAGTGTCAAACACACGTGTGTGATCCACGCATGTGGGTTGCCGCAAACGGGGGCGCATCGGGATAGCGGCGGGGCGTCGACTCACAGTAGCCAGCGGGCGGCGAAACACGAGTGACATCAGCCGATTCGCGCGAGCGTTCGGGCCCAGTGTCGATGGGGGCGCCGGTGTCGATGGGGGCGCCGGTGTCGATGGGGGCGCCGGTGTCGATGGGGGCGCCGGTGTCGATGGGGGCGCCGGTGTCGATGGGGGCGCCGGTGTCGATGGGGGCGCCGGTGTCGATGGGGGCGCCGGTGTCGATGGGGGCGCCGGTGTCGATGGGGGCGCCGGTGTCGATGGGGGCGCCGGTGTCGATGGGGGCGCCGGTGTCGATGGGGGCGCCGGTGTCGATGGGGGCGCCGGTGTCGATGGGGGCGCCGGCGTCGATGGAGGCCCGTAGGCTGGCGCCAAACGGCTGATCCCATGAGCGCTTCGCGGAATCGAAAACGCCGGAATCCTGCGAACGAAAATACGAGCGAATCGAACGATTTTGCACGGCCCTGGCAAAGCCCGGGAACGAGGAAAGCACCAGTCTGCCTCCCCCTCCCTGCCGGGGAGGGTTTCTTCCTCGTGTGGTAGCTTGGTGCTTCTCTCTGGCGCTTTTCTGTCAGCGCGCCACCTGGAACCCGCGTCGTCGGTGCGACACACTGTGCGGCGTACTTCTTGATTTCAGCCTTCTTGATTTCAACGCGTGGTGACGGATGACAGGCTTTCGAACCGTGGTGGTAGGGACCGGATTTATTGGACCCGTTCATGTCGAAGCGCTCGGCCGGGCCGGTGTGCAAGTCGCCGGTGTGGTCGGGTCGAGTCCGGAAAAGTCGATTGCCGCGTCGCAGCGTCTCGGTTTGCCCGCCGACTACAAGACACTTGACGATGTGTTGGCTGACCCGACGGTCGATTGCGTCCATCTGACGACACCGAATCGTTATCACTTCGACCAAGCCAAGGCGGTGCTGCAGGCCCGCAAACATGTCGTCTGTGAAAAGCCGTTGGCGATGAACTCGACCGAGTCAGCCGAACTGGTTCGCATCGCAAGGGACAGCGGGCGCGCCGCCGCGGTCGCCTACAACATTCGGTTCTATCCGCTGTGCCACGAAGCAGCCGCGCGGGTCCGCAACGATTCGCTCGGCAGCCTGTTGCACGTCACCGGTTCTTATGTCCAGGACTGGCTGCTCAAGCCGACCGATTTCAATTGGCGTGTGCTGGCCGCCGACGGGGGGGAGTTGAGAGCCGTCGCCGACATCGGCACCCACTGGTTGGATTTGATCCAATTCATCAGCGGTCGTCGCATCACGTCGGTCTGCGCGGACTTACGCACCGTGTACCCGACGCGGCAGCGGCCGACCGGTCCGGTACAAACCTACTCCGGCGATACCCCCGCGGATGTGGCGACCGAGCCGGTCGAGATCACGACCGAAGACTGCGGTGCGATCATGCTGCGGTTCGCCGATGGGGCAAACGGTTGCCTGTGGGTTTCGCAAACCACCGCCGGCAAGAAGAACTGTTTGCGTTTTGAATTGGCCGGATCGAAGCAATCCTTGACCTGGGACAGCCAGTCACCCAACGCGCTGCAACTCGGCAACCGCGATCGGCCCAATGAGTCGCTGGTCCGCGATCCGGCGGCGATGGAACCAACCGCCGCAGCGATTTCGAGCTACCCCGGCGGTCACAACGAAGGATTCCCCGATACCTTCAAGCAACTCTTTCGCAGTTTCTACGGGGCGATCGAGAAAGGCATTCTGTCGGACCCGGCGCCCTATCCGACATTCCTGGATGGGCACCACGAAATCCTGCTCTGCGAAGCGATCTTGAAGAGTCATCGCCAGCAACGATGGGTGGATGTCGCCTCCGCATAGGTCATGCGGAGGGCCTTGCTTGCGTTGAGATTCTCTCCTTCTGGGAGAGACGGCGTTTGCGCATCAAGCAAACGCGAGAGAGGGGCGACGGTTTGCGAAAGTCTTGGCGACTTCCGCTACGGCCTAAGCCGTCACGACGTTGATGCGTCGGCCTTTTTGGTCGAATTCGACCTTGCCGTCGACCAGGGCGAACAGCGTGTAGTCGTTGCCCTGTCCGACACCGCGTCCGGCACGCCAACGGGTACCACACTGACGGATCAGGATGTTGCCCGCGCTGACTGCTTCGCCGCCGAATTTTTTGACGCCACGACGTTGTGCGTTGGAATCGCGGCCGTTGCGGCTGGATCCCTGACCTTTCTTATGTGCCATCTTTCTAGACCTGAATCGTTGTGTTTTTTGGGGGTCCAGGAGAATATCGACAGATCCCTTGGACTTCAACCCGTTTCCAGGGGCAGAAAGGCGCAGATTTTGCGGCGGGTGCCACCAACGCCGTCAGGTCGGGGGCTGTCATCCGGTGGCGATTGAGCTCCCTGGCAGGGGGCGTGCGGTTTATAAGTCTTTGATTCTCAGGGTTTTTTGCAAATTTCTCTGGCCGCCCTGAACCATAGGGAGGTCGATTGCCCACGGATGAAAGCGCGAACCCACGGATCCCAGGCCGCATCACATCCGTGGGTTCGCACTGCTATCCGTGGGCTTATTCGGTTCTTCCAGACCTCCTGCCCGATCGCTCCACCTCAAAGCCAGCTTCCTGCCAAAGGGAGTGAAACGCGTAGACGCCTTGTATCTCCGGGGTTAAAAACCGCACGGCCTCTGTCGCCGACGGTGAGTCGGGTCGGGCTACGTGCGGATCTGTCCGTCGCCTTTGACGATGTACTTGTACGTCGTCAGCTCGCGCAATCCGCAGGGGCCGCGGGCGTGGAATTTGTCGGTGGAGATGCCGATTTCCGCCCCCAGCCCGAAAACGCCGCCGTCGTTGAACCGGGTGCTGGCGTTGACCATCACCGCCGAGCTGTCGACGCCCGCGGTGAACGTTTCGGCTGCGGCCAAGTCGCGCGTGATGATCGCGTCGGTGTGGTGTGATCCGTAGCGATTGATGTGTTTGATCGCGTCGTCGATCGAGCGAACCACCGCGACGCTGATCACCGGCCCCAGGTATTCCGTCCCCCAGTCCTCTTCGCTTGCCGGCACGCTACCGGGGATCAGTGGGGCCGCCGCTTGGTCGGCGCGGATCTCGACGTTTTCGGCTTGCAGTCGCTCGGCGATGACCGGCAGCGCCGACGGGGCGATCGATTCGTGGACCAGCAACGACTCGCAGGCGTTGCAGACTCCCATCCGTTGGCATTTCGCGTTGTGAACGATTTTCGCAGCCATGTCGACGTCCGCCGACTGGTCGACATAAACATGGCAGTTGCCGTCGTAGTGTTTGATCACGGGCATCGTCGCTTCGCTGGTGACACGACGGATCAGCCCTTCGCCGCCGCGTGGGATCGCGACGTCGATGTACTGGTCGAGCGAAAGGAACTCGCCGACGGCGGATCGATCGGTCGTCGATACCAGCTGGACGGCCGCCGGGGGCAACCCGCAGTTCTCTGCCGCGGCGGACAGCAAGTCGACGATCGCACGGCTGCTGTGAATCGCTTCCTTGCCGCCTCGCAAGATGACGGCGTTGCCGCTCTTGACGCAGATGGCTGCGGCGTCGGCGGTGACGTTGGGGCGGCTTTCATAGATAAAGAACACCACGCCCAGCGGCACGCGTTTCTTCAGAATTTGCAACCCGCCGGGACGTGTAAACCCGTCAAGGACTTCACCGACCGGATCGGCCAACATGCTGACCTCGCGGAGCGCCGTGGCGATGCCGCCGATTCGGTCCGCATTGAGTCTCAGCCGGTCCACCGCCGCGTCGGTCAGACCGTAGCCGGGAGCCGCCGCCAAATCCTGTTCATTGGCGGCGATGATTTGGTCGACTGATGCGGTCAGCGCGTCGGCCGATTCGTTCAACCAACGATTCTTGATTTCCGCGTCGAGCGTCGCCAGTGCCGCAGAAGCTTCTTTGGCGCGTTTCGCGGTGTCACGACAGTACGTGGCGAGATCGATGGAGGGCGCGGCCGTGTTCATGGACGTGGAAAGTTGCTGAAAGAAAGGAAGCGGAATCGCGAAATCCGGTTTGAACCTCTATCACCATAGCCGAACTGTGCCGGGAAGGAACCGCCAGAGGTCACGCGAGCGGAAAAGGGCGGTACGACGCCCTATTCCGCGGCACGTGGCGTCCTGGAGCGTTGACGACGGGCGACTGCACCGATACGGTTTGGCCTGTCGGCTTCCCCGTCCGCCGGGCGGTTGGTGCCGCCGGCTCGTTGTTGTCTTGTTTTCGAATCGCAGTCCCCCAACCCCTGCAGTGATTCACCCGGTATGAAGTTCCTGTTTCTCGGAGACATCGTCGGAAAACCGGGCATGAGCGCTGTGCTGCAAAATACGCAGCGGATCCGCGAGGAGTTGGACTTGGACTACGTGATCGCCAATGCGGAGAACGCTTCGGACGGTTCGGGTTTGATGCCCAAGCAATTCGAGCGGTTGATCGACGGCGGAATCGACGGGGTCACCTTGGGGGACCACATCTTTCGTCGCAAAGAGATCATCCGGACGCTGGAAAAAAGTGATCGCATCGTCAAACCGGCCAATTACCCCGACGAGGCTTCGGGGCGACGCTGGTCACTGGTCAAACGAGGCGGGCGGCGGCCTTTGGCGTTCGTCTCGATCATGGGACGCGTGTTCATGCGACCGGTCGATTGTCCCTTCAAGGCGCTCGATGAAGTGTTGGCCGAAATCGAGCCGCACACCGATCACATCCTGGTTGATGTGCATGCCGAAGCCACCAGCGACAAGCAATGCATCGGTCGCTACCTGGACGGCCGGGTCACCGCCGTGCTCGGCACCCACACGCACGTCCCCACCGCGGACACGTGCATCCTGCCCAGTCGAACCGCGTTTCAATGCGACGTCGGCATGTGCGGGCCGTACGAGAGCATCATCGGGCGAGACATCGAACGGGTCACCCACACCACACGAACCGCAGAGCCCTGTCACTTTCACGTGGCCACCGGTGACGTGCGGCTGTGCGGTGCGATTGTCGAATCGGACGCCGAGGGGCGTGCGGTCAAGATTGAACGATTCGAACAGCGCGTGATCGTCAACTAAAAGAAAAAGCCGGCAACATGATTGCCGGCCTTTGTCGCTCGCTGCCCGATCACAGGCAGCAACTCTCATGGCCGTCCGCTATCAGTTGCGAACGTCGACGTGGTTGACCACTTGCAACGACCCGGCGACCGGCAGCACGGCCTCTTGTGCCAGTTGCTTGTGATAGAAGCTGCGGACGTTGCCGTGAAGCTGCAGCTCGTTAGATTCCTCATCCACTCGCAGCGAACGAAGTTCCGGCACCGAGCTTTTTGCAAGGAGAGCAGATGCCGCTGTCACGATCTCTCGGGTTTGCATCGTCGTCATAAATCAAGTCTATAAGATGTGTTGATTGGAGGACGATCAAATATCACACATTGCAAAGAAATTGCCTACAGGAATTTCAAGAATTTCGAGCAATCGTTGCTTCATTCGATCGCGCGGCGCGAGTGTCTGCGGTGCATCCGCGATGTCCGATGGAATGCAATTGATGCGCGCGACGGGCGCAGGCGTTTTCGTCAAGGACGGTCGACGGACATTCTTTTGTTTGCTAGCAAATACATTCATGAAAACAATTTCGGATCCGCGCATGATCCGCCTTGACCGCCGCAAAGGGGCGCCCGTATCTTCCGCCCATCGCTGAGACGCTTGGCCTTGAGCCGAACAAAGCTCAGCGATCGAAGCGACTCGCTGGCGTGATCCTGCACTGGCGCCTTGGAATTCATTAATCGATTCTTAGGTAGCTGCGGACGAACCGTACGGCACGGATTCGACGGATTGAATCACGTGTGACGGTGAAGGCGGCGAGACGCAGGCAAGTGTTCGGCAGGTCCCGGCAAGGAAGCATGGGACCGCGTCGAACCGAACCCGAGTGGTTGCCAGCCACACACGATCCACCGGCTCCCGGTCCCATAGCGCGTTATCCTCCGCCCCCCTAGGATCTCGTACTGGACCGGGGGCTTTTTTTATGCGCACGCCTCTTTTGCGCACGCTGCTCTGGTAAACATGGATTGTCGTCGCTGCGTTCGCCGGAGCGTGGAAACGGCTGGGGATCCACCTTCTGGCGAAGGTCGCCACGATTAACTGACGCGATCACCACGCGTCATTCGCCCGACCTGATGCCGCTCGGCGATCACTCCGCTTGACCGTCCGTCGGTCCCAAGATGAATCGGTAACCGGCGTCACGAATCGTCAGCAGGTGGGTCGGTTGACTGCTATCGGGTTCGATGATCTTGCGCAATTGCGCGACGGTTTGATCGACCGCGCGTGTTTGCAGGTTTCCGTTGATCTCCCAAACTTCGCTCAATAATTCGCTGCGGCTGATTACGCGGTCGGGGTTTTCGACAAAGTACTTCAGCAGTTTCAATTGCTTGGGTGTCATCGGGACCGTCTTTCCGCCGACGGAAACCTCGTGGTTAAGAAAGTGTGCCGAAACGTTGCCGAACTCGATGTAATCGACCGATGCACGCATGCGGCGCTGCGACGCCTTGCCCGGGGAGGGAGGGGAATGCTGCAGCAGGTTCTTTACCCGGCTCAGTAGTTCATCCAGTTCGAAGGGCTTGTTCATGTATTGGTTGGCGCCGACGTCAAAACCCCGCGCGCGGTCTTCGGCCAGCGTTCGGGCCGACAGCATCAAGATCGGCGTGGTGACCCCGGCGTCGCGAATCGTCTCGCAAACCGTGTAGCCGCTCATCCCCGGCAGCATTAAATCCAAGACGATCAAATGGATCGGTTCGCTGGACGCATCGATCAATCGCAGCGCCGTCGGTCCGTCTTCGACCAACGTGACGCGATAGTTGTCGGCTTCAAGGTTGTACTTGATTCCGACCCCCAAGTGCTTTTCATCTTCGACGACAAGGATATGAGGACGCATAGCTGTATTGGTTCAAGGGCGAGGGGAAGGACGTGGCAGTTTCAGGTTTCAGGTTTCAGGTTGGTGTCGGTGACGACGTTTTTCATGGTGACTTCGAAAACGGTGCCTGCGTTGCCGTCGATTTCGCGCCGGCCCCGAATCCTGACGCTCGCACCGACGGATTTGCTGACCGTCCGCACCAGGTACAGCCCCAGTCCGGTGCCCGGAGTGCTGCGTTCGAGTTCGTTTCCCAGACGCACGAATCGGCCGAAAATCTTGCGGCGTTTGTCATAGGGGATTCCCGCGCCGTTGTCGGTGATCGAAACGACCACTTGATCTTCTTTTCCTTTTCCTTCAACTGGGCGAATCGACGCAATGACTTCGGGGGGAGACCCGCCGTATTTGATGGCGTTGTCGATCAGGTTGCGGAATAAGATTTCGACCTGGACCGAACGGCTGCGGATCGTCACGGGGGTGCTGTCGACTTGGACCGTCTCGGTCGGCAGGCGGTAGCGCATGCATGCCGCTTCGCCGCATTCGGCAAGCATTTGGTCCAGCCGGAACACCTCGTCGTCTTCGGGTTCGCTTCCCCGGTCGATGCGGGCCGCGTCCAACAGGTGGTTGATCAGGGCGTCCAGCCGTTCGACGTCTTCCAACATGATGCGGTGGAAGTCACGTTGCTGGCTTTCGTCGACGCTGTGCCGCGACATCGTCTGCAGGTACAGCTTCAACGACGCGATCGGGCTTTTCAGTTCATGGGTGACCGAGTCGATGAAGTTGGATTGGCGTTGGTTTAAACGAACGGCCTTGATCGTCAGCGTCAAATAGACAATCACTCCGGCGAGAATGCTCAACAGCAACAGGCTGCCCAGGATGAACAGCGTCCAGAACAACCCGCTGCGCTCCGAGCCGATGAAGCTAGACACCGTATAGATCGCACCGAGGATCACCACCAGGACGATCAGGACGACCCCCAGAGTGACGGGGGCTCGCAGGGAACGGCGTTCGAGCATTACAGGTTAAATGTGTGACAGGGGCGGATGGGGCTGCGTCTGCGGTTCAGGGCGGCCGCCCCAGAGTTGCGACGCTCGATGCAGTGGCGGATCCCGCGGAACGCTTGGTCATCGGGAGATCGAGGACCAGTTTAACGCCGCTCGGCAATTTGGCTGTAGCGGTGGTGACGCGCGGGCTTGAACCCAAACCCGAAAACGGAAGGCCGGCCGGAGAGGCCGAATGTTCGTGGCAACCGGCGGATGTCGAGCGACGGTCAGCCGTCTGGCGCGAGCCGACGCGACCTGTCTGCGTTGCCTCCTCGCGGACCCTTGCCGGAGGACGATCGGGATTCAATGTGCGCAGTCCGGGTATGCATCGGTTGAAGTCAGCGTTCGGTCGATCAAGCCGCCTTTGTGCTGGCCGCAACGCCTTTCGGGCAGCCGCAAAAATGTTGAACGCGCGTTCATTCTGTGGCAGTCACTGGTCGACAAACACGACGGGGCTTCGCCAGTTTGCCGAGCGCTGATACCCACGATTTGACAAATATCAAGATTCGGTCCGCTTTTTCCGCTTTCTGCCCATGACGGGATTTAGGTTCCCGGCAATAATCGGATTAAGTGAGTTTAGTTTCCACTAGGCGGAAAATAACGAGAGGGGTCTATGAATAGCCACGTGCAGGTGATTCGGTTTTCAGAAGCGACCATCCGCCAGGTCAGGCTCGATTGCAATCGGGCCATGATCCGCGCCCGCTTTTGTCCACAACGCAGTGAAATCTTGCAGTTGCGATGTATCGACAATCGGGCCGAAACGGAAACCGAATTTGGCAACCAGCTCTGGTATTTCGAAGGGGTCGGCGTGGACGAATTGGACCGCCGCCATCGGGTCTATGGCGTGGTGGAATACTCGACTCAATTCGGTTTGAACGAACTGGTCGAAGACGGGGTGTTCACGACCGAAAACCAACGCGAGCGGTTTCGCAGTCTGTATGAACGCGAGATCCAACGGCCGGATTGGCGGCATCCGGGGCATCGCTGGTTGGCAGCGGCGGTGATCGCCGTTTCGATGGCATGGTTGGGCTATCTGATGTTCGGGGCCGCCGCGGGGTAGCTGAACTGTCGACGTCCTCTCCGAGGTCGGCGTGGGGCAAAGCTTCGCTTTTTATGCGCACGCCGATTTTATGCGCACGCCGAGTTCGGAGAACACGGCGACCCAATGTTCAGGCGGACCGCCAGTACTTGATGTCAGCGCGCGAATGCTTCCTCGAACAGGCATGGTGAACCGGCATGTCCAACCGGTCAGGGCGGGCGGATTTCGTCGCGCGCCGCTATACTGGGTCGGTCAGTCGCCAACCCATCAAGATCCGCCGTGTCTGAACCCATCGTTGATGTCCACCAGCTGCGAAAGACCTATCGCAGCCTGTCGCTGACCGGACGCCGCCGGATCGATGCGGTTCGAGGCGTTTCGTTGCAAGCGTATCCCGGCGAGGTCTTCGGGTTGCTCGGTCCCAACGGCGCCGGAAAAACGACGCTGATCAAGATGCTGTTGGGCGTGGTCAAACCGTCCGGCGGTGACGCCACGCTGTTGGGGCAACCGATCGGCAGTTCGGCCGCCCGATCCCGCGTCGGTTATCTGCCCGAATCATTGCGCGTCGATCGCCACCATTCGGCCCGATCGGCGCTGCGGTACTACGGGCGGATGAGTGGCATGACCGCTGCCGAGATTCGCGCGCAAAGCGACGACTTGTTGAAGCTTGTCGGTTTGGAAGGACGCGATCGAGAATCGGTGCGGCGGTTCAGCAAAGGGATGTACCAGCGGTTGGGGCTTGCCCAAGCCTTGCTTCACGACCCCGATCTTTTGGTGCTGGATGAACCGACCGATGGGCTGGACCCGGTCGGACGAAACGAGGTCCGCAAGGTGATCGATCGGTTGCGCGACAGCGGCAAGACGATTTTTCTGAACAGCCACATCCTTCAGGAAGTGGAGATGGTTTGCACACGGGTGGCGATCCTCGCCAAAGGCGAAATCAAAGCGATCGGGCCGATCGACGAACTGGCGCATCGCGACGAACAAAAACTGATCGTCGAAGTCCCCTGTGATGGGCCCGACGATCGGCCACCGGACTGGCAAGCGATCTTCGCCGACGGTGAACCACTGGAGCTGGAATCGACTCAGGTCCGCGATGCATTCCGTTTGACGATTGCCGTGGCCGGACAGGACCAAATCAATGGGGTCGTCGACCGGCTGCGCGGGGCGGGCCGATCGATCTGGAGATTGGAAGTGCGACGCGAATCGTTGGAGGAGACGTTCATGCGGTTGGTCGAAACCGACACCGTTGATCGTCCCTCGTCGGAAACCGATTCGGAAGTCCCGTCGGCGGTCGTCGGCGATGGGGGCCAGCAGTGATCAAACCGTACTTGGCCGTGATCGCCGATTCCTTTCATTCGGCACTCGCTTCGCGGATCCTCTGGATCGCCTTTGTCGCCATCTGGATCTTCCTGGCGGCGCTGGCGCCGATCGGATACCACGAAGATTACACGACGACGTTTCGCTGGTTCGACTTGGACAACGGCACGCAGATGAAGGCGATGCTGGCGCGGGGGCTGGTCGATCCCAAGGAATCGGAAACGGCGCTGGGGCGGCTCGCACGGACCTTTCCCGACGACATCCAGCGCAAGCTTCGTCAGGTCGCCCGCGGTGAAGACGTACGCATCGACAAGGGGGCGCTGGCCGATTCGCTGAACGATTCGTTGGATGATGAATCCTGGTACGATCAACAAGCGTGGCAGACGACGGTTCGCTTGCGCGAGTTGCGTGAGTTGGATGAGATTCCCGAGGATGAACTGACCACGCCCCAGCGGCGGCGTCGGGCCAGGCTTCGGATCGAAGCCGCCTTGCCCGGTGTGTTCACCGCGATGTCGGCCCGGTCGGTCACGCTGTCTTATGCGGGGTTCGATTTCCCGGCCTTCTTCTTGATCGGAAAGGAGCAATTCGTTTCGCTGATCAATCAGTTTGTCGTGCCGATCATGATGGATTGGCTGCTCGGATTCGCGCTGATTTTTTTGGGGATTTTGGTCACCGCGTCGATCGTTCCCGACATGCTTCAACCGGGATCGTTGCACTTGTTGTTGAGCAAGCCGATTTCGCGGACGATGCTGTTGTTGTCCAAGTTCGTCGGCGGCTGCGCTTTTGTGTTTTTGTGCGTGACCCAGCTGGTCGTCGGGCTGTGGCTGATCGCGGGCTTTCGACTGGACATTTGGAACGCGCGGATGCTGTGGTGCATCCCGGTCGCGGTGTTCTTGTTTGCGGTGTTTTTTAGCGTTTCGTTGCTTGCCGGTCTGCGTTGGCGTTCCCCGATCTTGTCGATCGGCGTCACCTGCATGTTCGGCGCGTTCGTCTTGGTGATCGGGTTCATCGGCGGCTACTTTGACGCGTTGGTTCGGGGACCCGACCGCATCGCGCAGATGTCGTTTGACGGCCGGGACGTTGTGGCCACGACGCGTGGCGGCCAGCTGAAGCGTCTTGACCCGGCATCGAACCAGTGGGACGAGGTGATCGAAGGCGATTTTCGTCGCCGCGACTTGATCGTGCCGCCGGTCCGCATCGCAGCGGGCAAGATCGCAACGGCGCGCATTCGTGGCGGCCGGTTCAACTTGTACGGCAGCGGATCGCTGGACCTGTTGATCTTGGACGGGGCTCAGGACTGGCAGCCCAATCCCGGACTGCGGCTGCCCAACGGAACGCGGCGTTTGGTCATCCTCGGCGACCAATTGCTCGCACTCAACAACGCCGGGTTGATGGCAACCACGATCGACGAAGCGATTTCCGAATCGGGGATCGGGCAAAGCGATCCGGAACAACCGCGCGACGATAGTGGCGGTGAACGGTCGAGTGATCCGGCCGATGCCGAACCGGTGCCGTCGCCGGAAAGCATCGGGGTCACCGCGTGGATCACCGACTTGATCCGCATGCAGGGCGGCGCGACCGAATCGTTTCATTCCATCCTTCCCCGCGGTGTCACGTTGACCGATCCGGTCCGTGTGGAGGCGGTTTCGGGGACACAATCAATAATCGTTTATTCGCGTGGCCGCCTGATGCGATTGGAGTTGCCGGCCGCCGCTGATGCACCGTCAACTGAAGATGCAACGACCAAGCTGACCGCGGATGTGTTGATGGATGACAACAGCGCGGCGCGGACGACAATGGCCGTCAGCGGCCCTTCGGTGCTTCTCGCTCGGGCGGACGAACCGATCCGTTGGATCGACGCGACGACGTTGGAAACGCTCGTTCAGTTTCCTGTGCCCGAAGACCAGACGGTGGTGGCCGCCGAAGGGGTGGGCCAGGCCGAACGTTTCGCGGTTTTGACGACCGACGGCCGGGTCCGGATCGCAACACGCAGCGGTACCGATGTCGTTTGGACGTTGCTGCCGCAACGCGAGGTGACGGCGATCAAGTTCGACGAGCAATCTGGCCACCTGGCGATCGCTCACCACATCGACTCGATCGACTTCGTGACGATCGGGAACGACGCCACGGCGGCAGCGACCGTCGACCGGACCATCCGACCCTCCCTGACCAGTTGGAGAAGCGTCGACCGTTATTTGATCACGCCGCTACGTACCCTGACGCCGCAAACGGGGGAATTGAGCCAGACGGTTGCGGCGTTGGTCAGCGGTAAGACCTCGTTTGCCATCGGGGGCAGTTCGGAAGAGGACCAGGAAGTCGTCCAGTTAAAGGTTTTGCGCCCCGTCGTCAGTTGCAGCCTTTTCTTGGCCGTGATGTTGACGGTTTCGTCGTTGTACTTTGCACGCCGTGATTTTTGACCGTTCCGGTAACCGACCGCCGACCAATCGCGGCAAAGTTTGGTTATCATAGCGGCCTTCCAGTTTCCTACCCGCTAGACATCACCCCCGCCATGAAACTTTCCCGCCTGGTCTGTGCTGCCGCAATCGCAGCCATCGCTTTGCTGCCATCGGTCACGCCGGCCGAATCCCCCGACGGTTTCCAACCGATTTTTAACGGCCAGAACCTGGACGGCTGGCACGGCCGCCCCCATTTCAGCCCGATCAAGTTGGCCGAACTGCCCGAGCAGGAACGCGCCGACAAGCTGGCCGAGTGGCAAGCCGACGCCGAAAAACACTGGAGTGTCGAGAACGGCGAACTGGTCAACGACGGGCACGGAGCCTACCTGGTCACCGACAAAGACTATCGTGACTATGAATTGCATCTGGAGTACAAGACGGTCCCGCGGGCCGATAGCGGCATCTATCTGAAAGCCACTCCGCAAGTTCAGATCTGGGATACGACCGAAGAGGCCAAATTCAAACTGGGGGCCGACAAGGGCAGCGGGGGACTTTGGAACAACAGCGCCGGCGCCCCTGGGAAAGACCCGTTGGTGTGTGCCGACAAACCGTTCGGCGAGTGGAATTCGGTGCGCGTGCTGCAGATCGGCGCGCGGACCAGCGTTTGGTTGAATGATCAGTTGGTCGTCGATCATGCGATCATGGAAAACTATTGGGATCGACAATCGCCCTTGTTCGTCAGCGGTCCGATCGAGCTGCAAACCCACGGCGGGGAAATCCGTTGGCGCAACTTGAAGATCAAAGAACTGAGCACCGAAGAGGCGAACGGCACGCTGGCGGCCAAAGGTGCGGACGGGTTTGAATCGATTTTCAACGGCAGTGACCTGACCGGTTGGGTCGGCGCGACGGACAACTATGAAGTCGTCGATGGGGCGATCGCGTGCAAGAAAGGAAAGGGCGGAAACTTGCTGACCGAAAAGGAGTACGCCAACTTCGTCGCGCGGCTGGAGTTCCGGTTGCCGCCGGGGGGCAACAACGGATTGGCGATTCGTTCGCCGCTGAAAGGCAACCCGGCCTATGAGGCGATGTGCGAGCTGCAGGTGCTCGACAACACCGCGGAAAAGTATGCAGGCTTGGACAAGCGGCAGTACCACGGTTCGGCCTACGGCATGGCGGCGGCGGCACGCGGATTCTTGCGTCCGGTCGGCGAGTGGAATTTCCAAGAGGTCACGGTTGATGGCAGTAGCATCACGGTGGAGCTGAACGGCAACGTGATCTTGAAAACCGACCTGTCGGAGATCACCGAGTACATGGCCGACAGCGCCCACCCCGGCAAAGATCGTCCCAAAGGCCACTTCGGGTTTGCCGGCCACGGCGACGCCGTCCAGTTCCGCGCTCTCTCCATCCGCGAACTGTAAGTCGGTTTCCTGCGCCCACCTGCCGCGGATCAGTTTTGTCTCCGGGCTGCTGCCCGGGGACACACCGGCCACGCGTTCCAAGTCAGAGGCAGGGGACGATGGAATGCATCAAAGGCCACACTCTGACGTGGCGTGTTGGCACGTGGTCGACCGTTTGCTACGGCCGTTTGACGAACGGATCGGAGTACTTGGGGTCGGTCAACAATTTGCGATCGGTCAACGTCGCAAGAAACGCTGCCAGGGCAACCTTGGGGACTTCCGGCAACGCCAAACCGTTTGCGGAAAAGTCGGCCAATCGCGGGTCCAGGTTCTCATGTGGTCGGACGCTCCAATTGTAATGTTCGATCACCTGGTCCAGGGTGATGAACCGCCCGTCATGCATGTACGGCCCGGTCAATTCGATGTTCCGCAGGGATGACGCTTTGAACTTGCCCCGGTCGACCGTCCGGCCCGAATAGGACGCCACGCCGGCGTCGACATCGGGACCATCGACATCAATTCCGTTGTTGCCGGGTTCGCTCAATTGAAAGATCGACCACTGCCTGATGCCGTCGTCGTCGTGACCCGGCAGATGGCATTCGGCACACCGGGCGCGGCCAAAGAATTGTCGTTTCCCAAGGTTTTCCTGCTCGGTGAAGTTGGGAAAATCTTCCCGGGGCGAGCCGACTTGGCGCAGGCCGATGTCATAGCGTGATTGGAATGACACGATCGAACGGACGAATTGCGCAAGTGCTTTAGCGATTCGTTTCGCCGTGACATCGGGATCGCCGAACGCGTTGGTGAACAGCGGGCGATAGATCGGATCACGCGACAATTGAGGCAGCAAAGCGTCGAGCGTGTGTCCCATTTCGATCGGGTTCTCGATCGGCATCAACACCTGTGACTCCAGTCCGTCGGCACGCTCGTCCCAGAAGAATTTGTCGCGTGCATAGAAACGCAAATTCACCAGGCTCATCGAATTTCGCGTCACCCTTTCGCCGCGAAACCCAACGCTTGTCGCACGCGGATCGCTGAACGCATTTTCTTGGACGTGGCACGTCGCACAGGACGTGGTTCCGTTTGCCGATAGTGATTTGTCGTAAAACAACACGCGACCGAGTGTCGCTCCATGATCCGTTAACGGATTGTCCACGGGAGTGTTGTCGAGCCGGCCGAGCCGATCGAGAAGTACTGGCGGTAGATCCAGCTGGCTGTAGCGATACGGCGTGGAAGGTAGATCAAGTTTTCGAGGCGGTGCGTTCTGGGGCGGTGAAGAAGCGGTCAAGACGGAATCGTCATCCGCCGCGCACAAGCACACCGGCAGCAACACCGCCGCCAGCAAGTTCAGGATCAAACGTCGCACTGACAAATCAGACCTCACTGGTGACTCAGGGCCGCCTGAACGCTGGAAGAGCAAAACGATGGGGGCAAAACGATGGGGGCAAAACGATGGGGGCAAAACGATGGGGGCAAAACGATGGGGGCAAAACGATGGGGGCAAAACGATGGGGGCAAGACGATGGGGGCAAGACGATGGGGGCAAAACGATTCGCGCTCCGATCGATTCCACACCCCCATTCTACCCGTCGAGTTTCTGCGCACCATCATCCGGCAGCCCATCATTCTGCCCTGAATTATTCTGCCCCATTGTGCTTGCCTCCCTCTCCCACCAAATCGATCGACCCTCGCCGCTCCCCGACCATGCCCCCACGCCCGTTGAGGGTTCCCGGTCAGACGGGCAGTCTTTGTTCGCAATCCGAGCCCCCCCAAGTATGTTGGCCAATCCCGCACCGAAGACACACCAGGAGCCGTCGAAGTGAGCAGTGATTGGGCATTGGACCGGCCGCGGCCAACCGATTTTGTCGACCCCTACTTTTTCTTTTCCAACCGTGGATCCTCGGAAGTCACGTACGTCAGTCCGTCGATCCAAACTGTATTGGGGTATAACCCGCGCGTTTTCGCCGGCCGGTCGTACGAGCAGTTTCTGTGCCCGGGGGATCCGCTCAATGAGGATGTCCCCGAGTGTCAGCAAGCCGAGCTCGGCGACGGCCATCGCATCCACGCGCTTCGCAGCGTGCGTGACGCGTCGGGCAAGCGACGGATCCTCTCGATCTACACCGTCGGGGTGGCACAACGCGAGGGCGGCCCGATCGTTCGACGACACAATCTGGCGCGGGATGTGACCGCCAGCGTCCAAACCTACGTGCGATTCAAGCGAAGACTTGATTCCCTGGAGCACGCGGCAAGCCAGATGTCGGACCAGGAGCGTGACGTCGCCGATCGAATCGTCCGGGGCAAAATGAATCGCGAGATCGGACGTGAACTGCAGATTTCCGATCGCACGGTCGAACGACGGCGTGCGGCGGTGATGAGACATTTTGATGCCGCGACGCTACCGGAGTTGATTTCCAAGCTCGTCCAACTGGATCTGCTGCGAACCTGGACCCGATCGGCCTGCGACTCACAGTGGCAAGACGCACGGAATTCGCATCTGGCGATCAGCGACGATTCGGTCTTGTAGTCGAGGCCGCTTCGTTTTCGATTGGGCCGGACAGTCGCCGTCCTCTCCGAGGTCGGCGCGGGGCGAAGTTTCGCGTTATTACGCACGCCGAGTTCGGAGAACACGGCGACTTTCCGTCATGGTGATGGGGCACCCAGCCAGTACCGATCGGCGTGACGTTCTAATTCGTCTGCGCCGATCAAGAACGTCTCCTGCCGCTTTCCCGTCCAGCGATCCGAAGCACTCTTCAATTTCACTCGGACCGCCGGTCCGAGATCGTGGCGATTGGAAAATGCCAGCGCCAGTTGCAGTTGGTACCGCGCCTGGGGGTAAATCGGCACGCGACGTTGATCAAGCGACCAGCCGCCGAGGTCCAGATCATGCCAGCGGTCGCCATCGCCATCCTCATCGTCGGCCAAGAACATCGCCAGGTGGTCCGGCAATCGATCGGCCACCGAATCGTGGATCTGAACGTCGGCGCGACTATTGTGTGGCGAATAGAGCGCCCACGAGGTCCAGTGATCCCAGTACCCCAGTCGCTCGGTCAATGGCAGCAGCAAAGCGGCGAAGACGACGATCCGAATCGCCCAACTCACTGCCGGGGTGGCATGCGATCGGTCGATCGATTCCGGTTGTTCGGTCGTCTCGACTTCTGTCGCCGTTCGCGTAGCGACGACAAACAGCAGCACAACCTCGACGGCCAACAAGCCGTTCCAAGCCAGCACGCCCAGGCTGTGTCCGAGCGACCAGGGGCCGAGCAAACCGATCAGGGTAAGGTGCATCGCAGCGGCAGCCACGCCGGCGATTCGTCGCGTCCGGGGAAACATCAGTGCCAACGCAATCGACAGCTCGCCCAGCGGCAGTGCGAAGGCAAGCTTGGTCGCCGTCGTTTCGCCGAGTCCGCCGATCGGAGCGGCCAGCGTTTGGACCATTTGGTGGCCGACGGTGTGGACGAACTGGAAGTCCAGTTTTCCCAGGGCGCTGTAGAAGTAAACACTGATTGCGAGCGCCATTAGCCAGCGGCGTCCTTCCCGCCATGGCAACCCACCCAGGATCACGGCATACAGCAGTGACTGGTACGCCCAGGGTTGCAATCGATGTTGGTCCAGCACGATCAACGCCGCCAGTGCCGCGGCAATGCCCCACCAGCACCAGCGATGAAGACGCAGAATCATCAACGCGGCTAAACCGATCACCAAACCCAACAACGCCGCGGTCTCTATCGCGCCAACGGCCCAGGCCCCACCCGGCATCGCCACCCAGGGCACGCGTGGAAAACCAAGTTCCTGCCACCAAGGGTGAAACCACATCGGAAACGTCACCGAGATCAAGACGCCTAACCCTAGTGCCCGGACACGGCCGAATGAAGTTGCAAACGAGCGGGTATGTCGGGCGGCCGCCGAAGCTTGCGTCGCAGTGGTCTCGGTCGGAGGCGTCAATGAACGGATGTCGCGCGGTAAAAAGAGAATCGGTTGAGTCGTCGGCGTGGCGATCTCATTCTGAGGTTGCGTTGTTCGATCAGGCAAGCCTTTGGGACCGTCGAAGTGCCAAACAGGTCGTGAATGTCGTCACAACGATCCGAGCGTTTCGCACCACGACACCGAAATAAAAAAAAGCATCGCCAGTTACCGGCGATGCTTCCATGGTAGATGCTCGATTTCGTTGTTATTAGCGGCGGCGACGACGCAACATGGCACAACCCGCCAATCCGCCCAACGCCAGGATCGTCGAAGGCTCTGGCACCGCAGAGACAACCGTAATCGTTCCGGGGTTGGCGAACACTTCCGGGTCCAAATCGGTAAACGCGGGGGCGTCATCGAGGACATTGTCTGCCGTCGAGCCCGGGTTCGGGTCGGTAAATGTAAACGTCGTTGTTCCCCGTTGTTCGATCGTGTAATCGAAGAAGCCGATCAGTGCGTTGCCCGTGCCTCGACCAGGTCGCGCGGGGCTAAATAAGTTGACACCGCCACCAGCGACGACGGTTCCACTTGCATTGTCGACCGTTGCTGGGGGAGCAAATCCGAAACCGGCGTCCGTCGTCGGATTAGAAACTGTTCCCAATCCGGTATTGAAATTGGCCTGGAATCCGGCGGTGTTCAGTCCAGTCGCTGACAAACGGGTGTCCCCGGCGGTTTCAAAAAGGAACACCGAAAAGCGAAACGTTTCGCCGAGATCACCGTTAACCACCAAGTTATCTTGGGCGCTCGCAGCGGTCCCGTCTGCTGAATAACGCAGCACGGCCGCCGCGGAGGCTTGCGACGCAAGTCCCAAAGCAAGGAGGAGACCACATAGACAAATACAACGCCGCATCAGATGCTCCAAGAATGGTGGGAAATGAATGGGGGGATAGGACCGGATGATACGCAAAACCCACAGAGTGTCCAGTTTAATGTCGTCATCATCATCGATTTCTGCCGATTAACGCACCCTTGCGTAGCTCTTGTGGGGGGGCGCTTTTGTTGTTTCAGGCTGAAGTGTTCAGACCACACGGGGGTGAACACGACTACAACGCCTCCTCTTCCCCCGCGGGGAGTTCCAAGACCGGTTCGCCCCAGTCGGCCATGAAGGTTTCACCGCAGGTTTTGCATCGGACTTCGGTTCCCAACAGTTGATCGTCGATCACCTGCGGCACCCCCTTGCACTCGACACGCACCTTGCCGGGCTGGGCCGCCATGGCTTTCAGATGCATCGGATCGACGCCGGCGACCTCGATGTCATCTGGCTCAAGCGTCGTCAACAGCTCACGCGTCACGTCTTCGACCGCGGCGATCCGATTGGCCAGCCGACGGACACTTCGCTCCAGAGAGTTCCTGGACGTTCGCCCGTTGCCGAAATGACGGTCGCGATTGGAGTGCAGGTACGTGAACCCGCGTAACAATCTGCGCCGGGACTCGGTCGGCAACGTGTACTTGGATTTCTTGGCGATCAATTCAAAGATCCGGCACAACGCCTCGGGTGAATAGTCCGCGAACTGCATCGTCGTTCCGACCCGGCTGCTCAGCCCCGGATTGCTGCGGATCATCTGCCGCATTTCGACCGGATAACCGGCCAGGATGACGACCAGTCGGTCGCGTTGGTCTTCCATCCGCTTGAGCAGCGTCTGGATCGCTTCGCGACCATATTGGTCCTGACCGCTTTCATCGATCAACGTGTAGGCTTCGTCGATGAACAAGACACCGTCGAGCGCTTCATCGATTTTGGCATTGGTTTTGGGGCCGGTTTGTCCGGCATATTCGGCGACCAATCCGCTGCGATCGGTTTCAACCAGATGACCTTTTTCCAAGATGCCCAGGGAACCGTAGATTTCGGCGATGATGCGGGCGACGGTCGTCTTTCCGGTTCCGGGGTTGCCGACAAAGGCCATGTGCAAACTGGGGCGTGACGTCGGCAGGTCCAACTCTTTGCGGCGACGTTCCATGGCCAAAAAGTTTGTCAACGTCGTGATCTGGTCTTTGATGTTCTCCAGCCCGATCAGACTGTCCAGTTTGGCCTTGGCGTCGGCCAGCCGTTCCTCGGGGGTGCGTTCGTCGACCGGCTGGCCGTCGATGACCGGTTGCGACGGTTTAGCGGCCGCGGTCCCCGCCGAGCCACTTCCGCCGGGACCGGCGACCGGTGTCGGTTTTTCTGCGGCGGTCGGACCGATGCCTTCCCTCAACCGCTTGGCTTCTTCACGCAGCCACGCCAACGCATCGCGCGCATTGGACGTGTCGACCTCGCTGGTCAGCGTTTCCGGCGCGCGACCACGGGCGGTATCAAACTGCGTTTTCATTTGTTCGATCCGCTGGTTGTCCGACGCGCTGACCGTTCCGTCGACGGAAGTCAACAACGTCGCCATCCGCATCGCCGACGTCTCCAGTTCCCCCCAGTGATCGCGAAGCTCGGGCAGTTCGACGAACGGACGCACCAGATCAGCCCACTGGAATTCGCCTGCGGCACCGATCAACCAATCGACCGCTTCGTGCAACTGGCTACCCAGAACCGACTTGCCCCAGATGTGTTCCAAAAGCACTCGGCCGAGTTGCCGCTGCTCAAGACTCTTTGCGCTCGCGTCGGGCACCACGGTCGCAAAAACCTTCATCAAGAATCCCTGATGCAGGTCATTCATCTGATCAGCGACCGACGCCGCATCGGGGGCGTCACCTCCGCCCAGCCAGGCGTAGGACCCGCGGACCTGGTTCCCGGCTTCGATATACAGCCGTTGTGTCTCATCCAGGGCTTCGCGATACAGCCGAATCGATTCGATGATCCTGTCATCGCTTGGTCGTGACATCGTCTTGGGGTCCTGCGGGGGAGGCGAGAGCTCATCGAAAACGATTCCTTCTCGCAAATATGCCAAACGCGGAGTTTATTTTTTTGCCGCCCTTACGCCAACGCGTCCTGCCATTCTCGCGACAGTTGGGGAAGATTCATCAATGCGTGAACCGACATTCGATCGACTTCGCGGCCATACAACACATCGTTCGCACGGGCGACCGTCCATTCGGGGTTGGGGCGAAGCTGAAGGGCCATCGTCGCGCCGGGGGCCAATTGTCCGTCGGAAACGACTCGGACGTACCATCCCGTTCGGCCGGTCTGGGCGACTTCTTTGGTCATCGACTTGGTCTGCCAGCGCCGGGCGATTTTCCAGCAAGGCTGACGCGGTTGGCTGATCTCCAGAACACAATCGCCCGACTGGAATCGATCACCGATGCAGACGTCCGACTCGGTGGCACCGGCGAGAGTCAGGTTTTCGCCGAATCCGCCGGGCGTCAACTCGAGTTCGGGATGCTCTTTGGCCCAAGCACGATAGTGCACGCTGGCATAGCACAGGATCGCCTTGTCCGGCCCGCCGTGGTTCTTGGTATCGGCCACTTGGTCACCGACGATGCCCAATTCATTTGCTGAAACCACAGCGTCGACGCGAGACTTTCGAAAGGCACTGGTCCATTGCCGTGAAAGGACGTCACGCGTGTCGGGATCACCTTCGGTCACCACTTTCCCGACTTGGATCGATTCGATCGTGATCATTTACGCTAAAGTGGAATGGCATCGGAAAAGACGGCCCAACGTCGCACGAATCAAAATAACGGATCCGGTACGGATTGATCTATGCCCAGGACTCGAATATTGCCCGTCGCACGCTCGTTTTGCGGTGCGGTGTCGATGATCGTATGGTTGATCGCCAACACGCCAGTCTCGTCCGTTGCCGCCGACGGCGATCCCGTTGCGATTCAGACTTGGCCCGACGGTCGCGTCGACATCGAAAATCACTGGGGGCTTCGCGTGATCGTTGCTTCCGGCGTCGCGGCCGACGAGAAGCTGGATCCGTCCTTTCAAAAGCACGTCGCAATCGGCACGGGGATCGACCACGTGTGGTCGCGACGACCGAATCAGGACGCCGCATCGTGGAATCCGGCGTCGGGCCAACCTCTACCGCCTGGGGCGATCGGCGTGACATCGCTGTTGGGACCAGACCGGGATGCCGTGGGCTGGCTGGTTCGAACCGACGGCGTGACTCTAGCGGTTTTGGCCGAGTCATCGGCCGGCGGTGTCGCTCTCCTGAAAGAAGCTGCTGCGACCGGTGCCGCGAACACCCGCATCGACGCGGTGGTCCTGCCGTCGCCGGCCGGCGACCGGGTTGCCGGAAACGCCGTGGTCAGCTGGATCAATACGATCCAACCACGCTTCGTGTTGATTCCCTCCGGCATTGCCGCAGAGGCCGCCGAACGCTTTGCGAAACAGATCAATTCACTCGGCGAGCTTACCCAGATCGACCACAACACCTTTGCGATCGCCCGGGCCGGCGACCGACGTCAGACGACACGGTTGGTGACGTTGCAATCGACGCCCTTTGAGCTTTCCGAGGAGCTGGAAACGTTGGTCAGAAAGATGGAAGCGTCGTGCGCGCGTTCGCAAGTCGTGTTCCGTGCCCTGAGTGCGAACCAATTGAACTTCCGGCCTGCCAACGGAACGCATACGCCACGTTGGAACGCCGAACACATGATGGGACGACAACTGCTGTTCTTTTCACAGATCTATCACGCACTGGATCCGGCGATCCCGGTGATGGATTTGAATCCCCAGCAGATGCCAGCGGACTATGCCGCGGCGCATCCCGACTGGGATGGGCACGAAGAAGCACGGCAAATGCAACGGGTCAGCGACTTCACGCGACGGTTTGCCTACCTGCTCCGTGGGGTGAACCTCGACACGCGGGCTCCGGGCAGCCGCTGGACGCTACGCGGATTGCTGCGGCAAATGGAGCGGCATTATGACGATCACACCGCCAATACAAAAAAGAAATTCGAACTGGCCGACTGGCCGGATCAGTGATCCGCCCGGAGCGAACATTTCCGCTTTCACAGCGATTCGGTCGTCGAATCGAGTTTCCAAATGGCTCGGAAGAACCATCGTGCGCGGACACCAATGAACGGATTAATCCGCTCGGCCTCCAAATCCGATCGGGCTAGCGGGGGCGAACGAGTTGTTCGATGTAGTCGTCGGCATCTTTCTTGGCCCATGCGGCTGGATCGAATTGGTCGCTGCCCGAATCCTCGTGTTTCCGCTCGGGCAGCAGCCTGATCCCACTTGCCCGCCAGGCCAGCCCCCAACGGCCCAGCATCGCGAACGCCGCGGGCACGGCCGATGCCGTCGCGCCGTAGAATAGCGGCACGAGATTCATCGTCAGCAACAACCCTGGATCTCGCAGTGAGGCTTCCTCATGATCCAGTTGCATATCGATCGACGAAAGCAATCGGAAAAGGGACACCCCCACGGCGATCAACAGCGGCAGAAAACACAGCGGGAAAAATGCCGACAACAACAGTTCGCGTTTTGCTTTCACGGCAAGCAGGATGACTGCGACGGACAGGCCGATCGAAAGCACGGCGGTGACGGCAAAAAATGACGGACCGCAAATCTGAACAAAACGGCTTAGGTTCATAGACGGGTGCAATTGGAATGAAGATGCGAACAGATCGCGAATCATGGAGAGGCCATGGCGGTTCTGTCCAGGCCCGAAAGGCTCCCCTGACACCGCTGCGCAGAATCTTCATGATTCAGGCCTACTAGATCGCGTGGTTTGACATCGAATGCAGGATTGAGGAGGGCAACAGCAATGGCGAACTGGGACGCCGTCGTGATCGGACTGGGTGGGGTCGGCAGCGCCGCGGCGCATCATTTGGCCGCCAGAGGGTGTCGCGTGTTAGGGTTGGACCAGCATCCTCGCGGCCACACGCTGGGCAGCTCGCATGGAAAGACACGGATTATCCGGCAAGCCTACTTCGAACACCCGTCCTACGTTCCGCTGTTGTGCCGGGCCTATCAGCTGTGGCAGGAACTGGAACTCGCCTCCGGCCGGCAGCTCTATCATCCAACTGGACTGGTCGAACTGGGACCCGCTGACGGCGTCGTGATCCCGGGGGTGCTGCGAAGTGCCGCCGAGCATGCCTTGGCGATCGAAGCATTGTCGGTCGACGAAGTCACGCGCCGATGGCCTGGATTGGCCGGTCCCCGATTGCGAGAACACGGCGGCCTGCGAGCCGTGATCGAAAAAGACGCCGGCTACCTGCGCGTGGAAGACTGCGTCGAAACCCACCTTCAGCTGGCCGAACGCGCCGGGGCAACCCTGCGGCACGTTCGCCCGGTGCGTCACTGGAGGACGAACGGGCAAGCTGTCGAGGTGACGACGGACGAGGGGATCGAACATGCCGCACGGTTGGTGATCGCCGGCGGTCCCTGGAGCGGGCGACTGCTTTCAAGTCTTGGGATCCCATTGCGCGTGCTGCGAAAGTATCAATACTGGTATCAACCGAAGTCGCCCGGCTATGCCCAAAGCGACGGCTTCCCCTGCTTCTTTCACGAAACGCCGTCAGGGTATTTCTATGGATTTCCCGACATCGGGAGCGAGGGGCTGAAGGTTGCACGACACAGCGGTGGGACAGCGGTCGAGTCACCGACGTCGCCCCATCCGCGTGACCGTGACGAGCAGCGGCGGATCGAGGATTATTTGAACGGTTACCTGCCGGGCGTCGGTGACCAGTTGAAAACGCAAACGGGATGTTACTACACGACGACGCCGGACGAACATTTCATCGTCGACCTGCTCCCGAACGCACGACAGGTCGCGGTCATCGCCGGGCTGTCCGGCCACGGATTCAAGTTCACGAGCGTGCTGGGAGAATTGGCCAGCCAGCTTGCGATCGACGGTGCGACGACACTGGACACGTCGCTGTTGCGGATCGGACGCTGACACCGGATCAGGATGCCGGCGGGAAGCGTCACGGCCTGTTGATTTAATCGGCCGTTTGGCGCGAGCCTACGGGCGACAGTGTGTTTTCTTGGTATTGGAGGCCCGTACGCTTGCGCGAGACGGCTGATCCCACGTGTGATCGAATGAAATCAACAGGCCGTCACGCCACGTGCTGGCATTGTGCGGCATAGCACTAGCGTCCCACGGCGCGCCTTTGGAGCTGGCTACGGTGATGATATCGTCAGCTTGCCGGGAGGACTTCTTACGCCCGGGGGAGGTTGTGTTTATGTTGGGCCGCATGCAAGATTTTTGGCCCATCATCGCGTCCGTCCTCGGTGTCTTTCTGGTGATGGGCGTGGGGGCTGCCTGCCGGTCGGTGGGATGGTTGACCGCCGAAGCCGATCGGACGCTCGCGAATCTGGCGGCCAACGTGATGTTGCCGGCGTACTTCATCCATCAGTTTTCCCAAAGCAGCGAAATCGGCGAGATCGCAACGGCGTGGCAGCCCCCGTTGTTCGGATTCGTGTCCACCTGCGTCGGTCTGCTGGTGGCACACGGGTTTGCCCGCTCGGTGGTCGGCCGGTGGTTCGGCTTGGTCAGCGATTCGTCTCAGCGGGCATTCGCGTTATGTGCCGGTATCTGCAATTACGGTTACATTCCGTTGCCGCTGGCCGAGCAGTTTTATCCCACGGCGATGATCGATTTGATCCTGCACAATGTGGGCGTTTCGATCGCACTTTGGAGCCTGGGGATTGCGATCATCAGCGGGTCGGGCGGCGACGGTTGGAAGAAGGTACTGATCAGCCCACCGCTGTGGGCGGTCGTGATCTCGATTCTTTTGAGCGCGATGGGATGGGCACAATCCATTCCGACTCCGCTGGCGACGGCCATCGGGACGCTCGGATCGTGCGCGATCCCGTTGGGGTTGCTGCTTAGCGGTGCGATCATCGTCGACTTCATCCGCGACAAGTCCTGGCTGGCCGATGCCAAAGTGATCGCGGCGGGGATCGGCATCCGTCAACTTCTGCTTCCACTGCTCATGCTGGGTATCGGGGGCTGGATCGTCCAGAGCCCCGACTTGCGAACCGTCGTGATGTTACAGGCAGCGATGCCGGCAGCGGTTTTTCCGATCGTTCTGACCAAACTTTACGGTCGCGACACCGAAACGGCGTTGCGAGTCGTGTTGTGGACGTCCGTCGCCGGGATCATTTTGATTCCGGCGTGGTTGGCCGCCGGTGCCTGGTGGTTGGGCTAGGGCGTGACGCGTCCGCGACTCCCTGTTTGCTGACGCTTCTTTCCTGCGCGTCGGCACGTGACGATCCAACGCTCGCAGGTATGCCCGGCGTTGGACCGGGCTGATAGAATTGACGAACGCCATCGTTTCGGTGTCGTTTGGTCACTTGTCTTTTTGCAGAGTCCTTTCCCTTGCCCGATCGATCGTTCCTGCGATTCCTGCTGTCGGCTGTCGCATTGACGCTGGTGATTCGCGGCCTGGCGATTTGGCTGGATTCTGATGCCTTTCTCGCCGACCCAGATGCCTACCGTGTGATCGCCGAGACGCTCGGACGCTCGGGTGTGTTTGGGTTGACCGGCTCCGATGGCGTGCCGCGGGCGATCGCATTTCGGCCGCCGCTGTATCCGTGGCTGCTGTCGATGTGCATGCCCGGCGGACAATGGTCGCCGCTGGGCGTCGCGGTGCTGCATTTGGGCCTGGCCGGTTTCGCTTCCGCTTTCGTCTTTCTTTCCACACGCCGCTTGGCGACAACGCTGTGTGACGGACGCAACGGAAATCCCGAACGATGGGGCTTGGTCGCCGCGGTGTTGACGGCGATCGATCCGATCCTGCTGCGTCAATCGGTCGAAGTGATGACCGAAACCCTGGCCGCGACATTGACGTCCGCGGCGATCTGGCTGTGGATCGTTTGGCAGGATGACGATGCACCTGCGCCGGCAGCGGCATCGTCGCGATGGGTTCCGCTGGGGCTGGGCGCGACTTTGGCGATGGCGTATCTGTGCCGTCCGACGTTCTTGGTTTGGGCCGTGTTGTTGGTGATCGCAACCGTGGCGCGTTTTCGTGACCGCCGGGGCCTGTGGTCGGCGGCGGTGATCGCCTCGTTGGTCGCCATCGCAGTGGGCGGGTGGACGTGGCGCAACACACGCGTCTTGGGGCACCCGGTCTGGGCCACGACCCACGGCGGGTACACGCTGTTGTTGGCGAACAACGATTCCTTTTATCGCTACCTTTCCGAAGGCCGATTCGGCCAGGCTTGGGACGCGACGTCGTTCTTAAACGCGTACGCACATCGCTACGAAGGCGACCCGCGTCGGGCCGCGTTTTGGCACCGCGATTGGGACGCCGCGCCGAACTACGACGCTGCGGTTTCGGAAGTCGACGACGACCGCTTGTGCTATGAATCCGCCGTGGCCACGATCAAACGTCAGCCGTCGATGTTTGTCTGGTCGGCGGTCGTCCGTGTGGCGAGACTGTGGAGCCCGTTTCCGCATGACGTGTCGGGCCGTTCGAAGCTGGCGGTCGCAGCGGTCGGCGTGTTTTATTTGACACTGTTCGTCGCCGTGATCGTCGCCGTCGTGCGGCACCGACGCCGCATGCTGGGAAGTCGCTGGTGGGCGATCTGGTTGTTGGCGGTCACGCTGACCGGCGTGCACGCGGTCTACTGGAGCAACATGCGAATGCGTGCCCCGATGATGCCCGCGATCGCCATCGTGGCGGTGTTTTGTGTGTGCAAACCGATTCAAACGTCGCCGAATTCGAACACGCTTCGGTAGGCGTTTTGTGATTCGAAGTACTCCAACATTCGACGATAAAACTCGTTGCCACCCAGCGTGGCGCTGTCGCCGATCACGATCAGCTTTCGTCGGGCTCGCGTCAGCGCGACGTTGGTCCGGCGGGTGTCGGCCAGGAATCCGATTTCGCCGCGGTCGTTGCTGCGCGTTAACGTGATCAAGACGACTTCTTTTTCGCGACCCTGGAACCCATCGACGGTGTCGATCTCGACGTCCCGCAACTCCACGCGATTTCGCAGCCAGCGGACTTGAGCGGCGTAAGGCGCGATGATGGCGATTTGATCACGCTGCACTCCGGCCTGGATCAGTTCGGTCGCGAACCGGGTGACCAGTTTGCCTTCGCCCGGATTCAGTTTACTCTCCCCGTCGCGTTCCAATTGTTCCTGCAGGCTGGCCCCGGCGGTGTCGACCAACATCAGGGGTTCTTCGGTCATCGGCGACGTTTCCACTCCCGGCAAATCGCACAAGCGATGCCCGGCGACGCTGCGGTCGGCGACCAGGGAATCGTCGTAGAACTCGCGTGAGGAAAACTCCATGATCGGTTCGTTCATGCGGTATTGCACGGTCAGCCTTCGATAGATCGATTCGCCTTCGCGCTCGATTAAACGATGCATCATCGAGTCACGCATGCCTTCGGCCGCCGCCTGGTCGGACAGGACGGTCGGCGGCAGCTGGCAATGGTCGCCGGCCATGACGACCATGTCGGCACGCAGGACCGCTTGCCAAACACTCGATTCGGTACACTGACAGGCCTCGTCGATCACGACCAGATCGAACCGCGCGTCTCCCAACAGGTCTTCATCGATCGTCGTCGTCGTACAGATCACGTCTGAACCGTCGATCACGCTGCGAACGACACTCCGTTCCAGCGATCGAATCTGGCCGCGGAGGTCGCCGGCGGTGGAATACAGCAGACTGCGGCGTTTCTTTCCGTCACGACCGCGATGGGCCCGCGCCGCCGACCGCATCAATTCCGACAACTCGCGCCGCATGTCCCGGATCACAGCCGACGACGGATCGGCGTCGACCAGTTCATCCAACGTGTGGCCGCGCAGGGATTCGAACACGCGCGCCGGGTGCCCGACCCGCAGCACGTTGGGCAACATGGCGACCAAGCGTTCCAACAGATTGTCGACGGCGGTGTTGCTGGGGGCGCAGGCCAAGACGCGATCCCCGCGCATCACCGCTTGATAGATGACCTCGGCCAGCGTCGTCGTCTTACCGGTGCCGGGAGGTCCGTGCAAGATCGCCACGTCGGGAGTCGCCAGCGCGAACAGCACCGCTTCCTGTTGTGGCGGATTCAAGTCCGAGCGGAACTGGACCGGTTCCGTGTCGCCGTAGCGGAACGGACGCTGACCCAACAACAGGTCACGCATCTGTTTGGCACGCCCGGTCGCACAGCGGGCCGAAGCCATTGCCGCGAGTTGCCGGCGGCGCGTGGTTTCGTCCGGCGAAAGATCCAAGCGAAAGGATCGGGCGTCGGGCCACTTTTCCGACGCCACCTGAATCACCGATTGGCTGCGACGACTGACGACGCCCGCGATCCCTTGATCGCCCGGATCGTCGGCGTCAGAGATCACGACCGGCGAGCCGACTTTCAGCCGATTCAGCGGCAGTGGTTGACCGCCGTGTTTGGAAAAATCGAACAGGAATCGTCCGGCCAGCCCCGTCTGGTGGTCCTGCAGTTGCAGCCCCAGAATCGTCTCGCCGGTCCGTTCGGCATCACGGGTGTTTCGCATCTGCCGACGCAGCGCCATCCGGGCGCGTTCGGCATCGCCTTCCAGATCCAACCAGGACGAAAGCACGTCGAAGTAGTCATCGACGCTCAATCGGTCGAGTGGTTGTTTTGTGATGGTCGTCATTCAATCGGCGTTTCTTTCTGTCCGTCACGGATGTAAGGCTTGCGGGTTTGTTCGCCGCTGGCCGGGGACAATTCGCGAACCCAGATGTTGCGGAATCGAACGGGATTGCCGTGATCTTGGATCGAGATCGGCCCCTTGGGCGGGTGGGCCTTGTAGGCCGGCGGGCGATGGTAGGGCGTGTCGCCGAGCAGTTCGAAGTGGTTTTGGATAACCACACCATTGTGAATCGCGGTGATGTAGGCCGGCGATTTCAGCGAACCGTCTTCGTTGAATCGAGGCGCGGTCCAGATGATGTCATAGGTGTTCCATTGGCCGGGACCGCGCATCGCATTGGCCATCGGCGGCGTTTGCTTGTAGATCGAACCGGCTTGTCCGTCGTGGTACGTGTCGGCCTGGTACGAATCCAGAATCTGAATCTCGTACGTCCCCATCAGGAACAGTCCGCTGTTGCCACGGCCTTGCCCGTCGCCTTTCGGAGGATTTGGCGCCGACCACTCGATGTGCACTTGGCAGTCACCGAATTCGTCCTTCGTCACGATCTGTCCCTTGCCGACGGTCACCACACCATCGGCCACGGGCCAGTTTTCGCCGTTTTTCCACTTCGACATGTCGGTGCCGTCAAACAGGACGATGGCATCCGACGGCGGCGCGGCGTTGGTTTCCCCCGGTGTGACGACCGGAGGAGCTTTCCAGGTGATGCCGTTGAGGTACTCGGCGGCGGAAAGTGGCAGGGCGATCAAGGCCAAGGAGGCGACGAGAAGGATTCGGGACATGATGCGGTGGATGGATGCGGGGGAGAATTTGGTGGGACGACAAATCGGAGCGGCATTATGGTCACTCGGCGGTGATGTCGCTAGCGACCACGCGAACTGGGGGCGAAAGGGAAGGATACGCCCCCGATCTGGTCGCTCTCTGCGCCGAGGAGGCGTCGTTGGGGGCTGTTTTCTCTGGGGCGGACGCGAAGAAACCCGCGGGCGCCTCGTTCCTGGGCTGCGGTTTGGAACGGAGATTTCCCCAGGCTCCACCTGGGTTGCGCGAAATCGGTCGATTCGTTCACGTTCTCGATCGTCGGATTTTGGCGTTTTCGATTCCGCTGAACCCTCTTGCGATCAGCCGTTTGGCGCCAGCCTACGGGCCTCCATCGACGCTGGATGCCCGAACGCTTGGGATGCCCGAACGCTTGCGCGAATCGGCTGATTTCACTCGTGTTTCGTCGCCCGGTGTCGGCTGTGAGTCGACCAGCCGTCGCGGAATGATTTCGCTTGAATTCTGAACTAGCGCAGATTCCAGATTTTGCGCAGTTCCCGACTCCGCGTGCGGTGTGTGTGGCTGGAGCCACACCTGCAGTGCGTTCCAAGGCGGAGCCTTGGAACGAGGCGGAGGCGGGCGGTCGGGCGTCAGGACGAGATCTCGCTCCCGGTCGTGTCGCGACGCTCGCCAGAGTGTGGAAATAACACCACACCACTTTCTGGCGAAGGTCGCTACGATTGACGAAGTCTACTCGTGGCGGAGGGCTTCGATCGGGTTCATCCGCGCGGCACGGATGGCGGGGTACAGCCCGCTGACCAAGCCGACCAGAACGGCGATCAACACGGCCAGCGGAATCGTCTCGTAAACGATCGTCGGTTTGGCCTCACGGATCGCATCGGGAAGCGCCGCAAACTTGTCGGGGAACCCTTCACGAACGACATAAATCAAACCCTCGTACATGGCCGGGCCGAGGAACCCGAGCAAGATTCCCAGTGCCGCCCCACAGAAGCTGAGCACCAGGGTCTCGACCAAGAATTGACGAACGATGTCGACCCGTTTGGCGCCCAATGCCCGACGAATCCCGATTTCGCGGGTCCGTTCGGTCACGCTGGCCAGCATGATGTTCATGATTCCGATGCCGCCGACGATCAGCGAGATGCAGGCGATCAAGATCCCGATCCCCAGGAACATCATCCGTAAGTTCCGCGCCTGTTCGAGCAATTCCAACGGGAATACGACCGCGACGTCACCCATCTTGGCGTGATTCCGGTCCAGCAGTCGTTCGATCATCGCAGCGCTGGAACGCACTTCGTCGACGCTGCCGACTTGCAGGGTGATCTGGTTCAGTTCCATGATTTCGATCTGGAACTGACCGCTGCGGCGGGTGACGATACGGTCACCGACCCGACTGCGAATGGTTTGGATGGGGACGTAGACGTCGGACGAAAAGTCTTGGGAATCGAGTGATCCGCCGATGGCGGCGGAGGGATTGCGGGGCTCCAGCACACCGACGACACGGTAATAGTCTTGGCTTTCGGGGATGTAGATCCGTTTTCCCAAGGGGTCTTCGAAGGGGAACAGCCGTTCGGCGACGCCGGCCGAGACGACGCAGACGGTATCGGCAAGGATCCCATCGGCATCACTCAGAAACCTGCCGCCCTGATTTCGAATGGACAGCGTGTTGACCTCGGCATACCCGGGAGTGCAACCGACCAGACGCCCATCGACGGTGCGATCCCGAAATGCAAATTGGCGTCGGATCTCGCGGATCGGCACTGCGGTTTTGATCGTCGGGACGCTTGCCAACAGCACATCGAGGTCGCGTCGCAGCAGCCCATATTGGCTGGCGAACCCGCCGGCGGCCAACTTTTCTTCGGGCGGTTTCTGGCTGCGGACAATGATCGTGTTGGCGCCCAACGATTCGATCTGCTTTTGAACCTGATCGCTCGCGCCTTGGCTGACCGCGGTCAACAAGATCACGGCCCAGACGCCGATCAGGATCCCGAGCATCGTCAAGCCGCTGCGGAGCGGGTGAAGGGCGAGGCTTTTGACGCCCAGCCGGAGTGTGCGCAACCAAATCATCTTAACGATCCACCTCTTTCAAGAGCTGCGCGACATGGTTCCGCTGGAACTCACGCGCTTTTTCGCGCGAGGCTTCGTCGTTGACTTCGTCCTTATGCAGTTTGCCGTCTTTCAGGCGTACGACACGCTTAGCCCGCGCGGCGACGAAGTCCTCGTGCGTGACCAGGATGATCGTGCGGCCTTCTTCGTTCAGCTGGTCGAAGATCGTCAGGATTTCTTCGGTCGTGACGGAGTCCAGGTTACCGGTCGGTTCGTCGGCGAGCACGAAGTACGGGTCGTTGACCAGCGAGCGGGCGATCGCCACGCGTTGCTGCTGTCCCCCGGACAATTGCGTGGGGCGGTGATCCAATCGGTCTTTCAGCCCCACACGTTCGGCCAATTCGATCGAGCGGGCACGCTCCTTGGCACCGATGTTCCCCTGGTAATACAACGGCACCTGAATATTTTCCACGACGCTCAGTTGCTGGATCAGGTTGTAGGACTGGAACACGAACCCGATCCGTTCGGAGCGGATCTCGGCCAGCTCGTCATCGGTCATCGTGGCGATGTCATCGTCACCGAGCATCAACGAACCCTTGGTCGGTTTATCCAGGCAACCGAGCAGATTCAGCAGCGTACTCTTGCCGCTCCCCGAGGGGCCCATGATGGCGACGTAATCGCCTTCGGGGACATCGAAGGACACGCCGCGAAGCGCTTTGACGGTTTCGCTTTTCAGCACATAGTGCTTTTGCAGATTCCGGATCGACGTTGCCAGGCGTTTCGGGGTGGTGGCGGTGCCGTTAGGATCGGCGCCGGAGGACCGGTAGGCGTCAGTCATTGACATGCTCGGTTCACCCTCCCGACCGCTGGTTGATCATCGTCATGATCTCCGCCCGCGTGATCGCTCCGTCGCCGTCGCTATCGGCGGCGGAGATGCGATCGCGAAAATTGGCGTCCAGGGAACTGAGTTCGTCGGCGCTGATGGTGCCGTCACCATCTTTGTCACCGTTTTCCATCATTCGCGACACGATGGTTGCCGGGTCGGGACGTCCACCGCCGCCGGGGCCACCACCGCCACCGGGACGTCGGGCTCCGCCGGGGCCACCGTCGCGGCCTCCCGGTCCGCCGCGCTCGTCACTCGGCCCGTCTTCGACCTGGACAGACTTGGCATTGGGATCGACGTCGGCGATCTCGCGCATTTCGCTGTTGTCGGCGCCTGAGACTTCGGGCAGTTCCATCAAATTCAGGTGCTCGCGCAGGTTCAGCACGACCATGTCACCCTCTTTCAGCCCCTCGTCAATTGTCGCCATCGTGTCGTTGGTCGCTCCGATTTTGACTTGGGTGGTTCGAAACGACTCGGGACCTTCCTTGACCAACGCGAACATGTGGTTGTCATGTTCGTACAGCCCCTGGATGGGAATTTGGATCGCATCTTCGAGTTGCTGGACAAAGATCTGGACCTCCGCCGTCATCCCGGTGCGGATGTTCTCGGGCGGATTCAAGATGTCGACCAACACCGCATATTCCTTGATTCCCGAGCTGGTAAAGCTGCTCGGTTCGGCGTATCGATTGACCTTGGTCACACGACCTTTCAGGGTCAGACCCGGGATCGACGAAACAGCGATTTTCACCGCCATGCCTTCGCGGATCAGCGTGATTCGCGATTCGTTGACCTTGCTTTTGACCTGCATCTTGTTGGGGTCCGGCAGGTAGATGATCTCTTGACGTTCGCGGACGGTGGCACCCGCTTCGACCACAAATTCGGCGTTCCCACCACGGCTGCTGTATTTGTTGGCGTGGACCACGACGCCTGCCGCCGGGGCGGTCATGATGCAGTTTTTGATCTGCTGTTCGGTGTCCTTCAATTGAATCTGCTGTTCCAACAATTCGCTTTCGTAAGCCGACAATTGGGCCTGGGCGGCTTCGATGTCGCTGTCGAATTGGACCAGCATCTTCTTTTTCGTCAGGTTTTGCAGCACCCGCAACCGGCCCTCGGCGGCTTCGAGTTCGTTGCGTGCTTTGGCGACGGCGAACTTGTCGGCGTCCAATTGAAGCGACTTGATCAGCCCTTTGGCGACCAGACGTTGGCTGCTCTCGAGCGCTTTTTGAGCTTTGACCAGGTCTTGTTCGGCAATCAGTTTTTCGTTCAAAATCGCCCGTTCGTCGGTCATGTAAACGCCCTCCAGGTATTCCTGGCGGGCGATCTTGGCTTGCTCCACCTGGGCCTTGGCGGTCGTCACGTTCGCCTCGGCGGTGATCACCCGGATCTTGTCCTCGTTCAGCGTTTGTTCCAATTGCGAGGCATCCAGCTCGACCAACTTGTCGCCTTCTTCCACACGCGCGCCTTCATCGATCACCCACAAAATCGAGGTGCCGCCGGTTCCGCTGCCACGTGATTTGACCAGGCAGATGACTTCGATGTTGCTGCTGCTCTCGATTTCCCCCTGCTCGAGCACGATGTGGTCGAACGGTCCCTTGACCACGTTCGCCGTGATTAATTCGCCGGTGTTGAGACGGTCGCCGTCGTTAAAAAAGAGCGCGTAGCCGATCCCGCCGAGAATTCCCGCGACCACCAAACAGACGACCAGGGCGCCGAACGCCCCCCCACGGCGCGGTCGCAGTGGCGTGCTTCGGCCACGCGGCGTGACCACAACAGGACGCGGATTCATTTTCATGAGAAGACCGTTGAAGGGAGGGCAGGATGTCAGGGGTGGGGGGGACACGAAGGCAACACGAGCAACCGGGCGCGCACACGCACCCTATCCTTGTGAAACCTTCGCTTGGCCGAATGGTTTCGCGGGCAACCAAAATTGCTGCGATTGACACCGCTAAACGACGTGCAAACCTCGCCAACCGCGGGCGCGGATCCCGCGATCGGATCAGCTTTTTGTGCCGAAGTGGTTCGACGTCGAGCGTCAATGCCGATTCGTCGGGCTTTCCGTCTGAATCGCCGTCGCATGTTAGTTTACTCGGTCGACAAATGTCGCAATCGGAAAACTTGCCGCCTACCGGGTGAAATCTCAGTGCCGAAAACGCCAGTCTTCG
This sequence comes from Stieleria maiorica, assembly GCF_008035925.1. Taxonomy (NCBI): domain Bacteria; kingdom Pseudomonadati; phylum Planctomycetota; class Planctomycetia; order Pirellulales; family Pirellulaceae; genus Stieleria; species Stieleria maiorica. The sequence continues at coordinate 6,930,819 of NZ_CP036264.1, forward strand.
CAACTATAACGTTTTGACACCAATTCGGTCGCCCGAGCGACGATCGCATCGGTGATTTGCCGCACCGGCGGCCCAAATTGTTCGGCCAGATCATCGGCCAATCGGGTCGGATCCAGCGGAGCGTTGGTGACAAAGGAACCGTGATCGCGTCCGCGACGGTAATCGGGCTGTCGGGGGGCAAAATCCAGGCATCGTTCGACACAATGCAAATCGGCCGCATACAAAATCGTCCCGTGATAGAGCACGTGGCGGCGCGTGATCCGCAACGCATTGCCGGAAAACTTGCGATCGCGCCACGTCAGATCACAAATCCCCTGAAGCCGAACCTCCGGCAATTGTCGCTGCACCGCGGCCAAGACCCGATGCATCACAAAGTCGTGGGCCTGGTCGATTTTTGCGATTCTAGGAAACTGCTCCAACGACAGCACGACGCTGTACATCAAACACCCCGGACCGCCGACGATCGACGCCCCGCCGCTGCAGCGGCGGTAGATCTCGATGCCGTGGCGATCGCAATGGTCGCGGTCGGTTTCGCGGTCCACCTTGGACGATCGCCCCAGCACCACGGTCGGTCTGGTGAATTCCCAGGTCCGAAACGAGGGGCCGGTGTCGCCGTCTTCGGCCGCCATCAAAAACGCTTCATCGAGCGCCAACAGCATGGCCGGGGCCCGCAGCGCGTCGGGGATCGCCTCAAAGCGACCTTCGTCCAATTCCGTCCGTCTCACGTTCCCCTCAGCGATTCCAACAGCGGCATTCGGACGACTTTCCAGGCAGCGATCAGCCCCGCCAGCAGCCCGAACAGGACGATCCCCAGCACGACCAGGATCGGTTCGACGACCGGTGGCGCCACCCCGCCGGAAAACGCATGTGGCAGCACCGCAACCACGGCACAGACGACACCGCAGCCGATTCCGATCAACAGCAACGACGCGGTTTCGCCCATCACCATCGCCGCCAATCGGACTTGGGTGAAACCGATCGCACGCATCACCGCGAGTTCGTTGCGGCGTTCGAGCACGTTTCGCAGTTGCGCGATCGCCAACCCGACCGTCCCCAACAGCAACCCCAGTCCGCCCAGGCTTTGGAAGGTCCGCAAGTACGTGTTCTGCACCGCCATCATGCCGCTGAGGACCTGGCCGGCGTCGGAGGCGTCGAAGCCGACGTCACCCAAACGGTTTTCCAAAGCCGAGGCAACCTTGTCGGCCGGCTGGTCGTCGCTGCGGATCAACACGTATCGATAGCCGCTGATCTGGGGAAAGGCGGATTGGAAATTCGATTCGCCGATGATCAACCGACCTTGCAGCAGGGAATTCTCCAGCAATCCGACGACCTCGAAGTGAATCGTGTGGGTGTCATAGACGAACGCTTTTCGCTCGCCGATCCCCTTGATCATCTGCAAACTCCACATCGCCGTGTTCTGATCGACGATCATCGGAATCGGGTCGTCTTCACTGCCGCTCGCCCGCCGGCTGAGCAAGGACCATGCCGTCTGCCCCGCGGTTTCCGATGTAGCCGATGCGTAAAAGCGGAATTTGCCCAGCGATTCGGCCGACCGCTCGGGGACGCCCAGCACCGTCGGTTCGGTGGCCTGGTACAGATTGTTGCAACTGGCGTCCTGTCCGCTGCGGACGCGCATGGAAACGATGGTGGCCGACGAGACGAGTGGTGCATCGCTCCCCAGCAATCCCGTCTGGACGACCGGATCGGTCAAATCTTCGTACAGGGGCTGGGCCGTTTCGGCGACCAGATCAAACCCGCCGGTGCCTTCGTCGGACGGTTGCAATCGAAACGCGGTGATCGCGACGATCAAAAACGATGCGGTCGCCATCAATCCGATCGTCAGCGTGCTGCGCAGCGGCGACCGGGTCGAATTGCTGCGGGCCAATCGCCCGAGCGAATAGCCCGCCGCGGAGTCACCGTGCCGTTTGGATTTCCGCAGCGAGTCGTAAATGAGCATCAAGACGGCGATCAACAACAGCATCCCGCCGCCGACAAACCCTCCGGCGGCCGTCTGACCGCCCGACATCGCACCGCCAACGCCTGCGCCGATTGCCATCACGATCATCACCATCGACACGCGCCACGGCCACGCGCTGACGCGGACTCCCGGGCGGACCTGATCGGAGGACTCTCCGCCTCGAAGCAATGTGACGGCTTGATGCTGCAACATCCAACGCAACGTCCACCACAACGTCCCGGCCCCGATCAACAGTCCGATCACCCCGCCCCCGACCAGACTTTCGAGCGTCCAGTGAAACGTCAAAAATGGGACGGTGACGGCGCCGACCCAATAGGTCCGCAACGCCGCCAAAACCACGTGGGCATACGCGATGCCACCGGCCACGCCCAGCATCACACCGACGATCGCGATCACGACGCCTTCACCCAGAAAGAACCGCGAAACCTGCTTGCGTTCCAATCCGATCGCCATCAACGTTCCCAGCTCACGCGCCCGGCGGGCCAAGCCCAACCGAAACAGCATCGCGATCAGCATCACGGCGGAAAAGATGACGAAGAAACTGAGCGCCAAGAACAATCCGTCGAACGGCGTGGTGCCCTTGGATGCGGCCAACTGGTCGCTGCGAATCGGACGCGGATGCCAGCCGAGTTCGGGGAGGACGCCTGCGAGTGACTCGACCAGTGTCGATTGCAGCGTTTCAACATCCGGGGCGACCGCCGGATCGATTCGCAATCCCGTCGTCTCGCCGAACCGACTGCCGAACAAACGTCGTCCATCGGCCAGCGGGATGAAGGCTTTGGGAGTCAATCGGTGGTTCTTCCAGTAATCATCATCCGCCGCCGGCACCTCGCGTGTCAGCTCGAACGGCGTGTCCCAGTCGCTCATCGAATCCTGGTCGGTCACGCCGGGCACCGTCGGCGTCAAATTCGGATCGTTGTAGCGCGTCGGCGGGGTGTCAAACACGGCCGGGCGACTGCGGAAGTAACGCCGGGACGGCTCGGTGATCGGCACCACGCCCGTTACGACGGCCTGGAACGTGTGTTCGATTTCCTTGCCGTTTTCAACCTCGGGTTCGAAGTAGGCGATTTGCAATCGCGCCCCCACGTCGACCCCCAGTCGCCGGGCGGTCCAGGAGTTCAGTACCATCGGGACGACGTCAGCAGGCGGATCGGTCTGGCCAAAGTCCAGCGGCAATTCGGGCGATGAATCCATCGCCGTGATCGTGCTGTAGGTCACCGTCGACACAACATCGTCGCCGGCGGCATCGCCGGGATCGTCAAGACGCTCGATCGCGTTGGCCAAGTAGGTCATCGCCAGGGTCACCGAATCGGTCGGCAGGGCCGCGGTGATCGTGTCAACCGCGGTGTCATCGAGCAACAACCGATCGCTGGTGACGCTGTAATAATCGAAGACCGTTTTGCCCTCGAAGGTCTTGGTGACGCGCTCGAGTTGCAGCCCCAGATCGGACAGGTTCACGCGGAGGTTTTGGGGATCGATCGACGCCGTCGACAGCGCCACGTTTGCCTGGCCGGCCCGTTCCAACACGTCGCCGATCAAGTCGCGCGATAGAAAAACGTTTTTGGGCGTGGCTTGGGCCGGGGAGAGTGAGAATCTGGCCAGACCGCGATCGGGCAGGACGTCGACGACTTTCAATCGCGGAATCCCTTCGGTCTGGACGTCGCGTCGTCCGAGCGGGCTGTCCGCCGGAACCGCTTGTTCGACCGGCAACCGCACCGTGACTTGGTCACCGACCTGGACCCCCAACTCGGCGGCCAGCCCTTCGGTCAAGACGATCGAATCTTCGCCCGGCGGAATCGTCGGCGCGACGCCGGAGACGTCCAATTTCCAGAAGGATTCGTCGCACCCGATCGTTTGGACCGCGCCGGCACGACGCGAGTCGGCCGCGCCGACGGTTTCGATGACGGCGCGATCGAACAAGATGATGGTCGCCAATTGGGACGGATCCACGCCCAGCGTCGTCGCCGCATCATCGGCGGAAAAGAACCCGCCCGGCGCGACCACCGATTCAATCTTCCCTAATCGCTCGACCGTCAAGCCACGCAAACTGCCACGCATCGAATCACCGACTAACAACGCGCCGACGATCACCGCGGTGGCGATCGCAACCCCCAACGCGACCGCCAATGAGGTCCGCCAGTTGTAGCGGACTCCGGAAAGGACCATCGAGCCGGCGCTCATGCGGGCCGGCGTGGCAGGTGGCGAGGGGGACATCGCAGGCTTGGTGGGTGTCGGGGAAATCCAAACGTGTCATTCAGACGGATTGTCCGCCAAGGAAGACGATGACGCAACGCGGGAGGGAAGTGGGGGGAGGAGATGGGAGGAGAGGACAGAAAAATGGGGGGCAGAAAAATAGATGTGGGAAAAAGGGAGACAAGAAAATGGGTGACAAGAAAAACCAAGAACCAAGAACCAAGAACCAAGAACCAAGAACCAAGAACCAAGAACCAAGAACCAAGAACCAAGAACCAAGAACCAAGAACCAAGAACCAAGAACCAAGAACCAAGAACCAAGAACCAAGAACCAAGAACCAAGAACCAAGAACCAAGAACTTGAAACTTGAAACTTGAAACTTGAAACCCGTTACTCCACCACCAACCTACCCGGCGTTCCGGATCCGACCCGGCCGTCGGGGTTGTCGACGGTTGCCCACAGTCGGACTTGGCCGGTGACGGGATGGAGTTCTCGTGAGACGAAGGAGATGCGACCGGTCAGGCTTTCGTCCTCGCTCGCTCCGGCGGGAGTGAAGCGGACGTTGCGACCGATCAGTTGGGGACCGTGCTTGCGGCCGTCGATGAAGCCTTCGACACGGAGCGGGTCCAGGGAGATGACGCGGACGAGTTTTGCGCCGGCTTCGACCCATTGGCCCGGTTGGACATCGACTTCCGCGACCGTGCCTTCGACGCGGGACGCCACGCTGTGTTGATCCAGCCGGGTCTGGGCGATCGAAACGGCCGCCTGCTTTTCGACCGCGGCGGCCGCGGCGATCATCAGGTCGTGGCGAGCTTGTTCGATCGCCAACGCCGCTTGGTCGACTTTCAAACGGATTTCCTCCAGCTCAAAGTCGCTGACTGCCCCGGCATAGGTTTCGTTGGCCAATCGGCTTTGCTTCATCTCATGCTCACGAACCTGCAAGGTCCGCTGGGCGAAGCGCAAGTTGACGTCATTGTCGCTTTCCAGACGTGCGGCGTCCAAGCCGGCTCGGGCGGAGACCAGTTCCTTTTCCGCAAGATCGTTTTCGAGTGTGACGAGTGATGTGTCGGCTTGCACGCGATCGCCTTCTTGCACTTCGACTGCGGAAACCACGCCGGACACCGGTGTGGCAATGAACACGTTCTGGATCAATGAGGTTTGAGCTTCCTCGATGACGAGCGCGTCCGAAGGCGATGCGTCGGCCTGGGCCGTCACCTGCTGACCGGAGGACAGCGATAACAGGGCGAACGTGAGACCGGCGAGTACGAGATTCGTCTTTGGCATGGGAGCACGTCGTGGCGACGGGAGAAAGTTCGGGGCGGAACGCGTCAGGTCACCATCGCGGGTGTGACACGGAAAAACAACGTATTTGGGCGAAACCGAGATACAAGCGACGACAGCGACGCAAGTCATTCCGGCGGCAAACGATCGAATCGATTGTGACGGATGATGCGATTGTGCCGGTTCGCATCCGCCGAATTCGAACGGGCCTCGCACCAGCGGATACGATGTGTGAACAATCACGTTGGAGTGATCGCACGGCACGTTGAAGTGATCGCGCGGATCGAGCACGAGGTTTACGAGAGCACGACGATGGCCCTGGAAGACAAGTTAACAGCACGAACCCTTTCAATCCGAGACGGATCAGCGATTGCGTTGGGCCGGTGAGCATGAAGCTCCCTCGGTTCGTGCGCGGATTCGGCAAGTGCTCGGAAAAAAACGCGGTTGAAACAAATCGCACGGGCACCAAGGGACGCGGCGGTCAGGAGATTCTCTTGAGCACCGGGAACTCCAGCGTGAATTTGGTGCCCCGGCCGACTTCGCTTTGCACGCTGATGCGGCCGCCGTGGGCCTCGATGATTTTTCGCGCCGTCGGCAACCCCAGCCCGCTGCCGCCTTCCTTGGTGGTGTAAAACGGCTGGAACATGTGCATGATGGTGTTGTTGTCCACACCGCGACCGCTGTCGATCAAATCCAACGCGACGCTGGATTGCGTGCTGTAGGTGCGTGCGAGCAGTTGGCCGCCACGCCCGGTCGCTTCGAGCGCATTTTTGACCAGATTCATCAGTGCCGCCTGCAGCGAGTCGCTGTGCAGGGCGATCGACGGCAGATCGTTGTCCAGGTAGCGTTTGATCTCGATTCCCCGCTTGGCCGCCTCGGCTTTGTAAGCACGCAGCACTGCGTCGACTTGGTCGTTCAGCGACCCGGAAACCAGATCGATGTCCCGGAGCCGGGCATAACGCAAGAAATCTCGTAGCAATCCCTGCATCCGCTCGCACTGTTCGCGCACGATATTGACGCGTTCGATCGACCGCCGGCTCTGTGGTGAATTCCACTCGACCAGGTCTTCGCTAAGCAGATCGATGTTCATGTGGATCACCGACAACGGGTTTTTGATCTCGTGCGCGAGCGATCCGGCGAGTTCGGCGAGCTCCTCGTACTGGGCCCGCAGTTCGTCGATCGGGGAGGTTTTCTCGTTGGCGGTCATTGCTGGCGGCTGGGGGCGAGGTCAATCGATGGGGGCGAAGCGTGGCGACCATCGTCGGTGTCCGTTACGATTGTAACGGCGGTCCCACTGCCAGATAGTCGGCGATCGATTTGCTCTGCCGTTTCCCGTGCAGTGAAAGACTTGGTGCTTTGAAAGAATGATGCACGACTCTGATGGTGAATCGCCCCCGCTGAACCCCTTCGCCCCGACGTCTCATCTCGGTTCGGAGGCCCTTGATCAAGCGGGGCTGAATTCCCAAACCTTCTCGGCCCGGCGGATCATCGTCTCGGTGATCGGTGCGGTGACGATTTCCGGGGGGCTGTTCGCCGTGTTGCTCTCGACGATCGTCGTGGGAACCATCACGCTCTCGCGCGGCCTGAGGGACATTGATGATGACGCCGGATTGTTTTTTGCTTACGCGATTCCCCTCTCCATTCTGGGCGGGGTGATTGCCGCCGGGCTGGTTTCGATCGTTCTGGTTCCGCTGTGTTTTTTGCTGCGGAACAGTCTGGCCGCCTTGCAGGATCAGTCCTGGGACCGCGGGTCGGTCTTCATGTTCGGCAGAATCTGCGGGTTTTTAAGCGGTCTGGTCGCCGCCGTGTTCCTCGGCGGGTTTGGCCTGACGGGCGCAGTGGCGGGGCTGATTCCCGGTGGATTCAGTGCGGTGGTGACCCCGCTGTTGCTGTGGCGCGTGTTTCGCGATCCGCCGCGGCCCGATGGGCGTGGATCTGAACCCCATCTGAACATTTGAGGTCTGAGCGATTATTGTTTCTGTTCGTCATCTCGCAATCGCTTCGGCCGCGTACCGCTGAGTTAAGCGTTGTTTTCCTCAGGTATGGGCCCGTAGGCTAGCGCCAAACGGCTGATATTCGTTTGACATCAGCCGGATTGCGCCAGCGCGAGCGGCCTTTTCGCTGAGCTTAGCGATGCAGTATGTCGTTTTGTCCCGCACCTCCGTCTCACCCTCTAGTTCCACCGATCCATGATCTGGGAAGCCTGGTTATCGCTCGCCGTCTCGCTCGGATTGTTGGCCAGTTTGGCGACGCGGGTCGCGTCGACGGACCTGTTGGCGCTGGCGTATCTGGCCATCTTGGTGATCGTCCAAGATTTGACGGGCACGCCCAATTTGCCCAGCCCGGCCGAAGCGGTCGCGGGGTTCAGCAACCAGGGGTTGTTGACGATCGGTCTGTTGTTTGCCGTCGTCGCGGGGTTGGAAATGACCGGGGGGACGAAATTGGCGACCGGCTGGTTCCTGGATCGGGCAAAAACCTTTCGCTCGGCGCAGGCGAGGATCTTGGTGCCCGTCGCAATCGGCAGCGGGTTTCTGAACAACACGCCGGTCGTCGCGGCGCTGATGCCGATCGTCGACGACGTCTGCAAACGATTGGGGGCCAGCGCCAGCCGATTGCTGTTGCCACTTTCTTACGCGGCGATCCTGGGCGGGATGTGCACGGTGATGGGAACGAGCACCAATTTGATCGTGCGTGAGGAGTTTCAAGCCAACTATGGCGGCGAGATCACTTTCTTTGCCCCCGCCGTGGTCGGGGTCCCGGCGTCCGTTTTCGGCGTCGCCTACATGATTCTGTTCTCGACCAAGCTGATCCCCGAGCGGAAGGCGGCGGTCAGTGTCAGCGACGACCCGAAACAGTACACGGTCGAAATGTTGGTCGATCCCCACGGTCCGCTGGTCGGGAAATCGATTCAAGACGCGGGGCTGCGAAGTCTGCCGGGGTTGTACGTTGCCGAAATCCAACGCGGCGACACGGTCATTCCGGCCAAGCCGATCGAACGGTTGCAAGGGGATGACGCGTTGATTCTGGTCGGGGCACTCGAGTCGGTGGTCGATCTGAGAAAGATCCGCGGTTTACTGACGCCCGACGACCAGGGCCGCAAGTTGGAAGTGCCCGCTTGGCGTCGGACGTTGATCGAAGCGGTCGTCAGCCCGCGATGCACGCTGTTGGGCAAGACGATCCGCGAAGGTCGTTTTCGCAGCAACTATAACGCCGCCGTCGTGGCGGTCGCGCGCGGCGATCGTCGGTTGACGGGCAAGATCGGTGACGTGACGTTGGAAACCGGTGACGTGCTGTTATTGGAAGCTTCGCCGTCGTTTCTGCACCGCGCCAAAGAACTCCGTGATTTTTATCTGGTCAGCCGGGTCGGTTCGGACGTCGTCCGCAGGCACGAGCGGGCGTGGTACGCGATCGTGATCATGGTGGTGATGGTGTTGATCGCCGCGCTGAAGATCGCATCGATTCTGACCGCGGCGATGGCCGCGGCGATCGCCATGATCCTGTTTCGATGCTGCACGTCCAGCGAAGCCCGCCGCTCGGTGGACTGGAGCATCCTGATCGTGATCGGGGCGACGATCGGGATCGGCAGTTCGTTGGAAACCAGCGGTGCCGCCCAGGCGATCGCGACGGAGATGATCCGCTTGGCCGGCGGAAACCCCTGGATCAGTCTGGCGCTGGTGTACCTGGCCACGATGCTGTGCACCGAATTGATCACCAACACCGCGGCGGGGCTGATCATGTTGACGATCGCCATGGGAGCCGCCGGAACGTTGGGTGTCAGCGAATTGCCCTTCGTGATCGCCGTGATGATCGCCGCGTCGGCAAGCTTTCTGACCCCGTTCGGCTATCAAACCAACTTGATGGTCTACACCGTCGGCGGTTATCGCGTCAGTGATTACGTGCGTTTCGGGCTGCCATTGTCCGTGATCGTGTTTGCCGTTTCGATGATCGTGATCCCGATCGTGTTCCCGTTCGTGGTGCCGCCAGCGGCGCCCTAGCGATTCACAAGAGGAGTGACAGGTGTTCTCCCGCCACGTGACCGACCAGATCGCCCTGCAGTTGGCGGTTCCGTTTTATGCCGAACCGTTGTTTCAGTTGACCGAGCGAAACCGATCGTATCTGCGACGATGGTTACCCTGGCTGGATGCCGTCACCCAAGTCGATCACACGCGGCGCTTTTTGGTCGCCCAGTTGGACCGTTTCGCCAAAGGCGAAGCGTTGTGCACACTGGTCTTCTGGGAACAGGAATTGGTCGGTGTGGCCGGTTTTCACACTATCGATGCCGTGAATCGGATCGGGACGATCGGTTACTGGTTGTCCGAAACATTTACGGGCCGTGGGATCATGACCCGTGCCGTGCACGCGTTGATCGACATCGGTCAGCAGTTCTACGTCTTGCAACGGTTCGAAATCCGCTGTGCGGTGGAGAACCATGCCAGCCGGGCGATCCCCCAGCGACTGGGGTTCCAGTACGAGGGGACACTGCGTCGGTCCGAAAGAATCTACGATCGCTGGCACGACATGGCGGTGTACGCCCTGTTGCGGTAGCGGATCTCACCAACGGGTTGTCGATTTATCCGTCTTCACCGTCATTCTGCTAGCCCGACGCGTCAGCGAGGGGCCACGCGGCGCCCCTCGCTGACGCGTCGGGCTGGCATGATCACATCGAGTTCAACCGCTTGTTCCCAGGCTCCGCCTGGGAACACTCTGATCGGGAGGCTCCGCCTCGCCGTGGTGCGCGTGGCGGAGCCACACGGGCATCGCGTTCCAAGGCGGAGCCTGGGAACGAGCAGCGAACGAGAATTGGGGTGCCGAAAACCTCGGCATCTTCCGCTATGATATCGCGATCCAATTCTGATTTCCTCCCGCCGTTTCGTTCCCCACCGTTTGATGTTGATGATGTTGCGCCCCTTTGTTTTGACGCCCCTGCTGCTGCTCTGTTTGACGGATTTCGCATCCGGCGATGCAAACGACGGGGGCCGAAGCGACGGAGCAACTTCGACGACTTCCGGCAGTTACCGATTGGATTGGTCCCGCGTCGACGGCCATGCGAACCAGTTGCGGATTTCGCAACAGGACGGCGTGGTGACGTTTTTGACCCAAGGAAACGATCCCTTCTTTCGCTTTCAGCTGCCTCCGCTCGAAGCGGCCGAGCGGGACTGGATGCTTGAACTGGAGTACTTTTGCCCCGATGGGATTCGCGGGATCCAGTGGCGGAGCGGACCGGGGATTCATCGGCCCAACGCCACCGCATTGCCGAACCTGCCCAGCGCCGAAGGCTGGACCAAGTACGCCTTCTCGATCAACGAATTCGCCCCCGAGGCGATCGGCAGCGAGGTCGAAGTCCCGGTCCGAATCGATTGGGGCACTCGTCCGAACATTCAGCTGCAAGTGCGCAGCGTGCTCGTTCGGCCGATCAACGACGCCGAAATGAAACAACGTAGGGACGCTGCCGAGATCAGGTTGAAGAAAACGACGTTGGCGGAGCGAATCAACAACTATCAAACGCGTCGCTGGCCCGCGGAAATCGAATCGGTCACCCTTGACGCAGCCCAGCTCCGGGTCGCCGGAACGTTTTCGGAACCCGCGTCGATCGACGGCGCGTTTTTGATCGCGCGGCATGCCGAGAGCGTCTCCGCCGATCCGCCGACAGACAAAGAGCTGGCGCGGCGTTGGCCGGTTTCGATCGATCCATCAGGAAAACGATTCAATGCTGTGATCGCATCCCCGGCCGGCTCGCCCTGGTTGGATGCGGGGGTTCGGCTTCAATTGGTTGGTCAACACGACGCAGCGGCGTCCCCGGTCTCTGCCGCCCGATATCGTGATTGGGTTCATCGCCAAGACGCCCCGGCGTCGGACTCGCTTGCGGCCGCCAAGGGATTGACGTGCATCACGTCCAGGTTCACCCCCGACCAGCTACGTGAACTCGGGATCCGGCACGCCTCGGTCAACATCCTCGTCAGCGGATTGGTCAGCGAAACCGAGCGTCCCGGTTGGCAGACGATCGATGTCAACGGACGCACCTGGTGGCTGAACGAGTCGCGGCTACGACAGCAAGATCGCGACATCCGAACCATCAGCGATGCGGGAGCCGTCGTCGCCGGCATCTTGTTGATCCCCACCTCGTCGAACGCTCGGTCGCCGATCGCACATCCCGAGTCGACGGATGCCGGTACCTATGCGATGCCCAACTTGACCGAACCGGAGTCGGTGGCCCGGTATTCCGCCGCACTCCACGTCCTGGGACAACGTTACAGTGGAGCGGATCCAAAGCATGGTCGGGTGGACCACTGGATCGTCCACAACGAAGTCGACTATGGATGGCAGTGGACCAACATGGGGCAACAGCCGATCGAAGTCTTCATGGACCACTACATCAGGTCGATGCGGTTGGTCGATGCGGCAACCCGGTCACTCAATCCCAACGCCCGCGTCTTTATCTCGTTGACCCACCGCTGGAACACGACCGACAACCAGCACTGGAAAACCTACGCGCCGAAGGTAATGCTGCAGCGGCTGATCCGTGACAGTCGAGTCGAAGGCGACTTTCCATGGGGCGTCGCCTATCATCCGTATCCCCAAAGTCTGTGGAAAGCTGACTTTTGGAACGACACCCAGGTGTCCGATGATTTTGACACTCGATTGATCACCATCAAAAACCTGCAAGTGCTCGACCGCTTCATGCACCTCGATTCCAGCCGAACCGCTGACGGTCGCGTTCGCCCGGTGATCTGCAGCGAGCAGGGGTTTCATGCCGACGAGCGGGATGAAGACCAGTTGCGGACCCAGGCTGCCGCGTTGCTATTGACCTGGGAAAAACTGCGCGAGTGCCCGTCGATCCTGGCATTCGATTACCACCGCCCCAGCGATCATCCCAATGAAGGCGGGCTGCGGTTGGGATTGCGCGGGTTGCCCAATGACCAGCATCCGCTGGGGCCGAAGAAACCTGGCTGGGATGTCTTTTCGGCGATCGGGACCGAGCGTGAAGCGGAGCTGATCCGTGAGTACCAGTCGGTATGGGAAGGCCAGCAGGAGTAACGGTAGCGGAATTCACCAAGCGTTTCGCCGTCATCGGCGAAGCCGCGCGGGGAAGCCATCGCGGCGAAGCCGCGCGGGGAGGGCCGAAAGCCTTGGCGGCTTCCGCTACCGAGTACGACTACCTTTCCGGGCTGTCGTCGTAAACGACTCACCGCGACGACCTACTTCTCCAACGACACGACGATCTGCACCGGCAGGTGATCGCTCGCGAACCGTCCCCGATCGGTCTTGGGATCGTGAACGGCCAACTGTCGCACGTCGGCCGCTCGGACGAAAATGTGGTCGATGATACGATCGGGCTGGATCTTTTTGAAACCGTTCCAAGTGCTGTTCGGTCCGGTGGGGTCGGACTCACTGGCGTTTCTCGCATCGGTCAGCGACGTCACAATGGCGTTGTACGGTTCGGAGTCGATCATGCAATTGAAATCGCCCATCAGGATGATCGGCAATTCCTTGGGCAGTTGCCCGAGTCGCTTGGCCAACAGTTTTCCACTCTCGGCACGGGCCTTCGCACCGCGGTGATCGAAATGGGTGTTTGCCACGTAAAACTCCGCCCCGCTGCGTTTGTCGCGAAAATGGATCCAGGTGCAGGTCCGGGGCAACGCCGCATCCCAACCTTTCACGCCGACCGTTTCGGGTGATTCGCTCAACCAAAACGTCCCCTTGTCGATGACTTCGAATTTGTCGCTGCGATAAAAAAACGGCGCATGTTCTCCACCGCTTTTCCCGTCGTCGCGACCGACGCCGTAGGAATCAAAGTCGGTCAATCCGGCGCGCAACTGGGCAAACTGGGGCTCGGTGACTTCTTGCAAGCCGATGATGTCGTTTCGCTTGCAGTATTCGATCACAAACTCCTGGCGATTGGGCCAGACATCTTCGCCGTCGCCCGGGTTGGCGTAGCGGACGTTGTACGTCGCGACTTTCAATGGTTGTGTCGCCGGGCCGTCGTCGGATTCCTCTTGGGCCGAGGTGGAAACGATCGGCAACGCAATTAGCAATGTGAAACACAGTAAACGAATCATCGTGGTCTACAGGAAGTTGAGGGATTCGGACTCACATCGTCGGGATTCGGCCAAAAGCCGTGTACACCCATAGCCGCGGTCATCACCTAAGGTTTGAAATGAAAACCGAGAACGTTTGGCCAACGGCCATCAACGAGTTTTCGGGGCAAAACGGCGGCAGTCGATGGCCGATGAACGGCATCCATCGACACCATGAAAGTCAGGGGAAATCAGTTTGAAACCGACGGACGAGCGCTTGCGTGTCTGCCGGGACGACGTACAGCTTACCCCGAATGTGTTTCGTCTGTCCCGGCGCCAAGCCGCCGATGCGAAAATCGTTGTGCATGCACGTGATCACGCCTTGAAAGATCTCCTGGTACGGGTGCCAAGCGACCGCCAGGATCATTTTCTCGTCGGCGGAATAGCATCCGGTCAGGCCGCTGGAGGGAACGACCTCGCTGAGCGGACGCGGATTGACATCGTCGCGGTCGACGTGGGCCGGCGCGTAGACTTGGCCGGGAACGTAACGAGCCTCCAACGCCCATGGTGATGTCGGCAGCCGAGTCAGTTTGCCGTCGACCATCAGGAAACACTTCTTGATGTAGGGCGGATAGACGTCGCGGGCATTTGCGGGATCGGCGCCGGTGAACCGGTCCACCCGCATGCAGGGCTGTGCCCAATGGGCCTGGGAGGCTTTGTCGGTCGGGTTGGTCGCCGTCAATTCAAACGTCACCTCGTCCTGACCGGCGATGATCACATGGTCGACGATCACGCCATCGTCCAGCGTGTCGCGGATTTCGATGCGTTTGCGATCGGGCGTCGCGTTGATCAATTCGCTGGTGTGCTTGATCACGGTTTGATGCCAATCGCGGTCGGTCGATCCGGGGCGGCAATAGGCTTCCAGATAGTGCGTGCGAATGAAGTCGCCTGGAATGTCGGCGCCGTGAACGTCCAGGTATCGGCCATCCCACTGGATCGTCAGTCCGTCGGTGGACGGTTCGGCCGCATTCGTGACTGCTTGGGTTGTGATGGAAAAACAAACAAACGACGCAAATAGAATCCGTAGCATGGTGAATCGCTTTTGGGGTACAGTGAACTTGACATCCGTGGGTACGCTTTGCCATCCGTGGGCTGATTGACGGTGAAGTCGCGCCGATAGTATGGAGGGGCTGCTGAGTTTAGCCCAATACCGGCAAGTGAACGGCCCGGACGCTGGCGCTTACCGGCTGATGCCAAATGAATCACAGCCGTTTAGCACGGGTGGTCCGAGTCGCCAAAATTGTCGGGTCAGCAGTCGTGGACGACGCGAGGAGCCCTCGCAGCTGGCAATCCAAATGGACTCGTCGCCTCGTCCACTACGTGAGAAGAAAGCTGCGGCGGACGCCTACGCCACAATCGGTTCGATCAGATGGCCGTGGACATCGGTCAAACGAAAACGACGACCTTGAAAACGGTATGTCAGCCGTTCGTGATCGATCCCCAACAGGTGCAGGATCGTGGCTTGGAAATCGTGGACGCTGACGCCGTCGGCCGCCACGCCAAATCCGAACTCGTCGGACTCTCCGTGGGTGACACCGGGTTTGATGCCGCCGCCGGCCATCCACAGCGTGAACACGTACGGATGATGGTCGCGGCCCCAACGCTTTGTGTCTTCGATTTTTCCCTGCAGGAACGGAGTCCGGCCGAATTCGCCGCCCCAGATCACCAATGTATCGTCCAGCAGCCCACGCCGTTCCAAGTCCTTGACCAGCGCCGCCGAGGGCGCGTCGGTGTCGCGGCACTGGATCTCCAGTTGGCTGTTCAAATTGCGGTGCTGGTCCCATCCGGCATGCATCAATTGAATGAACCGTGTCCCACGCTCTGCCAACCGACGGGCGATCAGGCAGTTGTAGGCATAAGATCCCTTGCGCGTGACGTCCGGTCCATACATTGCAAGGGTCGACTCCGATTCGGTCGACAGATCGGTCAGCTCTGGAACCGAGGCTTGCATGCGATAGGCCATCTCGTATTGTTTGATCCGGGTCGCGATCTCCGGGTCGCCGACCACATCGAGCTGTTCTTGATTGAGTGCCGCCAAGTCATCCAGCATGCCACGGCGGCGATCCCGGTTCATGCCGGGCGGGTCGGAGAGATAGAGCACCGGGTCGCCGCTGCCGCGAAACTTGACGCCTTGATGCACCGTCGGCAGAAAGCCGCTGCCCCAGTAGTAGTCGTAAAAGATCTGTCCGCAGGACGCTTCCTTGTCGCGCGACGTCATCGCCACGAACGCGGGCAGTTCGTCGGTTTCGCTGCCCAGGCCGTAGCTGAGCCATGACCCCATGCTGGGGCGTCCGGGGCGTTCGTCACCGGTCAGGAAAAACGTGATCGCCGGTGCGTGATTGACCTGGGTCGTGTGCATCGATTTGATGAAGCACAACTTGTCGACGATCTTGGCCGTCTCGGGCAAAAAACTGGACACCGTCGCGCCGCTTTGTCCGTGACGTGCGAATTTGGTGATCTCTTTCAAACAAGGCCGCGCCGTCTGGCCGCCGGTCATCGTACTGAAACGGGCTCCGCCGACGACCGAATCGGGAATCTGTTGACCGTGCAGTTTGGTCAGCGTCGGTTTATGGTCGAACAAATCGATGTGCGACGGGGCACCGTTTTGCAGCAAGTAGATCACCCGTTTGGCCTTGGGGGCAAAGTGCGGCAGCGTCGGCAATCCGCCGGCACCGATCGCCCGGTCTTGGCCTAACAGCGTTGCCAAAGCCGCCAGACCGACACCGGTCCCGGCCGAACCGAAAAACTGGCGTCGGGTTTGTTGGATCGGATGGATGTTTGATGGGTGTGGCATGGATTGGTGCGGATCTCAATGAAAACGTAGCTACCTTCGCCAGAAGGTGGATCCCCTGCATCATCCACGCTCTGGCGAGCGTAGCTACGATAGCGTCGTCAGTGTTTGGACAGGGTTTCATCCAGGTTCAACAGGATGGAACAAACGAGGGTGTAAGCGGCATGTTCGGCGGGGGAGATTTCGGGATCACGCGGCGATTGCCCCACCGACACCAATTCCATCGCGTCGTCGGGGTTGGCCGCAAAGTCACGGTGAAGTTCTTCGACACGGCTTTCCAGGACGTCTAACTCACGCTTGGTCGGCTTTCGCGCCGTCGCCAATCGAAAGGCATACGTCAGACGCGACGATCGTGACTCCTTTTCGCGAAGCACCCGCTCGGCCATCATCCGCGCCGATTCGACGAAGGTGGTTTCGTTGAGTGTCGTCAACGCGTGCAGCGGTGTGTTGGTCCGCGTCGGTTTGACTTCACAGGTCTGTCGTTTTGCGCCGTCAAAGAACATCGTCGGTCCGACGATCCGCCGCCAGAAAATGTACAGACTGCGACGGTACAGTTTCTGACCGCTGTCGGGCGTGTAGCGAATTTTGCCGAACGTGGCTTCCGCCCAGATACCCTCGGGTTGATAGGGCTTGACCGCGGGGCCGCCCATCTTCGGCGTCAGCAGCCCACTGACCGCCAACGCCTGATCACGCAGCATCCAGGAGGGAAGTCGATAGCGTGGCGCGCGGGCAAACCACTTGTTCTGCGGGTCGCGCTCCATCGATGCCTCGTCCAGATTCGACGACTGACGATACGTCGCACTCATCACGATCAATTTGTGCAATTGTTTGACATTCCATCCGCTGTGCACAAATCGAACGGCCAGCCAGTCCAACAGATCGGGATGCGTCGGACGATTGCCTTGCAACCCAAAATCTTCGGTCGATTCAACGATGCCGCGTCCGAAAAACGTCTGCCAATAACGATTCACAGTGACTCGCGCGGTCAGCGGGTTCGTCGGATCGACCAACCATCGGGCCAGTGTCAATCGGTTGCGTGGTGCATCGGCCGGTAGCGGCGGAAGCGCGGCCGGCGTTCCGGGATCAACGGCCACGTCGGTCGGTTTGTCATAACCGCCGCGTTCCAGCACCAGCGTTTTGCGCCGGCGCTCGTCGGGCAGGTCGTCCATCACCATCACGGTGACGGCTTGTTTTTCCAGGTCGGCGAGCTGTTTCTTCAGCCGATCGCGGCGCTCCGAAAGCGGCTTCCACGCGGGCCAATGCGCTGATCGAAAGTGCTCGCGCAATCTGCGACGTTGCTCTGGCTGGCGGTCGTTCGGATCTGTCTTCAGAGCCGCAACGATTTCCGCTGGCAATCCGAAGACCGATTCGCTGGTCTTTTGGAAATAAAATCCCCCGATCCCACCGGTGTTGACGATCTTGATCAGCAAGTCGTTCTCGCCGGGTTCCAGTTCGATCTCCAGAAGCTCTTGATCGGCGGCGGCGGCCCTGGCGGTGTAGTTCGCCAACACCTGCTTCCCGCCGAAGAACACTTTGATGGCGTCGTCGCTGCCGAGCGAAAGCTGCAACGTGTGCTTGGACGACGAAGTGATCTTGCGATAGAAGTAGGTCGCTCCGACGGTTTCCGGCAGTGGGTGCACGACGCCGTCGTTGAAGTCATCGAGTTGCTGCCACGTGGCGTTACCCACCGTCGCGGTCAAATCGACGGCCTTCTCCGGGCCGAGATCTCGGTCAAATGCTTGCCGTCCCGCGACCGGGATCGGTCCGAGTTGCCACCAGGGACCGAGCCCGGTCGCACCGGTGTGATCGGCCAGTTTGTCCCGCATCTCGATTTCCCAGACCGCTTGTTCGGCGTCCAAGTTGGGAATCGGCGCGGTCAATTCGGATTCGACGGTTTGCAATTCGGCTGCAAAGTCGTCGCGCCGCCGACGTTGATCTTCGTCCAGGTAGTTCAGCACCGGCGCCGTCTTGCCGCGACCGCTGCGTCCGGTTTCCGAAGTGTTGTCGAAGAACGCGTAGAACTGGAAGTATTCTTCAAGCGAGATCGGGTCGAACTTGTGATCGTGGCAACGGCAGCAGGTCATCGTCAGCCCCAGCCAGACGGTCCCCGTCGTTTCCGCTCGATCAAAAACGTTTTCCACCCGCGTCTCTTCGGCGATCCGTCCGCCTTCGCCGTTGAACATGTGATTGCGGTTGAATCCGGTCGCCAAGATTTGTTCGGGGGTCGGGTTGTCCATCAAATCGCCGGCCAGCATCTCGATCGTGAACTGGTCAAAGGGCATGTTGTCGTTGAGTGCATCGACCAGCCAATCGCGCCAGGGCCACATCGTCCGCGTCGGGTCGCCTTGGAATCCGTCCGTATCGGCGTAGCGTGCCGCGTCAAGCCACTCCCAAGCCATCCGCTCGCCGTAACGTGGCGATGCGAGCAAGCGATCGACCAGCCGTTCGTACGCGCCATCGGACTTGTCGGCCAAAAAAGCGTCGACTTCGGCCGGCGACGGAGGCAATCCCGTCAGGTCCAAGCTCACGCGGCGAATTAATGTTTCCCGATCAGCTTCGGCTTGCGGGGCGACCCCGGCCGCGATCGCGCGGGAGCGAACGAACCGATCGATTTCGTTGCGCGACCAATGGGATGGATCCTCTGGGACCGCGGGAGTTTGCGGTGCGACGAAGGACCAATGTTCGGACCAATGGGCGCCCGACCCGATCCATTCTTGCAAGATCGACTTTTCCCGCGCCGACAGTGTGAGCTTGGAATCCGGCGGGGGCATGACTTCGTCGGGATCATCCGACAACACCCGCCGCAGTGCTTCGCTGTTTTCCAGGTCGCCGGGGACCACCGCGGCATAGCCGCCACGATCTTCCAGTGCACCTTCGACGGTATCCAGCCGTAGGTCCGCCGCACGTGTCGCTTCGTCCGGACCGTGGCAATGAAAGCATTTGTCCGACAGGATCGGGCGGACTTGCGAGTCGAAATCGACGTCGGCGGCGGGGCAGGACGAAATCGCGCCGATTGCGAAAACGAGCCAGATCAGGCGATACATAACGGTCCACAGACGTGCGGCGGGAGGGGAAATCAACGATTATAGCCCGACGGGACGTCTTGATCTCCCAGCCACTTGCCGGCCTGTTGTTTTAGTCCGATCCCACATGGGATCAGCCGTTTCGCGCGAGCGTACGGGTCTGAATCACCGAGAGGGTCTGAATCACCGTGAGAACGCACCGGGCCCGTAGGCTGGCGCCAAACGGCTGATTAAATCAACACGTCGTTGATCTTCCAATCAGCTCGGGCAAGGCGCTGGAATTCCCCCACGGATGGCAGGGCGTCCCCACGGATTCCTGGCTGTCTGCATCCTTGGGGGCGCTTTGCCATCGGTCGGCTCGCTCAGATTTTGTTCAAGTCATCCGCGCGGCGAACCCTCGACGGTCGACCGCTGTCCCAGAGTCATCGTTTCGGTCACGATCGCCGTGATCTCTCCGATGCTTTCCCCTAGGCGGCAATCCCGTGCTTCGCGATTACATCCAATTACCGCTACCGGTGCGGATTCTGTGTCTCGGATCCTTGATCAACCGAGCCGGGTCGTTCGTATTGGTCTTCTTGGCGATTTACGCGAGCGAACAACTCGGGTTCGGCGTGCCCTTTGCCACCGCTTGTATCGGCGTGTTGGGCTTGGGATCGATGGCCGGTTCGGTGCTCGGTGGTCATTTGGCTGACAAAGTCGGGCGGCGCGGGGTGATGTTGTTGGCGCTGTTCGGCGGCGCGGCGATCTTGCTGTTTCTGTCGACGGTGACCAATCGCTGGCTGTTCATGTTGTCGGTCGGGATCTTTGCGCTGGTGGCGGACCTGTATCGGCCCGCCGCGGCGGCGATGATCGCGGATCTGGTGTCGATCGACCGCCGCCCGCATGCGTTCGCCCTGATGTACATTTCCATCAACCTGGGTTTCGCGATCGCTCCACCGATCGGCGGACTGCTGGCCGGATACTCGTTCGAGTGGCTGTTCTGGATCGATGCCGCGTCGATGATCGTGTACGGATTGATCATCGCGCTGACGATCGAAGAAACGCGTCGGCGCCAGCCAGTTGTCGACCAGGAAGGATCACGTGCACCGCACGACTCTTGGCTCGGGACGCTGCGAAAGATCGGACTGGATCTTCCGTTCTTGTTGTTTTGCGTCTCGACCTTGTTGATCGCGTTGGTGTTCGTGCAAGGCTTGTCCACGTTGCCGATCTACATTCGGCAACTGGGTTACAGCAATCTGCAATTCGGATTGCTGATGTCCGTCAACGGGTTGTTGATCGTGGTGCTGCAATTGCCGCTGACGCATTGGTTGTCGCGTTTCAACGCGATGACGATTGTGTTGATCGGCGGCGTGTTGATTTCGATCGGGTTCGGGCTGACGGCCACCGGCAGCGGTCTGGTCTTTGTCGCTTTGTGCATCGCGATTTGGACCTTGGGCGAGATCCTGCAGGCGCCGTTCAACCAGGCGATCGTCACCGACATGGCACCGGAGGAGTTGCGTGGCAGCTATCTGGGCGTCTTTACGATGTGTTATGCATCGGCGCTGACGATCGGTGCTCCGATCGGCGGGGCGGTGTTGTCGCGATTCGGACCGACGACGCTGTGGACCGGCACCTTTGGGGTCGCCATGATCGCCGTGGTTGTTTACGCCGCGATCTACGCCTCGGTCACCCGCCGCGTGGCACGTGTCGGATAGGCATCTCGCCTGTCATTCGCCGAGATATTGGCGGAGTCGCCGGAGGATGCGGCTTCGAGTTTGCCGAACCGTCGCCGGAGTGATGTCAAACTCTTCGGCGACGGTCGCTGCTGGGATGTCGTCGATCACCGCACGCTCGAAGATTCGCCACGTCTTGTCGGCGAATTCGTGGCGAATCTGTTTCAATCCCCTGACGGTCAGGCCATTGATTTGATCGTCATCGGTCGGTTCGTCCTCGGGGACGCCGTGCGGATCGGGGACATTGTTTAACGTCTGAAACGCCGTGCTTCCCCCATCAGCTCGAATGTGTCGCGCGTCGGCTCGGTGACGGTCCTTGGCCTTGTTGGATGTGATCGTCCACAACCATGCCCGAAAAGACCCGCTGGTATTGGCGGGTTCGAATTGACCGATCGATCGCGCGAGTGCGGCGAAAACCTCTTGAGTGCAATCGGCGGCGGCATGGCGGTCTAATCCACAGCGGCCACACCAATGCGCGATCAAGGGGCCGTACAGGTCCACCAATTCGCTCCAGGCTTGCCGGTCACG
Organism: Stieleria maiorica; assembly: GCF_008035925.1. Classification (NCBI taxonomy): domain Bacteria; kingdom Pseudomonadati; phylum Planctomycetota; class Planctomycetia; order Pirellulales; family Pirellulaceae; genus Stieleria; species Stieleria maiorica. Next base: position 6,952,401 of record NZ_CP036264.1, read on the forward strand.
CTCCCGTGCCCGACCGAGCAGGCTGGTTCTCGTGACGTGTGAATCGGTGTTTTCGGAAATCACTGTCACACCCGGATCGTTCTAGGAAATAGCGGTCGAATTGCGTTCATCAGTCTAAATGATGTTAGCATCAAATTGTCAAACACTTCCACCAGCGGCAGTCCCCCATCATGATCATGGCCAAGACCGATGCTTGTTTCGATCTCAGTGTGCTGCGTGACTATCTGGACGGAGCCGTGGATGAACCTCGATCCGACGCCATTGAATCCCATCTGGCGGTCTGTCGGTCATGCGAAGCAACGCTCGCATCGCTGGACGGCGAGTGCGACACGATTGTTCGGCGACTTCGCGCCGGCTTGGGGGCAACCGGTGAACCGACTCCGCCGGATCCCGTCGTGCAGGATGCCTTGTCCGCCTCGCGGATGTTGATCTGCGACGAGCCATCGATCCACGTCAATGTCGCCAGTGGAACGATGGAACCGGGCAAGCGGATCGGGCCCTACGAGTTGCTACGTCCGATCGGCCGCGGCGGCATGGGGACAGTCTATCTGGCACGTCATCGCGACCTCGGAAAGCAGGTGGCGATCAAGGTGCTGCCGGTGGCGACGTCGGGAAACGATCAACGTTTGGATCGGTTTTTGCGTGAGATCCGAGCTTCGGGAAGCTTGGAACACACATCGATCGTCAATGCGACCGATGCGGGGCAACACGACGGCGTCCACTACTTGGCGATGGAATACATCGACGGATTGGATCTCAGCCAGATCGCCCGCGCGGTGAAACTTTCGGTCGCCGACGCCTGCGAAGTCGTGCGTCAGGCGGCTCTCGGATTGGCCCACGCCCATGCCGAAGGCATCGTCCACCGCGACATCAAACCTTCGAATTTGATGTTGCGCCGCGATGGCGAGGTCAAAATTTTGGACTTCGGGCTCGCCCAGGACAGCCGCTGGGACGGTGAGATGGCCGAACTGACGACGGTCGGCCAGTTGATGGGGACCTTGGATTACATGTCTCCCGAACAAGCCGAACAGCCGACCGCGGTGGACTATCGCGCCGATCTGTATTCACTCGGCGCAACGTTGTTTCGATTGCTGACCGGACGTGCCCCGCTGGCCGCCGCACCCGATCTGTCTCCCTTGGCGAAACTGCGGTTGCTGGCCAACCACCGGCCACCCCGGTTGGATGCGCTGCGAGATGAATTGCCGCCCGAACTGGTCGAATTGACCGCCAGTCTGTTGTCCGGCGCCGACCAGCGGCCGGCCAGTGCGTCACACGTGGCCGAGTCGTTGTCACAGTTTTGCGTCGGATGTGATTTGGCGGGGCTGGTTGATCAAGCGTCGGCCGCGTTACCGGCCGACGCGACCGCCGAGCCTCCGACCGGCCCCGCAATGTGGGCGCTCTCTGCGGCCGCCCAACCGCCCCGGTCGCGTCGGCGTTGGTGGATGGCCATCGCTGCGCTGCCGTTGTTTCTGGTTGCGGGGATTACGATCGCCCTGAAGACCAACGAGGGGCAATTGGTGATCGAATCGGAAGTCGATGACGTGTCGGTGCGTCTGATTCAAGACGGCAAGCCGGCAGCACAACTAAATGTCCAACCGGGCGTAAACACGACGCGTTTGAGGTCCGGATCCTATCAAGTGGTTTTAGGAGCGGGCAGCGATCAGGTGACGATCGACAAGGGGACGATCGTGATCCGCCGCGGCGAGACCGCAATCGCGCGGATCCGTCCGATGAATGAATCAGAACCAGGGGGCACGGTCGCCCAACAACCCAGACCCGGCGATTTCATCGCCGCCCTCAACGACCGCCCGCCGGTTCCCGCCTCGGACAAACCACTCGTGCCGGGGCAACGCTTGAAGCTGACTTCATCGACTGCCGATGAACTGGAGATGGAATTAACGGTGATGGCCGACGTGACGATCAAGCCGCGTCTGCTGGGTGTCATCTCGGTGCGCGGTCAAACGCTCCAGCAGGTCGAATCGCAACTCAATCAGCTGTACAAGCAGTGGTTTGCCGAACCCGGGGTCGAACTGTTCCTGCATTTCGACACGCCGCGGACCGGCAGCCCTGTCGCGTTGCCCGGACCGCCACACCTTCCGCTGGGATCACGTGCCGGAGCGTCCGTGAAACGCGTTGCCGAAAAGCCTCCCGTTTACGAAGGGCAAACGCTGGGGCAGTGGCTGCAAGTCATCCGAACCGAACGCGAAGCGTCTCGATTGAAAGCGGCGATGCAGGCCGTGTTGGCATTGGCGACACTTGGCGATTCGTCCGCGGTGGTCGACGTGTTGATCGAAAATCATGAACGGATTCCCGAGGTCGATGTCGCCCGGGCGCTGGGAATCGTGATCGCCGAAGACGATTTAGCGACGTTCCTGATCGATCAGCTGGAGAGCGATGATCGGCAGTGGGCGGCGAAAATGATCGATGCCAGTCGGATCGCAACGGAAAATACCGAGACGCACGAAGCGATTTGCCGCTGGATCCTCGGCAATGTTCTTGTTCGCGGTGGTCGTGATGAATTCGTCAACGAAGCGCGAGATTTTTGTGTGGCGATCGCGTTCAAACCCGACTACGACACCACGCTGCGGAGTCAATTGCGTGACCAATTGCGAGAAATTTCACTCACCGATGACCCCCTGATCTCGCCTTTTTATTGGTTGGAGAACTGGGGCTGGGAAACGGAGAACGGCTGGACTGGCGAATTGATCTTCGACCTGTGCAAACAATTGATTGTCGACGATCAAACACCACCGGTCGAATTGTCCGCCGCACTCGCGGTCCTGCGGTTGAAACAGGACAAGCACCTTGAATTTGCGTCGCGTGTCCGCGGGGATGAATCGTTGACCGAGGCGATCGTCAAACGGTTTGAAAATACCAGCCGCTCGGAGTGGAGCAATGCGTATCCGCCGGTCGGCCGGCCTTACTTCAACGGCCACACCCCCGGCCAGTTCGTCATACGGGATTATCCAGAACGCTGGGTCTCCCGCATCGGTGTCAGCAGGTCGCGTGACTGCCGACATGCGGATCCGGTTGTGGAGTTGCTTCGATTAGTGCGGCCACTGGGATTGACCCAAACACTTGCGCCGCAACTGGAGCAACTGCGGAAAGAGACGTCCAACGGGTACCAGACCGTGCAAAGGCTGTTCGAACAAAGTGACCTGAGTGAAGCCGTGATCGACTGGGAATCGATGACGCCGTCACAAGTCCGTTGGAAACGCAGCAACGCCAAGCCCGGCGAACTTTCGCCGCAGGATCTGCCGACTCGCCAAGACTGGTTCGATGCGTATGTCCATATCCACGTCAGCGACTTGTTGAGTCAGCAGTAACGTCCGAATTACAACGCGGATTCGACGGCGATCCTTCGGTACGTTTCAATCGCCCGGTCGTACGTCGCTCTCGCTTCGGCGCGTTCGTCTTCGGCGATGAACCGTTCGCGGTTTTTCCACAACAAATGAATCGTCTCCTCGCACCAGCGGGCACTGTCGCTGGCCGCCCGGATCGGACGCCCCGCGACGATCACGTTGACCGGGTTGGTGTGCAATTGGGGAAACTGACGCAGCGCCACCCAGCTACTCCGATTGATCGGGACGCGAAACTCCAACTCGTGAATCCGGCCATCGGCGGGAACGTCGCGTGATTCGACCACCTTTCCGTTGACGACGATTTCTACCGTTCGGTTACCGCCACGCTGAATTCCGGAGTCACGCGGCGCGTGCAACAGCCGAGTGTCTCCGACGACCCGGCGTCCGCCCGAGGGCATGATTCCGCCGTAGGCGACCGCATTGGGCTGTTCGGCCGCGAAGGCGACTTTGGCTTCGATCGTCACGTTCCCTGGGGATTCCAGTGTGACATCGTCGTTGCCCGGGGGCTGGCCGTTGACGGCGAACGCCAGCGCATGTGCAAATCCGTCAGAAACATAGGATTGCCCTCGCCGCAACCCTTCGCACCAATGGTCAAAGTTGAAGTTCTGGGGATCGCCCAGTTGCACGTACACGCGACCTTGACCAACGCGTCGACTGCTCATGCAGGGGAAGTCGGTTTCGCCACTCAACTTGATCGGGAAGCCGCAGTTGAGCAGATGGTACCAGGTGTTCCATTCCGGGATGCGTTCGGTGTCCATTGCGCTGATGAAATCGCAAACGCCTTCGGCCGTGCTGACGCAGATTTCCATCGCACCGGCGCCGTTCATCTCCGGAACGCACAGATTGGGGATCTGATCGGCCGCCGCGTCGATGGTTTTAGCGAGTTCGTTCAAGTCCAGCGTTCCGTTGCCGTCGATGTCCGTTTGTGCGAACGGTTTCGGCAGCAGAGCGTCGGACGTTTCCGCGGCGCTCAGGAATTGATCCTGATCACGGTCGTATCGACGGAGCATTCGCTGGGCCGCGGCGCCGGGGTTGACGTGCATCGCCGAGTGCGGGTAGCCGGTCACGCCGCCTTGCTGTTTGGCCCAGCGCATAACGGGAACCGTCCACGTCGGCCAGCCCATGTCCTTGGTGCCTCCGGATCCCGGATACGTTTGATCTTTCAGTCGCAACAGACAAACGTGCCCGAGCGCCGCCGATCCGAAGCCGCTGATTTCCAAATCGTACTTCAAGATCGTCGTCGGTTCGCTGACCGTATCGGCGATCGGCGAAAAGTATCGGCGTTGGTACTCAAAGCACGGCCCCCAGGTGAGCACACAGCCGACGTTCAATCCTTCACCCTTGACCTGGGCAAACATGTCGCGGGGCGAGACGCCTTGCGTCGGATTGTCGTAGTGCGAACAACCGGCACCATGGATGTGGTGGTCGCCACAATAAAACCCGAACTCCATCGGATCGACCCAACGCTGAAGCTGCAACGATAGTTCGTCGTTGGACGGATCTTGCAAGGCGACGGTTGTTGTGGCGTTTTTGTATTCGGGACCGCGGTTGTAGGTCACTTCCAATTCGACGTTGGGCAGCAAGACGGTGTCGCCGTCGGCTCGATAGATCTGGGGCTGGAAGAAAAAATCGGGGGCAAGACGCTTCATCTGGGGCGGATACACGTGCCCCAGTTTGTCGCGAAATGTCAATCGCGCGGTGGTCGGGGTGCCGTCTTCGTCGGCGATCCTCAGCTTCAGCGGTTTGGCCGGTCGGACGTCAAACAGGACAGGCACTTCGCCACGAAACCCGATGTCTTGGGTGCCCGCGCCGACGTCAAAACCGATCGTCGCTTCACGTTTGCCGCTTTCACTGCAATAGATCATCGCCAACGCATACTCGACTTCCAGCCCGCTCAATTGCGGCGACATCGGCTGGTCGTTGTACATTTCAAGCTCCAGGAAACGATCGGTGGCTCGATCGACGTTTTCATTCTCGTTGAGCTCGGTCTGCGCCTGCCGCTTCAAAATGCCCTCGGCCGCGCCGGCGTAAACGGGTCCCGACTGGGGACTCAGGATGCGTAGCGCGCGGGTCACGGTACTGTTGTTGATCACCTTGACGATGTGGCAGGCATAACCGGCTTGTTGCAACGTCGCCGCCGCCGGGCCACGCGCAACCTTGACGCGAACCTCCGGATTGAGTGAAACGACGAACAGCACATGCTCGTCCAGGGTTTCCTGCAATGCGGTCGCATCGCGTTGTTTCGCCGCAGTGCGGAGCGATTGGGCGATGTCGTGATCGAGCGGTTGCCCGAGGTATTCCAGCGCCTCGATCAATCGTGTCACGTTCGCGCCCAGGGGCTGTCCATCGACGGGCACGACGGGAACGGAATCTGCCGCGAACGAGGTGGCCGCAACGATCGCCAGGCACAGTGCAATCATGATCGCTCTCATGTGATTCCTCCGATTACGGTTGATCGGCCAAGCGATCGAGTTCGCTTTGAATGTCGTCGCCTTCGTAAAACCACAATCCGCCGTTGACGGTGACCGTCTGGCCGGGGGCACAGTCGGGGAAGATCGGGTCGGAATGGATGCAGGGGACCGGCGGGTTCGTCCAGACACGATGATTCGGCTGCCAAGCGGTGATGATCCAGCGATTGGAGTTTGCAGCACGTACGGCGACAAACGGCGGTGCGGTGACGCTGGGCAGTTTTTCTTGCGAGTTGAACCCGATCGCCCCTTTCAGCATCACGCAAACCTGGACACGCAGCCCCGTCAGTTTTTCCTTTGTGCCGTTGGTCAATTTCAGCTGCATCGCTGCGGCGCCGGATTGCTCGGTCACATGACTTTCGATCACGATCCCGCCGGGAAGCTTTCTTTCCACGTGCAGTGTGTCTTCGTCGACCGACCACTCCAATCGGGGCAAGTCGATGCCTTGTTCGGTCCAAATTGTGGGGATGTGTTCGTGGGCCAGGTAGGTCAAACCGAGATTCGAGAACACGGCTTCGGGGACGTCGACGACGACGTATCCGCCCTCGTCCCAGGGTGGGAAGACACTGACCTTGGTTTCACGCTGCGGCCGAATCGCTCCATCTAGAAACCCGATCCGCGGGTGTCGGCCACCGGGATAGGGCAGAATGCGAAACCCAGTCGAGCCGGCGGAGTCGGCACGCTGCGCGATCGCTTCGGCTGCTTCGGCTGATGACAATCCGGTTGCCAAGCGAACTTCGTCGACGTCAAAGCGATGGTCATTGATCATGTTGTCCAGCCAACGCTTGAGTGTTTCTCCTGCCGATGGTCTCGCTGCGGCAGCGACGTCGGCGGAGTCATCAAAAACGTCCAGCGATTGGTAGTACGCCAGCGCCCGTTCGTATTCCTGCATCGCGGCCGCAGGCACGATGCCCTGACTGCGACGCATTTCGTTTTCCAATCGCGAGACCAGATAGCGTTTTTCCCGCGCTAGCGGACGAACCGGTTCCTCACCGATTTCGACATACCAGGGCGCCGAATGGACGAACCGTGATTGCCCGTCATCGTGGGGCTGCCAAAACCGAACGGCAAACCAGCCCGAGCGATCGGGAAGGACGTCTAGTGAAAACGCCGAGCGAAAGGCACCTTCGGCGGTACGTTGGTTTTGCGGCCGCAGCAGTACCTCCGGACGCCCGTTGATCAGCAGTTCGCCGTAGGACAATCGCTTTTCCGAGAGCACGTCGACGGCCAGCGGAATCGCCTCGGGAGCTGACAGACGAAAAACATGACCGGGGTCATGTTCGTCGGCGGTCGCATAGAGCATCGGCCCGGTCGTGACGAAGGAACGTCCCGCCCGAAGGCCACGCAGCCAGTCATCGAATTCGAATCCGTCTTCCTGGTGCACGTAGACGCGACCGAATCCGGCCGGCACCGGATGGACGCCGTTGGCCGTTCCGGCCGAAGGCGGCATGCGAAAGCCACAGTTGAGCAGCGTGTAATACATCCCCAGTGTGTAGTCGATCCATTGACGATGGCCGCCCTGGCCCGCGCCATAGGGCGGCTGCATGTAGGCCGGGGCCGGCGTGTTCCAGTTTCGAAACGCAAACTCGGTCCGCCATACATGGTTGTTCGAAAGCTCGTACAACGCATCGGGCGCGATCGTCGGCAACACCATCGCGAACGGCCAATCCAGTTTGTCCATGTCGAACAACGCGCCCGGATCCGTCGACCGGACCGACTGGACGACGGGGCGCCAGGGGGGCACGCCTAACTGCAGAGCGTTGCGATGGCCGAGGACGAACAATGCGCCCAGTGTGTGTCGTTGCTCGGCAACGGTGAAGATCTCGTACTCGGTGTTGCGAGGCCAAATGACGTGTGTCTGGTCGACCGTGACCAGCCCGTCGGGAATGTCGGACAAGTTCTTGTCTCCGGCGCGCGGAGCCCGATCGGCGATCGTGACCCAGTTGGTCAGCGGCAGCGCGACGTTCAGGTCTTCTGCGAGAATGACGTTTTCCAAGTCTTGGATCGTGCGGTGCAGGTGTGTGTCACCGGAGTACCAGCCCCGTGACTGCGGATCCGCCCAACGTTTCAATCGGACCGTCAATTCCACGTCATTCGCGCCGACCGTCAGCGTCTGGGTGTGCGGAAAGTACGTTTTGCCCCGCTGGACGGTCAATTGATACTCGCCTTCGGGAACCGCGGCCGAGCAGCGATGGGCCGAGACCGTGGTGTGGTACTCGACGGAGCGTTTGTTGATCCAGTTTTGTTTTTCGTAGCGCACCGCCGAACCGGACGCATCGTCGGATTGAAAGTAGAACGGTTTTTCCGCGGAAGATTGCAAGTACAACCGCGCCGCGACCGGCTCGCCGGTGTCCGCATCGACAACGCTCAACCGAATCGTCCGCTGCTCCGCTATACAGCGATCTGTCGCAACGAATAGAACCGTGAAGACGATGGCGACCATCGACAGTGCCTGCCATCGCCGTGGTGCACTCGTTGCATCGTTCGCGTTGTTTAACATCAAGGCACCTGTGGCAATGGATCGAGCATCGTTGGTGTCTAGGCTTTAGGGACCGTCCAGCTTAGGACGATGCTTTTCTTGCACGTACGATGGCCCTTCCGGGCCGTCGCCCGTGGGGCTCAGCGCGACGACCTAGAAAGGACGTCGTACACCCCTCCACCGACTACCTCTTACCCGATCGGCCAGATCATTTGGATTCGTCGCGTTTCGCCTCCGCCCTAAGCTGGACGGTCCCTTTCGCCGATTTACCCGGGGGGCCACCTTCTGGCAAAGGCCGTCCATTCTATCGGATCACTCGGCACCAGGTGTGCTTTTGCATTTCATCAGCCAGGGTTGGACGATCACCGCGGCCAGGATCACCAGCGTGCCGGCGTAGAAACGACTGCCGAGCAGCTCGTGGTCGCCAAAGAACAACGCCCCCAACGAGATCCCGTAGACCGGTTCCAAGTTGTTGGCAAAATTGATCGTGAACACGGACAGACGGTCCAACAAACGGACGTAGATTTGATAGGCCAGCACGGTGCCGGCCAGCACCAGAATCGCCAGCCACAACCACTCCAGCGACACCGGCAGATAGCGGTCCGAATCAAGCGGAGCCCCCAACAGATCGGCGGTCACCAGTGCCGCACCGCAGAACAACGCCGCACCGGCCATCTCGTACATGACAACCGATTGCGGATGAACCCGACCGGCAAACAAGCCGTTGATGATCGAAAACAGCGTGGCTACGATCGCGCCGACCAATGCCACCAACAAACCATAGTGAAATCGTGTCTCGGTGCGATAAATCCAAACCACCGCCGCGATCACGACACACCCAAGCAGCAGGTTCCCCCACTGGAAGCGAACCTTGCGAATCAGGATCGGTTCCAACAGCGCCGTCCAGAAGCTGGTCGTCGCCATCCCGATCATGCAGATCGAGACGTTGGCGACTTTGACCGCCAGAAAAAACAGAATCCAATGGGCACCGACCAGCATCCCATTGGCGATCAAGGCAACGACAAGCGGTTTCGAAACTGCCGCGCGGCGGGGCAGCAGGGCAAACAGGATCACGGCCGCGGCGGCGCTGCGATACAAGACGACCTGTGTCGCACTCAATTCGATCAGCTTGCCCAACACCGCGGTGAAGCCCCAAATCAGGACGACAAAGTGAAGCTTCAGGTAGTCACGCACGATGGGAAAGAACCGGAGGGGGCGAAAAAAAGGACACGTGGGGAGCCGCCGGGCCGCTGCGTCGTGGGGATTCGATCGTCCTCCCAATTGCACAACGTGGTTCGCGCCATCACCATAGGCGGTGAAATTCGTTCGTCAATTACAGGATGTTCCAACGTTGATCGTCACCATCGATGGCCCCGCCGGTGCCGGCAAAAGCAGTATCGCGCACCAAGTCGCTTCCCAACTGGCGTTCGAGTTTCTGGACACCGGCGCGCTTTACCGGGCCGCCACGCTGGCGGCGATCCGAGCCAAGCTTGACTTGGAGAATGCCGACGGCCTGGCCGAATTCGTCGGCTCACTCGAGTTGTCCTGGCAGGACCGCTCCGTGCGACTCGGTGACGAAGATGTTTCGGAACTGATTCGCACGCCCGAGGTCACCAAGTCGATTCGATTCTTGGCCGACGTCCCCGCCGTCCGCGCCCAACTGTCCCAGATCCAACGCGACATCGCCGCCGGCCGCGACATCGTTACCGAAGGACGCGATCAAGGCGCCGAAGTGTTCCCGCACGCCGAGTGTAAAGTCTTCTTAACCGCATCACCGCTCGAACGCGCCAAACGGCGGATGCGACAACTGGCCGATTCGGGGCGATACGTATCGCTGGAAGATGTGCTGTCGGCGCAAAACCAACGCGATCTGGAAGACCGGATGCGTGACGTCGGACGACTGCGTGCTGCCGAAGATGCGGTGGTCGTCAACACCGACGGAATGTCGCCCGAAGAAGTGCTGCAGCAGATCGTGTCGCTGGTTCGGTCGCGGATCGAATCGTCCTAGCGGTTCGGTGTACGACGTCCTTTTTAGGTCGTCGCGGAGAGTCCTGCGGACGACGGCCCGGAAGGGCCATCGTACTTGGGAAAGCGATCGTCCCAAGCGGCGAGCGCCTACCGCCTGCAGACCAAAAACAGCCCGCTGGCATCCCAAGCCGACGTCACCAGATCGCTGCCGTCGATCCCCACGCGGTCGATCCGCTCTACCGTCCAGCCGGCCGCTTTTAAATCCGATTTGATTTCGTTTTCGGAAAAACGGTGCATGAACATTTTTTCCAGACCGCGGTAGGCATACGTCGCGTCGCCGAACTCCGCCTCGCGACTGCAAAGCGAACGGACCCGGCTTCGCAGTAGTCGCGCCCATCCGCCCGTTTCCCGCAGTGCGGCCCAACGCCGGTGAACGTGCAGGATCAAACCGCCGCCGGGGCGAACGGTGCGCGCGATATGGCACAGGCATTGAATCCGATTGGCCCGGCCCTGGATCATCCCCAGCGTGCTGAACATGCAGATCGCGTGATCGGCAACGGAGTCGGCGATTGCATCAAGTTGGACCAGATTGGCGCGCATCGGCATCACCGTGCCGGCCTGGTCGTCATCATCGTCTGCCGGGGCGAAGTTCTGGACCAGTTGTTCCAGCATCGGGTGACTGAGGTCAACGGCCAGGACGTCGTAGCCCCGTCGACTGACCGGCAGAGCCAAGCGTCCGGTTCCCGCCCCCAGATCCAAGACCAATGGCTTCGCCGCACCGGAATTTGCCGATTCGATACCGGATGGGCGGTGCGAAAACGTCGACAGTGTCTCCAGGACATAGCGCCGATCGAGCTCGCATAGCGGAGTGTCCGCCACAAAGTCGTCGTAGTGGCGTGCGATCGTCCGCTGATGGACGTATTGCCAAGTTCCGGCGGCGACACCACGCGGCCGCTGCCAATCGGGTGGGGTGGTGGAATGCGGGGGCTGGCTCAAAACAGAGTTGTCTTCCTATAATCTCGCCTCGTGATCAGCGCCACGACTGCAGCTCATCGCAGCGATTCGCAGCTCCTCCCAAAGCGAGTGAGAATGGGCTCCCGCTGACTCATCGAATGCTCACATTTTATCCGATGCCGGCCAGCGAATTGGCTGAGTCTACCCTGAACGAGGAGAGAAACGAACAGTGGCTATCAAAGTTGGAATTAATGGTTTTGGTCGAATCGGACGTCTGGTCTTTCGTGCATCCATCGGCCGCGACGACATCGAAGTGGTTGCCATCAACGACTTGCTGGACACCGACTACCTGGCGTACATGCTGAAGTACGATTCGGTGCACGGCCCGTTCAAAGGCGAAGTGGCTGTCGAAGGCAACAACCTGATCGTCAACGGCAAGACCGTCCGCGCGACCGCTGAAACCGATCCCAGCAAGCTGGCTTGGGGTGACGTCGGAGTCGACGTGGTGGTCGAATCGACGGGGATCTTCCTGACCTCCGAAGGCGCCCAAGGTCACATCGATGCCGGTGCCAAGAAAGTCGTCATGTCGGCTCCGTCCAAAGACGACACGCGGATGTTCGTGATGGGCGTCAACGACGACACCTACAACGGCGAAACCTTCGTCTCCAACGCATCCTGCACGACCAACTGTCTGGCACCGATCGCCAAGGTCCTGAACGACAACTACGGCATCAAACGTGGTTTGATGACCACCGTTCACGCTGCGACCGCGACGCAAAAGACCGTCGACGGCCCCTCCAAGAAAGATTGGCGCGGCGGACGTGGGATCCTGGAAAACATCATCCCCTCCAGCACCGGTGCGGCCAAAGCCGTCGGCAAGGTGATTCCCGAACTCAACGGCAAGCTGACCGGCATGGCGTTCCGCGTTCCGACCTCGGACGTTTCCGTCGTCGACCTGACCGTCGAACTGGAAAAGGGCGCCAGCTACGAAGAGATCTGCGCCAAGATGAAGGAAACCGCCGAAGGCAGCATGAAGGGCATCCTCGGTTACACCGACGATAAAGTCGTCTCCACCGATTTCCGCGGCGAAGTCCGCACCTCGGTCTTCGACGCCGGTGCCGGAATCCAATTGGACGACACCTTCGTCAAAGTCGTCTCCTGGTACGACAACGAATGGGGCTACTCCAACAAGGTCCTGGACTTGGTCGCCAAGATTTCTGGCTAAGTTTCGGACCCTGATGCGGTGACCATCCGCAACCGCATCGAAGCAACGAAAACGACACAGGCTCGCCGGAAACGGCGGGCCTGTTTTTTGTAGTGGTGCTGTCCAGCTAGAGCGTCTGGCAGAACTTTGATCGTCACATTTGTCCCCGACGTCCTATTGGTCCTATTTGCCAGCAGGATCGATCGGACCTCGATGACTCACGGGACTGATGTTTCTGATCGAGCACAAATCTCATCACCGCAGCAGTCGGACCAAACGAACGGCATTTGGCATTGACAGGCGTTCCCAATATCGGTTTGGTTGGAGGGCGATCACGTTGCTTCACCCTCCCCCCTTCCAAGCCACCGCCATCATCCCGCACCCGGAAACGACATGCCGATCAACGAAGTGCTGCGACCCGATGACCTGACTGACGAAATGCTGGAAGCGATCTTCGAGCCGACGGATCTGGATGTTCGCCGCGACAACGACGGCGACCTGGTCGTCAGCCGTGGCGTTTCCTGTTACGTGATGCCGACGGCCGAAAATGAACGCTTGATGCTGATGACGTTCGTCGGCGTCAAGGAAAACACCGATCGCGCCGACAAGCTGGAATTCGTCAATCGCGTCAACAACGACATCTCCACCGTCCGAGCCCACGTCAACCAGCGCGAATCGATCGTGTTTGATTACCACATCCCGGTCCGAGGCGGCGTCAGCGGCGAAGCGATCGTCGAAGCGACCCGGTTTTTCCTGTTGGCCAGCGCCCACGCGATCGATCGCTGCGACGAAGACGACATCGTCCGCTGATCCCCGGATTCTGCCGCGATGCATTCTTCGGATCGGACTTTGCGGAAGTCGCCAAGACTTTCGGCGATTCGCCCGGGAGACCGAAACACTTGGCGGCCTGTTGATTTAATCCGATCACACGTGGGATCAGCCGTTTCGCGCGAGCGTACGGGCCTCCAACACCAAGAAAACGAACTGGCGCCCGTAGGCTCGCGCCAAACGGCTGATTAAATCAACAGGCCGTTGACGAGTTCCGCTACCCCAAAATCATTCTGCCCCCATCGTTTTGCCCCCATCGTTTTGCCCCCATCGTTTTGCCACGTCTTCGCAAGACGAGCCTGCCGGGGGCCGCTGACCGAGGACTTCAAGAATCACCATCTGCCAGCAATTCATCGATCTTCGCGTGGATCTCATCGGCGGTTGATTCCCCGGCACCGGTCTTGACCAGTCGCACGGTCCCCTGACGGTCGATCAACACCACGTGGGGAATCCCGCGGACGCCGAAGTCGCCGGACATCTCGCTGCCTTCGGGCGTCACGAAAACCGGATGCTTGAGATCGTGATGCTCCAGAAAGCTGGCGATCGTTCGACGCTCTTCATCTGGCGTGACGTCTTCGCTTGCGTGGGAGGCGCGTTTGGCTTGTTCGTCCCACTGGAAGTTGTAGTACTGTGTAACACCGACGATTTCGAATCCACGGTCGGCGAATTCCGCACGCCACTGGCGTAGATGGGGAAACGTCGCGATGCAGGGGCCACACCACATGGCCCAGAAGTCGAGCAGGACAACCTTTCCCCTCATGGACTCCGGATCGATTTCGATGACGTTGACCCAAGCGTCGACGTCCCAGTCGGGGGCGGGTTGGCCGACGAGCGACGCGACCGGCTTGGCGGTCGCCATTCGGTCGCGATAAATCTCGATGCGACGAAGCGTCGCCTGGACCGAGCGATTCGTCAGCGCAATGCGTGCCAACCTGGGCGACACGCTTTCGATCCGCTCCTTGGTCGCCTCGGGATCGTCTTGGCGCCACTGGCTGATCATCATCATCTGCGTCTCGGCGAAGTCATTTTGCAGCGCGAGCGAATCGGGGTATCTTTCAACGGCCGCGTTGACCGCTTGATCAAGTCGCTCGATGCATTCATCACGCCAAGGATCGTTGCCGCGTTCATCACCGGCCAGATTGCGGAGCACGCGTATGTAGGCCGTCATCGACACTTCGTTTGCGTCGTCCGATTCATTGATCTCGCTCAATCGTCCCACTTGTGCCTCGATCAATTCCGTCGCCGCGTCCGTCTGGCCTGATTCAACCATCAATTGTGCCTTCAAGACGGTCAGCTGTGCCAGCGGCATCAGCAGATCGAAATCCGAATCGGCCGGCGCATCCTTGAACGCGTTCAACGCATCATCGACGGCGGTTCGCAGGGCGTCATCGTTGCCGGATTTCTGGGCGACGTCCTGGATGCTTTGGATCGTCATCCAGCTGCCGAACAAGTTTCGGCTTTCGTCGGCATGTTTCAGATAGAAATCGAGCAGCTTGCGAAACTGTTCGGTCGCTTGCCGGTAGTCCGCCTGGTCGGCAAACCGCGAGGCCAGACTGTGTCGGAGCACGTGGTGATCTTCCGAATCCGGGTTCTCGGCGATCTTCGAATCAAGAAACGTCACCGCAGCCTGCAGATCCGAATCCATCCGCCCGCGAAGCTCCGCCTGCAGTTTTCGAAAAGCTTCCAAGCCGGCGTCCTGTGCCCGCAGCAACGTGTCGCTTGGCAGCGTCAGACAAACACAGACCACCGCGCCGACCAAAGCCGCTGAAACCAAGAAACGATTGCCGAAGCGAAACATGATCATCGACTCCAACCAGAGGGTCTGTAGTGCAAGACACCCATCGTATGCCCCCGGCAGTGCCGCTCGCAAGCTAGGTGCGGGGCGTCCGGTTGGCTTCGTGCTGGTGATCGGTCCAGTCGCTGCGGTGACGCGCGTCATGATGGATAGGACCAATGCGACCTATAAGTCCTATGTGTCCTACTGGTCCCATTGCACGATCGTTGCCTGATCCTCGAAGGGTAGGCAAAACAATGGGGGCAAAACAATTCCAGGTGGCCATCGTGTTGCCACCGCTTCGAACTTTACCGCTCGGTCGAAATCGATTCGGCGTAGGCCAGTTCACCTGTTCGGCCGTCGTAGTACTGGAAGACGACTTGGGGATGGGGGTAAGCGACCAGGCGTTTCCCGCCCAGCTTTTGCGGCATGTTGAACACGTTGTTGATTTGCACGACACAAAAGTACGGATACAAGCGTTCCAGTCGCGGCAGGTCGGGCAGGATGTAACTGCTCCAGCGGATGTCGCACTCGCGTGGTCCGAACTTGAACTTGCCCGTCGCCGGACGGTCGCTTTCGTCGTTGACCGGGACGTGGTTGACGCTGTTGTGCGGCCCGCAACAGAACTCCCAAACATTGTCGGTGACCTTGATCGCAAAACTGTTGTGCAAGTCGCCGGTCATCACGAACACGCGTTTGCCGATCTTTTCCCACTGGGCAATCAAAAACTCGCGTTCATCAAAGAACCCCGTCCAGGCTTCTTCTTTGTTTTCCGCGTCGGCTTCAAACCCGCCCGCGCCGCTGTGCGGGATCATGAACGGAACCGTCGAGATCACGAAGCGAAAGTCGGCGTCGCTTTCACGCATGCTGCGAAGCAGCCACTCGCGTTGCGGCCGTCCCAGCATCGAAACACCGGGCTTGTCCCGCTCCGTCACGTCATGCATCTGGCGATCACCGCGCGTGTCGATGAAATAAAACTCGCAATTGCCGATCCGCTTTTTCCCGTAACTGCGACGGCCGATCGAATAGCTGACGTTCGTGTCGTCGACCTTTGCCGGCATGTGCAACCGCAAGGTGTGCGGATCGATGACTTCGACGATATCGTAAACGTAGGAGTTCTTGTGGCCGGAATCGTCGTCGTATTCCATGTCGTTCACTCCGGCTTCGGGGGTGCCCCAGTGGACGTGCAAATTCCCCATTTCTGAAAGCGGCATCTTGGTGAAGTCGGCGTTCTGGTCGTACAGCAGATCACTGTCGCGACGCATCGTCGCTTTGCCGAAATGAATCGGGTGGTGATGTTCGGTCGGATTGGCCCAACCCAAGTAGTCGTACCAGGCTTGCGTTCCGATATCGCGAAACACCGTGCGGCGATGACGCTTGCCCGTTTCTGCAGAACCCCAGATGTCGTTGACCAATTCGTGGTCATCGAACGTGAAGTAGCTGGGCACATGGCGATGCCACTGTGACAACGATTCACCGCGATCGAGATACAGTTTGTAGTTTTCCCAGACGCCGACGATGGTCGGCGCGATCTGGGCGACTCGGGGCATCGCACTGGCACCCTGGACCAATTGCCAAGCCTGGGGCGGATATCGCCTCTGTTCCTCGTACAGCCAATCGCCGTTCATCACATGGAAGTGGACTTTGTCGGCCCAGTCGCGATTGAGGTGCTCGTACGTGGTCGCACGATGCCCGTTGCCGTGCAGCGGGTTCTGGTTGGCGCAGGACCCGATCTGAAACCGGAAATTGAACAGCCCGTCGGGGTTGTAGCTGTCGTTTCGCGACTGATCGGCGCTGGGCAGCGTGCGAAAACTGCCGGGCAGCCCGTGCGGGCGACCGTTGACCCAAACTTGATAGTGGTAGCGGGTGTCGCTTTTCAGTCCGACCAGATCCACCACTCCGGTATTGTCGTGACCGATCGTCGTCTCGCCGGACTCGCTGACCGAGTCCATCGCGTCCGCCGCGGTGCCATAGTGGACTTCGAACTGTCCGGGATCAGAGGTCCGCGCCCAGAGTCTCATCGACGTTGCCGAGGGCTGCCCGAGCATCGGACCATGCGTCAGTCGGATCGGATCACGCGCCGGAGAAATCGTGATCGACGCATCGGCCGGATCAGCCACGTGGTGCTTGGGCGACGGAGTGTCTTGCGCGTGGACGATCGATGCGAGCGCAAACAGAGAACAGACGAGCGTGGTTCGCATGGTGAACAGTCAAGGTGGCGAAAAGGGGAACACGATGGGAATTCAGACGCAGTCTATCCGATCGGGTGCCGGCACGTGCGGCGGTCGTCGTGCTATCGAGAACGCAAGAATTCCGCAAGTCCCGCCAAGTCATCGGTGTTGATCAGGTCCACGTTCGCCTCGGCCAGCAACGCCCACACGGCCGGGTCGTCGGGCGTGGCCCAAAACCGAACACGGCGTCCGGCGGCATGGGCCTTTTCCACCACTCCATTCAATCGTTCTCGTTCGGCCGGGGGCATTTTTCCGTCGCCACGCCAGCGGAAGTTGCGTCCCCAGTGATCGCTGATCAGCGGCATCAGGTCGGCTGACATGTCCGTGTTCAAATCCGAGAGTCGGCCGTCGATTCCGGCGTATCGCGTCGGATCGGCCTGGATCACGTCGACGGCTCGATTGCCGCTGATGATGGCGGTGACCGGGCCCGGATGAACGCCTTGGTCATCGACGTGGGTCAAGATGTCGGCGTACTGTGACAGGACGGCGTCCAAGGCGTGGTAGGTGGATTCGCCGTCGGATTTGATATCGATCAATAATGTCAGGGTTTGTCCATCACCGTGGACACTGCCTTTGTTTTGCTTGATTCGAGCCCGCAGTGGGTCGAGGTACAGCCCTTGTAAGGTGCGGGCGGGCGACGTCTTGTCTCGGTCGTGGGCCACCAACAGCGCGCCATCGATCAAATAGATATCCGCTTCGACACTGCCAAATCCGTTGTCGAGGGCGTCCAGCAGCGGACGGTCATGCAGGTAGTCGTTGTGCGCGTGGGCATGGTGGACGGGGGTGACCGATTGGGCGGGCAGCGTCGACGCGGGGACGAGGGTGAGGGTAAGGAGCAGACAGGTGGTGATGGTTCGGTGCATGCGTTTGGGGGAGGGGCAAAACGATGGGGGCAAAACGATAGAAGGCAGAATGATACGGGGCAGAATGATACGGGGCAGAATGATACGGGGCAGAATGATGGGCGGGTGGGGCATGCTGTGCATGCCTGGGGACTGTCAGGGACGGTTTGGTCGACGCGGCAACTCCGCTGTCAAAAAAATGGGATGCATCGGGATCAAAAATCGAGCCGTTTGAGGAACCGCGTGCCGAAGCGACCGTAATCTTGGCCATCGACATCGTTGTCTCCATCGGAATCGAGGTCGGCGCGGAAGCCGTCATCGGTCGGTGAACGCAGGAACGTCAAACCGAAGCGGCCATAATCTTGGCCGTCGACATCACGGTCTCCGTCGGTGTCGCCGTAGTGTCGAAAGAACGCATCGGATGCTTGGTCGCCGAAGGTGACGTTGTCGTCCATGGCCAGTGGGCCGGATGTGACGAGGGAGCCGACGACGGTCAGTTCGTAATTGCCGTCACGGAGCGAGTGGAGGCCGGTTGCAGCGGTGGCGACCGCCGGGCCGGGCAAAAACGTCAACGTCGCGATCGTCTTTCCGTCTTGAACGTCAATCGCAAGCGACAGATCCACCTGCTGGTCTGTTGCGCGGTCGCGCACCGTAAAGGCGTCTTCGGACGTTTCGACTTCGCCATTGAACGTCACCGTCAGCCGATCGACGCGGGAGCGTTGTGACTGGCCGTCGTTGATCACGATGCTTTCGATCGCCGGGGCGACGGCGGCTTGAACGGTCACCGCGTAATCTTCGACTTCGCCATCAAAGGCGAATCCCGTCGGTTGCCATCCGCCGACCGAACTGAGCCGGACGCGAGCGATGGTTTGCCCCAGCGGCGCCGATTCCGGCAGATCGTAGTTGAGTGTTTGCAGTCCGGCGAAGACGGGGGCTGCGGTAAGGATCTGTTCGCTCGGCTGCCAGATCCCGTCGCGATCGAAGTCGATCCACGCGTCCACTTTGGCTTCATCCGCGTTTTGCAGATCGATGTTCACACCTGCCATCGGATGACCGATCTTGATGTCACCGAACAACACGCCATCATCCAATTCGCCGTCGGCGGTCGCGGATGCGACGCCATCGGACTCTTCGTCACGGGTCGCGCCCAGCCGCGGACCCGTCGCCCCATGGCGTGCTCCGTCTTGCGCCAGGGTCGTGGGATAGGTCGCCGGCGCATCACCGAAATCAAAACTGTCGAGCTCGGTGACCGACAGGTTCAAGACAGCCCAGTCCAGAGCGCTGTGTTGTCCGAGCAAGACATCCAGCCGTCCGTCTTGCAAGGCGATCAGATCACGGCCGGTCAACTCGACCGTCAACGTCGTGGTCTCGGTCGTTGACAAGGGAGCGGTGATGCCGAGCGAGGCGAGCGATCGTGCCAACGAGACGTCTTCGATCCAGATCGCGTCGCCGGAGGTTGTTGTGCCGGTTCCCCGCAGCCCCAGCGACAACACCGCCGAGCGAACCACCTCGTGAGTGGCCAGCGAGTACTGGAAACTAAACGGAACGTACTGGCCGTCGGTCGTCTGGTCGCTGGACCGAATCGGCGTCCCGCCGGCCAGGGTGGTCACGTCGGCGAGCCATTGCGGATCGACGGGCAGCGCGTCGGCGGACGCCGATCCGTCGAACTGGAGCAAATCGAAATCCCCCAGCACGTACTCACGCGTTTGGCTGCTCGGGTCGGCCATCCGTTGATTGTGCTGGGCGACGAACAGGCTGCTGGTCGGGTTGAGCGGGTCACCGAAATCGATCGGGGTGGCGTGGGCGTCGATCGTTGCCGGGGGTTGGGGCCCGAAACGGGTCTCGTTGACCAACGTGCCCGTCGAACCGATCACCCAGTTTTGCGCCGTCGGTGGGTTCTGGACGATGAATTGATCGGCGCGGGCGTTCCAAAACACCATCCCCGCGCCACCCCAGCCGTGCCCGCTGCCGAAGTTGCCGCGATTGCGAGCTTCGATCATGTTGTCGGTCGTGATCGTGTCATACAACGTTCCCGAGGACCAGCGTTGGTGTGGTCCGGTCGAGTCGTGGGAGTCGACCGCGACGCCATCGAGAAACACATTCGGTCCGCGGTTGCGCCATGACGAATTGTTGACAAAATCGTGTCGCCCGTTTTCCGAATAAAGGTTCCGCATCAAGACGAATTGGCCGTCGATCGTGAACGGATATCGTCGGGCGCCCGTGATGATGGATACCGGGTCCAAACTTTGTGCATCGTCCACGGTGACACGCAGGGCGCGGCTGGTGGCGTGAACGGTGGCAAACACGAAGTGCTGGCCGGTGATGTTTCGAACCCAAGCGTCTCGGACCGATTGCAACTCGATGAACGTCGTCGCGTGCGCTTCATCGGTCGGGCTGGTGAAGTCCGAGACGCCGCGAATGTTTTCGATGCCGACGTTTTCAATGCGGGGGAACGTGTATCGAAACACGGTGCCGCCGCCAAACTCCTGCTGGAACGATGACATCAAAGGCGCATTGAAGAACACGCGATCGCCTTCGATGCGTGTGATGACGCGCTCGTACAGGTGATCAAAATTCCCGCCCGGTTCCCATTGATTCACCGTGCCGCCGTCACTGCGCGGCGGGATCGAGTCCATCCCGATCTCTGCAATCCACTCGGCCGTGCTGGGGCGTTTGACGATGATCGGATCACCGACGTTCCAGTTGGCGGTCGAATCAACGCGCAGACTGGTCGCTCCCGCCGGCACGTATTTATCGACGATGTTGTGGGTCGTATTGGAGATGCCCGACGCCCATCCCGATGGCTGACCGACCAGAATCAGCGAGCGTTGTGTCGTCCCGGTGGCGCGCAGGATCGTACTGGTCAGCGGATCGTCGCCGTCACCGACACCGCGGAGCACCACGCCGTCGTCCAGAATGGTCAGTTGGTCGCTGATTTGATATTCGCCTGCGGTCAATTGCACGACCCCACGATAGCCATCGAGGCCGACGGAAAAGGTCGCGACCTGATCGATCGCCGCTTGCAATGCCGCCATGTCGTCACCGGATGTCGGTGCGACCGTCACGACCCGTGACGGATCAATCGTTTCGGTGACATCGGGCAGCGGCTGGTCGCTGTTGCGATAACCGGCCGATGAAAAGTCGGCGATGCGGTTGCCCAAAGCGTCCAACGGGTGAACCAATCGGCCGGCGTCGCCATAATACGCCAACGATGATTCACCGACCGTCTGTTGCACTTCTTGGACGCGGATGTTGTCCAGACGCATGGCATTCAATCCGACCGTTCCCCACGCGTACACGCGAAACGTGACCGGTGTTGTTTGCCCGGTCAATTCTGGGATCCCTTCCAGGGGAACGTGGACCGATTCAAAAACGTCTTCGCTGGTGATCCGTCCGCTGGCCAGCCTGGTCGAATAATTATCGCCGCCCGGACCCGGATCGTTATCAAAGTAGACCGAATAACTGTCTTTCGAATCCGGGTCGTTGCGACGAATTTGCATGCTGAATCGAGCCAGATTCAGCACGTATCCATCGATCGGCGTGACCGTCAATTCGAAGTAATCGTTTTGCCCGCCGGCAGGCGTCGGTTCGCTGGTCTCGTTGAACGCACCGCCGAGTGCGAGGCCGTTGGGCGGCTGGCCGTTGCCCGTCCACCCCAGGCTGAGCGGTGAATTGATCTCGCTGGCGAGCGTCTCGGCATGCGTGTCGACCGAAAACAACTCGGGCGTGACGTTGGTGTGGTTGGCAAACTCGTAAAACGCCAGATCCGCTCCTGCGGCGAGCAGTTTCCGGTGTCCCAATGCTTGCAGCAACGGGAGTCTGCGTCTTGATTGGCGACGTCGTTTTTTGGGGCCGAATGAAAGTTTCATTCGCGGATTATAGTTCCCAGCAACCCGCCGATGCAGCTCAAGCCGGCGAAACTGAGAATCAACATCAGCATGGAAAAGCAGCCAGAGCGTTGGGAGTCGATCGCGGTCGGGTCGGTTGACGCTGAATCACCCGCCGTGTCGTCCAAGCCCGGCGGTGTTTGTTTCATCCGTGATTCCACGAAGGCCTTGCACTGGCGAAGTGATTGACCGGAAAACTCTCGATAAAGCTTGACCGCTTCGATCTTTTTGCCGCGAGCGATCGCCGCATCGACCGCCTCCATCGCTTGGTCCCGATCCCGCTGGTCTTGATTCGAATCGTTCATGAAGAATTGGTTGCCGTTGTCAGTCTGGAAATGGAACTTCTTCGGATTTGTCATTCGCCGGCACGGGGCTTGTAGCGTACGACGTGCCGATCGCCTATATCTAGTCGCATCCGGAAGAGCGCCCGGGTCGGTTTTTCTTCAGACTACCATTTAGAGAGTTGACAACGATGCGAGCGAAGATTTTTGGGGGCTTGGTCTGTTTGGCTGCCGCAGCCTGTCTCGGTTTGCCTGCGATTGCCGCAGACGACGATGGGGACAAGCCCAAGTTCAAGACCAAAGAAGTGATGAAGGAGGCCTTTAAAGGCCCTCTGTTGAAGAAGGTCGCCGGCGGTGATGCATCGGCCGAAGACGTCAAGAAGTTGCACGCGATGCTGGTCGCACTCTCCAAGAACGAGCCGCCGCGCGGGGAGGAGGAAAGTTGGAAAGAATTGACCGGCGCGTTGGTGAAAGCCGGCAAGGCCGCCGTCGATGGCAATGACGACGCGGCTGCGATGTTGAAGAAGGCATCCAATTGCAAGGCTTGTCACAGCAAGCACAAGCCCAGCTAAACGCCGTCCCTGCCTCGTTCCAACGCTCCGCCTTGAAACGCCGGTGCAATCGTTGCCCGTTGGCTGGTCGACTCACAGCGGCCATCGGGCGACGAAACACGAGTGACACCAGCCGAATCACGCAAGCGTTCGGGCTCCCAAAGCGTTCGGGCTCCCAAAGCGTTCGGGCTCCCGCGTTGATGGAAGCCCGTAGGCTAACGCCCAATGGCACCTGCTCTATGAGCCGACGGCGCTAGCCGCGGGCCTTGGATTGCCCATCGAGACTTGTAAGGCCCGAGGCTAGCGCCTGCGGCTTGTAAGGCCCGAGGCTAGCGCCTGCGGCTCAGTTTGTGATCGAAAGTTCGATGTCGTCGATCCGCACACTTCCGAGTTTCGGGTCGGTGACTTCAATGCAAATTTCCAGCGGTTCGATCGACGATTCCACGCGCGGGACAGAAAACTCGCTCGTTCGTCGAGTCCAGACGCCGCGTTCGCCGGATAATTCCAAACGGCTCAGCTCCTTCCCGGCGTGACGAACGACCAGTTGTGCGATCGGTCGATCGGCGTCGATCGTTTGAACCATCACTGAAAGACGGTAATCCTGCGCTGTTGTCGCGGGCACGGTTTGGACCAGTCGCCAATTGCCGGTTGCCCGTGAGGGGACGGCCCGGCGGATCAACAAACACGCGTTGTCAGAGTCTGCTGCGTCGGACGTGATGGCTAGCGGAAGGCTGCCGCCAAGCACTTGACGACCGGCATCCACGGAGGGTTCGGCCGCTTCGATTTGCCAATAGGTTTCCAACGGCAATTCAAAATCGCCACCGAGTAGCGGCAGGGATGACGGGGGACGATCGGTCGCCGAATCGACGATTTGGTTGACCGAGGCGATCGGCATCGAAGCGATTTGATCGACAAACTCCTTGAGCGCCTTGATCTGATCCAGCAGCGCCTGCTTCTCGCTTTCCTCGCGCGTCTCACGGGAACGCAACAGTAAACGCCGGGCCTGGTCGCGCGACAGATCGATGAACCGGGCCACGTCGCAAGCCGGATCAAGTGTGCGGGCAGATTCGATCGCCGAATACGCTTTGTCCAGCGATCCGCGACGCAACTGGTGTTTGGCCAACCCGAACCAAGCCGTCGAACGGTGTCGCGCCGAGACGGCGGCGTCGACGGCCGCACGGTACCAGCGATCGGAATTCTCCGGATGCCCCGCAGGTGACGGTGCCTGTGATTCGACGTGCTCCACGACCCGGGCGGCGCCGATCAGGGAGACCGCGTCGTCGGGGGAAAGCCGAATCGCGTTTGCAAAATGTTGTCGGGCCGTTTCCCAATCCTGGTCCTGCAAGGCACACCATCCGGCGATCTGATAACCGCGTGAATTGTCGGCATTCAACTCGATCGCTTTGGCCGACCAGACCCTCGCTGGATCCAGGTTGCCACGGGAGTATTCCAGTGATGCGATCAGAGACGCTCGTCTCGCGGCGGCAGGATCGGGTCCGGTCAGACTCTCGATCCGATCCGCCCCTTGGTAGGCGAATCGGATCGCTTGAGCGCGTCCGCGAAGATCGTCCAATCGCACCAGGGGGCCGTCCATCGTGTCTTGCAGGTCCAGTCCGATCTCGACGGCCTGGAAAAAGGCTTCGATGGCGGTGTCGATCTGTCCGAGTTCTGCGGCGGTCGCCCCGACGTGCCAGTACACCCAGTGCAAGTTCGGCTCGAGTCGCTGGGCCCGGCTGGCATCGCGAAAGCTGGTCCGCAACAGTTCCTTTGCGCGGCGGTGGAGGATTGCGTCGGACCGGGGATGGTCGCGCATCAAGACGGCTTGACGGAGCGCGACGGTGGAGCGATCGGCGACGACGAATGCGGCGTCGGGGCGGATCGCGATGCAGCGTCCGTACTCGGCACGCGCCAATTCGTAGTACTCAAGCGCGGTGTCAAAATCGCCGCCCGCCTCGGCCCGCTGGGCCTTCAAGTAATAGGCCTGGGCGGTGGGCAGACGGATCCAGCAATCATCCGGTGCGTTATCGGAAACGCGTCGCAGCGATTCCAACGCGACGTCGATCGCCCGGTCAGCGGGATCGCCATCGGTCGCCGCCATGAACGTCGTGCCGTAGTTGTCGAACCAGGATCGGTAGTTGGCATCGACGCTGGCGATCAAACTGAAAATGGCCAACTGCTGGCCATCGGCTGGATTGCGGGGCGGACCCAGTTCGGCCGGTTCCACGCGTTTGCCGCCGCTGAGCCGAAAGGAGGCGATGCTGCCCAGCCATCGTGCCGCTTCGCTGCGGCGAAACGTTTGGATCCGCTTGGTCAACTCCGACGCCGCCCGCGCTTCCCGTTTGCCGACATTCGATGACAGATAGCTGCGGATCAATTTCAGCATGCTCGGCGATCCGCCACCGGGATCGCTGCCCATCGCGACCGCCATTCGGGTCACGTACAACGAGTTCAGGTTGGTCAGGATACGATAGACGTGCCAACGCAGCCGGTCCCGTTGCAGTGCCGTCAGATCGTCATCGGGCAAGTCTTCCCACCAGGTGTCACTGTCCCAAAAACCCAGCTCACCCAAGGACGCTTGCAACAGCACCGCGGCTTCGGTCGATCGCGACAGGTGGACCAGATCTTCGCCGTCGCGTTGGAGCGCATGGAATCGTCCCAACCGTTCCATCCGATCGCGGCGGACGATCAACGACTGGCGCTCGTCGGCCAACGCGTCCTGGTTCTCCATCCGATCGATGGCGACACTGAACAGGGCCGCGGCATCGGCATAGCGGCTTTCCGCCAGCGCCGCGTCGCCGCGTTGGATCGCGGCGCCCGACGCGGCGACGGCTTCCAGCCGCCGCGTCTGTTCTTGAAATTTGATCTTGCGTTCTCGTTCGGCATCGATCCGCGCCGCTTCCATCGCCCGTCGGTTCATTTCCTGTCGCACCAACAAACCGGAAACGGTTCCGACGAACGTCAGCAACAATCCGACCGCCAGCGCCGCGGTGAGCGCACGGTGATTGCGTGCCCAACGCAAGGTGCGTTCGATCGGCGGATCGACGAACACGCTGACCGGTTGATCGGCCAGATACTTTTGCACGTCTTCGGCAAGCGCGCCCGCGGTGGCGTAGCGTTGGGGCATCGGCGTGGCCATCGCCTTCAGGATGATCGCTTGCAGGGCCTTGGGGATCTGGGAGCGAATCTTCAGCGGCGGATCGAACCGGCCTTCAATGATGCGGTCGAACGTCGACTGCAGGTCGGCTTCACCGGAGTGGGGGGCTTGTCCGGTCAGGATGAAATACAGTGTCGCGCCCAGGCAATACACGTCGGCAGCCGTCCCGATCTGGTCGATCTTTCCGGCCGCCTGTTCGGGACTCATGTAGCGGGGCGTGCCGAGCGTGGTGCCCTGGCGGGTTTCATCGACGGAGGAATCATGTTGGTGATCTAGCGAGAGCGTGGCTTCGAGCTGTTGGTCGATCTCCTTTTCGGTTCCCGGCGAATCGCTCGGACGCGCCGAAGGGTCCAGCCATTTGGCCAACCCCCAGTCGACGACCAACGTTTGCCCATAGGACCCCAGCATGATGTTGGCCGGTTTCAAATCGCGATGAACGACCTGCTTGCTGTGCGCGTAGTCGATCGTTTGGCAGACGTCGACAAAGTGGTCGAGCAGTTTCCGCAAGGAGTCGGTGTCGTACCAATGCGGCGATCGATCGTGCGACGACGGCGTCGGGGACGGGAGGCGTCGATTGAGTTTTTCTTCGACGACCTGTTGAAGCGTGCGTCCGCGGATGAACTGCATGGCGTAGAACGGGCGGCGGTCGTCCTGTTGCCCCAACGCATAGATCGGGACGACGCCCGGGTGTTCCAAGAATCCCGTGATCTCCGCTTCGCGACGAAACCGCGCCGCCGCGTTGAAATTGCCGGCCCACTCACCGCGCATTTGTTTGAGCGCCACCTCGCGACCGAGTTGCCGGTCCCAAGCCACCCAGACTTCGCCCAGTCCGCCGACGGCGTGTTTGCTGCGCAGCTCGAATCGACCGCTGGAATCGTCCACGCGGCGACGGTCGGAACCGCTGCCTGCACCTGCCCCGGAGCTGTCGGGGGCGGACGCCTTATCATGCGGGGCGAACAGGCCCGAGGCCAGGAAGCTGGCGTCGTCGACCGATTCCAAAGCCGCCAACAAAGAATCAACTCGCTTCCGTAACGAATGGTCGTCTCCGCACGCCGCCGCCAAGTAGACCTGCCGCTCGACCGGGTCCTCCAGGCTGAGCGCGTGCGTCGCGATTTCGTCGACTGTCAGGGCCACTGGGGAATCCGTTTTTCCACGAACGCTCGGATCCCTTCGGCCGCCGATTCGGTGTTGCACAGCGTCGCGCCGGTCGCGGCGCCGTTGGTCAGGTTCGTCAGCAGCGCCTCGCCGATCCCTTCGTTCAGCATCCGCTTGGTCGCTTGCAGCGATTCTCGCGGCGCGGCGCCGCAGCGTTTGGCCCAGTCGCTGGCGGTGACCCAGATCTGGTCGGGCGAGACGACTTCGCAGCACATGCCCAATCGATACGCTTCGGCGGCCTCGATCGGCGATCCGGTCAACAGCATCCTCGCGGCGATTGCCGCACCGAACCGAAACGACAGCAGCGGTGCGGTCAACCCGCCGATCAAACCGCGTTCGGCCGCGTTGGCGGTCAAGAACGCACGATCGGACATCACGATCATGTCTGCGGCGAGTGCGACGGCCAGCCCGGCGCCGATCGCTTGCCCGTCGACCGCAGCGACCACGGGTTTGGGAAACCGCAAAATCGTCTCGCATAACTCCGTCAGTTCACGCCAGGATTCGAACCACCGCACCTGGGCGTCGATCGGTTCCAGTTCGGCGACTTTCGCGAAGGCCTTCAGATCGACGCCGCTGCAAAAATGGTCGCCTTTGCCGGTGATCAACACGGCCGACACGCGTCGCTCCTGGTGCACGTCGGAGAGCGCCTGGGCCAGATCGGTGATCAGCGCCGAATCGAGCGCGTTACAGACCTGGGGGCGATTGAGCGCCAACGTCGCGATCTGGTCGACGATCGTCAATTCAACGTGCTGCATGGTTACTGTTGCAATCCGGCCAAGGTCTGCATCGAATCCTTCAGGTCAGTGTAGAGTCTGCGGTAGACGGGGAACAGGTCGTTGTAGGCCGCGACGGACTTTCGATCGGCCGGTGTTTGCTCGGCCACTTCGATCGTCGCTTTGCAGGCGGATTGAACATTCTTGTAGGCCCCGTCACCGACGGCGGCCAGCAGGGCGACGCCGTAGGCCGGTCCTTGTTCCACTTTCAACGTCGTGATTTTTTTGCCGAACACGTCGGCCTGCATTTGACGCCAGAACGGGTTCTTGCTGCCGCCACCGGACGCGCGGATCTCTCTGACCGGGACCTCCAACGATTGGATGATCTCCAAGCTGTCACGCAGGGCAAACGTGATGCCCTCCATCACGCTGCGGGTCATCGAACCGCGTGTGTGCGTCAGGTTCAACCCGACGAAGGCGCCACGGGCATGTGGGTCGGCGTGAGGCGTTCGTTCACCGTTCAGATACGGTAGGAACACCAGCCCATTGCTTCCTGCCGGGCATTGCCGGGCTTCGGCCGTTGCGGCTTGATAAACCTCTTTCCCGCCCATGCCGGCGAGCCCCTGCAAGACCGATTCGACCCACCATTGCAACGAACCACCGCTGGTCAGGTTGACGCCCATCATGTGCCAGGCGCCGTTGACGGCATGACAAAACGTGTGCAGTCGTCCGGCGGCGTCGTATTGGGGCTGGTCGCTGTGGACGAACATCACGCCGCTGGTGCCGATCGATGTGCTGAGCACTCCTTTTTTGACCACACCGTTGCCGACCGCCCCGGCGGCACAATCGCCCGCACCGCCGACGACTTTGCAATCGGTGGTCAGTCCCAGTGTTTTGGCGGCGGCCTTGGTCAGCGTCCCGGTGACTTCATCGCTTTCCACCACGCGGGGCAACAGGTCCGAATCGAGTCCGAGTTTCGACAGCAGGGCGGAGGACCATTTTCGTTTGACGACGTCCAGAAACAACGTGCCGCTGGCATCGCTGACTTCGGTCACGTAGTCGCCGATCAAGCGTCGGCGGATGTCGTCCTTGGGCAACAAGACCTTTGCCAAGGCGTCAAAGTGTCGTTTTTCGTTGTTCCGCAGCCACAGCACCTTGGGCGCTTGAAATCCCGTCAGCGCGGGGTTGGCGACCATTTTGATCAGCCGTTTGCGTCCTCCGGCGGCCGACGTGATCTCGTCGCACTCGGCCGCCGTCCGCTGGTCATTCCACAGCAGGGCGGGGCGAATGACGTTGTCGTCGCGGTCCAGAAAAACGCTGCCGTGCATCTGGCCGCTCAATCCGATCGCTTTGACGTCGGCCGGTTTGCAGCCGGATTTTCGCATCACCGCACGCACCGTCTTGACCGTCGCCTTCCACCAGTCCTCGGGGTCCTGCTGTGTCCAACCCGGTTTGGGTTGCTCCATCGGATAGGTCGCATCGGCTTCGGCGATGACCTTGCCGCTGGCGTCAATTAATAGCGTTTTTGTGCCGCTGGTCCCGATGTCGATGCCCAAGTAGTGACTCATGATGCGCCTTCTTCGAAATGAAACTTTCCTGCCGAACCCGATCGCCGGGCGATGCGTATGTTATCGCGCCGCCGCCAGACTGTAATTTCCATCGTCTGTCGGCGGGAATGGTTTTGCCAAAAAGGCTCGCACGTACGCCCGAATTTCCGAGAAACGCCGCGGCCGACGCGGCACGCTACCATGTCTGGTGACTTTCGTTCCCGTCCACTGGATCGCCGAACGGCCGTTTCGATCCTCGCCGCGTCGCTGATCGCCGGTTGCGGCGACTCTGGATCCGATGATGCAGACTCTGCCGTCGATGCGGCCCCGGCCGCTCGCACCGACGTGCCGCTGCGGATCTTACTGGTCGGGAATGCGTCTGTCGCCGAAGCGATCCGATTGGCCTGGTCGATGACGCATGAGCACCCGCTGGAGATCGAGGTGTTCGATCCCGCCGACCCTGCGGTGGCTGGAGCTGCTCTCGCCGGGGACGACATCACCGCCGGGGAAAGCCCCGCGGTGCGTTTCACACGGCAAATGTTGCTCTCGGATGTCGCGATCACGCCGCAGAGCTATCTGGGCGAAATCAACGCCAAGGACGCAGCGGTTCGATTCGGTTCCGAATTGCTGAAGGAGTACCAAGCCGAATACGGCAAACCGCTGCCGGCCGTGATCAACTCGTTGGGCGATTACGGCGGATCCACCTGGGGCGTTGCGGTCGGCGCCAAAGTGCTCGCGCGGTTGGCCATCGACTCTCAATCGCAATGTGAGACCTGGAGCGAGTACCACGACTGGGTCCGAGGGCTTGAGGGCAAGGCGGCCGAGCCGTTGGCGCCCGGTTGGGCCGCCAGCTCGTTTCTGAATCGATGCGCGTCCACCTTCACGCGTCGCTGGCTGTTCAACCGCACGACGATGAAGCCCGAGATCGACAGCGAGGACTACGTCGCGGTGCTGGAGCAATTGGCCGCGACGGCGGGCCTGTACGCATCGTCGGCAATGACGCCGGGCCAGATCTGGCAGGCCATCGCAGGCGGGGAACTGGTCGGCGGGATCGGCTACGAGGTCCCGGCGAGCGCAAGCGAGACCGCGGCCGATGAAGCTTCGGCCGACCAGCCGCCGGAAGAACGCGAAGAATTTGACATCAGCGTTTTTGATTGCCCGCGGCAAACCGAAACCGATCAGCTGTGGCTGGGGCCGCAGACGCCGCTGGCTTGCTTGAGCAGCGGTTGTCGTCAAACCAACGCGTCCAAGCAATTCATCGGATGGCTCTCCGGCGGCCAGCGGATTTCAACGGTCCGCCAACAATCCGAACTGTTCTCGCAAACCCGAATCAGCCCGGAGAACGAGTCGATGCAGTCGGGAAGTGCCTATGCGCGTTGGCTGGTCGAGCGACTGCAAACGCTGCAAGTGGCACCGGGGTTAGTCCTGCCCGGGGCCGATCGCTACTACGAGGTGCTCGACCGTCAGGTCCGACGCTGTTTGGCCGCAGAGCAATCTGCCGCCGAGGCGCTCTCCGACGCCGCCTCACAATGGGACGCGATCACCGATTCAATCGGCCGCGACCAGCAATCGGTCGCTTGGAAACGGACGCTCGGGTTCGGCGGGTAGGTTTCAAGTTTCAGGTTTCAGGTTCCAAAGACCGGCCAACATCTTCTTCCCGATATCCCCGCCTCCACACGCATTTTTCTCCCAACTCCCAACTCCCAACTCCCAACTCCCAACTCCCAACTCCCAATCACGCGGTGATAATGGTCGGGCGGGTGGTGGATTGCGTGCCGATCCTTCTTGCCTTGATGCGGACATAGGGTGGGATGTACGTCGCTCGATCGGCGAAACTGTCGGCTGACGCATTCGGTTTGGCGTGCAGCGGCTCGATCAGGTCTTCGATCACAAAACCCGACCGGCACAGTCCGCCGATCAGGTCTTCCCAGCGGTGCAAGAATTCGATCGCGCCGTGTTCACGCAATCGTTTGGCACTCGCCGACATCACGTCCGGCGGCGGAATCGGTGTGTCGCGGTAATACGTGTGTCGGATCGGGAAACCATCGGTCGAACGCTGATAGCCCGCCTGCAAACTGATCGGTTGTTTGTGTTGGCTGATGTACAATCCCCCGGGGCGTGTGACCCGAGCGACTTCGGCAAACACCGGTGCGACCGAAGGGACATAGCACGTGCTGACCGGATGGATCACGATGTCGAACTCCGCGTCGGCCAATCCCGACAGGTCCTCCATCGTCGTTTGCAGCACTCGCATCCGATAGCCACGCTCGGCCGCCACCCTGCGATCGAGTTCCAGCATCGCGCCGCTGAGATCGACCACGGTCACTGCCGCGCCGGCGGCGGCGTACAGCGAGCTCTGTCGCCCCCCGCCGGCGGCCAGGCACAGCACGCGTTTTCCGGCGATCGATCCGCCCAGCCAGCCGGCTTGGTCGACGACCGACAACGGACGCGACAATTCTTCTTCGCTGGCCGGGCGACACAGCGGATCGCCGCTGTCGGCCATGCGGTCGTAAACGCGGCGGTTGGTATCCAGGGTTGCGTCGTGATTCACACAACACTCTCGGTTGGCGGGCGTTAGCGAGGTTTGGCGCGGGTCAGGTGCTCGAGCGACTTGAACAGCGAATCGACTTGGTGGTCGGTCGGGTCGGGGGCGATGGCGGTGTAATAGCCGGGGGTGATCCCGAGTGCGGCGCGCATCGCGGCGGCGTGTTCGGGCGGCGCGTCGATCATTTCGTTGACCATTTCGAAATCGCGATCCCAGAGGACGCGATCGGCCAACAGTTCAACCAACCAGCGCCACCGATCGACTTCCACGGATTGCACGTCGATGTCGAAGACCGACTCCTCATACTCGTCTTGTGCAGACGATTCTTGCTGCACAACGTCGTCTTCTTCGTTTTCGCGATAGGCATCCAGGGCCGCTTGCCGCCAGCGGAAACGGAATTCTTCTGGCGAAACGGGTTGCAACTCGATCTCGAGTTCGATTTGTTGAGCAACATTTTCGTAGACCGCTGCGACGGCTGCTTCGTTCACCCCGCTCAACTCCAGCGTTTGCTCGGTTTCCTGCAACAGATTGGTCGCCAACAAATCCAGCACGGCCAGTTGCTGTTGCCAGGTCAATTCGTCGAACAATGTGACGCCGTACGTCCAGGGGTCTTCCTCGGTCTCACGGCAACTGGCCAATTCCTGCACCATGATCGCGAGCGAATCACGCACCAACTCCGCCTCCTCACCAACCAGGTACCGGTCGCCAGATGGAGTGTGCCAGGTCATCGTGAGGTTCCGAATCGTTCCAACCGTGCGAGAGAGAAGAGCGCCGTATCACCTGCCCGACGGAACCGCCGGACAGGCCGTGGGATCGACGCTGGGGAGATCTTGATTGATCGGGCGGCCGACTGCAAGCTTTTCGCGCCAGCGGGTGGTGAAGAAGAAAAATCCGCCGGCACGCCGCTGTTTTAGATTGCTTGTTCTCCACACTTTTAAGCTGCAATCGCAGCGATTTCGACATCCAAAGCCGATCTCGGCGTCGCAAGCGCGGTAATCTGGGTGACTTTTCCGTCCCTCAGCCCCCAGATTGTCGTGCCCAAAGCCACCGAAACGTGTAAACGGCTTGGCGGTCATCGTGGCATCTCTAAAATCGTCCCCTGACGACTTGCGTTCCCATGCACCAAACCGACGGCCTGAATTGACAGTCCGACGCGATAAACCAACCTCCATCTTCCCCAGTCGAGATTTGAGCACCATGCCCGACCATCACACCCTGGACATCAAACGCGTTGCGATTCTGTTTGCCGGAGGCCCCGCACCGGCTGCCAACGCGGTGATCTCGACGGCTGCGTTCTCGTTTCTCGAAGAGGGGTCGCAAGTGTTTGGGATCAAACACGGCTACAGTCGCCTGGCCGACTACACCGCCGCCGGCCCGCTGCAAGAAGGCACCGACTACCTGCGATTCACCCACGAAACGCTGACGCATGCCCGCAGCAGCCGTGGGATCATGATCGGAACGGCGCGGACAAACCCCGGAAAACATGTCAGCAGCCCGGAACACTTGAAAGACCCCGAGCTGGTCGCCCCGCTGCGTCGGGTGTACGAAGGCCTGTGCTCGTTGGAAATCGACGCGTTGATTTCGATCGGCGGCGACGACACCCTGAAGACCGCCAACAAGCTGAAGATGTTCCAGGACAACCTGCCCGCTGACGCGCGTCGGTTCCCGGTGATCCACTTGCCCAAGACGATCGATAACGACTACAGCGGCATCGACTTCACCTTCGGCTTCTTCACCGCCGTGGAAACGCTGGCCGAAGAGATCCGCAACCTGAACTACGACGCCGCGGCCGGCAAGGCCTACTTCCTGTGCGAAGCGATGGGACGCAGCGCCGGATGGTTGGCCTATGGCGCCGCGATCGCCGGCGAAGGCAGCATGGTGATGAGCGTCGAAGACATCGCCGACGACTTGGCGGCCGAAGAAGTGGACCCGGAAACCGGCAAGCCGCGGAAGATCATGGTGCTGGACAAGGTGATCGACAAGATGGTCGACATGATGGTCGCCCGCGAACGCGAAGGCCGTGAGTACGGCACGATCGTCGTCGCCGAAGGTTTGGCCGAGTTCTTGCCGGCCGAATACTTGAAAGGGGTTTCGCGAGACGACCACGGCCACATCAATATCTCCGCCATCAATTTGGCCGCACTGCTGAGCGGTTTGCTGGCGGACGCTTACACCGCGCGAACCGGCAACCAACGCAAAGTCAACGGACTGCAGCTCGGCTACGAGTCGCGATGCGCACCGCCGCACGCCTACGACGTGATGTTGGGGTCACAGCTGGGCGTCGGTGCCTACCGCGCCCTGGTCGAAGAAAAGCTCAACGGCGTGATGGTTTCGGTGTCCGGCCAACTGGACCTACATTACGTGCCCTTTGAGAAACTGGTCGATCCACAAACGCTGGTCACCAAGGTCCGGTTTATCGAACGTGGCAGCGACTTTCATCGCTTGGCTCGTTTCCTTGAAACCTGCACCGACAGCTGAGGTCCGATCCGGGAACGCCATGACAGGCCGCAAGCCTATCCCGCGAGTTGATCGGCCAGCCATTGCAGTTCGCTGGCGATGTCTTCGGCCAAACCGCGGCTCCGCATCGCTGCCGGCAACACGGTCCAGGCATACGTTTCGACTTCCAGGTGCCCGGTGAACGCCGCACCGATCTCATCATCGTCGAGCGCCTTTAAACACTCCACGACCGCGTCGCGGCTGGTCGTCAAATGGCCGAACCGCTGCAAGAAGATCGGCACGTGGAAATGGATCACCCAACGACGGATCGCTTCCAAATCGGCCGGCGAGGTCTGGCCAAGCAACGGGGGCAAGTCCTCGGCCAATTGAAATCCGCCGCCCCGCGCGACCTGGCCGGTTTGATGCAAGTAGCGGTCTTCGGCGAATTGGCCGAGCTGCTCGAGTGTCGCAGGAACATCATCGGCGGGAATTGATTCCCAATCCGCCACGATCGCGCTGCTGACCTGGACCTTGCCGATTGTGATCCCGGCATCGCGATACGCCGTCACGACCGAGCGTTGCGGTTCGTTCATCACGGCGCTGTGGCAGATGTCATGGCAGACGGTGATGTAGCGTCGGTGGATCGCTTCGGGCAGTTCCGCGTCGAAGAAACCGACCAAATCGTCGACGGTGTCGATCATGCAACCGGGCTCTGGTTCGATCGCCACCACGATTCGTTTGCCGGTCGATTCGAACAGCTGATCCAGGAACCCTGACAATTTACGCAAGTGCGCCCCCGCGGCGGCGACGTCATCCCGGCCGGGCGGTTCGGATGAAAACGGGTTGCCGGGCCAACCGATCGGCAGCGTGCTGATGGATCCGACCGCTTGGTCGTCGGGAAGTAATTTCGTCAGGATGGTCGCCAACCGCTGCGTGTACTCCAGCCGTTCTGGCTGGCCCCACGTCGGCAAGTACACGCGTTGCTTGACATGATCGCCGTGGAAGTTGGCAAACGGAAACCCGTTGATCGTGAACGCATTCAACCGATGCTCACTCAAGAATTCCGCAAACGCATCGAGTTGGCCGCCGACCAGTTCGCGAGACGCTTGATCGGGAATCCACAATCCGACACCGAGCGAGTTCCAATCGTGTGTCTGGGAAAGTTGCTTGCCGACCGCGACGGCATACTCCAGCAGATTGCCGCGGATCGAATTCAAATCGACACCGGCATGGACATTCGTGCAATAGCCGATCTGGCGAGACCGAGCGTCGTGTGGGTCTGAATCGTAGATGTTCAATGTGCTAACATGACGGAGGAATGAACGGTCGTGCGATAAATGGTGGTGCAACCAGTGGTCCTGCAGCCAGTGGTCCTGCAGTCAGTGGTCCTGCCGGTGGCCGCGACCTGCACGACGGTCTTCACCAAGATAACGGCAACATGCCACGGAATGAACGGTGCAACCCCCGAGTCTTTGATGCTCAGTCAAACGGATCAATTTCATCTGCGCAGGGCCTATGACGAAGCCGTGACCGGATTTGACGAAGGGGGGTGCCCGATCGGATCGCTGCTGGCCCGAGGCGACGTGGTGCTGGCCAGCGGACGGAACCGACGCGTCCAACAAGGCGACCCGATCGCCCACGGCGAGATGGATGCCTTGCGGCGGGCCGGACGCCAAACGACCTATCGCGACACCACACTGTACACCTCGCTCAGCCCCTGCATGATGTGCAGCGGAACGATCGTCCAGTTCGGCATCCCGCGGGTCGTGATCGGCGAGAACCAGAATTTCGGCGGCAACGAGGACTTTTTGCGCAAGCGTGGCGTCGAGGTCGTGATTGCCAATGACCCCGGTTGCATCGCGCTGATGGAACGATTTATTCGCGAAAAACCCGAACTATGGGCGGAGGACATCGCACAAGAGCTGTAGCGCCGACACGCAGCGACCGTCCGAACTAAGATTGACGC
This sequence comes from Stieleria maiorica, assembly GCF_008035925.1. NCBI lineage: Bacteria > Pseudomonadati > Planctomycetota > Planctomycetia > Pirellulales > Pirellulaceae > Stieleria > Stieleria maiorica. The sequence continues at coordinate 6,988,746 of NZ_CP036264.1, forward strand.
GTCGTCACCTCTCCGCCACCCGCACCCTTGGCTCGCACCGTTCGGATTTCCCCGATGAAGTGTTCACCGAAGGGATTGGCTTCAATTGACACCTGCGCCCTCACCTAACCCTCGCCACATGCGTCCTCCCACCCTGTCGCTCATTGAACCTCGCCCAGCAGCGTCACGTAATCAAGCGTCGATATTCATCGCACTGCTGGCGATCGTACTGGTCGTCGCGACCGATCATGTCGGCGTCAATCATGCCGGGGCGCAGTCACCGGAGTCGGCCAACCGCAAACATTCCGATCCGTATGATCCGTTCGCCCAGCTGGACCCTTGGTGGCCGACGCCGGGCGCGACGCGGATCGCATCGGGGGCGCCGGGGCCCGCCTATTGGCAGCAACGCGCTGACTATGAAATCGACGTCACGCTCGACGACGATCAACAGCAACTCAAGGGCGTGGTCAAGATTCGTTATCACAATCAATCGCCACACACACTTCCCTACCTCTGGATTCAACTGGACCAGAATCGGTTCCGACAGGGATCCGATGCCTTGGAAACCGTCACGGCACCGTCACTGTCGCCGAAGATTTCGTTCGGCGCGATGAAGTCCATCCTGGCCAGCCGACGATTCGACGGCGGGTACCGGATCCGATCGGTGACCGATGCGGCCGGCGATCCGCTGCCTCACACGGACATCGGCACGATGATGCGGATCGATCTGCCGACCGCGCTGGCGCCTGGTGAAAAGACCGATGTCGCCATCGATTACTCGTACAACATCGTCGACGCGAAGGTCATCCGCGCTCGGGGCGGCAAGGAATTCTTTGAAGACGACAAGAACTACATCTATGAGATCGCGCAGTGGTTTCCCCGCGTCGCGGCGTACACCGATTTCGGCGCCTGGCAACACAAGTCGTTCCTGGGACGCGGTGAGTTCACGTTGGAACTGGGGAATTACCGAGTCCGCATCACCGCCCCCGCAGAAATGGTGGTCGCGTCGACCGGAACGCTCGAGAACCCGGACGAAGTTCTGACCGATCGCTGGAAACAACGGCTGACGGAAGCCGAGTCGGCCGAGAAGCCGGTGTTCATCATCACGCCGGAAGAAGCCGAAACGAATGAAAGCGTGCGAACGCAAAGGACAAAGACCTGGGAATTCGACGCCAACAACGTCCGCGACTTTGCCTTTGCCGCCAGCCGCAAATTTATCTGGGATGCGTTGGGCGTCCGAGTCGGATCACAAACGGTGATGGCGATGTCGTATTACCCGAACGAAGCCGAGCCGCTGTGGAGCAAGTATTCCACCGAATCGATCGCGCACACGTTGGAGGTTTACGGCCGCTATTCGTTCGAGTACCCCTACCCGGTCGCGATCAGCGTCAACGGGCCGGTCTATGGAATGGAATATCCGATGATCTGTTTCAACGGCCCGCGGCCCGAAGACGACGGGACGTACAGCAAAGAAACAAAATATGGTTTGATCTCCGTCGTCATTCACGAGGTCGGGCACAACTTTTTTCCGATGATCGTCAACAGCGACGAACGACAATGGACGTGGATGGATGAAGGGCTGAACACGTTCCTGCAATACCTGGCCGAGCAAGAGTGGGAAGAGGACTACCCGTCACGCCGCGGGGATCCGGAAAAGATCACCGGATACATGCGGGGCAACAACCAGCGGCCGATCATGACCGGCAGCGAAGAGATCCTTCAATTCGGCAACAATGCGTATGGCAAACCCGCAACCGCACTGAACATCCTGCGCGAGACGATCCTCGGACGCGAATCCTTCGACTTTGCCTTTCGAGAGTACTCTCGACGCTGGAAGTTTAAACGCCCCACGCCCAGTGATTTCTTCCGCACGATGGAAGACGCCTCCGGGGTCGATCTGGATTGGTTTTGGCGGGGTTGGTTTTACGGAACCGACCACGTCGACATCGCCATCGACGGAATCCAGTTGTACAAGATCGATGCAGGGGATCCCGATGAACAAGCCGAACGCACGCGGCAGGAGCGGGACCGCGAAGAAGCGACCATCACCGAGGACCGCAACCAGGACTTGCGACGAAGGATCGATTGGCAACCGGGACTGAAGGATTTCTACAACAGCCCCCAGTACGACGAACTAAAAGTCGAAGAAGAAGATCGAAAGTCGTTTCAAAAGTTTCTCGATGGTCTGAGCAGCGAGGAACGCGCGATCCTCCGCAGAACCACCAATTTTTACATCGTCGATTTTCGCAACGTGGGCGGATTGGTGATGCCGATCCTGTTGCGTGTGCATTACGCGGACAACACCAGCGAAATGATGACGTTCCCGGCACAGATCTGGCGTCGCAACAGCAAACGCATCAGCAAGTTGATCGTTACCGACAAAGAAATCGTCCGATTGGAACTGGATCCCAAACGGCAGACCGCCGACGTCGACGAAGGCAATAACCATTGGCCGGAAAAGATGGTGCCCAGCCGCTTTAAACTGTTCAAGGACGAAAAGAAAAAGAACCCGATGCAAAAAGCAGCGGCCGACCAGCAGGACGCGACGGATCAAGCGTCGCCCGAAGAAAAGACGGATCAACAAACCGAACAGGGGCCGGAAAAAGGGAAATGATTCAAACGCTGTGGATCGCCGCCGCACTCCTGATGCACCCGGTTCACGAGACGGTTTGTGAAATCGAGTGGAATGCGGAAACCAAACGCGTCGAGGTCGCGCTGCGAATCGATGTGCTGGATGAACAATGGATGGCCCGGTCGATCGGGGCCGACAGCGACGACCAGTGGCGGGGCAATTACTTGCGCTCGCGGGTGTTCTTTGATCCCATCTCCGACAACAGCGTCTCGGACAACGGCGACATGCCCGATCCGAGCGGTCGTCCGATCAAGTGGCTGGGGCGAAAACCCGACGGCGGTCACGCCTGGTGGTTCTTCGAAGTCGTTTGCGAAGACGGCGTGCCGCCGACGTCGATCCTGTCGCGGTTGCTGTTTGACCGCGACCGCAATTACCGGCACCACATCGTCGTGCTCGGCAGGCCGGCGGGCGATGACGGCAAACGCGTTTCGATCGTGCTGACCGAACAGAAGCCGAGCGCGCGGCTGGAGTTGGTGGTCGCGGAGTAGGTGGGGTTCGCGTGAGCCGAATCCGTAGCGGAAGCCGCCAACGGCTTGTCGATTTAATCAGCCGTTTGGCGCGAGCCTACGGGCGCCAGGGTGTTTTCTTGGTATTGGAGGCCCGTACGCTCGCGCGAAACGGCTGATCCCACGTGTGATCGGAATAGATCAACGGGCCGATGGCGAGTTCCGCGAACTCAATCCCGCGCGCCCCGCCGCGAATTGCCCCACATACGTCTTGAATGAATAATCCTCTAGAATGCCGCCTACCTTTAACGTAGCCGACCATCGACGTAAACACCTTCCACGCTCTTCCCCATGCAACCCAAAACGCTGACCGCCGAAGTCGTCTCGATCGGCGATGAAATGACCAGCGGCGCTCGCTTGGACACCAACGCACAATGGCTCAGCCGACGCTTGGGTGAACTGGGGATCGAAGTCACCTTCCACAGCACGGTCGGCGACACGCTGCAGCACAACATCGACGTCTTTCGCATTGCCGCAGGCCGGGCAGACGTGGTCGTTTGCACGGGCGGGCTGGGGCCGACCCGGGATGATTTGACACGCCAAGCGTTGGCCGCGGTTGTCGATCAACCACTGGAACTGCGTCAATCGGCGCTGGACCACATCCAAGGTTTGTTCGCCCGGCGAAATCGCGAGATGCCACCGCGCAACGAAATCCAAGCGATGTTCCCTGTCGGCAGTTTGCAGATCCTTAATCCCCAGGGCACCGCGCCCGGCGTCGACGTGACGGTCCGCCGCGGCGACCATTCCACCAGTCGGATCTTTGCCTTGCCCGGTGTGCCGGCGGAAATGAAACGCATGTTCGACGAGACCGTCGCGCCGCGGATTCTGGAAATCAGCGGCGGCTCGCGCACGCACATCGAACACGAAGTCATGAAGTTCTTCGGCGTCGGCGAAAGCGACATGGAGCAACGGTTGGGCGAGATGATTGATCGCGATCATGTGCCGCGGGTCGGCATCACCGTCAGCGCCGCGACGATCTCGCTGCGAATCAGCGCGATCGGACAATCACCCCAGGAATGTCGACAGCAGATCGAATCGACGCGCGCGGAGATCCTGGAGCGTGTCGGCGACCTGCACTTCGGCGACGGCGAGGAGTTCGAGCAATACCATGCGGTGGAGAAGTTGCTGGCCGAGCGAGGGGAAAGCTTGGTCAGTTTGGAGCTTGGACGGTCGGCGGTGTTGGCCGACTGGTTCGCATCGCTGGGCCAGTCGTCGGCCTATCGCGGCGGATTCTGCTTTGCCAACCTGGACGAACTGGCGGCAGTCCTGGAGGTGGATTACGCGGCGGCGATGGAGACACTCCGACGACGTGCGGGGGCGCAGTGGCTGGTCGCGGTCGACGCGTACCCGCCGTTGGAGAGCAACGCCGATTCTCCGCTGCCGGCCGCGGAGGTCACGTTGATTGTGATCGATCCGACCGGCGAGGTGTTTTCGACGACCAGTCGGTTGGGCGGCCATCCGTCGATCATCTACCAGCGGATCGGCAAAGCGGCCCTGGCGTGGCTTCGACACACGCTTGCCGAAAGTCCTGCCCCACGGCCAGCGAGTCCCACGGCCGAGTCATGAACGTCCTGTATGAAGACAATCATTTGCTGGTCGTCGACAAACCGGCCGGGATGCCGACGATGGGGGCCGAAGCGGGGATCCAAACCGTCCACGGCTGGGCGACGGACTACTTGAAACGACGCTATCAAAAACCGGGCAATGTGTTCGTCGGTGTGGTCAGCCGACTGGACAAATTGACCACCGGCGTGCTGGTATTGGCCCGCACCAGCAAGGCGGCGTCGCGGCTGACGATCCAGTTCGGCGGTCCCGGCAAAAGTAAGAAAGTGTCTACCCGGGCCCAAAAAATGTACCTCGCGATGGTCGCCGGGGATCTGGAAAACGATTCCGGACTGCCCCCCTCGGGCACGTTGACCGATGCGGTGTTCAAAGACGACGCGGCGCATCGCATGCGGGTCGACCGACGCGGCAGAGCCGACGCCCAACAAGCGCGGCTGAATTACTGTGTGATTGACCGATCGCAATCACGGACGCTGGTGGCGGTCCGTTTGTTGACCGGACGCAAGCATCAAATCCGCTTGCAATTCGCCGATCGCGGGCATCCGGTTTTAGGCGACACCAAGTATGGCTCGCGCATCGATTTCCCCTGCGGGGTTGCCCTGCACAGCTGGCAACTTTTAATAGAGCATCCGACCCGGTCGGAGATGCAATTGTTTCGCGCACCGGTCCCAAACGCCTGGCGGAACCCTCCGTTTTCGGTCCCCGGTGAATCGTCGATCCGGTCGACGCTGGTCGCGACGGCTGATTGGTACAACGGTGAGGGAAACGAGTGACAAAACGATCGTCCAACCCTGCTGATCGGCAGCCGTTTTTTCCCCGTCGCATCATCTCGGGCGGGCAAACGGGGGTCGATCGTGCCGGGTTGGAACTGGCGATCGCCCACCGAATCCAACACGGCGGGTGGTGCCCCAAGGGACGCTTGTCCGAAGACGGCTCGATCCCCAGCCGTTACGACCTGGTCGAAATGGACACGGCCGAGTACCCGCCGCGGACCGAGCAAAACGTGATCGACAGCGACGCAACATTGATCCTGTACGAACAGCGTCTCAAGGGCGGCACGCTGTTGACGCGTCGCTATGCGGCGCGGTGGAACAAGCCCTGCCTGTCGGTGGCGATGGAGGTGACCTCGCCCGGCGAGGTGCGACAGTGGTTGGATCAGGTGCAGCCGGAAACGTTGAACATCGCCGGACCGAGGGAGAGCAGCGTTCCGGGAATCGGCGAGCGCGCCCTGGCGTTCTTACTGGAGGCATTCGTCGACCGTTCCACGGAGGTGTCGCGGTAGATCGGCGTGGGGGACCTGTGAAAAACCGCTCCCGCGTTGCCCAGCGGGGCTTTGGCCAGACGGACCGATCGTGGTAACATCCTCCGCTTCGCCCCCCGTACCCCTCGATCCCGGCCGGTTTTATGTCTGTCGATCTGTACGCCGTGTGCCCCTGCGGCAATGGCAAAAAAATCAAGTTCTGCAAGTGCAAGGACTCCGTCGGCCAGATGGACCAAGTGCTCAAGATGATCGAGGGCGGCCAAATCGTCCCCGGAATGGATCGGCTGAAGTCGATTTTGGAAGAGCATCCCGATGCGGCCTGGGCGCTGGCGATCCGCGGTCGATTGCTGCTGGATCTGCGTGAATACGAATCGCTCAGCGAAAATGCCGAACGCTTCATCCGCCTCCAACCCTCCAATCCGCTCGCGCTGACCCAGCGGGCGGCGGCCCAGGTGTTCCGCCAGGACGTCCAGGGCGCGACCGATTCGCTGTTGGAAGCCCTCAACGAAAGCGGACAAGAAATCGACGCGTTCCTGATGGACGTGGCCCTGATCGTCGCGATGGGGTTGGCCCAAAGCGGCGTGATCCTGTCGGCACGCGTTTATTCACTGCTGGCGATCAGTTCACAGGGCTACGACAACGACCAGGCGAACGCGTTTCTGTCGGAACTGGACACCTCGCCCGGCGTCAACCATCTGCTCAAGAGCGTTCCCAAGTTGATCGAACGCGCCCCCGATGCGGAATGGGGCGAACGCTATGACGAAGCCGTCGGATTGCTGCGCAGCAACCGAGTGCTGCTGGCCCAGGACAAATTCGAATCGCTTCGTCGCACCGCCCCACAGCAACCGGCCGTCCTGTCGGGATTATTCCACTGTGCCGTCTGGCGTGGGGATCTGGAACGCCAAAGTGAAACCGCCACCCAACTGTCGCAAATCGAGTCGCTGGATTCGTTGACGCGGCAGCGCTACCGCGCGATCAGCTGCCTGCTGTCCCCGATCGGGACCCTGTCGGTCAACGCCCAGTCGGTCCATGTCGAATTTGACGACGTCGAACAAGCCGAGATGGCGTTGATCGCGAGCGACCGTACCGAGCAATTGACGGCCCAGCGGCTTTCGCAAATCCAGGTGCCCGAAGGCGAAGTGCGACCGCGGAGTGCGTTTTTCGTTTCCGATCGCCCACTGCAATCCAACGACGAAGACGTGCCGGCGGCGGAGTGCCCGACGTCGATCGCACTTGCCGCCGTCTACGGGCGTCAGACCGATCGAAGCGCCCAGGTGATCGTTCATCAAGTGACCGAAGACCGTGTCGAGGCGGTCAAGGGGATCCTGCTGGCGGCGATCCCCGACGGCAAAGTGGTCATGGATGAACCCCATCCGATCCCGCTGTTCTTTGCACTCGATGACCGACCGATCCGTCAGGCTCAACCCAAATCGATGGCAGAATTTGCGCGATTCAATCGCGCGTTCGCCGCCAGCCACGACGGCAAACGGGCATGTGAGTTGCCACTGCCGATGCTCGGCGGCAAGTCGCTGGCCGAAGTCGCCGAGGACGACACGCTGGCCTTTGAACGGGCAGTGGTCGTCCGCGTGCTCGAAGGCCGCGAACGCCTGGTCAGCCTGCCCGGGGCACTCGCGGACCTCTGCCGGATCTCCAAGGTCGATCCGCTGCCCGAATTGCAGCCGACCGACGAAACCTTCGGCGACTTGGAGGCGATCGATTTTTTCCGCGTCAATCCCGACCAACTTTCGGCCACACCGCTGTATGTCTTGGCCAGCAACGCACGCGCCACCGGTGGCATGACCGCCTGCAACCGATTTGCGTCCAAGTTGGTCGAAAAGGTCACCGCCGGAGGCAACGAAAACGAAGCCCGCATGGCGATGGAAGGCTACATCTTGCAAATGATGTCGACGCAGGAGCCGAGTGAATCGATCGCGATCGGCGACAAGGCGATCGAATTCGCCAAAGCACATCAGCTGAACTTTGCGTCGATCTTGCTGGCCCGATTGGAACTCTGTTTGTCACTGTCCGACCAGGATGGATTCCGCCAAACGATCATGGAGATCGAAAAGAATTACGGAAACGATCCGGCGGTCATGGCACGCGTGCAGCAACTGTTGATGCAATTGGGGATCATCCGCCCCGACGGATCGCTGCGTGAGGCCCCAGGCGGCCCGGCAGCCGCGGCGACCGAATTCACTCCCGCCGCTCCGCCGGAAGAGCGCTCCGGCGGAGTCTGGACGCCCGACTCACCCGAGACCCCCAATCCGTCCGCCGGCGGTGAAGGCAGCAAGTTGTGGGTCCCGGGGATGGACTGAACGGTCGCATGATACCGGTCCACCGAGACGAGGACGAACGCTGGATGCGTCTTGCCCTGGAACTAGCCATCGGAGGGCAGGGCCACGTCGAACCCAACCCGATGGTCGGCTGTGTCTTGGTCAAAGACGGCAGCTGCATCGGCCGCGGTTATCACCAATCGTTCGGCGGGCCGCACGCCGAGGTCAACGCGCTGCGATCGCTCGGGACGCCCTCGGAAGCCGCCGGTGCGACGGCCTACGTCACGCTCGAACCCTGCTGTCATCACGGCAAAACGCCCCCCTGCAGCGCAGCCTTGATTCAGGCCGGGGTGGCCCGTGTCGTCGTCGCGATGCGCGACCCTTTCCCAAAGGTCGACGGCGGCGGAATTCGTCAACTGCGTGATGCGGGGATCGACGTCACATCGGACGTCCTGAAGGACGATGCCAAGACACTGTTGGCACCGTACCTGAAACGCGTGCAAACCGGGGTCCCGTGGGTGATCGCAAAATGGGCGATGACCGCGGACGGACGCATCGCCACGGTGGCCCGGCAAAGCCAATGGATCTCGGGCCCCGAATCGAGACGCCATGTGCATCGTTTGCGCGGGCGTGTCGACGCGATCGTGGCCGGCATGGGCACCGTCCTGGCAGACGATCCGATGCTCAACGCGCGAGCGACCGCTGCCGACGGAGCGGAATCGCTGGCACCGCGCGTCGCCAAACGCGTCGTGATCTGTCGCCGCCGTTTACCCTCGCGCCGGTCCAAATTGATCCGGACGGCCAACGAAATTCCGACGTGGCTGTTCGCGTCGCCGCGCGTGGATCCGGTCGAACTTGCGTCGCTTCAGCAGTGCGGCGCCGTGGTCTTTCCACTGGATGGTGACGACTCACAGGCGATGGTTCGCCAAATGCTTGCACTGCTGGGCGATCAGGACATGACCAATGTGATGATCGAAGGCGGGGCGGAGTTGTTGGGCGGATTTTGGGACCCGCGCACGGGCGAATGCCTGGTCGACGAATTTCACGTCTACATCGGCGCCAAACTGTTCGGTGGCGTCTCGGCGCCAGGCCCCATCGCCGGAGAGGGGCTGGGCCCCATCGAGCTTGCGACCAAGTTGACTCTCCATGGCGTGGACCGTTTTGCCGATGACGTGCGTCTGATTTATCGGCGGGTGGAATAGGCTTCCAGCATTCCTTCGCCACTTCATCGTCGGTTCAGCGGTCGTGGACGACGCGAGGAGTCCCCGCAGTTCGCAAGACGAATGGACACGTCGCCTCGCCCACTACCTGAAATCCAAGCTGCGACGGGGCACATCGCGATTCCTGGCTGTCGTCTAAAAACTCTCCGCGAAGTCCTGGAAGAGTCGTCGTACAGCTTCCCCAAGATTCCAACAACAGGTGTGAATCACGCCAATCGATAAAGATTGGATGAACTGGCCTTTCGAGCTCGCCGATATTCCACTATCGGGCACTTTAGAGAGATCGAAAACGTTTCCTTTCGGTCTTCGATAGTGCAGATCTTCACGCGACGCGTCGCGTGAAAAGGATCGGTGAAGCGATGAGGTATCCTTACCTGATTGCATTGGCCATGTTGATGGCGATGCCGACCGTGTCGACTCCTGCAGACGAGCCGACCGCCGATCAACGTCTCAAGGCGGCAGGCTCACCGCCACCTTGCCCCAAGAAACGGGCCTCACGGCGTCAGGTCGCCGGTGTGTTTTCTGAATCCGGACTCGCCCGATTCCGTCTTCGATCGGGCCGTCTTGATGTCGACCCGATGCGTTACCGCAAGGGCTCGCAAGAACACTCCGCGGCCGATTTCCACGAGTCGATCACGGTGTCATCGTCCTCCGGAGTGCCCTCGGTTTACTACCGTTATGCCGATGACTATCAACGCGTCCAAGTGGTCGCCGAGCACGGCAAAAGCTTGCGGATGGAATCGACGATCATCGCCACCGGTGAACAAGCCGTCTTGGATCAACGAGAAACCGGGGAGATCGAGTGGAACGTCCGTCGCGATCCGAACGGCGAAAGTGAACTGGATCATCGCGTCAGCGGCCCGACGTTGTTGCACATCGTGGGGCAGGACGAAGCCGGATTTCAGATCCATCTGGACATGTTGATTTCACGCATGTTGCTCGGTCGCAGTGTGATCGATCTGGCGCACCGAACCGAAGCATTCCTGCAGCAGAACGCGTCTCGGCTGATCATCGTTTCGGCGGACGAGGTGAATGCGTTGATCGACCAACTGCGGGCGGCAAAAAGTTCCCAGCGACGGGCGGCAACGACCGCGCTGGCCGGTTTCGGGACCAGTGCGATTCCCTATCTGACCACGGCACTGGGGCGGAGTGACTTGGACGTTGAACAGAGGGCGAGAATCCGGATGCTGATTTCACGCGGCCCGCGAATCGACGAAGACACCCCCTCGTCGCTGGCTTGTCTTCTGTCGACCGATCGCCAGCATTGGCAGATCATGGCCAAGAAGATGAACCGGGACCAATGGATCGCGGCCAACGACCATGTCCGCCGCTGCGGCCTGGACGCCTTGACGCGGTAACGCCATTTCGGCGTCGCCGATGCCGCAGCGATCACGCAACGGGATCCAGTCTCCCCGTCATTTTGGGCCTTGGTGCCGACGCAGCCTTGGCGTTACAGTGATTGCGTTTCCCCCCCACGGCTTCGCCAATCGTGGTCAGCGACACTGCGACGAAGCGAGCGCGGCACTGCGACACGTAGCTACGCTCGCCAGAGCGTGGTGACACTGCGCACGTAGCGACGCCCAACAGAGCGAGTGTGGCCGACCAGGGGAACCACCTTCTGGCGAAGGTAGCTACATTTGTGCAGCGATCAAGAACGCGTCCCTTCAAGCAGTCCCCAAAGAAATCTCTATGGCACCCTCTAAATCTCGACGCGGCTGGGTTCTGATGGTCCCGGCGCTCCTTGTCGGCTCGGTCGCGATCGCATCGGTGATCCGCAGCAAAAGCGATGTCCGCCAGGACCTGGCGCCGACGATCATGGAAGAACTGCCCCCGGATGCCGAGGAATCGTCTCCGCGGACCCGCCAATCGTCGATCGCGGAGGTGTTGCAGTTGGCCGACCAGGCGCTGGCGTCGATGGATGAATCGCTGCAGGATTACACGGCTCGATTCATCAAGCAGGATCGCAGTGAATCCGGCGCGTTGAACGAACGCAGCGAAATGGATGTCAAAATCCAAACCCGTCACCGCAATGAAACCAACGACGCGCCGATACGGATCTACTTGAAATTCCACGCGCCCGAAGCCACTGCGGGCCGCGAAGTGATCTGGGGCAAGGACCTGTACGAAGGCAAAATGGCCGTGCACGAAGTCACGGTGTTGCTGAACTGGAAAATCCTGTGGCTGGACCCCAACGGGATGCTCGCCATGGCCGGCCAACGCTATCCGATCTATGAAATCGGGATCACCGGCCTGGTCGAAAAATTGATCGAGCGTGGCAAGAAAGATCTGGACAATCCCGACGTCACGGTGACCATCACCCGCGACTACGAATTCGACGGACGCAATTGCGAGTTGATTAAGGCCACTCGCAGCAAACCCGGCGGCGGCGAGGATGATTTCTCATTGGCCGAGATCGTGTACGATCCCGAGCGGTTGCTGATCACCAGCTACCGCAGCTTCGGTTGGCCCGATCCGGATTCCCCCGACGGCCAGCTCCCGTTGGTCGAGTCGTATGAGTACCGGGACCTTCAAACCAACGTCGGACTGACCGACACGGACTTTGACGTCACCAACGAAGCCTACACGTTCCCGTAGCCGAAGCCGTTGACGGCCTGTCGAGTTATCCGCCTCTGCCAGCCCGACGCGTGAGCGAGGGGCAACGTGGCGCCCCTCGCTCACGCGTCGGGCTATCATTATTGCGCTAGGTATGGCTTGTCGATTAAATCCACAGGCCGTTGACGAGTTCCGCTACTCGAAGTCGATGATCTGTAGCGACTCGTTCGCTTCTTCGAGTGCGTCCAGGGCGTCGTAACCGATGTTGGTGTTGGCCACGTTGATCTTTTGCAGGTTCGGCAATTCGGCCAACTTCGTGAAGCCTTCGTCGGTCATCTGCTGGACGCCGGCAAGGTTCAGATCCTTCAGCTTCTGGAACTTCAAGATCGTGTCGACGGCCGCGTCGCTCAGGTCGGTCGCTTTCAGATCCAGCGTTTCCAAGAGGACCAAACCGTCCAGCGATGCGAAGGCATCGTCGTTGAGTTTCGTTTCCCAAAAACCCAGGTAGGTCAACCCGGTCGCGGCGCCGAGCTGTTTGATGCCGTCGGGCGTGATCAACCGACACTCGCCGAGGTCCAGGTAGGTCAGCTTGGGATACTTTGCGATGATCGCCAATCCCTCATCATCGATCGAAGTGTCGCGGAGTTCCAAGCGTCCCATTTCTTTCGCGTCGGCGATTTGTTTGATGCCCGCGCCGGTCACGTCGCAGCCGCGAATTCGCAGCCGCCGCAGCTTTTTCAAACCCGCCAGCGACGCCATCCCTTCGTCGTTGATCTTGGTGTAATCGAGTTGGATCTGTTCAAGCGTCGGGATCTTGGCAAACACGTGCAAGGTTTCGTTGGTCAGCGACGTGCAGTAGTTCGCGTTGAAGGATTTCAGCGGCAGCCCGGCGAGCTCTTTGACGCCGGTGTCGGTCACCTTTGATTTTTCCAACTGCACGTCCTGCAGCGACTTCAGCTTGGCCAACGCGTTCATGCCGGCGTCGCTGATGTTGGTGTTTCGCAGATCGATCATCCGCAGCTTTTGCAGCGGCGCGAGTTTCTGCAGGCCTTCGTCCGAGACGCCGACGCGACGAAGGTAAAGCACTTGCAGCCCGGGCAGTTTCGCAACCACGTTCAGCGTTTCGTCGGTGATCGCCGAATCGGTGAAATCCAACCGCTCCAGCCGCTCCATTTCCGCCAGCACGTCCAAGCCTTCGTCGGTGATGCCGGGGCCGCTGAAGCGAGCCGTTTTGACGTGCGGCAACCCGGCCAGGTTGGCGAAGGTGTCGCTGACATCCGAATCGCTGGCTACCGAAACCGAAACCACTTGGCCGTCACTGTTCTTCTCCATCAGGTAGCCGGCCGCCTCCAGCTTGGCGACGGCCTGTGGATCGTCTTTTTCCACCACGGGTTTTTCGACGCTCTGGGCAGCCGCCATGGTCTTTTCCGCCGGCGCCGCTTGGGCAGCTTCCGGTTCTTTGGGCGGCATCTTTTCGGGTCCACATCCGACGAGCATCAGGCTCATTGCAGCAAGGCCGAGCGAGCAAGTCAGTCGGAACGGAAGGCAGCGTTTCATTGCGATCAAGGGGATTTGTTGGGGGGCGAGGGGGAAAGTGATTCGTTCGTCTTGGAGCCTCCAATGTGACAAATCGGACGTCGCTTGACAACGAAGTTCGGTCGGGAAAGCTGCTGTCGGCCTTGGGAACGTTGTTTATTAGCGGGCTTCAGGTTATCCTTGCGAGGCTGTTACGTCTTCCTAATTGCGCATTCGGCAGCGCTGGCAGGCAAGGACGGAACCCCACCTCCCACCTTCAGCGCCGCTCGCTTTGACGCCTTGCAACCACGTCATTTCCAACTCAAGGAATTTTTGCATGACCAAACGGACCAATCGCCGTCATTTCCTCGGTCGTACCGCCGCCGCCGGCGCGGTAGGAGTCGGCTACTGGACGGGAACCTCGCCTGTTCTGAAGGCTCAAGAATCAGCCCTGCAGGGGCTTAGTGCGGCGTGCATCGGTGTCGGCGGAAAAGGCGGCAGCGACACCAGCCACATCGCCGAAAACGGTGTCAACATCGCGGCCCTCTGCGACATCGACGGCGACACCGTCAACAAGAAGGCTCGCGAGTTTCCCGATGCCGAAAAGTTCAGCGACTTTCGTGAAATGCTGGACAAGGTCGGCGACAAAATCGACATCGTGACCGTCAGCACGCCCGACCACACCCACGCCGCCGCGGCCGTGCGTGCGATGCGGATGAAAAAGCACGTCTATTGCCAAAAACCGCTGACCTGGTCGATCAGCGAAGCCCGTTTGATGCGTGAAACCGCCGAGCAAATGGGGGTGGTGACGCAAATGGGCAACCAAGGCACCAGCGAAGACGGGCTGCGGACGGCCGTCGAAGTGATCCAAAGCGGCGCGATCGGCGATGTCAGCGAAGTGCACGTTTGGTCCAACCGACCGGTGTGGCCCCAAGGCCAAGGGCGTCCCGAGGGCGAAGACCCGGTCCCGGAAAACCTGAACTGGGACGCCTGGATCGGCCCGGCTCCGATGCGTCCCTTCAAAAAGGGCGTCTACCACTCGTTCAACTGGCGCGGCTGGGTCGATTTCGGAACCGGCGCCCTGGGCGACATGGCCTGTCACACCACCAACATGCCCGTGATGGCACTGAAATTGTGGGACCCCGTCGCCGTCACCGCGATCAAAAATCCCGGGATCTTCGAAGGTGAAACCTATCCGGCCAGCAGCGCCCTGATGTTCGAATTTCCCGAACGCGAAGGTCTGCCGGCCTGCGATTTCTTTTGGTACGACGGCGGCGAATTGCCCCGCGAAGACTTGATCAGCAAGCTTCCCAGACGATTCCAAGAACGCATCGCCAAGCAGCGCGAAGGCGGCAGCAAAACCAGCGGCGCGTTGGTCGTCGGCAGCAAAGGCATGGTGTTCTCGGCAAACGACTACGGAGCCCAGTTTGATATCCTGCCCCAAGATGATTTCAAAGACTTCAAGTACCCCGACCCGTGGCTGCCGCGGATCCCGTTCAAGGCCGGTAACGACCAACGCCAGAAATGGGAATTCGTCAGCACCATCAAGGGTGAGTACGAGCCCGGCACGATGTCCAACTTCGGTTACGCCGGACGTCTGACCGAAACGATCCTGGTCGGCAACCTAGCCCTGCGCGCCGGTGAAGGCAAACGGATCGAGTGGGATGCGAAGAACCTGAAGAGCACCAACGTGTCCGAGGTCAATCAGTTCGTCGCACGCGAATATCGCAGCGGCTGGGAACTGTAGCCGCAGCTTTCGGGCCCTCGTTCCAAGGCTCCGCCTTGGAACGCGCTGCCGGTGTGGCTCCTGCCACACGCGGCTCGACAACGTGAGGCGGAGCCTCCGGGAAATTGCGTCCCCAGGCGGTAGCCTGGGCACGAGGGATAAACTGCCCCTCCCGCCCTCGTTCCAAGGCTCCGCCTTGGAACGCGCTGCCGGTGTGGCTCCTGCCACACGCGGCTCGGCAACGTGAGGCGGAGCCTCCGGGAAATTGCGTCCCCAGGCGGGAGCCTGGGAACGAGGGATAAACTGCCCATCCTGCCCTCGTTCCAAGGCTCCGCCTTGGAACGCGCTGCCGTTGTGGCTCCTGCCACACGCGGCTCGGCAACGTGAGGCGGAGCCTCCGGGAAATTTCGTCCCCAGGCGGGAGCCTGGGAACGAGGGATAAACTGCCCCTCCCCCCCTCGTTCCAAGGCTCCGCCTTGGAACGCGCTGCCGTTGTGGCTCCTGCCACACGCGGCTCGACAACGTGAGGCGGAGCCTCCGGGAAATTGCGTCCCCAGGCGGGAGCCTGGGAACGAGGGATAAACTGCCGCATCCCGCCCTCGTTCCAAGGCTCCGCCTTGGAACGCGCTGCCGGTGTGGCTCCTGCCACACACCGGAGGCACGGCCCGGGAACCAGGCAGGCGTGATCTTGGTGGAACCCACCAAGCGTCTCCCTAACGGAACCGCGAGTCTCGCACCGCGCGGGCCGCGGAAACGCCGTTGCGGGCGACAATCTCTTTCAGCGTCGGAACGTTGACGCGGCGTTTGGCGGCCTCAACCCGCATCGCGCGTTCGTAGGCCGGCAGCGGAAAATACGGACTCTTGCGACGCGCATAGCGTTCCAACGCCAACACGACTCGCTTTTCAAGCTTGTTCTGATCGACCAGCTTGACGATCTCGCGGATGTACTGACGCTGGTCGTCGGTGGTCGCACGTAGACGGCTGATCAAATAATCATCCAGGGCCGCTCCTTGTGTCGGAACCACGACCGTCGAGTTCGTGATGCCGGTTTGAGCGGCGGCGCTGCCGGCAAGCCCGGCGGCGACCAGCGATAGCGTCATCGCGACAGCGGTCATTAATGCAGACAGTTTCATCAGAGCTGTGGTGGGTTCGGGGAGGCGTTCGGAGGATGCGGAATGCACCGTGGATTGACTGCTACCAAATCCGTGCCGGCCGATTCAAGGCGGACCGCGGGGCGAGAGGCAGAACCGTTGCGCAACACCGGTGTGGACGTCGCGACGCTCGCCCGAGCCTGGAAAACGCCGGAGAACCAGCTTCCGGCGAAGGTCGCGATACTTGACCGGCGATGGATGGCCCCGCATCGGCAACCTGCCGATTGCTAGCAACACCTGGGTAATTTGCGGGTTTTGTTCGTTTGCGATTTTGAATCCCTGGTACCGGTCGCACGGATTGTGTGTACCGAGCTGATCGCAACGTCGATGGAAAACGTGTGCCAGAGAATCCCGCGGTGGGCGGCGACGTGGAGGGGCAGGGTCGAAGGATTGACCGTTGCGTCTCACCAGCCGCCTGCGACTCTGGCCGGACATATCAGAGGGCGTCGTCAGATCTCGAACCACGTTCGCGATATTGGCGCAGCCACACAAGCAAGATGCCCAAAAGGACTCGGCGATGAACCGTTGGTTATGGATTGGATCGTTGGCCGGATTGCTCGTTGTCAGCACCGGATGTTTACATAATCACACCCGCAGTAATTGCTCGACGGGCGCCTGCTCCAGCGGCAAGGGCTTGCTGGGCAAGATGGGGGGGGGGAGCTGCAATGCGTGCGGCAGCGGTTGCCGAACGGGGTGTGTCCCCGGCAACATCGGCTGGCAACAGGGAGGGCTGAATTACAGCTCGCATCTGGGTCCGGGGACGATGGGCTGTCGCGCCAACACGACGACCAGCCAGAATTTCACTCCGGGACCGCCGACCGGCCAAGTGGCCTACCCGTACTACACGGTGCGTGGTCCGCGTGACTTCTTGCTGAACGATCCGCCGACGATCGGACGATAGTCAGTGGACGCGGACGGTAGTCAGTGGACGCGGACGGTAGTCAGTGGACGCGGACGATCGTCCAGGGACGCGTCGCCGGCCGGAACGTATAATGATGCCACACAGACGGAGTTCTCCCAGGGGGGCTCCATCGGTTGGCAGGCGGACGGTCGGACGATGGATGCGGCGTCGATAGCGTGTTTCGCAGCGCTTTTCGCAGCGGAAATCCTCCCCGCTCGAAAGTCGACGAGAGTTACGCTACCGTAATCGCCGCGACCGTCCAGCGAGGATGGCGAACCAGGTGTCGCCCTGGACGCTCTTTCTTTTTTTGCGTGGCCCCTATGTTTCCAAGCACACGCGTGAGGTTGTTGTGGCATCCGACGTCCGATTGAAAGAACAGCTGCCGCGTTTGACCGAGCGCATCGTGGCGACCTACACGCCCGACGATGCGATCAATCACCTCGGCCACTGCCCGCTTCCCAGTTACGAAGCGGTCATCGAAATCTTGTTGAACATCAAGGACATCTTGTACCCCGGCTATCGCCGCAAGGTGGGGTTGCACGCCGGCAACATCTCCTACCACGTCGGCAGCACGATCGATACCTTGCACGATCAGCTGACGACGCAAATCGCTCGCGCGCTGCGGCACGAAGACCGGGTCCGCAACAAGCACAACGACTGCGAAAGCGAGACCGATTTCGAGGCCAAGGGCCAGGCGATGGCGATCGAGCTGTTGGAGCGTATCCCGGATCTGCGGAAAACGTTGGCCACCGATGTCCAGGCGGCGTTCGACGGCGACCCGGCCTGCCAAACGACCGATGAAGTCGTTTTTTGCTACCCCGGAATCGAAGCGATCACCGTCTATCGCATCGCCCACGAACTGGTCCGTTTGGACGTCCCGTTCATCCCACGAATGATGACCGAGTGGGCCCACAAACAAACCGGCATCGACATTCACCCCGGTGCGACGATCGGCGCGTACTTCTTCATCGATCACGGGACCGGTGTGGTCGTGGGCGAGACCTGCGAGATCGGCGACCACGTCAAGTTGTACCAGGGGGTCACGCTGGGGGCTCTGAGTTTCAAGACGGATGACAGTGGAACACTGATCCGCGGCCAAAAGCGGCACCCGACGATCGAGGATGGGGTGGTCGTTTACGCCAACGCGACCATCCTGGGCGGCCGAACCGTGGTGGGACGCGATTCGGTGATCGGATCGAGCGTCTGGATCACTCGCAGCGTCTCCCCGAAAACGACGGTGGTCTTGGAACAGCCCTCCTTGAAGGTCCGCGGCGCGGCCGCCGCCGACGCGGTCAACGAGCACGTCAATTACCAGATCTAGCGGCCGGAGTTGGTCCGGCCAAGACAAGTCTGAATCGCAAGCGAGGGGCGAGGCGGATCCAATCGCTTGCGCTTCGGGCTCGTTCAGCACGACCTACGCCAGTCGGTGTTTTTTGCGCCAATGACGACAGCCCCCCCTGGCGGGCCGATCCGTGAAAAAGCCATGTTGACTTGGGCCGGGGTTGGCCGATCAGGTAAAATCCTCCCCGGACTGATTTCCACCGCCGCTTCGCCGATTCCCGCGAGATCGATGACCGAATTGACACCATTTGATGCCATCACCCGCACGAGAATCGTTTTTGGGCAGGGCGTTTTCTCCCGGCTCGGTGAGCTGGCCGCAGGATTCCGCCCCCGATGCGTTCTGGTGGTCAGCGACGCAGGGATCGTCGATGCCGGCCACTTTCAACACGGCGTCGACAATTTACGTGCGGCCGGTTTGCACGTCGAATCGTTCCACGACTTCGCCGAAAACCCGACTTCGGCGATGGTCGATGCAGGGGTCGCCAAGGCCGCCCAGGTCAAACCGGACTTGCTGATCGGTCTCGGCGGCGGCAGCAGCATGGACTGTTGCAAGGGAATCAATTTCGTCTATTCCGGCGGCGGGACGATTCACGACTACCACGGGGTGGGCAAAGCGACTGCGGACATGTTGCCGATGATCGCCGTGCCGACGACCAGCGGCACCGGCAGCGAAGCCCAATCGTTTGCCTTGATCAGCGACGCCGAAACGCACGTCAAAATGGCTTGCGGTGATCCCAAGGCGGCGTGCAGGATCGCGCTGCTGGATCCCGAGCTGACGCTGACTCAGCCCCGCAGCGTGACGGCGCTGACGGGAATCGACGCGATCTCACACGCCATCGAAACCTACGTGACCAACCGACGCAATCCGATGTCGATCACGTACTCGCGTCGTGCCTTCGGGCTGTTGGCCGAAGGTTTTTCGCGGGTGCTGCAATCGCCCGACGACATCGACGCCCGCAGCAAGATGCAACTCGGCGCCTGCTTTGCCGGCATGGCAATCGAAACCTCCATGCTCGGTGCCGCCCACGCCACCGCCAACCCGCTGACCGCGCGGCACGACATCACCCACGGCCAAGCGGTCGGATTGATGTTGCCCGCCGTCATTCGCCTGAACGGCCAGTACCACGGCGACTGGTACGCGGAACTGTTGCGCGACGTCGATCCGACGGTCAGCGCGTCCGAGGCGCCCGATCGGTTGGCCGAGATGGTCACCCGCTGGCTCAAGCAAGCCGATCTGGCGACCAGCTTGAACGCGCTCTCGATTCCCGCCAGTGGGATCGAAAGCTTTGTCGAAGAAGCGCTCAAACAATGGACCGGAACCTTCAACCCGGTCCCGCTGGACAAAACCAACGCCGAACTGCTGTATCGATCGGTGGCCTGAGGGTCGCCGTGTTCTCCGAACTCCGCGTGCGCGACAAAGTGAAGCTTGGCCCTGCGCCGACCTCGGAGAGGACGGCGACGGTCCAGCCCAATCGAAAACGAAGCTACGGGAGACGACTAGGCCGCTTGGGTGGCCAAAACGGGCGCGTCGTCCAGGTCGGCGTCGCGGTGAATCTGTCCGTCCTGCATCCGCCAACAGACGTCGGCCGAGGCGGCGATTTCGTCGTCGTGGGTGATCATCAGGATCGTCAGATTGTCCGACTCTTTCAGATCCGCCAACAAGCCTAAGATCTCCTGCCCCGTCTCGGTGTCCAGGTTGCCGGTCGGCTCGTCGGCCAACAGCATTTTCGGATCGGTCATCAGTGCCCGAGCGATCGCAACCCGTTGCATCTCGCCGCCGCTCATTTCACTCGGGCGGTGTTTCGCGCGGTGCAGCAACCCGACTCGATCGAGCAGCGCTTCGGCCCGGCGACGGTTTTCTGACCGCGACTTGAAATAGCTCCAAACGCGTTGCCCGATCATGGCCGGGGCGAGCACGTTTTCGATCGCCGAAAGTTCCGGCAACAGATGATAGAACTGAAAGATGATGCCGATTTCATGATTCCGATAGCGATCGCGGACGGCGCGCGGTGCGTTGTCGATCCGGTTGCCCCGAAAAAAAATCTCGCCCGCGTCGGGCCGATCCAACGTGGCCAGCAGGTGCATCAGCGTGCTCTTGCCGCTGCCGCTGCGGCCGACCAGTGCCGTGACCAAGCCTTGTCGGACTTCAACATCGACGCCGCGAAGCACGGGAACGTCGATGCGGTCCTTGTGATAGCTCTTGGTCAATCCGCGCGCGGTCAAAACGATAGGAGTCGGCATCAAACGGTCTCAAGGCATGGGGAGGGGGAACACATCTGCAACCGTTGGTGTCTAGCCTTTAGGCGATTCCCGGTCGCTGCGACGCGGCGACCGTGGGCGGCGAAAGCCCGCACACCAACTTGTCTGGATCAAAAAGGCTGTTGGACACCTTTCCTGTTCATCATTCGAAACGCAACGCTTGGACGGGATGCATGCGTGCCGCCCGCATCGCCGGCAAAACACTGGCCAGCACCGCGATGGCGATCGCGCCACACATCACCCAAACCAGCGTGAAGGGGTGAACGATCGTCGGGATCTCGGTGAAGTAATAAACCGTCGGGTCAAACACTTCTTGGCCCGTGAACAATTCCAGCAGCCGCGCGATGTCGTTGATGTAGTGCACGAATAACAGCCCGCCGACCAAACCGGCACCGCTGCCGACAAAACCCAACAGCAATCCATAGGACATGAAGATGCTGCTGACACCGCGCCCCGATGCGCCCAGCGCTTTCAGGGTTCCGATGTCGCGCGTTTTTTCGACCACGATCATGAAGAACGTCGCCAGGATTCCGAACCCGGCCACGGCGATGATCAAAAACAGCAGGATGTTCAAAATGGTGGTTTCCAGTCGCACCGCCGACAGCAGCGGGCCTTGCAGATCGCGCCAGGTCTGGATGTTGTAGGCGTACAACTCGGGCGGAAAACGATGTCGCAGCGCGTCGCGGATGGCGTTCAGGTCGGTGCCTTCGGCCAGTTTTAATTGGATCGTGGTGACGCTGCGGACCCCGGTCTGGGGATCGATCATGCCGCGGAATTCTTGCAGCTGGTCCAGACGGACGAACGCGAACGTGCTGTCGTACTCGCTCATCCCCGATTCATACAGATCGACGACCGTGAATTTCTGGTTGATGACTTTCGTTTCGCCCGCCGCGTTGGGAAAGATCATCCGCACGTCGTCGCCCGGCTGGGCGTAGTAATGGTCGGTGACTTCGCCGGAATCGTCTCGGTGGCGAACGCTGCAGGTGGAGATCCCCAGGATGATGCCGGGAAACTGTTCGGTCATCGGGTCCACCGCGGCGACCAACTGGTCACTGCTGCCGGTGATCAATTCCTGCGAGAACGAAGGCCCGAAGGAAGGCCCTTCGGCCGCCGCGGCCGCCGCTTCGTCTTGTCCGCCGGGTTCCTGTTCGCTTGAATCGGGCTCGCCGCCGGCCTTGCGCCGCAGCTCGGCCATCATTTTCCGCTCTTGGGCGACCAGCTTTTCGATCCGCCGTTCTTCGCTGACGCGATCGCGACGGTGTCGCCAACCGGCCGCGGCGAGCTGTTTGCGATCGGGGGCGTACCCGGATTCACGCAGCTGGAAACTGGCAGCTTTTTGGTTTTCCGGGTGCAGCAGGTATTTGCCGAAGTCGCTGACGCTGTCGTAGGTCGTCGGGTCCAAACCGATCAAATTGACGTGACGTCCGATCTGTTGGCCGCGGAAATCGATCCCCAGCATCGCCGGCACACTGACGCTGACCGAGGATCCGACCAGGGCCGGACCACAGATTCGCTCGATTTCGCGCAGGTGGGCGTCCGGATCGGGCATGCCGCCGGTGGCGTGACATTCGATCATCACGTCCGACGCCAGACCATGCAGCCGCTCGTGCATCTCGGTCGAAAAACCGCTCATGACGCTGTTGACGACGATCAGCGTCGCCACCCCGAGCGTGACGGAGATGATCGACGCCAGCGCGATGTAGCGTGTTTTGAGATAACGAAAGCAGAGTAACCAGCGATACATTTAGCCCGTCCTTTGGCTCGTGTCGGTGTTGTGGCATCCGTTCCACCGTATTGGGCCGCAGTCTAGGGAACTGCCGCCGACGACGTAAAGATGAAGTCAGGCTGGACAACGCCACTTCGCAGAAGAAACGTTGTCCATTTAAAACCCGAACCCGCCGGTGGTCAGCCAGAACGTCACGATCATGCAGAGCCACACCAGGTCCAGAAAGTGCCAATAGTGGGCGGCGAAATCGACCGGCCAATGGCGTTCGTGGTCGTACAACCCGATCGCCGAACGGGCCGCAACGATGCCCAACGCGATGATGCCGCCCAACACGTGCAGGGCGTGCAAAATGGCCAGCACCACGACCATGCCGGCCACCCCGCGCCCCGGGCCTTCAAAGGTCGCCGGACCGAGCAGGATTTCCGTCATCGCCAGGCACTGGACCACGGTGAACACGACCGCCGCGGCGGTGCTGGTCCCCAGCAACCAGCCCGTCGTGCGGAATCGATCGCGGCGAACCGCTCGGGTCGCCGCGTGGACCAGAAAACTGATCACGATCAAACACACCGTGCTGACCAAAAAGGTCTTGGGAAGTGGGACCTGTTTCAGCGGGTCGTCACTGCGTGACATCGCATACAGGGCATACAGCAACAGCGTGGCGACGAAGAACACCAGCAGTGAAAGCAGAAACAGCCAGCCCCCCTGCTTGACCCGGCGGTCCACCGGCAACACGGGAGGCAAAACTTTACCTCGGTCGTCCAGCGGATCGGTCACGCTTGTTCCTGCTGCCATCGGTTTCGAATTCGGTGCCTGTGTGCGTTACGGTGAACCCTGTTTTCATCAGCGCGACGCCCCGGCGGAGCGCCCGCGAATCTCTGGCGGGGTTGTACACTGCCGGTCTGGGGATGAAAGTTGTGTTGAAAGCCGGTAACGTTTTTTCGGTTCAGGCGGTATGCTTGGCAATCATAGTCCAGCGGACAGCGTTCCGCTGCCCTGGCCAACGACCGTGCGGCAGTGTGCTTTCCCACCTCACCTTTCCAACCGCATTTTGCCTCCTCAGACAATCTTCCCACGAGTCATTCACGAGGCAGCCCCCCCATGAGCGAAGTACGCGATTTTTGTAATGCAGACTTACCCGGGCTGGCCAGGGTGTGGAGCGAGCATTGGACGGCGGCCCAATCGCCGCCACCGATCAGTGCGACCATCATCGAGCGTGCAATCTTGTCGCGAGCGTTTTTTTCGCCCCGGGATTTGTTGGTCGCGACCATCGACGGGCATGTCGAAGCCTGGTGTCATTTCAGCCGACCGGGCGATCACGGCGATGAGTGGTCGGGGATGCCGGCCGGCGATGTCGCGATCCTGTCGGCGATCTGCTTCACCCACGCCGGCCTGAAATGCTGTGACGACCTGCTCGCCGCGGCCGAAAAACGCATCCGAGCCGAACAATGCCACTCGATCTTGGCCGGTCCGATGCGAGACCAACAATGCGGCTACGTCGGTTTGGCTCCCATCGGTCACGGCATCGGCGTCCCGGACGTCGACGTCCGCGCCGCGTCGCTGTTGAGCCGGCATGGGTATTCACCCGAGAGGAGTTTTCAGCGGATGGTGGTCACGACGGCCCCCTACCGCCCGCCGGTCAACCGCGAAATGATGCAGTTTCGCCGCACGACGCGGGCCGAGCGATCCGCCGTCGTTCCGCAACAAGGACGCTATGCCTCGGCGATGGCCCACCTGGACATCGAACACCACCAACTGATCAACCACCGCAACGGCGATCGACTGGCCAACGTGCGATTGTGGTTGAGCGACCCGGAGGCACAGGTGATGAGCTGTTCGGAGGCCATTTTGGATCTGTCGGTCACCGAAACGCCCGGCGAATTGACCTCCGCGGAAACCTTTTTGATCGCCGCGATCATCCAATCGATGGCCACGCGATGTGTCTTTCGCGTCGAAACCGCGATCGATGGTGAACATTCGCAGCTCAAAGAACAACTCACGTCACTTCATTTTGAGAACACGCAACGCGGCCAGCGTTGGACGAAGGAGCTTTAGGCATGTCACGCAAAGAAAAGATCCTGGCGATGCTGCAAGACGATCCTTCGGACACGTTCTTGCGTTACAGCTTGGCCATGGAATTGCGGAGCGAAGGAGATCACGACAGCAGCCTGGGAAAACTGGGCGAACTGATGCGTGACACTCCCCCTTACGTTCCGGCCTTCTTCATGGCCGCCCAACAGCTGGTCGATTTGGGCCGCATCGACGAGGCCCGGACGCGCTTGCGCGATGGCATCGACCAGGCTCGTCATCAGGGCGATGGACATGCCGCGGCGGAAATGAGCGAATTGCTGGCAACGCTCGGCGACTTGGGCGAAGACGACGACGAACTGTAAATGGCCGCCGAGCAGACCACGGCGGTCGTTCTGCGGACGATCCCGTTCAGCGAAACCAGCTTGGTCGTCACGCTGTTGACACGCGACTTCGGCCAAGTCGCGGCGTTGGCCAAGGGGGCTCGCCGTCCCAAGAGTTCCTTCGAAGGTTCGCTTGACCTGCTGGCCGTCTGTCGTGTAGTGCTGATTCGGAAATCCTCCGATGCGCTCGATCTGTTGACCGAGGCCAAGCTCCAGCGTCGTTTTCGCGGGGCGGAAAAGTCGTTGGATCGCGTTTATGCCGGATACTACATCGCCGAAATGCTTCGACTGTTGACGGACAATCACGATCCCCATCCCGGGCTGTACGACCTGACGCTCGACGCGCTCGGGCAGATCGACGGCAAGGGAAATTCCGCCTTGGCACTGCTCGGCTTTGACACCTCGGCCCTGCGTTTGCTCGGTCATGCTCCGGCGACGCGCCGATGCGTTGATTGCGGCGGTCGCGTCGGGGATAGCCCGCGGATCGCGTTCGCACCGATCGCCGGCGGCGTCGTGTGTCGCGACTGTCGACCGCGCCAGCACAGCCTGTTGACGGTCAGCGGTGAAACCATCGATCACTTGGAACGATTGCTGGCCCCCCACACGCGACTGCCGATCGAGCTTCCCTCGTCGGTTTATCGGGAGATGCGAGGCCTGATCAACCGATACATCCAAGCAATCCTCGGCTCAATTCCGAAAATGCAACCTTACCTGCCCGCCCGGATGGAACCGGTGGAATGAAAAAGAATCATCAACAATTGGACCGCCCCGAACGTTTCGTCCGAGGCGTTTTGCGACCGTTCTTTGGGACATGCTTGTTGGCGGCCGTGGCCGGGTGCCAGAGTTTCGGCGGCGGGTCGACGACGCGCAGCTGGTTTCCCAAGCTGCCGTTTCGATCCGTGGCGACCAGCGAATCGGACACGCAACCACCGCCGCCGGTCCAATCGGAGGATCCGCCCCGCGTGGCGTCGGACTCCGTCACCAACGCCGGCGGAAGCCTGGTCAGCGGTCTGCCCAGCACCAATCGATTGGTCGGCTATGTGACGGGTAAAAAACACGAAGACATCCCCAAAGCGAAGCAGCTGTACCGGCGCGGGGACGAACTTTTCAAACAGGCCGCCAGGGCTCCCAAAGCGACCCGCACCGGGATGTTCGCCGAGGCCGCCGAGTTGTTCGAACGGGCCTGCAAAGAGGCACCCGGTTCGGGATTGAACCAAGACGCGTTGTTCATGCAAGGTGAGTCGTTGTTCTTTGCCAATGATTTGAACGGCGCACGCGACGCCTTTGAAAAACTGCAAAAGGACTTCCCACGCAACCGACACGGCGACCGCGCCGCCGCACGACTGTTTTCGATCAGCAAGTATTGGATCGATGTCTCCAAGGCCGGCGACGATGCCTGGTACTCGCTCAATTTCTTTGACACCACACGTCCGCTACGCGATGCCGACGGCCATGCGATCCGGGTGTTGGACCAGATTCGATACGACGATCCGACCGGCAAGCTGGCCGATGACGCGACCATGGCGGCCGCCGCCGAACACATTCGCAATGAACAGTACGAGAAAGCAGACGAGTTCTTGACCGACCTTCGTGAAACGTTCACCGACAGCGACCACCTGTTCCTGGCACACTTGCTGGGGATTCGGTGCAAGCTGGAAATCTATGGCGGACCGGAGTACAGCGAACTGGTCTTGGACGAAGCCGACGAACTGGTCAAACAAACACGTCGCCGCTTCCCGAACGAATTGCGCGAAGAGAAATACAACCAGCTGCTCGCCCGGGCGGCCGCGGAAATCGCCTACCACAAAGCCGAGAAACT
The DNA here is from genome assembly GCF_008035925.1 of Stieleria maiorica. NCBI lineage: Bacteria > Pseudomonadati > Planctomycetota > Planctomycetia > Pirellulales > Pirellulaceae > Stieleria > Stieleria maiorica. The sequence goes on from NZ_CP036264.1 coordinate 7,015,579, forward strand.
TGCGTTCCGAGCCAAGTATCGAGAACGCAAAAAAGAGTACGGCGCCGCGGCACAGCTGTATCGCAAGATCCTGCGTGACCACCCCACCACGCCGCAGGCCGATCGGGCTCGCGATGTCTTGGCACAGATCGACGATCTGCCGGCCACGCCGACACAGAATTTCGCCATTCGCGCCATCGCCAAAGCGTTTCCATCGTCCAAACGCTCCACGCCGCTGGTGACCGTCGACTCCGTGGAATCGACCGAGGAGACCTCCGAGGAATCTCCGACGGACACCCCCAGCGAAACGACCGGCAAGAAGCTGCTCCGCTAACAGGCCACCACGCGATGGACGCTCAGTCGCCCCCCCAAACCGTGCACGCAATCAAGCGCCGTTGGTGTCTAGGCTTTAGCCGATTCTCCCGCAGCCGATTGCTCGGCTGCGGAGGGCGCCTAAAGGCTGAACACCAACGACTCGCCTGTCGAACACGCCTAAAGGCTGGACACCAACAGCTCCCAATCGTGCTCGGCACGCTGTTCGCAGTGCTCCTACTCAACGGCTGCGCCGCCTACCAATTCGGTTCGGCGGCACTTTACCCCAGCGGCATTCGCACCGTGCATATCCCCGTGGTCCGCAACGACACGTTCCGCCACGACCTGGGACCACAGTTGACCGACGCCCTGGTCAAAGAAGTCGAGCGGCGGACACCCTACAAAGTGGTCAGCAATCCGCACGCGGATTCCGTTTTGCGGTGTACCATCTCGGGGCAATCAAAAGTTGTATTGACCGAGACCAGCAGCGACGACCCGCGTGCGCTCGACAGCGCGATCACGGTCGGAGCGACCTGGACCTCGCGCGACGGACGACGGTTGATGCAAAATAGTTTGGCAAGCGTTGACCAAGACAGCATCGGGTTCAGCCAAAGTGTTCGGTTTGTCCCCGAGGCCGGCCAGTCGATCGACACGGCCAACCAGGAAGCCATCGACCGCCTGGCCCGACGGATCGTCTCGCAAATGGAATCCCGCTGGTAACATCACGGGGAGTATCGAAGCGTGCCTGAGAACGAAGCCCGGCCTGATAAGCGGTGGGACATCGGCAAACGCGTGCTGACGTTTGAAACCCGCCCGCTGGTGATGGGCATCTTGAACGTCACGCCGGACAGTTTTTCCGACGGCGGACGGCACAATGATCCGAGTGCCGCAATCGAACTGGCGCTAGCGATGCAAGCCGACGGCGCCGACATCATTGACATCGGTGGCGAGAGCACGCGGCCTTACAGTGACCCGGTCGCCGCGGTCGAAGAAATTGATCGCGTTTTGCCGGTCATTCAAGGCTTGGCCGGGCGGCTGTCGATTCCGATCAGCATCGACACCAGCAAAGCCGTCGTGGCAAGAGCGGCGATCGAGGCCGGCGCGGAGATCATCAATGATGTGACCGGACTGGAAGGCGATCCGGCGATGCCGCAGCTTGCCGTCGACGCAGAGGTCGGTGTCTGTGTGATGCACATGAAGGGCACTCCTCAAACGATGCAAGATGACCCGACGTACGACAACGTGGTCGAGGAAATCGTCGACTACCTGCAGCAACGTCTGGCGTTCTGCCTGGATGCCGGTTTGTCGAAAGAACGCATTTGCCTGGACCCGGGCATCGGATTCGGCAAAACACACGAGCACAACTTGCAGTTGCTGCGGAACACCTCCAGGTTCTGTGACTTGGATGCCCCGATCTTGATCGGTCACTCACGAAAAGGCTTCATCGGCAAGCTGCTCGGCGACAAGACCGCCGATCGAACCGCCGCGACGATCGGCGTGTCGCTGGCCGTCGCCGCCGCCGGGGCACACGTCATCCGCGTCCATGACGTCCGCCCGACCGTCGATGCGCTGAAACTGTTTCGGGCCTGCGGCGGGATCCGCTGATCCTCTCGCACACCTCGTTCCCAGGCTCCCGCCTGGGGACGTAATTTCCCGGAGGCTCCGCCTCGCGTTGCCGTGCCTCGTGTGGCAGGAGCCACACCGGCAGTGCATTCCAAGGCAGAGCCTTGGAACGAGGGTGCTGATCCCCTCGCACACCTCGTTCCGAGGCTCCCGCCTGGGGACGTAATTTCCTGGAGGCTCCGCCTTGCGTTGCCGTGCCTCGTGTGGCAGGAGCCACACCGGCAGTGCATTCCAAGGCAGAGCCTTGGAATGAGGGTGGGGAATCCCTCGCACACCTCGTTCCCAGGCTCCCGCCTGGGGACGTAATTTCCTGGAGGCTCCGCCTCGCGTTGCCGTGCCTCGTGTGGCAGGAGCCACACCGGCAGTGCATTCCAAGGCAGAGCCTTGGAACGAGGGTGGGGAAACCCTCGCACACCTCGTTCCCAGGCTCGCGCCTGGGAACGCAATTTTCTGGAGGCTCCGCCTCGCGTTGCCGTGCCTTGTGTGGCAGGAGCCACACCGACAGTGCGTTCCAAGGCGGAGCCTTGGAACGAGGGTGGGGAAACCCTCGCACACCTCGTTCCGAGGCTCCCGCCTGGGGACGTAATTTCCTGGAGGCTCCGCCTCGCGTTGCCGTGCCTCGTGTGGCGGGAGCCACACTGTCAGTGCGTTCCAAGGCAGAGCCTTGGAACGAGGGAACTCGCCGATCAGACGCCGCCATCCCCGTCGGCTTCCGCGTCCGAACTCGAGGTGTCGTCGGCGGGCTGACTCGGTTCGCCGGCATCGGCCACGACCGCGGCGGATTCCGGTGGCGGTGCACCGGTGTCGATTTCACCGACACCCTCTTCCGCCTCTTCCTCGGGCGGAATGCGGACGGCGGCAACCAGTGTGTCGCCGCCTTCGACGTTCATGATCCGCACGCCTTGCGTGTTGCGGCCGATCACGCTGATGTCCCGTGCGGCGATCCGCTGGATCTTGCCTTTGCCGGTCATCAGAAAGACTTCGTCGTTGTCGTCCACGCGTGCGATCGCGATGACCTTGCCGTTGCGGCTGCTGGTCTTGATGTCACGAAGTCCCTTTCCGCCGCGCCGTTGCGTCCGGTAGCGGGCCGATGACGATCCGTTTCCGTTTTCACCCTCGGCATCGTCACCGCCTTCATCGGCGATCGCGTTGGGGCCGAACGGGGTGCGTTTGCCATAGCCGTTCTCGCAAACGGTCAACAGCGTCGCCTCGGGCTCGGCAACGACCATTCCGACCACAGTGTCATCACCGACCAGCGAGATGCCTTTGACGCCGGAGGTGTTGCGTCCCATCGGCCGGGCATCGGATTCCTTGAACCGGATCGCCATGCCCGACGCGGTGACCAGGATCACTTCGTCACCCGGGCCGATCACGTTGGCCGACACCAATTCGTCGCCCTCGCGCAACTTGATCGCGATGATCCCGCCTCGTTTGGGGCGACTGTATTGTTCCAACGGTGTCTTCTTGACCAGACCGCTGCGGGTGGCCATCACGACGTAAGCGCCTTCTTGATTGAAATCGCGGATGGCCAGGCACGAGGCGATCTTTTCGCCCTCTTCCAACGCCAGCAGGTTGACGATCGCGCGGCCCCTGGCATCGCGGGGCAACTGGGGCAGGTCATAGACCTTTTGCCACAGAACCTTTCCGGACGTCGTCAGAAACAGCAGGTAGGCGTGCGTGCTGGCGACGAACAAATGCTCGATCGGGTCTGCGCCGTCGGTCTTGGCGCCCTTGAGCCCCTTGCCGCCGCGCCGCTGGGTGTTGTAAACGCTCGACGGCGTGCGTTTGATGTACCCTTCGTGGGTGATCGACACGACCATCGTTTCTTCGGTGATCAGATCTTCCAGATCGATGTTGCCGAGTTCTTCGTGACTGATTTGGGTGCGACGTGGCGAACCGAATCGCCGCTTCATCTCCTCCAAGTCTTCCTTGATGATGCCATAGACCCGCGCCTGGCTGCCAAGGATGTCCAGATAGTCGGCGATCTCTTCGAGCAACTGCTTGTGCTCGTCGGTCAGCTTTTCCTGTTCCAAGTTGACCAGTTGTCCCAACCGCATCTTTAAGATTTCGTCGGTTTGGACGCTGGTCAGGGTGTAGGTATCCGATTCGCCGCGTTCGAGTTGGAACTGGCGGAAGCCTTCGTCGCCCAGGGCCCGCTGCATCATCGATGCCGGGCACTCGATGCCCATCAAACGTTGCTTGGCCTCCGGCTGCGTGCGGCTGGTGCGGATCGTTTGAATGATTTCGTCGATGTTGGCCAACGCCAGCAACAAGCCTTCGACGGTGTGTTTGCGGCGTCGCGCTTTGGCCAACAGGAACTGGGTCCGCCGCCGGATCACGGTGATGCGGTGCCGGATGAATTCCTGCAGCATCTCCTTGAGCGTCAACTCGCGCGGCTTGCCGTCGACGAGCGCCAAGAAGATCAACGAGATCGTGTCTTGCAGCGGCGAGAACTGGTACAGCTGGTTCAGGATGACGTCGGGATCTTCGTTGCGTTTCAGCTCGATCACCAAACGCACCGGTTCCTTCAAGTCCGACTCGTCGCGGATTCCGGAGATCCCTTTGATGCGGTCGTTGTTGACCAGCCCGGCGATCCGTTCGACCACGCGGTCACGGTATTGCTGGTAGGGAATTTCCGACACGATGATCCGGTGCCGGTTGCCCTTCATTTCTTCGATGCGACATTTGGCGCGAACGACGATCGTGCTGCGTCCGGTTTTGTAACCGCGACGGATGCCGGCGCGGCCGCAGATGATCCCGCCGGTGGGGAAGTCCGGGCCGGGGACGATTTCGCACAGCTCGTCGATCGTCGTGTCGGGTTCGTCGATCAGCTTGATGACCGCGTCACAGATCTCGGTCGGGTTGTGCGGCGGGATGCTGGTGGCCATCCCGACGGCGATCCCGCCGGAGCCGTTGATCAGCAAGTTGGGGAACTTGCTGGGCAACACCGTCGGTTCGGTGCGCGCCTCGTCATAGGTCGGGATGAAGTCGACGGTGTCCAGTTTCAGGTCATCAAGCATCGCCGCGGCGACCGCCGACAGACGCGCTTCGGTGTACCGCATCGCCGCCGGGGGCAGACCGGCGATCGATCCGAAGTTCCCCTGTTTGTCGATCAACAGCGAACGCATGTTCCATTCCTGGGCCATGCGAACCAGCGTCGGATAAATCACCGACTCGCCGTGGGGGTGGTAGTTGCCCGACGTGTCACCGGAGATCTTGGCGCATTTGACCCGCTTGCTGCCTGGGCCGAGGTTCAGGTCGTTCATCGCGACCAAGATCCGCCGCTGGCTGGGTTTCAGCCCGTCACGCACATCCGGCAGGGCGCGGCTGACGATCACGCTCATCGCGTACGTCAGGTAACTTTCGCGCAGCTCGTCCTCGATCGGCAGATCGATCATCCGCAGGGCGCCCTCGCCCCCTTTGCCCGAACCGCTGCCGGCACCCTCACCTTGAGGGCCCGGTGGGTCGCCGGAGCCGTTCTCTTCGTCTTGGCCGTTCTCGTCGTTTTCGTCTGCCACGTGGAGTCCTAGCGGAGAGGTAGAAAACCGCGAAAATCACCGTAAATTACGGGTTCGCGCAAGTCGCGAAGTCTACCATTTGCACGCCGTGCTCACAACGGTGGCAAGCCCGCCCCGGCCGGGGAACCCTTCGTCGAGTGTCTAGTCGGGAAAGACCCGTTTCGGGCACCATCTCGATCGCTTCTGGACCAAAATCGCTTTCAGGTGGCCGGCGGGCGTGATGGCGGCAACATGCGCTGGGTCCGAAACCACCGCGCCGGTCGTTTCGGGTTGTCGATCGTCGAGACACAACCCGTTGGATAGACGCTGGCAGTCATCGGGGCTGACGGTCAGCCGAGGCAGATGCGATACGCCCTTGGCCGCAGGCAGCAACAATGACGTCAGCTCCTGGTCGCGGAGCTGCGGCACCGAAGCTGCATCCGAAATCGAAAACTCGCCGACCCGCGTTCGGACCAGCGACGTCATCACCGCGACCGTGCCGACCGCTTTGGCCACGTCCATACCCAGCGTGCGAATGTAGGTGCCGGTGCCGCAGGTGATCATCAACTGCAGATCGGGGTAGTCGTAGGCAAGGATTTCGATCGCGTCGACTTGGACTGTCCGCGTCGGCATCGCCACGTCCATTCCCTCGCGCGCCATCTTGTAGGCTCGTTTGCCGTTGACCTTGATCGCGGAATAGGCCGGCGGGATCTGCTCGATCGTCCCGGTCAGGGCGTCACACGCCGACGAGAGTGCGCCGGGAGTGGGGATCGGGTGATCGGGGTAGACGGTCGGTTCGTGTTCCAGATCGCCGGTCGGACTTTCCGCTCCCAAGCGAAACGTTGCGCGATAGGTCTTGGACGTTTCATGGACGAAGGGGACCAGTTTGGCGGCCGGTCCCACGCCGATCACGAGCACGCCGCTGGCCAACGGGTCGAGCGTCCCGCAGTGGCCCACCTTGACCTTGCGGCCTCGCAATCGCCCCTGGACGACGTTGACCAGGTCACGCGACGAAAAACCGACCGGCTTGTTGCAGTTGAGGAACCCGAACATGTTTCCTTGGGTGACGGGTGGAATGTCCAAAAACAGACCGCTGGCGTAACATATCCGCCCGAACCACCATGACAAGACGCTGCCAATCAAGGGTGACGACCGATGAGCCGAGCCGACGATCCGAAGGAACCGATGCTTTTAAAGGGGGCCAGATTCAACGTGCATCAGATGACGCTGATCGGTGATGACGGTCGGCTTTATCAGCGCGAGGTGATCCGGCACCCCGGCGCGGTGGTCCTGCTGCCGATCCTGAACGACGGCCGCGTGGTGTTGATCGAGAACACGCGGCCGACGGTCGGCGAGACGTTATTGGAATTGCCAGCGGGCACACGCGAAGCGGACGAAGAGGCGCTGGTGACCGCGGGCAGAGAGTTGATCGAAGAAACAGGCTATCGGGCGGGAAAGTTGGAGCTGGTTCATCAGTTCTACTCCGCCCCGGGAATTTGCGACGAGCTGATGCACCTCTACCAGGCGACCGAGTTGGTCGCCGGCGATCCAGAACGCGAGGCGACCGAGTCGATTGTGAATCGGATCGCCACGCGGGACGAGATACGAACCTGGATCGCCGATGGCACCATCCGCGACGCCAAGACGTTGGTGGGCTTGTACGCGTGGTTGTCCGGCGGGACCACGAAGGGTTGATTGAAACGTCATGTCCGAACGGCCATTTCGCGAGCAGCCGATATTCTTGCTTGGCAACGCCAAGCGAACGTAGCTACGCTCGCCAGAGCGTGGAACAGTCCGAGGGTCCACCTTCTGGCGAAGGTAGCTACGTTTCAACGGCGGGTCAGCCGTTCGGCAGGTCGAAGTCGCCCGAAAGGTCACGCCAGACGCAGTGGATGTGGTTGGCGGGGTTGCCGGCGGCGTCGGCTTGGGTGTTGACGAATTCGATCAGAAAACGTTTGCCTTGGACGCGATAGTAGTGCCCGATGCCGGGCTTGGTCGCACCGGCCCAGGCGAAGTGGACGTCGTCCCAGCCGTCTTCGTCGATCAGCGCCCGCCGCTGTTCGGCGACCGGCTCGGCGACCGCGTCGATGTAGGTGTTGACCAATTTGGTCAGCAAAGACTTCGACGCGTCGCTCAATTCGTGATAGGTGATGCCTTCGGGGGCTCCGGCATCGGCTTGTGCTTCGCCGGCAAAGCGGATTTCCGCCGGTGCGTCTTGATCGATGATCGCGACGTCTTTCTGGCCGTTGTCGAGCGAATCGACCAGGTCAAATGCCAACTGCTCTTCGTCCCGCAACACGCGAGTTCCTTTGCCGAGATCGCCGGAAACTTCGTTCATGACGGTGGCCGGGTTGGCGGCAAAGAATTGCGGCGTGCTGTCGACCAACGCTCCGTCGCTGAAACTGAAGTTCATCGACAAGTGGTGCCCTTCAAAGCTGAGCCCCCATTTTCCCTCGTCGCCCGGCGTGCCAAAGATTGTCACAAAGTACTTGTGCGGATCGCGTTCCCAGTTGCGACCCTCGCCTTCCAATTCTCTAAGGACTCCCTCGAGCAACATGATTTTACTGGCCTTGCCGTAGCCGGCTTCGCTGAGGGCACTGCGCAGCAACCGCAACGCGGCGACGCGTTGTGCGGAGTTCATGTTGCGAAGCATCAGTCCCTTGCGTGTCTTTTTGGGGATGAAGTGCCAGTCGACACGCTCGGCGCTGTCATAAGCCATCGTGGCGGTGGATTTCTGGTCGTCGTCCAATTGGTCCAGAAAGTTGTTGGCGAACACGGCAACTCGGGTGCCCGGATCGTCGGCAACCTTCAATCCGACGACGACCAGACACAACACAACCAAGGCAACGGAGAAAACTCGCATGGACGATACGCTCGAAAGAGAGGTGGGGGGCGGAGGGGAGGTGGACGATTCTACTACGAAGCGACCGCGAAACCCAGCAGGGTTTGCCCGCAGCGACTCTGCGGGAGGGTTTGGTTGCAAACGGGGGGCCGATGGTCGACGATAAGGGCTCCCCGACGAGCGACGTCCCCGACGAGCAACGACCATGAGTGCACCCCCGTCCGGCAACCCCTATCAGCTTCAGGAACAGTTCTTCGAAGCGATGGGCGGTCCCCAGCAATTCCAACAGCTTTTCACGCACCTTCCCGACGTCTACTTCTTCGTCAAAGACGCCGAAAGTCGAATGATGGCCGTCAGCGACTCGATCCTAAACCGTCTGGGATTGTCCAGCGAAGCGGAGATCATCGGGACCAAGGACCATGACCATTTTCCCGCACAGCTGGCCGATGAGTTTGTCCGGGACGACCGAGCGGTGATCGAAACGGGGCGGCCGTTGATCAATCGTGTCGAGATCTGGTACACCGAACATCGTTTGCTGGACTGGTTCGTGACGACCAAATTGCCGGTTCGAAACAACCGCGGTGAGGTGATCGGGGTGATGGGGACGGTGCGGGATTACAACGGCGCGCGAGCCGAGATCCAGGCCTACTCGCAAATCGACGACATCCTGAATCACATCCACCAAAACCTGGACCGAAAGATCGGTGTCAACGAGTTGGCGGAGATCGCGGGGGTCTCGTCACGCCAATTGCATCGCCGCTTTGTCGAATTGTTCGGGTTAAACGTGCAAGAGTTCCTGGCCAAGACGCGGATCAAAGCGGCCAGTGATGCGCTGATCAATACCGACCTCAGCGTCGGAGACATCTCGGTCAAGTTCGGCTTCTGCGACCAGAGCGCGTTCACACAGCAATTCAAAAAACACCTCGGGGAAACCCCGCTAAAATTTCGCAAACGTCAACGCGTGCTGCCGCGTCTGTGACCTCGTCTCTTTGAAACCACGTTCCCCTGACGGATTTCTCTCCTGATGAATCATTCCCGACAGTCGCTTAAAGTGCGCACGCTCGTCGGTTTGGTCGTTTGCGTTTGTGGATGGGCGTCGCTCCAGCCGCGATCGTCACACGCCCAGACCCAACGTCCGAACATCCTAATCGCGATCTCGGATGATCAGTCCTACCCGCACGCTTCGGCCTACGGCGACCGGGCCATTCGGACGCCCAGCTTCGATCGCGTGGCCCGCTCCGGCGTCCTGTTTCGAAACGCCTTCACTCCCGCGCCGGGTTGCAGCCCGATGCGGGCCGCGTTTTTGACCGGACGTGAAATCTGGCAGATCCGCGAAGCCGGGACCCACGCCAGTTTCTTCCCCACCGACTTGCCGGTGTTCACCGAACAACTCGCCGAAAGCGGGTATCACGTGGGGATGACCGGGAAAGGCTGGGCACCGGGTCGGGCCGTCGGATGGCCCCACAATCCCGCCGGGAAAGCCTACAGCAAGCGAAAGCTGAAGTCGCCCAAGGGCATTTCCTCGAACGACTATGCCGCCAACTTTGACGACTTTCTGCAGGCCCGAAGCGACGACCAGCCGTTTTGTTTTTGGTTCGGCGCGAGCGAACCTCACCGCGTGTTTGGAAAGGGATTGGGACAGCAAAACGGCATCGACGTCGACGCGATCTCCGTGCCCAGCTTTCTGCCGGACACGCCGGAGATTCGCAGCGACATCGCCGACTACATGTACGAAATTCAGTGGTTCGATTCACATTTAGGGCGGATGCTTGATCGGCTGCAGCGCGACGGTCAGCTGGAAAACACGTTGGTGATCGTCACCAGTGACAACGGCATGTCGTTTCCGCGTGCCAAAGCCAACGTGTACGAATACGGGATCCATATGCCGCTGGCGATTTCCTGGCCCGAGCGAATTCCGGGCGGGCAAGACAACGATGATTTGGTCAGTCTGATCGATGTGACCCGAACCATCTTTGCCGCCGCCGGTGTCGTGCCAAAGCAATCCGACCAGATGCCCGGGATCAATTTGCTGCCGCGCTACGCCAGCCAAGCGGACAAGGTCACGACGCCACGCACGGCGGTGTATAGCGGGCGCGAACGACACTCGTCGTCTCGTTTCAACACCTTGGGGTACCCCTGTCGTTGCATCCGAACGGACACCCACCTGTACATTCGCAACTTTGCGCCCGAGCGATTTCCGGCCGGCGCGCCGCGAAAATACAGCCACGCCAAATACGACCAACAGGGGCAGCTGGTCGATGCCCAGTTGGGACCGGTCGACGGCGGCTATCACGATATCGATGCCTGCCCGACGTTGGATTGGATGATCGCCCACAAGGATCAGCCGGGCATCGCGCGGCTGTTGGATTTGTCGGTCGCCTTGCGTCCGGCCGAAGAGCTCTATGACATCGCAAGCGATCCCGACTGCATGAACAATCTGGCTGCCGATCCAGCGTTCGGATCGCTGCGTGACCGTTTGTCGTCAATGCTGGAAGACTACCTGCGACAGACCGGTGACGTCCGCGTCACCGATCCGGAGCAAGCCGACGTCTGGGAGACGTATCCGCGAATCAGTGGACTGCGGTGGTTCCCCCAGCCCGATTGGGCCCGCGAGCATCCTGAACGTGTTCCGGAGCAGGCGTGGCTGGACGAGCGACGCCCCCAACCTTAACGATCCAAGAATCGAACCAGCGCCGGCAGGACGCTCAGGTTGATCAGCGTTCCGATCACCAGCGTCCAGGCGACCAGCGTTCCGAAGGTTGCCGTCGGGATGAACTCGCTGGTCGACAGCACACTGAATCCGGCGACCAGTGCGAAGGTCGCCAGCATCACGGGGGCACCGATATTGCCGGCCGCGGAAACACAGGCCTGACCCGGCGTGCGGCCGATCGACCTGCGGCGGCGATAGACCGTCAGCAGGTGCACCGAACCGTCGATCGACAATCCCACGGACACCGCGGCGATCATCGCCGCGCCCATGTTGATGCGGCCGCCGCCGAGCGAAACGGCGGCCAAGACCAAGAACGCCGGCAACAAATTCGGCACCAGAGCCGCCGTCGCCAGACGCACGCTCCGTGTCGCAATGCCCATCAACATCCAGATCAACAGGGCTGAAGCGAGAAAGCAGCGCCACTGGTCCGACACCAACTGGTCGACCAGACGCGTCATGATCACGTAGTATCCGGTCACGGTGACGCCTTCGTCGGCCGCAGTGTCGGATTTTTCTTGACGTGATTCGGATTCCCAACGTTGCGAATGTTCGGTTGCAATCCGTTGGACGTCGCCGATGAGTTTGCGTTTCGTGTCGGCCGGCAATCCTTCGGCGCTGCGCAGCATGATCCGAAGCTTTCGCCGCTGTGGCGGCGGGCCGACCGGGTCGGAAATCAACGCGCCGATGAACGAAGGCAACCGAGTCCGCATCGCGGCGATCCGCACCGGCGCCGGCATCCACTTTCCGGCCGTCGAACGCCCAAGCACTTCGGTGGCGTCGGCGATGCTGATCGCTTTGTTGAGTCCCTGGTCGCCGCCAAGCTCGGTCAGCAGGTCACGCTCGAGCGTCTGAACCTTTGCCAGGAATGGATTGGAAAGCGTCTCGGGTACGTCCAGCACCAGGTCCCAAACGCCGGCTCCACCCAGATTCTCTTCGACGTTGCCATAGTCTTTGACAATCGTGCTGTCGGGGCGAAAGTTCTTCAAAAAGCTGGTCTCGGTTTCTCCCCGCGTGACGACCCCGATGGCCACAAGGATCAGCACGGCGGCACCCGTAACCGTCCCTTTGCGATGTCCTGCGAACCAGGCGGCCACGCGAAAACAAAGTCGACGCAGCGTTCGCGTCAACAGGTGACGTGTCGGGATGATTCGCCGGATCCAACCCAGTTCCGGTAGCAGCAGACAGGTCGGGGTGAACAGCAAGATGGCGACGAACACGTTCATCGCCGCCAACGCGACCATCAATCCGAACTGGCGGACCGGCAGGATTTCCGAGAACCAGAGCGCCAGGAAGCCGGCCGCATCGGTCGCACAGGTCCAAAAGATCGGCGCGGCCATCCGCTGCATCACTTCTTCGGTCGATTCCATCGCAGAAAACCCGCGTCCGCGGCGACTGTGGTAACGCACGCCCAAATGCAGCACCGCGGTGACCGCAACCACCGTGACGATGGCCGTCAGGATCGATGCGATCAATGAAAGCGAGATGCCGGCGGTGTACATCGTCGCTTTGGTGATGACCACCGACCATCCGATCACCAACGCCAACAGCAACACCAATCGCAAGTCCAAAAGCGCAAACGTCAGCACGAGCGACAGCAGTGCGACGGTGACGACTGCCAAACGCGCTCCGTCACGCCGCACGAGCGCGAATGCTTCATCGACAAGCACCGGCTCGCCAACCAGCGAAACGCCGTCGACCATGGGTTGATCGGACCACCAGGACGTGATCTCACGCAGCCCGGCAACGGTCGTGGCGGTTTGCGCATCATCGATCATCACCACGACCGCCGCGTGCGAATAGTCCGCCGAATGGGTGTAGCCGGAAAAGATGTCGCTTAGACCTTTGCCGACCGGATCATCCGGCCGCATCAACTTCGGCGTTTCGTCGGCCGGGGCATCGGCACCCAGGCCGAACGGCAACAATTTGGCCTTGTTCATTCCCTCGGCGGCTTCATTGAGCACCCAGGGCGAAAGCGTGGCCGTGACTCCATCGAGGGCGCGGATCTTTTCGGTCAAGCGGCGACTACGCTCGATTCCGCCCGGCGTCGGCAAGGCTTCGTCGCGGTACATCAGGACCAGCACGTCGTCTTCGCCGAACCAGCGTTTCAGACTTTCGTATTGCTGGAGCGTGACGTCTTCATCTCCGAACAACGACGACACGCTTTGTTCGGTCGTCAGGCGGGTGGAGACCGGATACGCGGCGGCCAGCGTGAAGATCCCGACGGCCATCAAGGCCAATCGCCAGCGAATCGCGTATTGAATCAGGAACTGCATCGCGACAGGCTACGTGCCTGCCCCGCGACTCGTCAAGCATGCGTGGGGATCCACGGCGAGGTGGCCGCGCCGGCGATTCCTCTTTCTTTCCCACAGACGCCCCTGTCCCGCTCGTCGACCGGCCTGTTGGTTGAATCCGATCACACACGTGATCAGCCGTTTCGCGCGAGCGTACGGGCCTGCGACACCAAGAAAACGTACCGGCGCCCGTAGGCTCGCGCCATCCGGCTGATTCAATCAACCAGCCGCTTACGGGGCTGTCGATTGAATCGCAACCGAAACAAGAGTGAGCCGATGGCGCTAGCCACGGGCCTCGAAGGGCGATGCTGGCACCGCTAGGCCCGCGGCTAGCGCCGTCGGCTCACTAAATCGACAGCCCGTTACACTTCCCGCTGGCAGTCCTTAGACGGCGCGACCTTTGACCGCACCATCGCAGTCGCTCGATCCCAGTCGTTCGCACCGGCAAACTGCGCTCGCGACACCAGGCAGCATGCGGTGTCGTTCGGGTGGGGGTACAGTCCGATCGTATCGTCGGTGATTTCATAGTGATCGAAGAACTGCCACGCCGCTCGGGTCTGACCGAGCGACGTCATCGCGAAGTAGCCTTCGTCATCCAGCCAACCCTTGGAACACCAGGCGATCAGCCTGCCGTTTTCGGACGCCTCACGCCGCGTCCGTCGAACGCGGTAAACGATTCCGGTCAATAGGAATCCGATCCACACAAACGCGAGTCCGAGGTACAGGGTGCGAAAGCCGGCCAGGATCAAGATGCTGACCAATAAGCTGATCAGCAACACGGCCAGCGAGAACCAAGTCCGCCGCACGGTCTGCTTGGTCGCCTTTAACAACCGGGTGCCCTGGGCGTCGTCCTCATAAAACGGTCCTTCAAACCGCACCGCATCTCCCACCGTCGAAAACAGGCAGTCCCCTTCCGGCGACGCCTGCTTTCGCGGGTCGATCATCTGCGGCGGCGCCGGTGGAAAGGCTCGTTGCAAGTCCGCTGCGACGCTGCGTGCCAAAGCCGGGTCGGTGAACGCATCGATGGGAAGCGTTTGCCAGAACGTCAACTCTTTGGCAAAGCTGAGCACCCACAGGTCGTGCGTGGCGGCACAGGCGACGAGCTTGGAAAGCGGCTGGTAAGCTTTGCTCTGCTCGGTTTCGATCCAAAGACCGTCGCCGTCGATCCAGCCTCGGATCGGGCCCGTGGCAAGCTGGAACCCCGGGATCCGGGTTCCGATCAACCAGCGTTGATGCCGACAAAACACCAGAATGCCGGCGACCAATACGAGCGTCGAGAGGGTCACACGAGCGACACTGTCGAAATCCACGTCGCCCAGTGCCAGCGTCAGGATGCCGGTTGCCAAGGCGTAAGCGCCGGCCAGTGCCAACATGCCGCGTGTCGCAGTGCGGTAATCGGTCCGGATTCCGGCTCGGGTGACCGCATCGCGATGATGCTGCCGCGTCAGTTCGCCTTGGAATTCCAAGCGGCGCGGAACGAAGTGACTCGGCGGCGGCGAAGCCCCGCCGGCAAAGGAATCCGACGGCGGCGCTTGGTAGGGATTGGGGGTCAAACCTCGGACTTTTGCACCAGTTCCAGCAATTCGTGATCGATCACCAGCGACTGTTCACTTTCGGGGTTCAGGAACAATCCGTGTTCGGGCGGCATGTACTGCAAGAGCGCGTCACCGTCGAGCACATAGCCTTCGATTTCGTCCCCCTCTTCGTAGTACTCTTCCATCGAGTGCACGAAGTCGCCGGCGGTTTGTTCGCTGGTGAATGCGACGACCAAGTGCATCCCATCCAGGTCGGTGCTGAAGACGTTGGCACCTTCGTCGTCGTCGTCTTCATCATCCGACATGGTCAGCAGCACGAACTCTGCCGCTTCAAACAATTGGCGAACCAGAACGGCGTCGCGCTGTTCGATGGCGGTCGCCAATTGTGATTCGAGAGATTCGGTCGAGTCGGACATCGGAGGGCTCGCAGGTGTTTTGGGGCAAAGTGGCCGGTGGGATCAATATGGTTAGTTATCGCAGCCGGGCCCCAAAAAGCAAACCCGTGACGCTTTGATGGTTTCAATGCCCGTTTGCCCCACGTTCCCAGGCTCTGCCTGGGAACACACGAAATTAGAGGCTCCACCTCCCGAATCATTCTGCCATCCCTCTCCTGGCTCCTTTGGATTCAATCCCCCATAAACATTTCTCCCAACCCGCCCAGCAGCGAGCCTTCGCCCTTGCGGGTGTTTCCGCCGCTGGGAATCGCCGCGGCCAGCCGTCCGGCGAACCGCGAAAACGGCAGGGATTGCAACCAGACCGGGCCGGGGCCCCGGACGGTCGCCAGGAACAGGCCTTCGCCGCCGAAAAAGGCATTTTTCAGTCCGCCGACGAACTGGATGTCGTAGTGCACCGAGGGCCCCATCGCCATCAGGCAGCCGGTGTCCAACCGCAGCGTCTCACCGGGATCCAATTCGCGGTACATCATCGTTCCGCCGGCGTGGATGACGGCGATGCCGTCGCCTTTGAGCCGTTGCATGATAAAGCCTTCGCCGCCGAACAAGCCGGCACCGATTTTCTTTTGAAAGGCGATGTCCACCGTGATCCCGCGAGCGCCGCACAAAAAGGCGTCTTTTTGACAGATGATTTCTCCGCCCAATTGATCCAGGTGCAAGGGGATCATGCGTCCCGGATGGGGTGCGCCGAAAGCCACTTTGGCCTGTCCGCGGCCCTGGTTGGTGAACGTCGTCATGAACAGCGCTTCACCGGTCAGCGCCCGTTTTCCCGCCGAAAGGACTTTACCGAACAGACTGCTATCCTGCTTGGAAGGGTCGCCGAAAACGGTCGCCATTTCGACCCCGTCGGTCATGTACATCAGCGCCCCGGCTTCGGCGATCGTCTGCTCCCCCGGGTCGAGCGTGATCTCGACGTACTGGGTTTCGTGACCGAAGACTTCGTAATCGATTTCGTCACTGCTGCGGTTGACGCCGTCGCCGGACTGACCGCCGCGCATCGTCACCGGCGCCGTGCTCATTTCGACCTCGCCGGCGGAAAACCGGTCGTCGCCGTCGGCGGTCGAATCCACCGCGAAATCACCGCCGGCCGTTCCCACCGGATCTCCACCGGGGACACGGAATGTCTGTCGACAGGCCTTGCAATTGACCTGTTTTCCAGCCATTGAATCGTCCGCCTGGTAGTCTTTTCCGCACATCGGGCAATTGAATCTCACCGCTTTCTTCTCCTTTCATTCGTCTACGCGACGGTCATTTTTCTCTGGTCCAACGACTGCCCCACGGGGCCCCTTTCCAGTTACCATAGGGCGCTGGAACTTTACCATAGGGCTTGGCGAGCGATCTCCAATGTGCCCTCATTTGAACATCCTCTCAGCGATCGTCGGCGGTCTTTACCCTCGCGACCGCGAAATCAAATCCCCCGATTCCCACTCACCCCATCATCAGGCAGTCCGATGACCCAGCGATCCAAATTGAATTCCGGCCAGCAGCGACGCCAGTTCCTCAAGACCGCCGCGGCCGCCACCGCCGCCGCTTCGGTCCCGTATTTTTATTCGGCGCCGAAAACTCTGGCCGATGAAACCAAGAGCAAGAACGATCGTGTCGCGATGGGCGTGATCGGCGCCGGCGGCATGGCCGGCGGCAACATGAACAGCGCCAAAGACTGGGTGGACGTCGTCGCCATCAGTGACGTGGACCTCGGTCGCCTCCAGTCATTCAACCAGCGACACAGCGGCGGCAAGGCCGTTGAATCGGTCGACTATCGCGAACTGCTCGACCGCAAAGACATCGATGCGGTCCACATCGCGACCCCCGATCACTGGCACACCAAGCCGCTGATCGAAGCCATGCTGGCCGGAAAAGATGTTTACTGTGAAAAACCGCTCACGTTGACGATCGACGAAGGCAAATTGATTCGCAAGGTCCAAAAGGAAACCGGACGCATCGTCCAAGTCGGCACGCAGCAGCGCAGCACGTTCCATCTGTTTGTCAAAGCGATGGCGATCGTCAACGAAGGACGACTGGGGAAAATCCACGAAGTCCAAGCGGCCATCGGTGGTGCTCCGACCAGCCCGCCGATTCCCGTCGCCGATGTGCCCGAAGGCTTGGACTGGGATCGCTGGCTGGGCCCGGCGCCCCTGGTCGACTACCGCAACCTGCCGAGCGAAAAAAATCGCGGCCGCGGCAACACGAACTGCCACTACGAATTCCGCTGGTGGTACGAGTACAGCGGCGGAAAACTGACCGACTGGGGCGCGCACCACGTCGATATCTGCAACTGGGCGCTCAAGTTGAACGGTCAAACGGCAGGCCCGTTGTCGATCGGCGGCACCGCCGAACATCCGGTGGAATTCAAAGACGGCGTCCCGCAACAGAACGATCGCTACAACACCGCGACCTCGTTCCTGTTCAACGTGATGTATCCCGGTGGCACCAAGATGATCATCCGCAACGACACCGACAACGGCGTCTTGATCAGCGGCGACAAGGGCAAGATCTTCGTCAACCGAGGCCGACTGGTCGGCAAGCCCGTCGAAGAATTGAAAGACAACCCGCTGCCCGAAGACGCGATCGCCAAGGTCTACAAGAACCTGCCGATGGAACGCAACGAGCGTGCGGCCCACTGGGCAAACTTCCTGCACTGTGCCAAGGAACGCGCCGAGCCGATCAGTGACGTGCACACCCACATGGAAATGCTGAACGTGTGCCACTTGGCCGGCATCAGCGCTCGTCTGGGCGGCCGTGAGCTGAAGTGGGACGACCACAGCGAACAGATCGTCGGCGACTCGCAAGCCAACAGCATGCTCGCCCGGCCGTACCGCAGCGGCTACGAAATCGACATGGGTTGATACCGATGCAGTCCGAAGACGCGATCGATCTGCGACGCCAACTCCGCCTGACCTGGCTGTTGTTGACGGTCGTGGCCGTCGTCTTTGTCTGGCCGACCCTTCGCGTCTGGCTGGGGGTCGGCATGGCCGCCAGCGGCACGCCCCGCACGGTCACCCCGCGAGGTGAACTGGCCGAATTCGAACAGTCGACCGTCGAACTGTTCCGCACGGTCAGTCCATCGGTGGTCTACCTGACGACCCGATCGCGAATCGCCAGCCCGTTTTCGCGGCGGGCGATCGAAGTCGACGCGGGGTCGGGCAGCGGTTTCATGTGGGACGAATTCGGCCACATCGTGACCAACTTCCATGTCCTGCAAGAAGCGTCTTCGGCCAAGGTCGTGCTGTGGGACCAATCGTCTTACGAAGCGACGCTGATCGGCGGATCGGCCGACCACGATTTGGCCGTGCTCAAGATCAACGCGGCGGCGGCAAAGCTGCTTCCCGTCGCGATCGGCACCAGCGGTGACCTGTTGGTCGGGCAGGCGGTGTTCGCCATCGGCAATCCCTTCGGGCTCAATCAAACCCTGACCACCGGTGTGGTTTCTGCCAAAAGCCGCTCGATCGACAGCCCCACCGGCCGTTCGATCGAAGACGTGATCCAGATCGACGCCGCGATCAACCCCGGCAACTCCGGCGGCCCGTTGTTGGATAGCGCCGGGCGGCTGATCGGCGTCAACACCGCCATCTACAGCCCCTCGGGCACGTCGGCCGGTGTCGGGTTTTCCATCCCCGTCGACACGGTCAACCGAGTCGTCCCGCAAATCATCGCCAACGGCCGCTACGCGCCGCCGCAGTTGGGCGTCCGTGTGATCGCCGAACTCAGTGATGCGGTCACACAGCGACTGGGCGTCGAGGGTGTGTTGATCTTTCACGTCGTCCCCGGCGGTCCGGCCGATCGCGCCGGACTGCGGGAAACCGTGATCGGCCAGTCCAGCTTGGTCCGACCCGGCGACATCATCCAAAAGATCGGCGAAAAAACGGTGCGCGACATGAACGACATGCTGGAAGCGTTGGAACGCCACTCTGTCGGCCAGACCGTCACCGTTGAATACCTGCGAGAGGGTCAGACCGAATCGGTCGACGTCGTGTTGCAGTAACCGTGGGATAGGCTTCCAGCCTGTCAATTCACGTGAGCGTTCCAGATGCGATGGCTAGTTGAATTGATCTGGTCACACGAGGGATCAGCCGTTTCGCGCGAGCGTACGGACACCCGGCATACAGAATTGCTGACCGTCGCCCGTAGGCTCGCGCCATACGGCTAATTCAGTCAACAATCCGTCGACGATGTTCGCTGCGCTCGTCTTCGGCCGGCGACCGATCGCACCGTGGTCAGCCCCATCGGATTGCCCTACACTGTTCGCCCCTCTCGACAGAATACCGTCCCCAGGAAAGTGAATTGATGAGCGAGAACTACCGCCCCGGAACCCTGGCGTTGCACGCCGGCCAAGAGCCCGACCCGACCACCAACGCTCGCGCGGTGCCGATCTATGCAACCACCAGCTACACCTTCAACGACACCGACCATGCCGCGGCACTGTTCGGGCTGTCCGAATTCGGGAACATCTACAGCCGGTTGATGAACCCCACCGTCGACGTGCTGGAAAAACGTCTGGCGGCACTCGATGGCGGTGTGACCGGGTTGTGTTTTGCCTCCGGGCAAGCGGCGATCACGGCCGCAATTTTGACGATCGCCCACAGCGGACAAAACATCGTCAGCAGCACCTCGCTCTACGGCGGCACCTGGACCCTGTTCACGCAGACACTCAAGAACTTGGGCATCGAAGTCCGCTTCTTCGATCCCGACCATCCCGAACAGATCCATGGTTTGGTCGACGAGAACACGCGTTTGGTCTACATGGAATCGATCGGCAACCCCAAGAACGACGTGCCGGATTTCAAAGCCATCGCCGATGCCGCGCACAGTGCCCCCCACGGCGCGATCCCGTTGTTGTGCGACAACACGGTGATGACACCGATGTTGCTCAAGCCGATCGAGCATGGGGTCGACATCGTGATCTACAGCACCACCAAGTTCCTGGGCGGTCACGGCACGCACATCGGTGGTGCGATCGTCGATAGCGGTAATTTTAAATGGGCCGATCAGCCCGAAAAATGGCCGGAGTTCTGCGGACCGTCGCCGTCCTACCACGGCGCGGTCTTCGAAGAACACCTGCGTCCGATGGGTAACATCGCCTACCTGATTCATGCTCGAACCCACTGGTTGCGCGACACCGGGGCGGCGATGAGTCCGTTTGCGGCGTTCCTGTTTCTGCAGGGCTTGGAAACGCTGCATCTGCGGATGCCCCGGCACTGCGAAAACGCACTCAAGGTGGCCGAGTTCCTGGAATCCAGCGACGCGGTCGAATGGGTGAATTACCCGGGACTGAAATCGCACAAGGATTACCAGCGCGGACAGGAATACCTGCCCCACGGCCAAGGCGCGATCATGGGCTTCGGCATCAAGGGCGGAATGGAAGCCGGGAAAAAGTTCATCAACGCGTGCAAGCTGTGCTCGCATCTGGCGAACATCGGCGACGCCAAGACGTTGGTGATTCACCCGGCCAGCACGACGCACCAGCAATTGACACCTGAAGAACAGGCTAAAGCGGGTGTCGTTCCCGAATACATCCGGATTTCGGTCGGCATCGAAGACGTCAATGACATCATCGATGACCTGAAACAGGCGCTCGCCGCGGCAACGTGAGCCAAAGCGAGTCCACGACCGATCTGTTCGCCAGCACCGATGACGACCGTGTCGCCGGACCGCTCAAGCACGTCCGTTCGGTGACCTTCGACGGCGACGTGACGCTGGAGCTCGGTGGACGGCTGAGTAACGTCTGCTGCGCGTTCGAAACCTGGGGCACGCTCAACGCCGACGCCTCCAACGCCGTGTTGATTTGCCATGCCGTCTCGGGCGACTCGCACGCGGCACGACATGACCCCCAGGACGATCCGGGCTGGTGGGACGATCTGATCGGACCGGGCAAACCGGTCGACACCGATCGGTTCTTTGTCGTTTGTCCCAACGTCTTGGGCGGGTGTCGCGGCACGACCGGCCCCAGCGACATCGATCCGCAAACCGGTCGTCCGTTCGGTGCCAGTTTTCCGCGGATCACTGTCGGCGACATGGTCACCGTCCAACGGATGTTGGCCGACCACCTGGGCATCACCCGCTGGCACGCCATCATCGGCGGCTCGCTGGGCGGCCACCAGGCGATGACCTGGGTCGCAAAGCACCCCGATTCGACCGACCTGTGCGTCGTCATCGCCTCCAGCGCCCGGTTGACCAGCCAAGCGTTGGGGTTCGACATCATCGGCCGCAACGCCATCCAAACCGATCCGCATTTTTACGGCGGTCAATACTACGACCAGCCCAAGCGGCCCACCACGGGACTGGCGATCGCGCGGATGCTCGGCCACGTCACCTACCTGTCGACCGAAGCGATGGAACAAAAGTTCGGATCGGATCGACACGACCCACGCGAGATCGCGACGATCTTTGAACAACGATTCAGCATCGGTTCGTACCTCGCGCACCAGGGCCAAAAATTCACCACGCGGTTTGACGCCAACAGCTATGTCACGCTGACGATGGCCATGGATCTGTACGACCTGGGTGCCAATCGGTTGCAGTTGATGGAAACGTTCAACGATGCCGACTGCCAGTTTTTGGTCGTCAGCTTTAGCAGCGACTGGCTGTTCACCAGTGACCAATCACGCGACATCGTCAACGCGCTCACCGCGCTTGACAAGCCCGTGACCTACGCAGAAATCACCACGCCGCGCGGCCACGATTCGTTCTTGATCGCCGACGACATCGCCCAGTACGCTCCGCTGGTCCAGGCCCGACTCGGCGACATCGACTCGGCACCGGCATCGGTTTCCGACGTCGAAGAACTGATTCTGGCCGAAATCCCCGCCGGCGCGTCGGTGCTGGACCTGGGTTGTGGTGACGGCCACCTGTTGGCCGCGCTTCGCGAGCGGGGTCACCAGAAACTGGTCGGCGTCGAAGTCGCGCAGGACAGCATCGTCAAAACCGGACATCGGGGCATGCATGTCATCGACTATGACTTGAACAACGGTCTGCCCGCCTTTATCGACAACCAATTCGACGTGGTTGTCCTGAGTGCGACCCTGCAAGCGGTCGCCAGTGTCGAGATGCTGTTCCAGGAAATGATTCGCGTCGGTCGGCGGATCATCATCAGTTTTCCCAACTTCGCCTATCGCAAGTTGCGCGAGGACTACGTCATCCGAGGGCGGTCGCCCAAAGCCCCCGGCGAGTTCGGCTTTGAGTGGTACAACACGCCCAACCGAAGGTTCCCCAGCATCGCCGACGTGCATGATCTTTGCGATCAGATGTCCCTGCGTTTGGAGAAAGAGATCTACGTCGACGCGTCGCAGGGCAAGCGAATCGACGCCGACGACGATCCGAACCTGAACGCCGACACCGCGATCCTGGTGATCGCGGGATGATCCCGCCGTAGCGGAATTCGCCAACGGCTTGTTGATTTTTCCGAATCCAGGCGCCTGTGCCAGGTCACTCGACATTCCCTTCGAGGTGGCAAATGGAGAGGTAGGAAAATTTTGAAGGTAAGAAGATTGGCGAGACCGAATGGACACGGATCGGTCCTGCCCAGCCCACGCTCGGCCCGCCGTCGATCGGTCTCTCAGGCATCGCCCACTGACACCAGACTTCCATCATCTCACAAATCGGGGCACGGCACCCGGCAATCGTTTTGCCCCCCATCGTTTTGCCCCCATCATTCTGCCCCGAATCATTCTGCCCCGAATCATTCTGCCATTTCTTCCCCGCCCCGCTGAGCATCTTGGGGAATGAAACGCCAGCTATCACCCCCGAAACGAGGTGATCGGCGCGTCAAACGGATCGGTGTCGATATCCAGATCCGATTGGACCAACCCCGGCGGCAAGTCCTTCAAAAAATACGGCTGGGTGTTCGAGCCGCCGGATTGATAAAACCGGTTGTGGTGTGGGACGTAAGCACCATGGGAACGCAGCGAACCGGTCAAAAACAACTCGTTCTGGGCACGGGTCATCGCGACGTACAACACCCGCCGTTCTTCTTCCTCTTTGTCGTCGTCCCCGATGCTGCGGGCGTGGGGATAATTCCCCGGTTGGACGCCGATCAAGTAACACACCGGCGCCTCGGTCCCCTTGGCGCTGTGCACCGTGATCAGTGTCACCAGATCATCGATGTCTTCGTTGCTGGCTTCCGATTCGGTGATCGGATCGAGTGTGTACGTTTCCAGAAATTCGCCGACCGACGGATGCTTGGCCGCCAAGCGACGCAACAGTACGAAATCCTTGCTGCGTCGGTCCCAGTCGTCGTATTTTTTTTCCAGCAGCGGCGTCATCTTGTCGGTCGCGGCCCCGATCACATCACTGGGGCGCTGCCAACACTTCAGGCACTCGTCGATCGATTCGGCCAGACGTGGATTGGTTTTGTAGCGGTCGGCCAAAAGTTTGGCGATCGTTTTGATGTCCGGCAATGTCAGCAGTTTGCCGATCGTGTTGGCCGCCGTCTTTTCACCGATCCGCGGCCACAGCGTCAGGTAACGCATCCAGGCCAGTTGGTCGGCCGGATTGTCGATCACACGCAGCAAGCTGAGCAGATCTTTGACGTGCGCCGATTGCAATAATTGCGTCCCGCCGATGAATCGATAGGGGATGTCGTTTTCGATCAAGGCAGCTTCGGTACTGCGGGCGGCCCACGCACTTCGCGTCAGGATCATGTGCTCGCGCCAGGGGTCGCCCTCCTCGTGTCGCTGCATCAAATCCGACGCCACCCAGTCGGCCTCCTCAAAGTCGCTGTCCACTTCGACCAGAACCGGTTTGACGCCGGCCCCGCGAGCGGCGCGGAGGTGTTTGTCATAGCCCAATGACGACTGGTCGAGCAGCCAATTGGACAGATCCAAGATCTCTTGGGTGCTGCGGTAATTCTGTTCCAGCTTCAGCACCTGTGCCCCAGGCACACGCTCGGTGAAGGAATGCACATTGCGAAAATCGGCACCGCGGAATGCGTAAATGCTCTGGGCGTCATCGCCGACGCAAAACAACTTCGCCGGGTCGCGCATGCCATCCAGAATCAACCACTGCAACGGGTTCGTGTCCTGCATCTCATCGACCAGGATGTGGTCATAGCGCGACTGCATCTTTTCCCGCACGATCCGACTGCGGTGTAACTGTTTGGCAAACAGATGCAAGATGTCGTCGTAATCGAAGTAGCGGCACTCCTGCTTGCGCTTGGTGTAATCCTGCAGGACGGCGCTGATCCGCTTGATCGCGTCCTCATCGTAATCGGTGAATTCGGTCAGGTATTCCGCCGTCGGACGATTGGTGTTTCGCGCGTAGGAATAATAATTCGCCAACTCGGCCGACTTGGGGAACCCGGCGTCCTTGCCCACGACGTTCGCCCGGGCCAATTTCATCAGCTGCAATTGGTCGTCGCGGTCGATGATCGTCAGCGAACCGCATTCGAACAGATCCGGCCAACGACGCAGGTATTGCAAACAGAAGTTATGAAAGGTTCCGGTGGGCACGGTCTTGGCCGAAGAACCGATCTGCTGGGTCAACCGATGCCGCATCTCACGGGCGGCGCGGCGGGTGAAGGTCAACAGCAAAATCCGCCGCGGGTCGACGCCGGTCTGCGTCAGATGGACGACGCGCGCGACGATCGTGCTCGTCTTGCCGGTCCCCGCGCCGGCCAGCACCAGCACGTCATCCCCATCGAATTCGGCGGCACGTGTTTGCTCGGTATTTAATTCCATCACATCCCTTCCCACGCGAATTCGATTGCCAAATCTCAGGCTATCGGCTCCCCTCGATTTTTTCAAGCGTCGCGTTTTTTCAGGCGTCGGGCGATCTCCCGTGCCTCGTCGTCGGCGTCAAAGTCGGGGTTCGGCTCGGTCGGCACCGGGGCACCGGTCGATTCTCGCCAGGTCTTCAGCAATCCGTGTAATCGCTCGCGTTGCTGCGGCTGCGACTCGGCCAGATTCGTCGACTCCCCCGGATCGGCCTGCAAGTCGTACAGTTCCAATCCGCCGTCTTCGAAATACTCGTGCAGTTTCCATGTCCCATTGCGGATGATGCTGCAGGGCCGCGATCGATACAGCAGGTCACGCTGCCCGTCGAGACGCTGGTAGCTCTGCAAATATGCCGGAAAGTGCCAGAACAACGAACGGCTCTCAAACACGCCATCGGGCTCGCCGGCCAACAGGGGACAAAGGCTGACGCCGTCGATCGGTTGATCGGGCAGCTTCGCCCCGGTCATCTCGCAAAAGGTCGGGAACAGGTCCAGGTTGATCACCGGTGCGTCGCAGGTCGTGCCGGCTTTCGTCACCCCGGGCCAGACGATGAACATCGGTTCGCGTATGCCGCCTTCGTAGTAGGTCCCCTTGTAACCCTTCAGCGGTTTCATCG
The DNA here is from genome assembly GCF_008035925.1 of Stieleria maiorica. Lineage (NCBI taxonomy): Bacteria > Pseudomonadati > Planctomycetota > Planctomycetia > Pirellulales > Pirellulaceae > Stieleria > Stieleria maiorica. The sequence continues at coordinate 7,041,143 of NZ_CP036264.1, forward strand.
ATGTTGCCGGCCCGTAGCCACCGTTGTCGCTGGTGAACACGATGATCGTGTTCTCGGTCTGTCCCAGTGAATCGATCGAGTCGATGATCCGTCCGACGCCCCGGTCGACGCTTTCGATCATCGCCGCCATGACCGGATGGTCGTGCAGCTGGCCGGGCTGTTTCTGCTGGTACTTCTTCACCAACTCCGGCTCGCCTTGGATCGGCGTGTGCACGGCGAAGTGGGTCAAATACAGAAACCACGGCCGGTCGGAATCCTGGCCGATGAACTCGATCGCTTCATCGGTCAAGCGATTGGTCAGGTACTCGTCCTTGGGGGCGTCGGCCAATTCGGGGATGTTGCCGTGAGGGGGATAGTAGCCCCGTGGCGGGCTTCCGCTGTGGGTGCCGGCGAAATTAAAATCGAACCCGTATGGAATCGGATCGTCGCTGAGATGCCACTTCCCGATCGTGCCGGTCCGGTAACCGGCCTCGCGGACACAGTGGGCCCAAGTGCGAATGTCGGTTCGCAACGTGTCGGTACCGGGGATGTGCATCAAGCGGCCGTGTGTTCGCTTGCCCCGCCGCGACGTCCCGACGTTGTAGATCTCGTGACGCGGTGAATACTGACCGGACAACAGGCACGCACGCGATGGGGCACAATTCGCAGCGCCGGCATAGGCATGGGTAAACACCATGCCACGAGCGGCTAACGCGTCCAGATTCGGCGTCTCGTAAAAGTCGCTGCCCATGAAACCGGCGTCCCGCCAGCCGAAATCGTCCAAGAAAATGAACAGCACGTTCGGCTTGTCGGCCGCTGAGGCAATCACGCCTTGGCTCACCGCGGAAAACGCGATGACGCAGCAATAGACGACGGAGGCAAGCTTGGATGGCATGACAAAAACCGGGAAAAAGGGGCAGGATTCTGTTGAAGCTGACGACGCGGTCAATGATAGCCTGTTCACAGGCTCGCTTGTCTTTGTCGGTCAGCGTCCTCTGGCGAAACTCGGGAAACGTGGCATCATCCCTGGTATGATTGGCCCTCCGTCGGTGTGCAGCCCTTCGCCGCCCCTCCACTCGTATTCCGCGTGTCAGGGGATCGGATCTGGCGTGGACACCAGCGACAACTCCGGTGCGATTTAGTCCCCGATCCTTTTTGCTCGTCGCCCAGCCCATCAGGTGCGTTCATGTCACGTCACAATCGGAAGCCGATCCGAAGCCCCAGGCAACCACAGGTCCGACAGCTGAGATGCGAGCCTCTGGAGCGGCGCGAATTACTTGCCGTGTTGTCGGGCGATGGGTTTATCGGTCCGATTCAACCGAGCGAATACGTAGCGCAGGAGATGATCCAGTCGGCCCCGCCGAGCGTCTCCATCACCGATGCTTCGGTCACCGAAGGCCATGCCGGTCCGACCACGTTGGCGTTTGACGTCCGTTTGTCCGCGGCGGCGGAGGAAACCGTGACGGTCAACTTTCAAATCGCCAATGACACCGCCGACGCGCTGATTGTCCAGCGGATTGCCAGCGGTCTGGGCGCCCCGCTGTACGTGACGCACGCCCCCGGTGAACCGAACACCTTGTTCGTCGTCGAGAAGACCGGGGCGATCAAAAAGCTAGACCTGACCGACAACACCGTCTCGCCGACGCCGTTTCTGGTCGTCGAGGATTTGAGCACGAACAGTGAACGCGGCTTGCTCGGATTGGCATTCCACCCGGACTACGAAACCAACCGGCGTTTTTTCGTTAACATGACCCTCCCCAACGGTGCCAGCTTGATCCGCGAGTACACGGCAAATGCAAACGGCGAAACCGCAGACCCGGATTCCGCGCGTCCCCTGCTCGGATTCAGTCAACCGTATCCGAACCACAACGGCGGTTGGATCGATTTCGGCCCCGACGGTTACCTGTACATCGCCAGCGGTGACGGAGGCTCGGGGAATGATCCCTTGGACAACGCCCAAGACATCACCAACAACCTGCTCGGCAAGATCTTACGGATCGACGTCGATGGAGACGATTTTCCCGGCGATGCGTTGCGAAACTATGCGATCCCGCCCTCCAACCCGTTTGTCGCTCGTGGCGGTGACGACGAGATCTGGGCTTACGGATTGCGAAACCCTTGGCGCAACAGCTTTGATCGAGAGACCGGCGACTTGCTCATCGCCGATGTCGGCCAATCGCAACGCGAAGAAATCAATTTCCAACCGGCCACCAGCGGCGGCGGTATCGACTACGGTTGGCGTCGACGCGAAGGAACGATCGACACGCCCAATGTCCCCGGCAGCAAACCGCTCTTTGCAGTCGATCCCATCTACGATTATCAACACGGGTCAGGAGACCGCGAAGGAAACTCGGTGACCGGCGGCTACGTCTACCGCGGCCCTCTGGAAGAACTTCACGGCAACTATTTCTTCGGTGACTTTTCCAACAATCGCATCTGGTCACTCCGACCCAACTCTCCCGACCCCACAACCCACGACGGCACCAACTACGACGACTTCACCGATTGGACCGATCTGCTGACACCCGATGTGGGACGCATCAACTCCATTGCCTCGTTTGGTGAAGACGCAGCAGGCAACCTGTTCATCGTCGACATCGGCGGCGAGATCTTTCGGATTTCCGAAGGAGCCGATTACAAGACGACAACGCATTCGGTGATGATCCTCCCTGGCGAAACATCGGCAACGCTGCAAGTCGACGTCATCGGAGACCGGCTGCCCGAACCCCACGAAACCTTTGAGGTCTCGATGACCAGTTCGGTCGGCGCGACGATCGGGAACGGCCAAGCCCAGGGGAGGATCTTGAACGATGATGCTCCCACAGTGGACGACGTGCAAATCGGCAGCGGCGATCGGCAACGTTCCATCATCGATTCGCTGAAGATCACCTTCGATTCAACCGTCCAGATCAATGACTCGGCGAGTGGTGCGATCGAGTTGATGAATCTGGATTCTCAGCAGAGCGTCACGCTCGTTCCGTCGACCGCGGTGCAAAACGGCGTCACCACACTCACGCTGGGAATTGCTTCGGGGCCTTCGGTCGAATCGTTCCTCGGCACCGCAATCAGTCTCGCCGACGGTCGCTATCGTCTGACCATCGACGCCTCGCATGTCACGATCGGCGGCGTCGGCCTGGACGGAAACGGCGACCAACATGGGGGCGACGACTTCACCTTCGGCACCGATCCGGCCGACAAATTCTTCCGCTTCTTCGGCGACTCCGACGGCGACCGAGACGTCGACGGCCAGGACTACGGACGCTTCGGGTTGACGTTCTTGCGACCCTCAACCGACCCCGCGTTCAACGCAATCTTCGACTCCGATGGAGACGACGATGTCGACGGCCAAGACTACGGCCGCTTCGGCGAGAGTTTCTTGCGGCAGCTCCCAATGTAGAACCGCTTTCCGAAGGGCACGGGCTTAGTGAGCCGACGGCGCTAGCCGCGGGCCTTGGATTGCCCTTCGCGACTTGTAAGGCCCGAGGCTAGCGCCTGCTTGTAAGGCCCGAGGCTAGCGCCGACGGCTCAGTTTGATCCCCGTGCCATTCACCCCCGTCCCCCTTTTCAGGTCACGTCGTCGACCAACCGCATCACCTCGTCCACGCGGACGGCCAGCGGGGGCAAGAAGATTCCCCTCGCGGTCTCTCCTGTTCGAAAGACGCCGAATTCTTCATAGGCGTTACCGTCGAGCGTCAAGACGGTGACGATTCGATCAAAGGGGTCTATGATCCAATACTCTTGGACTCCGCCCCTGGCATAGTCCGCGCGTTTCGCGACGTAGTCGCGGTGCCGTGCCTCGACTCCCTCACTGACGACTTCAACGGCGATATCCAATCGACTCGGATAATCGGTGGGCGATGGGGGAAAGCACCGTGGCGTCAAATACAACAGGTCAGGCTCGCGAATGGTCCCTTCGAAAAGTCTGACCGGTAGCGGCGCCTGTAACACGCGCGCCCCATCGCCGACCGCCGCGCTCGCCGAACGCAGCAATCCGGCGAGAAAGTCCACGATCATCTGATGCATCCACGTCGGCATCGGCAACACCTCCAGGTGGCCTGCGGACAATTCCACCAAGCGGTCGGTCGGCAGGCGGAAAAAGTCCGCATCACGCCATTGTCCCTGCAGCGGAAACAACCTCGCCAACTCCCAGGCGGGGGCCGCGTCAGAGGACGGCGATGGTGGGGGCGAGGATGACATCAAACACGACTTGGGGATCGAACTTAAAAAAGGCCAGCGTTGCCTGCAGGACAGCATTTTTGATTGTAACCGAATCACGCCCGGCGGCGCGAACGTCGGCAGACAACAGCGCCCAACAGCGTCGTTGCCAGGAAGACGATCGGGCCGGGTTCGGGAATCGCCGTCGCGATCGTGAAGACGCTTTTTTCCGATCCGTTCGGCGACGAAAACGCGGGGTTGACCAACGTCGTCTCCGAAGCGCCCGAAGCACGGATGGCAATCGATGTCGTCCGCGTCGCGGTGCCGTCATCGCGGCCTAAGATGTCCAACGTGATCGTGTCGCCGGGCTGCAACCCGAGCCCGCCAAAGTCAAACGTTAACGTGCCGACGGAAAACGGATCCGTTGTCGTGATCTCATAAGGAATCGGCTCGGACGGTAGAAAGGAATCCAACACGATTTGCGATTCGAACCCCGGTGATCCGCTGCCGAATTGTTGCCCGTCATGCCACAGGGCGAATTGCGGCCGGGCGTCGAAACGCACCCGTGAGTAATCGGACAGTGCAGCCGTATTGATGGTGCTTTGGACGATGTCCACATTGATCAACTCGATCACATCACCGATCGCATCGGCCGATCCCGCGAGCATCAAGTCGCTTTCGAATTGCTCGCCCGCGACAGCGCGCGAAGGAGTGAGGTAGGCGACGACGACAGCCGGGCAGGGGCGCACGTCGAACCATACCAGCCAACTGCACACCAGCATTCCGATCAGTGACGAGCAAAGAGATCGGTGATCAAGCATTCGGTGAAGCATCGGCCTGTGGGTTCGTTGATGTCAGAGCCGCCAATGCTAAATCCGGAGGGGATCAAAAGCAAGCTTGCAATTGGTGGCGAAACCACTAACCTGTGGGGGTCGCAGGGATGGGCCGACGCGGCAAAAACGGGGGGGCACGCGATCGTTGGTCTCTGTCCTTGCACGCGCGTGAATCGAACCAACAGTCGATGCGGAAATTCCGCGTCGAACTTTAGCTGCGATTCACGCCGATGGTGCTTCGTTTGCGTTCCTCGCCCTTTGCGACCCTATTCCCATCTCTCGGCCGGGAACGCCGCAAGGGCCACGTGCTAGTCGGTTGCCTTTCACCGTTCCAGTGCCGAATCGACTTGAAAGGCATCATTGATGGCACGGAAAAAGGACCGGTCGCGGCGGCGGCCCGGGTTTGGACACCCATGGCGGGACCGGCGTCGGACCGCCGCGGCAAGGAAGGCCCGGAAACGCATCAGCCAGGGGCTGGTTCGACCACCGTTTGAAACACTCGAAGCCCGACATCTGCTGGCAACCCTTCACTGGGACGGCGGAACCACCTTCGATGTCGCCGGCGCTGAAATCATCGCGCCCGCCTTGACGACGCTGATCAACACGACGTTGACAAAGGACGATCAGCCGTCTGACGCAAGCCGACGGGCACCCGAGCATCCAGACCCGGACGCCGGCGCGAACCCGCTGATAGCAACAGACGAACATCCGTCGAACGCCCCAGCGCAATCCGCTTTCGCCGAATCGATCCCTGCGGCACAAACCGTCACCTGGATCGGCGGCGATGGGAACTGGAATGATCCGGCCAACTGGAGCGGCGGAGTCGTCCCCGGCGGGTCGGATGATGTCGATCTCGCGGTCGCCGGCGTCTCGGTCACGATCGACGCCGGTGACCAAGTCGTCCGCAGCATCAACGGTCCCGGCGGCCTGAACCTCATCGGCGGCTCCTTGACCACCGCCGCCGCCTCGACGCTCTCCGGCCCCTTCAACCTGTCCGGCGGTGCCACGCTCCTCGCGCAAGGCCCGGGCGCGTTGCTCGTCGTCGACGGCCCGCAAGCCATCGACGGCGGCAACCTGCGTGTCGAAGAGGGCGCCGAGTTGGTCTTCAATCACCTGACCACCTACCATCACGCCGCGACCGCCAACAACGTCCAGCGAAATTGGACCGTCCAAGGTGCCGGCAGCCGCTTGGTGTTTCCGTCTTTGCGAACGATCCACGGCGGCACCAACTTCGGAAACCGGCTGAACATCCAAGCCAATTCCGGCGGACACATCGATCTGGGGACCGCGACTGAGATCGTCGATGGAGATGGAGGCAACACTGCGCGCCGTGGGATCACGATCCTGTCCCAAGACACCGGCAGTTCGATCGACTTGCGATCGTTGGCGTCGTTCCGTGACCAAGCGTCGGTGCCCGCTGACCCGCTCTCCTATTCAGAACTTATCGCCCGCGGCGGAGGTGCGTTCACACTCGATTCACTCGAAACACTCGATGGCGTCGCGGTCACCATCGACGCGGACAGCCGGGTGCCGCTGAATGCGGTCAAGAGCTTCGATCGCGGACGTCTCGACGTGACCGGCCAAACCGTCACACTGCCCGCGCTGTCGTCTGCCGATGAAACCTTCTTGCGGTCCGAAAACGGCTTCATCGACACCGCCGCGTTAACCTCGTTGACCCGTGGCGGACTCCAATTGCTCTCCGGCGGACGAATCAACACCAGCCGACTGGCAACGATCGATGGAACCAGCATCGATGTCGCCGACGGCATTGCGCTCTCCCTGCCGTTGGTCACGACCTATTCGCACGCGACGACCGACAGCTCCCAAACGCGGACGCTGATTGCATCCGGCAACGGCAGCCGACTTGCGTTTCCCAATCTGACGCAGATCCAAGGCGGTTCCTCGTTTCGATCCCAACTCCTGATCGAGGCACGAGACGGCGGCGCGATCGACCTGTCCAGCGTTCAGCAGATCAGCGACCCGGTCGGCGGAAACACGTCCGGACGTGGCGTGCACGTTTCGGCCGACGGCCCGACCAGCGAAATCGATCTGTCCTCGCTGACCTCGCTGGTGGACATCGGTGAATCGCCGGCGTCCCAGAACACCGCCGGCGGCCACTCGTCGCTGACCGTCACCCGCGGTGGCACGATCATCGCGCCGGTGTTGGCGTCGCTGACCGGAGTGCGGATCTTTGCCGATGCGGGAAGTTCATTTGCATTTGACTCGATCAAGGATGCAACCAACAGCGTGTTGCATGCCGTGGGCCACGCCGCGCTTTCGTTTTCAGCCCTCACCTCTGCCATCGGCACCGCGATTCGGATCGATGGGCACGCCGCCGCACTGCCAGCACTGACCGATCTTTCCGCGGGCGAACTTTCGCTCGTTGGCGGCGGCACGGCGACCGCGCCGCTGCTTTCGGCCATCGACTCGGCAACACTGATCGCCCGCGATGGCGTCACGCTCACGTTACCCTCGGTCACATCCATCCGGCACGCAACAACAGCGCCCAATCAAATCGCGGTTCTTCGTGCCGAAGGACGGGGCAGCCGCCTTGAACTCGCTACGGTCACGGCAATTGAGAACGGAGACGACTTCAACGCCCGCATCTTCATCGACGCCCTGTCCGGTGGCGTTGTCGATCTGTCCGGTGTTCAAACCATCCAAGACCCGGACGTCGGCAATGCGTCTCAGCGGCGGATCGAATTGCTCAGCGAGGGTGTCGGCAGTCAGATCGTGTTGAGCGACCTGCAGACATTTTCCGACCATTCCTCAGGCTCGCTGACCGGGTCAGATCGTTTTTCCACCGTTGACTCACGCGACGGCGGAACGATCGATCTTGGCAGTAACTCTTCCGGCGGCGCGACACTTGCCGGCGTGCACCTGACGGCTGGCCCCTCCGGATTGATCGTCGGCAACGTGACGTTGGAATCCGATTCCGTTCTCACCGGCAACGGACAAGTGCAGGCGGATGTCGTCGTCGCGGGATGGGTCGATCCCGACGGGAAGCTGATCCTGGACGGTTCATTGTCACTGACCGCCACGGGGCAATTGAACTTTGATATCGGCGGAGTGACGCCGGTGGACGATCACGACGTGTTGGATATCACCGGCACCGTCACGCTTGACGGCACCATCCGAACCACCCGTGTCAATGATCACAACCCTCAACCCGACGACAGCTACTTGGTGATGACCTACGCGTCACATGGCGGGTCGCCGGGCTACACGGGGCTCGACTTCGGCAGTCAGAATTTGACACCGGAGTTGTCGCCGACGGCACTCCGATTCGTCACGGGGTTCTCCAGCGGGGCGTCGGTCGTCTCGATCACCGCCTCGGACAGCGCGCACGATCCCGACGGTCCGTTTGTCGTCATCGAGTTCAGCGAACCCATTGACCGTGATTCGCTGACCGTGGATGACGTCTCATTGGTCGGACCGGGGAGCACGTCGATCGCAATCGAATCGGTTCTGCCCGTGCCCGGATCAGATCGCCGATTCATCCTGCGTCCAGAAAGGCAGCGATTCGTCAACGGAGATTACTCGCTGACCATCGGCCCCGACGTGCTCGACTGGGTCGGCAACCCGATGAATCAAGACGGAGACGAAATCAACGGGGAACTTGTCCAAGACCAGGCCTCCGGAGGATTCCACTGGGCATTGCCGAATTTGGAGCTGGACGGAACGCTCTTGTTCACCGAGGCAACCGAGTTTTTCTTTGGTGCTGACGTCCCGTTACAGTTCGATGTCAAGAACGAAAGCACCGCTGTGGCGGGCGGCAGCCCCTGGACCGATCGCATTTACCTGTCGACCGATTCCGTCCTGGACGCCGGCGACCTGCAACTTCACACATCGGTTCGCCATTCATCGCTCGCGGCCGGCGAATCCTATCGGCACGACATCAACGTATCGCTGCCGCTGCTCCAGTCGCTCGAAAGCGGCACGTACTACTTGATCGCGTCGATCGACGACGACACGCAGATTCAAGAAACCGACGAAGCCAACACCTTCGTTTCCGCACCGCTCGCTTTGACGGTTCCGCCGCTGGTCGACTTGATGCCGACGTCGATCAGCGGCCCGGCGACCGGTCAACCGCGCACCACGAGCGTGTTCACCTGGACGGCGATCAATCAAGGCGACGCACCGACCCCGGACCGCTGGTTCGATCGCATCTACCTGCAATCGCTCGCGGCTCCGGAGATCTCGCATCTGGTCGGAGGCGTCTTTCAAGCTGGCACGCTCGCGCCGGGCGAAAGCTATCTGTCGATGATGACGATCGACTTGCCGGACCTGGACGACGGAGACTACCGAATCGTTATCGTCAGCGACGACACCGGGCGGTTGTTCGAAGGGCAGTACGAGTCGAACAATCGGCTGGTCGGCGACACGATCCAAATCACCCACCCCGACGTGGTTGTGACCAACTTGGCCGTGCCAGCCGCGGCCAACTCCGGACAAGTCCTGCCGATCCGTTTTGAACTTGTCAACCAAGGTTCGGGCGTCGCATCACCGTGGCAACAACACATCTATTTGTCGGACGACCTGACCGTTTCCGCCGACGACCCGTTGATCGGCCAGTTTCAAATCTCTCAGCCGCTCTCGCCCGGGCAATCTCTCCTGATTGACCGCGACTTGGAGATCCCGGTCCACTTGCAGGGTGCAAAGCATCTGTTGGTCGTCTCCGACGCCGCGAACGAACTCGGCGAGCGGCCCGACGGTGAAGCCAACAACCTGGCAACCGTACCGATCACCATCACGCTCTCTCCCTACGCCGATCTTTCGGTGACCGATGTTTCCGCGCCGGCACAATTACTGGGAGATCCCGCGCAGATGACGGTCGATTGGACCGTTTCCAACATCGGTACCGGAACGGGATTAACCGATCGATGGACCGATGCAATCGTGCTCAGCCGCAATGACGTGGTCGGCGACGATGATGACGTTGTAATTGCGACGTTCCAGCAGACGGGGTTTTTGGACGCAGGAAGTTCTTACGCGCGCAGCGAAACGATTTCGTTGCCTGCCGGGACCAGCGGTCGTTTCAACTTGCTGGTCCGCAGCGACTTCGGCGATCAGGTCTTTGAAAAGGGCAACGAAGCGAACAACGATGCCACCCACGCCGGTGTGATCGACATCATGCCGGTCCCGTTTGCAGATTTGGTCGTTGCCGACATCGACATTCCGCTGCCGGTCAACTCCGGTTCCGTTACCAGTGTCTCTTGGACGGTCGAAAACGCGGGGATCGGAATCACCAACCGCGGCGACTGGTACGACGTGGTTTATCTGGCGACCGATCCCGAAGGAACACAGGTCGTCGCAGGCACCGAAACGCGTTTCCAACACTTCGGTCAACTCGCTCCGGGGGATCGCTACACCCGGACCGGCAATCTGATCGTGCCCGACGGGCTGTCCGGGGATCACTATTTGATCGTTCACACGGCGGCCGATGACGGACCGTACGAATTCATATTCGACCAGAACAATCGGGCGGCCGGTGCGTCGTTTCCGATCACCCTGTTGCCGTCGGCGGATCTGGTCGTCAGCGGTTTCGTGGCTCCGATCGCAGCCCAAGAAGGGACGCTGGTCGACGTCAGCTGGACAGTCACCAACAACGGCGACGGCCTGGCAGCGGGCGGATGGATCGACCGCGTTTATCTGCAACCAGCCGGCGATCCAGACGCGGAAATCATCCAATTGGGAACGTTCCCGTTCGTCGATCCCATCCCGCCGGGACAACACTACTCGCGCAGCGAATCGATTCGCATTCCGATCCAGTCGACGGGGGCGTTCAACCTGCTGGTCCGCACCAACTACGAAGGGTTGCTGTACGAAGGGACGGCCGAAGCCAACAACACGACCGCCCGACCGATCACCGTCGACGTTCGTCCGCGAGCGGATCTGCAAGTCGACTCAATCACCCTCCCCGAACGTCTGCCCGCCGGAGCGACACTGGCGCCGCAATTTACCGTCGTCAATCAAGGCGCCGTCGGCACGGGCAGTGTCGCGTGGGTCGATCGCGCGTATCTGTCGCTTGATCCGGTCATCGACCAGGCGGACATTTTGATCGGCGAACTCGACCACGGTTCTGCCTTGGCGGCCGGCCAGCGATACAGCACCGAAGCGGGCAGCGTCACGATTCCCATTCGCTATCGCGGCGATGTCTATGTGATCGTCCAGACCGACGCGACCGACAACATCGCCGAATGGCCCAACAACCAAAACAACCTCCGCTACCAATCGATCTTCATCGAACCCGAACCGCTGGCGGATCTGGTGGTAAGCGATGTGATCGCGCCCAGCCAAGTGGTCGCCGGGGCGGAGATTCCCGTCCGCTACACCGTGACCAACCTTGGCAGCGGCGCCACCCATGGCGACACCTGGGTCGAAAACGTCTGGTTGACTCGCGACAAGAATCGCCCGCATCCCGGACAAGGCGACTTGCTGTTGCGGACGAGCACACACATCGGGTCGTTGGAGCGTTTGGCCGGCTATGAAACTCAAACGACGATCCGCATCCCGTCGCAGCTGGAATCGGGCCACTGGTTCGTGACGCCTTGGGTCGACCCGCTGGGCGTCGTTCCCGAAGACACGTTGGCGACGAACAACAACCCCGACGATCCCAATAACATCGACAACAACAATTTCAAAGCGCGGCCGATTCAAGTGCTCGGGGCACAGCCGGACTTGGTTGTCAGCGACATCGTTGCACCCGTGACGGCTAGCGGCGGTGAGTCCGTCACGATTTCCTGGACGGTCGACAACCTCGGATTGGCCGATGCCTTGCCGGGCGGTTGGATCGATCGTGTCTACCTGAGTGACCATCCCGATCCCAATGCCGACGGCGCGAGGACGTTGCTGTTGGCCGAAAAGAAACGCGACTTGCCGCTGGCCAAAGGTGCTTCCTACACCACTTCGGTCGAGGTCGATTTGTCGCCCTCGGCCGCGGGCAGCTACATCGTCGTCATTACCGACGACGACCTGCCGCCGCAACCGTCGATCGATCTGACCCGCTTCTTCGCCGCCGCGACTGCTGTCGAAACATTCGCCCCGGTGATCGAAGTCGATGAAACCAACAACACCACCGCGGTTGCGACGTCGATCCGATCCGCCGCAGCCAACCTGAAAGTCGTCGGCTTCGATCTTCCCGTTGATGCAAGGTCCGGCGAAGAAGTGACGTTGCGCTACACCGTCGAAAACATCGGCGAGCATCCGGTTTGGAGCGGAACGACGTATTGGAAAGATTTTTTGTGGCTTTCGCCCGACCCCACCTTCATTCGCGAGCGGGCGTCGTATCTGGGCGCATCGATTTTCGCGCCCGCCGAGACGATCGACCCCGGTGATCAATACACCGTCAGCTTCACCGCGACCTTGCCCCAAGGCACCAGCGGTGATTACTCGTTGTGGGTGCACTTGAACGCCAATAACGATCAGTCACCGTTTCTGTTCCCTTATCAATCGCGGCGTTTGTTGACCGATTGGTACCCCGCCGATGAAGGCGACAATGCCCAGTGGCGTTCGCATTTTGGGCATTGGGCGTTTGACGATCCCACCGACAACCTGGCCCGGGCCGACCTGGCGATTCGCTACGACGAAGCCGATCTGACCATCACCGACTTCCAAGTGCCCGCGGGGGCCAGTTCCGGTGAAACGATCGAATTGATTTACACGGTTCACAACACGGGCAGCCGTGCGACGCGAGTGGACTCGTGGACGGATCGCATCTTTTTGTCCCATGACGCATCGCTGGACAACTTGGACACCCAAGTCGCATCGATGTCGCACCGCGGCTCGCTCGATCTCGGTGAATCGTACACGGAGCGCGTGTCGGTCCAGATTCCCGACGGCATCGAAGGTGATTTCCATCTGCTGGTGTTCACCGATTCGGCGGCGATGCGAGATCGTTCGGGGCGACCGAGCGACATCGGGTTTCGTCGCGTCGGGATCGAATTTGAACTGCCGGGTGTTCTCGCCCCTTGGGACTTGGCATCGGCGGCGGCGCGTGAATCGGCGCGCGGTGACGTTGCGGAGTATCAATCCGAAGGCAACAACATCGCGGTGCAAAGCTTGCCGGTGACGTTGTCCGATGTGCCCGATCTGCAAGTCTCGTCCATCACCGCTCCCGACCGCGCAACACGCGGTCAAGAAATCGATGTCACGTACACTGTGACCAACCGCGGCGGTGCGACGGTCCAAGGGCAGAGCGATTGGATCGACGGTGTTTACCTTTCACGCGACTCGTTCTTGGACCTCCATAGCGATCTTTACCTGGGATCGTTCACGCACAAAGGCGGGTTGGCGGCGGAAGCTTCGTACACGAACACATTGACCACGTCGTTGCCGGCCAAGTTGCTGGGACAGTATTACGTGATTGTCGTCACCGATCCCGATCGGTCACGCCCGACCGGTGAGGTGTTCGAAGGCCCGCAGGAACGCAACAATGCCGCGGTCCCGCCGGTTCCGATGGTCATCCAGCTGCCCGAACCGACCGACCTGCAAGTGACGGCGATCGACGTTCCGCAAGACGTCACCGCCGGCGCGCCGACCCAGATCACATGGACGGTGACCAACACCAGCGACGTCGCGGTTTCCGGTCGCTGGTCCGACAGCCTGTACTTCAGTAGCGACGCGGCCTGGGACATCGACGATGCCGCGGTCGGGCGCGTCGAGTTTCGCGGGACGTTGGCCGCCGGCGAAAGTTATACCTCGTCGACCGAAATCATCACGCCGTCGCTGACGCCCGGCAGCTACCGAGCCATCGTGCGGTCCGACATCTTTGATCAAGTCTATGAGGACGTCGGCGAAAGCAACAACGTGACCGCATCGGCATCGACGATCGGGCTGGCCGCGCCGTCGTTGACACTGGGTGTTCCACTGGACACCACGTTGGCGACGTCACAGCAACGATTGTTCGCCGTGGATGTCCCGCCGGATCGAACGCTGCGAGTCACCGCCGTTGCCGCTGACGATTCAATTCATGAGGTGTTCCTGCGACACAATCAAGCCCCCTCGGTCCGCACCTTCGATGCCTATTCCGGCGGCGCACTGACCGACACTCCCGCGGCGATCGTCCCGGCCACCGAAGCGGGAACGTACTATGTCCTGATTCGTGGCTTTTCGACCGAATCGGACGATTCGCCCTTGGAAGTTCTGGCGGAGTTGTTGCCGCTGGCGATCACCGACATTCGCACCGACATCGGCGGCGATTCGGGACTGGTGACGACGACGATTTCCGGTGCCGGATTCGATCAAGATGCAATCGTCAAATTGGTCCGTCCGGGTTTTGCCGAATTCGTTCCGGCGGCGCAAAACCATGTTTCGGCGTCGCATTTGATCGCCACGTTTGACTTGCACGACGCACCGCATGGTCTGTACGACGTCCACGTGATCAACCCGGACGGCGAAATCGCGGTCGTGCCGTATCGCTTTCAAATCGAACGCACGATCGAACCCGAAGTGACCGTCGGCATCGGCGGTCCACGCTACGTTTTGGCCGGCGACAGCGGCACGTACAGCGTCACGCTGGAAAACACCGGCAACGTCGATGCACCGTACGTGTTTTACAACGTCGCGATTCCCGAACTGGGCATCAACCAAAACGTCTACAACCTGCCCTACAACCATTTCACATCCAACCTGCGTGGCGGGATGGACGGCCCGCTGGCCGACCTGCCCTGGGCCGAACTCGATTCGGCGGTCAACGTCGACGGGCACGTGACCGCCGGCGGCTACCTGCTGGATCATCCGGCCGATGGTTTCGCCGGGTTCACGTTCCAAGTCCAAACGTATCCGGGGCTGCGTGAATTGCACGATCATGCCTGGGAAGCGTTCAAGGCAAAGATCTACGAAGCGATCCCGCACTACGCCGCGACGGACTTCTTGGCCGAGGGGCCGGAGTCGCTCGATAAGATCTCACCCGGTCTGGCACTGGTCTGGGAAGCGTTCGGTGCGGTGCCGGATTTGTTGATCCAGCCGCTGATCCCGTTCCAGTTCCACGTCGTCGCGTCGGCAACCTCGATGGCGCGCGAGGAGTTCCTGCAACATGCGCTCGACCAGGCGGATCGTCTTCGTCAAGGCATCCTCGCCGACGAACACGCCGACGCGGCACTGGTCAGTTTGGCCGGCGACGGCGACGCATGGCGATCGCTGTACGGCAGCTATCTGACCGAAAGCGGAACACTGCGCGCGGTCGATACGCCCCCGCCGACGCGACGTGACCAGGAACTGACCAGCCTGATGGCCACCCTGGCCGGCGCCGTGTTGACCGGTCCCGGCGGCGATCAAGTCATCGCCAGCGGCAACTTGACCGACTTTTTTGACGACGTGCGACGATGGTACGGACACGACCCGACGCTGCAGGCCGCGATCGATCCCGACCAAGTCAACTTCACCTCCGATTCGCTGTCCTTCCTGGGAATCCTGCAAAGCCCCAATCCGGTCGCGGCTCTTCCGACGCTGGATGATTACGACTTGTCGTTCGATGCGAACACCCATTTCCAAGCCATGCGTGTCTATGTGCCGTGGGTGCCGTTCGGTCATCGCGGCGCGGGGATTCCGGCGGAGTATCAGATCAGCGGGATCACGCCGAACGATGAAGACGTCTTCTTTCCGCTGAATCTGGCGGGCTATTACGATCAAGAAGACTCAAGTACCGGGGCGGTGTCCCAGACCGGTCCGTTCACGTTGGAAACCGGTGGCTTTGTACCGGCCGGCCAGCCGTTGCCGTTCACCGTCAACTTCCAAAACGATCCCGGCACGACCAACGACGCCAACGAAGTCCGCGTTGTCGTTCCGCTGGACGATGCCGTCGATCCCCGCAGTTTCCGACTCGGTGACATCAAGATCGGTGATATCACCATTCGCATCCCCGAGGGAAGATCGCTTTACCAGGGCGAATTCGATTTCCACGACAGCCTCGGTTTTAACCTGCGGGTCAGTGGCGGAATCGACGTCAAGTCCAGCGCCGCGACGTGGTTGATTCAGGCGATCGATCCGCTGACCGGCCAGGTCCGCACCGGCCGCGACGGCGGATTGCTACCACCGAACAACGCCCGCGGTCAAGGCGCCGGGTTCGTCTCCTACAACGTCCAGTTATCTGACGCGGTCGAAACCGGCCAGACGATCACCTCGCGGGCTCGGGTGATCTTTGACAACGCGCCGCCGGAACAGGCCGACGCGTTGACGTACAACATCGACGCGGTTGCGCCGACCAGTCACATCGACGTCACGCCGCTCAATGATCAGAACGATTTTCGAATCCGCTGGAACGTGGCCGATGACGAAGGCGGCAGCGGGTTTCGACACGTTTCCCTGTACGTGGCCGAAGACCGCGGCGATTTCAAGCTGTGGAAACGGCAACTGCCGCAATCCAGCGGCGAGGACGTGTTTGTCGGACGCGTCGGCAGGACCTATGAATTCCTGGCACTTGCCACCGATCGAGCGGGCAATCGAGAAACGCCGCCGGCGAGTGCGACCGCCGATGACGACGGATCGACCACCTTGTTCGGCGTGTTGCCAACCGTAGGTGAGACGACGCGGCCCGATCTGGGGCAACCGCCCGCACCCGCGTCGACGTCGATTCATCCGCTATTCGCATCGGCCGAACAGCGGATTCCGTCGCCGCATAGCAACGCAGACCCGGCCGCGTTTGACGACGTGTTCCAACCGTTTTCGGCCCAGCGTTTTGCCGGAGGGTTTGACGTCGCGGTCGGTGCCGCGGCAGAATCCGACATCGGCCCGATGGCGATCGCGGAAACACCCCGCGGTGATATCCTGGTCAGCGGCGGACCGGCGCGAAACCAGATCTATCGTTTCACGTCGGACGGCGGAACAGCCAACGGCGTGTGGGCTGAATTGGATCACCCGATCTTCAACCTGGCCTTCGACGCCTCCGGTCGCCTTTGGGCCACGACCGGCGGCGGCCCGCTGTTAGAACTCGACCCGAACGACGGCTCTCTGCTGGCCCAGCACGGCGACGGACTGACGATGGGGCTGGCCGTCGATGAGGCAACAGGCGATCTGGTCGTCGGATCACGCTACGGTGTCGAACGGTTTGATCCGACCCGCGGAAGGTTTTCACGACTCAGCCGAGATCAAAACCTGCGGGTGGGCAGCCTGGCGTTTGCCGACGACGGAACGCTGTATGGCGTCCAGTGGCCCCAGCGCAATGCCGTGATCCGATTCACGTCGTCCGGGCGCACCGAACCCGTGCTGTCGTTCAGCACGCCGATCGATTCGATCGCACTGGGGCAACGTGACACGCCGCTCGAGGGCCTGATGTTCGTCTCGCACAACGAGGGACCGACAAGTCACGGACATGGAACCGGCGGCAGCGAATTGACGATGGTCGACGTCGCCAGTTGGCGGCGAGTCGCCTTGGCCAGCGGTGGGACACGGGGCGATGTGGTCGCGACCACCCGAGACGGTCGCGTCTTGATCAGCCAAACCGAGGCGGTCGATGTCCTTCGCCCGATCGCCGTCCCCGAAATTCTGGCCACCAACCCGGCCCCACAAACCGTTGCCGCGCTGCCGTTGGGATTAGTCAGCGTGTCGTTCAGCGAAGACATGTTCACGGGATTGGGAACCGAGCAGCATTCGGTCGTGAACCCCGGCAACTATGCGATTCGCGGCCAGGGAGCGGATTCTCCCGCGGTCACCGAAGTCCGCTATGACGAAGCCACTCGTACAGCCTACCTGTTCGTCACGGGATTCTCCGTCGGCCAGCAAACGTTGCACATCGGCAAAGGCATCCAAAACGTTGGCGGGTTTTCTCTGCCGGCCAACTATGACATCCCGTTCACCACCGTCAGCGAGTTTTCGGCCGACGTCGACATCGAACTCTCCGGCACGCGGCTGGAACGTCAATCCCAGGCGATCACGTATGAAGTCGTGATCACCAATCGCAGCGACCACGACTTGCTGCTACCAGCCACTTTGGCATTCGACCCGGCCGGCGGAGGTAGCAGTGGGGACAACAGTGCCGTCCCGGGGCAAACCGCGATTGCGTCGACCGACGGTCGCTGGCTGTTCGACTTGGCGATCAACGTTCCCGACGGCGTTCGGCTTGAACCGGGGGAATCGACGACGGCCAAATCGATTCGTTGGCTGGCCCCGGATGACACAATCGCAGACTTTGTGCCAAGTTTTCTCGCTGCCGCGGCGGCCAACCAACGCCCGCGTTTCGACTCCAGTCCAACGGAAACCGTCTCCGCCGGTGCCGTCTATCGCTACGACGCGCTGGCCAACGATCCGGACTCCACCACGATCGCTTACCTGTTGCAGCGTGGCCCGGCGGGCATGCAGGTCGATCCGGACACGGGACACATCACTTGGCAAACCGGCGTGGAAACGGCCGAACATAGCGAAGTCGTGTTGTACGCCTTCGACGCACGCGGCGGTTTCACAACCCAATCCTGGACGATCACCGTCGTCGGCGGAAATCGGGCTCCCGAATTCCTCGCGCCGCCGGACCAGGCCGTGATGACGGAAAACGAATCGCTGGTTTTGAACGTCGACGTGATCGACCGAGACGACACGGCGATCGGTGTTTGGGTCGACAACCTGCCACCGGGGGCGTTTTTCGATGCGACCAATCGAACCCTGTTTTGGTCACCGGGCGAAAACGCGGCGGGGATCTATCGCGACGTCACTTTGGTCGCCAGCGACGGCATCAACACGACCCGCCACGCGTTCGATTTGGCCGTCGCCGAGGCCGATCTACCACCGCTGATCGATCCGCCCCCGCCAGTCACGTTGCGGCAAGGCGACCAGTGGACCTATCGCATCTCGGCGCGTGATCCCGACGGCGACGCGTTGACGTTTGCCAGCGACGACCTGCCCGGCGGTGCGACCCTGGATGCGGACACCGGGACGTTGCGTTGGACCGTCGGGTTCGATCAATCCGCGACACGAACCATTCCGATCACAGTCAGCGCGGGCGGCCAATCCGTTCACAGCGAAATCAATGTCGATGTGATCAACGCCAACGGGGCACCGAGCTTTGAATCGATGCACGGCCGGTCGGTCGACGAAGGTCAAACGTTGGTCGTCCAAGCCTTCGCCTTTGACCCGGACAACCCCGGCTTTCGTTTGCCGGTCCGCGATGAACACGGCGCGCTCGTCCCCGTCGGTTTGACGTCACCGGTCCGCTATCGGGCGACCCAGTTGCCCGAGGGGGCATCCTTCGATCCCGAAACGGCCACGTTGACCTGGACGCCCAACCACGACCAATCCGGCCAGTACACGGTGCGATTCGAAGCGACCGATGACGGAGACGCCACCGGCGCCCCGGTCACCGTCACGTCCCTGGTTCCGATCTCTGTCCGTGACGTCAACCGGCGGCCGGCGATCGACAGCATCCAAAACCTTGTGCTCCAGCGCGGACAAATCGTTGACCTTCCCGTCGCCGCGTTTGATCCAGACGCAGACGTGATCACGCTGACCGCCGCCAGCGGACTGCCGGGCCTGCCGCTGCCGGACTTCGCAACCTTCAGCGACAACGGCAACGGAACCGGGTTCTTTCACTTCACCCCCGGCACCGGCGATCGGGGCAGCTACACGCTATCGATCATCGCACGTGACGACGGCAATGGTCTCGGGCGAGGCCGTGTCGAAACGACGCAATATGACTTTGTCGTCACCATCCAATCCGATAACGACCCGCCGGTGCTTTCGCCCCTGCCATCAACCGTGGTCCTGGCCGGTGACCTGCTGCGTTTGCCGCTGAAGACGACCGACATCGATCAAGAACCGCTGCACTACACATTCAGCGGGCTGCCGGAGAGCGCCCGAATCGTCGATTCGGTTGGCTACGGTGAAGCACGGTTGAACTGGGATCCACAAGCGGCCGACATCGGGACCTACAACGTGACCGTCACGGTGACTGATTCGGGAAACAACGGCACGGCGGAAACACTCTCGTCCTCGCAAGCGTTTGTGATCCAGGTCCGAGACCACAACACCGCGCCCGTTTTAGCAGACGTTCCCGATTCGAGCGTCGATGAAGGCCAAACGTTGACGCTTCAGTTGGCGGCAAGCGACTCCGATGACGATGCCATCTGGTACACGTCACCGGCTTTGCCGGACGGAGCAACACTGGATCCCATCAGCGGTGTGCTGCAATGGACGCCTTCGTTTGACGCGTCCGGCTCGTACGCGATCGCGGTGACCGCGTCCGACGGTGCGGCATCGGACACGAAATCAATTTCCGTCGTTGTCGACCCGGTCAATCGGGCGCCGCGACTGGCGTACCCGGCACAACAATTTGGGCGTGAAGGTGCGGTGACCGAGTTTCAAGTCAGCGGAGCCGATGACGACGGCGGATTGTTGACGTTGGCCGCGAACAACCTGCCCGACGGAGCCTGGTTCGA
Source organism: Stieleria maiorica (assembly GCF_008035925.1). NCBI lineage: Bacteria > Pseudomonadati > Planctomycetota > Planctomycetia > Pirellulales > Pirellulaceae > Stieleria > Stieleria maiorica. The sequence continues at coordinate 7,061,472 of NZ_CP036264.1, forward strand.
CGCCAGTAGCGGCCTGTTCCGCTGGCAACCAGAATTTGATCAGGCCGGAAACCACGACGTCGTCTTTACGCTGGCCGATTCGGAGGGCGCGTTCGATTCGATCACCGTCCCGATCTTTGTCGACAACGTCAACCGTGCACCGGTCATCGACAGCCGGCACCATCAAGTGGTCGTCGGTGAACTGTTGGAGTTCGACGTCAGCGCGTCCGACCCTGATCCCGATGACACGCTGACCTATGCCGCCTACGGTTTGCCCGACGGAGCGACGCTGGATGCATCAACGGGGCGGATCGCGTGGATCCCCAATCCGGGCCAACTCGGAACGTACCTGATCGACGTCCGGGCAAGCGATGGATTGGCGGAAACCAAGCACAACGTGGTCATCGAATCGGTTTCGACGCCGCGATTGCCGGACGTCCGAATCGTGACCACACCCAGCTTTCCCGCCATGCCGGGACAATCAATCCGCGTTGCAGTCATCGCGGACGGTTTTGCGCCGATCGATTCGCTTCAGTTGACCTACGAAGGCATCGACGTCACGCTCGACGATCAGGGCCGCGCAAACATCGTGGCTGCGGCGCCCGGAAAGACCACACTCACCGTGACCGCGATCGATACCGATGGGTTTGCGGGAATCGCGACCGAAACGATCCGTGTCCGAAACGTCAATGACAACGACGCCCCCCGCGTGACGCTGCGGATCGATGGCTCGACCACGATCACCGAGACCGCCGAACTGGTCGGTTCGGTGGGCGACGTCAACCTGGATCGATGGACGCTGGAAATCGCCTCCCGCGGATCGGGGGCATTTGAGAGATTGGTCGATGGCGAGACGACCGGCGATGACTTGCGACTCGCGACCCTCGATCCAGCAACCTTGGCCAACGGTTTCTACACCGTCCGGCTTTCGGCGACCGATATCGACGGCCGCTCGGCGCAGACCTCGCTGGACGTCGAAATCAACTCGGCTTCGAAAACCGATGCCTTCATCCGCACCGACGTGGATGCAGAAATTGCGATCGGCGACAAGACGTTTTCGATCGCCCGGCAATACGATTCCCATCGAAGGTCCTGGCGTTTCACCTTCCAAGACGTCGCCTTGCAATCGGTCGCGGATTCCAGCGACACCGCATCGGTCGGGATCCATCCGGCACTGTCCCGCGGTGATCGCGTCTACCTGAGTCTGCCCGATGGGCGACGCGTCGGATTCACGTTCGATCCCCAACCGGTTCGGCCTTTTCCCGCCAACGAGTCGCTGGTGCTTTACGAGCCGCGTTGGAACGCCGACGACGGTGTCGAATATGAACTGACGTCAGCCGATCGCCTGTTGGTCCTTGGCGGAAAACGCTTTTATGATCACGCGACCGGTCGCCCCTATCATCCCGCCAACGACGTCTCCGGTGGCAGCACCGGGGCCTACCAATTGCGACATCCCGATGCCAGGATCGACACCATCGACTCCGCGGGCCGCATCAAACAAGTGGCATGGCCGGATGGTGACATCTGGCAGATCAGTGACAGTGGGGTTTTGCTTTCCGCCGATCTGTTTCTGCCGATCGTCCACCACACGGACGGCCAAATTGCATCGGTCCGGACGGCGGCGGGCGACTTGCACTATGTGTACGACGTTGCCGGTCGACTGGTGGAGGTGCTCCGAGACACCGGCGCAGCCAAATCGCTGCACCGTTACGGTTACACCGCTGCGACCGGCGCGGAACTGGCGGTCGCCGTCAGCAGCGATGGAAATCACCGTGCCTATCCGCGCGATGTTTCGTTGACGGCCGACCTGGGACGCTCCGCCGACTTTTCCGGCACCGCGATCATCGGCCAGCTTGATGCCGGCCAGATCGATCAGTACGCGTTCACGATCGACCAATCGCAGCTTCGCAGCACCGCCCAGCAAGTGGTTTGGGTTCGAGCGATCGTCCAGCGTTACCGCAGCACCTTCGTCGCCGACACGCCCACGATCGCAGGACTGTCGCCGGTCGCCCGCAGCGTCGATGGCGATCGGACGATTGCCTTGTTCGCGATCGATCGAGCCGATCAATTCTTGATAAACGTTCAAGGGGCATCGGCCGACAGCGTGGGCAAGTATCGATTGCACTTGGACGTGGTGGGCGACATCAACCAGGACGGCGCCGTTGATGGGATCGATAGCGAATTGTTCGCCGGTTCGGTGGGCGGATTCATCGGCGACCGTGTTTACGACGTCCGCGCGGACTTCAACGCCGACGGCGCGATCACGATCGCCGATGCACAGTTGCTGGCCGCTAATTTCGGCCTGACGTCCGACTTCGCCGCGACGACGGTTGGCGACCGATTTGTCGCCACGTCCGAATTCCCGACGTACACACCGCCACCGGGCGACGGGACGCAACCGCCGATCGATCAGCCCGTCGATCCCTCCACCGGCGACGACACTCGCATCACCCCCAAGCCCGAGTTGCCGCCGATCACGGAGCCGCCGACGTTGACACCGACGTCCCTGGCGCCCACGGTCGGGGCGACGTTCGGAATTCGCAACGGCCGATTCGAGATCGATGGCGACGCCTGGACAACCACCGGCGACGTCGACTTCAGCGGCGGTGTCGCGGAATTGCGGGAAACGTCCGCCGAGCGCACGTCGCTTCGCCAAGCCTTCTACGTTTCCGATGGCGCGTCGATCTTACGACTGGCTCTTTCTGGATTGCAACTCTCCGCGGCCGCCAATCGCGCACCCGATGCCTTGGAAATCGCGTTGCTTGACGCCAATACCTTCGCGCCGCTGGGTGATGCGATCCCCATCGGCGACAGCGACGCCTTGCTGAACTTCACCGCCGACGGCACCTACCAGCGTGGCACGGGCGTCATCGTCGGCGATGCCCGATCACTGGATCCGGCGATGGACTTGGCGGGAAACCCCGGTGACGGCACGATGCTCGTCCAGATCGACATCGGCTCGATCCCTACGGGGACGCTGGCGGTGCTGTCGATTGATTTGATCGGGTTTGCGGCTTCCGATAGTCGCGTCCGCATCGACGACGTCTTCCTGGTCGCCGGCCCCTTGCGATCGCCCGTCGCCCGCACCGATTTGGCCACGACCGGCGAAGACGTGCCGATCAATCTGCGTGTCCTGGAAAACGATTCCGACCCCGAGTCGACCCTGGACCCCGCCACGCTGACCATCGTGACGGCGCCCGATCACGGGCACGTGTTTGTCAGCGCCGATTCGGGCATCATCACCTACGCCCCCGATCCCGACTACTCCGGCGACGATGCCTTCACCTACACCGTCAAAGACGCCGACGGTTACCTGTCCAACGAAGCCTTCGTCAGCATCCACGTGTCGCCGATCACCGACACGCCGCGATTAAACCTGACAACGGTTCGTGGCGATCAAGATACGGCGTTGCCACTGGAAATCGACGCGGCAGCAACCGACATCGACGACAGTGAAGACGTTCGGATCACGATCACTTCGTTGCCCCAAGGCGCGACGCTGAACCAAGGCATCCGAATCGCCGACGGACAATACCAACTGGACGTCGAGGATCTGGACGGGTTGCAATTGACGCCTTCGGCCGGCTGGAGCGGACAAGCAATCGTCGACGTCACCGTCACCGCGACCGACCAGTCCGCCGATCCCGTCTCCATCGACCGTTCGTTGCTGTTGGACGTGGGCAGCGTGATCGTCAGCCCGATGTCGATTCGAGCCTTCGAGATCAATGGCGGAGAAACTCAACGGTCGCGATTGCACACACTATCGGTGACCTTCAATCAAGACGCCTGGATCGCCGACGCTCCGGCCGACGTGTTTGTCGTCAACCACGAAGGCGACGAAATCAGAATCCCGCCACAACGGTTCGCCTATGATCGCGATGCATTCACGCTGACGATCGACGTCGACGACCTGATCACCGACGACGATCAATACTATTTGTTGCTGCGAAACGCCGGCATCGCCAGCAGTGCGAACCGGTTGCAAACGTTGGCCAGCGGACCGGAATCGGGCAGCGAGTTTCTGCCGCTGCCGTTCTTCCGCCTGCTCGGCGACGTCAACGGCAACAATGAAGTCGACGTCGACGATTGGCGTGATATCCGCATCAGCCTGAACTCCAACGCCGACTCGCCGCGCTACCTGCGACACCGGGATTTGACGGGCGAAGGGATCATCGACCGCCATGATTTCGTCGCCTGGCGAAACCGACTCGGGCTGACGACCGATCAGGACGCGCCCCAAGTCTTGGCCGCCGTCACGCTGCCAAACAATCAGTTGCCGTTGGTCAGCGCCTTTCAAACCGACGCGGAGTTGTCCCTGGTGGTCGATGACGTCAGCGAGGTCGCTTCGCTGACGATTTCGGTCGATGGTTCGACGCCTGTGGAAATCTCGGGACGCTTGTCCGCTGAAAACTCGTTGCGGTTACCTCTGGCGGAGTTGTTTGCGACCGCCGGGCAACCGCTCGACGCGACCGAACACTCGCTGACCTTGATTGCGATCGATCAATACGGCAACGCGTCGGATCCCACGGACGTCACGTTCTCGATCGATGTCACCGCGCCGGCCACTCCGTCGGCGCCGATGTTGCTGGACGACCAAGGCAACGTCTCATCGGCTTTGACCGTCGCAAATCCGAACGTCATGATTCGATCGATCGGCGAAACCCACAGCATCCTGCGTCTGTACCGCGACGGCCGCGAAGTCGGTTTGGGGATCGCGCAAAGCCCCGTCGATTTCCCCGTGAATCTTGGATCGCTCGGTGACGGGACGTTCACCTTCACCGCAACCGCCGAAGACCCCACGGGTAACCGAAGCGCATCCTCGCAATCGCTTGCCATCACCATCGACACGACTGCTCCGCTGATCCCATCGCTGGATTTGGATCCACGCAGCGACACGGGCACCGCGGGCGATCAAACGACCGACCGGGAACAGATTACGTTGATCGGAATCACCGAGCCCGGCGCGAGAGTTTCTTTGGCAGGTGACGTGGACAACACCATCATTGCCGACGCCGACGGGACGTTTCAGCTCGGCGACATTCCGCTCCGCTTCGGCCCCAATCGATTCACCGTCACCGCCGCCGATGTCTTGGGGAACGAGCGGACACGCAGCATTAACGTGTTCCGGCCGCGATTGGAATCCGATCCGCCGACGATCGCGTTGTCCCTGGCCGAGGACACCGGGCACTACTTCAGCGATGCCGTCACGTCTTCGCCGGCGATCCGCGGCGCACTTGCCGACCACTCCGACGTGACCGGACTGTTCCTGTCCATCGAATCCGTCTCCGGCAACCAATCGACACGCTCGGACGTAGGGTCGTTCGACGTTTCCGTCGCCATCACCGGGGATACCTTTGAAATCAACCAAACGCTCATTGACGCCATCCTGGGACTGCCCCTGGACGATGGAGAGGTGACCTTCCACCTCGTTGCCGTGGACCAGTATGAAAACGCCTCGCAGCCGAGCTCGATCTCCTTCACGCTTGACCGGACTGCTCCCCAGGTCCCGAGCGAAATCCTGCTCTCGCCGGCCAGTGATCTCGGTCGCGATTCGAGTGATGGAATTACTCGCGCGAGTTCGCTTAACGTGGTATTGGATGTGCCCGAACCGGTGACGGTCACGTTCTTTGTCGATGGAACGCAGCACACGGAAGTCCGCTTGCCGGCGGGAATCGGCGAGGTCACGTTGCCCGGCCTGACGGAAGGCTTGCACCAGATCACCGCGTCGCTGACCGACGTTGCCGGAAACACGCAAGCGGCGGGCGCGGCACTGGATGTCAGCATCGACACCACTGCACCGGCGTCCCCCGTCGTCGACCTGCAACTGCCCGCTACGGGCTCCGACGCCGGCACGGTGGCCGGGACAACCGAACCGGACGCGAGCGTTCGCATCTATCGCGGACTCGACTCGCAAACCGCCGCCGCCGAGGCAATCGCGGCCGCCGACGGCAGCTTCCGCATCGACAACCTGCGCTTTGCCGATGGTGTCAATCGGTTCCGCGTGGTTGCCGAAGACTTGGCCGGAAACGCAAGTGAAACGATCGTGTCGGTCCGCTTTGACGCACCCGACTTGTCCGCCCCCGAAATCCGTTTGGCCTTGGCCAGCGACACCGGACAGTCCGATTCGGACGGATTGACGAACGATCCAACGGTCACCGGAACCATCGACGACGCCAGCCGGATCGCCAGTTTTCAAATCAGCGCGGGCGGCGGCCCCTTTGTCAATTCGTTGGGATCGCTCCACGACAACACCTTCACGCTCACCCGCAGCGTCCTGGAAACGATCGCCGGGCATCGACTGGATGACGGTCAAGTCACCATTCGCGCGCGAGCGACTGACGTCTTGGGCCATGCATCCGACGTCGCGGAGTTGACTTATCTGTTGGATGCATCACGCCCCGCCGTGCCCTCGCCGTTGGTCTTGCACGGCGACGATGATAGCGGCACCGCCGGTGACTCCATCACCAATAGCACGACGCTGACTTTCATCAGCGGCGCAATCAGTGACGACGCCGAGGTGGTTCTGTTTGCCGACGGCGACGAAGTGGCACGGGTCGCGGCTTCCGAAACCGTTCACCTGGCCGTCGACGCGTCGCCCGGCCGGCATCGCTATGTCGCCCAGTCGGTCGACGCCGCCGGCAACGTCAGCCCCTTCACGGTGCCCCGCTTCATCACCGTCGACACCTCACTGGTCGAACCGACGATCCGCCTGGACACTCCGCACCGCCGCGATGACTTGGGCGGTCCCTTTCACACCGCTTCACAACACGTTTCTTTGGTCGGTACCGCCGAACCGGGCACACGGTTGGAAATCGACGGCCGGCCCAACTTTGCCGTTGCCGATGGCTTTGGTAATTATTCGATCGATGCTGTTCAGCTCGCCCCGGGCAGCAATCCGATCTCGGTGACCGCCACCGACCCGGCCGGAAACGTACAAACGGTTCCGTTGGAAGTCGTCTTCATCGATTCCGATGGCCCGACGTTCGAAATCGGTTTGACCAACGACACCGGTCGCAGCGACAACGATCGGATCACCCAAGACCCATCCATCAGCGGAACGCTCCGCGACGCCTCGACGATCCAGTCGCTGATCGGATCGATCAACGGATTCCCGCCACTCGACATCTCGGCGTCACTGGCCGGTGATACGTTATCCATCGCCCCTTCGACGCTCGACAGCCTGGCCGGCCAGCCGCTGCCCGACGGTCGCTATCAAGTGGCCTTGCTGGCCACCGACGCGTTCGGGAACGAATCGTCCGCCACATTGCAATTTGATCTCGATCGCCACGCACCACCGATTCAATCCGGTCCCGATCTGCTGACCGCCAGCGATCTCGGTCACGATCCATTCGACAACCTGACGGCCGAAATTCAGCCGACCGTACGGTTGTTCGCCGAGCGTGGCGCATTGGTCACGTTTTTTGTCGATGGCGTCCTATCCGGCGACGTGTATTCGACCGGCGTCGCCCAGTACACGCTGCCGGCACTCGCGTCGGGCACCTACCAAGTCACGGCAACGATCGAAGACACCGCCGGAAACGTGGCCGGGCCAAGCGATCCGCTGGTGCTGTCGATCGATGATCAGCCTCCCGCGGAACTCTCGCTCGAGCTGCTGCCGCTGCACCGAAGCAGCGTGGATCCGAGTCACACGACGGACGATCAAGTCACTTTGGCCGGCATCGCGGAACCCGGCAGCCGGATCACGATGACCGGTCAACAGGAAACGCCGATCGCCGATGCGTCCGGCAGATTCTTCTTTGTGGTCGACTTGGCAATCGGAGCGAACGCGTTTGTTGTCGCGTCGGAAGATCCGGCCGGCAACCCGACCGAGCGAGCGTTCGTCTTCACACGCGGCGGCGTGCTGCCTCCCGTGGTGACGCTGACGATGACCGATCAAGGTGACATCACACCGCCGATCGTCGAGGGCCGAGTGGATTCCGAGTCGCCGCTCGCAAGTGTTTTCGTCAGCACCGACTCGAGCTTTGACGGTCGCGTCGTCGACGTCACCGATTCAATCACCGCCGGCCGATTCACACTCGACGCAACGGATCTGGAATCAATTCACGGCGGACCGTTTCTCGATGGGCAACATGCGATCTACTTCCGCGCCAGCGACAGCGAAGGCCGTCGAAGCGAAACGGCAGTCGTCACTTGGACGCAAGACTCAACGCGGCACGCCGATTTGCAATCCAGCGTCACACCGATCGGCGACCATTATCGCTACGTGGTGACCGCGACCGCGGCTGCCGACCCCACATTACGCCTTGATGAAATCCGATTTCCTGTCCCGAGCGATGTCACCCTCGCCGACATCGTCGCTCCACCCGCTTGGTCGCTCGCCTACACCGCCGGTGCCACGGAAATCGTCGTTTCGCCCAACGATCCCGCCGACGGATTGGCCGGGTCGAATCGGCTGACATTCCGCTTCACTGCCGACACCGCACCGACGCCGGGACTGGCGGGCGAAACCGTCGCGGATCTGGCCGACGGTGGGCAAACACACTTGGTCAACGTCGCGATCGCAGTTCCATCCGCCGCCGGAACTATCGCCGTCAGCGATTACTACGCTGCCAGCGCGTCAGCGTTGCTGTCGGTCGATGTCGCTGATGGTCTGCTCGCCAACGATGCCGCAGCGGTCACGTCAATCGTTGAATTCGATTCGACCACGCGTTGGGGGGCGGCAGTCTCGGTCGATCCCGACGGCAGCTTCACCCTCTCGCCGGGACGGATTTATGAAGGCGTCGGATCGCGCGAATCCATCACCGACGTCTTACAGTACACCGTGCGGGCCGCAGATTTCAGTCTGCACTCGGCCAGCGTCTTAATCCAAGTCGCCGGTGACAATCATGATCCCATCGCGCACGCGGATACGCCGACACTCTTCACGCCATCGCTGCACACACGAGCGGGAATCCCAGTCGCGATCGACACCGCGGACCTGCTCCGCAACGACAGCGATCCGGATGTCAACGATGTGATCAGCGTTGCATCGATCGCCATGACCAGTGCCTTGGGGGCCAGCGTGACACGAGTCGACGGGACGTTCCGCTACGACCCGTCCGGTGTGGCGTTGTTTGACAACCTCGCAGCCGGTGAGCATCTGATCGACCAGATCACGTACACGATCACCGACGGCGAAGCGGAAAGCTCGCCCGCCGTCGCCGAACTCTGGGTGCAAAGCGAGGTCAATCTACCGCCGACCGCCGCGTCCCTGTCGGCAACCATCACGGAAGACGGACAGATCGATCCGACAAGCTTTGACAGCCTGTTGGCCGCTTCCAGTGACGCCGATCGTTTGCCCTCCGACCCGCCGCTGGCGTCTGTTGTCGAAACGGTCACCAGTCACTTGGGCGCGAGCGTTATGATCGCCGATGACGGAACATTCAGCTACGACGCCGCCGACATCGCCACGATCCAATCCCTCGCTCCGGGCCAAACCGCAGAAGATCATTTCATCTTTCGGTTGACCGACGGCCGGGATAACTCGTTGCCACAAACCGTCTCGCTTGCGGTCATCGGCGTCAACGATGCGCCGCGTTCGATCGACGATCGATACAACGGCATCGCGGCGGACGGGCGTCTGACAACCACGCTCGCCGACGGCCTGCTGCGAAACGATTCTGACCCCGACTCGCCGCTGCCGTTGCTGATCGATCCCAGTCTGACCGATGCGTTGTCCGCCGGCGGCGCGGCCGTGACCCTGCGCCCCGATGGCACTTTTGATTACGACCCGACGGGTGTGTTCACCGAGTTGGCTGCAGGCGAGCGGGCGCTGGACACCTTCACCTACACGGTGATCGACGATTTTGGCGCAACCTCCACCGCCACGGTCACCATCGAAGTGGTCGGCGTCGACGACGCCCCCGTCGCGGGCGACGACGGCATCGAGCGAGGTTTCTGGACGGTTGCCTCTCGGCGGCTCGATGTCTCGGCCGCAGAAGGCGTCTTGACCAACGACCGTGACCCCGACACCGATTCCAGCGCCACCACGCTGCAGGCCTCCTTTGACGGATACAGCCAGTACGGCGCACGCGTGGTCGTCAACGCCGACGGCAGCTTCAGCTACGACCCGACCACCAGCGACACCCTGCGGCAACTGCAAGCCGACGGCGTCGACGTCATCGACACCTTTACCTACACCGTCACCGAAGCAACACCGCAATCACCGATCGCTTCTCCGCTGGTATCTGGATTTGCAGCCCCACCATCCAGTCAAGCCTCCAGCCAGGGCGTCGTCGAAATCGTCCTCCGCAGCGGCCCCTCCGCGTACAGCTTTGACAAGGTCGCCGACGGATACGAACGAATCGGCAGTGGTGTCTCGATCAATAACTATGGCCTGGTCGCGTTTTCAGCCACCGAAGACGGTAAAGACAACCTGTACATCTGGGATGAAACCGGCGGCGTCAAACCGTTGATCCCCGACAAGTTGGTCTTCGGCGAAAACAGTGTTTCAACACCGCCGCGAGGAGAACTCAGCGATTCGCCGATGATGCGTTTCAGCGACACCGTTCAAGTCAACGACGCCAACGGAGTCTATGCGCAACGCCAACTCAACGCCCGCGCGATCACCGGAATGGTCGCGTTGGGGTTGCCGTTGTTGACCGGAACCAACGTCGCGATGACCTATGCCGAACTGTGGAACGCCGATCGGTTGTACAACCCGTTGCCGACTCCCGGATCGGGCGACGCGGCCCAGGGTGGTGGTGGCACGAACTTCTGTGCCGCGTTTGGTGGCGATGGCAACACCGGGGGTGAAGACACCGGCAGTGAAGACACTGGCGATGGCCAACTGGCTGAACGTATCCCGCCGGCGGAAAACAACTTTGCCAGCCCGCGCCAAATCGCCGTCGGTGATGAAGGCTTGGCTGCGGCCGGACTGCGTTGGGGCGACCCCACGATGCTGGACATGGTGTTCGCCCAGACCACCGCCGTGCTGCCGCCGCTGCTGGGCACCGCCGCAACGGCCCAATTCACCATGGTCCCGCGGATCTGGACCGTCGACCCGGTCTGGTCCAGCGCCTTCTTCACACCGGTCAATCCTGTTTGGAACGCCTTTCAACATCCCGACGCGATCAACCTGACGACGTTGCGATCGACCGCGCTTGTGACGTCGCTGATGCCGATCTACGTCGACCAGCTTTACGTCACTCCGTTCGTATCCATTCACCCGGAGTCTGCTTCGGTCAACAATCGTGGCGAAGCGGTCTTCGTCGCCGACACCAATGACTCCGAAGTCGATCCCGGGCTGAGCCTGGTGACGTTCAGCCGCGAACGTGACCAGCCCTACGTTCGAAGCCTGATCGATTCGCCGGTCAAGAACGTTCAACTGTCCGACACCGGATGGTCCGCCTTCGTCCAAGACGGAATGGTCAAGGCGATGTCGATCGACGGTGAAATCAAGTCCTTCGGTTTGACGGCGATCGGTGACGAAATCGCGATCAGCGACACCGGCGTGATCGCAGCCGCGGCCGACGGGCCGCTCGGACGCGGCATCTATGCGATCGATCCCGAAACGGGCCAGTGGGTCAAGGTGGTCGGCGAATCCGGCGACGGCGTGTTGGACGCGAACGAGGTCGACGTGGACGGCGCCGACCGTGGCGGAATCGCCTCGCTGCTCGGCGGCCCGATCGGGATCAACGGGGCGCTCAGCACCGGGACCAGCGATCGCGGCGACATCGACGACCAAAGCGGTGAAAACGGCGGAGGCGGCGGAGGCAATTTCTGTGAAATCGGCGAGGACCTGACACAGGGGTTGGCCGGCCAACTCACCGGCGGCAAAACCCCATCGGTCGGGACACCGTTCCTGACCGTCTCCTTCATGGCGGCCGACGGAAACGGCACACAGGGCCTGCACTCGGCTCAGTTCTACTTTCCCTCCGACACCGACCGCGACGTGCTGCCGGGGCCGCTGTTCGTCGGCCACGGGAAAGTCGTCGATCTCGGTGAAATCCTGCCCGGGATCGGAGCGGTCGACAAGATCGAAGGCTTTGACATCGTCAACAACTCTGGACAAATCGTGTTCTCCACCGGCCAGACAGTCGTTCGCGCAACGGCACCGGTGTATGCCACCGGCGAAGTCGTCTACGCGCTCGAAGGCCGCCCGATCAGCGAGAACGCAACCTTCGCCCGTGACGACGGCGCCGCGATCGCCTCCTTCATCGCCGGCGATCCCACCGCATCCGCGTCCCAATTCGTCGCCACGATCGACTTCGGTGACGGAGAAACCGCCGTCGGTCGGGTGCGTCAAACGACCAGCGGCTCAGCCGCAATCCCACTCAGCTTTGAAGTCGTTGCCGATCACGCTTATCACCGCGAAGGCCCCTACGCGATCACCGTCCAAATCACCGACACGAAAAACGAAACCGGTGGCCTGGCGGTCACCCTGGCCAACATCATCGACGTCAATAGCGAAGAAAACATCCAGCGTCTGGCGTTGACCGACGACGACGGCAACTCGATCACGCCGCAAGTGCAAAGCTTCGCATCACCGATCACCGACCGCGATCAAGGCGGTGGCGGAGGCTCCGCATCGGGCGGAACCGGTGCAGCGCCGACTTCCTTCGGTCTGTCCACACACGTTGCCCTCGATCGCGCCGCGGGGACCTATGAAGTCGTCTCGCTCGGAACGGCCGGATTCTCTTACGCCTTCGGGTACGAAACCGCCGGCAGCAACGGCCAGGGCGAACCGAACGCCAGCCAACGGGGCGACGGCTCGGGCGTCAATGTTCGAAAAGTCATCGCGCGCGGCTCCGTCGACGGGGTCAGCTTTGCCCCCGCCGCCTTCAACGTCGCTTCTTATGAGACCGCGTTTGACGGAACCGCCGACCTGACCGCGACGACCAAATCGAATTCATCCAGCCAGAACGCCACCACCACATCCACGATCGCCAGCAACTTTGTCGACGAGAAGACGTGGAACGATGGACAATTCGAATGGACGCTGCGGTCGCAAAAGCAGACCCAGTACACCACCAGCGGCGAGCGCTACGTCGATGGCGATCTTGTCGGCCAACTCGACGGACTGATCGGCGGCGGTGGAAGCTCGCTGGTCGGTAACTTCGTCATGCGGGGAACCGAGTCGACGATCGAGGTGTTGACCGAATCTGGTTCAAACGACTCGGCCCAGCGCAATCTACGCATCGAGACGACGACCACATCGGATCACCAGGGCGGACGCCAGCGATTCGAGTTTCTTGACGCAGCGACCAGCACACGCGTGGTCCAGTCCAACGGCTCGGTCGGGAAATCCGGCGATTATTCGATCACCGTCACGACGACCACCAACGCAATCATCACCGATCGACGCCAGACCAACGGACCCCAAACCACGACCACGTCAGGATCTAACCAAGTCGTCACGACGATGCAAAAGTCCGGCAACAGCCAGTCCGGAGCCTTCAACCTGTCCACCACGTCGACCTCGACAGGCAACCAATCGACCACGCTGACCAATCAAGGCCATCAAAACACGTCCGTCACCAACAGCATCTCGACGTCCATCGTCACCGGGACCGGAAACGACCAAACGGGATGGTTCTCCTTCAGCAACATCAACACCTCGGAAACCACGACGGAAACGGTCACGACCAACACGGTCGACGCGATCTATCGCGTGCAGTCGACCCATGAAAGCGTGACGGAGTCGTTGATCGACCAGTCCGGAAACCTGTTCGGCGGCGACTACGTCTACGACGAACGGTTCGACCAGTCCTACACCACCGACACCGTCACCGACAACGGCCCCAGCCGAACCATCACCCACGCGACCGGCCAAACCACCGGTACCAAAGAAACCACGGGTAACAAGAAAAGCGGCGAGTTCACCATCGTTTCCGACTCCGTTTCGACCGGCGATTCGACCTCCACCACCAACAACCAGACGATTCAATCAACCTCGACCACGCACACCGAAACCGAATCGGAATCCGAAAAATCCGGCAACGCCAAACAAGGCCGCTACACCTTCAACGGCTACAGCTTCGGCGAATCGGAAACGACCAGCCGTTCAACCAACACCCACGCGTCGGGTGTCTCGCGTACCGTCGACACACGTGAGACAGCGACCAGCGAATCGGAGTACTTCGGCGAGGGGGACGCGCGCTCGGGCAACCTGACCAAACAGGAAGACAATCGGTCCGAATCGACCTCCACCCAAACCACCACCCACCAAACATCCCGCACCGAGCAAACTTCCCAAAGCGATTCGTCCAGTCGAATCGTCTCGCAGTCCAACACGCTGTCCGGTCTGTTCTCCACGTCCACCCAGTCGCGCATTTCGTCGACCACGACCACGTCCGACGTGAACCAGGACGCCGTGTCGTCTCAGACGCTGATCGTCGACCAAAACTCCGACTCGAACGTGGAAGGGGATCGTATCACCGGCCGAGCCGTCACCCGGATCCAATCTTCGGCGACACAATCTTCGACCGGATCGTCCAGCCTGCTCTCGCAGTCGTCTACCTCGTCCAGCCTCTCGACCCGTCAATCACAATCGGAATCCGCCCGCAACTCCGTCACCGGCGCATTCACGTCCACCGAATCGGTCCTCCGCGAATCACAACAGTCCACCGCCAACACGAACCAGACGACCACATCACACCAAACCGCGGCCGGCCAGTCTTCTTCGACGACTCGATCGATCGGAAACTCGATCCGTGGTGACGTTGTTCGTGAGGTGGAATCCCAATCCAGTCGACGTTCCCTTGCGGTCACCTTCAGTGGCCCCAACAGAATCGACATCGGCGCGGATCTGAACGTTCGCATCAATCCGCACTCGGAACTCGGACTCCTCGCGGGCGACCTCGCCCTATCGATCCCCGCCGGCACCACCCTGGGCAACGACGACCAAACCCTATTGGCTTCGTCCACCACCTCCGAAACCACATCGACCAGCACCGCCAACAGCATCCGGGGCGTCTACGAAAACAGTTCGTCCGGCACCTCCACATCAGAAACTCGCTCGCGTCGGGGCAATCACAGCTCCACGACCACGTCACACACGATCGACGTTCGCAGCGAATCCGCCGGTCAATCGGGCAATGCGATCACGGGTGACCAAACATCTTCATCAACGGCATCGTCGTCGCGGGAAAGTTCATCGACGAACGAAAACCAAGGCCTCACCCGATCCGAGACATCAACTGCGACGTCAACGCAATCCACTTCGGCGTCCGGCAACGAACTCTCCGGGATCTTCACCAGCGAGTCCATCTCGACCGACAACCAATCCTCGCACTCCATCATCATCAACCAATCACTCCGCCGCGAAACCGACACCCAAACGACCTCGACCACGACGGCGAACCAATCGAGCAATCGGATCCTCGGCACCAGTCAATCCGAACAACAACTCTCGACCGAGACGACTTCGGAATCGACCCTCACCAACCAAACCTTCGCGTCCACCGAGATCTCCGAATCGGTCTCCTCCATCACCGTCACCAGTGACAGCAATGCCAACACAGGCAACTTTAGCGAATCCCGATCGGCATCGACCACCGTCGACCGCGAATTTGATTCGGCCAACGGTCCCAAGACCATCACCGGCACCGAAACCACACTGTCGACGACGACCAGCGCCTCGACCGGCAACAACGCCACGGGGCTTTTTCAATCCACCGAGACGCTGAATCAAACGACCGAGGCGTCAACGGTCGAAACCAACCAGACCCTCCACAAAACCACCGCGTCGACCGCGACAACGGTTTCCATGTCCGATCGCAGCGGCAACTCCGTCACCGGCGATTACTCCGATTCCTGGCAAAACGAATCCACCACCAGCGAGTCCCAAACCAACGTTAATCAAACACGAACCACCCAACTGACCTCTGCCGGCACCAGCACCAGCGTCGGATCGGTCACGGGCAATCACTCCAGTGGCGACTACACCCGCATCACGAGCGACGAATCGGCGCTCACTCGAAGCGACACCACGACCAACGGTACCCTCACGGTCACAACGTCCGTGCAATCGAAAAGCTCCGGCACCACGACCTTGATCGGCAACACAATCGAAGGCACCAAAGACGTCACCAGCGAATTCTCCGAGACCTCTCGGCAAGCCGACCAATCCGCCAACGGTCTCGAAACCACCACGCTTTCCCTCAACGACGAAACCTCCGGAACCACCCGCCGCAACTCCAACGCCCTCTCCGGCACCTTCACCGAAACGACGTCGATTCAGTCCCGATCCACACGCCACACCGTCGCTGCCAACCAAACCGAACGCATCGAGAACACGACCACCACACAGTCAAGCTCCGCGCTGGACGAATCCGGGAATCAAATCACCGGCGACTTCTCCCGCACCGCCACATCAACCACGACAGGACAGTCCGACGAATCGACGACCAATCAGACGTCGACGAACACCGTCCTCGCCACCGAATCCGAAACGTCCAGCGAACAAACCACCGGCAACTCGATCACCGGCGACCGCAGCGGATCCATCGCTACATCGACCATCAGCACTCTTGAAACTGCGCTGCAAAACCAATCGCTGTCCGTCGCCGCTCTGATCGCCGAATCCGTCACCCGAGCCACAACGTTCACCGGCAACGCGATCGCCGCCGAAAACACGCAAACGACCGAAAATTCCGGAACGCGGACTCGCGAAGAATCCGCGACCAACGGAACGCTTAGCGCCCAAGCGTCCGAATCGACATCGTTTGAATCCACCGCCCAGCGTTCCGAAAACGTGATCACCGGCGCGTTCAGCGAAACGATCGTCGGCTCCCAAACCTCTCAGATCACCGGAACCGACGAAAACAAGTCGCTCGACGTTGACTACACGATCACCGAATCCAGTTCCTACGAAAACGCGGGAACGGGAAACAACACGACCGGCGTCTTCGAAAGCACGTCCCAATCGCAGTCCGATCGCACGCGTGTCGCCAAGGAAACGAACGGGCCGCTGACGGTCGATTCGACGCTGCACACGACCGAGCGAACGACCGAGTCGATTGCGGGCAACAACGTCGCCGGAACCAGCACATCGCAGTTGACGATCGACGCGACCTCCGAATTGACTCAGACCGACTCGAACCAAAGCCTCGACGTCGCGATCACCTCCGCGGCAACCTCGCACACCGAAGCTACCTCGACGAATCATCGGTTCACGGGGGACTTCACCAGCGAATCAACAACCACCACCAACGACGTCCGCTCCGAAACCACCGTCAATCAAGGCTACCAATCAAACGCCACGGTCACTTCCTCGGAAACCACCCAGTCGACCAGCACCGGGAATTCTATCACTGGCGATTCCTCATCGACCGATTCGGCCACGTCCAGCCGACAAACCACCGCGTCCAGTTCCGTGCAAACCGAGACGGTCAGCGAATCGACGACCTCCGAGTCGACGGCGTCGTCCACCGCGACGTACAACACGATCACCGGTGGCTACGCGTCCGAATCCACCCACTCCGAAACGACCACCTCCACGTCTTCACTGGAAAACCAAACCCTCTCGGTCACGCTCACGCAGTCCGCCACGACTTCGACGACCGCGTCGGATTCCGGCAACCACATCACCGGCGTCTATCAGACCGAATCGACCTCGATCAACACCGTTTCGGGCGCGGGCCGAGACGTCAACCAAGTGCTCGTCGTCGACTCCACCTTCAACAGCGAATCAACGACAGAAACCGTCGAATCGGGAAATGCGATCGATGGAACGTACCGGTCCACGGTGACCACGTCGTCGTCGCATCAGGCGACCGAGTCGAATCAGATCGGACCGACGTCGAACAACGCGACCACCAACACGTCGTCTTCGACATCGACCACCAACGGTGACCACATTACCGGCGCCTACGTGTCGTCCGGGTCGTCCAACTCCGCTTCGACCTTCACCGAATCCTTCGCCTACCTGGATCTGAGCGCGACCAAGGTCTCCAGCAGCACCCGCGAAAGCACGTCCACCGAAACCGGCAACGAGATCGCCGGCACACGAATCGTCACCCACCACAGCGAATCAACCTCGGCCGGCACCTCCACCGAATCGAACGGCCAGCTTGTGACCGTCCAAACGACATTCACCGCTTCCTCGACCAGCGACACCGAATCGACGTCCAATTCGATCAGCGGCGTCCATTCCAGCACCACCACGACCGCGGCGACCAACTCCGGCAGCGAGTCGAGCTCCAACCAATCGCTGACCCACCAGTCCAACGCGTCCTGGACATCCAACCAGACCACGACGCGAACCGGCAACAACGTGACCGGTGAGTTCTCGCAATCCGGCACCTCCAGTCACAACGGCACTGAAACCGAAACGACCACCAACCAAACGCTGACCAGCGTCGTCACGACCAGCTCCGAAGGCACCGGCGAATCATCGTCCTCGGGCAACACGATCACCGGCACATCCGCCCACCAGTCCACCGGAACCGACGAACAAACCGTTTTACAAAACGACACGAACCAAACACTCTCCGTCACCTCCACCGAATTCACTCAATCAACCTCTACAAGCTCTGGCAATGAGAACGCGATCACCGGGGTTTATGAATCCACCTCGACGATCGAGCAAACGTACCGGCAGAGTGAAACGGAAACGAATCAGACGGAAACGAAGACACTCCAGCGCGACGGCAACTCCGAGTCCGCTACCACAACTAGCGGAAACCAGATCACTGGTGACTACACATCCGCGATGACGATCGAGTCCTCCGCCTCCGCGACCGGACAAACCCAAAACCAATCACTGACCGTCGCCACGACCGCACAAACCGAAACGACGTCGGAAACGTCAACCGAAACCGGAAACACACGCTTCGACACCTACCAGACCGAGTCGACTTCGACACAGGCAACCACGACCACGCAATCGTCACAAAACCAGACTTCCTCCGCGTCCGCCACCGCCGCGACGACCACCGAGTCCTCCACCACCCGCAGCGGCAATCGAACCAGCGGCGACTTCACCGAAGACACCGCCCGCAACACGGTTTCCTCCGGCACCGGATCCTCCACCAACCAGACCCAGACTGAAAACAGCGAGACATCTCGCACCGTTGACGAAGTCTTTCGGCAAATCGGCAACGACATCACCGGTTTGTACACCTGGACGTCAACCACCACGTCGACCTCCGCCGACGATCTATCGCAATCCAACACCGATCGCAACGTCACGGGCCAGGCGAACCATTCATCATCAGTCACCACGACCGCCAGCGGCAACCGCGTGAGCGGCGATTTCAACGAAACCCGTGAATCCGACCGCGAGTCGACTCGCGATCAATCCGGGACGATCGCTGACCGGTTCTTCACATTGACCGAATCCAGGTCGACGACCGGACTCGTCTCGACCACCGGAAACGAAATCACGTCGGCCTCGTCGACCACGTCTTCATCCAGCGAGACGTACAACTACACCAAACAAACGACCTACGCAGACGGCAGCGACCAGAAAACCGTCACCCGCAGCGGCACGCATGCTTCATCATCCTCCGAAAACGCGATCACCGGCGTCTACACCGCGTCGACTTCCAGTTCCTCCACGACCGACGTCAACGAAGCCGGCACCCGCAGCGAATCCTACACCGCCACGTCGCACATCGAATCGACGTCTTCATCGACCGAAGAAGGTAATTCCGTCGTCGGAACCTTCGATGATGCGACCGCCGTCGAGTTCACCTCGGCCGTCACCCGATCGTTGACCGACGCCACGGGCACCCGTCTCGCGATCGCCGAAAACGCCGCGGGCAACTCGATTGGTGATCAATCCGGAAACCGAATCAGCGGCGTGTTCACAAGTTCCGACCAATCGGACGCGACCGTCACGACGACCCAAACGGTCCAGTCCGCCGATGGAATGCACGACCACACCGCGGTCAACACGGTGACCCAAGAAACCGCCTCCGATTCCAGCGGCAACTCCGTCACCGGCGCGGTCACGTCACACGCCGACACCACCACGACAACAACGCTAACCCAGGACGGAACGGTCGGCGGACTCACCGTCGACTTCGATTCCACGTCAACCGACGTCGCCGAAACCGACTCTACCGGCAATACCTTGACCGGCAGCTTTGAGCACGCGACCACGGCAACCGACACCTATTCCTTCACCCAAACCATCGACCGCGGCCTCGACGGAAACTCCTCCGTCAGCGGTTCGGGGACGAAGACCTACACCGTCGATCTGGACGAGAACCGACTGACCGGAGACCTCTCGCGACGCACGGAAGGATCCGACACCTATTCGCTTTCACAATCGGGCACCGGCGCCGCGGGCGTTTACGAAGTCGCATTGACGGGCACGGATCGCTTTACCGAAACGGAGACGTCCAGCTGCGAAACCGGCGTGTTCGATCGATCTACCGAAGTCGACGGGAGCGTGACGGGGACACGCACGATTTCGGGTGCAGCAACCGACTTCACCGAAGCAGTCGATCAAATCGTCCGAGCGCAGGGCAACTACATCGACGGTGACATCGATCTCACGATCACCGGCAACGGACGCTACGACGCACTGATCGATTTCGTCGACACCTCCAACGCCCCGACGGGCACGGTCGGCGATCTGGATCATTCACCGACCGGTGTCCCGATGGTTCTGGGCACCGCACCAACGCTCCCGACGGCCGGCGGCGCCGAATCACTCGGCGAAGTCTCCGCTTCGCCGATCTCGTCTCGCGCCGTCGCACCGGTCGGCAGCCTTTCCGCAGCCGCGTTCCGCGACGTGCAATCGAGCGGCATCCCGGCCATCACGCCTGGAAGCCAGTGGTCCTCCAGCGCGACCGTCGACCGCTACGCCCAAACCGGCAGCTCGACGATCGAGCAATATTGTTTCCCCGCCGGAACCGAGATCCTGCTCGCCGACGGCCGATCCAAACCGATCGAACGAATCGTCCCCGGCGACACCGTCGCTTCCGCCGAATTCAACGACGACGCACACACCGGCAACCTCATCGCCGGGACCGTCACCGAAACCTACCACAACTCACCCCAACCACTCCTCACCATCCACCTCGGTGACGCATCAATCGCCACTACCGCCGGCCACCCCTTCTACGTCCGCCCCAAGCCCACCGCATCGGAGCACTTGAAACATGAAACTTGGAACCTGAAACATGAAAGCTGGACCCTCGCCAAAAACCTCCGCCCCGGAGATCAACTCAAAACCGCCAGCGGTGATGGCTTAACGATCACGGCGATCTCGCAAGAGACGTCGCCGCCGGTTCCGGTGTTCAACTTCTGTGTCGCCCGGCATCACAACTACCACGTTCGGCTGCCGGGGACCGATCACTTCGTCCTGGTCCACAACGACTCCTTCGGCACGTTCACCTACGGCAGCGCGTTGGTGCCGG
Organism: Stieleria maiorica; assembly: GCF_008035925.1. Taxonomy (NCBI): domain Bacteria; kingdom Pseudomonadati; phylum Planctomycetota; class Planctomycetia; order Pirellulales; family Pirellulaceae; genus Stieleria; species Stieleria maiorica. The sequence continues at coordinate 7,082,765 of NZ_CP036264.1, forward strand.
TGATCAACCAAGCCTATCAAAACAGCGGCTTCGCCGACGTCGTCGACGCGACGAACCAGTTGATCCAAACGGCCCAGTCGGCGGCGGCGCCGTTTGTTGCGGCGGGGTCAGATATCTACAACGCTGTCTCGGGGTTCATCGCGACGCAGTTGGAACCGTATCAAGACGAGATCGCCTGGGCGTCGGCGGTCGGCAGCGCCGTTTACACGTCCATCAGCGACACGCTTGCCGGTGCCGTCAACGCCGTTTCCGACGTGGCCAACACGGTGATCGTCGGCGCGGGAATCGTGGCCGACTTCTACGGCTTTGACGTCGGTCAGTCGTGGATCGCGTCGGGCCAAGCCGGGATCGCCGACAACACGTTCCTGGGAATCGAAGCGACGCGGATCGCCAAAGCGGCGGTGGTCACGACGGCGCTCGCAGCGGCCAGCGCCGCCGTCGTCGTGGTCTCAGGTGGGACCGCGTTGATGCCGGTGCTGGGGGCTTGGGCCGGCGGCGCCGACGCCTTCATTCAGGGCGAACTCGGCGAAGGGGCCGTGTGGTGGCAAGTCGCACTTGGAGCGACCTTCGGCGCGTTGCATCCCGTCGGTGCGATGGCCGGCCTGGGCGGCGGATTGACCGGATTGGCAACGGCCTACGCCGCCGGCGGAAGCCTGGAAACCGGATACATGGCTGGCAGCCTGATCGGCGGAGTCACCGGCACGGGGTATTCGGCTTACGGGCGAGCGCTCGCGAAACTGGGAACGGACGGCGCACTCGGGTATGCGGCCAAAGCCGTGGCGGTCGAATCGAGCGGCGCGGTGATCGGGTTCGGTTACGGGATCGCCACCGGACAGGATTTGCAGACCAGCCTGACCTACGGGTTCTACGGCCAGATGATCACCGGCGCGGTCGGCGCCAAAACGATCGCCTGCTTCGTCGCCGGCACACCGGTCCACATTCCCTCCGGCGATCCCAACGGGCGCTCCGCCACCAAACCGATCGAACAACTCTGCGTCGGCGATCGGGTGCTGGGCGAGAACCCTCTGATTGACCGCCACGATCCCTGTTTGATCGAACCGGACTGGAGTCAATACGTCGCGGTGACGGCCAAAGTCACCAAGCGCAACGGCGACATCCTGGAACTCACGACGCTCAAGCCCGACATCTGGCTGAAGACCAACAACGTGCAAGTCGGCAAACGCACGTTGATGGACATCCCGGTGGCCGACGCCCACAACGAAGCCCTGATCACCGCGATCAACCCCTGCCCGGCCATCCCCCCCGGCCCCGGCCGAGTCATCCTATCGACCTTCCGCCACACCGCCCACGAAATCCTCTCCCTCACCATCGAAGGAGAACCCACCCCCATCCAAACTACCCCCGACCATCCGTTTTGGGATGAAGCGAAAGGACAATTCGTAGACGCGAAAGGTTTGGATTGCCAATCCGTCCTAAGGGCGTTTTCAGGAGCGAAGGATCTGATCGCAACGGACACTGTCCCCAGACGAAAAACCGTCTTCAATCTAGAGATTCACGGCGAGCATGTTTACGCCGTCGGAACGAGCGGGGTCCTCGTCCACAACCAAAACCAGTACACTCTCAACCAGCTTAAAGGACGTTTTGGCCAATACAAACGAACCGGTGGGACACTCACTTGGCGCCAGTTTGTAGCTCGAAATCAGCATCGGTTGGCAAGCAAGAAGGGAAAGATCACATGGGTTAATGAGCATGCCCATATGTCAAAAGAAGCGAGGTTCTATGACGAGAATGCTCCCGGCTCTCGAAAAGGAAAAGCTCCTGCTCTTGACTACATTGATAAATCTGGACAACGCCGCAGAGCAAAGTTTGATGGCGTAGATGGTGAAACCTTGGTGGACAGAAAACGCGCGATTACGACCTTTCCAAAGTCCAAGCGGCAAGCAACACGCCAATCGGAAGCGTTATCTGCCAACAATTACGTGGGACGTTGGGAGGTCCCAACAGAAGCTGAGGCAAAACGTGCAGCAAATCTACTTGCCAATCAACTAATTACGAACATTGCAATCAAGGTTATTCCCGTATGAACAAACACTTAATGCAGCTCACACTAGACATGATTGACTTTTTTGCGAATTGTGATGATGACTTAGTGGATCCTGACGTTTCGGTGGCCAAGCTCGAAGAAATAGCGTTTCTTCTTCAGCAGCTATCCACGCGTGAACGGAATCAGTTCGCCAAATTCGTGGAGCAAGCTGCTGAGTCTAACGAAGAGAAGTCGGAGTTTTATCGTTCGGTACCCGAGAACATCGGACTGTTCAGTTAACGGCGCATCAAAGGGGTCAGGCCCAATACTGTTCGGCACAAGATTTGCGCACGAAGTTTTAGCATATTTTGGCACGCGGTTTGCGCCATGGACACGCTCACAGAGGACGGCTGCCATAGTGTCATTGTCGCTGACGATTCGTCATGCCCGCCAAGCAAACCAAGCCCAAAATAGTTCCAAAACGTGGGAAACCAGTTGTCACTCCTGGTACTCCAGATGATCTGTCGGTCGATCAGGCACAGCAAGAGGCGACCACCGATGCCTCAGATCGAAAATTCAAGAGCAAAGACATTCAAGGTCTGAAGTATCTCGATATGATCGCTCCTCTGCTGGAGCGACTTCATGACGACCAATGCGAACGCGACAAAGCTGGCAATCGAGACCTGCACTACGACCAACTCTGCATGCTGGTACTGCTATATCTATTTAAACCGGCGATTACCGCGTTGCGGTCAATTCCTCAAGCCACGGAACTTGCGAAAGTCAAGAAACGACTCGGTTGCGGACGAACATCCCTTGGCTCACTGAGCGAAGCTTCGCGCGTGTTCGACGCCGACCGTCTCAAAGAAGTCATTGCCGAGCTCGGCCAGCACGCACAGTCGGTACATGGCCAAAAGAGCCTGCACGGCATCAACCAGACGATCACCCTTGTCGATGGCTCATTGGTCTCTTGCCTGCCTCGCTTGATCGATGCATCGATCTTCAAAGGGCAAAGCAACAGTCACTTGGTCAAGTGGCGATTGCATACGCACTTCGAGGTGGATCGGTACGTCCCGACGCGAATCGACGTGACGCCCGACGCAGGTGGCCAGCACGACGAACGATCGGTGCTCGAGCAGACGATCCAGCGAGATCGTTTGTATGTCATGGATCGCGGTTATGCAAAGTTCTCGCTGTTCAACAAGATCGTCCAAGCCAAAAGCAGCTATGTGTGCCGCGTTCGCGACAACAGTGTTTACGATGTCCTGGAGCAGCGAGTGCTTTCCGAAAATGCCGTCGCCGCAGGAGTCTTAAGCGATGAGATTGTAGATCTTGGCAGACACCAGGGCGGAAACCGAGAACGGCCAGGGCATCCTGTTCGGTTGATCTGCGTTCGTTGCAGCGCCCATACCAGCCGTGGAAAGTACCACGGGACTTCGACGGGACCGAGCAGCGATGGCATCTTACGAATCGTGACGAACATGCTGGATGTTCCCGCCGAAATCATCGCATTGATCTATTCTCAACGCTGGATCATCGAGATCTTTTTTCGATTCTTCAAGCAGTTGATGGGCTGTAGCCAATTGATATTCCACAGCCAGAATGGAATTGAGATTCAGTGCTATTGTGCATTGATCGCCTGCCTGCTGATCAACATCTGGACGGGGCGCAAGCCAACCAAGCGTACGTTTGAGATGATCAGCTACTACTTCATGGGTCTGGCGAGCGAAGAGGAATTGATCGCTCATTTAGAGAAACTCAAGCGGCACTACGACGCGACTGCAACCAACCAATAAAACTCGATTCGGGAGCATCGCAATTGATGTTGCCTGCGATTGATGCTGCGCGGTCACCAAAACGATAATCGCTCCGCTTGCCAGCCACTGCTTGCGACTGCAACCCGAACCGTCATCGATTACTCAAACTCTGTCCGCTCAAGGTGCGGAGCAAGCAGAGTGCCGAACAGTATTGGGTCAGGCCCCTTTGTTGCGTTGGCCATCAATGTAGAACCGTTGTCTCAACGGTTCTCTGGTGACCGCGGAGCGGGCAGAGGGTGTCGGGGGTCAGCCGCAGGCGGCTGAGGGGGAACAGTTGGGGACAACGGTTCTACAATCCAGTGTAGAACTGTTGTCTCAACGGTTCTCTGGTGACCGCGGAGCGGGCAGAGGGTGCCGGGGTCAGCCGCGGGCGGCTGAGGGGGAACAGTTGGGGACAACGGTTCTACAATCCAGTGTAGAACTGTTGTCTCAACTGTTCTCTGGTGACCGCGGAGCGGGCAGAGGGTGCCGGGGTCAGCCGCGGGCGGCTGAGGGGGAACAGTTGGGGACAACGGTTCTACAATCCAGTGTCGAACTGTTGTCTCAACGGTTCTCTGGTGACCGCGGAGCGGGCAGAGGATGCCGGGGTCAGCCGCAGGCGGCTGAGGGGGAACAGTTGGGGACAACGGTTCTACAATCCAGTGTAGAACTGTTGTCTCAACGGTTCTCTGGTGACCGCGGAGCGGGCAGAGGGTGCCGGGGTCAGCCGCGGGCGGCTGAGGGGGAACAGTTGGGGACAACGGTTCTACAATCCAGTGTAGAACTGTTGTCTCAACTGTTCTCTGGTGACCGCGGAGCGGGCAGAGGGTGCCGGGGTCAGCCGCGGGCGGCTGAGGGGGAACAGTTGGGGACAACGGTTCTACAATCCAGTGTCGAACTGTTGTCTCAACGGTTCTCTGGTGACCGCGGAGCGGGCAGAGGATGCCGGGGTCAGCCGCAGGCGGCTGAGGGGGAACAGTTGGGGACAACGGTTCTACAATCCAGTGTAGAACTGTTGTCTCAACGGTTCTCTGGTGACCGCGGAGCGGGCAGAGGGTGCCGGGGTCAGCCGCGGGCGGCTGAGGGGGAACAGTTGGGGACAACGGTTCTACAATCCAGTGTCGAACCGTTGTCTCAACTGTTCTCTGGTGACCGCGGAGCGGGCAGAGGATGCCGGGGTCAGCCGCGGGCGGCTGAGGGGGAACAGTTGGGGACAACGGTTCTACAATCCAGTGTCGAACTGTTGTCTCAACTGTTCTCTGGTGACCGCGGAGCGGGCAGAGGGTGTCGGGGGTCAGCCGCGGGCGGCTGAGGGGAACAGTTGGGGACAACGGTTCTACAATGGGGTGGACGTGCGGCGGACCGCACTACGGTTGTTCGTCCGACAATTCGGAGATGGTTTGGTAGGCGTACTTCACACCGCGATGAAAGCCGGAGTTTTCGAACAGAAAGTCATCGCTTGATGCGTAACCGCTTCGGTCCTCGGTGTTGGTGACCTGAGCAGTCAATCGAATGACACCGGTCGTCCCTTCGCGTGTCACGAATAAGAACGAATCACCGCTGTGTTGTGAATCTCGTGGTTTGGGGATGATGCGGCGCGGCACCAGCAATTCGACCGGATCGGACAGCGGATAAGGAGCCTTCCCTTGCGCCATCGCGGTCAGTTTTCGGTGGTCGTCCTCGGTGATCTTCCAGGCTTGCAATCCCAATGGCATCAAGCAATACAGCGGTTCGGTTTCACCGTCGGGCGTCAACGTGATGCCCACAACATCAAACCCTTCGCGACGCGCCCAGTCGCGGAGTTCGGTGGAACCCAATTGAGTCTTGCCGAGTGGTGCGAGTTCGCTAGGCCAGTCTGCCAGCCGGCCGGTGTCGAGGTCGAAGAAACATTGCTTGCCGGAGTTGTGGACGGACTGGATGATGCCACCGAAACCGCCGCTGACGAGATCGGCGTTCGGACCGGAAAGTGGTTCGTGGGGCTTCGTCGGCGTGACTTCCAACTCGGTCGATGAAATCAAATTCACTTTCGAAAAGGCGGGGTCATCGACAAAATCTTTCCAGTCGGCTTCCCACCAATTTGCCCACTTTTGAGCGACACGATCAAACTGTTGCTGTGCGACGCGCCGTTGTACTTTTGATCCTTCCAGCCTGATCCAATTCAACTCCATTTCATTGAAATTTTGATTCGTCAGTTTATGTAACGCGCCGACCACCTCTCGAAAGGCTCGACCGTAGTTGAAGGTTTTTCCACCGCTGCCTTTACCGAGATCGTGTTGTTGCATGAACCGCCGAAGTTCGTCGTCCTCTTCCAGCAGGAGGCCAAAGTCGCTGCGGCCGGGAAGGAGCGTGCGCGGGAAGGCCCGGATCAAAGCGGGAACGGCACGGGGATCGCCGACCGCGCGCAACGCAAATGCCAACTTGCTGATGGGGTGATCCCGCTGCTCTTCGTCGAGCGTCTTAATCAACGCCGGCAACGCTTCGTCGGGATGCTCGGTCAAGAATTTGATCGCCCGCGCCCAGACCATCGTCGGTTCAATTTTGGGACCGTCGGTGAGGATCTCGATGGCATCGCCGATGGTGTTGATCGGCGTCGCGTTGATCTGGCGCTTTTGTTCGATTTCGGCAGCTTTCTTGTCAGAGGCCTCTTTTCGCTTTTGTTCGATCGCGGCTTGCGTCAGTTGATCCGACCAGATGTACTCGAACGGTGCCTTGCCGGTTCGATCAGTGACTTTGACGCCCGGATCGGGCAATGCATCGGCTGCGAGTTCGTCCATGTCGAAGTCATCGATCATGTCGACCGCGATTTTAGAAAGGTAGTATTTGAATGTTTCTTGACCCTGGCCACTGGGATGCACCACGACGCGATCCACCGTCATGGGCCAGCGGACACCGGGTGCAATTTCTTGATAGTCTGAAAAGACGGTGAGGTTTCCCGGATACATCTGGTCCCACGCGGCGGCGGCCCAACGTGCACCCAGCGCACTTTGTTCCTCGGTCGACAATCCTTGACGATATCGATCGTACTCTTCCTGGCTTCCGATCGTTTTTCCGGACGCGTCGGAGGCGATTTTCCATCGCAGTTCCTCAGAAATGCCCGACAGGTAGTGGCGGCTGACCGCTTTGACAAGCTTGGTCTGCGCTGCGATCCATACCTGTTCGCTGCGTTCCGGTCCGACGTAGACATCGCACAGTTCGCCGTCAATCGTCTCGGTCCCCGCGTGGCGGTAATGTGTTTGCGATGGAGCGACACTGTGTTCTGCAATCAACACCGCTTGCCCTGGCCAAGGCAGGCGGTCCCCGGAGGCGGCCCAGTGCGGGTAGCTGAACGGATGGACGTGTTCGGTCAGTTGTTCGAGGGAGGCGTAGCGATAGACGTTTTTTGTTTTCTTCGGCTTGGTGGACTGGATTTCACCGATCCAACCGTCTCGGCCGTCCCAGAAGTGCGTTTGACGCCAGGACTGGTCGGGCCGGATGATACTCAGGCTGCCCAGCAGCAGTCGGTCGCCGTCCCATGCGATTTGCGATTCGGTACGGATCTGATTCGGTTGCTGATCGGCCAACTGGCTGCCACGCGCTTTCCACAGGCTCGCCATGTCTCGCTTGGGATACGGCTGCATCCCCGGGACGTTGATTTGGCGAGCGGATTGCCGGAACGCAATTCGATTGGTGTTTTGCAATCCGAACGTCCGGGCTCGCGCGGTGGCCACGGCGCGGTCGGCATCCGCACGGTCGGTATCGGTGAGATCGTTTTCCGACGTAGCAGCCGTCCGGTCCGAATCAGATTCCTGCGTTGTGACCTGCGCGTTGGCCTGCCAGAGCAGCGAAGCCCATACCAGTGGGACCGACGCGATGGCGATCGCAAACCCGCGACGCGGAAGTTGCAACGGTTCACGCAGTGGTTGGCCCAGCAAACTTGCGATCCGCCGGCGAAGGTCCGAGGGTGCCCGCCCGTCGGCTGCGACGGTTGCCAGATTCGCTGATTCTGTTGGACAGGATGCTTCGGCAACCAGCAATAACGCTTCCGCGTAGCGCCACCGTGTTCCGCTGTCGCTCGATGTGTCCCCCTCATCGGCAACCTGGCAGGCGATCTCGTCGCAACAATACTCACGCAGCAAGCTGGTTCGCCGACTGATCATCCATAGCGCCGGATTAAAAAAGAGCAGTGACTCGGCAACACGCTGCAACAAGTTGACCCACATGTCCTGCCGTTGCAGGTGGGCGAACTCATGCGCCAAAATCATTTCAAGCTGTTGCGATGAAAGCCCCGTCATTGCCGACGCGGGCATCAAGATGGTCGGTTTTAGTAAACCCAGCACCTGAGGGACGACGAATTGTTCGGTCGTCGCGAGTCGGGGTAAGACGTGAAGCGACCATCGTTCTGCCAACAGGCGGATCGACGCTAACAGAGGCCCATCGGTTACCACACGACTTTGCAGACGAATTCGTTCGGCTCGGATCATGTCGCGACCGAGTCGGATTAGCATCGTCATCACGCCAAGAAGATAGAGCCCGACAATCCATGAAGGAGCCCCTCGCCACAGGTTTTGCCCAATCGCGTTGCTGATGCGATGGTCGTTACCTTTGTGAAGGTCATTGACCACGGCATTGGCATGCGCGTCCGAATCTGTCTCCGTCGAGCCGGTTCCGGCGACTGCATCACTGCTTGACGACTCGGCGGCGACCTCTGGCAACGTCTTGTTTTCTGGTGAGCCAACAGAAGGGAAAGTTCCCGTTCTTACGATCGCGGGGCCAACGTCCGCGGCTGTGATCTGGTTGTCCGCTGGACGGCCGTTTGCAATCAAAACAAACGTCAACGGCACGACAGCAATGCTCAAGAACACCCCCGCGACATGCAGCAAGTATTTCCGCTCGACCGTGCTCCGACCCCATCGACAGGCCAGCCAAATGAACAGCGCGATCAACGGAATCTGCCACAGCGAATGCAGTAGCGTCACGCAAATCTGCCAGCTCAACTCAGCCGACACAAAGTTCCAAGCGTTCATTGTTCCCGCTCCCTACGTTTGCGATTGACCATCCGTCGAATCTCATCCAGCTCGTCGCGATCGATCTCGCCGGTCTCCAGCAGGTTCAAAACCATCGCGGTCGGCGAGCCTTCGAACAGTCGCGAAAGCAGGTCCGAAACCATGCCTCCGCTGATGCGTTCCTTTTCGACCTTCGGCGAAAACAGAAAGGCTTTGCCGTCTTTTTGGCGTTTCAGAAAGCCCTTGCGATGCATGATGTTCAGCATGGTGATCACGCTGCTGTGGGCGAGCGTGCGGCCCGCGTCGGATTCCAACCGCGCGCGAACGTCCCGCACAGGAAGCGGGGACTCGTCCCACAGGACCTTCAAGATCTCAAGCTCAAGCTCTGTCGGGTACTCCGACTCTGGACGTGCCATCGGTTCCTCCCCACTGCCAAGATTTAATTCTTTAGAAGATGGTAGGGGGCGGCGTGAACGAAGTCAAGGAAAACGTGAGAAGAAGTGCTCGTGCGGGCCGCGGGGGAAACGGGATGATGGGTGCCGGGGTCAGCCGCGGGCGGCTGAGGGGGGAACCGTTGGGGACAACGGTTCTACAATCCAGTGTCGAACTGTTGTCTCAACTGTTGTCTGGTGACCGCGCAGCGGGCAGAGGGTGTCCGGGGTCAGCCGCAGGCGGCTGAGAGGGAACAGTTGGGGACAACGGTTCTACAATGGTGTGACCGCGCAGCGGACAGAGCGTGCCAGGGTCAGCGGGCGTTTTGAATCAGGCTGCGCGAAAGGCGTTCCATTTGTGCGGACAATTGCGGGTTGATGCCGCGGTACAGGACGGACAGTGACTGGTAGGGAAGCGGATAGGAGGGGTCGATGCGAGTTGCTTCGCGGAAGGCTTGTTCGGCCGGTCCGAATCGGCGTATCTTGCCGAGCGCAAGCCCGAGGTTGTAGTGATCGACGGCCGACCGCCGCAGCGTCACCAATCGCTGGTACGTTTCGACGGCAGCCTCGTACTCGGCCGCGCGGTACTGGTGATTCGCCAAGACTTCTAGCGCACCGACACGCGCCCGGTGCCCGATCGATGGATCGGCCAATGCACGATCGGCATAGCTCTGGCCGCGTTCGGAATGCCTGATCGCCTGCGAAGCGTCCGCTGCAGATTCAGATTGCAGGTCGGCAAGTCGGGCGAGCGCGGACAGCACATGGGGCGCCGAAGCATCGGACGATTCCAGAAGCGACGCTTCGATGGAGCCCGCATCGAGTCCACGTGTCTTTGTGGTATCGCCGTTGTTTTCCAGCAACCAGTACGCTTCAGCCAGTCGGTCTGCGGTTGCGGCTTGTTCCGGCGAGATTCCTGGGGGCAGCGGCTGAACCCGCCGCAGGGTGACCGGGGCGTTTGCCGGCGGGGCTTCGTTGGGCGGCGATGACGAATAGACGGCGATCCGGTGATTGGTCGTCGCTGAATGGACTGCATCACTGGGCCTTGATGGCATGTGGCACAGGACGCATTGATTGTCGTTTTCAGCTTTTCGCTGGTCGAGAGGAACTCCGCATGCTTGGTGGTTGTGACAGCGATTGCAATGGTCACGGTGCAGCGTGGCGCGGTCGGTTGCCGGTTCCGCGTGGTGGGGATCATGGCAGGTCGCGCAGGTCAACGTTTCGGATTCTTGGTAGCAGATGCTTTGCCACATCTGATCAAAATGTTGTGCAAACGGATCGTCGGCCCTGCCATCCTCGGCATGATAGACCAGTCGGGTTTCTGCAAACTCGTTGCCAGGAACGAAGTCCCAAATGTCGTTGCCGAATGTTTCCACGACGACGTCACCGTTGAGGTGGCACTGTGCACAGATCGATTCCAACTTTGACCTTGAAAGCGCCGTCGGGTCGATCAATCGAGCGTCGTCGGGGGGCGCTTCCGCGTCCGGAGACTCCGCATGCGACCGATGGTATTGGACGTGACGTTCACCGGGGCCATGGCAGCGCCGGCATCCGATGGCGAGTTCAGTGATTTTGGGGTGCTGGGGCTGTTCCCGTGAGAGGTTTCCGACGTGACAGAACAGGCAGTGTGTTTCAACGACGCGATTGCAACCACGATGGACCTGTTCGTCGTACCCGGGAGCCATCGCATAGGCTTGATCGGCGGTGTACCAGGTGACGGGCGATTGAAGCAAGTAGCCGCCGTCGCGCAGCACGTACGCCTCGGCAAAGGTACCGCTTCCCATCACAAACTCGACCGGCATCTCCGCGGTGCGAAGTTTCGGATCGGAGTCTTGGTTTGGGGCGTCTTGGGCGCGAAAGTGCAGCCACTCGCGATGCCATAATTCTCCCGAGCGGTTGATGATCTCGTACGAGCGTTTGCTCCGCTGGTGATCCATCGCCACATCCGTGCGGATTGCTTCAAGATCGACGGGGCGGAGCGACCGACTGTGGGCCGTCTGCATGTAGGTTTCGTAGCGGTCCTGGTGACACTCCACACAGGCCTGCGATCCGGCAGGCGTCCCCGGTCGCGATTTCACCGTTCCGATAAGTGTGTCGTCCAACGGAGCGGTGGAATCATCACCCGCCCGAACGGTCTGTCCCCGGCGGATTTGATCCTCGCCTTCCGTCGGCGTGTCGGAGTGGGAATCGCAACCGGAAACCGCCAGAAGACAGATTGCCAGACACAGCGTGGACGCGGTTGTCGCGGTCGTGCAAAAAGCGGGGCGACGTTCTGTCACGAGGTCTCTTGGATTGGTTTCGCTGTGAGCCGACGGATCCTGGTGACCCGACGGGGCCAGACAATCGCGTCGATTCAGCGGGGTTGGGAGAAAGGATTGGGGCTAAACCTCGCCATCATTTATACAGCAATAAGTCGCTCGCGTTACACTATGACGATCGGGCGGCAGAACCGAATTGCCGCAATGGCCGTCGGCTTGCGACGGAATCGTTCGTCTCCATGCACCCCGGCAATCCGGTTGAATCTCCTTCTGAAGTTCCAAGCGTGAAATTGGCTCCCCGTCCGTCCTGGATCCCCCCGTTGCTGTCTACCGCATTGCTGTACGCCACATTACTGGGCGGGTGCGGAACGCCCGACGAAGACGACGCCGGACGAACGCAACCCGCGACGGCCGAGGCACAAGACGCGCGCACCCTGATGGAAGCGGCGATGCGCGCGGGCGATTGGCAACGGGCCGATCGCTACGCGACACAGGCGATGATTGCCGATCCCGACAACCCGGACTTGGTCACGCTGGTCGCCAAAGTCAACGCGTATTGCGACCGGAAACGCGATGCGGCGAATCTGTTGGTGGAGGCTGCCCAGCTGGGCGAGTTCCGGCCCGCGTCCCGGGTCACCCTTGCGGTGCAAGCACTGATCGAAGTCGGTGAGATTTACTCCGCGATCGAATTGCTGGAACGGTCCTTGGCGGTGCATCCGCAGGAGCATTCGCAACGCCGCATGCTGGTCGGATTTCTGGCCGAGGTTCAGCGGACCGATCGGATCGGCCCGCATCTAAAAGTATTGATCAAGAACCGGGCGTTTGATCTTTCGTTGCTGTTGGCGACCACCGAACGATCGTCGCGGCGGCTTTCGGAGAACACCGCGTCGCGATTGTTGCAACGCAACCCCGCGGACCGTCGTGTGCGTCTTTCCGACGCGTTTCTGTATCTGTATCGCCATGATGCACTCCAGGCGAACAAGGTGCTGGAGGACATCTTGCGGCATCACCCCGAGTTCGCGCCGGCGCATGCGATGTATGGGCAAGGGCTGGTGATGGCCGAGCGTTGGAACGATCTGCCGCGTTGGATCGAAGCCGCCCCCACGCAAAGCCCCGAGTTCGCCGGATACTGGTTGACGATTGGCGATTTGGCGATGAAAAACGGAAACACGGCGTCGGCGGTCCGCGCGTATTGGGAGGCGACGCGACGCGACCCGAGCAGCAGCCTGGCGTGGGATCAACTGCGACTTGCCATTCATCGTCTCGGTGCCGGTGAATCCGAGTTTCGTGACGCCGTGTCCCAGGAACAGCTGGCGATCGTGTCTGGGCATGCCGACGCCGTGCTCAATCTTCGCGAAAGTTACAATGAATTCACCGGCGGGGGAATGGTCAGCCAGAGCCAAGCGGCGGATGTGGCGGCTGCGTTGTTGCAAGTCGGTCGCATCTGGGAAGCGGAAGCTTGGTCGGCCATCGCGACGACGCTTTCAGAAGATCCGAGCGATCGATTGGCAGATCTTCGGGAATCGATTGTCAGCCGTCTCGCACCCGATCTGGAATGGATTTCTGGTGACATCGCATCGGCGCGTCTTGATTTGTCGTTCCTGCCCAAACCGACGCTGGAGGAAGTTCCCGATGTGGAATTGCGATCGGACGTCGTTCCGGCCATCGCAATCGACGATCATTTGCGGTTGTCCGAGCGATCGGATCGTTGGGGGCTCACCTCGGTCGGCCAAGGGAACAATCCGACCAACGCGCGTCTGGCGGCATTGATTCGTTCCACGGGCGTGGGCGGCGGAGCGATCGATTACGACTTGGACGGTTTTCCTGATCTGATGATCATGAACGCCGGCGGCACGATGCTGCAGAACGACTCCATGCCCAACGAATTGATGCGGAACCTTGGAAATCGAATGGTTCACGTCGGGCCGTTTGCCGGCGTGGCCGATCGCGGGTTTGGACAAGGCGTGGCGATCGGCGATTTTAATGAAGATGGTTTTCGAGACCTGTTCTTTGCAAACCTGGGAAAGAACCGATTGCTGCGAAACAACGGTGATGGAAGCTTCACCGATTGCACCGATCGGCTTCATGACCGTTCGGCGGCGGCATGGTCGACGTCCGCGGTGATGGTCGACATCAACGGTGATTCGATCACCGATCTGTTGGTGACCAATTATTGCAAGACGGTCGAAAACTTGGACAAGGCCTGCCCCAATGAAGAAGGCGTGCTGGGCCCCTGTCATCCGTTAAAATTCCCGGCCGAGCACGATCAGTTTTTGATGGGGACGGCGAAGGGGGAGTTCGAAGACGTGACCGACACTTGGGTCGATCCTTCGGCTCCCGGACGCGGATTGGGGATCGTCGCCGGGGCTCTGGATGGCCAACAGTTGGGGATCTTTGTGGCCAACGACATGTCACGCAATCAGTTCTATCAACGCGAGTCCGGCGGCCCGATGAAATTGGTCGAATCCGCGTCGGCGCGGGGAGTCGCCGTGGACGCGGTCACGCGCGCCCAGGCGTCGATGGGAGTCGCCAGCAGCGACTTTGACATGGACGGCGACCTCGATTTCTACGTCAGCGGATTCGCACGTGAATACAACGTCTACTATGAACAGATCTCGCCGGGGATGTGGAAAGACCAGACGGGGAGACTGGGGTTGACGGAACCGACACTCTCGGTCGTCGGTTTCGGCACCCAAGCAGTCGACCTGGACAGTGATGGGATCGACGAGATCCTGGTGACCAACGGGCACATCGGCGAGTTTTCTGGCCCAGACGTTCCGCCGTATGAACAGCCGTTGCAACTGTTTCGGCGGGATGGCACAGGCCGTTTTGCGTTGGTCCAGGACGATCCCTGGGGCGAATACTTTCGCACGCCGCATGTCGGCAGAGCACTCTGGACAACCGATGTGAATCGAGACGGACGCAACGACGTGGTGATCACCCACACGCACGAGCAGGTCCGTTTGCTAATGAATGAAAGCGACGATCGAAACAACCGAGTCGCGTTTCAGTTGGTGGCCACCGACAGCAGTCGCGATGCCGTGGGGGCGGTGATCCGTTTCCGCAGCAACGGTCGTCCGCGAACCCTTTGGTCGCTGGCCGGTGACGGGTACTTTTGCAGCAACGAAAAAACATTGATCGCGGGGATTGGAGCGGCCAATGAAGTGACGGATCTGTCGGTCACTTGGCAAGACGGTTCGGTGGACCGGATCGGCACGCTGACGGCCAACGGCCAGTATTTGATCACCCAGGGCATGGGTGAAGCGTTCCCGATGTTTCGGTATGACGATACCGGGTCGCGTTGATCACCAAAGGGTGAACGCGTCGGCGTCGCCTTCGACGATCAGCCAGCGATGATCGGCGGGTAAAGCCGTGATTTGGCTTCTCTTTCCACTCGGCCATCGGATCGAGAGTCGGTCGATTTGCCGTTGGTTTCCGAGACCGAAGGCGACCACGGCTTCATTTCGGCAAAAGAAACCGTCGCCGCCGACCACCCACTGGGTCCATTGTCGCCCGCCGGATTCGATGACCACTCGGGCGCCGATCGCATCGCGTTCGCTCTCCCTGCCGACCAATTGAATTTGGATCCAGTGGTTGGGGGTCGGCGTGCGATTGATCAACAGGGCCGACGTTTCGCCGAGATGTGAAATGGCGATATCCATTTTTCCGTCACGATTGAAATCCAGACGTGCCAGTCCCCTGCCGACGTGTCGGGCGTGCCAGTAACCCGACGGATCAACGACGTCCTGAATCTCGAAACCGCTGCCCTGATTGCGGAACAGTTGCGGGGGCTGTTCAAAGGGGGCGGCGATGACGGCGGATTGTTCGATATGACCGTTCGTCACGACCAAGTCCAACGATCCATCATTGTTGTAATCGATCGCTTGCGTCCCAAATCCGAGCACGGATTTACTCGCCCTGGCGAGTCCGAACCCGACGTTGCGGTCCTGGAACATGCCGTCGTGGTTGAGGAACAGGCTGGAATTTTCGTCTTGGAAGTTGGTGACGTGAAAGTCCAACGCCCCGTTGCCATCGAAATCCCCCGCGGCCACGCCCATCGAAGCGGTCGGCACGCCGTCGAACCCAAACGCACAGCCGTGTGACATCGCGACGTCGGTCCGCGAAAGCGGATTCGTCTTGTCCGCGCGGACCCAAAGCTGATTGGGATCGGTGTCGTTGCCGACAAAGACCTCGTTGCCGGGGTAGGAATCGTCAAAATCGCCGACGACGACGCCAAGGCCGGATGCCGCGGCGGATTCGGCGTCACTGATCACGCGCATTGACGCTCGTCCCGTGCCGTCGTTGACAATCAATCGGTCCACGCCGGCATTGAACTCGGCCGGTTTCAGATAGCCGACCACCTCGCCGCGCGCGTTGACCGCCGGACGTTTGTCAAACGCCGGGTCATGCAGATAGTTCAATTCAAACACGTCCGGCACCGCGTCACCGGATAAATCGGCCATCGCCAACGACGTGGTCAATACCGTTTTGTCATCGCGGTCATCGAACGCCATCGGTCGAAAGGTCCCGTCGCCGCGATTGAGGTACAACCAGTTTTCGCCGACGTTGGCCACCACCAGATCCGGGAACCCGTCCTGGTTCCAATCGCCGACCGTGACTCCCGTCGAATAGCGGTTTTGTTCTGTTCCGGCAGGCGTGGTGACGTCGACGAGTTTTCCTGCCACCTGGCGATACAAGAGGTTGCTTTCGACACCCTGATAATCCGGCGGATCGGCGCCGCCTTGGGTCAGGTATAAATCCGCGTGGCCGTCCAAATCATAATCGATCACGGCAACCGCACCGCCGACGGATTGGTACACCGAAAACCCGCGGTCCTGTCGGGTGCTGGCGACGTGGAACGTGTGCGTCAATCCGACTTGGTCAGCGACGTTTTCCAGCGTTGCGGGTTCGGACCCGTGGGCGGAGGGATCATCGATGGACGAGAGGGATTCCGGAGAGGGCGTTTGGGAAGACAGCGTCTTGGGAGACGGTGGCGAGCCGTCGTCGGTGGCAATTTTGATGGTTGGCAAGGGAAATTCATTGATTCGCATCGCGCACAGACGCGCGGTTGAATTGGGAAACCCTTGATCGGAGCGGACGAGCCGTTGCAGTTCGCCTTGAAGCACTTGCACGACGTTCCGGGGGGCCCGTTGGTAATGGGCAGCCAAAGATTTCCAGAGCACGCTTTCCAGCTTGCGATCGAGTGAATCGAGCAAGCTGGCCAGTTTGATCATGGACGCGACATCGGGCGTCGCCGCGTCGGCGATGCGGTTGTTTTCTTGGGAGATGTCACGCAGCGTTTTCCACCGCTGGGACCACTTATCTGCTTCATCGTCGCGTCCGAGCGCGGTCAATGCCGCACGCAATCGCGCGATCGATCGAAAGTCCGTCGGATCTCGGTCCAGGGCTTCCAGCAGCGCACGGACCGCTTGCTGTGGCTGGCGCTGCGTCCAGAAAAAGGTTCCGATCGCGGCCCAGTACTCGGCGTATCGTTGGGTTTCCGAATCGACTTTGCCGAGCCACCAGTGAAATTTCGCGTCATCCTGTGCTTCGGCGGCGGCGCGGCCGTAAAGTGCGACGATGGATGGCGGTTGTTGGTTCGCGTCGACCGAATCGTGCAAGACGTCGACGGCCTGCTGGAACTTTTCGTCCATGAACAGCTTTCTCGCGTCTCCGGAAACGCCGATCGGATAGTACGCGTGTGCGTCGGCCGACTCCGATGGCGTCGAACCGTCCGATGTTTCGATCGGCGGGTCGTACATCGCATCACCGGGTTGAATCAGCGAGTGCAATTCGTCCTGTCGAACGTTACCGAGTTGACAGAGCTGGCGGACATGCTCGGACGCTTCATGGCGACGCCCCTGGCGGTTGTAGAGGTACGCCAATTTGCGATGCGCCTGGGCGGCCTGTGGAACCAGTTTCAGGATTTGCAGGTAACGCCGTTCTGCATCGGCATAGCGTTCCAATTGAAAGGACCAATCGGCCGATTGTCCCAGTGCGGGCAGTCCGGCTTCGGGATCGTCGGCGGGGACGGCAGTCAACAGATCAACGGCGCGTTCCAAATCACCGCGGCGGGCAGCAAGGTTCGCCATGCGGAACAGGATTTCGAAGTCTTGCGGGTTGATCAACATCAACCGTCGCAGCGCCGACTCGGCACCCGCGATGTCGCCCTGTTGTTCCAGACGTTCGGCCGTCGCAATCGCGGCGTCGCGATCCGGTTCGACGCCCGAGTGTGACTGCGTCGGTGCGGGGGCGATGGACGGCGACGTCGTCGAGGATGGATCGGCGGGATTCGGCGGGTGAGCCTGTGGCTCGGTTTTGCGGGTCTGCGACGGAGTCTCGGCGCGGTCGCACCCGCTGACCACCAGCGACGTCAGTGCGACGAGCATCAGCGATTTGATCGTTCGTCTGCTCACTGGACCACGCCCGTCTCTTTTTCTGGCCGATACGTTTCCGGCTGGTTTTCAACGATCAACAGACGCCTGTTTGCCGATTGACGGCCAAAACGTTGGCGGAGTCCGCTGGGCCACAGGACGTCGATTTGATCCACCGCGGTGGCGTCGCCCAGGCCGAACGATACGATCTGTTCGTTCTTGGCCAGATACCCGTCGCCGCCGACGACCCACCGAGTCGATTGCCGGTCAGCGAAATGAATGGTGATTTTTGCCCCGATCGCATCCCGTTCGCTTTGCACGCCGATCAGCTGCAGCTGCAACCAATGGTGGTGTGTCGGTGTCTCGTTTAGAAGTACGGCGGTGGGCTCACCGACGTGGGAGATCACCAAGTCGTTTCTTCCGTCACGATTAAAATCGAGCATCGCGACGGCGCGACCGAGGTGTCCGGCGGCCCAATAGCCGGACGGATCGATGACCTCCACTTGTCGGAAACGTCCACCCAGATTGGCGAACAATTGGGGCCGTTGCTTGAACGGTCCGGTCATCGAATTGTATCGATCGATATGCCCGTTGCTGACCACCAGATCGGGCATCGAGTCGTTGTTATAGTCCAAGGGCTGGGAACCGAAACCGAGGACCGACCGACTGGGGACGCCCAGCCCATATTCGATGGCGCGATCGCGGAATGTTCCGCCGCGGTTGAGATACAGGCAGGCACTTTCGTTTTGAAAGTTGGTGATGTGTAGATCCAGAGATCCGTCAAAGTCGAAATCGCTCGCAGCGATCCCCATGCTGGCCGTCGCGGCACCTCCCGATGAGTAAGCGCTCCCGTTGACGACGGCAACATCCGACCAACTGTTGGTGCCGGCATCGCGGACCCACATTTGATTGGGCGATTTATCGTTGCCGACGAACACGTCGTTACCAGGACGTCCGTCGAAATCCGCAATCACGACGCCCAGTCCCTTGTGTGCATCGCTCGCCTGTGGACTGATCGGTTGAAATCGCACACCTCCGCGGCCATCCCCGGTGCCGATGCGATCGATCGCTGATTGAAAGTCACCGGGACCGACGGCATCGATCACGTTACCGCCGGGATCGCGTTCGGGCAGTTTTCCGATTTGGGAGTCTTGGATGTAATTGAGTTCAAACATGTCGGGTAGCTGATCACCGTTCAGGTCGGCAATGGCGACCGAGGCCGGCATCCGGTGTGGATCGTCGCTGTCGGGAAGGTTTTGGGCCGTAAAGGTCCCATCGCCGTTGTTGATCAACAGAACGTTGGGGCCGATGTTCGTGACGACGATGTCGGCAAAGCCGTCTTGATTCCAGTCGCCGGCCGTACAGCCGATTGTGTAGCGGTCTTCGGTCAGCGAGGCATTGGCGGTGACGTCGACGGAACGCTGGTCGACCGTTCGATACAGCATGTCGGAATCGGTGGCGACAAAATCCGGAGGACCGGCGGCGCCTTGGGCACCGTAGACGTCCGCCCAGCCGTCGAGGTCGTAGTCCAGCACGGCGATGCCGCCGCCGGCTTGCTGGTACATCGCAAACCCCGAGTCTTGAGGTTCCGGGGCGACGGCGTAGGTATGGTTCAGGCCGATCTTTTGCGCGATGTTGACAAATGTCGCGGGCAGCGACGGGCTGTCATGCTGCGGTTGCGTTTGCGGTCGACTTGACGCGGAGATTTCCGCGGCTTTGATGTCGGGAAGCGGATAGCCGTCGGGGGCCATCCCACACAAGCGGGCGTGATGATCCGGAAATCCGCCACCGCTGGCGACCAGATTTTGCCGCTGGGTATTCCAGTATCGCATCGCCTCGGCAGGCAGGCCGCGGTAGTACGCTTCCAGGGATTTCCAGGCGACCGCTTCCAGCTTGCGATCGATCGCGAACAATTGCGATGCGAGTTCGTCGATCGCGTCGACGTTGGGTGATTGGGCGCCGGAAATGGAGTTGTTTGCAGTCAGGATCTGGTGCAATGATTTCCAGCGCTGTTCCCATTTCGCATAGTTCTGCTTGTCCCCAAGAATCTTCAGCATGTACAGCAAGCGATTGATCGTTAGGAAGTCCGTCGGGTCACGATCCAGTGCTTCCAACGCGGCGCGAATGGCGGGTCGGGGTTGTTGCTGGCCGGCCAGGTAGGCTGCCAATGCGGCCCAATACTCAGCAAACTGGCGGACCGAATCATCGGTTCGGCTGATCCAGCGGCGAAAGGCTTCGTCGTCTTGTGCTTCGGCGAGTGATCGGCCATAGAGTGCCACGATGGATGGCGGCGCGGCATCTGCGGTGACGACATCGCGCAGCAACTCGGCCGCCTCGGCAAATCGTTGTTCGGTAAACAACACCCTTGCTTGGCCGGAGCGGCCGATCGGTTGATAGTCGACCGAATCGTCATCGGCCGTCGCGGGGTCGGAGACCATCGCATCGCTCAAGACGATCAACGAATGCAGCTCGTCCTGGCGAAAGTCTCCCAGTATGCACAGTTGACGGACATGTTCGGCGGCTTCATGGCGACGCCCTTGGCGATTGAACAAGTACGCCAGTTGGCGATGTGCCCGGCCGGCGTCGGGGACCAGTTGCAACAGACGCACATACTTTTGTTCGGCGTCGGCGTAGCGTCCGATTTGCAGCGACCAATCCGCCGATTGGCCGAGCGCCGGTAAACCGGCCTCGGGATGATCGATCGGGATCGAGTCCAGGAATTCGATGGCCGCCGGCAGATCGCCGGCGTTGGCATTAACGATCGCCAACCGATAGATGACGTCCACGTCATCGGGGTCACCGATCAACAGTTTTTTGAGGACCGCAACGGCCTGGTCGAGTTCTTTCAATTCGATCAGGCGATCGGCTTGGTCCAGTTGATCCGCCCGTGACGGGGCCGTGATAGGTTCGGCCGCCGCAGCCGATGGAACGGCCGGTGCTTTTGTGGTCGCCGATGGTTGATCGGAATCCCGGTCGGATTCAGGCGCCCCGTTGCATCCCAACAACAGAACGCTCAGCAGCAGCAACGCCGACCAGCGAACGGATGGACGCTTGCGGGGTGGAATGAGGTGAATGATTCGACGGCGCCACGATGATGTCGCGACGCCCGCCCGAGCACAGGGAACATGCGGGATCCACCTTCTGGCGAAGGTGGCTACGTTTGGCCGGTTCACCATCGAAGCTCTGGCTGCGTTTGCCCTTCGACGACCAGGTAACGATGTCCCGGCGTGAGGGCGGCGAAGTCTTGTACCCGTCCCGAAGGCCACTGGACCTGCAAGTGAATGTCCGCGTCGCCTTGGCGCGGTGGGAATGCAAAGCTGCAGACCGGTTCGTCGCTGCAGAAGTATCCGTCTCCGGCGGTCACCCATTCGATGTACGGAGTACGGTCGACGGTTAACGACAGTCGGGCGCCGATGGCGTCCCGTTCGCTAGTCGTCCCGATCAGTTCGACTTGAACCCATCGGCCGTCGGCGCGGGTTTCATCATGCAGCAACGCCAGCGGTTGATCGAGATGCCCGACCAGGAAATCCGTCGCGCCGTCGCGGTCATAGTCGAGCGTGGCGATCGTCCGTCCGAGGTAGGTTTTGTCCCAGTAACCCGATTCGTCCTCCACATCGACCAACTCTAAACTTCGGCCATCGGACATCAGCAATTGCGGCGCCATCTGGTAGGGTTCGCCTTGGTCTCGCATGTCGAAAATATGTCCATTGGTCACGATGAAATCCAGGAACCCGTTACGATCAAAGTCGGCGGCCTTGGTGCCGAATCCGACGAAGGGATTGGTTACCGCGGCCAAACCGTAACGCATGCTGTGATCGGTGAAATCACCGGAGGCGTTTTGCAGATACAGGTTGGCCGGTTCGAGTGAGTAGTTGGCGATTTGCAGATCCAGTCTTCCGTCGCGATTGAAGTCGCCGGTCGCAATCCCCATGCACCCGTTGGCGACTCCGCTCAGCCCGTTGGCCAATCCGTTGGTGTCGGCCAGGTTAAGAAACGAGTTGTTGCCGTCTTGGACCAACAAATGGTTGGGGCGAACATCGATGCCGACGAACACTTCGTTTTTGCCGTCGGACTGGAAATCGGTGACGACCAGCCCGAGTGATGTGCCCGGTTTGGCGATCGACCGTGTGATCTCGTGCAGGCGAAACGTTCCGTCCCCCAGGTTTTCGAACCAGCGGTCGGCGTCGGGATAATGGGCCAAGGGCGTCGGCGAAATCAATTTTCCATCCGGCCCCGTTTTAGGCAGAGCAAAGCCGCCTTCCATTTCGATGTAATTGGATTCAAACAAATCCGGCAGTCGGTCGCCGTTGATATCCGCGATCGCGACCGACGCGGTGAAACGATCGGGGAACTCGCCCAGGCGTTCGGTTTGCTCTTGGAAGGTGCCGTCACCGTTGTTGATCAGCAACCGGTTGTGTCCCAGACTGCCGAGCAACAGATCGGGGAATCCGTCTTGGTTGACGTCGCCGGCGGCCAATCCGGAAGAATAGTGATGGTCTTCGGCATTCGCTGGGACGGTTTTCGTTTGGAAGGTCGAATTCAAGTGGCGATAAAGTTCATTGGAACGCGTGCAACGATCCGTCGGCGGGTCGCCAGAACCTTGGGCCAAGTAGACGTCGGGCCAACCGTCCAGGTCGTAATCCAGCACGGCGATGCCACCACCGAGTGATTCGTGAATGGGGATGGTCGTCAGGTCGATCTCCACGTCCTTGTACCACTGGAACGCCAGATTCAGCTCGTCGGCGCGATTGACCAATCGCGGCGTGGTCGCGACGGCCCGCGGCGGGACGGTCGTCTCCGCAGTGCTGACCCCGCGGTTGCCCAGGCGTTGTTCGTCGAGCGGTTGCAGGCGGAATTGCGAAGGCGCAAGCCCCAGCAAGGCGATTTCGGTGGTCATCGTTGCCGCGGAGGGATCTTGCAGGAGCTGGACACGCTGTCGCGAGACCATTTGTCGAGGGGCCAGGGCATTGCGAGGCAACATGGTCGACGTCCAAGCGAGCGTTTCGAACGGCCGCCCCAACTCCATCAAGTAGCGGGCCAACTGCTCTCGTTTTTCAACATCGGTCGGGGACTCAAGGACCTCTTTCGCCAATCGCTCGGTCTGTGCGATTTCGATCCCACGATTTCGAAACTGCTCACTGTCTTCGGGGCGATCGATCGCGGCGAGCACTTTGGCAAGCCGCTGGTAACTCTCGCGGTCGGTCGGATCGCGAACGATCGACTCCAGCAGCGCCCTGACTGCGGACTCGTGATCGCGTGCGTCGATGTAAAACGTCCCCAACGCGGACCAGTAATCGCTGTGCCGTTCGATTTGTAATGACCGCTGTGAGTGCCAGGATTGAAACGCTTCCCAGTGCTGGCTTTCTGCCAACAGACGCCCGTAAAACGCTTCATCGGCGACGCTGGCAAATCCATCGCGTCGTTGCCGTTCCAGTTGCTCCAACGCACGGTCATATTGCTGGACGCTGTAGAACCAACGGGCTTTGCCCAAGCCGGGTGCGAACTGTTTCTCGATTTGCTGGGGCGTGGCCCCCTTGTCTTTGATCAGGTCCGGTGAGGGAAACGCCAGACGACGACCGATCAGAGAAAGCAGTTCCGGTTCGGTGGCCAGCCCCAGACGGCACAACGCCATGGCCTGGTCGCAAGCCTCCTGTCGGCGGCCGACGAAGTTCAGTAATCGCCAGGCTTCGTGCCGCCACTTCAGCCTGTCCTGTTGTTTCACCAGGGCATCGAGCAGCAGGTCGGCAGCCAATCCGTGGCGTCCACGTTTTGCCAACAGTTGTGCGTGCAGATCGATCGCCGCCGGCCAGACCTTTGAATCGGCGTTGACCGATCGGATGACTTCGAGAGCGGTTTCCAGATCGCCGCGGGCCGCCTCGACCTGGGCCGTCAACAAGATCGCGTCGTCATTGTCCGGGTGACGGATCATCAGCGAGTAGAGTGACTTGGCGGCGGTGTCGTGATTACCCCGTTGGGAGAGTGCTTTGGCCTGGTCCAATTCCATCTGAATTTTGGTCGCGTCATCCAGCTCCACCAGCGCCGCCTCCGAATCACGCATCCGATCGGATTGTGACGCGGGCTGACATCCCAGGACCAGAAGGGTTGCCGTGACGGCGAACGATGAAGCGAGATTGCGTTTGGACGCCATCAAGAATTCGGTCTGGGTCAGTCGGGGAGTGTGAGTCGCATCAGCCGGACGCGCGCCGGCGTGACGAGGCGATGACGTTCTTGGATGAAAAAACCTCGCCCGCGGACTGCACGGACGAGGTGTCTGGTTCAGCAGAATCGTTCTACGAAACTACTGGTTCAACTGTTCTTCGATGGTTTCCTTGCCGGCTCGGCTGCCCAGCGATCCCCACAAACCATATACACTCTTTTTGCCGACTTTGTAGTAGGCACCTGGAGCGCGCGGTGAATCCCACGCACCGTTGGTCGGGGAATTCTGGTCCCCGGACTCGACCGAGTCGGTCATGAAAATGACCGCGCCGTCGCCCATCAGGATGTGTGCACCGCCCTGGTGGCGGCTACTCGGTGGCGCCGAACCGACGTTGTCGTGCCAACCGTTAAAGCAGACTTCCGAGTTCGGCGGTCGGATGGTGTTGACCATCGTCATGCCCATCGATGCCCAAGCCCAGTTCATGCCACGGCCGTTGGTGTTTTCGGCAATGTTGGGTGGGATGGTGCACAACGTGGCGTCATCACACCAGAACATCGGCTCGTCGGGCAGCAACTGATTCTCTTCGACGCAGTACAACGGATTTTTTTCGACCAACCAATTTCCGTTGGTGATCGACAGGGCACTTCGTTTGTCGCGGTCACCCAAGTCGGTCATGATTTCTGCCATCGCGATCGTATTGGACAGGCCGTCCAGGATGTCACGGAATTTGGTCGGACGCTTGCGGGAGAAATAACCGCGATCCGAGGCGGCGAAGCCGATCGGACGCCAATCATCCGGCGGAGGTGCCAAGTTGCCTTCTTTGGGGCCGTTGTCCCAGATTTGGCTGAACGCGTCACCGACGCACGCGGCGTAGTTCGTGCGACCGCGTCCCGGACGCCCAGTCCCGGGGTCGCTGGGGCAGCGAAGCGTGGGAATCTCGGTTGCCCAAGGGATGAACCGGTCGGTTTGGTCATTGCGGTCGTGACGCGGGTTGGGACCCATCGGGGACCACCGTCCGGACGGAGTGTTGGGGACCGAACCATCGGTCGTCGCCGAACCGCTGTTTTGGATCTGGTCCCAAACACCTTGCTGCTCCATGAACGGCGTCAGGCCGACCATCGCACTCAGCTCTTCGTTGTTGGTGGTCACCGATCCTTCCCACCAAGACCCGACGCGTGTTCCGCCGGGGTTGTGTCCCAGCCCCGTCCCACCGTTGTTGACAGGGTTTTGCTTGTAAGCCGAGTGATAATTCTGCAGTGCCAGTCCAATCTGTTTGAAATTGTTACTGCAGCTCATCCGTCGTGCGGCTTCGCGAGCCGCTTGGACTGCTGGAAGCAGCAAGCCCACGAGAATACCAATAATGGCAATGACGACCAGCAGTTCCACCAGCGTGAAACCGCTCGTCAGCGATCTTCTTCGAACCATCTAATTACTCCGATGACGAGAAAGGGAAAGATGCAACGGGCGATAAGAGTGGGAATACGGGAAAACGAACCCCATTACAACGCGTTAATGTACCCGTAGATCGTCCTTTTCGACTAAAGAAATACGCGTCAGTTCACCCTAAATCGGGAAAAAACAGCCCCAAATTGTGGGGAGGTAGCTCGGAAGAGTGGTGGATTATGATCCCTTGGCGCGTTCTTGAGATTCTTTCTGCCGCATTGGGGCAGTCCCGCCAGCGGGAAGCGTGACGGCCCGTTGATTTAGTCCGATCACACGCGGGATCAGCCGTTTCGCGCGAGCGTACGGGCTTCCTATCCCAAGAAAACGCACTGGCGCCCGTAGGCTCGCGCCAAACGGCTGATTAAATCAACGGGCCGGTGAGCGAGCGGCCCGAGGTGAATGAGCTGCCAACGCCCGCCACTCGCTGACGCGTCGTGCTGGCAACGCCATGCCAGCGGGAAGCGTGAGCGAGCGGCCCGAGGTGAATGAGTTGCCAACGCCCGCCACTCGCTGACGCGTCGTGCTGGCATAGCGGGGAAAGCGACGTCAGTTGCCGCCTTTCTTGGACATCTGCTCTCTCATCTGCTTTTCGTACTCGGCTTGTTGCGACGCCGACATCGCTCCGTCGTCTTCCTCGACCGGTTCCACGACGGTCGGAGCGCTGCCACCACAACCGACGAAGGAAGGAACGGAAATCCCGAGGAGGGCGGTGAGAATTAGAAGCTTTTTCATTTGATTACCCAGGAAAAAACGTAATAGACGACCAAAGAAGTGCATGTCGCTTGGTCGACCGGGGCAACCAACGAGGGTGCGCCGACCGATGGGATCAAGCACAAGACAGTGTATTGCGGCGCAATCCGCCCGTAAAGGAATCTATCGGCGCGAAAAATGGGCAGGAAGGATGCTAAAACCCTTCGTGGGCCGCACCATGCAGTTCGGCCAGTTCAGCTTCGGTCAATCCGCCGATCTTGTCGGGATCGAACGAATGGTCGCGGGTCAGGTGGGTCCAGAAGGTCATGCCACTGACCATGGCCTCCTGGATCTCGACTTTTGCGAGCCAGATTCTGATTTCGTCGGCGTTTAAGCTGAGCAGCCAATCGCTCGGCGGTCGTCCGTGCCGACTTCGTCGTTCTCCACTGGAACGCCCGGCATCGGCTTGGCTGCGATCGCCGAATTCCACCGGCATCGTCTCGGCGTCTTGGGGTTCAATCGCCAATGCGCGGGAGCCGAGTTTGATCGCGATTTGTCGATCTTGCCACGAATCGACGGTCAGGATCGGGCGTCCGAGGCGTTTGCGGTCTGCCGGGGCCAGCATCACGTCGGGAACGAGCCGCTCGTCCAGATAGCCCGTTGGTCCGACGTGCGGTTTTCCAGTTTCGCGATGGATCGGCGTGGTGACTCCGGTGGTTTTCCAGTAGTTCCCGTCGATCAAGCTTTCACGTTCGTACCAGCGCCACGACGCATTGCGGACCACCGACCAGTGTTCGGCAGTCGCGCGCTCGGCGGCGGAGCGCGATGAGACGACGTCGCTGGGCAACGGATCGACGCCGTCGCTGCCGGCAATCGACGTTGCCACCGCAGCCAAGTCGTCGAGCCCGTTGGCGGCGATCCGATCGGCGAGCGGGAGCAACGCGAAACCGGCCCAAAAGGCGAAGCGTCGACGCGAAAATTCGTTGAGTTGCATGACAGGAAACCCGTGCAAAGACTGCCGGCAAATTGAAGGAACGTTTGGTCGAATTGCCAAAACGGCCGCAGCGCTGCGAAAAACTCTTCGTTGTGATCCTACGAGGAGCGGCATTGTCAAGGGCTTTCAGCGGTCGCCGACATCTCCGCCGCCGGTGCAACCGTCGCAACCGATTCGATCGAAACCTCACCGGGAATTGTCGTCGTTTGTTGCCGGGCCGGTTGAAATGTCGGACACTAGTAGCCTGCCGCCGCATCGTTTTCGATTGGGCTGGACAGTCGCCGTCCTCTCCGAGGTCGGCGTGCGGCAAAGCTTCGCTTTTACGCGCCCGCGTCGAGTTCGGAGAACACGACGACAGTGGGTGGCTAAAGCCTGTGCACCAACGCTGATGCCCACGCCAGTCGTTCCTCACCCCCGTTCGCGACCGAATTGATCGGAGTCCGTTTTGAAACGAATCCCCATCGCTGCCGCAGCCCTCATCCTGGTCGCGCTCGGTCTGGGTTTGCTCGATCTGGGTTTGCTCGATCTGGGGACGCCCGACAGGGAGCGGTTCCGCGGCATGGTCTCACCGCGGTTGCAGTCGGACAAGTCATCGGACACGGCACCGACGATCCAGGCCGCGGGCCCCACCTATGTCGGTCGCCAGACTTGTTTGGAGTGTCACCGGGAAAACCATCGTCTGCACAGTCACCACGGGCATGCGACGACCTTTCGCAGCACCAAAGATCCCGAAGTCGCGCGTCGATTTGCCGGTAAGTCCTATGACGCCGGTGAACCGTTCGGAACGTACACCTATCACGTCGACGATCAAGGCTTGTTTGTACGCATTCCGGACAAGTTCGGTGACCGACCGTTTCGTCTGGAGTACGCCCTCGGGCATCGATCCATGACGTTGATCTCGCTGTTGCCCGATCTCCAGTCGGATCAGGACACGCCCCGGTCGGATCGGGACACGGTGGCGTTGGAGCATCGGGTGTCCTGGATGGCATCAGAGGGCCAATTGGGAAAAACGCCCGGTCAGCACGATGGCCCTCCGCAAACGGCCGCCGAGCTGTTTGGCCACCGGCACGAAGGCCGCATCATGCACCGCTGTGTTTATTGTCACGTCACGACCGGGGAGATCGTCGGCCAACAAATCGTCGGTCTGACCCCCAACGTGAACTGCGAGAAATGCCATGGGTCGGCAAGCGAACACGTCCGTCAAGCGCGAACGATGAAGACACCGCCTCCGTTTTCGGTCGGGCGTGTCGATTGGGATGCCGAATCGGAGTTGCAACTGTGCGGCGATTGTCATCGCATGCCACGAGACATCACACGAAAACAGTTGCGGGAATACCCGGATCTGTTGGCGCGGTTTCAGCCCGTGGGACTGCTTCGCAGCGAATGTTTCGTGCAATCCGGCGGGAGCTTGAAATGCACCACGTGCCACAACCCCCATCAGTCGATTGACGAGACGACGGAAACGGAGCACGAGCAAAACTGCATCGCCTGTCATGACGAAACGACACCGTCGACCGAGACGAGTCGCAAGCATACCGTCTGTCCGGTTTCCCCCACCACCGGTTGCATCGCGTGCCACATGCCTGCGCTCAAGCTGGATGGGCTCGGCGACGGCTTTCACGACCATTGGATCCGCGTTCGCGACGACAAGTGAAGACTTCATTATTGAACACGATCGCAGGACTGGTCTTTGTCACCGCGCTGCTGGGCGCGGGGTGCGACAAAGCCGGTGACAAGCCCGAACGCGAGTCAACGACCGCACTGCCTGCGTCTGCACTGCCTGCTTCTGCACTGCCTGCTTCTGCACTGCCGGCGACATCGGACGCGCGGCCGGAGGGAGTTTCCGACTCGTCGGATTCGGCTGGTGTTGCGGGGCAAGGCGATCACGTGACGGAGAATCTGGCGACCGCGCCACCGAACCCTTCACCGTCGGTGGTGCAGCCGGCGGCCGAGGACCTGCCGTCGTCACCCGGCGAACTTCACGATGCGGCAATCACGGCGTTGGACGCGGGAGACGATGACCGAGCATTTCGTCTGGCTCGCAAGGCGATGGCCGTCGCCCCGGATGATCCGCAAACACGATTCCTGATGGCTCGTGTGCTGGCCGAACGCAATCGTTTTGCCGAAGCGATCAAAATGTTGGACGACTTGTTGGAGCAAATGCCCGATGCTCGTTTGCCGATCTTCGGGCAAACCGCCGATTGGTTGACCCATCAAGGCCAGTGGGACGAAGCCGAACGACGATACCGGGTGATTTTGGAGGAAGTCCCAAACGCCAGCATGGCAGAACGGATGCTCGCACAATTGCTGTTGCGACAGGGGCGACGAGTTGAAGCGGCCGGCTACCTGCGTCAGTTGTGCCGGCGCGGTGTGGTGGAACCATCCAATCTCCGATCGTTATTGCGACTGTCCTGGCCGTTTCCCGAAGACGCCGCGAGCGAACCGCTTGATCCGATCGGACCGCTCGGTCAGGCGAGATCAGAAATCAGTCACGGCCGATGGGAGGACGCGTTGCAAACGCTGACGCGGGCCGCATCGGATGATCCCAACATCGATGCCTTGATCGGGCGCATCCACGCTCAACGTCAAGACGGCAACGCACTGGCCCGGTGGGCGGATTCGATTCCGCAGCCGGTCGGCGACGCGGCCGATTACTGGTTTGCCATCGCCAGCCATCACGCCGGCCGAGGCCGCCATCGCGATGCGGTTGAGTGTTTTTGCAAGGCCGTGATGATCGACCCGACCGACGATGCGGCCTATCGGAGGATGAGTCGGTCGCTGGAAGTGTTGGGATTTAAAACCTGGGCCGACGAGGCGCGGGGGCGATCAGAATTGATCGCCCAAACGTACGCGATTGGTCAGAAGTTGGGCGTCGGTTCCGACGTCGACCCGGAGGACGCGCGCCGTTTGGCGGATCTGTTGGAGAAACTGAATCGGCCCTTCGAAGCGTTGGCGTGGCGAACCGTCGATGCGGCACTGCGGCGATCGCGCGGCGAGCTGTCCGACCAGGATGCATCGCGTGAAATCGCAGCGATCAATCGCGACCGAATGCAGCGTCAGCGGTCCGGTCGACCCGCTGCGACGGAGGAGTTCGTGGTTTGTGGCGTCGAATTGGACCGGTTGGGTGAGCCGCCGAGCACCCCATAGTCCCGTCCCCAGGCCCCGCCTGGGCTGCGCGGAATCGTTCGATTCTTTCGCGTTTTCGATTCCGCTACACCCTCATGGGATCAGCCGTTTGCCGCCAGCCCAATGCCACCTCCTTTCGATCACAACTTGAGCCGTCGGCGCTAGCCTCGGGCCTTACTTTCGATCACAAATTGAGCCGTCGGCTGATCAAGTAGCTGGCATCGGGCGCCAGCCTACGGGATTCCATACTCGCTGGGGCCCGAACGCTTGCGCGAATCGGCTGATCTCACTCGTGTATCGTCGTCCGATGGCTGCTGTGATTCGACCATCCATCGCGGAATGATTTCGCTTGAATTCTGAACCACCGCAAAATCCAGATTTCGCATTGCCCCGGCGGAGCCGGGGCTGCAAGGCATGAAACCCTCTTTCGGTCGGCGGCTGGTTTTTGGTACACGCACGTGATTGCGGTTCCATTGGGCGAAGAGTTTGCGGGCAGCATCCAAAATGAGAGTCTTGTACGAGGGCGCGATCTTCCAGATTTTGCGTTGCGGCGGTGTGGCCCGCTATTTCACGGAACTGATCCGTCATTTGCCGCAAGATTGCCAACCGACGGTCGTCGGCCCGGCCGCTGAAGCTCCGGAGTTTTCCAATCCCCGACTCAGCTATCGTGGGGTGCAAACCGACCCGCCGGTGTCGTGGCTGAGAAAGCTGACGCGCGAGCGGATGCAGCGCCGGATCGGCCAGCAGTTCGACGCGGTGGATGCGGAGATCGAGCACTGGACGTATTACAGCGGATTGTGTCGCCGATCGATCCGGCGGGGCAACCGGCCGCTGATCGCAACGGTGCTGGATTTCGTTCACGAAGCCGTTCCGTCGCTCGACCCCTCCGGCAAGCACATCGCACTCAAACACGCCGCGATTCGAACGGCCGATCACCTGATCTGTATCTCTCAATCGACCCACGACGAACTGTGTGAGCGTTTCCCGGACTGTCGCGGCAAGGCGTCCGTGATTCCGTTGGGGACGTCGCTTTCGGATGTCACGCCCGCAGCGTTGCCCGCAGCGTTGACGGACAAGCCCTACGTTCTGTTCGTCGGTCGCCGCAATAGTTACAAAAACTTCCAGGTCGTTTGGAAGGCATGGAATCGGCTCGGCGGTGCACTCCCCCAGGAGGCGAAGCTGGTGATGGTCGGACCGCCGATGAAACGGCGTGAAGCGACCCAATTGCAATGGCGCGACGACGGTTCGGCGATCTTGATGCCCAACGCGTCGGACGCGCTGTTGCGCACGCTCTATGAACGCGCCCGAGCGTTTGTGTTTCCGTCCAAAGCCGAGGGGTTCGGATTGCCGTCGTTGGAAGCGATGGCGGCGGGAACGCCGGTGATGGTTTCCGACCTGCCGGTGATGCGTGAAGTGGCCGGTGATTGCGGCTACTACTTCGATCCGGACGATGTGGAGATGGTCGCCCAGATGCTCCGTTCCGCGTTGACCGACACGTTGCCGAACAAGCAGGCGATCATTCAAGCGGGACGTCGCCGTGCCGCGTCGTTTCAATGGCAATCCACCGCAAAACGCACCGCCGCGGTCTATCGGGCGGTCGCCGAACAAACAAAGACGTCGAGTGACAATCGGTCGAGTGACAATCGGTTGTGTGTCGCCTAGAAATCTACCGCAGCCTTCTTTTTCGATTGGGCTGGACAGTCGCCGTCCTCTCCGAGGTCGGCGTGGAGCGAAGTTTCGCTTTTCCTCCTTTTTCAACTGATCAATGACAATGGACTGTTTGGTTTGCCGCAACACCTCGGACTCGTTCGCCGGTGCGACGATCATGGGGAAGTACGAAATCGAATACTTTCGCTGTCGCGATTGTCAGTTCATTCAGACCGAAGAACCGTATTGGTTGGAAGAAGCGTACAACCACGCGATCATTCCGTCGGACGTCGGCTTGATCGCGCGGAACGAACGCCTTTCGCGGGTCGTCGACCGATTGTTGCGATACGTGTACCCTCAAGCGTTCTACTGCTTGGATTACGGCGGCGGGTACGGGATGTTCACGCGGATGATGCGTGACCGCGGGCACCATTTTTTGCATCGTGATCCTTATTGTCAAAACCTGTTCGCGCCGGGGTTGGAGGGCGAGCCGTCGGCGGGCGGGTTCGATTTTTTGACGGCGTTGGAGGTCTTTGAGCACTTCGACAATCCGCACCGTGAGTTGCAGGTGCTTGATGCGACCGCCGACCATTGGTTCGTTTCCACCGAACCGGTTCCCGACCCCGCACCGCAGCCGGGCCAGTGGTGGTACTACGTGTTGGACGGCGGCCAGCACATCAGCCTGTGGTCAAAACGGGCGTTGCAGACCGTGGCGGCGCACTATGGTCGGCAACTGATTTCGCATCGCGGGGTGCATGTTTTCAGCAAGACGAAAACCAATCCGTTCTGGGTCAAGCAGATCTTGCGAGACAAGGCCAGCCGTGTGTTGGATCCGTTCCGGCGTCGCCGGTCCTTGCTGCGCGACGACTTTCAACGGGCGGCCGCAGCGACGTTGCATCGAGCGGCGTAGGGGTGCCGCCGCAGGTAGCGGAAGCCGCCAAGGCTTTCGATTCCGCAGGCGGCTTTGCCGCAGGGGCGAAACTCTTGGCGAGTTCCGCTACCGGGCGTGTTGCTCTCTCGATCGCCCGATCAGATCGACCAGCCCTTGGGCGGCGGCGGCGATGGAGTGCTTTTGCTGGACGCCGCGTCGGCCCGCTTCGGCCAGTTCGCGACGCCGATCCGGATCGGCTTTGAGTTCATCGATCGCGGCGCTCAGGGCATCGATGCTGTTCGGCGGGACCAACACGCCGCCGCCGGTCGAACGCACCAGTTCGCCGAATGCCCCATGGTCGGGCATCACCACCGGGGTCCCGACCGCCAGCGATTCGAGCACGAACAAACCCTTGGGGTCTTCGTACTCGGTCGGCACGCTCAACAGATCGATGTCTTGGAGAAAGCGGACCTTGCCGGCCAGATCGGGGCTGCCGTGATAAGTGAATCGATCGGCCAACCCCGCGTCTCGCAATCGCTTTTCGACCGAACGCAAGTACGGTTCGTTTCCGTTGCCCAGCCAACCGGCCGCGTGCAGGGTGATGTCAGCGTCGACCGCGGCAATCCGTTCAAAGGCTTCGACCAAACGATGCAAGCCTTTCTCGGGGGCGATGCGGGCCAGGTAGCCGAGTCGGAACCCGGAGTTGCCAGCGCGCGCCGGGCGATCGTTGGCGGAAAACGGTGATAGATCGATCGAGAGTGGTGTGACGACGATTTTTTCGTCCGGGATCTCGAACAACGCCCCCATTTTCTGGGCGTAAAACTGGCTGTGGACGCAAAAGTGGTCGATGTGCCGGACCAGATCCGTGCAAAGTTCGATTGCCGTACTGCGGGCCGCTTGCGGCAGATGGTCCAGGAAAATGTCGTCGCCCTGCAACATCACCATCAGCTCGGCATCAGGCAATCGCTCGCGTAGTCCTGGCAATCCGCCGCCGATCAACAGGTTCGTCAAGATCACGGCATCGGGTTTCAAGTCGTCGGCGATCCAATCGGTCAGACGCTTGAATTCCTGGGCTTGGTTCCCGCGGGCACCGCGCAGCATGGAAACCGACAGTTCACCAAGCTTGGCCGGATCGACGCCGCCGGCACGTCGGGTCGCCCAGCGGATCAGCGGCGGGGAATCCAGCATGCCGCGAAGGGGGCGGGGCAGGAACCTTAACCAGGGCATCTGCTGTAACAAATAGACGTGGATGCCGCCGAGAAAGACCCGCGAGTCGGCAACGCTCTCCTCGTCCGTCCGGATCGGTGTGTAGACCGGTTGCAGGACGCAATCAACACCGATGGCGGCCATCGCCCGGGCGATGGCGTTGTCATGCATGCAACTGCCGCAGAACATTCCGGCGGCACCGGCAGTCAGGTAAACAACTTTCGTCAACTCGGGGCCGTCGGAATAGGGGAAAATCTGTGGCAAAACGCTCGTTGTGACTCTAGCGGCACGTTTCTATACTCCGCCCTGGCAATCTTGATGAACTGGCAATTTTGATGAACAGGCGATCGCAGTGAATTGTCGATCGCGATGCACCGGACGCGGACGCGCCCCGATGATTTTATCAGCCCCATCGCACCCGCCGCGGTTTCCATGACCGCTAACCGGCTTTAGCGTCCGCGGGCTTGCCATTAGGCACGGAAAGCCGACGAAATCAACAGGCCACCGACACGGCCCACTCGACGTTCCGGGGTGTTGCACCGGAAAAGTTCCTCGCAAGAAAATACCTGACTATGAGTCTTCGTTCTGCCCCGGCTTCCGGGGGTTTGCCCCAGATCCACCCCATCGAGCAATCGACGGCGCCTTACTATTGGGGAATCGACATCGGCGGGACCGGCATCAAACTCGGATTGGTTGATGAGCAGGGTGACACGGTCGCTTACGAGAAGATCCCGACCCGCGAGGGTGAGGGGGCTCCGGCGGCGATGCAGCGGATCGCGGCCGTCGTCAGCGGGGTAGAAAGCGGTCTGGGTGTGATCGGAAAGGTGCCGCACATCGGCTTGGGGGCTCCCGGCCCGATGGATCTGCCGCGTGGGTTGTTGGTCGCACCGCCGCAATTGCCGTCCTGGTGGGGCTTCAATATCGTCGACGCGTTGACCAAACTGCTGGGGCGGCCGATTTCGTTCCTGAACGACGCCAATGCGGCCGCCTTCGGAGAATTCTGGATCGGCACCGGGCGCGGTTCCCAATCGATGATCCTGTTGACACTCGGCACCGGGGTCGGCGGAGGCATCATTGTCGACGGCGAACTGGTCAACGGAGTCAACAGTTTTGGCAGCGAATGCGGACACATTCTGGTGGATCCCTCGCCGACGGCACGGTTGTGTGTCTGGGGCGGGGGCCGCGGCCAGTTGGAGGCGTATGCCAGTGCCAGCGCCGTGGTCGACCGCACCCGCGACGCACTGACCGAGGGGGCGGAAAGCTCGCTCAGTGGTTTGCTGGGCGGCAGCAACAGTGAACTGACGGCCAAAAAGGTCTATGAAGCGGCCGCGGAAGGTGACGCGTTGGCGCTGAAGATCATTGACGAAACCGCAACCTGGTTGGGGATCGGGATCACGACATTGGTCCATGCCCTCGATCCGGGCGTCGTGACCCTGGGCGGGGCGATGAACTTCGGCGGCAGCGGGTGCAAAATCGGACAGCGGTTTTTGTCCGTCATTCGCGAAGAGTTCAAGAGCCGGACATTTGAGAACGTATTTGACGGCACCTCCATCGCCTTTGCGAGTTTGGGGGGCGACGCGGGATACCTGGGATTGGCCGGGTACGCGCGAAAACAGGCAATGAAACAATCATGATCAAACAGATTCGAAACTTCTGCATCATCGCGCACATCGATCACGGCAAAAGCACGCTGGCCGACCGACTGCTGGAAGAAACCGGCACGGTCAGTTTGCGGCAGATGAAAGAGCAGTTGCTGGACGATTTGGAATTGGAGCGCCAACGCGGCATCACTATCAAGGCGCGCGCGGTGGTGATGCGTTTTAAACGCGGCAACGTGGAATACGAATTGAACCTGATCGACACGCCCGGCCACGTCGACTTTCAGTACGAAGTGTCGCGGTCGCTGGCCTGTTGCGAAGGTGCATTGTTGTTGGTCGACGCCTTCCAAGGCGTCGAGGCACAAACGGTCGCCAACGCCTACGCGGCGATGGAGCATGACTTGCACATCGTTCCGGTCATCAACAAGATCGACCTGACGCACGCGCGACCGGACGAAGTGGCCGAGGAGATGATGCACTCGTTGGGGACCGATCCGGACGACTGTGTTCGCGTCAGTGCCAAGACCGGGCAAGGCGTCGATGCCCTGGTCGATGCCATCATCGATCGCATCCCCGCCCCGACCGGTGACCCCGATGCCGTGTTGCAAGCGATGGTCTTCGATTCCAACTACGACGACTACCGCGGTGCAATCACCTACGTCCGTGTGATGCAAGGCACCGTCCGCAAGGGCCAAAAGATTCGCTTCCTGCGTGCCGGAACGACGCACGAGGTGGTTGAATTGGGGCAATTCGCGCCTCAACGCGTCGCCAGGGACGAACTGGTGGCCGGCCAGGTCGGCTATCTGATCTGCAACATCAAAAGTCTGGGCGATGTGCATATCGGCGACACCGTCAGCATCGCCGGTGACAACGCCGCGGCGCCGCTGCCGGGATACTCGCGTCCCAAACGAATGGTTTACTGCGGCCTGTTCCCCAGCGACGGACAGAACTTTAGTGATCTGCGAGACGCGTTGGAGCGATTGGCCGTCAACGACCCGAGTTTTGAATTCGAGCCCGAGACCAGCGATGCGTTGGGATTCGGATTCCGCTGCGGATTCCTGGGGCTGTTGCACATGGAGATCGTCCAACAGCGGCTGGAAAACGAATCGGACATCGACCTGGTCCAAACCGCACCCAACGTGACGTATGAGATCATCAATAAACGCGGCGAGACGATCACGGTGCACAAACCCCAAGACGTTCCCGATCCGGGCGACATCGAAGAGTTTCGTCAGCCGATCGTCCGCTGCAACATCATCGTCCCGACCGATTACATCGGCGCGGTGATGAAGTTATGTCAGGAACGACGCGGCATCCAGAAGGCGCAAGAGTACCTGGGCGCCCAACGCGCGATGCTGACTTATGACATCCCGCTTGCCGAAGTCGTCTATGACCTGCACGACAAGATTAAAAGCTGCACCCGCGGCTACGGCACGTTGGACTATGAGATGGTCGGTTACGAAGCGGCCGACCTGTGCCGATTGGACTTTTTGGTCAACGGTAATCGCGTCGATGCGTTGAGCATCGTTTGCAACCGGGCCGATGCCGATCGGCGTGGACGCGCGGTCGCAAAGAAGCTCAAGAGCGAGATCGACCGACACATGTTCGAAGTCGCGGTCCAAGCCGCGGTCGGCAGTCGCGTGATCGCTCGCGAAACCGTTCCGGCGATGCGAAAGAACGTGACGGCCAAATGTTACGGTGGCGACATCACGCGGAAACGCAAGCTGTTGCAAAAGCAGAAGGAAGGCAAGAAGCGCATGAAGGCCGTCGGCAATGTCGAAATCAGCCAAAAGGCGTTCATGGCCGTGTTGAGCGAAGCCGAGGGCGGCTGATCCGGCGTCACCCACCCGTAGCGGAACTCGCCAAGAGTTTCGTCCTTCACGGCGAAGCCGCATCGACGCCGAAAGCCTGCGCGGCTTCCGCTACTGGACCCGTGGGCTCGAATCAACTCACGCCCGAGGCGACCGTTTCGCGTCGGTCGCCGCGGTAAGCCAGTGCCCGCTTGGCCTGAGCTTCGACTTTGGCGAACCCATTTTCGTAGATCGCCACAACCACGCCTCCGATCCCTAACAGAAAGATCTGGACCATCGGGATGATCGTCATGTTGTGGAACATGGCATTGGGGAAATAACACGCCAAGATCCCGATCGTCAGCAATCCGACCCGGCGTCGATCCAGTGGTAAGGTGCCATCGGTCGCCATCCGCCATCCGTACCCGCCCAGCGTGATGATCGCCGCCAGGAACAGCCCCAGCCCGATCAATCCCGAATCGACCAGGAAGGCCAGGAAGACGTTGTGGTGGCTGTATGCCCGAACGCGTTCCAGCGGCAACCCATAATCCCGAATCGTGTGGTACGCATCGTGCCGTTGAAAGTACTGTCCGTATCCATGTCCGGTCAGCGGTCTGTCTTTGAACATTTCCCAGGCGACGGTCGCCAACAGGGGCCGGAGTTCGACGGACTTGGCGGCATCGGCGGCGGAGAGGGCTTTGTCGCGTTTGAACGCCATCAATTCTTCCTTCAGCCCCATCGTCATCGCGCCGGCCAGCAATACGGTGGCGGCCAGCCCGATCACGCGGACCCAGCGGGGACTGTGCACCAAACCGACGATGGCGACCGCGCCGGCAATCCCCAACCAGCAACTGCGCGTCAGCGTCGCATACCCGCCGACCAACAGGATCACGCCGATTGCGGCATAGATCGCTTTGTGCCGACGGTTGCTGCCGACGAAACAGGCGGCGACTGCGGCCATCGCCACACCGATGATGAACCCATTGCCGGCGGGGTTTAACAACGGTCCTCGCCCGCGGCCCAGAAACATCCAGACATCGGGATCAAGGATGTGCTTGGGAAACACAAACGCGTGCCAGCCCTTGACTTCACAAACGGCGGTGAAGGAAAGGTAAACGCCCAGGGCGATCAGCGCGTGCAACATCCACCACAGGTCGCGTCGGCGAAAGGGCGCGACGCGGGCGACGAAGTAAACGGCGGTGGGCATGAAGATATAAAACAGCCAACGGGCGGTCGGGTCGACCAACGTCTCGCTCAGATCTCCCCCTCGACTACGTTGGAACAGGTAGACGACAAACACCAGCAAACAGACATCGATCCGGTTGACCGGCGAAAGTTTCAGTTTGCCGAGTCGCCACTGGATGGCGGCCAACCCGATCAGGAACGCCCATAGCATGCGGTCCAGGCTGATCTGGATCGGCCCATCGAAGGCCAAGAAGGGGGGGCCGAAGACGGTTCCCGTCAAAAACAGCAACGTCAATACGCCGGCCAGACGCCCGTCTTTGACGATCGGGACCAGCCAGACGAGGGCGGCGAGTGCGAACAGGAGGGCCAGTAAGTTCATCGGACACACGAGTGAAGCGGGCGTTTGACGCTCGGCTGTCCCGGCCGATCCACCGGTTGCGCGCAACGAGGGACAACGAAGTCCCAAAACATAGGTGCCAGATGCCTCCTGCCCGACGGAAATTCGACCGCAATCCGACGCGGCCGAGGGTGCTGTAGAACCTATAGCTGGCGCAATGCGAATGACCGTTACGAAACGCCCACCCCGTAGCGGAAGCCGCCAAGGCTTTCGGTTGCCCCCACTCCAAGCGCCGATAGGCAAGCGAGCCAGGCAACCCCGAGTGTTCGACCGCGACTTGCCGATGCGTTCGGAGAGTCGCCGTGTTCTCCAAACTCGGCGTCTCGGACCTCGGCGGATCGCCCAGGCGCCGCTTTGCCCCGCGCCGACCTCGGAGAGGACGGCGACGATCCAGCCCAATCGAAAACGAAACGGCGGTCAATCGCTACGGCTTCAGCCGCTTGGTGATCCAAGCCTTGCGTTCGCGGAGTTCGCGTTCGAACCCTCGATCGACCGGTTCGTAATAACTGCGGTCTACGCCCAAGTAGTCTTGTGCTGCGATTCCATGGGGGCTGTCATGGCTGTAGAGGTATCCTTCGCCGCGTCCCTCGCGCTCGGCCGATGCGGAATGGGAATCACGTAGGTGTTGGGGAACGGGAACGACCTTTTGCTCGCGCACGTCCTTGCGTGCGGTTCCGATCGCCACGGTCGCGGCATTGCTTTTGGGTGCCAGCGCCAGATAAGCCACCGTCTGCGACAACATGAATTCGCTTTCGGGCAACCCGACCCATTCACAGGCCTGCATGCAAGCGACCGCCATCGGCAGGGCGGCCGGATCGGCGTTGCCGACGTCTTCGCTGGCCAGAATCACCAGACGCCGACACAGAAACCGCAGGTCCTCGCCGCCTTCCAACATGCGTGCGAGCCAGTAGATGGCCGCATCGGCGTCACTGCCGCGGATGCTTTTGATCATGGCACTGATCAGGTCGTAGTGGTCGTCGCCGGTCCCGTCGTAGCCTGCGATGCGGGTCCCGATCGATTCGGCCGCCGCGTCTCGGGTGACGCGTGGGGGAGTGTCACCGGAACTGGACACGGCGATCTCCAGCGCCGTCAGTGCCCGCCGCGCGTCGCCTTCACAAACCTCTGCCAGCAACGCGATCGCGTCTTCATCGACCGTCGCCCCGGTCGAGGCCAAGCCGCGGTCGCGGTCGCTGAGCGCCCGGTGCAACAACTCCGTGATCTCCGCCGGCGAGAGCGTCTGTAGTTGAAACACCTGACTGCGGCTGATCAGCGCCCCGTTGACGGCGAAATAGGGATTGCTGGTGGTGGCCCCGATCAACGACACGATGCCGGCTTCGACGTCGGGCAACAAGGCGTCTTGTTGGCTTTTGCTGAAACGATGGATTTCGTCGATGAACAACACCGGCCGTGGCTCGCCGGTGGCCACCAAGTCGGTCGCCCACGCCAACGCTTCGCGGACGTCCTTGACACCACCGGTGACCGCGCTCAAGGGGCGAAATCGGCTGCCGGTTTCGCTGGCCAGCAAATGCGCCAGTGTCGTCTTTCCCGTCCCTGGAGGCCCGGACAAAATGACCGATCCCAATCGCCCCGCGTCGACCATCCGACGCAACAGTTTCCCCGCCCCTAGAATGTGTTGCTGGCCGACGTACTCTTTCAGGGTCGCGGGGCGCATCCGTGCGGCCAGTGGTTTGGCGTCGTCCAAGAAGTCGTCTTCTTGGGTCTGGAACATCGAAGGCGTCTCGGCCATAACGAATTTAATCGGTGCGAGTTTTTTTGGGGGAGCGTGAAGCGAATTGTCCGAGCGAACTGCCACCGATGGAACCCCCAAAGGAAAAAGCAAGATGATCGGATGGGTCACGCTGGCGATCGCGGTGGGCATCACACCGGCGATCGTCGCCGCGGTGCTGCTGCGGGTCGATGATTGGAGTCGCGATTGGACTCAGAACCGGGCCTCGTTGGACCCTGCGGCCGAGCGTCCGGGACTAAGGCCGGTGGAACTTGACGGCACGGTCCAGGAGGTCGTCGATCGAATCCGCCGCTGGACGGAAACAGATTCCAAGTGGGCCTGGATCTCCGAAACGTCGGGGGAGGCCCAGGGCGAACGTCAGCAGCGGCGAATCAAGCTGACCCGCACGACGCCGCTGATGCGATTCGTCGACGACATCGAGGTAGAGCTCTCCGCAAATCCCGAGCGGAAAAGTGTTTTGGTCGACGCAACGAGTCAGTCGAGGGTCGGAAAAGGCGATCTGGGCCAAAACCCCCGCAACCTGATTGAGCTGACGAGGGCACTGCGAGGGGGGTGAGAAGGCGGAGTCAATTCCGGGCCGATGGTCTATAATGAGAGCCAGCGTAGCTACCTTCGCCAGAAGGTGGATTCCCGGGGTTTACCACGCTCTGGCGAGCGTAGCTACGTCAAAGTGCCAGTGGCCCTCCCCCATCCCGCCTTGCGTCCTGCCGATGCTGATTCGAATCTTTGTCGCCACCGTGTTCCTGATGTTGGTCGGATCATCTGTGTTGTGGGGTGAATCCCCGGCCGATCCCGCACCGGATTTCGCCCGCGACGTTCGCCCGATCCTTTCCGACCATTGTTTCGCCTGTCACGGCCCGGACCAGCACGAGCGTCAAGCGGATCTGCGGCTGGACACCGCGGATGGTGTCGCTTCGGTGATTGAGGCCGGGGCGGTCGACGACAGCGAATTGATCGCTCGGCTGCGTAGCGACGATGCCGACATGCTGATGCCGCCGCCGGAGTACAACAAACCGCTCAGCGAATCGCAAAAGCAGACGTTGGAAGCCTGGGTCGCCGCCGGTGCGGAGTTTCGCGGGCACTGGGCGTTCGAGTCGCCCGTCAAAGCGGATGTGCCTCCAGCGGCAACTCACCCGATCGATCATTTCATCGACACCAAAGCGATCGACAAAGGGCTGACGTTGGCCGGCGTCGCCGATGAAGCCGCGTTGTTGCGACGGCTGTGCTTGGATCTGACCGGATTGCCGCCTTCGCGCCAGCAGATCGAACAGCTCGCCGAAGGCAAACTGGATGTTGATCGACTGATCGATGAACTACTCGCCTCGCCGGCCTTCGGTCAACACTTCGGTCGCTACTGGTTGGACTTGGTCCGCTATGCCGACACCCACGGATTGCACTTGGACAACTATCGGGAGATGTGGCCGTATCGTGATTGGGTGATCGATGCCTTCAACCAGAACATGCCGTTCGATCAGTTCATCACCGAGCAATTAGCCGGCGACTTGTTGCCCGACGCGACGCTGTCCCAAAAGATCGCCAGCGGGTTCAATCGATTGAACGTCACGACCAACGAAGGCGGATCGATCTATGACGAAGTGTTCGCCCGCAACGTGATCGATCGAACCGACGCCTTCGGAACCGTCTTTTTGGGCATGACGACACAGTGTGCGGTCTGTCACGATCACAAGTTCGATCCGATTTCACAACAAGAGTACTACTCGTTGTTCGCGTTCTTCAACAGCCTGGACGGCCGGGCGCTGGACGAAAACAAGAAGGACCCCGCGCCGGTCATCCGTGTGCCGAATCAAGACCAGTCGGCGGAGCTCGCGGCGCTGGACGAACAGATCCACGAATTGCGTCGTGAAATGCGTGGGCCGATCGATTCGGTTGACCAGGCCCAACGGGATTGGGAAGCGGGCTTGGCCGCCCAACACGACAGCGAGGCTTCGAAGGATTCCGATCGAACCGAATTGCTGACCCCGAGCGGCGTTCATGCCAAGTTCGGCACCGATCTGATCATCGAATCCGACGGCTCGGTCCGCGTCGGAGAGACGATCGCCGATCGCGAAGTGCAAACCATCACGGCCACGTTGCCGCAGGAGTTGGCCGACGGTGGTTGGCAAACCTTGCAATTGGAAGTGTTGCCGGATCCCAAAACCGACCGAGCCGGAGTCGCCCCCAACGGCAATGCCGTGCTGACGGAGATCGAAGTCGAAACGCGCGTTGGTTCTCCGGTCGCCGAAAAGGGCTGGGAATCGCTGCCGATCCGCTCGGCCGTGGCCGATGTCGAACAGCAAGACGGCAGCTTTGCGATCTCGTTTGCGATCGACGGGAAACAGATGGCGGCCGAAGGCTGGGCGGTCGCCGGACATCAACAAACCGGCGGAAGGAACGCAGCTTTCGCCGTTGCCGGACTGGACGAGCGAATCGATCTCGGCCACGACCAGATTCGAGTTCGATTGATGTATCTGTCGCAGTTCGCCAAACACCAACTCTACGCCGTCCGTCTTTCGCTCTCCGAGTCACCCGCCGCGGCACCGATCAAGGATCAAATCACGATCGGTGACCTGCATGCGGTCGGTCCGTTCCCGGTGGAAAGTTCCAACCCGGGGATCTATCGCAGCTTCGGATCGCAGCAGGGCGCGTTCAAGGCCGATGAGACGTTCAAGTACGAAGACAAAACCTACAGCTGGGAAAAGCAAGACGACTGGACTCCGGTCGCGATCCACTCGCTGCCTGTCTCCGGAGAGAGTGTCGCGGTGAACCTGATTCACCAATCGCTCACCTCGCCCAAGAAACAATCGATCGATCTGTTGCTGGGAACGAGCGACAGCCACGTCGTGTTTCTAAACGGCAAACGTGTTGCCCTTTCCGAGCGTACCGGCCCGATCAATCCGCTCGGCCGGACGTACAGCTTGGAGCTGAAGAAAGGGCACAATGACCTGTACATCAAAACCGTTTCGCTGGGTCGCGATCCCCAGTTCGCCTACGCCTACCGTTCACCGGCAATCCCGTTACCCGACTCGATCGCCTCTCTGGCGGCGCAGCAGCCGAGTGATCGCACCGACCAGCAAGCGGCATCGCTTCGCACGTATTACCGCGAGGTCCAATGCACGCACCCGGATTGGACGGTGCTGCAAGACATGGTCAAAGGCGCCGAAGCGGCGAAAGAAAAGCTGGAGGGCGAGATCGCGACGACGCTGGTTTGGAAAGAATTGGATCAGCCGCGGGAGGCAAAGATCCTGATTCGTGGACAGTACGACCAGCCGGGTGAAACGGTCGACCGGCAGGTTCCGGAGTTTTTGCCGCCGATGGCCGACGATCTGCCGCGCGACCGACTGGGATTGGCCCGGTGGCTGGTTGCGCCGGAGCATCCGTTGACCGCCCGCGTGGCCGTGAATCGTTTCTGGCAATCGATCTTCGGCAGCGGATTGGTCAAATCCAGCGAAGACTTCGGCAGCCAGGGGCAACCGCCCAGCCATCCCGAATTGCTGGATTGGCTGGCCGTCGATTTCATCCAGCACGGTTGGGACGTCAAACGTTTGATCAAGTTGATGGTGACCA
Organism: Stieleria maiorica; assembly: GCF_008035925.1. Taxonomy (NCBI): domain Bacteria; kingdom Pseudomonadati; phylum Planctomycetota; class Planctomycetia; order Pirellulales; family Pirellulaceae; genus Stieleria; species Stieleria maiorica. The sequence goes on from NZ_CP036264.1 coordinate 7,127,002, forward strand.
GTGACGCCTATCGACGTGACGCCGTGGTCGATCCGAAGAATCTTGCGATCGATCCGGAGAACCGGTACCTGGCTCGCGGGCCGCGTCATCGTCTGGATGCCGAAGTGTTGCGTGACCAAGCGTTGTCGTTGGCTGGCCTCTTGAATCCGCAATCCGGCGGACCGAGTGTCAAGCCGCCACAGCCCAGCGGGTTGTGGTACGCGGTGGGGTACACCCGCAGCAACACGGCCAACTTCAAAGCCGACGCGGAACTGGAAAAACAACTTCGCCGCAGCGTCTATATCTTTTGGAAACGCACCAGCGCGCCGCCACAGATGTCGACCTTTGACGCCCCCAGTCGCGAATCCTGTACGGCGCGGCGCGAGCGAACCAACACGCCGTTGCAAGCGTTGCTGCTGATGAACGAATATCAGTACCTGCAGGCGGCCAAACACTTGGCGGTGCGGCCCCACGATGAATGTGATTCAGACGATGCGTCGGACAAGCTGGCGTGGTTGTTCGAAACGGTGACCGCCCGCCGACCGGTCGAAACAGAAGTCGACGAACTTGTCACGCTGCTGGACAAGGTCCGGAAACACTATGCCGACGATCCGGCCGCCGCGAAGGATCTGTTGTCGGTCGACGACATCCAGATTGACGCGCTCGCCCCGAGCGAACATGCCGCCTGGATGATGATCGCCAGCACCCTTTTGAACTTGGACCAAGTGGTCAATAAGTAGGAAACGCGAATGATGAATGTGAATGAACGATTGATCCGCTTGAACCGACGTTCGCTGTTTTCGCAGTCCGCCGCGGGGCTGGGCGCGGCGGCGCTGGCGTCGCTGGACAGACGGACCGATGCCGCACCGGCAAACACGGGCGACCGCAACACGGCGGCAAAAGGCGGTCTGCCGGGACTGCCGCACCACCCGCCCCAAGCCAAACGCGCGATTTACTTGTTCATGTCCGGTGCGCCCAGCCAGATGGATCTGTGGGACCACAAGCCGACGATGGCCGATTGGTTCGACAAAGACCTGCCCGATTCGATCCGTCAGGGCCAGCGGCTGACGACGATGACCAGCGGTCAGGCTCGGTTTCCGATCGCGCCGAGCATCTATTCGTTCGCGCCACACGGCGACAACGGGACGATGGTCAGCGAATTGCTGCCGCACACGGCCAGCCATGTCGACGAGATCGCGCTGATCAAATCGATGCACACCGAAGCGATCAACCATGATCCCGCGATCACCTACATCTGTACCGGCGATCAATTGCCCGGCAAGGCCAGCTTGGGGTCATGGCTCAGTTACGGCTTGGGAACCGAAAACGAAAACCTGCCCGACTTTCTGGTGATGACCGCGTCGTGGACCGGACGCAAGGAAGCCCAGGCGCTTTACAACCGGCTGTGGGGCAGCGGGTTCTTGCCCAGCAAGTACCAAGGCGTCGCGCTCCGCAGCGCGGGCGATCCTGTTTTGTACCTTTCCAATCCCAAGGGCATCGATTCGAAACTCCGCCGCGAGATGCTCGACTCGCTGTCGCGGCTGAATCGTATCACCGCGGATTCGATCGGCGATCCGGAAACCGAAGCCCGGATCGCGCAGTACGAGATGGCGTTTCGGATGCAGACCAGTGTGCCCGACTTGGCCAACATCAGTGACGAACCGCAATACATTCTGGACATGTACGGTGACGATGTGACCACACCGGGCACGTTTGCCAATTGTTGCTTGATGGCGCGGCGGATGGCCGAACGTGGCGTGCGGTTCACCCAGATCTTTCATCGCGGCTGGGACCAGCACGGCAACCTGCCCAAGGACTTGCCGAATCAGTGCAAAGATATTGACCGGCCCTGTTCGGCGCTGTTGAAGGATCTCCGTCAACGCGGAATGATCGACGACACGTTGGTCGTCTGGGGCGGCGAATTCGGTCGCACGATTTATTGCCAAGGAAGTCTGTCGAAGACCAACTACGGTCGAGACCACCACCCCAAGTGCTTCACCGTGTGGTTGGCCGGGGCGGGAATTCAGGGTGGCGTGGTCCACGGGGCGACCGACGAATTTAGCTACAACGTGACCGAAAACCCCGTCCACATCCGCGATCTGAATGCCACGATCTTGCATTTGATGGGCATCGATTCGGACCGATTCACCTACGCCTTCAAGGGACTCGATCAGCGATTGACGGGAGTCGAGGGCGGCGAAGTGGTTCGCGAGGTGTTGGCGTAGGGGCTTTACTCGTAGCGACGCTCGATGCGAGTGTGGAAGACGCGGGAGATCCACCTCCCTGTGGTTCAGGGCGGCCAGAGATATTTGCAAAGACCCCTTAGAATCAAAGACTTAGAAACCGCACGACCTCGGAAGGGCGAGTGACGAAACCCTTTTACGAATAACGCTTTAACAACCTGCCGCGACCGCCCGGAAGGGCCGTCGTACAACCTGCCGCGACCGCCCGAAGGGGCTGTCGTACGTGGAAACCGGCCGTCGCACGTGGAGACCGCTTTGTCGCATCCGAAAATGAACGCTCCCTCGGCGGCGGCGGTGGTCGCCGCCAGCATGATCGGTGCGGGTGTCTACACGACCAGCGGCTTCACGCTCGGCGACCTGGGCCAGCCGCACCTTGTGATCGCTGCCTGGGTGATCGGCGGCGTGATCGCGATTTGCGGGGCGTTGTGTTACGGGGCGCTCGCCCAGCAGTTCACCGAATCGGGAGGCGAGTACCTGTTTCTGGCCCGTGCGATTCACCCGGCCGCCGGGATGATGGCTGGCTGGGTTTCGCTACTGGCCGGGTTCACCGGGGCGATGGCCTTTGCCGCGACGACATTCGAATCCTACGTCCGGGGCGCCGGCATGGAATTGTTCGATGGATGGCCGGATCGATCGATCGCGATCGGCTTGGTCGTGCTCGCCGCGGTGGTCCATAGCCTGGGATTGAAGCGGGGGACCCGGATTCAAAACGGAGTGGTCCTCGCCAAACTGGTCCTGATCGGTTTGTTCCTGCTGATCGCTTTCGGCACGGTTTCGACGTGGCAGGGAACGATGCCGGAGCTGGCTCATTCGCCGTCCGAGAGCGCTATAACCGCGGCGGATGCCACCGATGCGGCGGCCCCGCCGGCGGAAAATGGTTGGGCGTTTGCGTTGGTGTTCGCCAATGCGTTGACGTGGATTTCGCTCAGCTACAGCGGTTTCAACGCCGCGGTTTATCTGACCGACGAGATCGAGCAACCGACGCGCAATGTGCCGCGGGCGATGTTGTGGGGAACGGTCGGCGTCGCGGGATTGTACGTGCTGCTGAACATCGTGTTCGTCTACGCACCGCCGGCGTCCGAGGTGGCCGGACGGCCCGACGTGGCGACCTCGGCAGCCGACGCGGTCGGGCGACAAATTCAGGCCCGCGGATCGGATTGGGGGATGCTGGTCGGACCACTGGTGCGCGTGGCGATTCTGGCGGGGCTGGGCACGTCCGTGTTGGCGTTGATGCAGACCGGCCCGCGGGTCTATCAGAAAATGGCCGCCGATCGGCTGTTGCCGCGCCTGCTGGCCGGGCGAACTGACGAGGGACAATTGGCGGGCGGGCTGCACCAGTCGCTGCCGACCATTTGGATCCAGGCGATCCTGGCGGTCGTCGTGATTGGCATCAGCACGCTCCGCGAACAGCTCGATTACCTGGGATTTACCCTGTCGATCTGTGCGGCCCTGTGTGGCTCGTTGGTCTTTTTGTTCCGAAACCATGCTGTTAATCCGGTTCGCGTGCGGGGCTATCCGCTCGTTCCCGCGATTTATGTTCTTGGCACCCTGGGAATTGCAGCGCTAACGGCGATCCGTGTTCCCTTACAAGCGGCGGTGGGGTTGGGCACCCTGGGCATCGGAATCGCGGCGTACTTGGGATCCCGATTTGTGTGGGGTAGTCGGGCCTTCGGCGATCGGTGAAACTGAGGCCCCGGTCGGTCACGACCGGGAAACTGGTCTGGGCATGCCGGACCTGGAGGCGGACGATCGGAGGTGAAAGCGGACCACCTGCGGCCAGAAAGCCCCCATAATGATTTCACGCGTCGCGCATCATGCCCGACCACCTTTTCACGGAAACCTCTCGAAATAGACGCGACTATGAGATACGCATTTCGCTTGGCTGAACTCTTGGGGCACACTCCCGATCGCCGCAAACGGCCCGGGACGATCAAGTCAATCGTTGAACACACGGGCCTGGATCGCCACCAAGTCGCATCGCTATTGAAGAACGAGGCGAAGTACATTCCGCTGGACGCGCTGTCGCGTCTGTGTGATTACCTGATCGACCAGGGGCATGCGACGGCGGACCAATTGCCCGGCGCATTATTTGCCGTCAATCCGGAGAATTTCTGGGAACTGATCGCCCGTCGGAGCGAAATTGAGATCATCGTGGGCGTGCGGGCGACCGATTCCAACGCCACACCCGAAGGCGCCTCGGTCGTCGCCAGCGACTCGGTGCTGGTCGGCGAAGTGCTGAGCGGAGTTTCCACCCTGGGCGGAGTCGCCAAGCACAAGGACCAGGAAAGCGGCGAGGGGCCGGGACGCGAGGTTCCGATGCCCGATCGATTCCAGCAGACGCTCGTTTGGAGTCCCGGCCAAGTCGATCCGGCGGACGTTCGCCAACGGGCCGACGAAGTGTTCGACGGCTTCGTCGACGCCACCGGTGACCGCGGCATGATCTGCATCGGCAGCATCAAAAGTAACCCGGTGGTCGAACTGTTGTTCTCCGACGTGTTCGGCTGCACGCCGTTTGTGACCGAAGACGATGTCGATGACGTCTCGGCACGCTCCTGTCCGTTCTTCCTGCGCTATCGAGACTCCGACCCCAAACCCGACAGCGCATCGGCGGGCACGCGGCTGAGCAAGAACGAAGACGCGCCCGAACCGGGGTTCTACTACGAAAAAGACGACGGAACCTGGGAATTTGCCGGCGGAAAAAACAAGGACACCGCAATGGTGTTCTACATTTACCGTGAAGCACTCGGTCGTCTGGACATGGTGCTGAGCGGGTTCTCCGGTCGCGCCACCCGGCTGCTGGCCAAAACGCTTGCCATCCGCGGCGAAGAGTTTTGGCCTCCGGTTTACGAAAAAGGCGGGGACATCATCGGTGCCTACCTCGTCACCTATGAGCAACCCGAAGACGAACAGACCCGCGACGACGCGCTGTTCAACCCCAGCGGTCCCGCCGAAATCATGCCGCTGCCGACCAAGGCCATCGCCCGTCGGCTGGCGCGGCGTTAACACAACGTGTGAATCCACAACATGGCAAAACGGAAATCCAAGTCGTCGCTTTCCATGGCGGCGACGGCGGACAAGTTCGACCTGTACGAACAATCGGTTCAAACCCCGGAACATGAGGTCGAGTTTTTCGAACAAGCCTATCGCGAAGCGTACAAACGCAAACCGCTGACGCTGCGAGAAGACTTTTGCGGAACCTTTGCCGTGTGTTGCAAGTGGGTCGCGTCGAGCCCCCGCCGGACCGCGTTCGGCGTGGACCTGTGCGACGAAACGCTGCAATGGGGACGCGATCACAATCTGGCCAAGCTGAAACCGGCTCAGCAAAAACGCGTCACGCTGTTGCAGCAGGACGTCCGTGACGGCAACACCCCGGCCGCCGACGTCTTGGCCGCCCAGAACTTTTCCTTCTGGATTTTCAAAACCCGCCCCGAAGTCGTCGAGTACTTCAAGATCGCACGCTCCCACCTGAACGACCAAGGCATCATGGTCATGGACATGATGGGCGGCGGGGAATGCTTCAACGAAGAGCACACCGACAAGCGGACGATCAAAAAGGGCAAGAAGGGATTCGACTATCACTGGAAACAGGAATCGTTCAACCCGATCACCGCCGACGCCAGCTTTTCGATCTCGTTCAAATTCCCCGACGGCAGCAAGCTGAAACGGGCCTTCGAATACCACTGGCGGTTCTGGACGATCCCCGAAGTCCGCGAGATGTTGGCCGAAGCGGGTTTCCGCGAAAGCCACGTCTACTGGGAACGCGAGAACGAAGAAGACCCGGAGCTTGATGGCGGCTGGTATCGCTGTGGCTGTGCCGACAGCGACCCGAGTTGGATCTGCTACATCGTGGCGATCAAGTAGTCGACGTCGCTACGCTCGCCAGAGCGTGGAAAACTTCGACGTAGCGATGCTCGGGGCGAGCGTGGAAAACCCCGGGGATCCACCTTCTGGCGAAGGTAGCTACGTTCGACCGGCGATTCACGATGTTTATTTTGCTAAATGACGCTGTCCAGTTAGGTTTTAATTGGGCCGGACCGTCGCCGTCCTCCCCGAGGTCGGCGCGGGGCAAAGCGTCGCTTCTTCGCGCACGCCGAGTTAGGAGAGGCCGAGTTCGGAGAACACGGCGACAGTTGACTTGGGGGGGCCGTCCGCCGGACGGTTGATCGGGGCCCCCGTGGGCGTCCGATTTCTTCGGCAACGGACCCAAAAAAAATCCCGCTAGGCCGCCGAATCGACGAAAAACCCAACATCTGGGGAGAAAAGGGGCGTCAAACGCGGGAATCTCTGGAACTTTCTCCCCCTTGTGCTCATCCGATTTGGGTGAATGCCGAATCGCTCCTCGCGTTCGGCTGACTCATCCTCCGGCGTGGCGCTGTTTGTTGCCCCACTTGGCGACCGCTATCCACTGTATCATTGAGCCCGGTAGATCCGATATGACATCGGAACCTGTCGGCCACGGATTCAACAATGGCTTTACCAGAAGAATTACTCGACGAACTGCTTTCGGCGCATCTGGATGACGCGCTCAGCAGCGACGAGCGCGCCCGGGTCGACCAGATCTTACGCGACGATCCTGCCGCCCGCGAGCGGCTAGTGGCGATCGAACGCCAACGCAAGTCCTTTCGCGACGCGATGCTGGCGGTGCCGAAACTGCCCGATGGGTTTGCCGACACTGTCGTCCAAGCCGCGATCGCGAGGGCCGAGGCGGAAGAGTTGCGCAGCGACCACCCGCTGCGGCTGGCCGCAAACGATGCCTTCGTCGCGCCCCAACCGGCCCGCTCGTTTTCGACACCCCGTCTGGTCGCGATGGTCGCCGGTCTGGCGGCATCGGTGTTGTTCATCGGTTTGGTCGTGCGGCAGTATTCCGGCGACGTGCCGAACCGGCCATCGGACAATGAATTGGTCGCTGCTCCCCAAGTGATACCCGAGCAAGACACGGTGCCGGATCCTGAGGATTTACTTGTCCCGCTGGTGACCCCAGAAGCGATGTCGGATTCGATCATTGGAAACGTCGCCACCGACCAAGATCCGGTGCCACCGGTGGCGGATCCGCTGGAAGACGTGCGTCCTGAAGCGGCGCCCGTGATGCAACCCGTGCCGACAGAGCAGCTGGCCGATGCGAGTTCCAACGCGCCAGTCACCGATCTGCCGGTGACGGAAGCAACCGGCCCCGATACCGGCGCGATGCCGGCGACGCCTGACACCCAGTCGTTCGTCGCCTTGAAACCGCTCAGCATGTTGATGGTTGTGGAGATCAAGCAATCCGAAGCGGGCCGACAGACGGGCGCGTTCGATCGGGCGTTGGCCGAGATCCAGATCATGGAAAGTGACGAGCGCCGGGTCGATGAGGCACTTGCCCGCGCGGTCGTGCCCCAACCGGGCAGCGAAGCACCGATTGACGAAGCGCCGCGGGCGTTGCTGCTGGAATCACCCGCCAAGAAACTCGACCGGTTGGTGACGCGTTTGGTCAGCGACCGCGATGGCATCGAAGCGGTCGGGTTCTCCGCGATCAGCGTTCAACTGGATGCACCCTTGTTGCGTTCGATCGAATCGGTCCGCACGGTCGACCCCACCAAGATCCGTCACCAGGGCCAAGTCGTCCCGATCGTCAGCGATGCCGACGATGTGTTTGACGCTTGGGTCAGCCAGTTGGCCGATCGTTCGTTCATTCCCATCCAGGGCGAGCAGGAGGCTCAACTGCTGAGCGCACAGGCGCCCGGTGGCGGTCAGCTCGATGACAACGGACCCGACCAGATGGCGAACATTCTTTTCCTCGTTCGCTAGGATCGGGAATCTTGCCTCGATGCCTCGTTCCCATGCTCTGCCTTGGAACGCAATGCCGGCGTGGCGCCTGCCACACGCACCGCTTTCGATCACAACCTGAGCCGCAGGCGCTAGCCTCGGGCCTCACGGGGCTCGAAGGGCAATCCGAGGCCCGCGGCTAGCGCCGTCGGCTCATAGAGTAGGTGGCATTGGGCGCCAGCCTTCGGGCTTGATGGACGCTGGGGCCCCATCGACGCTGGGGCCCGAACGACGCTGGGGCCCGAACGACGCTGGGGCCCGAACGCTTGCGCGAATCGGTTGATGTCACGCCTGTTTCGTCGCCCGATGGCTGCTGGGAGTCGGCCATCCATCGCGGATTGATTTTGCTCACTGCCCCTTCAATCGCAGCGCGGTCGATATCAAATCGACGAACTCCGATCGCAGCTGAAACTCATCGGGGCCGACGTTGGCGCTGGCAACTTCCAGAACGTTGCGGAGGGTCCAGTCGCCGGCGAACTCGCTTTCACGAAGTTGCATGCCGAAGGCGGCGACCGCGGCGGCGAATCGGAAATCCGAATCCGTTTTCGCAAAGGCTTGTTCGCTGTCTTTAACGCTCTGTTGGATCAGCGTGCTGGTGTCGCCGTCGGGTTGTTTGTAACGCAGCTTCAGCGTCAACACATCGTCGCTCGCGGCAGCCTCGGTCAACTCGGGTGATCTCTGGTACTTCAGCGGGTCGACTTGACGTCGGCCGTCGTCGCTGGCGGCTTCATCAGCGTGGTCCTCGTCGCCGGCCATCACCAATTCGTAGAACGCGGTGACCTGATGCCCGGCCCCGATTTCACCGGCGTCCTTCTTGTCGTCATTGAAGTCCTCTTTGGCCATCACGCGATTCTCGTAGCCGATCAATCGGTACTTGGAAACGACGCGAGGGTTAAATTCCAGCTGCAGCTTGACGTCCTTGGCGATCGTCACCAGCGTGGCGTCGGTTTGACGGACCAGGACCTTGTGGGCTTCGTTGGCGGTGTCGATGAAGGCGTAATTTCCGTTTCCTTTGCCACTGATCTGCTCCATCATCGCGTCGTTATGGTTTCCCATCCCGAATCCCAGGGCGGTCAAGAAGATCCCGTCGGAGGCTTCTTCTTGGATCAGCCGAACCAGTTCGTCGGTGCCGCTGAGTCCGACGTTGAAATCGCCGTCGGTGCACAAGATCACTCGATTGACACCGTTTTTGATGAAGTGGTCTCGTGCGGTCGCATAGGCCAATTGGATTCCGGCGCCCCCGTTGGTGCTGCCGCCGGCGGACAGTTGTGAAAGCGCCTTGTTGATCTTCTTCTTTTTCCCGGCCGGCGTGCTGTCGAGAACCATCCCGGCCGAACCGGCATAAACGACGATGGCCACGCGATCCTCTTTGCCGAGCTGCTTGGTCAGCATTTTCATGCCCTCGATCACCAGCGGCAATTTATTCGGCTGGTTCATCGATCCGCTGGTGTCCAGCAGGAACACCAGATTGCACGGCGGGCGTGAATCGCGATCGATGGTCTTGCCCTGGATTGCGACCCGCGCCAGCCGATGATCGTTGTTCCAGGGGCAGCCGGCGATCGTGACGTTGGTCGCAAAGGGATGTTCCGATTCAATGCCGGGGACTTCGTAGCGGTAGTCAAAGTAGTTGACCAGCTCTTCGATCCGCACGGCGTCTCGGCGCGGCAACCGCCCTTCGACCAACGAGCGTCGCACTTTGCTGTAGCTGGCGGTGTCGACGTCGATCGAAAACGTGCTGAGCGGATGTTGGCGGACCTGTTTGAATTCGTTTTCGACGATCGGATCAAAGCGATCTCCATCGGTCGGTGACAACCTGTGCAATCCCAGAGGCGACGGCAATCCCGCGAGTTTCGATTCGGTTTGTTTTAGGGTGACATCTCCGAATGGTTGCTGGCGTCGTCGCGAGACGCGTCCTTCGGACTCCGCCTCCTCCGCCAGGTTGACCCCAAAAGCGTCGGCGGGGACGGCGCCAGACGCGGGCGAGTCGGCGGGGGCCATTTGGGCTTTGACCTGGCTTGGCAACCGCCGACTTCGGACGGACTGAGTCAGAACCGGTTTGGACAGTATCGGCGTTGTGAGTTCCGCCCCGACCGGTTCCGTCGCGGGCGCCGATTGGCCGGTGGCGGTGATCCCCGCAGGCGCTGGGCGTGGAGCGATGGTCGGCGCGGGGGCTGCGGGCGCGGGGGCTGCGAAGGGATGCGGATCAGCGGCCGGATCGGATCCCCGCAATGATTCCGCTTCCCGCAATGATTCCGTAATGCGAACGCTTTCGTCACGCGCCGCCTTTACGCCGGCCGATCGACTCTTGGGTGCAACGGAAAAACTTTCTGGAGCGTCCCGTCCTGGGGCCACAGACAGTGCGTCCATCGTCGGGGCAGTCTCGGTCATCATCTCGCCGCGGTCTGCTTCCTGAGCGATCGAATCGGATTCCGTCAGTTGGCGTTTGACACGACCGAGTTGTCGCTGCATTTCGGCCACTTCTTGAATTCCGTCGGAGGCCGCAGCGATGGCGTTCAGCTGGGAGTCATCGTCGCTCGCGTCACCTTTGCGGACCGGTGAATCCTCCGACGGCTGCGGCTCGGATGCTGTTGGCTCGGACGCTGTTGGCTCGGCGAGACGCTGGGCGAGTTCAGCTTGCTTGAAGGCCGGCACGATGGCCACGACCAGCAACACCGCTGCCGCGGCGGCCAATAACCAAGGCACCAAGCGTTTCGGTGATCGGGAGTCGTCTGACAGAGGGAGCTGGATGGCACGCCCGGCAGCGAGTTGTTCGCCAGTCGGGGAACTGCTCGCCGATGCCGCCAGGATTTGTTCGCGTCGATCACCGTCCAGGGTGCCCGAGGGTTCTTCGGCAAACAGCGTCTGCAGCTCGGCGGTGACACGACCGGCTTGGTCGACGGCCGCGCGAAGATCCTCATTGGCCGCCATTTCCTCCGTGAACGCAGCGGCGTCCTGCGGGGACAGTTCTCCCATCACATAAGCGGTGATCCGGGCGTCATCCCACAGCGACGGTTGGCCGCTGGCATCGTTGGGTCGGTTGGAATCAGACATGGAAGGTTGCCTCGGGGGCGAGTTGGCTGGCGATGGATTTCAGGGCGAAGTCGGGCGTGGGCGACTTTCAGGTGGTGGCGACGGCGTCTTTCAGGGAGCGGACGGCCGCGTGCAGATGAAAACCGACGTTGCTGACGGTCAGCCCCGTGACCTCGGCGATCTCGCGGTAGCTCAATCCGGCTTGCATCCGCAAACGCAGGACTTCTTGTTGACGCTTCGAAAGCCGACCGACCAGCACCGCCAACCGGCTCTCGGTCGCGTCGGCCTGTTCGGCGGCCAGGGCGGCCGCGGGGGCGTCCGGGTGGGGGTCTTGGACCGTGATTTCGGCGGCGTCGATCGGGTGGGCGTGTTTGGTACGTTGCATGTCGATCACTCGGCTTCGGCAAACGGCGAACAACCAGGGCTGGACGCGAGCGGCGATTTTCTCGCGATCCTCGCGGCACAGCCGTAAAAACGTCTCCTGGACCACGTCTTGGGCGGCCTGCCAGTCGCCGCCGAGCATCCGTCGGGCATATGCAAGCAATTGCCCCTCGTACTGGCTGATCAGCTGCGACAATTCATCCGGTGCCCAGGATGGTCGGTTCGGGGGCGGCGGTTTGGCCGCCGCATCGGCGTCAAAAATCGTCCCTGAATCGTGGCCGTCGGCCAGCATTTCGGCTGCAGAAGGTTCGGACATGGCTTTCTTGGACGAAACAGGGACGCGGTACAGGGGACAACACGAGCGGGGGCCGACTTTGTTAGGCGACCAATTCGATTTTTTTCTGAGGTTTTTGTGAAGCCGTTTTCTATTGACCTGACGGATTGTTCGCGGGTATCACCCAACGCCGAGTTCCCCGCTCAAAAAACAATCGCGATCGACGTGGTCCGACCGGACAATGGGGACTGTGCCTGATAGCGAAATCCTAAAAACGAAACGAACAAGGAAGGTTCGACCATGGCTGGCCCAAACACCACCGTCCCTTTGCTGGATGTCAATCGCGACAACAAGCCCCACCGCGACGAATTCGTTGAAGCACTCGCCGCGGTCGTCGACAGCGGCCGATTTTTGTTCGGCCCGGACGTCAACGAACTCGAAGCCGAAATCGCCCAGTACAGCCAAGTCGATCACGCGGTGGGATGTGCATCGGGCAGCGATGCGTTGCTGCTATCGCTGATGGCGTTGGACATCAAAGCCGGTGACGAAGTGATCGTCCCCAGTTTCACCTTCTTCGCCTCGGTCAGCTGCATCACGCGTCTGGGGGCGACACCCGTGTTCGTCGACATCTGCCCGGACACCTTCAATATGGACCCCCAGTGCGTCGCCGAGGCGATCACGAAAAACACCAAGGCGATCATTCCGGTTCACCTGTTCGGCCAGTGCGCACAAATCGATCGGATCTGTCAGATCGCGGCGGAGCACGACATCCCGGTCGTCGAAGACGCCGCCCAAGCGATCGGCGCGGCCTACCACTCCCGCCCGGCCGGCAGCTGGGGACTGGTGGGGTGCTTCAGTTTTTATCCGACGAAAAACCTGGGCGCGATGGGCGACGCCGGCATGCTGACCAGCGGCGACGCCGACGTGGCGGACCGCTTGCGATTGTTGGCCGGCCACGGGATGCGTCCTCGTTACTACCATCAAGCGGTCGGGATCAACAGTCGCATCGACACCTTTCAAGCCGCGGTGCTGCGAGTCAAGTTGCGGCACCTCGGTGATGCCATCACGTCCCGCAGCAAGATCGCATCGCGCTACATGGGGTTGATGCAAGACCGCGACTTGGTCGGACCCGATCAAGTCGTGTTGCCGACCGTCGATCCGAATGCGTTCCACGTCTGGAACCAATTCGGCATCCGTGTCGGCGGCGGGCGACGCGATGCGTTGCGGGCCTACCTGGCCGAACGTGGCGTGGGCAGCGAAATTTACTATCCGGTGCCGATGCACAAGCAACAGTGTTTCGAGTACTTGAAGGTTGACGGCAGCTCGTTGCCGGAAACCGAACGCGCCAGCGCGGAAATCTTGAACCTGCCGATTTTCCCGACGTTGACCGAAGCCGAACAGGAGCAAGTCGTCGACTGCATCAGCGGGTTCTACCAGGCCGGCGCTAAGGCGGCGGCGTAGGGGGCATCCGAATTTCGGACGAGGGTCCTGACGGTAGCGGTCGCCGCCAAGGCTTTCGGTCTTTCGGCGCGGCGTCGCCGCGCCAGTGCGAATCTCTTGGCGAGTTCCGCTACCCGAAAACCCTGCTGCAGACGTCTAGGTCACCGGCAAGCTCGACGCGTCAAACGCGTCGGGCAGCAACTGGGAAAGTTTGCGGATCTGACGCGCCCCGGTCAGCACATCGGTCATGATGACTTGCATGTCGCTGGCGAATTCGGACAGAAATTGGCGGCAGGCGCCACAGGGGCTGACCCCGCCGACGCTGGCGATCGCGATCGCTTGGAACGCGCGGTGGCCTTGCGAAACCGCCGCGGCCGTGGCCACGCGTTCGGCACAGATCGACAACGAATAACTGGCGTTTTCGACGTTGCATCCGCTGACGATCTCTCCGCCGGGGATCCACAACGCCGCACCGACATAAAAATGACTGTGTGGCGCGTATGCTTGATCGCGGGCTTCGGCTGCAGCACGCACCAGTTGGTCGATCTCGCGGGTTTTCAACTCAGTCATCAGGTCAGTACAAGGAATCAGTGCGACAAGGAATGCAATCAGGACGTCCAAAGAGCGATCATTCAAACAACAACGGCCGCGCCGGGACGGGGGCCTCGCTGATCACCACGGCGTCACGCAGACGTTTAACATACTCCGTCGGCTGGTTGTCGTGGCAGTGCAATTGCAGAAGACGCTGGCCGCGCTGCACGCGATCGCCGATTCGCACCTCAATGCTGATGCCGACGGCCGGGTCGATGACGTCGCCCAGCTTGCGACGCCCGCCGCCCAGCGAGACGACGGTCGAACCGATTCGGTGGCAATCAAGATGTTGGACGTAGCCATCGTGCTCGGCTTCAATCGCGTGCCCCGGGGCGACGTTCAAATCCCCCGTCCAGCGTCCACCTTGGGCGGCGACCATCGCCAAGAAACGTTCCATCGCCGACCCGTCGTCCAGGGCTTGGTTGAGTCGCGTCAAGGCGTCCTGGCGATCTGCCGCGACCGAGACGTTGACCAGTAGCGTCGCGGACAATTCCAAGGTCAGCTCGCGGACCGTACCGATCGCCAGATCCGAGCGCTGGACGCCTTTTAAAACCGCCACCGCTTCGTTGACTTCGATCGCGTTGCCGACCGCCTTGCCGAGCGGTTGGTCCATGTCGGAGATCAACACGGCGGTGGGCAGCCCGGCGGCGTTGCCGACCCGCTGGATCGAATCCGCCAGTGCCCTTGCGTCATCGAGCGTCTTCATGAACGCCGCCCCGCCGACTTTGACGTCCATCACCAGGGCGTCCAGGCTGGCAGCGAGTTTCTTGCTAAGGATGCTGGCGGTGATCAACGGGATCGATTCGACCGTCCCGGTCACATCACGCAGCGCGTACAGTCGGCGGTCGGCCGGAGCGATCCGCTCGGTCGCACTGACGATAAAGGCACCGGTTTGCCGCAAGACCGCAGCGGATTCGATTTCGGACAGATCGGTGCGGAACCCGGGGATCGCCTCCAGCTTGTCCAGCGTGCCGCCGCTGAGCCCCAAGCCGCGACCGCTGATCATCGGCACGTGAACGTCACAGGCGGACAACAGCGGTGCCAGGATCAGCGAGACCTTGTCGCCCAGGCCGCCCGTGCTGTGTTTGTCCACACGCGGCGTTCGGCCCGACACGTCACGCGGCAGCACGTCGCCGCTGTCGAGCATCGCCCGGGTCAGTGTCGCCGTTTCCTGGTCCGTCATCCCTTGCAAACACACCGCCATGGCAAACGCGGACATCTGGTAGTCGGCCACGCTGCCGTTGCAAAACCCGTCGATCAAAAAACGGATTTCTTCATCACGGAGCGCGCCACCGTCTCGTTTTTTGGCAAGCAGGTTGGCCGAAAGCATGCGGATGACCGTGGTGTGCAAGGTCGCTATAGTGGATTGCGTCTACGATGATCGTGCCACGTGTTTCAGTATCTGTCGACCTCTAGGAAGAGTGATGTTGTTTTCCCGAATTTTGATCGCATTGGTTTTCTCGGGGCTCACCACGATGATGGTCACCGCGTGTCTGGCGGACGACGCCGAATCCAAAGCGGCACCGTCCCAGCCCGAGCCGAAGCCGCTCGATGCGACGCCGCTTGAACAAGCGGATTCCCAGCAGACGTCCGCCCAGCAGGCCAGCGGCGAGCAGGTCGCCGATGGGCAAACGGCAGCCGAGCAGGATGCCGAAACCGAGAACGCTGCTACCGGCGGCGACGGGAAACCGGCCGAAACCGATCCCGAAGTCGTCAGTTCCGAAGTGCTTGCGGCCTTGCAAGCCGGCCCGCGGGCGTTGTCGTTGGCGTTTCGGATGGCCGCCAAGCGTGCGACGCCTTCGGTCGTCGTGTTGTATGCCTATGGGCAAGACGGCGGTCCGGGCGGACCCAGTGATCCCGACGAAACGGAGACGCCCGAGGACGAGTTGCCGCTGTTAGAACGGGCTGAAATCCCGACGCCGCCTCCGGCCGAAGAAAAACTGACGGGATTGGGATCGGGGGTGATCGTTTCCGAGGACGGTTTGATCATCACCAACAACCACGTCATTACCGGGGCGACGCGGGTGGTTGTGCAATTGCCCGATGAAACCCGCGTCGATGCCGAAGTGGTCCGCGGGGATCCCGACAGCGACGTGGCCATGGTCCGAGTGAATTTTTCCGAAAAACTGGACCCGATTGCGATCGGGGACAGCGACAAGCTGGAAATCGGGGATTGGGTGTTGGCGATCGGCAGCCCGTTCAAATTGGAAGCGACCGTCAGCGCGGGGATTATCAGCGGAAAGAACCGCCGTTTGGATCGCATTCGCCGCAGCAGCATGCTGCAGACCGATGCCGCGATCAATCCCGGCAATTCCGGCGGGGCGCTGATCGATCTGGACGGGAAAGTCGTCGGGATCAGCACCGCGATCGCCACGCGAAGCGGTTTTTATCAGGGCGTCGGGTTCGCGATCCCGATCAACCAAGCCCGCTGGATCGCCGACGAACTGGATCGGCACGCCAAAGTCCGCCGTGCGGCCATCGGGACCACCCTGGTGGAACTCAAACCCCGAATCGCAAAACAATTTAATTTGGAGCCGTATTCTGGTATCCTGGTGTATCAGATCATCAAAGGATCCGTCGCCGAACAGGCGGGGATCCAGCCACAGGACGTGATTGTAGAATTTGCCGGCGAACAGGTCCGCGATTCCATCGGTCTGCAAGAGGCGATCGAACGCAAACCGATCGGTTCGAAACAACCGATCGTCGTCCGGCGTCAGGGAAAACGCGTCGAATTGACCGTCGAATTGGCGACCGTCGACGACCCCACCGGTCAAGATTGAGAAACCAACATTGTCTGCGTTTCGTCTCTTTCCTACCATTCCACATCGGCCCAGCTTGCGAGGGCCTATGATGGAGGTAGTCCCACCGGGAAACACCGCCTTTTTCACCCCCCACCACTCACTACCCGAAAACCGGACCAATCATATGGATCGCTGTTTCACCATGCGCACGATCGTCACCGCCGCGGTTTTGGCTTGTTTGGCTTGCGCCGGTCCCATCGAAACGACGTGGTCCCAACCGGCCACCGCCGTGCTGCCGGCTGCCGACCAACCCGCCGTCGCGACGCCCGCCCAGGCCACCGCCCAGGATCGACGCATTGCGAAACTGATCGCGTCCTTGATTCCCAAGTTTCACATCTCCTCGGCCGAATTGGACGACACGATCAGCGAACGAGCACTGGATCTGTATCTGGATCGGTTCGACCCGCTGAAGCTGTACTTCTATCAATCCGACATCGACGAATTTTCCCGGCAGCGTCACCAGATCGACGACATGGTCAAAGCCGGCGATCTGAGTTTGGCCTACACCATCTTCAATCGATTCACCCAACGCGTGGACGAACGCGTCGCGGTGGCGCTGGAGCTGTTGGATTCGGAATTCGATTTCGGCAAAGACGAATACATTATTGTTGATGCCGATACGGCCGAGTACGCCAAGAATCCCGAGGAAGCCACCGAGCGTTGGCGGCGACAAATCAAGTACGCGCTGTTGGACCTGCGGGATGATGATACCGAAGGTGCCGAGGCCCGCGATCTGCTGCGACGTCGCTACACGCGCTACGCACGACGCTTCAAGTCCTACAGCAACGACGATCTGCTGGAAGCCTACCTGACATCGGTGACCAGCGCCTTCGATCCCCACTCGACCTACATGTCGCCGTCGACTCTGGATGACTTCAACATCTCGATGGGTTTGAAGTTGCAAGGGATCGGTGCGGCATTGCGTGAAAAAGACGGCAACACGGTCGTGATGCAAATCATTCCCGGTGGGGCGGCCGACAAAGATCAACGGCTCAAACCCGACGACGTGATCGTCTCGGTCGGTCAAGGCGATGAGGGACCGATGGTCGACATCGTCGAAATGCCGCTGCAAGACGTGGTCAGCATGATCCGCGGCAACGCCGGAACCGTGGTCCGCCTGGGCGTCAAAGTCGGCGGCAAGGGCAAGGTCGAAACATACAAGATCACCCGCGCCAAAGTCGAACTGGAGCAGTCGGCGGCGCGAGGAAAGATCCTCGATCACACCATGCCCGATGGCAGCGTTCGCAAGATCGGCTTCATCAACTTGCCCAGCTTCTACATGGACATGCAAGCGGCCCGCGAAAACCGAACCGATTTCCGCAGCAGCACACGCGACGTCCGCAACATCCTGATGGATTTCAAGTCCAAGGGCGTGGAAGGCGTGGTCATCGATCTGAGCCGTAACGGCGGCGGATCGTTGACCGAAGCGATCAACCTGACCGGGCTGTTCATCAACCGCGGCCCCGTCGTCCAGGTAAAAGATTCGCGTGGCCAAATCCAGCAGTACAACGACGAAGAAATCGGTACGGTGTGGAGCGGACCGCTGGTCGTGCTGACCAGCAAGTTCAGCGCCAGTGCCAGCGAGATCTTTGCCGGTGCGATCAAAGACTACAACCGCGGCATCATCGTCGGCGATCCGGCCACGCACGGCAAAGGCACCGTGCAAACGCTGATGGACCTCGGCGAGCGATTGTTCCTGACGCAACGACAAAACTACGGGGCACTGAAAGTCACCCTGCAGCAATTCTATCTGCCCGACGGTGAAAGCACCCAACGAGGCGGCGTGGCGGCGGACATCGTGCTACCGAGTTTGACCCAGAAAATGGATGTCGCCGAAGGTGACCTGAAGTACGCCTTGGAAGAAGACCGCATCAACGGCGCCCGGCACGACATCTACAACTTGGTGCCGAGTGACCTGTTGACCGAGTTGCGACAGAATTCCGAGCAACGCGTCAAATCCGATGAGGAATTTGTCGACCTGATGCGACGCATCGAACTGTTCGTCAAACAGAAGGAAGAGAAGACGGTTCCGCTAGAGGAAAACGCATTCATGCAGCGACGCGATGAACTGGACGCTCAAAAAGAAGAAGAGAAGGAAGAACTGGAGCAGGAGACGGACAAAGAAGTCTTCCGCGACACGTTCTACAACCGCGAAGTGATCAACATCGCCGGCGATTACATCGAAGGGTTACGGCGAGAAAAGTTGGTTCGCGCGAACTGAGAGGCTGTACGCCGTACTGCCAGCACGACGCGTAAGCGAGTGATCCGCGCTGCGTGAGCTGTCGACACCGGTCGCTCGCTAACGCTTCCCGCTGGCATCACTTGTTCCCGGGCTCTGCCTGGGAACACAGTTCATCGGAGGCTCCGCCTCGCGCGGCATGCTGTCGTGGCGGAGCCACGCGGTCATCGCGTTCCAAGGCGGAGCCTTGGAACGAGGGTGAAGAGCGGTCAACACCGGCCGCTCGCTAACGCTTCCCGCTGGCAACGCGGATCAACCCTCCAACACACGTCGTGGATTGATCCGGGTCCAACGATCAATCCGATCGGCATCGATGCCCAGGTGGCGGCCGAGCATCTCGGCCATTTGCGGCATCGTGGTCGCGCATCCGGCGAAGTGCCCGTGCCCTTCGGCCCAGGCGGCCAAGTGCTGGTCGACTTCGACCATCTGGCCGGCCAACCGATAGAAGCCCGGCCCCAGCCCGGCCGCTGCGATCGCGTCGGTCACGATCACGATGTTTTCGTTCGGAATGCACTTGCAATAGTTCGCCAGGGCGAACCAGGGGACGTGGTGCCCGTCGGCGATCAACGAAATCGCCAGTTGATCCGACAACGACAGCGCCCGTTGAACGATATTGTCGTGGCGGTGCACTTGTCCCGGACAGGCATTGCCCAAGTGCGTGAACATTGACAGTCCGGCATCGATCGCCTGTCGCAATTGTGCAATGGACGCATCGCAGTGCCCGGCGGCGACCACGATCGACTGGTCGCACAACCAGCGTGTGACCTCGACCGTCCCATGCATTTCCGGGGCCAGCGTCACCAGCCGCACCCGCCCGCGGCCCGCGTCGACCAATTGCTTGGCCAGATCCACGGTTGCTTCGCGAACACAGTCGACCGGATGGGCGCCGACAAAGCCTGGTTCGGGGCTGATGAAAGGGCCTTCGACGTGAATGCCCGCGACGACTTCGGCAACCTCGGCGTGTGTCTCGGCCGCCTCGGCGATACGTCGGATGCGTCGAGCCATCGAATCGATCTGGTCGGTGATGATCGTCGGCAGGCAGGCCGCAACGCCGTCGTCTCGCATTTGCCGGCACGCCTTCAGGATTGCCTCGTCGGTCAGATCATCGCAGTTGAAATCGACTCCGTGATACCCGTTGACCTGCAAATCGACAAAGCCGCTCATTGGAATCGCTCCAACGTTGCGTTGACGTCCTCGGGAATCTTGCTTGCCGCGGCGGCGTCGATGATCAGCGTCGTCCCGGCATGGTTCTTTAAGATGCTGGCCGGAACCTCCGGGGTGATCGGGCCGCACAGCGTGTCTCGCACGGCAGCCGCCTTGCGCTCGTCGGGCACGCTGCAGTAGATGCGTTTGGTTTTCAGGATCTGTGGGACGGACATGCTGATCGCATGCGTGGGGACTTCGTCCAGGGAGCCGAACCAGCCTTCACCGACCTGTTGCATGCGGCACTCGTGGTCCAATTGGACGATCAGGTAGGGCGATTCGGTTTCAAAGTCCGCTGGCGGATCGTTGAATGCCAGGTGACCGTTTTCGCCGATCCCGACCAGCGCCACGTCGACCGTGACGGCGGCGATTTTTTCGGCCGCCTGGCGAACCGTCTGCTCCGCGTCGCTGTCACCGGCCAAGTAGTGAAACGACGCCAGTGGAACCCTGTCGACAAACCGCTCTTTTAGATACCCGCAAAACGATGCCGGATGCTCGCGGCCGATTCCGATGTACTCGTCCAAATGAAATCCGTGCACGCGACTCCAATCCACATCATTCTGGGCAACGAGGTGCGAGAGTACTTCGAATTGTGACGCGCCGGTCGCCACGATTAAGTACGCCTGTCCGTTGTTCTTGATGGCATCTCGTAGGTCCTGGGCGGCATGCTCGGCGGCGTAACGCCCCATTTCGGATGGGGATGGGGTGACAATGGTCTTCACAGTAGTCCCGGATGGCTCCATTGGGTGTCTCGGGTCGACCTGATCTAGCGATCGATCCGTTCTGGTGTTTAGGATCCCGCCGCGGCGACAGGGAATGGGCCGATTCGGCCATGCCGCGACGAGCGCCCGAGATCTTACCACGTTTTGTCACCCACCTCTCCACCATGCCCAGTCCATTGGCGAACTTGCGGCGTTTCGGCCTTGCGTTTGAACGCACCGTGAAACAACACCGTTGGTTGTTACGCTACGCCCATTGCCAACGTGTGTTTCACGGCTGGAGCGAAGCGGCGCCCGAGGATCCGCCGGCACAATCACGGCGTTGTCTGTTGGACCTGCGACGGATCGCCAGCGACGGCGAGCAGGGGCGACGCTTTCACGCCCTGGTCATGCTGTTGCGGCGTGGCGGATACGATCTTGCCATGGTCCCGCGGTTGGCGTTTTTGCAAACCGGCCATCGCACATTCAAAGCGACCGCGTTGGCGGAGACTCGTCCGTTTTTTGAAGACCAGCTGCCCGCGGATTTTCGCAAGTTTGACCTCTGTTTGTCCGACGGCACACGCACGCATCGTCATGCGCGGCGCACCGTCCCCGTATTGACGGGAACGAAGCGACCGCTCCAGCCGGGGGATCTGCCGATGCCGTACAGCTTTTTTCCCGCCGTCTGGGACAACGGCGAAGACCGACGGTTCGAAGCCTATCGGCGGCGTGATCGTGTTTGGCGGCTCTTCTTCGGCGGCCACTGTTCCCAAGCCTCCTATCGCCGAATCAAAAAGTACACGCGGCTAAGACCATTGGACCGGTATCGCGTGGTTTGCGAAGTCCATCGCTACTTCGCCGATTCGACGTTGTCGATTCACAGCGACCAGCAACTGGAATCGGCCCAACAGCAGCGTCACGAAGCCTTCGTCATGATCGACAACGCGACGTATCGCACCGATGCGAGTCGCTGGTTGGGACTGCTCGCCCAGTCCGACTTCTTTCTGGCAGCCCCCGGGTGTGATTACCCGCTGTCGCACAATGCCATCGAAGCCATTGCCGTCGGTACGATTCCTGTCTTGGAATACGAATCGTTGTTCACACCGCCGCTGCGTGACGGTGAAAACTGCATCGCCTACCGAGGGATCGACGGACTGCGCCATGCCGTGGCGCGGATCGAAACGATGGATGAGGATGACATCCTGCGTCTGCGACGTGGTGTGATCGAGTACTACGAATCCCACCTCAGCCCCACGGCGTTTTGTCGTGACCTGCAAGACCAGTCCACCCGACGCTTGCACCTGTTCCCCTACCTGACCCCCGCGGCGACGCGAACCAGAGCTGCGGGATAGCCTTCCCGCTGGCACTTCTCCGGCTCCTCTCGTCACATCCGCGGTGAATTCCCGCTTGGAATGGGTGTCCGTCTTGCGAACGTTCGCAAGTCAGCGGAACACGTTTCAAAACTGATGCGTGGGAGTGGAAGCCATGGTGGTTCTTAGAGTTGTTTTGGTTGGATTGATGATGTGCGCGGGCGCACTCGGTTGGGCGCAGGAGCCCGCCAAGATCTATTTCGGTGATCCGGACATCGAGAAAGCGGTGGATGATTATTTGACCGACACGAAGGTCGTCGGGATGGGATTGGCCGTCGTGTATGACGGCGAAATCGTCTATCTGAAGGGCTACGGAAAAGAGGACCGCGAAGCGAATATCTATGTCGATCCCAAGGCAACGCGATTTCGATGGGCTTCGATCTCCAAGACCCTGACCGGAATTTTGGCGGTGATGGCCGACAGTGACGGAATCGTCGACCTGGATGTGAACGTCCCCTACTACTACCCCAGCTACAAGGTGCCCTACAAGTATTATGTCGGCGGAGATCTAAACAACGGGCAAAGTGTTCCCGAATCTCGTCGCGTCATCACGATGCGGCAACTGCTCAGCCACACGTCGGGGATTCAACACTACAGCAACGGGTTGAGCCGACCGGAGCCACCTGCCTGGTTGGCCGCTGACCCCAGCACGAACCCCGGAATGGAGTGGGCGTTGAAGTACTGGAAGTACAACCCGCTACTTGATTTGCCGGGCACGCGTGTGTCTTACTCCACGCCGGCTTTCAATTTGGCCGGCGTCGTGTTGGAACAGAAGATGGGGCTTTCGTTCGATCAGTTGACACAGATGTTGATCGCCGAACCGGCCGGCATGACGACGTTGCGTCCCGATACCCTTTGGAATCCGGCACCGCGGCGGGCGGTCGGGTATTTGCTCGACGGTGGCGAGCCGACTCGCGATAATCGTGACGACGACGTGTCGTGGAAGCTGGCCGGCGGCGGGTTTATTTCGACCGTCCAGGACATGGGACGCTTCGCGATCGCGATTCTTGGAAACGATATTTTGAATCCTGGCGAAAAAGCGGACATGTGGTCGCCGCAACCGCTGCGAAATGGTGCGTTGACAAACCGCGCGCTCGGTTGGCGGATCCGTCAAGGCACGGCGAGTGACGTGGACTTTAAAGTCGAACATGGCGGCGTCCAAACCAAGGCGCGCTGCCACCTGTCGCTGTACCCCAATCGTGGCTTGGCCGTCGCAGTGATGACCAATTCCAGCACGGACTGCAACACGCGCGGACTGGCCGGAGAAATCGAGGGGATCGTGATCGACCGCGTCGACGCCGGAGAGGATCCGATCAAGCAGGGCTATAGCAAGTTGGATTTGATCGCCGAACCGTTGTTTCCGTCGATCGGGTTGTTCCGCAGCGTCACGACGACCTACCGGGCGTTTTCCCGCTGATCGTTGCCGCACGCGGTAATGCCAGCACGCGGCGTTAGCCAGTGGCCCGTGGTGCGTTTGACGGTGAATCGGCGCCGCTCGCTGACCGGATACGGGAAATTCAACAAACCGTGACGCTTTCCGCCGGCAGGGGTAACTACCTTCCGGCACGCAGCTCGGACGTCATCCGTTCGAACTCCTTGCGGATCGCGGCGTTGTTGAATTCACGCAGCGACGGGACCTTCAACCTCATCAGCGTTTCGAAATCGCGGCGGCCGGTGTTCATCAACGCCGCGACGTCGCTGGAAAGTTTGACGGTGTCGTAGGTGTTCATCGCGGTGGCCAGTTTTTTCTGCGCCAGCTTGTTCTCCTTTTCGATCAACGCGGCGTTGCGTTTGAGGTACTCGATGTACAGGCTGGCGGTTTCACGCGTCAGTTCGTTGGAGGCGATGTTGGCTTCCAGGACTTCTCGATCACCGCCGCTGACTTCGATCAAGGTTCGGGCCTGTTTGATGTTCTGCTTGGCCTGGGCGGCGAACTCGTTCAATTTCGGGATGTGTTTTTCATTGACATCGCGAACGAATGTCTTTTGGATCCGATCCATCACGTGGATCATGACGACGTAGATCCCGTAGTAGCGTTTCGAAACATCGAGTGCTTCGCCGCTCTTTTCGGTCAGCTCCTGCAATTGAACGGTGACGTGTTTGATGTTGTCGAAAACCACGGCCATCGTGACGATGTCATCGCCGGAGACCGAGGACAGCAGCGACTCGACGCCCTCCTGGTCGACTTCGACTCCGATCTTGGAAAGCTCTTCGGCGAAGGTCTTTTTCAATTCAACCAGGGTTTTGGTCTGGCGTTCGATCTCCTTCTCTTCGGCAGCGATGCTCTCATCGATCGCTTCTTTGGAAAGTTCGAACGGATTGACCTTGTCGAGCTGACTTTGGTCCTTCGCCCAAGACGCCGAAACCCGTTGGCGGCGGTAGTCGGCGATGTTGGTTCGGGCCTGCGCGATCGCTTCGTTGGCTTCGCGAATCCGTTTGCGGTAATCGCTGACTTCCGAGACGCTCAGCGCGACGATCGCCTGATCGAGCAACTCATTGATTTGTGCGGAGTTGGATTGTTTGTCCAACTTGAACGGGATGACCGAGCTGTCGGGAAGGGCGGCGTGTCGATCGACCAACTCACGCGTCTCCTCCAGCGTCGGCAGGACACGTTCGAACAGGTCGCCGAGGCGTTTGCGCAGCTGTGCGTCATCGATCGTTTCGGAGACGACGGCCAGGGTGGACGGTGCATCCGCACCCTCGACCACCTCGGCTTGGACGTCGCCGTCGGTGGATTCGTCCGAGCCGAACATGCCGCTGAGTGGATTTTTTTCGCAACCACAGCAGCAAATCACAATCGCCGCAAGCGTCAAACACGGGTGGAAGCGTCGCATGGGGGGCCTTGGTGGGCAGGGGGGAACGTTGCACTGGTTATCTTAACGCCGGGACCAGCGGAGACAAAAGGAAGGCCGAGTTGCGCGGTGAAATCGGGCGCCGATCAAAGGCGGATTGGGGAATTTCCGACGCGGACGGTACAATCAAGATTCCCCGACGCGCACGAGATCTTTGCCCATGGGATCGATGAATCAGCCTAATTGCGAGAAAAAGCTGCAACTTGTGCGGATGCTCCGCCAGCTACAGCGGGCGACCCCCTTCGCTCCGATCGCGGTCCAACTGGTTCAAGGCGAAACGATTTTTGTCACGGCCCCCTGGCAGTTTATCGTCGATGCGGACCGGATGTATGTGATCGTGCCCCCGGCAAAGCATGTCCGCTCCGTGCCGCTGGATGATGTTCTGCGGATCGGGCGGCGCCGGGTACCGCTGCATCGGTTGCCCCAGACGCATGAACTTGGGCATTAGCCCAGGCAACCGGGCGACGGTGTCCTGTCATGACGCCGGGGAAGCCGAGGGACGGCAGAATGATGCGGGGCAGAATGATCAAGTGTCACTTCCGCACGTGCTGATGTGCACCCCGGATGTGCCAATGCGGCACGGGGTTGGGGTGGGTGAGCCTCGTCTGCTGCACCGACTTGCGGGACGCCCGCGGAGAGATCAGGTGTCGCGGGCTGACAAAATGTCACAGGCTTGGCGTGATCGCGCGTGAAACTCGAATGATTTCACGCGTCGCGGATTTACTTTGGCACCACCGATTCGTCTGGCACCATTAGTGCACTTGATAGAGTCCCCCCTCTCTATCGAAAGGACGATTGCGCGATGGCCAGTTCCACTTTTCAGCGACTTGATTGCCACTTCGTCGACGATGCGGCTTGTGTCGAATACGGTAGTGAATCGCTCGGGATTCGCTCGGCGGCCGCATCGGTTTGCGGCGGTCGCGACTACAACGAAGACCGAGTCTATCGTTGCGATCGAAGTCAGGTGTACTTGGTCGCCGATGGGATGGGAGGCCATCACGGCGGGGCGATGGCCAGTCAGATTGCGGTGGAGACGATCCCGTCGGTCTGGCGGAATAGCGTGTTCGAACACACGCTCACGTATTCCGGGATCCAGGCAGCGTACGGGAATTCGCTGGACTGGGCGGTCGGCGAAATGTCAGCGGTCGCGCGAAAGCATTGCCAATATGAACAGATGGGATGCACGTTGGCCGCCGCGTTTGTCTACAGCGGGCGAATGTATTACGGGAATATCGGCGACTGCCGCGTCTACCTGCTGCAGCGAAACAAATTGATGCGGTTGACCAAGGATGAAACGTTGGTCCAGAACATGGTGGATGCCGGCATCATCAGTGCAGACGAGGCTCGGTCTCACCGTTGGCGTCACATCGTCACCAACGGAATCAGCGTGCAGGGATTCAAGCATTCGCCGCGTTTGCGGTCGGCGCAGATCGCCGAGGGCGACTTGGTCATGTTGACTTCCGATGGGCTGACCGACGAGCTGACCGATGACGAAATCGAACAGATCATGCGGTCGTGTTCGGACCCCCAAGCGTGCGTCGATCAACTGATCATGGCGGCGATCGATCGCGAGGCGCGCGACAACGTCTCGTGCGTCGTCTTCCAAACATGAGACGGGCAACGATGAAGCAATGTTAATGAGCCAGCAGCAGCACCGCGTCGTCCAATTGGATGACGTCACACGGGTGGCATTGATGATCACGCCGCCCAACCAAGGCAGCCCGATCGACCAAGCCCGGGAAGCGATTTCGACGATCCGGGACATCTTGAACCGACAACCGGTCGAAATGTCGTTGACCAAGCAGACCGTATTTGTCCGATCGGTCGAAGACATCGACACACTCGGGAACCTGTTCAAAGCGTACTACCGGGACCGTGTCCCGGCGACCAGCTTTGTGATCCAACCGCCTTGTGCGGGACAAGCACTGGCCATCGAGGCCTGGGCGTTGGGAGGCGACGGAATCGAAGTCTGTTTCCCGCTGCCCGACCTGGTCACCGTCACCTACGATCAGCTCCGCTGGATCTACGTCGCCGGCATCACATCGCCGCACGACGCCACGTGTGCCTACGATGAAGCGAAACACTGCTTTGGCTTGCTGGCCGAACGGCTGCGGCATGTCGGGGCGACCTTCAACGACGTCTGCCGAATCTGGTTGTACCAAGGCGGCATCACCCAGCCGGAACGAGACGCTGGTGGGGAAACGATCGAACGTTATCGAGAACTGAACCGGGCACGTGCCGACTTCTTTCAACAGCTGGAATCGGTCGGGCAAATCAACACCTCGCGCGACGGGCAGGCGTTCTACCCGGCCAGCACCGGGATCGGGATGGCCGGCCCCGGAATGACTGTCAGTTGCCTGGGGCTGCAGACAAGTCGCGACGATGTCTCGCTGCATCCGCTGGAAAACCCACGCCAAACGTCGGCGTTTGACTACGCACGAAAGTACTCGCCTCGAAGCCCGCTGTTTTCACGCGCGATGGCCGTCAAGATCGGCGACCATGCGACCACCTGGATCTCCGGCACGGCCAGTATTCTGGATTCGGAAACCGTTCATTCGGGCGACGTCGAAAAGCAGACCCACCAGACGATCGACAACATCCAAAACTTGATCAGCGACAAGAACTTCCGGCAGCACGGGCTGGCGGGAATGGGCGCCGCGTTGACGGATTTGGCCAAGGTTCGTGTTTATGTCAAACATCCACGCGACTATCAGACCTGTCGGGCGATCGTCGAATCCCGATTCGGACCCGTGCCGGCGATCTACGCCGTGGCCGACGTGTGCCGTCCCGATCTGCTGGTCGAGATCGAAGGAGTCGCTTTCTCTGACGTGACCCATTCGCCCTAGTCGATTCCCAGAAGGCATGTGATGTCCAGCCGCCCCTTCGGACCCCAAGATTTCGGAGTCATTCGAATACGGAACTACCGTTTTCGACGACACCGAGAACCTTGGAGCCCGATCTGGTTGTTGGCCGGTGCCGCGTCCCTGTCGATCACCGTCCTGAGCGGATTGGTCTGGTGGCTGACCGCCCCGCCGCCGACAAGTCTGTCGGCGCAAGCGACGGATCAACGCGTCGCGGGCGCCGCAGTTCGGTCGGCGACGATGCCACCGGACCATGGAGCCTCTGAATCCTCGAAACTAAGTCTCCGTACAATCCCCGACGACCGACGCTTGTTGGCCCGAGCCGACTCGAACGGTCGCGGTGCTGCCCGATCCACCAATGCGGCAACGATGGTCACCGCCTCCGGTCTGGGCCGCTCCGTTCCCGCTGCGGTTCCCGATCTCCGCGAGATCTACGAAAGCATCGACCCGATCCACGGCCGCAATGCCGTCGACGATGACGTCTTTCGGAAACTGATCGCGCTTGGCATCAAGCCTGCCAAGCTGTGTTCCGACGAAGTGTTCCTCCGCCGCGTCTACATCGACGTCCTGGGAACTCTTCCGACGGTGGACGAAGCCCGTTCGTTCTTGGACAACCATCAGGAGGACAAACGCAAGACGCTGATCGATGAATTGCTCCAGCGACCGGAGTTTGCCGACTATTGGGCGATGAAGTGGTGCGATGTATTGCGTGTCAAAGCGGAGTTCCCGGTCAACCTGTGGCCGGCCGCCGCCCAGGCCTATCACCGCTGGATCCGCCGGTCACTGCACAACAACTTGCCCTACGATCGATTCGCACGTGCGTTGCTGACTTCCTCGGGTAGCAATTTCCGCACACCGCAAGTCAACTTTTATCGCGCGCTCGAGAGCAAAGAACCCGAGGCGATTTCGCACGTGGTCGCATTGACGTTTCTCGGCGAACGCACCGACCATTGGCCGCAGTCGAAACGTGTCGGCGTGGGAAAGTTCTTCAGCAAGGTCGGCTACAAACCGACCGGCGAATGGAAGGAAGAGATCGTCTTCTTTGATCCGCGGCGCAACGGAGCCGATCCCAATCAAGCCGTCGGCGCCCTGTACCCCAGCGGCGTGTCGGTCACGATTCCGCCGGATCAAGATCCACGCGAAGTGTTCGCCGACTGGCTGACCGATCGCCGCAATCCTTGGTTCGCCCGTGCCGTGACCAATCGGATTTGGTACTGGCTGGTCGGACGCGGCATCGTTGATCCACCAGACGATGTGCGGCACGACAACCCGCCGGCAAACCTGCCGCTGCTGAACACCCTGGCGCGACAGTTGATCGAGTCGGACTACGACATGAAGCATGTCTTTCGGCTGATCCTGAACTCCAGCGCCTACCAGATGTCGTGCATTCCGCAATCCGATGACCATGCCGCGGCCACGCATTTTGCCTACTACCCGACTCGTCGGTTGGACGCCGAAGTTCTGATCGACGCGATTTGCCAGATCACCGGGACGACCGAAACCTACATGAGCATCATCCCGGAACCGTTTACGTTCTTGCCGGACCATCATCGCGCGATCCGTTTGCCCGACGGCAGCATCACCAGCAGCTTCTTGGAAATGTTCGGCCGCCCGGCACGCGACACCGGATTGGTTTCCGAACGTAATAACCGACTGACGGCTTCCCAAGCATTGCACCTGCTCAACTCCAACCATATCCGCAACAAAATCGATCGTGGTCCGGGTATCCGAAGTTTGGTTTCCCAGGGCCGCGACCGTTGGGACACCGCCGAGCGAATTTATTTGGCCGTCCTGTCTCGCCGACCGAACGAAAATGAACTCACCACGGCAGGTGCACTCTGTGACGATCCGAGCGGAGCGCAAGAGCTTGCCTGGATCCTGATCAATAGTGATGAATTCCTGTTCCGACATTGAATCTGGGGCGAGCATCCTGAAAACCGAAGGACACGAGCATGAACCAAAGACAACCGGCCCGTTGCGGGATGCTCCACCGCCGCCAAATCATTCACGGTGGCGCAGTCAATGCCGCCGGATTGATGATGGCGTCACAATTGATCTCCGCACACCGCGCCGCCGCCGATGGCGGGACAGCGAAAACCACCGCGACCGCGGCGGACACGCCGGCGCGGCAACTGGATGCGGCAAAGGCCAAAGCCGTGATCCAAATCTGGTTGTCCGGCGGCCCGCCACACACCGACACTTTCGATCCGAAACCCGATTCGGGCAGCGACTACACCGGCCCATTGACGACCACCAGTGCGACCAATGTCACCGGAATCCACGTCGGGCAGTTGTTGGTCGAACTGAGCAAGGTCGCGGACAAGTATTCGTTGATTCGCAGTGTGACCCACGGCGTCAACGGTCACGAAACGGCTTCCTACCTGACTCAAACCGGACGGATGCCCGGCCGCTTGGTCTATCCCGCCGCCGGCGCGGTGGTGACGGCGTTCAAGGGGTTTCCAGAAACCGAGCCCGGGGCGGAAGAGAATCTGATCCCGCCGTACATCGTGTTGACCAGCCCCCAAGGTCGGTTCAGTGAAGCCGGTTTTATGGGCATCAAGTACAAACCGTTCGCCACCGGCGGTGACCCCAACGCGGCCAGATTCGCCGTGGAAGGGATCATTTCGCCGCATCTGTCGAAAGAACAACAGCTTGAAAGACGCCGGCTGCTCCGCGAAATGAACTCGCTGGGAAACCTGATCCCCGACCGGCCCGGTTTGTCGCTGGCGGCCCAATCGCGGCAACACGCCTATGACTTGATCGTCGGGGATGCCGGGAGAGTCTTTGATTTGAACACGGAATCCGACGAGGTGCGGATCCGTTATGGTCGCACCAGGTTCGGCCAGTCCTGTCTGGCGGCGCGGCGATTGATCGAAAGCGGTTGCAAATTCGTGACTATCAACCACGGCGGGTGGGACACCCACAAGGATCACTTTCCGTCGATGCGACGCAAACTGCCCGAACTCGATCGGGGATTGGCGACGTTGATCGCGGATCTGGATGACCGCGGGATGTTGGACAGCACCATCGTGTGGTGCATCGGCGAATTCGGCCGCACCCCCAAGGTCGCATCCGAACCGCCGTGGAACGGTGGTCGACATCACTTCGGCGCTGTTTTCTCGTCACTCGTCGCCGGTGGCGGATTCCGCGGCGGTCATGTCGTCGGCGCTTCGGATGCCCGCGGCGAAACCGTCCACGACCGACCGGTTTATCCCGGCGATCTGATCGGAACGATGTACGAATTGCTGGGCATCGACCCCGAAGCGAGTTTGCCGCATCCGATGGGCGAGTTTGTTCGCGCGACGCCCGGAGCGGACGAGGGAATGAAAAGCGGCGGACGGCTCGATGAGATCACGTGATCGTCCCGCCGAGACCGAAACGAAATGAGAGAGGTTTCCAGCCTGTCGATCTTAAAGCAACAACCCGAATCCCAACGGCTCGCCGAGTGAAGATGAAACACAACCAGCCCCTGTTCGTCGCCCGCTCGTTGGCGGTGCTCCTAATCGCGACGCTCTCTCCGTCGGTCGGAGCGCAGAACCGCGGCGCCGCTCCGCACTTGGCATACGTCTACCCGGCCGGTTGCGAGCGTGGGATGACCTGCGAGGTGATGGTCGGCGGTCAATTCCTCAAGGACGCCGCTGAAGTCGACGTGTCCGGTGAAGGGGTTAAGGCG
Organism: Stieleria maiorica; assembly: GCF_008035925.1. NCBI lineage: Bacteria > Pseudomonadati > Planctomycetota > Planctomycetia > Pirellulales > Pirellulaceae > Stieleria > Stieleria maiorica. Next base: position 7,158,439 of record NZ_CP036264.1, read on the forward strand.
GAAATCGTTCGTTGGTACCGCCCGATGACCGCCGGCGAGTACAACAATTTGAACATGAAGTTTCGCGAGGCACGCGAACGGCTGGTGGGGCAGGCCGTCTTGCGGGGCAACGCGACAAACCCCACCGACCAGGAAATCGCCCTGGCCGCTGGCATCACCGAGGAACAACTTCGCGAGATGGAGATCTATCGCCGGCGCGACCGAGACCCCAAGCGTCAACCCAATGACCAGCTCGAAGAGCAGGTCACGTTGCGATTGACCGTTGCGCTTGAGGCCGAGCCGGGGAAACGGGAGTTGCGTTTTCTGGGCGAGAACTCGATTTCTAACCCGATCTGGTTTCACATCGATCGTTGGATCGAAGTCCGCGAATCGGAACCGAACGACATCGTGGCCACCGAGGTCACCGGGCGGTTCCCGATCGTGATCAACGGCCAAATCATGCCCGGCGATGTGGACCGTTTTCGAATGGAGGCAAAGCAGGGGATGAAACTGGTGATTCAAGTCGCGGCGCGCGACGTGATCCCCTACCTGGCCGATGCCGTCCCGGGATGGTTTCAAGCGGTCGCGGTGATCGTCGACGCGTCTGGTGAGGAGGTCGCGTCGGCGGATTCGTTCTATTTCCGCCAAGACCCGGTGCTGTATTTTGAAGTTCCTCATGACGGCCGGTACACGCTCGAAATCCGCGACGCGCTGTATCGCGGCCGCGAGGATTTCGTGTATCGAATCACGGTCGGCGAGCTTCCGCTGGTCACCAGCGTCTTTCCGCTGGGCGCTCGCGTGGAATCAGAATCGACCATTCAGTTGCGTGGCTGGAATCTGACCAAAACCGAGCAGACGATCCAAACGATGTCGCGGCAGGAGTACCGCCCACAACGTTGGTACTCCTCGATCCAGGGTGACCACGTGGTTCGATTCCCGCTGCAGATCGATCATTGGCCAGAGGTTTCCGAAGAAGCCACCAATGACGATCGGGCTACCGCACAGCAGGTGTCCACACGCATGACCATCAACGGACGCATCGAGCAACCGGGCGACCGCGACGTGTATCGGATCAACGCGTCCGGGCGGATCATCGCCGAAATTCATGCGCGTCGCCTGGGGTCGCCGCTGGATTCCATGTTGACGTTGACCGATGCCGACGGAAATGAGATCGCGTTCAATGATGATCATGAAGATCTTTCACAGGCGATGTTGACCCACCATGCCGATTCGCACTTGGAAGCTTCCATCGGGTCGCAGGTCGACTACTTTTTGACCGTCAGCGATGCACAAGGCAAGGGCGGTCCCGATTTTGGATACCGTCTTCAATTGCGGTCTCCGCAGGCCGATTATCAGCTTCGCGTGACACCGTCGACGATCATGGCCCGCGCCGGGCAGGTCGTGCCGATCACGGTTTTCGCATTGCGCAGCGATGGTTTCGACCAAGACATCGAGTTGTCGCTGGTCGATCCGCCACCGGGGTTTCGCCTGGATGGCGGTGTGATTCCTGGAGAATCCGATCAGGTGCGGATGACATTGTCCGTGCCTCGGACGTTAAGTGGAAAACCGATTCAATTGCAGATGCAGGGGGCGGCGCCGCGACGCTTGCGCAGCCGAGCCAGAATCATTCGTCCGGCCGTCCCCGCAGAAAACATGATGCAGGCGTTCATCTGGTATCACCTGGTTCCCGTCGAAGATTGGAATGTCATCGTCAGCGGACGCCCCGGTGCAACGATGCCGCTGTCGATCGCGATGCCGTCGGATCGAATTTCATTGCCGCGCGAAGGGGCGTCGCTGTTGAACGTGATGCTGGACGCCAACCGTGCGCCCGTCGATCAGTTGCACGTCGATTTGCATGACGCTCCGGATGGAATCGATGCCTCGATCGTTGCAGACCCCGTGATGGGAGCTGCGATTAAATTCGACGTGTCGGCCGAGGAAATTGACCCGGGCGCTCGCGGGAATCTGTTGCTCAGCGTCTACAAAGAGTTTACCCCCGAGCCGACCGAATCCGATCCGGCCCCGCGACCGCGGAGAACCGAATACGGGTTTTTGCCGGCGCTGCCCTTCGAAGTAATTGGGCAAAGGGGAAGTCGGTAGGGGATGCGGGCGGGTGTATGGGGAGGAGTTGGCAGAATGATGAAGGGGCAGAATGATGAAGGGGCAGAATGATGAAGGGGCAGAATGATGAAGGGGCAGAATGATGGGGGCAAAACGATGGGGGCAAAACGATGGGGGCAAAACGATGGGGGCAGGATGATGGGGGCATGTGATCGGCATCGTCTCCTGAACCCATCGCTTCATGATGCGACCGGCGATCTCCAGTCACCGATCATTCTGCCCCGCATCATTCTGCCATCTTCCTCCCACCAGCCATTGTTTTGCCCCCATCGTTTTGCCCCCTCCTTCCAGCGAGGGTCGCAACAAGGGCATCCGCCATCAACTGTGCCGCAGTGCTTCGATCGGATTCAGTTTTGCCGCTTGCCGCGCCGGATAGATGCCGAACACGATTCCGACGGACAGTGAAACGATTGCGGCGACGGCGACCGACCACACGGTGACGACGGTTTCCATCCCTGACAGATACGCAACCAGTGCGGGCGCGGCCAAGCCGACGATCACGCCGATCAGGGTGCCGAACAGGGACAGCGACGCGGTTTCGATCAGGAATTGAAACACGATGTCCGCTTGTTTGGCGCCCAGCGCGCGGCGAATACCGATTTCTCGCGTGCGTTCACTCACGTTGGCCAGCATGATGTTCATGATGCCGATACCGCCGACCAGCAACGAAATAGCGGCGGTCGCGCCGAGCACAAAGTTAAAGATCCGTTGCGTTGCCTGGGCCTGTTCGAGCAGGTCCAATGGGATCGTGATCGAATAGTCTTCTTCCGGATGGTACTTGGCCAGCAGGCCTTCGAGCGCTTTGGCGACCGGTTTGACGTGGTGACGGTCGATCACACCGACCGTGATCTGGCTGATTTCGATCCGCTGCCGAGTGTAGCTTCCTTGTTGTCGCCGCGTGATCACGTCACCGATTCGACTGCGGTCGGTGGTCAACGGGATCACGATGTCTTCGTTCAGATTGGCTGCGGACAGACTGGACCCGACGCCGGCCGACGGCGTCTTGTACTCCTGGACCCCGACGACACGAAAAAAATGCTGGTTGTCGACTTGGATGGTCTTGTTGATCGGTGATCGGCCGCGAAAGATCTTTTTGGCAATGTCTTCGCCGACCACACAGATGTTGGAGCGCCGCTGCATGTCCATCGGTTCGATGGGACGGCCGAGCACGATTTTGATCTTGTTGGATTCAAAATAGCTGGGGTACACGCCGACGATCCGAGCGTCCAGCACTTGAGCCCCGTAGCGGGCTTCTTGGCGGAATTCACGCAGCGGGGTCACGTTGGTCGCCGCGGTGATCGTTTCTTCGATGCGGCGCAGGTCTCCGTAGGTCAGCCCGAATTCCTGTTCCCAGGCCCGGTAATTGATGTCCGACTCGCTGCTGCTGGGTTTCTTGCTGCGAAGGATGATGTTGCTGACGCCGAGGGCTTCGATCTGTTTCTGTGCCTGGCGGCTGGCACCCTCGGCAACGGCCAGCATGACGATCACGCTGGCGACGCCGAACACCAACCCCAGCACGGTCAGCAGGGAGCGCAATTTGTGCATCAAGACCCCGCGCAGCGACGTCCAGACGATGGCTCGATAACGTCCCAGGATGCCACCGATCACGCTTGCGGCCCCGGCGTCTCGGTCCTGGAAGTGGACGCCTGACCGGCTTCTTTTTCGACGTCGGCGAAGTCACTGATGCCACGCTGGTAAGCGTCGAGCGCCACCGATTCACCGACCTGCAACCCCTCGACGATTTCGACGAACGAATGAGTCGAACGACCCGTTTTGACGACGCGGCGCTCGGTCGTGTTTCCGTCGACCGTGTAGACGTAAGCGCGTTCGAAATGTTCGGTGATCGCACCGACCGGGACCGTCACCACGTCTTCGTAGGTGCCGACCAAGATGTCGACCGCGGCGGTCATGCCGGGCTTGATCGCCAATTCCTTGGGCAGTTCGTCGATCACGATGATGGTTTCATAATTCTGCACGCTCGAATAGCTGCTCGCCGCCATCCCGGCAACCTTCGACACGGTGCCACTGAGTTTGCGTTCGGAGAACGCGTCCAAACGAATGTCGACCTTTTGTCCCTTGGTGATCTTGTCGACGACCGACTCATGCACGTTCGCCTTGACTTGCATCCGGGTCATATCGGGCAGGTAATAGACGTTGCGTCCGGAATACATCTCGGTGCCTTCGCGGATCCGATCCGAAGCGTCATACCATCGTTCGTTCGCGTACGCGACGGTGCCGTCCTGCTCGGCGATCAGCGTGCATTTGTCAAGCAGTTTTTGAAGTTCGGCGAGTTGTTGCTCGAGAATCTTGACGGCGGATTCGGCGTTGGAGATTGCCGCTTTGGCCTTGGCCGTCTCGGCCATCGCGGTCTTCTTGGCACGCGAGTATTTCAGGTCGGTCTCGTCCACCTTGCCACGAAATTCCGTCAGCTTTTTCTCCCGATCATAGGTCACCAAGACTTTTAGCTTCTGTTTGTCGCGTTCGACTTGAAACTGATAGTTCTGTTCTCGCAATTGGTACTCCAGCAACTGTTGCGGAGTCCGATAACCTTTTTTGACCAGGATCTCAATGTTGTTCTTTTCATCGCGGACCTTTTCCAATTCCGCTTCGGCTTCCTTGATGGCCCGGTTCAAGTCGGCCTTTTCGGATTCGAAGTCGCCTTTTTCGTATTTCAGCAGATCGATCTTGGCGATGTCGAACGCCAGTTTGGCTGCGGCAATGTTGGTGGCGTTTTCATCTTCTTTGATCGACAACAATTGGATGGCTTCGGCCAACGTTCCCTTGGCCTCGTTGATTTCGACTTCCTTCTGCTTGATATCTTTGTCGATTTCGGTGGTTTCGAACTCGGCAACCTTGTCGCCCTTCTTGACCTCGGTTCCTTCGGGGACGATGAAGGTGATCTTGTTGCGGCCGGGGATTTCACATTTGCCGTAGATGGTCTTTTGGCTTTCGACCGTTCCCCGTTCGACCACGCGATCTTCAATGGTCCGGCGTTGGACGACGTAGGTGGAACTTGCGTCGGCCTCGGCGTCTGTCGCAGCGAACAATCCGGGAACTTGCAGCATCCCGTAGCCGACGGCAGACAAGACCACAGTGAAGATTGCGAGATTAAGGACCTTTCTCATCGTCGACGGTCACAGGGTTCCAATTCGATTTCGGAATGGACAGGGGAACCCCCCAGTCTAACCGAAGATCAGGCGTGACCCAACGAATTAATTACGGTGCCGGTTCTAATTCGATTTCGTCCAGCTTCGATTCGCCCGGGCCACTCGGCTCGGGCAACGGCAGCGGCAGAGCTTCTGTCTGCAATCGGGGCAGATCCTGAAACACCGCCTCGGTCTGGTCGGACGAGTGCCACTGCGGCGGAAAGTACTCCGGGTCAATCGCCTGGAAATCCTGCAGCATTGCCAGCCCGGAGGATTCGTTGACCCAGACTCCATTTTCATCCAGGTACAACAATTCCAACGCCTCGAACAGTCGCATTTTCTGGACCCGATACTGGACCCAATTGACGATCAAACTGTTCTTCGCATCCAGCATGCCTTCGAGGGCTTGGAGCAGAACGATCGTGAGATTCGAATCCGCCTGGGAGCTGCGGCGGAGATCGATTTGTGCCTGGTCGACCAGACGGGTCGCCGCGACGACTTGTTGACGGGCGATCTGGAAATTCAAGCGACTTAATTCCAGCCGACGCAGTACCTGACGGACCTCGTTGGCGATGCTGTCTTTGGTCGCGATGAAATTTCGACTGGCTTGTTGATAGGCGATTTGTGACGCCCGGTACGTATTGCGTTCGTTCAACCGATTCAAGGGGCCGTCGAATCGGACGCCCAGCGAATACCTGTTGTTTGCCGAGTCGAGCTTGAAGGGGCTGTTGCTATCGGCGTCGCTTCCGATGGTCACGCCGCCGGTGACATCCAGATCACTTTCCAACGCATCAGCGGCAACCTCGACACGTCGAAACGAATCCATCACGATGGCTTTGCGATTCATCAAATCCAAGCGGTTTTGATGCGCAAACGTGATCGCGTTCTCCGATCCGATGGTGAGCGGTTCGATGTCAATCAAGAACAGTTTGACCTGTGTCTGGGCGACGTAGAGTTCCGCGATCTCTTCGCGCAGCTTGCGTCCGATGGCTTCTTCCAATGCCTTCCATGCGACGATGGCAATGTCATCCGTTTCGTCGGGAAGGATGTCTTCGATCCTAACCTCCTCAAAGGACTCGACGCCCCTGAGGATCTCTTCCAAGGTCTGCTCCTCGTTCTGTTCCTCTGCTTTGGGAGGATTCGTTTCATATTCGGTCAATTGGCGTTTTAGCCGGGCGTCTTCTTCCCCCCGATCGCTCAGGCCGGCTCGCAAGTCAGCCAATGTTGCTTCGATACGCTCGGCAAGTTGTTCTTGCTGTTCGATGTCCAACCGATCGTCTTCGCTCAGCCTGGATGTGTCCAGACTGGCAATCCGCTCGCGCCAGATCTGAAAATCGGACTCAACCTCCGGCAAGACGGTGGCAACGCGCTCACGAAGCTGCCTGTACTGTTGAAACAACTCGATCAGCGATTCGGCAGGAGCCCGCGATGGGGGCAGGAATTGGACCAGCGATTCGAACAACTGCTGCGCCTGGTCTTGAAGGGTGATCAATTCCGGGTCGACCAACTCGAACTGTTTCAACAGGGATTCGTCGATTTCAAATGTCACCCAGGCCGGCAATCCGAGCGAGAACTTGTATTGGTCTTCCGACGTGATCAACTGTTGTTCCGACGCCAACAGCGTGCGACGGCCGTTCTGGTATTGTTGAAACACTTGGTCGACCTGGACCTGGGAAACGACCTTCAACGCCGCATAAACCTTGTGCTCTTCCAGGTTCTGACGCAGGTTTTCGACGTTCGTTTGCGTGTTTCGGATCGCTTGTTTTTGGGTCAACAACCCCAGATAGCTCTCGGTCAAATCCACATAGAATTGTCGCCGGAACCGAGCAAAGTCACGGACTTGATAGAGCAGGTTTCGTTCCGCCTGGGTCAGACTTTCAAGCCGTACATGACGAAACGCTCCACGCAACAGCGGCTGGGTGAAGGTCGAAATGATTGCGGCCGAGCCGGATTGGACCCCGCCGGAACCGAAATTCCATGACAGGCCGTTCAGCACTTCGGTGGCAAACTGGCCGCCGCCGGCCAGATTGCGCCCGAATCCCAATCGGTCCGAAAGGGCAAGGATCCGGTCGCCACCCAAGTCGGATCCGGTCGCGGCAAACGTTGTCCCAAAACCGCCGAACCATTGGGTGTCGAATTCAAATCGATTGCCCGACAACTCCAGCGCCGTCAGATAGACGTTCTCGAATTCCGACTGGTAGTCGCGGCTGTGTAGCAATGCCAGTTCGATCGCCATTGATTGTGTCAGCTTCACGCTCCCGTCTTCGTTGCGCGGCAGGTAGTCCAGCCAAACCGGGTTCTCCACGTGCGTTCGGGTCGGGATTTGATCGTAGTAGGCGACCGGTTTGCAATCGGGGAGGGTCATGTAACGATGAGCTGCCAAATCATCCGGCGGCTTGGGGCCGCAATCCTGTTCATTGGCCACGTACATGCGCGACCGGCGCCGCGGCTCCACGGCGCGATGGGGGATCGACCAACGTGGATCCGATTGGCGGCTTTTGACCAGACAATACGCTTCGGAATCGGCGGCCTGGCGGTACCCGGAACGGGCGCATCCGATCACAGATCCGAAACAAGCCAACAGCAGCAGGCCGATGAGTGGCTGCCCTTCGCTCCGGCGATTTCCGACGCTGCGTTTCCGACGGTCTTGGAGATCGGGTTGATGCCCCATGCGATTCGGTTCCCAAATTGCTTGCATTGCCACGATCCACGCGCCGATACAACACCTATCGACCGAACAAGCTGAAACGTTGTGCCGATCGACGCAATCGGGAGAATCCAAACGGATCGGCAACGGGAGATTTGGGCGACTGTGCGGGTTACCTAAGCTGCTCTGGCCGGCCAGAGCGGGCACAGCCGTGGCGTCGGTCTTTTACTTGAGACAGCTGCGCGCATGTCGGGAAGGTTGGCAATCCGACAGGGGGCAAAACGATGGGGGCAAAACGATGGGGGCAAAACGATGGGGGCAAAACGATGGGGGCAAAACGATGGGGCAGAATGATGGGGAGGCAGAATGATGGGGAGGCAGAATGATGGGGAGGCAGAATGATGGGGAGGCAGAATGATGGGGAGGCAGAATGATGGGGCGTTGAGAGGGTGTGTGGAGTCGGCCTTGGGATTCTGGCCCGATGGTTTTGCCAGATTCAGACGATCGGTGTTCGACGTTCTTCACCGGTGGGCGATTGATTTCAATGAAGCGTCTGTTTGACCACGTCCACCAATTCATTCGGCGGAACGGGTTTATGGAGGACTTGCGATGCGCCCAATTCGGTCGCGACTTTGACCACTTGCTTGTCCGCGTTGCCGCTGATCACGATGACGGGCAAGTCGCAATCGTTCGCCCGGAGTTGCCGTAAGAGCTCCAGGCCGCCGATCCCTTGGAGCTGGACGTCCAGCAACAGGCATCCGCGCTGGGAAGCGTCATACCCTGCCAGAAATGCTTCAGCGGAATCAAACGGTTCGACGGGGAGATCGAAGGCGGTCAGCAACGCACACACCGAGTTGAGCGCGGAAGAATTGTCATCGACTACGAATACGGTCGATCGATCCGTCATCTCAGCTGCTCATTTGGAGGGTGGGAAAGGCGATACAGAATTCTGCGCCGCTGTCATCCGATGCGATCCGCAGGTGTCCGTCGTGTGCGTCGACGATCGTTTGGCTGATGGCCAGTCCCATGCCCAACCCATGTGCTTTGGTCGTGTAAAAGGGATCTTTCAAATGGTCCACGACGTCGAGTGCGATTCCGGGGCCGGAGTCTTTGACCGACACGGAGACTTCGCCATCGCGGCTGGACGTGCAGATGCGGAGTTTGCGCCGGTCACGTTCATGCTCGCTCATCGCCTCGAACGCGTTGCGGATCAGGTTCACCAGCACTTGCTGAATCTGAATCCGGTCCCCGGCGACGACGGGAAGCTCGGGATCGAGTTGCAGCGTCACGTCGGCACCCAGACGTCGGGATTCGAACGACAGAAGTTCGACGGTATCCTCGATCAGCTCATTGAGATCAATCGGACAGGGGGCGGTTTTGGTGTTGGCAACAAATCCGCGCAGGCGTTTGATGATTTCACCGGCACGAATCGCTTGATCGGCAATCTTGCTCATCCCGGACCGGATTTTATCTTCCCAGCCGTCACTGCGGGTCCGCATCAGCTGTTTGCACGCGGTGGCGTAGTTGGCGATCGCGTACAGGGGTTGATTGATCTCGTGGGCGATCCCGGCAACCATCTCGCCCATGGTGGAAAGGCGTGAAACGTGCGCCAATTGGGCTTCGTTGCTGCGCAGCCGCTCTTCGGCGCGGCGCCGCTCGCTGATGTCTTTGACAACCGTGCTGACACCTCGAACCCGGCCGGTATCATCCTTGAGCGGGTGGTAGCTGACCAGGAAGAACGACCATTGGCCTTGCCCATCGACCGGCGGACGTTCCACCTCGAAGTTGCGTTTGGCCCGTCCGGTGCGGATCACTTCACGATAGATCGGTTCGATGCTGTCGGCAATGTCAGGCAAGACGTCGCGCAACAGGCGTCCGAGATGGTCTTCGGCGGGCAGTCCATTGATGGCTGCCAGTTCATCGTTGATGCGGCGATATCGCAGATCCGTATCCATCATGCACAACCCGATCGGCGTGGTCCGATACAGGTGCTCCAACTCGGCGAGCTTCTCCCGCAATTGAGTTTCGCTTTCGCTGAGCTTGGATTCAACCCGTTTTTGCTCGGTGATGTCGTTACAGCAGCCGATGATTCCGAGCGGGTGTCCGTCATCGCTGCGCATCAGCGACAACCGCAGCGCGACGAGAACTTCGCTGCCATCGTTGCGTCGCAAGCCGAGTTGAAGGTCGTCGTTGGGGTGTTCGGTTTTCGGCTGCATGAGGTGCTCTTTCCAATCGACCGTGCTTTCGGGAAAGAACAGAAAATCGATGTCGCGACCGACAGCCTGTTCGGCCGAGTACCCGAACAATCGTGTCGCCGCTTCGTTCCATGTTTCGACGTTTCCATTTAGATCCGTCGAAATCACGGCATCGTGGACGTGGGCAAGGATCATCGCTTGCACGCCGAGCAACTGCTCGGCGATCCCACGATCGTTGACCATGCGATCGAGCGAGCGGGCGAGCGCCGCCACTTCGTCGTCGCCCGTCATGCCGGTCCGTACGTCCAGATTCCCCGCCCCGACGATGCGCGTGATCTCTGCCAACCGCTCCAGTCGCTTGGCGATCCGAAAATGCAAGAACAGCCCCAGGGCGATCGCGATCATGCAGCTCACCGCCAGCGTTCCGAATGCTTGACGCGACACCGCGTCGGTCGCCCGTTGGATCGTCGGATGGATGTCACGAAGCACCACGAACAGCCCGACAGGACCCGAGCGGGATTGAGCTGAGTCCCCAAGATCCCAATGGGGCGACAGGTCGACGCGATGAACCGCGATGATCGTGTGCCCGTCGTCCAGTCGCACCGTGCGGTCGGTCGGTGACGATCGCACCTCCGTCAGCGATTCGGGTTGCAAGACCGGGACGTCACGGTAGGGATGGGGGATCGATTCGGAAAAACGATGTCCAAGATCGCCGGGCCGCATCGAAACCGTCACGTCACCGTCGTCATCGATCAATACCGCCATCTTTATTTCGGGATCCGTCCCTAACGACACCAACGAATCCTGCATCATTGCAAGTTCGTCGCGACGGGCCGCCCGCTCCATCGATCCCACCAAATGCTTCATCGTTCGTTCCAGAACGATCACCGCCTCGCGACTGGTGCTGTCGATGATCTGCGAGCGAAGTGAAAACAGTGACCAAGCGGTGTGGGCGACCACCATGGCGATCAAACACAACGGCAACAAGATCCGCAAGGGCAGATGGGTCTTTGCGCCCCAACGTAGCAGGCTGGCAGGTCGATTGGACGATGTTTCGTTCATCCTGCCGAAGACTCCATCACACGCTGGAATGAATCGAACTCGCAGCGACGCCGGTCCATCACTACCGCAACCGCCGAATCAGCCCTAGAACGCATCGTTGGTCTCATTTGTACCCTCCCGAACCGAATCGGTCAGGCGTTCCCAGTTCCATTCCCCCGACCCGGTCCCTACTGCGGAAATGCCGCCGGCGGCTTGTCCTGGTAGCCTTCTCCGTCGAGCGATTTCATGAATTCGACCAATTGACGGACTTGTGCATCGGTAAAGTCCAGTTGTTCGGCGAAACGGCGGTCGATTTTTCGATCCAGGTAGGGATTGGGTGTGCCACCCTTGCTGTAAAACCGCACGACCTCTTCGAGCGTTTTCATCGAGCCGTCATGCATGTACGGGGCGCGTTTGCTGACGTCACGAATCGACGGGGTCTTGAAGGCGCCCTTGTCTTTTTCATCCTTGGTCACGGCGTACCGACCCTCGTCGGCAAAGGTCTCGGTTTCCGCGTCCCAGCCCACGCCCAGGTTGTGGAAATCGCTGTCGGTCAGGTTCGGCCCCTTGTGGCAGTTGTTGCAGAATCCGTTACCGAAAAACAGGGTGCGTCCTTTTTTGGCGTCGTCCGAAAGAGCCGTTTTATCGCCGGCCACATAACGATCCCAGGCGGAATTGCCACTCATCCGCGTCCGTTCATAGTCCGCGATCGCCTTGGTGATCCGCTCGATCGTTACCTCCGGTGATCCGAAGGATTCCTCAAAGTATTTCGCGTAGCCCTTGACCGCCGCGATCTTCGCGACGACGCCCTCGTGGTCCTTTTGGCCCATCTCGATCGGGTTGATCATCGGACCGCCGGCTTGTTCATCCAGCGACCCGGCCCGACCGTCCCAGAAGAAGTGGGGAAGCGTCGCCCAGGCTTGATTGGTGAATGACGGTGCCTTCCGCCCCCCTTTCTGTCCTTGGATGCCCTCCGAAACCGGGGTCGGTTCGGAGAATGCATTTTCCGGCCGATGACAGGTCGCACAGGCGACCGTGTTGTCGGCCGAAAGTCGTTTGTCAAAAAACAGCCATCGCCCCAAGCGAACGGTTTCCGGCGTCGGAGGGTTCTCCAAGTCCAACAGCGTTGCCGGAGGATTCTTTTCGCCGCCGATTCCGAGTGGCGGATCGGGAATCGGCAACAGCGGGTTGGCTGCTTCCAAGTCGACCGCTTCGACGGCCGAGGTCGGATGGCATGTTGAAAGCCCTCCGATCAACAAGAGGGCGGCAAACCCGACGCGTTTCAATCCCAACGGTTTCATCGCAATGCTCCTAGCGGCAAGTGGTCAATGCCCGACAGTATACCCCAAACTACTTTTCCGCTTTGCCGGTCATGGGAACAAACATGACCGGTGCCACATTCCGCCGCGTCACCGATCCGTCGTCTTGTTTTTCGATCAAAACGAGCGATTGGAATCGATCTCCGATCGGGATCACCAGCTTGCCGCCGGGGGCGAGTTGTTCAATAAGCGCCGGCGGAACATGATCGGGAGCCGCCGCGACAACGATCGCGTCAAACGGAGCCTCGCCCGGCCAGCCGGCATAACCGTCACCGTGCCGCACATGGATGTTCTGGTAGCCGAGCGTTTTCAATCGCTCGGCCGCTTCGCGGGCCAATGGCTCCACGATCTCGATGCTATAGACGTCCCGGACCAGTTCCGCCAAGACGGCGGCCTGATATCCCGATCCGGTCCCGACATCCAGCACCCGGTCCTCCGGTTGCGGATCGACCAACTGCGTCATCAAGCCGACGATGTAGGGCTGGGAGATGGTTTGGCCGTTGCCGATCGGGAGCGGAGAGTCGGCGTACGCATCACCTCGCGAACCCGGCGGGACAAACCGATGTCGCGGCACCCGCCGGATCGCATCGAGAATACGTTGATCGCGGATGTCGCGGCCGGCCAGTTGCGAATCGACCATCTTGGCACGCAGTGATGCGTAAACCCGGTCCTGGGCGGCCGAGCCGTCGTCGTTTTCCGGCGTGCGGTTTGCGTTCGTCGGGTCGCTAGGCAACGTCTTCTCCGGTGCTCCGCCGCAGGAGGTCATGGTGGACAACAAAACCAGCGTGGCAAGCCAATGATGTGTCCGTCGGAAAGCGTATCTCGTCATCAGACTTTGATCCTCTCCCGAGTCTACCATGAACCTACGGTTCGTCACTGCCGCTGATCTCACTGGCGACGATATCGCGCAGCGCGGGGAACTTGGACCGCCACCGCCGCGCCGCTTCGATGTCAATCTCGGCCGTGAGGATCTGCTCCTGGGCCGAAGCTTCGAAGATCGGCGTTCCCATGTGGTCGAACGCCGAACTGCGGCCGTCGAATTGCAGATCGGGTTCTTCCCCGCTGCGGTTCACGCCGACGACCGGCGCCAGGTTTTCGATCGCCCTGGCTTGCAGCAGACGTACCCAGTGTTCGCTGCGTTTCGCCGGCCAGCAAGCGATCACGGTGATCAATTCCGCTCCGCGCAGGATCGCCGGCCGAAAGATCTCAGGAAAACGAAGGTCGTAGCAAAGGAAGGGCGTGATCTTGACGCCCTGCCACTCAAAGACGACTTGGGTCGAGCCGGCGGTGTAGTGGTTTTCTTCACCGGACAACGAAAAGGGATGCATCTTTTGGTAGCGCGCCAATTGTGTCCCGTCGGGGGCGAACACCACACATTCATTCCGCGAACGCCCGTCACGGATCGGAGCGGCGACGCCGCCCATGAACGCCGAATCGTACTGCCGTGCCAATTCACGCAGCAACGCTTCCCCTTCGCGGGCTTCACTCTGGGCCGTCGCATTCACGTTCATGCTGAAGCCGGTTTCAAACATCTCCGGCGCGATCACCAACGAACCCGGGCGGATCGTTGTCCCGCCAAGCAACTCGCGCAGACGCCGGTGATTGGCCGGTTTGTCTTCCCACGCCATGTTCAATTGAACCGCAACGATCTGCATCGCTTTGGACCCACTCATGTAAGAAGTTTTGCAAGACCGTCACGTAGGCGGCCGACGCCTTCGCGGACCGATTGCGGATCCAACGCCCCGTACGAAAGACGCAGCGAGCAGCCTTTCGATTCGCCGAACGCGCTGCCGGGCAGCACCGCGACGGAGAACCGGCGGATCAACGACTCCACCAGTGTCATATCGCTCTGATCGGTTTGCAATTGGAACAACACATAAAACGCGCCCCGGGGGACGGCAAACCGGCACCGATCGCCCAGTTCGGAGAGCGACCCGAGTGTGGCATCGCGGACCGCGGTCAAGCCGGCGATTCGCTCGCGACACCAGTCCGATCCGACCTCCAACGCCGCGGCGGCGGCCACCTGACAGACGATCGGCGGGCAAATCAAATTCGTGTCTTGGATCTTGCGGATGCCTTCGACCAGATGATTCGGCACGACGGAGTACCCGATCCGCCAGCCCGCCATCCCGTAGGACTTGGACAGCGAATACAACGAAATCGTGTGTTCGCTCGCCCCGACGGCGGAACCGGGCGAATAGTGACGGACGCCGTCGTGCAGGAAGTACTCGTAGGCTTCGTCGGACAGATGGTACAGCCCGCGGGCGGCGCACATCAAATTGATCTCCGCCAGGTCGCTTTGGGAATAAACCGCGCCGGTGGGGTTGTTGGGCGAGACGGTGACGATCGCTTTGGTCCGAGGGGTGATCGCGTCGCCGATCGCATCCAGGTCGGGTTGGTTCTGGTCGTCGGTCGCCACCACCACGGCGCGGCAACCGGCGATCTCGATCGCCATGTGGTGATTGAAGTAATACGGGCTCAACAAGATGATCTCGTCGCCGATGTCCGCGATCGCCAGGATGGCGTTCAGAAATCCCATGTTCGACCCGGCCGAGCAGACCACCGACGATTGGTCGGCCTCCGGATCGATTCCGTTTTCGGCAATCAGCTTCTGCTGGATCAAGTCGATCAGCCGCTCGTTGCCGACGACGGGCCCGTAGCGATCTAAGCCGTGATCTTGCCCGGCCGCTTCACTGACCGCCTGAAATACCTCCGACGGCGGAGCGTAATGGACCACCCCCTGGCCGAGCGAAATGGTCCCCGGATGTTCGCTCGTCCAACGTCCCACGATCGGAATGACGGGCGCTTGAACGTGTTGGATTCGGTTGGCAATCACTCGAGCGGATGGTCCTGTTGACGAATCAAAATCCACCGCGACACAACCAGCGATTGGCACGTCCGTGGGGCTGTTTGATCGGCATTCTTGTGCACCGCGGTCAGAGTGTCAAACCACAACTACCGACGCATCGAAGGCACTCATTTTTTATCGGACCAGTGGGGGAGTCGTGTCACATGATTGCTCCGTCTCCGCTTGGGACCTAGGTACGGGGCAAGAACACTACGAATCCACGGAGAAAAAACGATGAATCGGATCTTACTTGGGCTGGCCGTCGCGGTCGCCTGTTGCTGCGGCGCACGCGACGCGGATGCAAAATTTGCCGGTGAGAGCGACTACGAGTACACCGTACTCTACGATCAGTCGACGTACAGCTTTTGGGATTTCTACTACGATCTGTACTACGACTTCGCCCTCTACATCGAGTCTCCTTCCATTCCCGGCTATTGGCAAATGGTCGGGGATGAACCGTTTGATACGAGAGCCGAGGCCGAATACTGGGAAGCGTTTTTTGAATCGACGTACAACACCAGCATCGTGGCCATCCCCAGCACGCCCACCTGGTCGCGTCGCTAAGTTTGCAAGCGAATAGCCAAGTCTGCCAATCAACGGATTGGCAGACTCTAACGAGTTGAAATACAGGGCTAGTAAGAGAACGTCTCCTTTCCACGTCGGGAACGGGAGTCTTTCCAACTGTAGACAATCTGTCCGGGGTTTCGCCAGCACCCCTCGGGTTCAGCGTGTCGGCCCGGCGACCCTCAATCGACCAGCTTTCGATGCAAATTCCACCGCATGTGTCGGTTTCGGCATCGCGGAATCATTTAACGAGGCGTGTTGCCCGCAGCAAATCGGGGGTTGCAATTGGCACACCAATTGCGTTGTGGACGTTGGAACACGTTGGCGCGCAATCGCATCTTGAGGAGATCGCTCTTGTTCAAATCCCATTGCATATCCATCACTCTATCGCTCGCTTGTTTGTTTGCCGAAGCAGCGAATGGGCAGAGCCAGCGATCGGATACCGTCGGTTCAGTGACGAACCGAATCAGCGATCAAAGTGTCGGCGATTTCGAGCCCGATTACACCGCGATTTGCACGCTGGCGACGCTCAGAATGCGTGCCCTATCGGCGCCCAGTCCTTCGATGGATTCGGGGCTGGACGAATTGGCAAACGCGCTGGACAGCGACTCGGATCTCATGCCCGATGGGCGAGAAACACTTGGTCTGTCTTTTGCTTTGTTGGCGCTGTCTGAAGGAAACAGCAGCGGCAGATATGACCGCCAGATTCGATCGACGATCCGACGCATCGAGCAACTACAATGGACACCCCGTCGGAAGTGCCAGCAGGATGATTTCCGTTTTGGCGGTGTGGGCTACCGACGAGTTTCTGCACCAGATCTTTATCACACCGCACTCGCGATTCAAGCGCTGCGACAGGCGGGAGTCCCCAGCAACAGCCCGTTCATGAAGCGCGCTGTCGTTTTCTTTACGCGTTGCCAACGGCTCGATTGCGAGCGGTCCGCGTCAGTATCACGCAACAGTGGAGGCTTCGTGATCGATCCCTTCACCGGACGGACGGAGCATCCCTGCGGTGGACTCACCTGTGCGGGGATCAAAGGCTTGATCTTATGCGGTGTGCCGCCAACGGATCGGCGAATCAAATCTGCTGCAGCGTGGTTGAGCCAGAACTACACGCTGTCAGAGAATCCAGGCATCGGTGATCCGAAATCGCGACTCTACGACTACTATTGGTCGTTTGCGACGGCAATGAACTTGCTGGGGCGAGAGACAATCGTCGATGCGAACCAGATCGACCACGAATGGCGAACGGAACTGATTGACGCGATTCGGTTGCGACAGCAGGCCGATGGAAGTTGGGCGAATCCCGATGAATCCGAACACCTGCGCGAGACCATGCCGTTTTTCACGACCAGTCTTGCACTCTTGACGCTCGCCGAGACGCTCGCCGATCGCCCTGATTTGACGTCCAGCTCCAATCCGTGATCGGCCCCTGGAATCCGCTGCAATCGCGAATTCGCAGGTGACTGCCTTGCCCGTCATTGGACGCACGGGCCAGGCGAGTTCGATGTGCCCTGATTCGCAACGTCAGGGAGTTTCACCGGCGTGAGATTCTGCCAGCGATCTTTCCATCCGCTCCAACCTCAACTGAGCCAAGTGGTAGGTCGAGATCGGCCCCTCCAAGTCGTCTCGTTCGCAGCGGGAATAGTAGCGTTTTGCGATTTCGCTCACCCCACTTCGTTCAGCGATGATTCCCTGGGTGAGTCGGTCGAATCGATTCAATTCAACACCGGTCGCGACAGATAAATCGCGCAAAATAGCAATCGCGTCTTGGTATTTGCCGTTACTGGCCAGTGCAACCGCGAAGGTTTTCACGACAAACGGGAAGCGATACCCAAATTCGGCGACAAGGTTTCGGAGCAAGTCCTCCGCCTGATCGAACTTGCGACCTGGTTGGTAAAGAAACAATCGACCCGCCATCAGTTTTCCACGCGGTGATAGCGAATGCAGGTTCACCAGCTCGCTCAAATACTGCGCTGCGACATCAAACTTGCCTTGCGTACTAGCCGCCGATGCCAACGCAAGCAGAGCTGGTTCGTCATTCGGCATGCGTTTCAGCCGCTCATCGCCAGTTTAAAAAGCTCTTCCGCTTTCCCGAGTTTGAGAAGCGTCGATGCCAATTCATGAAACGGCTCGGAGTCATTGGGGTGCGCGTGAACCATCTGGGAGGCGAGATCGGCCCGCTCAGCGTCCCGACCCAACTGACGCAGTGCGCTGAGTCGAGCCCGATCGATTTGTAATTGCTGAATCCCGCTAAATCCATCACGCCTTCGGTTCAGTGTCCGGAGAGATTCTTGGGCCAGATCGCTGCTGCTCGCCAATGCGGCGGCCGGGACTAGCGATCCGGTGCCGCCCACCAATCACCTCCAGATTTGCTTGCAATTCGCTGGTGCGACGGTGGCTGGCGAGAATGGTGGGTGGCACCCAATGGAAGCCGCTGGTTTGACGTACGACGCGCAGGATAGGGCCAATAGGACCTATGCGTCCTCTGTGTCCTCTAGGTCCTATTGGAGATCGCGGCCATCGGTTGCTAGACCGTTCGATGCGCTCAGCCGTGCCGCGAGATGGATTAATCCTTGTCGGCGCGCAACACCGAGACGAAGGCTTTTTGGGGGATGTTGACGCTGCCGAACTGCTTCATCTTGGCCTTGCCTTTCTTCTGTTTCTCCAACAGCTTTTTCTTCCGCGTCACGTCACCGCCGTACAGTTTTGCGGTCACGTCTTTACGATAGGGCTGGATCGTCGCGCGGGCGATGATGGTGCCTCCGATCGCGCCCTGGATGGGGATCTTGAACTGGTGCCTGGGAATCGCTTCGGCGAGCTGTTCACAGTAGTGCAGCGCACGCGCCCGCGCTTTGTCGCGGTGCACCAGATAGGCCAGCGCATCGACCGGTTCTTTGTTGACCAGGATGTCAACTTTGACGACGTCGGTTTTGCGGTATTCGATCGGTTCATAATCGAACGATCCATAACCGCGGGTGATCATTTTTAGTTTGCCGTAGAAATCGAACAGCACTTCGCCCAGCGGCATTTCGCTGGTCACTTCGACCCGCCCGGCGGAAAGGTAGTTCATCGATTGGCTTTCCGAGCGATGTTCGCGGCACAATTCCATCACCGAGCCGACGAATTCCTCCGGCGTCAGGATCGACGCCTTGATGTACGGTTCGGTCGCCGAATCGATGTTCGACGGGTCGGGCCAATACGACGGATTGTCGACCTCGACGGTGGTGCCGTCCTTCAGCGCCAGAATGTACTTGACCGAGGGTGCCGAGATGACCAAGCCGATGTCGAATTCGCGCTGCAAACGTTCCTGAATCACGTCCAAGTGCAGCAGCCCCAGGAATCCACAGCGGAACCCGAACCCCAGGGCGGCCGAGGAGTCTTTTTCGTAGGTCAACGCGGCGTCGTTGATCGACAGTTTTTCCAGTGCCTTGGTCAGGTCTTGATACTCATCGGTGCTCATCGGATAGACCGATGAAAACACAACCTGTTTGGCTTTCTGGTATCCCGGGATGGGAGCGTCTGCCGGTCGATCTTGGAGCGTGATGGTGTCGCCGATCTCGATGTCTTGAACGCTTTTGACGCCGGCGACGATGTAGCCGACCTCGCCGGCGGCGAGTTGTTTTCGCGGGTTCAGCTTGAATTGGTTGTAACCGAGTTCATCGACCTTGTAGTCGTGGCCGCCGTGCATGAAATGGATCGCCTGGCCGGTTTTGAGCGTGCCCTCCATGACGCGACATTGCAAAATGACTCCGCGGTACTTGTCGAAGTGGGCGTCGAAGACCAGTGCCTTCAGCGGTGCATCCGGGTCGCCTTTCGGTGGCGGCAGATGCTCGACGATCCCTTCCAACACGTCTTCGATGCCCTGGCCGGTTTTCGCCGAAACCGGAATGGCCGCGAACGGGTCCAGGCCCAGGTCCGCGTCGATTTCTTCGCGGACCCGATCGACGTCCGCCGCCGGCAGATCGATCTTGTTGATCACCGGCAACATCTCCAGGTCGTACTCCATTGCCAGGTACAGGTTCGCGACCGTTTGAGCCTCGACGCCCTGGGACGCATCGACGACCATCAAGGCACCTTCACAGGCCATCAACGACCGTCGAACTTCGTGCGAGAAATCCACGTGCCCGGGCGTATCGATCAAATTCAGTTGATACTCTTGGCCGTCCCTGGCGGTGTAGGCCAGCGTGATCGTGTTGCTCTTGATCGTGATCCCTCGTTCACGTTCGATGTCCATCGAGTCGAGCATCTGGTCATGGAATTCACGTTGCGTGACCCCGCCACAGGCCTGAATCAGTCGGTCGGCCAGGGTCGATTTTCCATGATCGATATGGGCAATGATGCAAAAGTTCCGAATCTGTTTCATACGCCGGGGTCTTGCGACAAAAAGCGGAAAGAAGAAGCCGATCTCCAATCGTAGTGGATCGGGGCTCCGATCAACAGGGATTGATCGCCGGGGGGCAGGTCAGGCCGTGCCAGACGGCCCACCGGCATGCCCAAGGAGGCGACCATCTGGCCAGACGTGCAGAGGCACTCGTCGTCTACCGCAAATCAATTTTCGGGTTGACGATGCGTTGCCAGGGTCGCCGTGTTCTCCGAATTCGGCGGAGCAATAAAGCGAAGCTTTCCTCCGCGTCGACCTCGGAGAGGACGGCGACTGCCCAGCCCAATCGGGAACGAAGCTGCGGAAGACGACTACGACGAACCGATCGTGCCGTCGATGTATTGCTGAGCCCGCTGCCAGACGGCCATGCCGATGTCATTGCCAAGTTTCCGGCCGCGGAGATCTCCGTCGTCAAAGTGAATCCCTCCGTAGATGCGAGACAGGCCCGCTTCATCGGCTGCATCGCGGAACGTCGGCCACTGCAGCGTCACCGCCGCCGCCGGGACGTCACCGGGTTCAAACCGCGATTCTCCGACGTCAAAGCTGACTTCTCCGCCGAATTCTGGTGAACCGGCAAACAGTTCCAGAATCGTCGCACCGGCGGCACTAAAACTGCTGTGGCCCGACGTGTATTCTGCAAACGGGGGGGAGGGGTCGCTGCCGGGTGTTTGGTAGGTCAGAAACTCCGTCGCCGCAATGGACTCGGTCGTACCGGTCAGGGGCGACCAAACGTCGATCAAGTAGCTTCCCGAGGCCTGATCGAGTTCGCCGATCAACCCCAGTTCACCGAGTTCACGGATGACGCGGACCGGACGGGCGTAATCGTAAAACGCCTTGGCTTCCCAGGTGGCGATGCCGGCATCAAAGACCGCGTTGGACAGGGCGAAGAACAGCCCGGCGTCTTGGTCCAACGAGTGTTCGTCTCGCCCGGAAAGGAATTGCCCAAAGCTCATCCAAGTGCCTGGCGGAAATGACGTGCTTCCCCCGTCTTCCCAAAATTCGGCGATCAACTTTTGCCGATCGGTCAAATCGGCACTGGCATCGATGACACGCTGGGCTTGAGCGATGAAGTCGGGATTGATGAGCGTTCCGATCAACGAACGGTCAAGATTCACCACGGATTGATCGGCCAGGGTGATGGTTTTGCTGACCAGATCCACGGTGCCGTCAACCAACAAGAACGGTTCCGGAGGTTCGGGGCGAAACTGAGACGCCGTGGTCAAACTAAACGGAGTGACATCGGACCAATGGGGTGTCAAGAAGCGTTGTTCGCGGATGGCGGTCGTGGCGGTGGCATCGATCGGCACGTACTCCGGCGTCCATGCACCGATGACGAGGGTTTGCCCGACGGCGTTGACCGGAGCGTAGGCGGACACGTTGGAGTATCTGACGCCGGAAACCCCGTCTGGGCTGTCGCCGAGCTGGTTTGACCCATCGGCGTGCCGCACTTTCAAAAGTTCCGCGGCCATCACATTGCCGATGCCCGCGGGCGTGGTCACGTCCGTGGACTGGTTGTCGCGATCGTATCCTAATGCGATCATCAAGTCGTCAAAAACGTGCCGGGCTTCGGGGAACAGGTCCAGCAAAACCCGGTAGGCGGCATGGCTCATCGCTTCGGCCTTGTTGGCATCTGTATTTTCGCTCGCAGGACGCTGCAACACGTCCTGGTTGACCGTCGAGACCGCGTCGGCATCGTAGGCCGACCAAGCGTCGAACATCGCGGTGTGGACCATGGCGTAGGCGCGTGAGGCGACGGTCGGGCCGGGAGAGGTTGCCACAACACCTTTTTGCGCCGCAACATCCCAACGCACCGAGATGGTTGGGTCCGCCGTCGACACCGTCACAAATTGAGAATGCGGATCCATGACCAAATCAGCGGTTTGATGGACCAGCAGTGGGAATTGCCCCGCGGAGATTTCATTGCCAGCCAAATCGCAAAGCCGCGGTGACAAGGTGATGCGATATTCGCCATCGTTGAGCTTGTCGGCAAAACCGAGCGTCAACCGATGTGCCGCGTTCTGCGTGACCGTTTCGATCGGAACCGAATCGATCACATTGCCCGCGGCAGTCACTTCGACCGCATAGTTGCTTTCGCCGATCGCTTCGGGGGCCAACGGTTCGTCAAACAGAAACTCAACGCTTCGCTGACGCAGTCGCAATCGACCCTCGTCGGCGTCCAGCACCGGTGTGGGGACGGTGCGATCGATCGACAGGATGAATTCGATCGATGCATTTCTACCCGGAATCGAAATCGCGATCTCGTGGTCGCCGTCTTCCAGGCGACCGGAGACCAGACCGTCGATGTCGTTGTCGGAGAGCACCAGGCGGCCGTCGACTTCAAACCCAGATAGATTGTCGAACGGTGTTCCGTCGATCGACAACTCGATTTCGTCGAGAAACTCCGAGGCCCAGATTTCGATTCCCGGCGCGTTGGTCAACAGATCGTAGTTTGCCTGTCCGGCGAATCCCGAGTCATGAATCAGCCGCGACGCGATTGCCGGATCATCGTCGATCAATTCATTGATGACCAACAGCACGTCATGGGGGGTGACTTCACCGTTGCCGGTCACATCGGGGAAAAAGCCGGCACCGAGTTGGGGCGTCGGCTGGTCGCGGAGCAAGTCGATGACCGCCAGCGCATCGAGTTGCGAAACCTGCAAGTCCAAATTGACATCGCGCGGCTGATAGGGACTTTGCAGATCTCCGGCAAGCAGCATCCGCTCGGCCAATCGTTCGAATTGTCCCCGCCGTCGGTTGCGTCGTCGTCGTTGTGTGTGATCGCCCGTCACCTGCTTCCTCATCGATCGCCCGTCATTTCGACGTACTGAAATACGCAGCCGTGACTATAGTTCGTCCGATGAAATTGAGCGACGCAGGAAGATCGCGCCGTAGAGCATTTTTCGGTCCAGGGGCCGATCGCCGATAAAACCGTCACGTTGTGCGACCGCGACGCGGGTGAACGTCGCGATCGCACCGGATCGTTCAGCCGACGGAGGTTAGTCCAGCAGGCCGGCCAACGCTTCGTCGATCGCGCGCAAGGTGTCTTCGTCGTCCTCATCCTTGTCGTCGGCGGTGATCGTGTCGATCAATTGGGCGTCGACGGGGGTGAGCACCTGGGAGGAGACGACTTTGTCGACGGCCAGCGGGGCGGTCAACGGTCCGTTTTCGGCATCGATGGTGTCGGCCGTCGGCACCGCGTCGATCTGGTCGCTGAGCGATGTCACGGCGTCGGCCGTTGCCGCCGCTTCGCCTTCGCCGGCCACCGGGTTGCCTTGCAGGGCCAGTTCGTTGATCACCGACAACGCGTCGCTGGAGGAGATGATCAGGTCACCGTTGGCGTCATAGAAATTGGGACCGCGATCGGACGACATCACCGGGATACTGCCACTGCCGCCGGCGACGCCCAGGCGGTTGATCACCAGCAGCGCGTCCAGCGGAGTGACTTCGCCGTTGGCATTGACATCCTTGAACTTCACCGGGTTTTGCAGCGTGCTGTTGACGACGGTGATGTCGATCATCGTTTCACCGCTGACAAAACCGGCCGGGTCGGCCACGGTGAAGACGATCGTGTCTTTGCCGGTGAAGTTTGCCCCCGGCGTGTAGTGAATGTCGCCGTTGGACATCAGCTGTGCGGTGCCATTGGTCGGCGGCGTGACCACGGTCATGGTCGACGGCACGGGCTGACCGGCGACGTCATCCAGGGCCGCAATGGTCAGCGGCAGGTTGATCGCGGTGCCGGTGAAGATCGGCTGGGTCACCGGGGCGGAACCGATTCGCAAGTTGACCGTGGCCTGTTCGCTCTGCTGACCGCCAAGGTCTGCGACGGTGTACTGGAACTGATCGGTTCCGCGGAAACCCTGCAGCGGCGTGTACGTGACTCTGCCGGTCACGGCGTCGACTTCCAACGCACCCCGGGTGGGCTGGGTGGTGATGATGATGCTGGACGGATCGATCGTTCCGTCGACATCGATGTCGTTGGCCAGGATCGGCAGCACGGTGGGCTGGTCGGGCGCGACGTCAAACGCGTCATCGCCCAAACGCGGCGCGTCATTGGTTCCCGTCACGGTCAGCGTCACCACCGCGGTGTCGGTTTCTTCGCCATCGCTGAGGGTGTAGGTGAAGGTGTCGAGCATCGATTGGCCGGGCATCAACGTGTCCAGCGTCGTCGAGGTGGTCGGATCGTAGACGATTACACCTGTCGCGGCATTGAACGTGACGTGTGCGCCTTCGGCGGACATGAAGTCGGCGGCCATGGAGACGCTCAGGACTTCGGTGTCATACGGCGGGCGGTTGTTCAAGTCCGGATCGGTGTCATTGGAGATCAGATCGTCGACCGTCAGGATCCTGATGCTGTCTTCATCGACGGTGATCGGATCATCGACCGCGTCGGGGGCGTCGTTGATGTCTTGGATCGTGATCGTCAAGTCGTGCGCGGCACTTCGGCCTCCGTCGGAATCGACTGCCACGACACTCAAGACCACGCGTCCGGCCGCATCCGGTGCGGGGGTGAAGGAGAGGATGCCGTTGGTCGAAACCGTGGGCAGGACGCTGAACAAGTCTTCCAAGCCGGCGGGAATAGAGACTTCGAATCGATCGATCGACTGGGTCGTTTCTCTCGGTCCGACATCGATGTTGGTCGCCCACGGTTGGCTGTATGCCGGGCTGTCTTCCATCACCGAGATGCTATCCGATGCGTCGAAGGTTGGCGGGTCGTTGACGCCTTCGATCGCAATCGTGAATGTGTAGCTGGTGCTTTCGTCGTCACCGGTGATGCCCGGCGTGCCGCCGTCATCGGTCAACGTGATCACGTATTCGGCCAGTCCGAACGCGTTTTCGTCGGCTTCGAATCGCAGCGAAACCTTGTCCCCGCTGAGCTGGACGGTCGGCGGGATCGTGAAGCTCAGCTCGCTGCTGTTGACCGTCAGAACCGGGGGCAACAATTGTTGGCTGCTGATTTCGTCGACCGCATCGAACGGGCCGACGGCGACCGCCAGCATCCAATTGTTGTCCACATACAGTCCATCGCCCTCGGTGATCGAAACGTTCAGCCCTGCCAAGTTGTCGTCGGCATTGGACACCGGCGGGTCATTGATCGGATTGACCACGATCGGAACGGTCACGCGACGCGTCCGCGGATCCTCAAACGGAACCTTGGCCGCGCCGATCCGGACGCTTTGGCCGTCGTCGGTGATGGTATAGACCAATTGGTCGCCGCCGGCATAGTTGGCCGGCGGTTCGTAGCGATAGCCGATGACGTTGTTTCCGGCATCCATCACCGGTTGCAGCGAAACGCCTAGTTGCGTCGTTGCGGGGAACTGTGATTGCACCAGCGAGACCGTTTGTCCACGCAGCGGGTTGCCCGCAAAATCGGTGTCGACGACTTCGTTGGCGGGGCCGCCGACGTAGGCGCCAAGCAAATCGTAGCCGCCGGGTGAAGCGCCGAATCCGAGCACGATGTCGGTGTCTTCATCCAGGACGATCGCCGGCGGCGGGTTTCCGTCGCCGGTGACTGGGGCGTCATTGACCGGCAGAATGCTGAGGGTAAAGGTGCGGGCATCCGATCGGTTCACGTCGCCACGATCGGTCGCACCGACCGTACCGATGTCGCAGGGCGGATCCAAACTGTCTGTCAAACCGTTGTCACACAGATGGACTTCGAATTCAAACGTGCCGAAGACATCCGGGGCGGTGCGGTACGTCAGTGTGCCGTCACGGGTGATCGTCGGCGCCTGCGTGAAGTAACTGCTCATCTGTGACACGTCGAAGGTCGTCGGCGTGACATGGAACTTGGTCCCCTGGCTGGTTTCGTCCGTGGCGGTGACCGCACCGGGGCGAATCCCGGTGGCAAACCCGATCACGTTTCGAACGCCGGCATCTTCCAACGCTTCTGGCGGATCGGCGGGCAGATCGAATACCGGTCGGCTGTTGACCGGTTGGATGTTGAAGGAGACGCGGCCGAAGATCGTTCGCGGGTCCCTGGCCAGTTGCCCATTGATGAACGAAACACCGTCGTCGGTCACGCTGTAGCGGAAGGTATCCAGCCCGCCGATATTGAAGTTGAAATCGGGTGCCGGGCGGTACAACAACGAGGTGATGTTGCCCTGGTTGTCACGGACCGCTTCCAACGTACCGTTCTTGTCGGTGCTGACGATGTTGTTGCTGCCGAAGACGTCGACCAGAGACAGCGTTTGTGATCCGCCTTCGGCGTTCGGCACGGCCGTCGAAATCTCATTGCCCGGACCGGCCACGAACACATCCAACAGCCCAGGCGGCTGGTAGTCGCCGCTGCTTTGCGAGGGGAGGTAGTTGGGGTTGGTCAGCTGGATCACGTACGGCGTCGGGTTGCCATCGTTGTCGACGTTGTTTTCTTTTAACGTGTAAGAAATCGTCGCATCGGGGCCGACGCTGTAGGCGTCGTCGGTCGGGGCTTCGGGATTCGTATCCGCGACGTTGATCGCGACCGGGTTGATTCGCGGGGCATCGTTGACCGGACGCAAATTGACCGTGATCGTTCGAATGACTTGCGGGTTTTGGAATGCCGGATCGCCCGGCAGGTACTGCGAATCATTCACGCCGACGACAAACGTGGCTTGGCCGAATTGGTCGACATCGGGGAACAGGTCGATCGAACCGCTGAACCGATCCAAATTCGGTGCCTTCCAGAACAGCCCGTCGGGGTCGTTGAAGCTGAGCAGCTGGAAGTGCACGACCTGACCCTGTTCGTCGAGCGCGGTGGCCGGGCCGCCCATGATTTGGTTGGCCCAGCGGACCGTCGAGGGGCTGCCGGTGTCGTCGCGTTCGAGGATGTTGACCGGAAGCTCGTTGAAGACCGGATCGTCATTGACCGGGGTCAGTGGCAGCGTGACGTTGCTGGGGGCACCTTCGACGGTTGGCAACGTCGCCACCCGGTCGCTGGATTCGCCGAAGAACGCGCCGCTGTCTGGGATCGCGACCACACCGTCGTCGGCGACGATGTATTGGAAGCGGTCTATGCTGATCAATTCGTTGTTGTCCGGAGTTGTCGGCGTGTACACACCGCTGACGAACACACCACCGGCAAAGGTCAGATCCAACGTTCCGTGTCCCAGTGAAATCGGGCTTCCGGGAGCCGTGCTGGTGCGGATTTCCTGGCCGTTGGCGATGATCGCGGTCACGCGCAGGTTGGGGATCTGTTCGTTTTCACCATACAGCGGGTCGCGATTCGGGTTGGCAGCGATCGGCAGCGTCGGCTGGCTGCCGGTCATTCCTAGCAGGTCCTCGGCGTCGAACGTGCGGACGGTGTCTTCGACGCCACGCAGTTGGCGATCATGCGAAACGGGGGCGTCGTTGGTCGGCTGGACCAGAATCGAAACGGTTCCGTTGCTCGACAGCGGCGCGACGACGCGGGTGCCGTCCCCGGCTTCATCAATACCGCGATCGGTCGCGGTGTAAACGAACGTATCGACGCCGAACGCGTCCTCCGGCGGAGTATAGAGGATCTGCAACTTGCCTTGCTGACTGGTCACCAACTGGACCGACCCACCGAGTGCGGTGGTCATCGTCGGCAGCGAGATCTGGAGCAGGAACTCGGGGCTGAACGGCGTGTCATTGAGCGGGTCGACGCCGTTGATTTCGTCGCCTGCGGTGGCCGGTCCCAGGTTGTCGTTGGCCAACAAAAATTCCAGCGGAACGACGATTTGGTTCTGCGATCCCTCTTGCGGCACGGGGATCTGGTTCGGGTCGCCGCCGTAGAAGTTGGCCCAGTCCGATCCGGGTTCGGCGGAAATCTTGTCGGCTTGGGTGTCGGGCTGGTCGTTTTGCGGCGTGACGAAGAACGAGACCGTCGCGGTGCTCTGTTGCGGTGTGACCGTTCGCGTTCCGCCTTCGGGCCAGACCGCTTGGTCGCTGTCCTGGATCGTGAATTGGAATTGATCCAACGTGCGTGCGCCGCCGGTCAGCGGGTTGTCGACGTTGAAGTCCTGGTTGGGCTGGTACACGAATTGATTGATGCTGCCGTCGCCGTTGAACACCAGATCGCGGACGGTTCCGTGAACCGTCTGGTAGACACCGTTGCTGGTGATGATCTGTGTGTTGTTGTTGGCGTCGGTGACCGTCAATGAAACCACGCTCAACGATTGTCCGGATTCGTCTTGGGGGAATCCGATGGCCGGGCTGGCGAAGTGCGGCACCGCTCCGACCAGCAGCTCGGCGGCGGTCACCGTGTACGCCTGGTCTTCTTCGATCGTCAGCAGTTGGTTTTGCGCCAGCGGGGCATCGTTGACCGGATAGACTTCCAAGCTGACCGTGCCGACCGAGTACAAGGTTTGGTGCGGCTGGTTCGGATCGACCGGCACGTCGCGGATAACGTAGGTGAAGGTGTCGATTCCATAGAAATCGGGCGCCGGGGTGTAAACCAATTCGCCGGTGGTGCTGTCGTAGTCGATCGAGCCGCCCTGGTCGGTCAACCGCGATTCGTACGGTCGGAATTCGAGCGGGAAATTCGGGTCGGTGGACAGTTTGAATTGCGAGCCGGTGACCGTGAACTCGCCGGCGTCGAAGGTGCCGCCGAATTGATCGGCGACGAAGTTCAGCTCGCCGGTCGAGTTGTCGGTGTAATAGCCTTGGGGAATTCCCGCCACGCTGCCGCCGGCATATTTCAGTCCCGTGATCTGGTTGTTGTCAAAGTCCAACGCCGCGATCAGACGGTCACCGGGGATCGGCGTGAAGTTGACCCAGGTGGTGTCGTTGCTGTATTGCCAAGTGAACCCGTTGTAACGCACCGCGATCATCTGGTCGCTGACTTGTCCGGCCGGCAAGACCGGCGGCGGATTGAAGGGGAAGCGTGCGTAGACGTTTTGCGGGCTGTACATCACGTAACCGGTGCCCAGTGCATTGTCGTGCACGGCGATGCCGGCGTTGACGTTGCCCAGGTTGACGGTGACGAACGGTTCGAACTGGGTGACCAGTTCAACATACTGGATGTTGGCACCGCTGATTTCGTCGTCGGTTCCCAAGAAAAATGGGTTGGCAACCGTCGGCGGTCCGGCGGTGTCGTTGCCGAGAATCTCCGAGGTGCTGAACCGGAACGCGAAGGCGTCCTCGTCCAGCCGTACGCCTGCGACTTGGGCGATGCGATCATCGTTGGCGACCGGCGAATCGTTTTGCGGAATGACTTGGACGCTGACGGTCGCCTCGGCGGTTTGTCGTGTCGGCAACGGCACCGCTTGGCCGCCCTGGGGCAGCGTCGTCGCGGCATCGTCGGCGATGGTGTAGATGAACGTGAAGTCATCGGCCGCCGCCACGACCGGGTTGTCTTGGTTGTAGTTGGACGTCGGTGCGAAGCGGACGTCGGTGATCTCGCCCGCCGACACGACCGCGGTGACCAATCCGATCGCGATCGTGCCGCCGGATCCATCGGGCACGTGCGCGGCGGCGGAGTACGTCCCGTCGGTCAGATCGAACTGATCCGACCCGGTCGGCACGACATCTTGCCGCGATCCGTCGGCCGCGATCACGGCGATCTGGATGACCGTCAAGGTTTGTTCGGATTCGTCCCACGGCGGAACGAGGGCCGAACCCGGGTTCTGTGCTTCGAGCGGGGTGAGTGGGAGTTTGGGGACCGCACCGATCAACAGGTCCTGGCTGGTCAGATTCAGCGAGGTTGCGCCGGCATCGACCGGTTCATCGACTTGGAATTGATTGTGATCGGCCGCTTGGGGCTGATCGTTGACGGGCACGACGGTGATCGTCACCGTCGCTGCGGTGCTGCTGCGCACCGGCAGCGTTTGTCCGTCGACGACCAGTGTTCCGGTCAGGCGATACGTGAAGGTTTCGTTGCCATAAAAATCGCGATCGGGGGTGTAGATCCAACGCGGGTCCTGGGGATCGTTGTTGTAGACCAACGTTCCGTTGACGACGTTCTGTTCGATTTCGATCCCCAGCGGGCTGACGCCGTTGGCCAAATCGTTGGTCAGCAAATCGGCGCCGACGATTTCGACCGCGGTGTCTTCCGGCGTGTTGGGGGCTTGGTCGTCGATCGGGGTGGGCAGCATCGCATTGCTGATCAGCACGCGATAGTCCTCGACCTCGCCGCCGATCACGACGCCGTTGGTGGTCGAATTGCCGGTGTTGCTGATTCGGAATCGCATCCACGTCGTGGCGACATCGCTGCCGTTCAGGATCGCGGGATCGGAGATCGAATGAATCGTGATGCGGTTGGTGCCGTCGAGCACCGCCTGATTGCTGAGCACTTTTTCGCCCGGATCCTGGAAATCACCGTCGCCGTTGAAGTCGACCCAGGCGTCCAGCAAGCCGTTGCCGGTGGTGTTGACGATCGCCTCGGTGCCGCCGGGCGAGAGCGGATTGAGGAACCCGAGTACCGATCCGTCCACGTCCAAGAACAGGCCGTCGACCGGTCCGCCGCCGGCATCGACCGAACCGACCAGCACACCTTCTTCGTCGTCAAGTGATGCGATCGTGAACGACGTCGTCTGACGCTCGTATTCGATCTCGACCAACGGATCGATCGCTTCCAAGTCTTCCGAAACCGCCTTGGCCAGTCGTTCGGCGGTGTTCATGTCCGGTTCACCAGGGATGAACAACACCGGGACATGATCAAGCTGAGGCGATTGGGTTGCCAGAACCAATTCATAGGTTCGGACGGCGCCACCGACATCCACCCGCAGTGTGTCACCCGATGCGGGGGCGATCACCGTGATGGTCGCGACGTTGCCGCCGAGCGTTCCGCTCAATCCGCCGCTTCCGACGACCGAATTGATGTTGACCACGGCGTCGTCAAGCAGTGCGGAATCGGTTTCCGAATCGGTCACGCTGCCCAGACGTGGCGACAATTCGGTTCCGATCGTATGCCGGGCACCGTTTTGGGCCAACGTCGTCGGGTACGTTCGCGACCCGGTGATGAACGCATCGCCGAAATCCAAGCGGACGCCCGGCATCAGGATGGTGAACTGGGTTTCGCGGTTGTTTCGATTCGGCTCCAGCGAGTTGCCGGCTTTGTCGTCGATCGCAGAGACTTCCGTGAACGGCAAACCGGAGAATGCCGGTGTGGAATCGGGGTTGCGTCCGACACCTTCCAGATAGACCAAACCGCCGCCGGGGGTGAACCCATTGATGTTCAGATTGCTGGCGACGATTCGGGCGATGATGGTGCCGGCCATGGTCTCGGCGGCAAACGTGTTGCTGGGCAGAAACGGAATCGCGACCGCCCCCGCAGAAACGCCGGCCGATCCGCTGAGCGCCAGACCGGCGGAGTTGACGGTCAAAATGTCGCCTCCCTGACCGCCCAAATAAACGCGGTCACCTTCCAAATCACGGGCCGTGTCCAAATTCAGAAACGAGACGTTCTTGAACGCGGTGGCGATGTTGGCGGCGATCTGTTCGGGCGTGTCGGCGGCCGAGAAATTGATCACGACCGAGGTCGCCGGATGCGTCGGTGCGACGGGCAGGTCGGTGTCGTTGAATTCAAACTGCACCACCGCGTTGCCGGCGCGATACACCAGCGTGTCGCCATCGACGATCGGATTGCCGGTCGGGCTGAGCACGAATCCGGAGTCGAATTCGAACGTCACGGTGTTACCGTCGGCGTCGGTGATCGGCAATTGGTCCCCGTCGACGACGCCCGCGCCGCTGGGGGCGGCCGCGACCAGCCGGTCACGATTGTTGAGCGTGATTTCGTAGGCCGAGTTCGGGTTCCAGATTCCCGTGATCGGGGTCAACAGGATCGTATTGTTGGTCGCCGAGAATCCGAAGATGTAGTCGACGCCCTCGATCAGCAAACGTCCGTCTTGGGACAGGTTCAACTTTTCCGCGGCGACCGATGTGTCATCGAGTCCGACGCCGCGCTCGTCCAAGAGCTGGATTTCGAATCGGTCCAAGGTGCCCGAGATCACTCGCACAAAGCTCTCGGAGACGTCGGCGTCGATCGAGCCGTTGTCCAGAGGATCGATCAGGGTCGCGAACGGTCCGATCAAATCGCTGCGGTCAAACGCACCGATGTCGATGAAGATGTTGTTGCCGGTACCGCCGCCGTTGTTGTTGGGGGCGGCGGCACGCGGTTGGCCGGTGATGTCGCGGACCGGCGCGATGATCGGCGATTCGGCCAAGCCGAGCGAGGTTCGCAAAGCCGCAAGTTCCAAACGGTCGTTGACCGCACCGACGGAATTGTCGATCAACAACGACAAGAATTCGGGGTACAGATCACGTCCATCGATGTCGACGAACACCGGGTCGCCGGCAGCGGCAATCACCGGGAATGCCCCGAGTCCGATACCGGCGGGATTGACCGTGTTGCCGTTGCCGAGGAACAACGTCGCAAAGATCTCCACGGCGCCGGCACCGTTGCCCTGGATCGCCGCGCCGTTGGCATTCGCGATGGCGTTGTTGATCAACGTCGGCGATGCGCCTTCGGTGATCAACACGCCGTTTTGGCCGCCGACGATGGTGTTGTTGATGATGCGGGCGAATTGGTTCGGGGCGTTGGAGATCGCAACGGTGTCGCCGCCGAGTCGGATGCCGGCGTTTGCGTTGTCGATCAGGACGCTGTTGAGAACGACGACGCCGGGGACCAGGTCGTCGGGGTTGTTGGTCGTGTAAGCTTGGGACGCGCCGGGAGACGGCAGATCGGCGCGGCGGGGTCCGGCGTCGATGTCGATCCCGTAGTTGCTGCTGTCGACGATGACGTTGTTCTTCAGGATGATTTGACCCTGGTCGCGGAAACTGTTCGAGTCGCCGCCGTCAAAACCGAGCGGAACATCGTCCAGAGTCGTGAGCGGACTGGCGATGTAAACCGGATCGGGTTCGCCGCCATAGATGCGGACCCTCAAGTCCGGCAATGTGGGGGCGAAATTGGCTCCGCCCTGAAGATCGGCCGCGACGGGGCCTTCCAGGAAGACCCGCAGCCCGCTGTCGCTGTTGATCGTCCCATCGGACATCGTGGCGAAGACGTCAAAGTCCGCTTGCACGTTCGGATCGTTGATTGCATCGACCAGTGCCGCCGCGATTTGCGTGGCGGTGAAGGTGCTCTCGTAAGTCACCGGGATATTGCCAGGCGTGACATCGTTGCTGGACCCGAAGTCGTTGTTGTCAAATTCGAAGACCAACTGACGTCGCTCGTCGGCGATGAAGATCAGCGTTCCGTCGGGGATATCGCCGCCGCTGAGCGGATCGGCGACCGTTCCGAATTGCAACGACACCGATTCACCGAGGACATCGTTGGTGTCGAAGGACAGGGTCGGAGGCTGGGTGCCTCCCAAGAACGGTTCAGCGTATTCGTGCGACAGGCGGATGTTCAGCTGGAATTCGCCCGAGTCGACTTGATCGACAAATCCGCCGAGCGTGCCCGTGGTCGCCTCGTGGAACGGGTTGTCGACCAACTGCACATCGGCCAACGTGCTGGCGTCGGTGACGACTTCGCCGCGTTCGGCGAAACCGATGATGATGTCGTCCAGGTAGACGCCTTCGAAATTGTTGTTGTCGGCCCGTTCGCCTCGGACCAGTGGCACGCGTTTGCTTGCCACATCGCCGCCGTACTGGCTGTTGGCGTAGTTGTTTAATTCTGACCCGTTGGGGTAAACGCCAGCGTCGTGGACGGAGGTGCCGTTGGCGGTGCCTTCATTCTGGAACACGCCCAGCACGCCGCCGTTGACCGTCGTGAAGCCGTGCATCCGGACAGAGTCACGATAAAGTTGATACGGTGTGGTGTCGGCCGGGACGCTCGTCCCCTGATTGAACGCTTCGGCGATCGCGGTCTGCATCGCCAGTTGGACATCGGTGACGCTGGCGTTGATCGCAATCGGAACGGGGACGTTGCCGAAGGCGACGCCCGGCGTTTCGACCCGCATGAAGGTCCGCAGATTGAACGTCGATGCGGTGAAGTTGAAGGAGCTGACCGAAAAACGCGAGTCGTGGCTGGGGTCACGCGTTGCATTGATTCCATCGAATGCGATCGCCGCGATGATGCTGTTGGCGACATCGGCGGCCGACATGGTGGGAGCGAATCTGATTTCGCGCGGTCCCGGTGTCGCGGACGTCGTGAAGGTGTACTGCAGGCCGTCGAAGAACAGTTGGTCGCCGAGATTGATTGCCGCGCCGGACGGGGCTTGGATGACGGTTCCGAGATCGAATTCAAACGTTTGTTCGACCCCGTCACGATCATGACGCAGGGTGAATGCGCGGTCGCCGGGGGCATCCATGATCACGTGGGCTTCGACCGCACGCAGGTCCGTCACGAAGCGTTCGGTTTCACCGGCGGTGTTGAAATCGAACCGGATGCGGACGTCGCGCTGCCCGGCCCAAGGTGCCAGCGGGATACGGGCTTGAACCCATTCCAGATTGTTGTCGCCGTTGGTGTCGACGTTGTCGTACAGTCGGCGGGCGACGTAGCCCTTGCCGTTTTCATCACGGTAACCGTTGATGGCGACGTCAAACTCGTCGTACTGTTGTGTCGGAGGCGGATTCAGCCCCGGGTCATTGTAGGTTCCTGCTTGGGCGGTGTTGTTGGTGGCCACCATCGTCCACTGGCGGTTTTCTTCGCTGGAGACGAAGACACGCAGCGAATCGCGCGCGACGCTGTTGACGTTGTTGAGGGCTTCCAGGTCTTCGGTGCTGAGCAGATACGAGAAGTACAGCATCGGCTGGTCGTTCTGGTCGTACTCGGAAAGATCGAAGGCGTCGCTTTCGAGTTGCCCGTGGGCGTTGGACCCGGTGTTGTAGGTTCCGGCGTTCGGGGTGCCGTTGGCATTCCCGAAGTACAGGCTGCCGCCGCCGATGTGTCCGGCATCGTTTTGGCGGTTGGTGGTGACGTGCCAGAGGTTTTGGTCGTATTGGCTGAAGGTCAACGACCGCGGACCGGCGATGTCGCTGGCGATCGCACTGCGGCTTCGCGAAAGCACTTCGACGGTGGCGTTGGCGACCGGATCGTAGGCGATCAATCGACCGGTGTTATCGACCAGGATGATGACATCTTCGTAGCCCGCGATGCTGGTCGGGGCCGGCGAGGCGGACACCAGATTGCCGAAGCCGAGGGTGCCGTAGACGGTCCCGATGGTGTTGACGTTGCGGGGCGTCGGGTTGTTACCGAGTTCTCCCGCGGTGACCCGAATGATTTCGCCGGACTGGGAGAACGCGTACAGGTTGCCGTCGCGACCGAACGCGGTGCCCACGATGTCGTCGGTATCGACGGTGGTGCCGATGCGTCCGATTTCGATCTTCTGGGTACCCGCACCGGTGCCGCGCGCATCGCCACCGCGGTCGGCTTGCCCAGGCCCGCCCGCGTTGATCACCGCGCCGGTGTCTTGGTCCACACGGTAGACCCAGTTGTTGGCCGGGACGCCCGGCACCAGGGCGATGGCGTCGCCGGCGCCGTCGACCAAGACGCCCGTAAACGCGTTGGTGTTGTTTCCTCGGCGGGCGACGATGAACAGATCGGCGGTGGTCGAACCGACCGCCGGATCGGCGATGGCGGTGACCAACATGCCGTCGCCGTTGCGGGTGTTGCCGTTGGTGATCGCGACGTCGACGGTCGGGTTGCCTTGGTTGTCGAGCGCCCCTTCGTGGGTTGCCAATCCGGTGCCGGCCAGCGTCGTCTGGCCGCCGGTGGCCGGATCGATGAAGTAGGCCGCGGCGGTGTTGGCGTCGGTTTCGAATCCGTTTTGGGGACCTGCGTAGGCCAACAATTGACCACTCGGCCGTGCGTTGATCTCGCCGAGCGATACCTGACCGTCGTGATACAGGCCGTTGGAATCACCGGACAGTGCGTTGAACGATTCCAACTGGGTTTGGTTGTTGGTGTCGTTGCGCAGCACCATCAGGTCGACGTCGCCGAGCGTGAACGCCACTTCGTTGGATTCATCGGCAAAGACGACTTGCTTCGGATTCGCCGCGGTGACGACATCCGGCGTGGGGCCGCCGAAGCGGTCGGCCGAGATTCGGATCGTCGAATTGACCGGCTCGATGCGCGCCAGCGGATTGCCGCCTGCGAGCGGATTCTGGTCGAATTGGAATCGCAGGTTTTCGGGGATCCGAGCGTTGTTGACGACCACGACCTCGTAGTCACCGCCTTCCAGTTCGACCGTTCCCAGGAACGGATCCTGGTGCCCGGCTGATCCGCGTCCAAGATCGTCCAAGTCGGTTCCCTCCAGCGGCGAGGCCTGATCGGAAAGCACGTTGGAGTCGAATGAGGACATTACCAAGGTGCGGTTGTTGCCGCTGACCCGGTACAGGAACAACGAGGTGTTCGGTCGGCCGAGGTTGTCGGCATAGTCGACGTCAAACGTGACCGCGATGTTGGCGCCGTTACCGGACTGGTTCAAAAACGCTCGTGAAAGACTGAACTGGTAGCGATCGAAATCGCCCGGGTTGGACAGATTGCCCGACAGGCTGATCGTGCCGCGATCGCTTTCGGCGATGTTGCCCAGGTTGATCGTGTTGCCGTCGTGGCTGCCTTCGCCGGTCAGCGGCGAATGGAACGGCAGTCCGCGGGTTTCGATCCCCGTTTCGGCATAGCGAATTTCGGCGTGACGCACCGTCGAACCGGCGAAGTCGTCGTCTTCGTTCAGGCGGATCTGCAGTTGGTAGATCCCCGTGGTCTGCTGATTGCTGCGGACCCGCAGGAAGTATTCCCGCTCGGCACCCAGGTTGCCGGGCAATCGCAATCGCATGCCCGCATCGAGTGGATTGAGCGTGTAAAGGTCCTTGTAAGAACCGTTGGAATTGAGTTTGGAGTACAGGCTTTGACGCATCGGTTCGGCGATGCCGCCCGCGAAGAACACGCTGCCGGTTTCGGTCACGCTGTTATCGCTGGCGGCAAGCACGGTTCCATCGTCGCCGATCAATTCGATCACCGAATCGAGTGTGTCGGCGGTGCGATCGATGTCCAGCCAGATTTGGGTGCCCGCGGTGGCGCGGAACGAATAGACGTCCAGATCGCTGGGGGTGGAGATCGAACCATGAATCGAATAACCGAGTCGCAGCACATCGTTGCTTTCGTGTTCACCGGAGGCCAACTGCCCGAGCACTTGGGCGCTCGATGGGTCGCCGTTCAGGTCGCCGCCGACGCTGACCAACGTTTCAGCTTCTTTGATCGTTTCGACGTTGCGATCGTTGCTCAGTTCAAGCAACTGGATGCCTTGCCAGGCACCCGGTGAGCCCGTGGTCGGGCCGTCACCGCCGGTGTCGGTCAGCGGCGCGCCGGACGGATCGAATCCTGCGCCGATCGTATCGTCATCAAGCGTGGTCAAGACGACCGGATAGTCCGGTTGGCCGATGATGTGCAGGGTGCCGCCGATTCGCGTTTGGATATCAAGGGCTTTGCCGGTCGCGATCAGGCCGGTGTCCTGATCCATGAATTTGACGACCAAGCTTTCGTCGAACCGGCTTTGTAATCGAAGCCCGCCATAGGTGTGTTGATTGCTGTCGGTGACGTTTCCGTCGACGACGTGCACGATGTCGGTGTCGTCCCAGACGCCGGCGGTAGCCAGCAGCCCGCCGCGGACGACCATGCCGGCGATCCCGCTGGCCTCCAGCGTGTTGCCGCGGACCAAGGGGCCGTGGTTGCCGCCGTCGCTGCTGTAGCGATCCACGTTGCCGGTTTGGCGGCCGGTGTCCTCGATGATTTTTGCGTTCAAGTCATTCAGGTTCACGCTGATGACCGGAACGTTGTTGCCCACCGTTCCTTGGAAGGTGTTGTCGACCAGGATCGGTTCGGCACCGTTGACGAAGATGATGGCCGGAGTGTTCGGCATGCGTCCGGTTCGGAACGGATCGGTGCCGCCGACGCCCGAAGCGTTTTCTTCAAAGATCGTGTGCGCGACGCGGGCTTCGGCTTGGTAGATCTGCAACGTGTTGAACGCGCTGCTGGTTCCCTCGATCGTCGATGTCCCGCCGGCGTAGGCGATGCGGGCGTGATCCAGGCTGATCCGCGAGGTCGGTCCGGCGTAGATGCCGGCCCAGTCCGCGGCCGATCCGCTGGTGTCACCGTCGTTGAGCGAGTCGAACGTTCCGCCGGTGCCGAACCGGTCGTCATCGCGACTGGTGAAGATGACCGGACGCCCCAGGACACCTTCGGCGATCAGGTCCGCGCCGAAACCGGTTTCGATTCGAACCCCTTCGCTTTTGACGACGATCGCCGGATCGATCGTCAGCCGGCCATCGGGCTGCGAAATCAGTTGACTGGTGCTCAACGGGGGCACACCGGAAGTCGCAGCGGAGTCGGTGAAGTTGGGTGCAGTGCGATCGAGTTCGGCCACCAACCCGAACGCCGAACCGCTGCCGATTTCACGGCGGTACAGTCGTCGCGAGATGTAGTTGGACGTCGCGGCGGGAATGTCCGACAAACGGACCGACCGACCGTTGCTGGCCAGAGTGACCTGGCGGGTCGGGGCGGACGGCAGACTTTCGTTGCCGAAGCGATCGACAAAGCTGACGACGTATTCATAGGTTCCGGAGGTCAATCCGGTGCGACCGACCGGAGTGGCAACCGATTGCAGGGTGGTCACGACCGGCGCGGTGGCTTGTTCTTGAAGCCGGGTCCCGGTCGGGTTGCCGTTGATCACCAGATCGTCGCCCAAGACGTGGACCAGTTCCGTGTCGTCGAATCGGGCCGAGACGAACAGGGGTTCCAGTTTTCCGCCGGGATCGGTGTCGATTCGAATCAGCACGCCGTTGACCGCGTTGTCGGTCACGTTGTTGCGGTACATGACCGGCCCGATCCGCGAATAATCGGGCGTGTACAGATCGCCGCGTTGGTAGAAAGGCGTGACGAAGTTCGTCTCTTCGAAACTGGACGGATCGGCCGAAATCGCCGCCGACCCAGCTTCGGTGATCGTGTTGTTGATCAACGTCGGTCGAGCCGAATTGAGTTGAATCGGTGCGATCGCCGAAAGGCTGCCGTTGACGTTGACGACGCCACCGCCGAATCGCATGTCGGCACCGGTGACCGAGTTCAAAAAGATGCCCTCGCGTTCCAGTTCGGTGCGGCCTTCGGCCCGGTCGATGTCGTTGCGAAGATCCACACCGCCCCAGTCACCGGCCGCGGGATCGAGTTGCAACGGGCTGACTTCCAGTCCGACGCCGTCGTCGTTGTAGCTGGTGAAGAACACGGGCAAGTGGGGCACGCCCAACACTTGGATCGACGCTCCGGAGGCATCGGTGCCGCCTTCGTTGCTGCCCACGGCGATGCGGCTGGCCTGCATTTTGAAAATCGACCCGGCGTCGATCATCACGTTGACGCCCTTGGGGACAATCAGATCGCGACCGTCGTCCAGCGTTTCGCCCAACGACGCGATGCGGCCGATCTCATAGGCCAGGTTGTCTCCCGCGCCGGCGAAGTTGTTGCCGGCGTAACCGACTTCCTGGTCCGCACCGGCGTTGCCGACGATCCGGACGGTTTGCCCCTGGCCGGAACTGATTTGCCGCTGTTGGGCCAGTGTGATTGCGTCATCGATTTCGCGAAGCGGGCTGGCGCTGGTCCCCGATCCGCCGACTTGGGCGGCGGCATCGACATAGATCGTTCGCGATTCGTCGTGGGCGCGGAACCAGAAATTAAACGCGCCGCCAGCGACGCCATCGGCATCTCCGTCGATGGCCGAACCGGCCGCGTCGACGATCGTGACTTCTTCCGGGGTAAATTTCAGCCGCAGATCATAGGTGCCTTCGGTATCGCCGCCGCCACCGGTTCCGGCGACGGTCGGGTCCAGGTCTTCGTTCCCCTTGCTGGTGACCGCGATGAAGTATTTCCCTTCGTTGACGTCGTATTTCAGGAACGAGTCGGTGCCGAAGGAATCATCGTTGGACGAGAGCAGCATGATCTCCGATCCGACGCGTTTGTACAACGACAACACGGTGTTCAGCTGGCTGCCCGCTTGAGAGCGTTCGGCGAGTGTTTCGGCATTGATCGTGCCACGCTGGCCCGCAGGCACATCGAATTCGTAAAAGTCGACGTCCCGGTTGTCAGGACGATACAGGTGTTGCAGGTGGACGATGTCGTGTTTGCCGGGGTAGACAAAGTCGGTCACCGTCCCGGGGAAATCCATGA
This sequence comes from Stieleria maiorica, assembly GCF_008035925.1. Taxonomy (NCBI): domain Bacteria; kingdom Pseudomonadati; phylum Planctomycetota; class Planctomycetia; order Pirellulales; family Pirellulaceae; genus Stieleria; species Stieleria maiorica. Next base: position 7,198,712 of record NZ_CP036264.1, read on the forward strand.
TGGTCCCCGAGTCGAGTTCGTAGTTGTGCCCCAAGCCGATCGCGTGGCCGAGTTCGTGCAGGGCGACTTCGAAAAACGAATCGATCGGGTTGGCGTCGCGGCCGAAACCGTTGTACCACGGTTTGGCGGCATCCATGATCACCGTGTCGCGATTGAAGGTGCTGAGCCTTCCGGGACTGTAAACGCCCAAGGTGCCTCCGCCACTGGAGGCTCCGACCGGCGAAAGATCACCGACGACGACCTGCAATCCCTGGTCGACGGTTTCGATGAATTGGATCCCGGAATACTGGCTGTGCAGCGCGAACGCTTCGCGGATCCGCTGTTTCTGCTCGGGGTTGATGGTCGTGAACACTTCGCGCCCGTCGTCCAACACGCCATAGGCCCGCGTTTCGGCGAAGTTGTAAAACTTCACTTCGATCCCGGCACCGGTGTCGGGACTGAGGTTGGGCGGAAAGAAGTGGTGTTGTTCGCTGATATCACGGTCGCCCGGTTCGCCGATCGCGCCGGGGTAATCAAAGGGCGACCCCGTACCACGAATCGAACTGGTGATCGAGAACGTGTACGGGTTGCCGGCACCCGGATCGGTCCCGAACAGTCCCAGATCGAAAGCCGAGCTGACGGTGTCACCGACTTCCGGCGGAGTGGTGACGGTGGTGACGCGGCTGGAGACCTCCGAGGCGACACGGACCGGCGCGCTGCTGCCGACCTTGATCCGGAATGCGCCGCTGCCGGGCAGATCGGCCAGGTCGTCGCTGTCGTCGGCGACGTTGTCGAAATTGGTATCGAACGACAACACCACACGATTGACGCGGACTTGGACGTCGCTGAAACCGGAGGGGCTGTTGGGATCGGCGACGCGTTGGGTTTCGAACTCTTGGACTTCGACGGTCGTCGGCAACACCGCGTGGTCGTCGCTGGGCGACGCGGTGTCCGCCGTGCGAATCAGCTGATAGAACTCAGGCCGCTTGAGCGTCAGCGTACCGGGATCGTTGGGGTCTTCGGATTTGAACAGATCGTTGTCGTCAAAATAGACTTCGATCTTGTTGCGCTGTGGGCTGAGTTTTCCCTGAGCGTCACGCTTGACCGGCTGGGGCACGACCGAGAGCACGCGGGCGCCGAGTTCCAAGTCGAAATCGTAAGTGTCGCGGTCCGATCCGTTTTCGAACGGCACAAACGAAGATCCGTCGGCGGCGCGCAGCGGGCTGCCTTCGCTGACCGGGACGCCTTCGCCAAAGACTTCGATGCGATATTGGCCGTCGCGGAGCGGTTCGGCAAAGCGGGCGACGACGATGCTGGAGTTTTCGTCAAAGCCCAGGAATCCCGGCGTGATCACCACGTCGTCGGGCGTTCCGCTGATTTCGTCGATCCCGGCATAGCTGATTCGGATGCCGTCGGCCAAGGTGCTGGGATTGACGGCCGAATCGCCGGTAAAGCGGAACTTCAATTCGGTCGGCGCGGTAAATTCGACGTTCAATTCGTCGCGGCTGAATAGGTCTCCCGCGTTGGGATTGACACTTTGAAGTCGCAGCCGACCGTCATCGGGCTGGAAGGTGAAGGTGCGGCCGACGCGGACGTCCATGTCGTACAACTGAGTGCCCCCGCCCGACTGGCTGGTGACCTCGATGTAGTACACACCGGCTTGGTCGAGCGTAAAGTCCTGCAACGATTCATCGAACCCCTGCGGCGTCTGTTCGACGGCGATCAATTCGACGCCCGAGGCATCCAGGACGCGGAAGCTGAGGTTGGCTTCGGCGCGACGATCGACCGGGACCACGGGGATTTGTCCGGTCTGGTCGCCGGCGTTGTAACGGCTGCCGGTGGGTTTCAAATCGATCGACAGTTCCGTCGTCACCAGGGTTTCGAATCGATACAGATCGACGTCTTGTGTTTCGTCGATCGAACGCCCGGTCACCGATCTCAGCTCATTGCGGAGCTTGCCGAGGTCGGAGGCCTGGCCGAGCGTATCGTTTGATTCGGCGATGTCACCGTACAACGTGTGCGCGTTCCAGATGTCGTCTTCCTGCGGTCCATAGAACGACAGGTTGACGAACGGTTCCATCAGCTTGGTGCCGTTGACCGGCAGCACGTGGGCGATACCCAGCCCGTGCCCGACCTCATGTGCCAAAACGTTCGTCAGCGCCGTGTTGGTTCCGCTGGGGCCATCGTTGTTCAGCAGATAGAAGTTGTCGCCGGTGTCGATGACCATGTCGCCGTCGAACCCGGCAACTCCGCCGCTGTCGGGATAGTAGTTGAACGCCAGAATACCGGAATCGCCGTCGATGAAGCGTCCGCCAATACGCATGTCGGCGCGGACGCCGACCACGCCGGCGGCAGCGGTACTCGCCGACGCCAGATCGGCACCGTCGTCGTTGGGTTCGTAAACGAAGTTCAGGCCGGTTTCGTCGGCCCACAGGTCGTAGATGTTCTCAAAGATCGGGAACCAGGGTTTATTGGCGATCACCGGTTCGGCCGATCCGCCGTAGATGCTGTCCATGAATGCGACGACATCGCTGCTGCCTTCATTCCCACCGCCGGGGTTCGAAATCGTGGTCCCGTCGGGCACGATCCCCCAGGTCAGCGTCATCGGGTCGCCGAAATTGGTCGACGAATCCAACGCACTGGTCGTCCAGCGTGAACCGCGCAGGATCGGATCGGCCAACGCGTCGATGCCGTTGGGAGCCAATCGCGATTCCCATTGTTCGACCACGTCCTGGGGGGTGTCGGGGGCGAAGATCGCGTGGGCAATTTCAGCCGCCAGCAGCTCGCGTTTCTCCAGCGTTTCCAACTGGACGCCCCGTGATTTCAACCGGCTGCTGGACAGTTTTGGGCGTGACGGGTCGCGAAAGAGATTCGAACGGGAACGACGCGGGAAGGATCGATTGGCCATAAATCAGACTACGAAAGTGCGTATTTACCAACGAATCCGCGTGAAATCGTTGCCGCCAGTGATCCGACTGCCTCGATAGATTCACGCGAAAAAATGGGGGAATGAACTAGTTGCCGAGATAAGAAAAATGAAATCCGGCGAACTTGGCACGAGCGAGATGGTGCCGTTGTCACCCATAAATTCCGAAATACCGGCAAATTTGATGGCACAGTCTAAATTCGGGGATTCCGATTAGCCACAAACAATTGGCGAATCGCTCGAACTTTGTTCATGCACCCGTCGATCCCCGCTAGCGAACGGGTGCGGCGCTGGCTCCACCGGAAGATTGGGGTCGTCTCTTCGGGGGGCATCGAGTTCGAAATTCATCCACTCGGGCCGAGGTCGCGCGGTATCTGGCTTGGTTTCCAGGTTCCGCCAGTGAACGAGCCATTTACCCTAGCTCCGCCTGGGCCTTTCGATCACAAAATGAGCCGTCGGCGCTAGCCTCGGGCCTTACAAGTCTCAAAGGGCAATCCACGGCCCGCGGCTAGCGCCGTCGGCTCATAAATTAAATGGCATCGGGCTTGATCCAGTCGAGTGTCCAATGACGGTCGCTGGTCATGCGGATCGCCTCGGCCGGAATGTCGTGTCCGGCTGCGATGTCTGCAATTTCAGCGACGGTTAGAGCGGCGTGAAGCGATTGGCGGAGCAACTGGCGCGCGTAATCCGTCTCGCCCTCGGCATGCAGCGTGACCAATGCCTCAACCTCGGCCTCGGTCGCCGGTCGAACCAGGTCGCGCAGAAACAGGCGACCACCTGGGGCGAGCACACGAAACGCTTGGGCGACCACCCGCGCCGGTTCGGCCACGTGATGCAACATCGTGTTGGAGATCACGGTGTTGGCCGCGGCGTCCTGGAACCCTTCGAGCACCTTGCAATCGGCGTGTTCCAGATGGACCCGGCCGGTCACCGATCCCAATTCGATCTCGATCCGCGCCGCTTCCAGCATTTCGACCGAACTGTCGACGCCCACGACTTCGACGTCGCTCTGTTTTTGGCACAGCAAAATGGGAATCAGCGCCGTGCCACAGCCCAGGTCGATCACTCGTGGTCCGACAGTCCCACCGGCGATCAAGTCGTCGACAAACGCTGAATTCACACCCTGGTGGTCCATTTGTTGATACTCCTGGACCTCCGTGGCATCGTCCATCGGCTCCGGCTCGAGGGTGCGTGGCAAAACGGACGCGTGGGGCGGCTGGGGCGTGTTCAAAGTGACACTCTTCTTGAAGCAACGGGGAAAGTGGTAGGTGTTCGTGTGCGCATTTCGCGTTGTCTAAGGTTACAGAACAAACCCAACCGTAAAAATCGGAGTAACAGTTACCACTTTCGCCGGTTGGTTTACTACAAATATGCTTGGCAGAAATCCGCCTAGACCGAATTGACCGGATAACTAGCCTATTGCTTGGTTCCAATTGAGAATTTGGATCAGGTGATTGACCGGAACGCAGGACATTGACCGAGGCGACGCAGGATGGCGAGCGCCGATGACCTAACTTGCAGAATACACGCGGTGCATGGATGGTGGCCGTGAAATACGAGTGTGGAATCCACCGTGCTAGGCGCCCTGATCAATCGCATGTCGTTTCGACGCTCGGTTCTCCGAGATGGCGATTCGCTGTTGTTGACGAAGACGGAGTTCAATCGTGAGGTAACGCGTGAGCGGATCCGAGCAAGTCGCCGGTCGATCCCGTTTTGTATTGTCACGATCAAAGTGGCCGGCGGTCGCAAACTCGCGTCGCGTCGCGGCGACTTGATCCGCATCCTGCACCGCAACATTCGCTTGACCGATCAGAAAGCGGACTTAGGGAACAATCGGTTCGGCGTGTTGCTGGTCGATACTCCGGAGATGGGCGGACGTGCCGTGCTGGATCGACTTTCCGGTCTCTGCGAAACGCGGAACATCAACGCCACGTTGTCGCTGCGTGTCCATGACCCCGAAGGTTTTGACCCGGACCAGGATCGCGATCTTCCCACGGGGGCGGACAAGCGACGGAGGGATGACAAGTCGGAATCCACTTGGTTGCGCGTCGACCACGGGGCAAACGAGTCAACGGCTTTGGCGGTCCAATCACCTTCGCCGGCGGTACGATCGCAAGCGATCAAGTCGGGATCCGGCGGGGCGATGATGCAAACCGTAGCGGCGGATGCCTTGGTGACCCATGATGATCCGTTGCCCAATCGGTCGCTGGAGCGACGTTTCATCAAACGTGCTATCGACATCGTCGGCGCATCGGTCGGATTGGTCTTGGTCAGCCCACTGTTGGTGGTCGCCGCGATGGCGGTCAAGCTGACCAGCCCCGGGCCGGCATTCTTTAAACAGACACGTGAGGGGATGCACGGCAAACCGTTCACGATCTACAAGATGCGGACCATGGTCCTGGACGCCGAGAGTCGACAGTCCGCCCTCCGCGAAAAAAGTCATCGGGACGGTCCGGCTTTTAAAATCAAGCACGATCCCCGCGTCACGCCGATCGGACATTTCTTGCGGCGGACCTGTATCGACGAGTTGCCCCAATTCATCAACGTGCTGCGCGGTGACATGTCGCTGGTCGGACCACGACCGTTGCCGTGGCACGAAAGTCGCGCCTGCAATCATTGGCAACGCCGTCGATTGGATGTGCCGCCGGGGATGACGTGCTACTGGCAAGTCAACAAGTCGGCCGCAGAAACGTTCGACGACTGGATGCGGATGGATTTACAGTACGTCGACCGCAACGACCTCTGGCGGGATTTGCATCTGATCGCCCGAACCGCATTGGTGCCGTTGACCGGACGCGGTGGTGAGTAAACCGAACGTGAGCGCGACGCTGACCATCGCACACGAAAGCTCAGGTTTGAACATGTCGGTTGAGACCGCGTGTAAGCCACCGGCAAGTCTGTCGGTCGACTTTGACAACAAGTGGGCCTACCTTCGCGCCGCCGGCCGTCGGGATTGGGAATCGGCATCCAGCTACCTGCCGATTGCGGCCGAGCGAATGGTCGATCTTTTGGGGGAACTGGATCTGCCGCTGACCGTGTTCGTCGTCGGCCGAGATTTGCGCCGCGATTCGGACGTCCAAGCCATCGAATCGTTTCGGTCGCTCAAGGAGGTCGAGTACGCCAACCACTCGATGAATCACCTGCCTTGGATGCACACGATGGAGGATCAGGAGATCTATGATGAGATCTCGTTGACGCACGACGCGATGGTGTCGGCATTGGGATTTTATCCGCGTGGGTTTCGCGGCCCGGGGTTTTCATGCCCCGATGAAGTTCTGCGTGTTTTGGCGAAATTGGATTATGCCTACGACGCCTCCATTTTTCCCACCTCCGTTGCACCGATCGCCCGCGCCGTCTTTCTGGCCCGCACCAAACTTAAGGGCGAACAAAAAGAGCGGGCCAAGAAGCTTTACGGAGGCTTCGCGGCGATGCGCAATCCGAATCGGCCCTTCCGCCGCCGAATCGATGCCGGCCAGCTCTGGGAAATCCCGGTGACGGTGATGCCGCTGATTCGCACCCCGATCCATTTCAGCTACTTCACATTTTTGGCCAGCGTCTCAAAACTTGCGGCCCGGACCTACTTGAGCAACGCGTTTCGGCTTTGCCGCTGGACCGGCACGACACCCTCGTTGCTGCTGCATCCGCCTGACGTTTTGGGCCGCGAAGACGATGCGGACATGGCCTATTTTCCGGGCATGAAACTGCCACGCGCCGACAAGCTTGAACTCGTCCGCTGGGCACTTCGGCTTTACGCCCGAACTTTCCACGTTCAAACCATGATCGATCAGCTAAGGTTGCTTAGGTCAATACGCTGAGCCGTAGGCGCTAGCCTCGGGCCCTACCGCCGTGTAAAAGGCGTATCAAGGCCCGCCGCTAGCGCCGTCGGCTCACCAAGCCCGTGCCATTCCTGTCTAACACCCTTTCTGACGCTCTACCCAAAAACATTGTGATCGATCTGGGAAAACACAACGTGCTTGGCATCGGGGTCGACGCGATCGATTACGAGGCGGCGATCGACAAAGTGATCGGTGCCGCAGTTGGGCGGCAGCCGATGTCGGTCACGGCGCTCGCCGTTCACGGTGTAATGACCGGCGTTGGTGATCCGGAGCACCGGTATCGTCTGAATCAATTCGATCTGGTTTGCCCCGACGGTCAACCCGTTCGCTGGGCGTTGAATCTGTTGCACGGTTGTGGTTTGACCGATCGCGTGTACGGCCCCGATTTGACGCTGATGCTTTGCCGCGCCGCCGCACAGCAAGCGGTGGGGGTGTTCCTGTTCGGGTCGACCGACGAGGTGTTGACCCGGTTTGCCGATTCGTTGCAGGACCAGTTTCCGGCGTTGCAGATCGCCGGTGTGCGTCCGAGCCGATTTCGCACGTTGTCACCTGCAGAGCGCGACGCGTTGGCCGATGAAATCAACTCCAGCGGTGCCGGGATCTGTTTCGTCGGACTGGGATGTCCCCGACAGGAGGTGTTCGCCTATGAAATGCGATCTCGATTGAACATGCCCTTGATAGCCGTCGGTGCCGCGTTTGCCTTTCACGCCGGCATGTTGGCCCAGGCGCCGCCTTGGATGCAACGCCATGGACTGGAATGGCTGTTTCGAATGGCACACGAACCGAGACGGTTGGCCAAACGCTACCTGACGACCAACCCCGCGTTCGTAACGCGATTGGCCTTTCAAAAACTCGGCTTGATGCATCGGCAACAAGAGCAAGGCCGACCGCCGCAACGCGAGCTGTTGTTCGGTTGATTTCAAGAGAGTTTAGCGGAATCCAAAACGCCAAAATCCGACGAACGAAAACGCGAACAAATCAAACGATTTTGCGCAGCCCAGGCGGTTCCTGGGAGCGAGACATCCGTTTATCCCACGTCGATCCAGCGGCGCAGCAGGGTGCGTGAGACCAGGTGAACCAGCCCGAACAGAAACAGTCCCAGCAGCGTTGACGTGAAGACCGCGGCGATCAGGGCATCGGTTTTGACGAAGCCTTGCCAGTGGGTCATCAATGTGCCCAAGCCGTCATAATCGGTGCCGTTGCCGACGAAGAACTCGGCGACGATCGCTCCGATCACCGCCAGTCCGCTGCTGGTTTTCGCGCCCAGGATCAGGTAGGGCACCGCGGCAGGTATTTGAAGCCGTGCCAGCTTTTGGGATCGCCCGGCCCCGTACAGAGCGAACAGGTCAGACCATTGCCGGTCGATCGCCATCAGGCCTGCGGTCACGCTGTTGACGATCGGGAACAGACAGACGATGACGGTCACGATGACCACCGTGCGAAACTGGTAGCCGCTCCAGATGATCAACAACGGTGCGATCGCGACGATGGGAACGGTTTGCAAAAAGATCACGTAAGGAAAGAATGCCAAGCGGACACGCCGCGATTGTGAAAACCCAACGCTGATCATTGATCCCAATCCGATCGCGGCAAGCAACCCTGCCGCGGCAGCCAATCCGGTCGCGTACAAGGCCTTCAACAATTCGATCCGGTGCTCCATCGCCGCCTTCCAAACCTCGGCCGGTTTGGGCAGCAACGCCGATGGCATCTTGAACCCCCAAGCGATCAGATGCCACGTCGCCAGGGCGACCAGGGCGACGATGACGGCTGGTCCCCAGTGCCGTGCCGCATCAGAGGCACGGATTGCCAGTGAGCGTGAATGGGGGCCGCTCATGACGCACCGCCGCGGTTTCCGGGCTGCGTGGAATCGGCCGCACCGCGAAGCAAGTCGCTGACGACGCCAAAAAACTCTGCGAACTGCGGTGTTCTCATCATCGCCGGATCGCGTGGCCACGCCAGGGGATTGTCGACCACTGTTTCCAAGACCCCCTCGCGCATCACGGCGATACGGTGTGAAAGCAGGATCGATTCGCTGATGTTGTGGGTGACCATCACGGCGGTGAATCGTTGTCGCTGCCAAAGCGAAAGCAGCAGCCGGCCCAAATCGTTGCGCAACATGTCGTCCAACGCGGCAAAGGGTTCGTCCAGCAACAACACGCTGGGATGGGTGACCAGTGCCCGAGCGATCGACGCCCGCATCTGCATCCCGCCGGACAGTTCGTGTGGCCGTTTGAATTGGGCATCGGCCAGTTGAACCGACGCCAGGGATGCCTGGGCGGCAAGCCGACGTTGTTGTCGGGTCCCACGTCCGATCAACTCCATCGGCAGCAGGACGTTTTGCAACGTCGTTGCCCAGGGCAACAGCCCCGGTTGTTGAAAGACGAATCCGATCTGTCCTTCCCCGGCGATGGCGACCGGTTCGAGTTCGACCGTGCCGCCGGTCATCGTTTGCAGTCCGGCGATCGCACGCAGCAGCGTCGTTTTTCCACATCCGCTTGGTCCGATCAATGCGATGATTTCCCCGCTACGCACGTTCAAATCGACGCGATCGACGGCGATCGCTTGCGGGGCGAACTGGACCGTGACGGCTCGGCAATGAATGGAGGCGGCGGCGGGTCGGTCGTCAGGGGCAAGCTCGTTCACGTTTCAACGCTCGACCTGGTCAACGATGGTTTGCGCGATCGCCAACGATGCCGTCGCGGCCGGTGACGGCGCGTTTAAAACGTGTACGGCGGCGTCGCTGCGTTGGAATAAAAAGTCGTCGACCAACTGTCCGTCGGGCGCGACCGCTTGGGCGCGAACTCCGGCACGTCCCCGAACCAGGTCGGATGCCGTCAAACAAGGCATCAGCTTTTGCAGTGCGGCGACGAAGGCCGCTTTGCTGAGCGAGCGATGCACTTCCCCCAGCCCTGTTTTCCAATGTCGCAGCGCCAGTTTTCGGAAGCCGCCAAAACCGAGTGTCTGTGACAGGTCTTTCCAGCGGAGCGTTTTCCAATCGTAACCTTCTCGGGCAAGCGCCAGCACGGCGTTGGGCCCACATTCAACACCTCCGCCGATCATCCGCGTGAAGTGCACCCCCAAAAAGGGAAAGGACGGATCCGGGACGGGATAGATCAGGTTTCGCACCAGGGTCTCGCGGCCGGGTGCCAGTTCGTAGTACTCGCCGCGAAACGGGACGATTCGAATCTCCGGCGAGACACCGGCCATGGCGGCGATGCGGTCACATTGCAATCCGCCGCAATTGACCATCATGGCCGCTTCAAACACCTGGCCGTCGGCGGCGGTCAGCCGAATCGAGCGGGGCGTTGCATCGATCGAAACGATGCGGGTCTCGAAAACGATCCGGCCAGCGGATCGGCGGATGCACTCGGCCAGTTTTCGGCACACCACGCGAAAGTCCACGATGCCCGTTTCGGGCACGTGCAGGGCGGCGATCCCCGCCGCGTTGGGCTCCAATTCTCTCAGTTGGTCGCTATCAAGACGCTCCAACGCGACGTCATTCTCGCGGCCCCGTGCGGCAATCCCTTCCATCGATTGCAGTTCGTCCTGATCGGTCGCGACGATGACTTTTCCACAGCGATCCCAGGGAATCTGGTGCTCGTCGCAAAAAGCTTCCATCGCCGCTTTGCCGGTGCGACACGTGCTCGCGCGGATCGATCCGGGTTTGTAGTAGATCCCCGAATGCAGAACACCGGAATTGTGGCCGCTTTGATGTGCAGCGACGTCGGATTCCGATTCGACGACCAGGACCGAGCAATCCGGAAATCGCTGCAGCAGACGTCGGGCGGTGGCCAGCCCCACGATCCCGGCGCCGATCACGATGAAGTCGATTGGATCAGCGCTGGAGGACATTCGGGGGGCGTTGCGATGGCTGGGAGTGGTCGTCGATCGACAGGTCGTGATACTATAGCCTTCGAAAAACCTCTGCTCCAACAGGCCTGATGGCGACACGTCGACCCAAACCGCTGTTTCGTTACCGCATCACGCGATTGGGATTCCATGTGCTGTTTGTCGCGTTGTTCGCGATGATCGGCGGGGCACTGCGGGGGTTCAATCTGCTGTTGGTGCTGGCGGGATTGTTGATCAGCGTGGTGCTGCTGCAGTGGCGCAGCGGACGCCATGCGATTTTGCGAGCCGATCTTCGTCGCCACGGGGGCAGCGGAGTGTTTGCCGGTACGCCGGCGACAATGCGCTATGACGTGCGGAATTCCGGCAGATGGAGCCCGTTGTGGTGCTTGCGGATCGAAGACCCGTTGATTGCCGCTGATGCTGGCGACACCCGTGCAGCGACGGGCCCGCTCGACGAGAAACATCCCGGCGCGGTGATCGCCACGTTGGTCGCTAGTCTGGGGCATGTCCCGCCCGGTCAAACCCGCAGCACGTCGGTCATCTGTCGGTTCCACCGCCGCGGCCGCTATCGATTGGGGCCGGTCGTCGTCTCCACGACCTTTCCGTTCGGTTTGATGAATTGCGAACGACTGGGCCCGGAGACGTCCGAGTCATTGTGGGTTTACCCGCGGTTGCTGACCTTGCGTCGCGGATGGACGGCGATGCTGCCACCACGACGCGGTGGTGACGGTCATCGGTCCAGCGGCGGAAGCAACGATGACGGCGAGTTCTTTGGGTTGCGGCCCTGGCAATCGGGAGATCACGTCAAGCACATTCACTGGCGGACGACGGCGCGGATCGGTGCGCCGGCGGTGCGGCAATTTGAACAACGCAACCGGCATCAACTCTGTTTCATCGTCGACGTGGTCGACAACGAAAGCACACGTGGCGGTGAAGAACGGGTCCTGGAAGCGGCCGCGACGATGATCAGCGAATTGGCATGCACGACCAGTTCCATGGCACTGTTGGTCGCCGATGCGCACGCCTTGGGTTCATCCAGTCACTGCGGCGTGTACACGTCGGCCAGGGCGGACGTCACGCCGCTGTTGGAACGTTTGGCGATCGCAAAACCGGTCCGCCTGGATGATTCACGGAACGATCCGCTGGCCCGGGCCGTTGCCCAGCAAGCGTCGCAGCTATTCCCCTACGATTTGGTCGTGGTCAGCCAGCGACGATTCAGCGACGTCACGCAACGCCGATCCGCCGATCCGGCACGTGAGAAGGCGTTGTCGGTGTGGCGTTATTTCGATCAACGCTCTCGGCTGGCTTGGATCAATGTGGACTCTCCGGCGGTTGCGCGTTACTTGTCCATCGACGATGGCGGCCACCTCAAGTCCGGCGTGACACGGGAGGCGGCGAATGTCGATGGTTAGCGGGAGTCGCACGGAGCTTTCCGACTCGATGCGACGCGAGTTGCTTGCGGTGCCGACCGTGCGGACACGTTTGGCGTTTCAGTTTGCGTTGTTGTCGGCCGCCGGCGGGTTGGTGCTGGCCAGCGGCCAAGGCATCGACGGCATCGCGCTGTTGGCCGTGTTCGCCGCCGTCTTCGGATTCGTCTTCGTCGATTGGTTGCGAGTGTTTGAATTGCCGCCGATCGGAGCCTATCTGGCCATGGCCGGCGCGGCGGGCTATTGCGTTCAGGATTTTTGGGGGCTGCAGCAGCGTGGCGAACCACAGATGGTGTCTGTCGCACTGTTGTTGGTGTTGGTTCAAGGCGTGTTGATGATGCAGCGCAAGTCGCGGCGGATTCTGGAGCAATTGGCGGTGTTTTGTTTGTTGGAGTTGGTGGTCGCTGCGATTTTCAATGACGCGATCGGCTTTGGGCTGTGGATGATTCCGATCGCCCTTGTCGGCGGAAGCGCGCTCAGCTTGTTGGGGCTGGTGACGTTGATGGAAAGCATCGACGTGACATTGGACCACCCGGTCGTCCCGCCGCCGAAAACGCGACTGGGGCGTTTGATTCAGTTCGTGATCGGGGCGCGGGAAGACCTTCCGCCACGCAACGAGTTCGTTGCGACGTCATCGCCGGAGTCGGTGATCTCGATTCATTGGGCGGCCGGGCCCTGGTCCCGTTACGCCCTGGTCGTGTTGTCGCCGTCCGTGTTCCTGATCGCAGCTGCGTTTTTCTTTGTCTTGCCCAGACGCGTCCAGCCGTCACGATCGGCCCTCGGCGGTCCTGCGATGGTCGGATTTGATGACGAAATCCGGATGGAACAACTCGGCCAAGTGATGCAGAACTCGGATCCGGCGGTGAGGGTCAAGTTGACGGACCAGACGACCGGCCAGCCCTACCTGGTCAATGACAGCTTGTATCTGCGCGGGAAAGTGCTGGAAACGTATCAGGTGGATTATTCGTCGAACCGCCCGATCGCGAAGTGGGTGGCGACCGACCAGGGTTCGATCAGCCGTCGTGGCCGGATGCCTCCGCCGTATCGCTCCCGTGAGCCATCCGAGCAGGCCCGATTTGATCGCGTTCATGCAAAAGTCACCTGTGAAGCGATGAGTCGACCGGCGCTGTTTGCCATCGCGCCGTTTCATCAGGTCGGTGAAGTGTTGGACGTCGTTCATGCGATCGACCGCTGGACGCTCGCCCGCGAAGCATCCGAACCGCCGTTTCCACGTTTAACCTACGAATTCGGCACCCATGCATTTCGTGACGGCGTGCAGACGCGATGGATCGCTCGGGCGAGTGAAGCGGAACGAATGCTGACGCCGTACGAGTTGACGTGGGAACGCCGCTTCGGACGCCGGACGCGGCGACCGCGACAAGACTATGTCAGCGATTTGTTGCGGGTCGATCGCGACAGCGTGCCGACGGCGGCCCGATTGGCCACTCAAATCCTGGAGGATTCCTCCGCCGGGGACGTCAATCTTTCCGGTGCCGCGGTGGCGATGGAACAGTATTTGAAAACCGACCCCGCGTTTGCCTACACGTTGAACCTAAATGCCACACCGATCCCCGATGTCGATCCGGTCGAACAGTTTCTGTCGGTCGATCGTCGCGGCCACTGTCAATACTTTGCTTCGGCGCTGGCATTGATGTTGCGAAGCGTCGGCATCCCCTGTCGCGTCGTCGTCGGCTACCGAACCGAAGAGTACAACGCGATCGGCAAGTACTACATCGCCCGACAATTGCACGCCCATGCGTGGGTCGAAGCGTTGATTGAGCGAGATCAGATTCCGCCCGACACCGATTTGGCCGGTCAGCGACCGTCGGATCGCTATTGGATGCGACTGGATCCGACGCCTGCCGAAAGCGCGCTCGATGACGGCAACCCGGAGGGCGTCGATGGGCTGTTGAATCTGGCCAACAACGTCTGGGAAGACTATGTCGTCGAGATGGATGCGGAGCGTCAGAGTGACGATCTGGTGCAAGTGACGGGGTTGCGCGACGTGCAAAGTTCGTATCAACGCATGTGGAATTCCATGCGGGGAAAGCTCGCGCAGATCCGTGACGGGCGTCTGGAGGCGGGCCAGGTTCAATTGCCGATGCGATCGATCGGCCGTTGGTTGCTCGCCGTCGCGGCGGCGATGGTTGCCATCGCTTTGTGGATGCGGTTGACGCGGCTGAGTCTGCGGCGGCGTGAACGGTCTCCGGCCGACGTGCCGGTGGGACAGCCACAATTGCACTTTTACGCCGAAACGCTGAATCAACTGCGACGCGTCGGAATCACACGCCGAGCGGACGAAACCCCGAGCGAATTGTTGCAGCGCGTGGGCCAACGTTTCCCGCCATTGCGATTGCTGACCGATGCCTTTGAACGTTGCCGTTACGGACAAAGCGAGATCGGCCGAGAGCGGCATTTGCAGGACGCTCTGTCCGAGTTGACGGCGGATGTTGAAACGCAGATTCAAGCCCGAGACGGCTAGTATTCTGCCGCAGCTTGATTTTCCGGTAGTGGACGAGGCGACGAGTCCCTTCGGATTGCCAACTGCGAGGACTCCTCGCGTCGTCCACTACCATTTACCCGAAATTTCACGCTGACAGAGCACGAGTTTGCTACACCGGGCGGAGCCTTACAGGCTGACGTCTTGCGGGAGCGGTGCTTTGGCATTGGCGTTGTTCCGCTTGGTCACGCCGGAGCAGAGGTTGTGCCACGATTCCAGTTTTTCGCCGCAGACCACCATTTCGAAATAGCGGACGAGTTCGTCTTCAGGCGACGGCAATGGCAATTGGTTGCCGCACCGACTGAGGTAGTTTGATGCGACCACGGCGGTCAGTGGGGAGAACGAAATCTCGAACGCTTTGGTCGGCGTGTGATGCAAGGCGACGATTTCGATGATCGTCTGGGGCAGCCCCCAAACGCTTAGCAAATAGGCCCCGATGGCGGCGTGGTCGGCGCCGAAGATCTGGCGCTCGGCCTGCCACAAGGGGATGTCGTCGATTTCGGCTTTCAACGCGGCCTGGGCGCAGGTCTTGGGGTCGATCGAATGCAGGACCAGTTTGCCGATATCGTGAAGCGTGGCCGCAGTGATGGCGTCTTCGACCGCCTGTGAATCCAAGCGTTCCCGCTGGCCGATCAGCTTGGTCATCCGGGAAACGCGCAGGCAGTGTTGCATCAACACGTCGGCGGAGAACCCGTTGACACCCAAGGCTTCGAATTCTTGGAAGATGCCGATCGCCAGGACGAGTGACTTGAGCGTTGATGCGCCCAGCAACGAAACGGCTTTGACCGGATCGGAAATGTGATGACTTAGACAGAAGATCGCCGAGTTGACCAGCTGCAACACCTTGGCCGTCATCACGGCGTCTTTGGCGACAATCTTGCCGATCGAGGAAATCGACGCGTCTTCGTTGCGCAGTTCGTTTGTCAGCTCGCGATACACCGACGGAACACTCGGCAACCGGGAAAGGCCGCCGACCAAACGCTGTAACGAATCGGAAACCAGGACATCCCGAAGCGCGCAGGCGCGGTCGATCGTCGTTCGCAGCTCGGTCGCGTCGCAGGGTTTGGGCAGAAACTGGTGCATCGACACGATCGATCGCAGCACCGCATCGCGATCGGACGGTTTCGATAACACGATCCGAACCATGTTGGGATGGTTCTTGCTGACGTAGTTCAGCAACGCGGCACCGTCCATGCCCGGCATTCGCATGTCGGTGACGACGGCATCGAATTTCGACGCGGCCATCATCTCGATCGCTTCTTCGCCGCTGGTCGCAAAATCGCATTCCCAATCGACATCTTCCGCGATCAGCTGCCGTTCCAGCTGACGCAACGCTTGCGGTTCATCATCGACGAATAAGACGGTCACCCTGCCGGCTCCTGGTAATGCGAATCGACGCGATCCGCAACGTATCGGGTACACAGAAGACCCCCCGGCAGTTCATCCGGCGACCTTCTCCTCATGGGAACGCTAACACGCGGTTCACAGCGGACGCGGGAAAGCCAATCGGTTGAGGGAATACCCGCCCCGTTGGCGTGTCCGTTGTCGCCAACGTGCGTCGACGCACACCGACCGCGGATTTTGGCTGAAATCCGATTCGTGCAGTGGGTTGCCGTTTTCCGTGTCCGGGGATTCTGCTACTGAGAAAACGTTGCGGACGATCGCGAACGACGCGATGGTTTGATCCGATGCGCTTCAGCACCAGGTTTCCAAATGAGATTCAAACTCGTCTTGCTCGGTGTCTTGCTGACCTTGCCGGTCACCATGATCACTTGGGCCGATCCGGTCGTTCAGCCGATCGAACAATCCGAAGGCATGCTGATGCGTTCGAAATTGAAACGTTCGCAGCATGTCTTGGAAGGCCTGCTCCGCAAAGACTTTCGCGCGATCGCACGTGGCGCGAAAGAGATGAAGTTGATCAGCGAAGCCGCCGAGTGGCCGCGGGCACGGGACTCGGTGTACGAGCACTTTAGCGCTGAGTTTCGCCGCCAATGCAATCAACTCGAAGAGCTGGCCGAGCAACAGAACCACCAGGGCGCGACGTTCACGTACTTGCACATGACCAACCTGTGCATCCAGTGTCACGACTATGTCCGCGATTCGCTGCGGGTGGCCGAGCCGCGGGGCCGTCGCGGCATCCAATTGATCCCGTCGGAATGGCCCGAAGGCAGTGGTTGATTCAAGGCAGCGGTTGATCAATTCAATCCCGCCGCCTCGTTGATCGCTCCCAGGTAGACCGACGCCATGCGGAAGATAAAGAAGATCAGCGTGCCGGCGACGGCCATCCAAATGATCCCGGTGGCGACACCCGAGAGGGTCCGCATCGCCATCTTGGCGCGTTCTTCGTATTCCACCGCCAAGTGATCGATGGATTCGCTCTCGGTTCCCGACATCTCGGCCACTTCGACCAGATGCAAAAAGGGTTCGGGAAACAGATCGGTTGAGCGCAGTCCACCGGCGAGCGTGTCGCCTCG
Source organism: Stieleria maiorica (assembly GCF_008035925.1). Classification (NCBI taxonomy): domain Bacteria; kingdom Pseudomonadati; phylum Planctomycetota; class Planctomycetia; order Pirellulales; family Pirellulaceae; genus Stieleria; species Stieleria maiorica. Next base: position 7,215,703 of record NZ_CP036264.1, read on the forward strand.
GTCGCGGATCGCCGACTCGAACAGTTCCCCGCCGCCACGGTAGTAATCACTGTCGGTGCTGTCCAGGCTGAGTTTCACGCTTCGGATCGGATCCAAACCCGCGCCGAGTGCCAGCGACAACGTCCGCGTGAATCGGGACAGCGTGATCGTCTGTAGCGACGGACCCAACTTGGGCACCATGTACAACAGCGGCACCAGATTCTGGACTCCGCCCAGGTTCTTTTGATAGGCGAAATACAGGGACCACAGGATCGCGGCGACACAGGCGATGTAGCCCCAAAAAATCAACACGCCTTTGCCGCCGCGGAGCCCGAATCCCAAGATGTCGGCCATCTGGCCGCCGGTCGAAGGCGTCAGGATGCCCATCAGGTAGATCACGATCGAAATCACGCCCAGCCCGAGTCCCAGCTGGATGACCGGCCAGGCGATCGAAGTCAGGAACAGCCGTCGCAGGGCCACCTGTTGATCAAAGTGATCGGCGAGGGTGTTGAAGGTGCGTTCCAGCTTTCCCGTGCTCTCGCCGACGCGGGTCAACGAAACCATCAGCCGCGGGAAAAAGGCGGCGCGCTGCTTCATCGCGTCGCTGATCTGAAACCCCGCTTCGACACTCTCCAGCACGTGCGAAACCGCTTCGCGTTGTCGCGGGGAACCGTACTTGGTCTCGGCCTTGAGCAAACGCAGCAGATCCGCACCGGCGCGCAGGCCGATGCCCATTCGCCGACAGAACCCGGCCGCCGCCGCTATTCCCATTCGCCTGAACAACATTCGCTATGCCCGCATGATCAACATGAATTGACGAGCCTGGAAGCCTAGTCCACGGCGGGACTCGTCGCTAGGCCGCGATTCTGCCTTCGCTGCGTTGCTGGCGTTGGTTGCAATAGGACGCCACGATCTGGTCGATCTGGTCCAGTTGTTCGCTGGTGGAAGCGGCCAGGTCGAGAAACAGGATCTTTTTGGATCCGATTTGACACCAGCCGGGCATCTGGTCGTCCAGCACCACCTTGCGGACTTCGAATCCCATTTCTTTCGCGGTTCCGACCGCTTGGGCGAGTCTCTGGACGATGTTGGGCGGGTCTGTCGGGGCAGACGGGGGGGAGTGTTTCGGCATGGTCGGCATCTCGTTCTCCGGAAACTTTTCCGATTGTGAGGGCCGTCACCAGCACTGGCAAGCTTTGCCTACGGCCCGGGACAGGGTGTAGCAAATCGCCACTCGGCGACGATAGATCAAAGCAGTCTCGATGCAATTGCCAGCCAACCCACCCGGGGATCATGAACGCACCCAACGCAATGCCAACGCCGGCCGCCACGGCAAGTCGCTCGACAAGCGGAACCAATGACTCCCCCGCCACGCTGGCCGGCGGTGCGCCCTGCAACGCCCCGTCCGCGGCTCCGTTGAGCGACGAACAGCAGTACATTCAACATCTGAAAGCCCATCTGCGACAGTCGCAATCGATGGCCGCGCTGGGGGAATTGACCAGCACGGCGACGCATGAATTCAACAACGTCTTGATGACGATCATCAATTACGCCCGATTGGGAATCCGCAACCGGGACGACGAATCACGCGACAAGGCACTCGGCAAAATCCTGGATGCCGCCGAACGGGCGTCGAAAATCACCGGCACGATTCTGGCCCAGGCGCGGAATCGCAGCGAGTCCTTCGAACCGACCGATCTGGGCGCGATCATTCTGGACACCCTGGTCCTGCTCGAACGCGAGATGAACAAGTACCGCGTGTCGGTCACGACCGAGATCCAACCGGGGGTGGCCAAGGCGATCGCCAGCGGAAACCAGATCCAACGCGTGCTGTTGAATCTGTTGATCAACGCCCGACAAGCGATCGGTGAAGGCGGCGAGTTGTTGATCCGCTTGGCCAACAGCGATGACAATCAATCGGTGGAATTGGTCGTCCGTGATAGCGGGGCCGGGATTCCCGCGGCCACCCTGCCGCAAATCTTTGATCCGTTCTTTTCGACCAAGAACGGACCCGACGAATCGGGCAAGGGAGGCACGGGGCTGGGGTTGGCCGCGTGTAAGGAGATCGTCGACGCCCATCGCGGCAAGATCCGCGTCGAGAGCACCGTCGGTGTCGGCACGGCGTTCACGATTCGTCTGCCCAGGGCTTAGTCCTCACTGGGCTTAGTCCTCACTGGGCTTAGCTCCAATTGATATCGCAGCGGGTGACCAGACGATCGCTGATCCGGCCGTCGTCGCCGGTCAGCGCGTCGAGCCACGACAACACATTCTGAAGCTCGATGTCCTGGGCTTCGTGAACCAGCATGGGCATCGAAGCCTTGGCCTGGATGGTGGTCAGCGACAGTGCTTCGTCCTTGGGCAGCTGCGACAACAGGGTTCGCTGTTCGGTCTTGTCGCGGCAGACAAGAAAAACACGTTGCTTGCCGCCACATTCCAGCAACGGGGGACGGACGGCTTCGAAGGCGGACTCGGCGGTCAGACTCGGTACGGCGTCGGGCGTCGACCAGGTGTGGGTCTGGGTCATCGCGACCGGATCGGTTTGGGGGTTGAAACAGGTCGTGTTGCCGATCTGCAGTTCGTCGGTCGTCGCGGTGGAGGCGGTGTTGGCATCGGCGCCATGTGAACGGCGCACATCGTGTGTGGTGGCGTTGCCTGATGATGAATCGTCGGCGGTGGCCGTCCGCTGGCGGATCAGCCCGGCGGCAGCGACGGACAGTTCATTGACGATGAAATCGGTCGTCATCGTCGCCGGGGCTTGGATCACCCGGAACAGTTGGCCGACCACATTGGCGCGATGCAGTTTTTCGACGATGTCGGGTAGACCGTTGCGGATCTCGGGGGCGAGAGTGGACCAGTGATCGACGGCTTGGCGGTCGTCGTCGGCGAGTTGGGTGATCGCTTGGGCCAGGCGGGCGGAGGCGTCGACATAGGTTTCGGCCATCTCGGCCAGATTGTCGATCAGTGTTGCTGCGACCGATGCCGCGGCGCGACAGGCGATGATTTCGACCAGCTGTTCACCGATGCCACAGGCACTTCGCAGTGCGGCCATCGGCCCCCGCGGGGAGTCGGCGTTTTCGCAGTCCGGCGCAGCTTGGTCGCCGTCGCCGTTGTCGGCGATCCGCTGGAATTCGTCCTCGGAACGCTGCAACAGGGCCTGTTGCAACTGCGTCATCTGTTGCCGGATTTCGCCGAGCCCGGTGATCGTCGATGAAAGGTCCGACTTTCCGTCTTGGAGACGGGAATTGATTTCACGCTGGATCTGATGGACGATTTGTCCTGCCAGCACCTCGGTTTGATCCAGGTCGATCACCTCGGTCAGCCACTTCACCAGATGGGATCGGACGGCGGTGGGCTTTTGCAGCAGGGCCGGGTCCAGGTTGCCCAGTCGTTCCATCAACTTGCCGCGGCGGTCTTGTCGATTGTTTCCGAACCATTGCACGGTCTGGCCGCACAACGCGTCGCTGTCCAATCGGCAGCGACGGCGGATGCGTCCGGAGAATTCTTTGGCAGCGGCTTTCGAATCACGCGGGTTTCCCAACCAGCGCAGCAGCAGCAACTTGACCGCGTGGGGTGCCAGCAGGTTGGGCTGTCGGTCTTCCGGATCACCGATCTGAGCCACACTCATGGTTCGAATGACGCTCGGCCGGGTCGACGAGTCGTCGTCTTCGTGGCGACCTTTGGCGAACCATTCGCCGCACACGGTGGCGTCGGCCCAAAGGTAGTCGATGACCGAGTGCAGCGGCGGCGGGGCGCCGGGCCGATCGGATTGTGCGATGACGTACGTGTTGTGCAACGGTGTCCGGGCGGCGGGAACACTGGGCCATCCGGCACCGGCGTCTCCGGGATAGCTGTTGCCGGGCATCAAAAAATGGGCCAGTTCTTTGATCGCGGATTTGGTCGCGTGCAGTGCGAGCGGACGCGACGGATCACCTTGAAACCGATTGGTCGTCAAGAACGACAGGATCGGTTCGTTTTCCATCGCGGATTCGTCCAGCAGATGTCGCAGCAGGTAAACGATGTCGAGATACATGCCGCTACCGGTTCCGCCGGTCAAGGATCCGACGACATAGATTTTCGGCGGAGCGTTTTCGCTTTTGGCGGCGTTCAATGCTTCCACCGCGTCACGCAGCGTCTGCATCACCTGTTCGCCGTGGTCGACCAAGGCCAGTCGTCCGAGCGGTCGCATGCCCCCGGTCTGTCCGTTTCGCGGCACGTTGTAAATCCAACGCCGCGAGATGGTCTTCAATCGCCCGGTTCCGCTATTGCGGTATTCGTTGGGAGTTCGCAGCCGGGCTTCGACGACCCGGCAACGCGGCACGACGTCGGTGCTGTCGACCATCAACGCGCTCTGCGTCGTCATCGGATTGGTGTCGATCAGCACGCTGTGCAAAACGACCGGCGACCCGGCGCCAAAGTCATAGATTCGCGACCGCAACGCACTCAGGCAGTCCGCACCGGTGCCGCCGAGGGCGACGACCAGGGCTTGGGTTTGATGGATTTCGTTGGACGTGCCCAGGCTGTCTTCCAGCTGCGGCAGATTCTCCACCGGGCGCGCCGCCGTTTGGGACGTCGTTCCCTCGCGGTGATCGACTTCGCCGACGGTGGCGTGGGGCCGCACCAGTTTTTCGACGAATTCGGTGCAGCTGGCGAACCGTCGCTCCGGCGACTTCTCCAGCGCTCGCGCGACGCAGGGGCGATCGCTGGCCGGCAAGGGTTTCAAATTGGGCGCGTTGTGAACGTGCTGGGTGGCCAGCTGGGCGATCGTCCGCCCGCTAAAGGGACGCGTGCTGGTCAACAGCTCCTGGTACATCACGGCCAGACTGTACTGGTCGCTATGCATGCTCGGGCGTCCGTCAAAGACTTCCGGCGGCGCATAGATGGGCGTCAGCCCGCCGACCATGCTGCATTCGATGTCACCGAGATCTTTCAGCAATCCGAAGTCGGCTACTTTGACACGGCCGCCGACGATCAGCAGGTTTCCCGGTTTGATATCCAGGTGCTGAAGTTTGTAGAGCTGGTGGAGATAATCCAACGCGTCGGCGGCATCCTTCATGTACCCCAACAACATGTCGCGAGGGATGCCACAGGATCCGCGCGCCTGGTGTTGCTTGAAGACGTCTTCCAGGGATCCGTCGGCCAACTCGGTCACGATGACCAGCTGGTTTTCGATCAGTTCGAACCGCTCGAGCGTCAGGATAAACGGGTGCTGGACCGCTTTGATGCGTTCGAGCGATTTGAGTTCCTGTTCGGCCCGTCGTTCGTCTTGCTGTCCGAACACGAATTTGACGGCTTTCTTCAGCCCACCGGGCGCGTTGGCACGCCAGACTTCGCCGTACCCGCCGCGTCCGATCCGTTTTTCCAGGACGTAACCTTCGATCGGTTCATAACCGGGTTGAATCCGTTTGGTTTTGACAGTCGTCATCTTCCGTTGCTCTCGGTGACTCAAGTGGACGCTACAGGTCGCTGAAGTAGCTTCGGCAGGCGCGTTCCAGATACTCCGGGCGAATGCCCAAGGGCAGCTGTCGGTAGCGGCAAAAGGCTTCGATCTGTTTCAACAGATCGCGCGGGTGACAGCGCCGTGGTTTGCGTGATTTGGTCTGGTAGTACGACAGCATGTATTCGGCGGCTTCGGGCGTTTCCGGGAATCCCATCTGACGCGAGACCGTTCTCATCAATTGCCGGTATTCTTCCGGCCCCGGATCTCCCACAAAGATCTTGTAGGGAACGCGTCTCAGAAAGGCTTCGTCGACCAGGTCGCCCGGATCCAGGTTGGTCGAAAAGATCAACAGCTGCTCGAACGGCAATTGGATTTTCTTGCCGGTGGGCAGCGTCAGGAAGTCGCATCGATTCTCCAACGGAACGATCCAGCGGTTGAGCAGCTCTTCGGGGGCGATCCGTTGACGACCGAAGTCATCGATCAACAGACAACCGCAATTGCTTTTCATCTGCAACGGCGCTTCGCAGATGTTGCTGCGTTCGTCGTGTCGCACCTCCAGGTTCTCCATCACCAGTTCGCCGCCGACCATCACCGTCGGGCGTTGGATGCGAAGCCAGCGCCGATCCCATTCTTGGGCTTTCAGGATTTGTGCGGCCGTTTCCGGGACCGGGGCGGGCCGATGAAACGCGTCGTCTTGCAGTTTGATCAGGTTGCCGTCATCAAGAATCGCGTGCGGAATCCAAATCTCTTGGCCCAGACACTGCGTCAGACAGCGGGCGATTGTCGTTTTTCCGTTGCCGGGTTCGCCGAACAGAAACAACCCGGTGTTGCTGTTGATCGCCGGTCCGATGAAGTCCAACAGGTCCTGTTGATAGGAGATCTCCGAGAGCGCCTGACGCAGTTGGTCTTGCGTGACCGGCTCCAGCCCCGCCGATTGGGCTTCGACACTGAGCACATAATCCGACAGCGGGACCGGCGCCGGGCCGACGTAGCTGCACTGTTTCATCTGGTTGCCGGCGCGGGTCTGGCCGAGTTCGGTCAACGAGTAATAGTAATCGTTGAACGGAGCCGGACGCACGTGCGCGATCAGCTTGCGGGTCCGCATCGAATCGAGCAACGGATCGGTCACTTTGAAGGGCAGACCGATGAATTCGGACAGGCTGCGACCGCTGATGGTGCCGATGCTGAGCACGGACTTGAGAATCAGGCCTTCGACAAACGAATCGCTCAGCCCGGTTTCGGAAAGCGATTGGGTCTCGGCCGGCCAAAACGTATCGTCGGTCAGCAGGCTGCCTAGCAGGCCCGAATCAACAGCATGGGTCTCATGGATTGCGGCGTTCATACCGAATGTGCGGATTGAGTGTGGTGAGTGTGATGCGAAATTGCGTGGGGATGCATCGGCGTCTTCCAGGAACTTGCCGGCGGGGGGATCGCGGGGCGTTTCCTGTAGGACGGTTGACTGAAAACTAGCTCACCAATAACCCGCGTCACGTGCGAAACGAGGGCTCGTGCTCGGTCACAGCTCGGTTTTCGGCTAGTGGACGAGGCGACGAGTCCATTCGGAGTGCCGGTTGTGAGGACTCCTTGCGTCGTCCACTACGGCTCATCGGCCCCTTTTCGCGAATCGCCCCCGCCGGGGGCCCGGGGGATTGGATCCCTCCCAAGATTTCTGCCGCCGAACAAGATTTCTGACGCCGAACAGCGGGGGGGACGAAAATGCGACCTACAGTTTTGCTGAAACCGATGTCTCTCGGGTGATCTCGGTCCATCGGCAGATCGGCCAATCACGCCCCACTTTCATCCGACGCCTTCATCCGCCCATTACCCCATGACCTCGCTCGACACTTCCGCACTCGACCGGCTCTGCCACAGCACCGTGGTTGGGAGCGACGTTTGGTTCTTGTCCGGGGCTCTTGAACCTCGGGACAATCTGCGTCACCTGCCGATCGACGAGCCGGAGTTCACGATCGGTCGAAAACCGGGGTCGTCGCTGAAGTTGAATTTCAAAACCGTCAGCGGGCGACACGCCATCCTGTCGCCCCACGATGGCAAATTGCGGCTGACCGATCTGAACAGCACCAACGGGACGTATGTCAACGGCGAACGCATTCAAGGTGAAGTCACGGTCGATGAAGAAGACCTGATTCACTTCGCCGAGGCGCCCTTTCGAGTGCTTCGGCAATCGCCGACCGGACAATCCGCCGGAACGATCGCACGCAACGTCTGTGACGAAGCGTTGGCGCTGGTGCAGTTCGATCGCATGATGAGCGAAAAACTGGTGCGACCGCACTTCCAGGTGATCGTCGAAGTTGAAAGCCGAAACGTCGTCGGCCACGAAATCCTGGGACGCGGCAGCGTGTTCGGACTCGAATCGGTCGCGGCCATGTTTCACGCCGCCAGCCAGCTGAATCTGGAAGTCGAACTCAGTCAGCTGTTGCGTTGGGAAGGTGTTCGCGTCGGACGCGACCTGCCCACCCGCCCCAATCTGTTCGTCAACACCCATCCCAAGGAAATGGAGGATGCCGGCAAGCTGATCGATTCGCTGGTCAAGGTCCGCCAGATGTCGGGCAACACCGATTTGGTGTTGGAGATCCACGAGGCCAGTGTCACCAACCGTCAGGTCATGCGTGAACTTTCCGCCGCCGTGAAAGACCTGGAGATCGAACTGGCGTTCGATGATTTCGGCTCCGGCCAGGCACGGCTGGCAGAACTGATCGAAGCACGTCCCGATTACGTCAAATTCGATATTTCGCTGATCCATGCGATCGATCACGCCGACGAACCCCGCCATCGCATGCTCGAAACGCTCGTGCAAATGGTCCGCGATCTGGAGATCAAGGCGCTGGCCGAAGGGATCGAGACGTCCAGCGAAGCGGATGCCTGTCAAGCGATCGGGTTTGATCTCGCGCAAGGCTATTTCTACGGCCGCCCGACACCGTTGTAGCGCCTTCGTCGGCATTCCTACGATGGTCTCGTTCCCGGGCTCCAGCCTGGGAACGAAATACTCTTGAGGCTCCGCCTCGGGGATCACGCGGCGTCTGTGGCGGGAGCCACATCGGCATTGCGTTCCAAGGCAGGAGCCTTGGAACGAGGCTCAAGGCCCATTCGACGGCGGCCCGACAGCGCGCAGTAGTGCCTTTGCTGGCAACTCTTCTCTGTGGCGAATCTTTGCCGGTTGTAACAGTTCATCCGTCTACAACCGCCGACGACACCCTGGAAACGCCGAAAGGACAGGGATCATCGTTGCAACCTGTCCGATCATCACTACGGCAATCAACCTCATGACGGATGGCCCCGTCCCAAGTTGACGCCGCAATCGGACGGTACGGAGACGGAAGACCTATGAACACAATCGAGCGGAAACGGATGACGCGACGCAATCGACAACGCGCGATGCTGCTGGGCATCGGACTCTCGGCCGTCGCGTCGACGGCCGGTGCGGGGACGCACGGGAATCCGTATTTCCCCGCCGCAGAGTCGTCTCAAACCGTCACCGTCGTCAGTAACACCACCGATGCGGCCGAGCCGAGTGGGCGCGGCCCGGTGTCGACGACGGTTTCGGTCCCACGTCGGTTACCCCCGGTGAATTCCCCGGTGAATTCCCCGGTGAATTCCCCGGTGAATTCCCCGGCTGTCCTGGAATCCGAGCCCGAATTGCCAGCGGTGACCACACCGCCCAAGCGGCGGCACGCGATCCCGGCCACCGCGGCGCTTCCGCAAGTGCCGGTCCACGACACGGAATCGTCACGCTGGTTGCAGTCGATCACTCCCCAATCTTGCCTGGACCGCGCCGCACGCCATCTGGACGACGCCTACCGCGAATACTCCGTCGGGGCTTGGTCGTCGGCGGAATCATCGGCATGGACGGCATTGGAGTTGACGGCGACGGGGATCGACATCGCCGATTCGCAAAACGCCGCGCCGGGACAATCGATCACGGCCGCCGCGGACATGCGAGTCGCTCGGACGGCGATCGGAGAGGCCAGGGATTTTGTGGCGGCGGGGGCGGCGGTCGATGTCGAGATGATTGCGGCGATCGCGTCCTCGCATCAAACGCCTGCGACGGCTGGGATGTCGCCCAACGGATTAACACCTCCCCAGCTAGCCGATCGCTACTTGGATTTTGCACGCGTGAAACTGGCGCCTCTGGCTGCCCGCCAGGTCCAAGCGGCCCAGGCGATGGATTTGATCGCCGCGATCCAACTGGGACGCAACGAAACGAATTGGTTGCCCGAAGAAACGGCGCTCTGTCTCCGCCGCGCCGCGCTCCAGGGCCAGCCTTCCAACGCCAGTTTGGCGACGCGTCTGGGCATGCAGCTGGCCGACATGGGGCTGGACGCCGAAGCACAATGGACGCTGCGCCATGCGATGACACTCGCACCGACCGCAGAGGTCGCCTCGGCGCTGGACGCCGTGATGGCGCGCGGGAAGCCTGCCGTCGGCGGCGTCTCGCCCGACCAACCGAGCACTCAACCGGGCATCCAACCGACCGTGCCGGTCGTCGCGGAACAACGACTGCCCCAGGTGATCGAACTGTCGCCGGCCCAGTTCGCATCCATCTCTCCGGCGGTCAACACGCTGGTCCGTCCCGCGGCAGAGGTTCCAAACCAACGCCAACCGGCGGCGGTCCAACCGGCCGTGCCCGTCGAGACGAAGCCTGAAAAGAGCGCGAAGAAAGCGTCGCGATTCATCCCGGCGTCGTTGGCCGGGTTTCGGCTGCCGTTGATCGGGGCGAAAGCGAATCCGACCGAAGATCCGGCGATGGATCCCCGACAAGACGAACCCACGGTGGATCCAGCCTTCTCGGTCGATGAATTCCAACCCTACGACGCATCCACCGCAGCCTCGCCCACCGCCTCAACCGATCAGCAGGGCTCCGCGATGAAACGGTTCCTCGGCAAGTTTCCGAGATTGTGGTAATGCGACGCCGTTCCAGGATCGCTCGCCGCGATCCAATCGATCACGCTCAATGTCATTCGTGTAAGCGAGATTTTGCCATGCAGTCTCAATCATCCTCTCGACTGAACCTCGCTTCGGCGTGGATCGCCGCCGTCGCGATGGCCGGTTGCGTGTTCGCTTGCACGATCGCTTCGGCCCAAGTTGCCGTCTCTCCGCCGCCCAGTGCCACAGCGGCCAGTGCCACAGCGGCCAGTGCCACAGCGCCCAGTGCCACAGCGGCTGGTGTCCCGGCGGCTGGCGGCGTCAGGATGCCGGAGACCGATTGTGGATGTCGAAATGTTCCGGGTGGCTACCCCTGCAAAAGCGGATGTCCCAAGTGCATGATGGCGGTCGATTGTCAGGATCATTGCGGAGCGGAAGGGCGTTGGCGTGACATGCAACCGATGCCGTTTGACGCCTATGGTCCGGGTGGCTACGCCGGTCCCTCGCGGTATGCGCATTTGGGCGAGTATCGCCTGCGGCCCGGTGATCAGTTGCAAGTCATTTACCTGATCACGCGTCGTCAAGATCAAGGCGACTATCGGTTGGCCCCCGGTGACGAAGTGCTGATCGAATCGGTCGCCGATCAGGATTTGCAACGTGGTACACTCGACCGCGGACTGGAGATCCAACCCGATGGGACGATCACGGTTCGGTTGCTAGGGCAGGTCCATGCCGCGGGACTGTCGATCAGTCAGCTCCGCGACGTGCTGGAACAGAAGTACAAGAAACTTTATGACGAACCGTCGATCGATGTCACGCCGGTTCGTACCAACCGTTTGGCCGAAGACATTCGAAACGCCGTGGGCGGTCAGAGCGGATTGCAACAACAGGCGCTCACGGTCACGGTGATGCCGGACGGAAAGATTCGGCTGCCCGGAATCGGTGGGTTGTGCGTTCAGGGGTTCTCGCTTCCGGAACTCAAGAAAGAGATCAACTTGCGCTATCGCGAATTGGTCGTCGGATTGGAAGCCGAACCGATCCTGACGCAGCAAGCCAATCATTTCGTCTATGTGCTCGGTGAAGTCGCAACGCCGAACCGGATTCAATTGGAAGGACCGACCACGGTGCTCGGCGCGATCGCGCGTGCCGGCGGTCATCTGCCCGGCGGCAACATGCGGCAAGTCGTCGTGTTGCGACGGGCCGAGGATTGGCGACTGGTGTCCACGATGTTGGATTTGCAAGGGGCGGTGTTGGGCAAGCGGCCGACACCGGCCGACGAGATCTGGCTGCGAGACAGCGACGTGGTGATCGTGCCCCAACGTCCGATCGTGCGTCTGGACAATTGGATCGAACAGATCTTCACCCGCGGCATCTACGCCGCGATCCCACCGCTGAACATCGAAGTGCGGTAGGGATGTCGTGTGGATAATGAACTTACGACAGCTCCCTTCTCCCCCGGCTTTGCGGGGGAGAAGGGTTGGGGATGAGGGGGCCGGCGGTCTGTCCAAAGCCACACAATGAGTCGCAGACGGCGCGGGTGTTCGGCCCCTCTGGCCAAGACAGACCGCGGTCATTGTCGTCGGGCGATCAAAATCGTTCGCGAGATCTGTTTGAGGGACATGTAGAGCCATGTCCTCGATTGCGATCCCAACCTTTATTGCTCCATGCCCTCGGCATCGCATTGGACTGACGCGATCAACATCGTAAAACAAGCGGTGCACGAATTGAGCACTCGAAAGAAAAAGCGGACACAAATGGTTGACACGGACTTCGATTATGACCTTTTCGTCATCGGGACCGGCCCGGGGGGCGAGGGGGCGGCGATGCAGGCTCGAAAAGGCGGTCTGCGGGTCGGAATCGCTGAACGATACCGTCAGATCGGTGGCGGATGCACGCACTGGGGGACGATTCCCAGCAAGGCCTTGCGGTACACGATCACCAACACGATGAACGTATTGAAGAATCCGGTGTTTCGCGAATTGGGCATAAACACCAGTCCGACGATGGAACAATTGCGCCGGGGCACGGCGGAAATCATCGCCAAACAGGTGACGATGCGTCAGTCGTTTTATGACCGCAACAGCGTCCCGATCCATTTCGGCCACGCGCGTTTCGTCGATGATCACACCGTCGCGATCGAGAACGGCGAAACGATCCGCAGTAAGGCGTTCGTGATTTCGACCGGTGCGCGACCCTATCGGCCGCCGGAAGTCGATTTCGACCACCCGCGGATCTTCGACAGCGACACGGTTTTGGGGCTCGCGGAGAAACCCAGTTCGATCACCATTTACGGCGCCGGAGTGGTCGGAACCGAATATGCCTCGATGTTTCGAAACATCGGCGTCAAGGTCAACCTGGTCAACACCCGTGGCAAGTTGCTGGAATTCTTGGACGATGAAATCGTCGACGCCTTGTCCTATCACTTGCGTGATCAAGGTGTCGTGATTCGTCACAATGAAACGTTCGAACGCATCGAAGGCCACGACGATGGTGTCGTCTTGCACTTGCAAAGTGGCAAACAGATCAAGACAGACGTCCTGTTGTGGGCCAACGGACGCACGGGAAACACCGATGATCTGGGGCTGGAGAACATCGGCTTGGTGCCCAACGGACGTGGCCAATTGGAAGTCGACGATCAATTCCAAACCGCCAAGGAGCACATCTATGCCGTCGGCGACGTGATCGGCTATCCCTCGCTGGCCAGTGCCGCGTACACCCAAGGCCGCGCGGCCGGGATGCACGTCCTGGGGCGAAAAGATGGTAACTTGCGAGTCAATGATCTGCCGACGGGAATTTACACCAGCCCCGAAATCAGTTCCGTCGGCCAGACCGAACGGGAATTGACCGAAGCCTGCGTGCCTTACGAAGTCGGCCAAAGTCAGTTCAAAAGCTTGGCCCGCGCCCAGATCATGGGGACCACCGTCGGGATGCTCAAGATCCTGTTCCATCGTGAAACGTTAAAGATCTTGGGCGTGCACTGCTTCGGCGCCAACGCGTCGGAAATCGTTCACATCGGCCAAGCGGTGATGGATTCGAACGACCTGAACCTGGAATACTTTATCGAAACGACGTTCAACTATCCGACGATGGCCGAAGCCTACCGCGTCGCGGCGCTGAACGGGTACAACCGGCTGTTTTGACGCACCGGTGATGGTCGACGACCGCCGCTTCGGTTCCGGGTCGCGGAACTCGCCAAGAGTTTCGCACCGGCGTGGCGACGCCGCATGCGGGGGCCGAAAGCCTTGGCGGCTTCCGCTACGGGCGCGGAACCCGCAAACCGAATTGTGGTCGTCTGCTTGTGGTCTACCCTAGGCTCGGTTTCGGGTAAGACTGGACAGTCGCCGCATTCTCCGAACTCGGCGCACGCGATAAAGCGAAGCTTTGCCTCACGCCGAGTTCGGAGAACGCGGCGACCCGCGGCCAACGCCTAGCCCGATCGCGACTTGAGCGCATACAATGAACTCTCCGGCCGCGTTCAGGTGCTGCCGCCGGTGATCCGAGAGACGTCTGCCAATGGACTTTGAATGACCAGAACATCCGTTCCAGCGATGACGTCTTTGCCGCGTGGACGATCGCACCCGCCGATGAGCGAGGTGGAAAACTCCGACGCAAGCGATCCGTATCATTCCGGGGGGAAACGCCGCGCCGTATTGGCCTGGCTGTTGATCGCCGCGCTGCTCGGGGGTGGGGGGCTGTTGATCGCGCTCTCCTCCGGAGCATTTCGGCGGGGTGTGGTCGCGGTGGAGAGCCCGACGCGTGGTGCGATTCCCGATCGTTACGACGCCGATCGGTCGATGTCGTATCTGCAACAATTGTGTGACCTCGGACCGCGACCGTCCGGCAGCGCCGCGATGGTACGTCAGCAGCGACTGTTAGAGGAGTTCTTCGGCCAGCGTGGTGCGACGGTGACTCGCCAGGTGTTTGAAACGCGCGATCCACGTGACGGTTCGGCACTGACGATGGTCAATCTGATCGCGTCCTGGCATCCCGAACGCCCCAAACGTTTTCTGTTCTGTGCCCACTATGACACCCGCCCCTACCCGGATCGGGATCGACACAATCCGCGGGGCGTGTTCATCGGAGCAAATGACGGGGCCAGCGGTACCGCGGGATTGATGGAATTGGCCAATCAGCTGGATGATCTGCCCCCTGATGTCGGCGTCGATCTGGTGTTGTTTGACGGCGAGGAGTATATCTGGCAGCGCGACGGTGGGCGGTACTTTATCGGTTCGACCTACTTTGCCGAACAATACAAGAACGATCCGCCGGCGGTGCCCTACACCGCCGGGGTCTTGTTTGACATGATCGGTGACAAAGAGTTGAAGCTGTACTATGAAGCCAACAGCATCCGCTACGCGAAGTCGGTGGCGCGATCGTTTTGGAAAAAGGCGGATCAACTGGGGGTCGAGGCCTTTGTGATGCGGACGCGTCACGACCTCCGCGACGATCACTTGCCGCTGAACCAGATCGCCAGGATTCCGACGATCGATGTCATCGATTTCGACTACCCGCGTCCTGGGATCGGCGCTCCGTCGTATTGGCATACCGAGCAAGACGTGCCGGAAAACTGTAGCGGCCAGTCGATCGCGGCGGTCGTCTGGGTCGCGCACCAGTGGCTCGTCGCGCAAAGTTCTGCGACCACCGATCCGACTCGATAGGAGTACTTGCGATGTTCGCCGGAGGATTGTTGCTGGGCGTCACGTTGTTGTTTTTTGCGATCTGGCTGCAGTGGACCGAACACCACGGTTGGCCTCACGACACGTTTGACGGCGACGATGACATCGAGTATCGCCGGCGACGCAAGAAGTCGCGTCTGTTGGTGAACGTCTTGATCGGGATTTGCGGTGCGTTGATCTTGGCGGCCACGTTTGCGGGTGTCGGCGTCGTCTATTTGGCGGCTTGGTCGATCGTCACGTTGACCTTGGTGGTGATCGTGATCCTTGCGGGTTTGGATGCGTTCCGAACGCACCGCCATCACCAAGATAAAATCCGCCGCATGCGAAAGCGGGCACTGGATGACTAGCTGGACGGATCCGTGACCTTTGTAAATACCACCTTATTGATCGCGCTGGCCGCCGTCGGGATCCCGATCGCGTTGCACCTGATCGCGCGGAAAGAACCCAGGCAGGTGGTGTTTCCGTCGGTGCGGTTGCTGACACAGCGATTCGAAACCAACCGCAGCAAGGTCCGCGTGCGGCGCTGGTGGTTGTTGGCGTTACGCATCGCCGCCTTCGCCGTTCTCGCGCTCGCGTTGGCACGCCCGGTGATCGCCGGGACGCTCTCGATGACCTGGTCGACCATCGGGATCCTATCGCTCGCGGGGATCGCGTTATTGGCGATGGCTTCGGTCGCTGCGGGCAAGCCGAACCAAAAACACTTGGTCTGGGCGCTGTTGGGCGCTGCCGGATTCGTCCTGGTCGCCGCGCTTGGCTGGGCCGGCTACACCCTGGCCAGCGGCACCAAACCCCAGATCGATGACGCGACGCCGGTTGCCTTGGCGATCGTCGTTGACAATGCACCTCTGTCGGCTTGGCGTTCGGCGGAGGAAACCCAACTGAACCGGCTCCGTGACGCCGCCAAGCAACTGATCTTGGCGGCCACCCGGGAAAGCCGCATCGCCGTCATTGATCGCTCGAGCGCCCCCGCCGCATTTTCGCTTGACGTGACCGGGGCATTGTCCAAGACCGACGCCCTACAGGCCCTGGAGGTCGTCCAGTCGCTGGAGTCGCGGGTCGAAGCGGCGGCCCGATTGCTGCAAACCAGCGAGATACCGTCACGGCAACTGGTGGTCTTAAGCGGATTGGCCGAGTCGAGTTTCTCCGCCGAGTCGCCGGAATCGTCGATGGCCGCGCTGCTGGAGTCGTCGGACATTCGCGTGACCGTTTGGGACATGGGCGGCTACGTCGGTTCGAATCGATCTGTTTCGTTGCCGACACTTTCGGATACCTCTCCCGCCCCCGAAACATCGATTGCGGTCGCCGCCGTGTTGTCGCTCGGCGGCGTGGATGCGACTCTGGGAGGAACCGATGCCGAGGTTTCGGAGTCGGGGCAGGACAATGAACCAAGTCCATCAGCCACACCGTCGGGGCGATCGCTGAACGTCACCGCCGAATGTGTGTTGTATCCCAGCAGCCCCGCGATGCCGGTGGTGCGCGACGGAGAGATTGTTCGTCCCCCGGCCAAACCGGTCGACCGATTGAGTGTGACGTTGCAACCGGGCCGTGACGTGGAATTGCAGATGACGTTGCCGCCGCTTTCCGTCGGTTTGCACCACGGGGCGATCCGTTTGATCGGCGAGGATGCGTTGGCGATCGACGATGCGAGTTACTTTAGCGTCGCCGTGTTGCCGCCGAGTCGATTGTTGTTGATCGGCGATCAGGCGGAGGAAGCGGAGGAGATCGCCTGGGCAGTGTCGGCTCCGGCGCCGATCGACGACCCGTCATCACAGTATGCGATCGAGCGGATCGGCTACGACGATCTGGCTGCATCACGAATGACAGATTTCGACGGCGTGATCTTGCTTGACCCGCCCGAGAGCGCGCTCGGTGAACCGGAACTGACTCGATACCGTGATCGGGGCGGCAGCGTGTTTGTGGCTGTCGGCGATCGGTTGGGACAAGGGCAGGTCGCCGTCGATGGTTGGCCACTGTTTCGTCGACGCTGGCGTGTTCCCGATCCGGGGACCTTTCTGGAAATCTCCGCCGTCTCGCATCCCGCATTGGTCACGCTGGCCAACACGCCCGGCGGGGTACCGTTTCAAGATTTCCGCATCCACCAGTACTGGCAGCTCGCATCCTCCAGCCGAACGCAGGTGTTGATGCGCTACGCCGGCACCGAGCATGCGGCGTTGGTCCAGTGGGCTTCGGAAGCAATTGGCAATGACCAGGGTTCCGCTGACCTGACATCGGGCACGCGAGCGGGGCGGATCCTGGTGCTGACCACTCCGATCCCAGCCATCGCGCCGCCATCGTCGACCTGGAACCAATTGTTTCAATCCGACGAGTATTGGCCGGCGTTTTCGTTGGTCCGCGACGTGACCCGTTACGTGACCGGACGCAGCGCCGAATCCTGGACGACGCAGGTCGGTGCCCCGGTTTCGATCCCTATCCGTCATCAAGCCGCAACCGGAGCGGACGGAAACCCGCGCCGATTGCAATGGTTTCCACCGGTCGGGGCGACGCCGGTTCCGATCAATCTTCCCCCCGGCAACTCATCCGAAGGGGACCTGGCATCGCGAATCGTGGTCGGGCAACCGAAACACAGCGGCGTGCACTGGATTCGCGGCGACGAAACCGGACTCGGCTTCACCGCCAACTTGCAACGCGAGAAGTTGTCGACCACGCGTTTGGATTCCGACCGATTGGAACGCCTGTTTGGTCCCGATCAGTTGCGGCAAATCGATTCGCTCGAAGAGATGGATTGGACGGCCACCGATGGCACCCAAGTCGTTTCGTTGTGGTCCCCCATCATGCTGTTGGCGCTGCTGGTTTTCATGCTGGAACAGGTTTTGGGCAATCGCTTCTATCGTCGCTCTGCTGCGACAACGTCCGGATCCGCGGTTCGGAGATCGGCGGCATGACGCGATTCACCCTGGAACCGCTGTATGGATCGCTTTGGGTGGCACTGGCGGCGGCCGCGGCCGTCGTCGCGGTCATCGCGTTGGTCACGCCGCCGACCGAGGATCCGTCCAAGCGAAAGTGGTTGATCTTGCTGCGGTCGCTGGCCGGCATCGTGCTGTTGATCGCCGCAATGCGACCGACGTTGGTTCGCACCGACAACCGTCCCGCCGCGGCGACGCTGGTGGTCGCGGTCGATACCTCACGCAGCATGTCGCTGCCCGACGGTGACGGGACGGATCGATGGGCCAGCCAAAAGACGGCGCTGCGAAAGCTGTTCGCGGAAGTCGGCCGGCTGGATGACATGCTGGACGTCCACCTGATCCGCTATGATTCCATCTCCGAATCGGTCGCGCAGGCACAAGAGCGAGACGCAATCGCAAGACTGGCCGACCGTTTGGATTCGATGCAGCCACTCGGCGACGAAACCAATCTCGGGTTGGCGATGCAGGGGGCGATCGACGCGTCGGCGGGTAAACCGATGGCCGGTGTGGTCCTGTTGGGTGACGGGACTCAAACCGCGGTCGGTGGTGCGGAGCGTCAGGCCGCTGATCAAAGTACTGCCGCCCGCCGCGGTGCCGAAGTGCTTGATGCGCTTGCCGTTCCGCTGTGGACGGTCCCGATCGGACCGCCCAGCACCGACGCTTCGGCACGTGACGTCGCACTGACCAACTTGCCGGACAGCTTCCAACTGTTCGCCGGAAACCAATTTGAAGTTTCCGTGACCGTGCAGGCGAACGGTTTGGCCCGCCGACAAATCCCGGTCGCCGTTTCGTGGATCGCCGCCGATGGAACCAAGACCGAAGCGCGGTCGCGACAGATCGATCCGAGTGGGGCGCGGGAAACGCTCGCGCTGACGATTCCGATGACCGCACCCGATCCGGGGCTGTATCGTTTGCAAGTCCAAGCAGCGACCCAGGAAGGCGAATGGGTGACCAGCAACAACACCCAAACCGCCTTCGTCGACGTCCGCGAAGGCGGCGGCCGCATTTTGATTCTGGAAGGTCCCGGCCGACCGGAACAAACGTTTCTGCGCCGTTCACTGCGCCGATTTCCTGATTTGGAACTCGACTACGCGCCGATCCGGGGCGACCGGACCTGGCCGGTTTCGTTGGACGCCGTTTTAAAACCCGGACGCTACGACATCTTCATCATCGGCGACCTCGATTCCAATGCCTTGGGAAACGCCCAACTGGAGGAACTGGCCGCACGGGTCAGCGACGGCGCCGGCCTGATCACGCTCGGCGGACTGCAGACCTACGGGACCGGTGGTTACGGTGACGGGAAACTGGTCGACGTGCTGCCGATCAAGATGGATCCCTCGCGACGCCGCCCGCCGACACGCGGAGTGATGACTCCGGCGGAGCGAGCGGCACGTTCCGATTCTCAACTCCCCGGGCCGATCAAAGTGCAATTTGCACGTCGCCATCCGATCGTCGATCTCGGCGGACCGAATCCGGCAGCGGTTTGGGATTCGTTGCCGGAGCTTCGCGGTGCGAATCGGTTGGTCGGCGCCAAGGTTGCCGCCGGCGTGCAAACGTTGCTGGAAACCGAAGATAAAGAACCACTGTTGGTGATCGGCAGCTACGGCAAGGGACGGGTGGCGTCGTTGGCGATCGACGAGACGTACCGTTGGTGGCGGGCAGGCAAAGCGGAGGTCCATCAACGGTTTTGGCGTCAGTTGATGTTGTGGTTGATGTCGCGTGAAGAATCCGGTGGCGACCGCTTGATCGCCGAGATGGACGTGCGCCGTTTTGAATCTGACAGTAGGCCCGAGTTTCGCGCCCGGCTATTAAGCGTCGGTGATGTCGTCGACGACGTCACGTTATCTGCAGTGGTGGTCGACGAACAGGGCAAGGAAACACCGCTGGATGTCACGGCGACGGCCGGCGGCCAGCCCCGAATCAGCGGACAGATCCCCGAACTGGAACCGGGTTTCTACAAACTTGTCGTCCGCGCCGACGGTGATGCCTCCGTCGAGCCGGATGAAGTCGCCTTTCAAGTCACCGAAACCAGTCGCGAACTGGCACGCCCGATGGCCGACCCGGTTTACATGAAACAGCTAGCCGACCTGACCGCCGACCACGGTGGAGCGTCATTCGATCCGCAACAGATCGACGCCTTGATCGAGACGATTGCCGCGAAACGACGCAGTGCCGAGACACCCGTGATTGAAAAGAATCGCTTAGGCGACGGCCCCGGCAGCGGTTGGTTGGTGTTCACCCTGTTCGCCGGCGCGCTGAGCGTGGAATGGTTTCTACGAAGACGATGGGGAATGGTCTAGCTGGTATTGGGCTTTAGCCGCCCACTATCGCTGCGAAGCGGCGACCGGGGATCGCCTAAAGACTAAACACCAACGCTTATGCCTGTGCCGTTCGTACCTGCACCCTTTTCCGATCGACGCTCGTGGATGGGACGTCTTGCCTCGGTCGGCGGACCCTCTCTACAGTCGCTTCGTCGCGGTCATCCGTTTGCCGGTGCCGCGGAATTGGATTCGGATGGGAGCGGTCAGGTTGTAGTGGTCCGGACCGAGCAGTGTGGCCACGGTGGCGTTGAGTGCCGGGTTGATGGTGCTGGAGTTGAAGTCCCAGTTGTCATCTCCGGCACCGATTTCTGCTTCCACGCGACGTTCCGCGGAGGTCACCACAAACACGGTGTTGCGTTTCAGGGCAAAGCTGACCGTGCCGTGAATGTAAGCGGCGTCGGCGGCCGAAATACTGCCGGGGGTGATGCCGTAGGAACCCCAGCCGTAGAGATTCGTCGTGATAAACCGGTCCCGGTTTCGAACGGCGCCGCGCGCGATCAGGTGCCCTAATTGGTGCCGGCCTGATGGCAGGCGTGGAATCGCACCCACGGCAGCGAGAATCGCGTCGGCTCCGCGTTCGACCACCTGCGGCATGTAGCTGGTGTCGCCCATCAACACGCCGTTGTCGAGAAAATGGTTGACCAGGGGGAAATCCAATGCCGTGATGTTTTCGCCGTAACCGCTGGTCATCACCGCAGCCTGCGTCATTTCGATCACCACATTGCCGAAATCAGGCACGTGATCGTGGTCGTAACCCGCTTGATAGGGACTGACCGGTTGGCCGAACTCGGCAAAGTTGTTGATTTCGGCGTACTGTAAATCGGAAAAGTTCGTGCATCGCCACACTTGGGCCGCACTGTCATAGGACCAGCTCACGTCGGTGTCCCCATTTCGAATTCGTTGGTCTGCGAGCTCTCCGTTTTCGTTGCGTTAGCGAATCCGTTGCGGATTCTTTTTTGATTTTGTTGAGGTTGGCGGACGGGCAAAACGATGGGGGCAAAACGATGGGGCAAAACGATGGGGCAAAACGATGGGGCAAAACGATGGGGCAAAACGATGGGGGCAAAACGATGGGGGCAAAACGATGGGGGCAAAACGATGGGGTGGCAGAATGATGGGGTGGCAGAATGATGGGGCGGCACTGACGGCGGATGAATCACTTCCAGCAGTTCATTTTCTTGTCACCTATCTTCTTGTCTCCCCGCTGCATCATTCTGCCATTTTCTCCCTTTAAATCCCCAACCGCTCCCTCGCTTCTGCTGCCCAGGGGCTGTCCGGGGCGAGCTGCACGATCCGCTGCCAGTGCTGGAGGGCTTGCAGATCATCGCCGAGCCGGTCGAGTGTTTTTGCCAGCGTGTAGTGGACGTCGGCATAATCCTCGTGCATCGACAGGGCGCCACGCAGTGCGGCGACGGCCAGTTCCAACTGCCCCAGTTCGGCCAGCACGGCGCCCAAGCTGGCCCGGGCTTCGACAAATTCGGGGTCGATTTCGATCGCGCTGTAATACCGCTCGCGTGCGGCGATCAGAAAGTTCATTCGATACAGCAGTTCACCGATCTGGAAGCATATTTCGGCTCGGGCGCCGTCGCGGGCCAAGATCGTGTGATACAAATCGATCGCGGTTTCCAAGTCGTCTTCATCTTCGGCTTGATACGCGGCTTCTAAAATCGGATCGTGCTCCGCCGGGGCGACGGAGCGCAACATCGGCGGTTGGTCGGGCGGTTCGAACGCCAGGACGTCGCGTGCCGGTTCCGCGTCGGTTTCCAACGCATCGAAATCGAACCGCATCTGACCGCCCGGTTCGACCAATCCATCGCCTTGCCGCAGCAGAATGTGTTTGCCCTCGACCAGAATCGAGAGTTGGTCGAGTGGTCGACGGATATTGGGAAGCACTTGGATCAAATCCACCAACCGACGTTCGATCGCCGCGGGGCTGGCCCCGGCGGACATCCAGCCGGCCAGTCGCTTGGCGGTGGCGACCTCGGTGTAGTCGAAGTAAGGCAGCTTGTGCAGCGTCGTTACCGGCGTGATCAGACCCAGTCGTTGCCAACGCCGGACCACGCGCACCGAAACGCCCAGCAAGTCGGCCAACATGACCGGCGTGTAATAACGTTGCGCCGAGCGTCCGACATCGAACAGCCCCAGCCGCTGCCAGAGTTCGGTTTCGTGGATGATTTCCAGCTCGCCGCGGGCCGCGGCATCGATCACGCCGGGCGGCAGTAACTCGCCCTGGGAGAGGGGGGGCTGGTCGGCGCCGATGACCACCAGGTCGACCGTCAAGCGGTCCGCGGAGGTGTCGCCCGAATCAACCGATTTTTTGGCCGGGCTCGAGGATGAACGCCGGGGCAGATCCACCACGACCGCTTGAAACGACTGCAGCACGTTGGCCGCTTCACGATGACTCATGCTGCCGAAACGGCCGAACAGTGCGATCCGTTTGTCGACAAAACTTGCCGGATCGCTCTCGCCGGTTTTGCCCGACGGAGCGTCTTCGGCGGCGGACTCCACATCGCGTTCTTCGTCATCGCTGTCTGAGTCATCGCCGCCCGGGTCATCCGGGGCGGTGTTCAAGCTCAATGAAGCGATCTCGAATTCGCTGGCGTTGTCCTTGACGCGTTCGTCGGCATCGTCTGGCGCGTCGGGAGGGGCGGAGTCGTCGTGCCGACCGGGATTGGAGCAGGAGAGGATGCGAAGGGGCGCCGGATCGTTCGTGTCGGTCGGCTCGGACAAAGGACTGTGCGTTGGGGGGGACGATGTACTGGGGGAACTTTGTCGTGGGGAGTTGCGTAGGCAGACCGATGGGGGCTGGTATTTTCCCTCCTCGGCGAACCATTTGCCGCGATTGTTGCGATCAAACCCTGGGTTTCAAGGTGTCGAGGCCGCCAATCGATCCGACACCCGAGCGCGATTCGTGTGCGGATTATCGCAGAACCTGTCACTAGGAGTAGTCGAGTCTGGCGAATCTCGGTAACAATGCAGCGAAATGTCGGTCAGCAGAGAAAACCGCCTGATGAAATTCCGGTCCGGATCGTCTTGCTGGTCGACGCGCTACCCTGCCTTGGTTTCGCAAGACGTGATTTCGCAAGCGCTTTGCACTTGTGCGACATGGCAAAATCCCGCGCGCGAACCGGTGGAATCAGCCGGCCGCGATCGGGCCGGCGGCGAGATAAACTTTTCTAATCCTGGTGCTCTTTTCGGTGGATGCGGACGTCTATGCTGCATGTCGAATCGCTAACGAAGTCCTTTCCCTTGGACGACGGCGTGTTGACCGCCGTCGATGACGTCTCGTTTCGGATCTCGCCGGGGGAGGTTTTCGGATTGCTGGGCCCCAACGGCGCCGGCAAGACCACCACGATGCGGATGATCCTGGGGTTGTTGGAACCCGATTCCGGGTACGCGGAAGTCGACGGTGTCCGCACCGCGACCGACCCGATGGCTGTGAAAAGTCGGCTCGGTTTTGTCTCGGCCAGCGACGGCGTCTACCCGTGGCTGAGCGTCCGGGAGATGTTGCTGTACTTCGCCGACCTGTATGCCGTGGACTCCACGTTGGCCGAACAACGCTGTGAAAGCTTGGCGGACATGATGGACATCAAACATCTGTTGGATCGACGTGCCGGGGAGCTGAGCACGGGACAGCGTCAACGCGTGACGCTGGTTCGCGGTCTGATTCATGATCCCCCCGTGATGTTGTTGGACGAACCGACCCGCGGGCTGGACGTGGTCGGTGTACAAACCATTTTTGATTACATCGACATTCTGCGTCGCGGTGGAAAAGCCGTCGTCGTGTGCACCCATCGCTTGGACGAAGCGGAACGCTTGTGCGATCGATTCGGATTGCTGCACGCCGGCAAGCTCCGATACTGCGGCACACTCAACGAGTTGAAGGAACAAACCGGCCAGGCATCGTTGGTAGACATCTTCGTGGACTTGATCAGGAATTAGACCAACGTGTCGAACGAATCTCACAGCGGAAGTACCGCAGTTGCACCCCAGCGGCCACGCAAGCGGAGCCATCAAGGCGGCAATCGGCTGGTGCGGTTGTGTCAAAAAGAGCTGCGTGAAACCATGCGTGATCGGCGGACGATCATCACGCTGGTGTTGATGCCGTTGATGGTGTACCCGTTGCTCAGCATGGCGTTCAACCGCTTTTTGGTCTCGGCGACGGCGGGAACGTCCGAAGAGACGCCGTACACGATCGGCGTCGAAACGGACGATGAAGGTTCGCTGTTGCTCGCTTGGTTGGAAGACCCGATGAGCCAACCGCCCGATGCGATCCTGAAGGCCAGCAAGGGGAAATTGGCGACGTTTCGTGTGGTCAACACCACGTCGGTCGGACTGACGCCCGATCAGGCGTTGAAAGAGAAAAAGATTGATCTGGCCGCCGAAATCGAATTGGACGATCCGCCACGGTTGCGTCTGACGGCCTACAGCGGCGATGTCGCCGGCCAGGGGGCCCAGCGCGTGTTGACCGAACGGTTGCATTGGTTGCGATTGGCGCGGGCCGAGACGATCCTGCAGTCACAATCGAATGATTACACGCCGCCGGCGGAGGTCTCCGTTGCGAAGGTCGGCGCGCCGGAAAAACCGTCCATGCTGGGCACGATCGTCCCGCTGGTGCTGGTGTTGATGACGATCACCGGCGCCGTTTATCCGGCGATCGATTTGACCGCCGGCGAACGCGAGCGGGGGACGATGGAGTCGTTGATGGCGTCGCCGGTGCCGCGTTCTTACATACTGTTTTCCAAGTACGTCGCGGTCGTGGTCGTCGCGTTATTGACCGCGATGGCAAATCTGTTGGCCATGTTCACGACGTTGTGGGCCGGACGTTTGTTGCCGCTGCTGACCGGTGGCGAAGACGCGTTTCCTTGGGTGGCCGTGCTTCAAATCCTGGGCTTGTTGGTGCTCTTTAGCGGTTTTTTTGCGGCCGTGTTGCTGTCGTTGACCAGCTTCGCACGTTCGTTCAAAGAAGCCCAGGCTTACCTGATCCCCGTCATGCTGTTGTCGTTGACGCCGGGCATGTTGTCGCTGATGCCGGGTGTGACCTTGCAAGGCCCGTTGGCGATCGCGCCGTTGATCAACATCGTGCTACTGGCACGCGAGGTGTTGCAGGGCACGGCACATGCGGCGCCGGCCGTGATCACCGTGCTCAGCACGATCGGTTACGCTGCAGCGGCCATCGCGATTGCGTCAAAGTTGTTCGGCAGCGATGCGGTCAGCCGGACCAGCGGCCAATCGTTCGGCGCCATGCTGAAACGCCCGACACGTGTTTCGCCGACGCCTTCGCCCCAGACCGCCGCGATGACGTTGGCGTTGCTGGTGCCGATCTACTATCTGGTCAGCAACGTCTTGATTCGAATCGTTCCGGAGTTGTCGATCAATTGGGTGCTGACGCTCAACGCCGTCGCGCTGGTGTTCACGTTCGGGTTGCTGCCCTTGGCGTCGGTGGTGCTGGCGCGTTGTCGGTTCTCCACCAGCTATCAACTTTCACCGCCCTCGCCGCTGGCGTTGGTCGGCGCGCTGCTGATCGGTCTGGGCGCTTGGGGGATCGCTCACGAGTCGTTTGTCGTGGCAAAGCACTTGGGGATCGGCGGATTGGATGTCGACCGGATCGAAAAAACCAAGCAGACGGTCGAAGCGCTCAAGGTCGCTCCGGCGTGGTTGCTGGTGGGGTGTTTGGCGCTCGCGCCGGCGGTGATCGAAGAATTGTGTTTTCGGGGATTCCTGTTCACGGCACTTCGCCGTGTCCTGTCGCCGGCACGCGTGATCATGACGACGGCGGTCATCTTCGGCTTGTTCCACGTGGTCACCGGCAACATGTTACTGATCGAACGCTTCGTGCCGACGACCCTGTTGGGGCTGATTCTCGGTTGGATCGCCTACCGCACCCAGAGTGTCTGGCCGGGCGTGCTGATGCATTTCACCCACAACGCGCTGCTGAATCTGGCCGCAAAATACCAGGACCGGATCGATTTCCTGGGGGCCGGCTTCGAAAACCAGATGCACCTGCCGGCATCCTGGTTGATCGTGCTGACGACCACCACGGTCATCGGAATCGCCATCGTTTGGTTTTCGACCCGCAAACCCGCCGCGACGAATCCGAATCTGGCGACGACTCCCGCGTGATAGCCGGTGATCGGGGGTGAGATCGGCGGGTCAAAAAATGAAGTGGTCAAAAAATCAGAACGCCCGGGTCTGGCCGTGTCGGCGAGGCCCGCTCTACCGGCGATCATCAACACGGCAGGCCAGCCTCAGACGCAATTCTCTGCCCTCCCTCCTTTCCCCCTCATCTTTTGACCAGCCCATTTTTTGACCCTTTCGTCCTTCACCCCCCAATCATCTGACCACCCCGTTGCGTGACCAGATTCATTTCCACCCGATATCGTGTAGGATGCCCAGACTGACACCCGCACGGTTCGATAACGATTTCCCCACGAATGTCCGACGACCATCCTGCGCCCGCAACTGATTCCTCGTACGTCGTTGTCGCACGCCGTTACCGCCCCAGGAATTTCGAAGAATTAGTCGGTCAGGAGCACGTCGGGAGGGCCTTGACCAACGCGATCGAGACGGGGCGGGTGGGGCATGCCTACCTGTTCACCGGGGCACGTGGGGTCGGGAAAACGAGCACGGCGCGGATTTTTGCCAAGGCGCTCAACAATCCCGCCGGCCCCAGTGCGACCTTTGACAATGACGATGACGTCGCCCAGGCGATCGATTCGGGCGAAGACATCGATGTCATCGAAATCGACGGCGCCAGCAACCGGGGGATCGACGAAATCCGCTCCCTGAGGGCCAACGTCGGGGTTCGGCCCAGCCGATCCCGGTTCAAGATTTACATCATCGACGAAGTCCATATGCTGACCCAGGCGGCCTTCAACGCGCTGTTGAAAACGCTGGAAGAGCCGCCGGAGCATGTGAAGTTCATTTTCTGCACGACCGACCCGGAAAAGATGCCGATCACGGTCCTGAGCCGTTGTCAGCGATTCGATTTTGCACCGGTCGAAGTCTCCAAGATCGTCAAACGTCTGCAGGAAATCGTCGCTGCGGAAAACGCCCAGGCCGATGAAGCGGCGCTGGAGTTGGTCGCCCGCCGGGCGGCCGGTTCGATGCGGGACAGCCAATCCTTGCTGGAGCAGGTGCTCAGCTTCAGCGATGGCCATCTGACGGCCGATCAAGTGCACTCGATGCTCGGCACGGCCGACGACGAGCGACTGCATTCGCTGGCCCAGGCGATGAGCGATCGCGATGCGGCCGCCGCACTGGCGCAGCTGGATGCGGCCGTTGATGCCGGCGTCGATGCCGGACGGATCGCCGAACAATTGCTGGGGTACTTTCGCGATCTGATGGCCGTCACGGTCGGCTGCGATGCGACACTGCAACGGCATACCGCCGCATCGATGCACGACGAGCTGAAGAAGCTGGGCCAGGCCTGGGGCCTGCAAACCGTGCTGGCCGTCGTGGCGCTGATCGATCAAACACTGGTCCGAATTCGGCACAGTGTCTACGGTCGCGTCTTGTTGGAATCCACCGTGATTCAGATTTGCAATCTGCCGGACTTGCAAGCGATCGCGGACTTGGCCGCGGCAGCCAGCAGCGGAAAACCGCTGCCCGCCGCACCCCCGCAAAAAAAAAAGCTAACGGCTGAGCCACAGACGGCACCGGCAGTCACACCGACGGTTGCATCGGGGGCGACCCCAGCACCGGCACAGTCACCGTCGGCAGTGACTCCAGCGGCAGTGACTCCAGCGGCAGTGACTCCAGCGGCAGTGACTCCAGCGGCAGTGACTCCAGCGGCAGTGACTCCAGCGGCAGTGATTCCAGCGGCAACCTCACCGGTGTCAGCTGCTCCGATGCAGGATCCCGTGTCCTCCCCGCCGATCCCCCAAGTCGCCCCAGCGGCCGCCGACCAAGCAGCTTCGCCCGCTGCCAGTCAGGCTGCTTCGCCCGCCGCCAGTCAACCTGTTCCGGCCGTTTCGGCACAGCATCGGACCGACGCAGCTTCACCCGACGCGCCGCCGATGCCCCGGATGAAGCTGTCCTCGTCGAACGTTCAAGAAGTCCTTGCGATGGCGCTCAAGGGCGTGCAGCAAATGACGGCCTCGATCGCCTCGATGGCCGACGTGCAACTGGAAGGCGATTCGAAGATCAACTTGGTGTTTCCGGCCGAGTCATCGATGTCGATGAAACGGATGGATTTGCCCGAGCATCGTGGTCCGGTCTGCCAAGCGCTCGCCGAGATCGTCGGTCACCCGGTCACGCTGCAGCTGGTCGCCGGCGCCGCATCACCACGCCGCGCCCAAGCGCCAAAGCCCGCGCCCAAAGCATCGGCAAAGGAACGCATGGAACGGATGCGAGAGATCGAATCTCATCCCTGGATCCAAGCTTGCGTGCAAACCTTCCAAGCCGAGATCGTCAAAATCGATCCCAAGCAATAAGTCGCCTCTTTAAAACCGATTGTCCACAACAGCCAGGGCTTGGTGGGTCGATCGGGGTGCACCTGAAGGGCACCGAGTCTGCCACCTCCAGACCGGACCTACAATACATGCCGATCGATGGTTCCGGCGGAACGTTCTTGTCGTCTGGACTTCGATCTGGTGAACGCATTTGGATCTACACTGCGTCTCTGATCGGCTCCACACAAAGCCTCGGGTCATTCGCGTTCAAACACTCCAAGGCAACGAAGCGCAATGTTAGTCGATCAAAATACACCCATTGTCTTTGACGAGACAATGTCCTCAGCCAGGAAGTGTTTCGTGGGTCAAAGACGGGGTGTGAGCGCAGTCGTGCAACGATGTTGTAAGTTGGATGATTCAACCACCGCAGGTACCACGGATGGCGGTTGATTCGTCGTTGTCTAGCGGTGAACAAATTCGTATCGCTTGAGTTGGCGGGCATGGCAGATCACTCGGGTTAAGAGAAATCTTGGTGAAGAAAACTCGCGTTGTCTAAGCCGCCCGACGACGCAGGTTGGAGCAGTAAGCAAGTCATGGACCAAACCGACACGCGGAATCGCTGTTTAGGCCCGGGAGTGTGCGTTCAGACCGCAATTTACCGACTCAAATCGATGACGCACTTTCTTTTTGCTGGCGCGACGTTTAGTGCAGCAGGTTGATGTATTGTTTGCTTCGCTGAAAGTCGAAGCATTCCTAAAGGACAACTGCGCAATTGTTTCGCAGGTTGCAAATGCTGTTGTAATGCGCGATTCAATACCGGCGTCACGGTGCACCTTGCTGGACATTTGGCGGATTGCCCATCGCAATGGCCCTGGGTGATCCGGGGTATCTGCAGTGGGGTTGTGCAGGGGCGATCGCTGCGGCGTGAAGCGTTGGCGGTTGTGTCGAATCCGCCTTCTGCTTCGTCTCGAATCGTGATTCACGTCATTCGTAAAACTGAAGTGATTGAGTCGATTCCTATTGCAGATCGTCGCGATGAATCACGATTGATTCGCACGTCGATGGGCGTTGTTTGCGTGTGTTTACTAGATCGTTCTTTGCGCATCGAGCCAACCAATGTTTAGCTGCGCGCCCGTACAAGTGCGAGTGTGCGCGGTGGCTGTGTGACGGCCCGTGTGCAGTTCCATCTTTCCATGTGACCAGCACATTTCTCTTCGGTGAATAAAACTTCACATTGCATTTCAACGCGCGAATGAACTCCGCTAACGTCAGTCGACGCGGCTTACGTTACCACGGCAAAGATTCGATCCAACATCTCTCTTGCCAAGGCATGATTGGTGGTTAGCCTACCGCCGCAGCGTGAGGGGGCACACACGCGAGTTGGATTGCTCGCCGGTGTCACCCATGCGGACGAAGTCCGAAGTGATCGATCGAAGATGCACCCAGACGTCTTGCTCGGTCGCACGTTAGGCCTGCAAAAGCCGTTTTGATTTGCCTTGTTGGATTGTTGCAGCCGCGGTGGATGTCACCCAAAGGGACGAAGTCCAGGTTGGCGGCGCCTGGAGTGTGGCTGGCTTTTCTCGTGCGACCGGACTTGTTCATTTCGTCGGCCAGCTGTTTGCAGGCGTGGGGCTCTCTCAACGATCTAGACCACTTTTCGCGTCAAGCACTTTCCCTCCCTCCCCACTGAAACTATGAAGCGATACGAAGACGAGGCTTTCGAGGCTGACGACGGCGCGGAATTGAACATTGATCTGCTGGGGATCGTCCGTCGCCGATTTCATCTGATCATGCTAGGGCTTTTGGTCGGGTCGACGTGCGCCACAATTTTTTTCGTCAAGCAAAAGCCGGTCTACCAGTCAAGCTTGGCGGTGCTCGTCGGGCAGTTGTCAACGAAAGTTGCCGCCACTGGTGTGAGGGACGCGTCTGACGGTGCCGTGACAATGCAAGAGGAGATTCTTTCGACTCACGTGGAGCTTTTCGGGAGTCCCAAGATCCTCAAGCAGGCGATCGAGCGGGAGAGTTTGGGCCGCAGTGTGGGGCAGCTCCAGCGCGGGCTGTCGATCAGCACGGGCGGCGAAGGGGCCGGAAGTGCGGCAAGCCTGTTGAAAGCGACGTACAAGGACGAGGACCCCGAGGTTGCCGCCCGGGTGCTTCAGGCGATCTTTGACACCTATCAGAACTACGTCGAGGGGCATTCGGAGAATGTCGGTGCCGAGGCGGCCGAGTTGATTGCAAAGGCCCAGCTTCGAAACGAGATGGATTTGCGGAAGGCGGATGAGGAGTATCGGAACTTTGTTGCATCGGTGCCGGCGTTGGTGAATGTCAGTGGCAGCGGTGTCGGGACGCTGGAGGATGTGCACCGGGCACGGTTGAAAAGCATTGAAGAAGAATTGGCTTCGGTTCGGCGTGTGCTTGCCGAAACTCGCTCCAGGCGATCGGTCATCGCCGAAGCCGTGGACGGGAAGGCGCCGGAGGAGATCACCGATGCTGACGTGATGACCCTGCTGAGCGACACGGAGGTCACGCGACTGCAGGCGCTGATCAGCATCAAGAAGCAACGGCAGCCTGGGAGTGCGGGGGAAAGTGAGTCTCAGGCAATCGCAAGGAGTTCCCGTCAGTCTGCCGCGCAGCGGTTGTTGGAACTGACAAGCAAGCGGCGGGTCTTGGTGACGGCGTTTGGGATGGGGCATCCGAGTGTGGTGGCGCTTGACGCGGAGATCAGGGCGTTCGAAAAGATCGGCGAGTTGTCCGATGCGGAGCAGGCTGGGGGTGCCGGTGAAAAGGCGTTTGATGTCCCGCCGTCGGAAATTCTGGGGACCTATTACGCAGTGCTGAAAAGCGACTTGAATGAATTTGCAAGGCGCGAGGCTGAATTGCTGGCGCTTTCGGATCAGGAGACAAAGCTGGCCAAGCAGGTCGAGCTGGACTTTCTCAAAGGTGCGTCACTCAAGGCAAATCTGGATCGTGCTCAGAACCGCTACGACGAAGTCTTCAAGCGTTTGCAAGAGTTGAATCTCACCAATGACTACTCCGGGTTCTCCACGGACCTGCTGGTGATGCCGGTTCCGGCCAGCGTGCCGATCTGGCCCTCCAAGTCAAAGATCGCAATGATGGGCATCATGGGCGGGCTGATGTTGGGGCTGGGGTTGGCCATGCTGGCCGAGTTGGCCGATCGGACGTTCAAGGATCCCGGTGAAGTTGAGAGTGTGGTCGGGGCGCCGATCTTGGCTCACATGCCCATGCTGCGTGAATCGAAACTGCAGAAGCGTGTGATTAAGGGGTCGGCGATTTCGCCGATGGTGGCGTCGTTTCATTTGCCCCGCGCAG